>NZ_RCZH01000006.1 GCF_006438875.1 Flavobacterium pectinovorum
TCGATTTATGGAGATAGTGCTTATACTGATTACGGTTTAGAAGATTTTGCCCTAATGAAAAAATGTGTTTTATTAAAAATTCAAAGAAAGTCAAATGCTAAACGAACAGATACAATAGAGCAAAAAAATGAAAAGTTAAAAATGAGAAAAAGAGTAGAAACAACAATAAGCGACATAAAAAAAATGTTTCCAAGAACTATACATGCAGTAACATTAGAAGGTTTTTTGATAAAACTGACATTGTTTGTATTTGGACTCCAGTTAAATAAAGCAATCAACTAGCAACTTGAATTAATTAACAAAATACCATTAATTATTAAGTTCTAAACTTTAATAATTATTTTTATGGACCGAATAACTCCAGAACAAAGATCCAAAAACATGCAAGCTGTTCGCAGCACAAATACCAAAGAAGAAGTTCGTTTGGCAAAAGCATTATGGACTTTAGGTTATAGATACCGTAAAAACAATAGAACAGTTTTCGGCAAACCTGACTTTACTTTTAAAAAACTCAAAATTGCCATTTTCGTAGATTCAGAATTCTTCCACGGGAAAGATTGGGAAACCAGAAAAAAACCGCAAACCAATCCTGAATTCTGGATCAAAAAAATCGAACGAAATATTCAACGAGATATAGAAGTCAATGCATATCTAGAATCTCAAAACTGGAAGATTCTGCGTTTTTGGAGTAACGATATCAAAAAGAATTTGGATTCTTGTATTCTTGAAATTCAGAACGCAATAAACGAAAGACAAATCAAGTAGATAATTACATTTAATTAGTTGCAAAATTTATGGAGCAAAAAAGCAATAAACACGAAAACTATGAAATTCTAAATTTACTTGGTTATGGCTTATCTAAATTTGATAATTCATTTGTAAAGGAATTTGGCTTTAGTACAAAAACTGATTTCTTTAAGTATTTTGTAGAGATTGGAATAGCTAAAACAAGTAGTGTCGTAAAAAACAGAATGGATTTATTTAATCCATTTTTTACAACTAATAATAGAAAAGGTTGGTGGCAAAATGGAGATTCTTACATCCATAGAAAACATCTAATTGATAGTTTATTTGGCAATGAAAATGTAAAAGACTATTCAAATATTGTAAAATTATATTTAAAAGAAAATTACAAGATAAAAGAGCTTTTTGTTAAAGTCAAACCAATTGTAAAATCAAGATTTAAAAAACTTCAAGAAACAGGTTTAGAAGCTGAATTATACGTTATAAACAATTACACTGAAATTTCTAACTTTAAGAATGGAATTTTAGAAGATGCTAGATTATATGGAGATGGTTATGATTTTCAAATTAATGTTAGCGAAAGTTCATTTTTAGCAGAAGTTAAAGGAATTAGAGAGAAAAAAGGAAAGTTTAGATTAACTGAAAAAGAGTTTCTAATGGCTTCAGAATATAAAAATGATTATATTATTGCTTTAGTCTTAAACATGAATGATACACCAACTTTTTTAACGATTGAAAATCCCATAAATAATTTAAAATTTGAAGAAAGAATTATAAAATCTAAAGAAATTAAAGAATATCATTTAATTTCAGATATTAATTAAAACAGATAAAAAAAACATAATCAATTTTCAACTTTGAATATAGCTATAATTGCGTTTTAGATTTATCTTTGAAATAAAATTCCTATGTTAAGTTTAAATGAAAAAATTCAGCATTTAGAAAATTACTTGTCGCAAGCAAATGAGAATTACGCAGATACTTTTAAAGAAGATATTGTTATGTTCATAGATGATTTTACTGATCAAAATAAACTTCTGTCTTTTCTAAATAAAATTGATTCTTTAGAAAAAATTGAAAATTGGGTTGATAAATTATGCTCTAGAATTGTTTTAAAATTTGATTCTGAAGGAGAAGAAATAAATGATTTTATATATGATTATATACAACTTGGCTGAATTGAAAATATTGAGAGAAAAAGAATGATAGATTATTCAATTTTAGAAATCCCAACTGTACTTAATCCGCCTATAAATCTTATAGATATTATTTACAATTGTCCTGTTTGTGATTACGAATTTGAAATAGATATGTTTGTAGATGATAATAGTTTTGTAAAATGTGACGTATGCGAACACATAACTAAATTTAGAATTAAAAAAATCTGAACTCCTGCATTATTAAACATAAGTAAGAGAAAAACAAAACTCCTAACTTGACAATTGCAACGGAGTTACTTGCGGAGATTCCTCATTCTTCGGAATGACAAAGCAAGCGAAAAAAGTAACAAACAGAAAAAAACACAAAACAGAAAAGCCACTACACAGTGGCTTTTCTCATTATAAATCATTCAACATCCAAATAAGGATTTAATATTTCTGCTAATTCATTCAACCAATAAAAACCATCTTCAACTGATTTTGGATCGATTTGCAGGGTTTCGCATTCGCGCATTAGAGACATGGCGAGAAGATAATTTACTCTTCGAATTGCTTTTGCGAAACTTTTAGGATCAGTCGCTTGGTTGAAAAATTCGTTTAACCGCAATTCGGTTTCTTTTGAAAGGGTGTTTACACTCATAATCTGAAAGTTTAGGTAATATAAAACCCGTACGGGTTAGCTGTCCTACGCCTTTCAGAGCGTTGCAGTTGTTTCCAATACCGCCAGCGTACCACACGGGCAAAAATTTAGTCAAGTTCATAATCTGAAAGTTTTAGGACTGCGAAGATACCAAAAAACGCTGTGGTTTCGGCATTCATAAAAAAGTTATGAGTAATTAATTCTTACAACTATAGTTTGATTATTGTTGCGAGGCTTCTCCCGACGCCCAATGTCATTAAGTTAAGGAAAATCTATAATGCTACCGTGAAATAATCCCTCACAGAAGAAGCAAAAAAAAATTTCACACTGATTTAGCAGATTTACGCCCATTTTTTTTAATCTTTTTAATCCTTTATCCCGATAGCTATCGGGAGTGGCTTTAAAATAAAGAAGCTTAACTTAATGACATTGCCCGACGCCTCGGGACGCTCAGCCTGTCAAAAAAATAATAAAAAAATCTGTTTTTATCCGCGTTTTCACGAAGTGAATCCGTTAAATCCGCGTTCCATAATAACATTTCAGAATCGCCAAGTCCGACAAAAACAGCCTTGAAATTTTCCAACATTTTTTCATAATGTTTTATTAACTCATTCGTTACTTTGATCAAATTTTGATAGCTTTGAGAAACAATCATTAAATAATAAACCGATATGAAAATTCAAATCAACACCGACAAGAACATCGAAGGACACGAGAGATTAGAAGCTTATTTTTCTGGCGAATTAGAAAAAGGTTTAACGCGTTTTGAGGAAAAAATAACCCGCATCGAAGTACATTTCGGAGATGAAAACGGAGAGAAATTCAGCTTACACGATAAAAAATGTGTGATTGAAGTTCGTACCGCAAAACTACAACCCATAACGGTTACAGAACACGCTGATACTCTTGAAAAAGCTTTTATCGGTGCTTTGGCAAAAGCAAAAAAAACTCTTACTACGACTTTCGAAAAACAGAAGGCGTTTTAATTCCTATAGCAACAAATGCAAAAATGGCATTATCTTAAATTTAGATAATGCCATTTTTTTTTTACATTGTAATTTTGTATTGCAATTAATTCTAACACATAGAAACATAGTCTTTGGGCTTTAAAAAAGGCGTTTCACTTATTTAAACAAACATAGTTAGCTATGTGAGAGAAATGTATTTCTTTTTTGTATTCTTTTTTTGCATCTAAAATCTATGTTTCTATGTGTTTAAATTTTGCGCAACTCTTCGTGTTTCTTATAAACCTTAGCGAGGCTTTATAGTATACGGAAAAATAAAATTAAGATAATAATAACGCTTTTCGGTATTGTAAGAAGTAATTTTGCTCTCCCAAAAAATGAACTTGATTCTTGAACGAAAACAAGCAAATTGATTGGGATTATCTACAATAATTATTTAAAATACACTCATGAAAAAGCAACTACTCGTATTACTAACCGCAGTTCTGTTAAGTTTTGGCGTAAATGCACAAGTAAAATCTTCGGAAACAAATGTTCTGGTTTTGATTTATTCTCAAAACGGCGGAACTTATAAAATGGCAAAAGCTATTGCCGAAGGAATTCAGGAATATCCAAATACAAAAGCAACAATAAAAAGAGTTCCTTCGATTAATCCGAAAGAAAAACTAAACGCTGATGTTGAGAAATTACCAATTGCCACTATTGATGAATTAGCCAATTATGACGGAATCGCTTTTGGAAGTCCCGTTCATTTTGCTAATATTAGTGCCGATATGAATTATTTTTTCAGTCAGAGTATTCCGCTTTGGACTTCTAGAACTTTAGAAGGAAAACCGGCAACTGTATTTATGTCGGCTGGATCCGGAGCAGGAAAAGAAGCTGCAATTTTGTCTTTTTGGAATATCCTTGCTTCTCACGGAATGGTAATTGTACCAACCGGAATTATGGGAACGGCAACTTTAGACAAAACAGTTCCTCAGGGAAATACGCCTTTTGGAGCAACTTCATTGGCAGGATCTACAGGAACGCGTCCGTCGCAAAGCGAATTGAATTTGGCTAAAGAACAAGGAAAAGCTTTGGCAAGAGTAGCATCAGGATTGAGAAATACGGAGAATATAAAAGTTGTAAAAACAACTTCGACAGAAACTAAAGTCGATATCAACAAAACATTAAAAGACAATAATATTGTACTTCCTGAAGCGCCAAAACCTGTTGGAAATTATGTTCCGTTTACGATTTCAGACCATAAAGTATATATTAATCAGGTAGCTCTTAAAGACGGAAAAATCCTGAATCCTGGAAAAGTTGGCGCAACAGTTACTGACGATCAAGCCAAAGAAGCAACTTATCAAACAATGCTGAATGTAATTGCAGTTTTAAAAGAGGCTTGTGGAGGTGATTTGAATAAAGTAAAACAATGTGTACAATTGACAGGATATTTTAACACGACTCCGGAATATACACAACATGCAGGAATTATGAATTCGGCTTCAAACTTGACGGCATTGGTTTTTGGAGAAAAAGGAAAACATGCCAGAGCAACAATTGGTGCGGCTTCATTACCTATTAATTCGGCTGTAGAAATTCAAGCGATTTTTGAAATTGAATAAACGGTTTATTGGTTTACAAATGTGAATAAATTTGGGAACGTTTTGTGTTGTCCCTACGGGACAAATTAACCATCTTCATTTTTTTTTTGCTACCGACAGATAATCTCTCCGAGATATTTTTCTAAATACTCCGTTAGGAGTTAAATGTTGGTAGAAATATAAAAAGGGGCGACTAAGCGTTTTGCATAGTCAGCCCCTTTTTATATTGGTGGCACGCCCAGATTATTGACGTAAATATTATGATTTTGGCAACGGAGCTCCAACTGCAATATCACAGCGATGTCCGGTTTGCCCGTGTGGCGGATTCATTCCTTCGGCAGTTGCAACTGGTTTTTCTGTGCTCAATAAAGCTGGAACTGCATTATTTGCAGGTGGCGAAACGGTAAAATTTTGGGTCGTGGTTCCGCTTTGGGCAGGAGTCGCAGCAACTGGTTTCGCTACAGGAGAATTCAAAGGTGCTCCAACCGGAATATCACATCTGTGTCCTGGCTGACCATGCGAAGGATTCATTCCTTTGGCTACTTTTACGGGTGCAGCAGTTGTTGTCGTAACTACATTTTGCTGACTTGGGTTTACCTGAACGGTTTGTACAGGTTGCGCTGTAGCAGTTTGTCCTTGTGTTGGTGCCGAATTTAATGGAGCGCCAACTGCAATATCGCAACGATGTCCGGGTTGTCCGTGTGCAGGATTTAATCCGGCATTACTACTCAAAACCGTGTTCGGGTTTGTTGCGGGATTTTGAACTACTGACTGCGTCTTTGTAGTGTCTTTTGCTAATCCTAATTTAACCAACTCAGATGCTGGCGTACTTTCTTGTGGTTCCAATTCTTTCTTGCAGGAAACAAAAACCAAGGAAGTGACAAATATTGATGTGATAAGTATTTTTGGATTCATGATGTATATTTTTAAAGCAATCAAAGATACTAAATCCTATTGTACCATATAAGTGATGTAAGATAATTTAAGTTTTGTCTTATGATTTTAATCTCGCAGAGTCGCAAAGTTTTTCGCTCATTTTGTGTCATTTCGACCGGAGGGAGAAATCACATTCGTGACTCGACAAAGATTATTGCCTTACTATACGGAGTTTCTAGTGTGATTTCTCCCTCCGGTCGAAATGACAAAACAGTACGATTTTAATCTGTGGCTTTAAAAAAATTTTGCGTCTTTGCGCGATTAAATCACGACCAACAGTAAAAAATAAAACTTTGCGACTTCGCGACTTTGCGAGATTAAACTATAATTTTTGCTAACTTTAAATCCAAAACAAAGCCTTTTATGAAAAAATCAATTCTACTTTTATTATTCGTTGCTTCTTTTGCAAATGCACAAACTTCCGAAAAAGAAAAAGTAAGTCAAACAATTGATGCGTGGCACAAAGCTGCCGCTGATGTGAAATTCGACGACTATTTTAATCTCATGGCCGATGATGCTATTTTCATTGGAACGGACGCTACCGAAAATTGGGTTAAAAAAGATTTTAAAATTTGGGCAAAACCTTTCTTTGACAAAGGGACAACCTGGAATTTTACGGCTCTTGAACGTCATATCTTTTTTGATAAAACGGGGGAAATTGCCTGGTTTGATGAATTGCTAAATACGCAAATGAAAATTTGTCGTGGTTCTGGCGTTTTGATAAAAGTGGGGAAAGAATGGAAAATTCAGCATTATGTTTTATCGATGACAATTCCGAATGATGACGTTAATGCAGTGATTAAGGTAAAAACGCCTATCGAAGACGTTTTGATTGAGAAGCTTAAGAAAAAATAAACATTTTTTAGCTTTCTTATTATAATCCTAACTTTTCTAGGACTTTACAAGATCTGGTATCAATTTAATTATAATACAATTGACAATATTACCTATAATTTAGAAGTTCAAAATAAGATTGTGTCAAAAAAACGGTTCGAATTTTACAAAATTGACTAAAATAAAAGCTACACCTCTATTTTAACAGCCCTCGAAATCAAAATCTTTATTTTTTTTTAACTTTGACCCCAAAAAAAATAGGGCTAAATAAAGTATCTGAAAAATGAAAATAGAAAAACGCTGGGTCATTTCCTTTATTATTATAAGTATTGTTTGTATTACCGGCGCATTTTGGCCAACTGTTACTCAAAATAGTTACGTATTATCTGAATTTGGCACAACCGATCATATTGTACCTGCCGATGTTGCCTGGATGCTGACTTCTTGCTGTCTGGTTTTGATCATGACTCCGGGATTATCTTTTTTCTATGGCGGAATGGTAGGTCGAAAAAACGTTATTTCGACCATGTTGCAAAGTTTCATTTGTTTGGGCGTTGTAACGCTTTTATGGGTTGTAGTTGGCTTTAGTTTAGCTTTTGGCGATCCTGTAGGGTTTGGCTCCGGTGCCCACTTTTATAGTTTCTTTGGCAATCCAACTACATTTGCCTTTATGGATTATGTGGGCGTTTTACCGCATAAGAAATTGGCAAGCACAATTCCGTTTATGCTTTTTGCTTTGTTCCAAATGAAATTTGCGATTATCGCTCCGGCAATTATTACGGGTTCGTTCGCAGAACGTGTTCGTTTTATATCGTATTTACTTTTCATCAGTTTGTTTACCATTTTTATATATGCACCTTTGTGCCATTCGGTTTGGTATCCAACAGGAATTTTAGGAACTTATTTTGGCGTAAAAGATTTCGCTGGAGGAACCGTTGTACATATGAGTTCTGGATTTGCTGCTTTGGCAGGAGTTCTCGTTTTAGGAAAAAGAAAAAATAGTGCTCATATACCAACCAATATTCCATTTGTATTATTAGGAACGGGAATGTTGTGGTTTGGATGGTTTGGATTCAACGCTGGTTCAGCTCTTGCTGCCAACGGAACTGCCGCAATGGCTTTTGCAACAACTACAACTTCATCGGCAGCAGCGATGTTAACCTGGGTTTTCTTTGACAGAATGAACGGAAGAAAAGTTTCGGCTCTTGGTGCTTGTATTGGAGCTGTTGTAGGTTTGGTTGCGATAACACCTGCCGCAGGATATGTATCTGTTCCTGAGAGTATGTTCTTTGGATTTGTTACGGCTTTAGTTTCAAACTCAGTTGTAAATTGTCGTTTCTCTAAAAGATTTGATGATACGCTTGACGTTTTTGCCTGTCACGGCGTTGGTGGAATTATGGGAATGATCCTTACTGCTATCTTTGCTCATGGTGAAGATGCAAGCCTATTACACGGCGGATGGAATGTTTTTGCACATCATATGATGGCATTGGTTTTGGTTTCGATATTTACTTTCTTCGGAGCTTATTTCTTGTTTAAAGTAACCAACTTTATTATTCCACTGCGTGTTTCTGAAGAAAACGAACATATTGGACTGGATTTATCGCAACACGATGAAACGCTTGACCCAAATTTAAAACCTATTACTGAAGCGCATTACGGGTAAAACCATATTTATAAAGTTTGCCACGAATTACACGAATTTTCACGAATTTTTTTTTGATCATACTGCGTAAATTAATTCGTGAAAATTTGTGTAATTCGTGGCGAAAAAAAAATATCCTTCATGAAAATTCACGGCTAAAAACTTTAAACGTAATTGCGCTATTTTCATTCGTTTATATTCCTTAATTTTGCTGAAAATTTTTGTAAAAGTGGGAAGTAAAAATAAACTAAAAAGATTCAGAGAAAACGAAACGTTTCAAAACGTTTTTCAACCAACAAGAGAAGAAGTTGTAGGCGATTTAATGCCTTTGAAAGGAAAATGGAACTCTGATTTCTTTAAAAATGATAATCCATTAGTTTTAGAATTAGGATGTGGAAAAGGAGAATATTCTGTTGGATTAGCAGAAAGATATCCTGACAAAAATTTTATCGGAATAGATATTAAAGGCGCGCGTTTCTGGAGAGGTGCTAAAACCGCTGTTGAAAACGGACTGCATAATGTTGCTTTTATTCGAACTCAAATCGAATTAATCAATCATGTTTTTGCTGAAAATGAAGTGGATGAAATCTGGATTACTTTTCCGGATCCGCAAATCAAATACAAAAGAACGAAACACAGAATGACCAATTCTGAGTTCTTGAAATTGTACAAAAGAATCCTTAAAAAAGAAGGTGTTGTAAACCTAAAAACCGACAGTGAATTTATGCACGGTTATACTTTAGGATTGCTTCATGGTGAAGGACACGAAGTTTTGTATGCAAACCACAACGTATATACAAACGAAGGAAGTCCTGAAGAAGTTACTGCTTTTCAGACTTTTTACGAGAAACAATATTTAGAAATTAACAAGGCAATTACGTATATTCGCTTTAAAATTAAAGACTAATTTAATTTTAAATACAACTTTCAAAACTCATTAAATAACTGAATGGCATTACTTACCCCTTTACTTTCAGGTTTTCTTGCCGCTTTCATTGGGATTATTCCGCCAGGTTTAATCAACATGACAGCAGCCAAAGTAAACCTAAAAGAGGGCAAAAAGAATGCTTTATGGTTTGTTGCAGGTGCGATTTTGGTGATCTTTTTTCAGGTTTCTTTAGCTGTTTTATTTGCGCAGGTTATTGACAATCGCCCTGATGTTGTTACTTTATTACGCGAAGTTGGTTTTGCTATTTTCTCGATCTTGACGATTTACTTTTTGTTTATCGCCAAAGAGCCTAAAGCCAAAAAATCGAAAATCAAAAAAAGCAGTAAAAAAAGCCGTTTCTTCTTAGGAATGCTGCTTTCGGGTCTGAACTTTTTCCCGATTCCGTATTATGTTGTTGTTAGCGTGACACTGGCTTCTTATCACCTTTTTGCATTCGAACACAACATTATTTTCACTTTTGTTTTTGGATCTGTTTTGGGTTCATTTGCTGCCTTATACAGCTACATTGGTTTCTTTGGAAGAATCGAAAAGAAAACCGATTATCTAATGCGAAACATGAATACTATCATCGGTAGTATTACAGGATTAATTGCTGTAGGAACACTTTTCAATATTTTGAATTACTATTTCGGGTAAAGATATCTGCCACTGATTAAAAATTTCTTAAATTAATTTCACGCAGATTTTGCAGATTTAAGCAGATCTAAAAGGATTTTTTATTTAATTTTAATCTTTAAGAAATTAAGAAAAATTAAGCATCGCTTTGTAAAACTTCACTTTCTTAATTATTTTTTCAATAAAAAGTTAAGCTTTGTCTTAATGAACCTTAATATCTTAATGGTAAAATAATTCAAGTATGGTTGAAGATAATTTTTTTGAAAGAGTCTACGCTATTGCAAGACAAATTCCGTACGGAAAAGTAACTTCTTATGGCGCAATTGCAAAAGCTTTAGGAACCGCACGTTCTGCACGCATGGTGGGTTGGGCAATGAATGCCTGTCATAATATGGATGATATTCCTGCACACCGGGTTGTAAATAGAAAAGGTCTTTTGACCGGAAAACACTATTTTGACGGAACCAATTTAATGCAGCAACTTCTGGAAAGCGAAGGTATTGTCGTAGAAAATAATCAAATTATAGATTTGGAAAAGCACTTTTGGACTCCAGATGTTTCTACCATGTAAGTTATATAAGTTCATTTAATCGTGACGCTTATTTCTATTCGCATTTTTGTCATCCCGAGGAACGAGGGATCTCCATAAGTAGCTTTACAAAGATTGGCGATTTTGATTGCGGAATTTCTCGCGGAGATCCCTCGTTCCTCGGGATGACAAGATTGTGGTTATTATTGCGAAGAATGGATTGAAATCCATCCCTACAATATGTTTCGTTCCTCCGGAACTCTCTCTGAAATTCCGGAGAAGGATTCTTTTATAGCAACGTCCAGATCCAGAAACGTCGGGACGTGATTGACTCATAGAAAAAACGATTTGATTTTATCCTAGAAATCGGAATGACAAAAAATGCAAATAAAAAATTCAGAAATAAAACTTTGCGACTTCGCGAACTCTTTGCGAGAGATTTATACACAATGCTTAATATGAACTTACATAACTTATATGGTTCAATCTTAAATCAAACAAATAACGAAACTAGTTTTACCTTCATCGGTTTGATAACTTAAGTAACCGCCATGTGCTTCTATAATATTTTTAGAAAGTGTTAATCCAATTCCGGCGCCATCTTTTCGGGTTGTAAAAAACGGAAGAAATACTTTATCCCTAATCTCCGGATCGATTCCTTTTCCGTTGTCCGAAATGACGATAAAAAAGCGATTATTTTCAGCATAACTAGAGATGAACATTTTCTTTTCGCTCTTTTCTTTCAAGGCATAAATACTGTTGGTGATCAAATTAATAATTACCTGCTCCATCTGATTTTTATCAATCAAAATCGAACGTGGACTATGAATCTCGTTTATCAGTTCGATGTTTTCTGCTTTTAAAATCGGATTCATGATTCGGAGGCAATCTTCAAAAAGCGCATTTATTGGCGTCATTATTTTGGTTGGCGTCGGAAGCATAGCCAGTTTTCGGTAATTCTCAACAAAAACCTGTAAATGATCGCTTCGGTTTATAATGGTCGAAATACTGCTTTTAATGTCCTCAAAATCATCTTCTTCCAGTTTTTCCTGATCGACAATGTGTAGTAAATTCTGTGAAAGCGCCCGAATTGGCGTTAAGGAATTCATTAATTCATGCGAAATAATTTTCATCAGATTAATCCAGGCTTCTTTCTCTTTTTTCTCAATGACACGCTGAATACTATCCAATAGAATAATAAAATATTCTTTGTTATACGTCTTTGCATGTGACGTTTGCAACATAAAAGTCTGCAGATCCTGTTCTTCTATTTTTATCGAAATTGCCGATTTTAAATCTGTGAAACCTACGTTTTCAATCTCGGCACAAAGTGAAGGCAAGTAGTTTTTAAGATATTTCCAATGACTGACTTTTGGCACATTAAAAATGTTTGAAAAGCAATCGTTCATTAAAAATATATTCCATTCTTCATTTTCTTTTTCTAAAATTAAAGCCGCAGTATCAATACTATTCAAAATAGATTGGTAAACAAGTTCTTTTGATGTTTGCTCTTGTTGCTGAACTTTTAGTGTGTTGTATAAAAGATATAAGGTTTTAAAATTCTCTTTTTTATGTTCTTCAGGGAAATTAGTCGAAAAATCATTCTGTAAAATTGAAAGCAATGTCTTATCGTAAAATAATAATTGATTTCTGAAAAAGAAATACATTTCAATCAACATTACAGCAACAAAAAAACCAACCAAAAGCGCATTGTAATAAAACGTTTTATAGATCAGAAAAACGCAAAAGAAAAAGAGCGCCATAACAAATAACACTCTCACAAACAATGCATTATAAAACTTCCAGTTTTTCATTATTTTATTTTTTTTATTGCCAAAGATTAAAGGATTAAAAAGATTCTTAAAATTTATTTCACGCAGATTTTAAAAAGATTGAAGCAGATAAAATTAGATTAAAACAAAAATAATCTGCCTAAATCTGCCGAATCTGCGTGAAACAAAAGAAATCCTTTTTAATCCTTTATCCCGATAGCTATCGGGAGTGGCAAAACTATTTTTGACTTTAAGTATTTTTCAGATCGTATTTTTCGATTCTTCTGTATAACGCAGCTCTTGATAAACCTAATTCTTCGGCTGTTTTACTGATATTTCCGTGGTGTTTAAACAAGGCTTTTTCGATTACATTTCGTTCCATCTCAGATAATGGGTTTTCGTCGTTTTCCTGTAATTCCTCAAAGTTTAAAATATCCAGATCGTGTACAGAAATTGTATTATTATCGGCTAAAATTAAAGCGCGTTCAATCTTATTTTCCATTTCACGCACATTTCCGTTCCACGGATATTTTTCCATGTATTGTGCGGCATTTTCTTCAAATTTCCATCCCGAAGCTTCGGGACCATGATTGTATCTTTCTGCAATTTGATCCAGAATAAAATGAGCCATCGGAACAATATCATCTTTCCGTTCGCGTAATGATGGCAAATGAATTTCCATTGTATTGATACGATACAGCAAATCTTCGCGGAATGTTTTGTTTTTTACTTCCGCTTTTATATCACTGTTTGTTGCGGCAATAATACGAACATTTAGTGGTCTGGCTTTACTTTCGCCTAAGCGCGTAACGGTTTTTGTTTGCAAAACATGTAATAATTTAGCTTGCAAATGAAGCGGAATATTCCCAATTTCATCCAGAAAAATCGTTCCGTTTGAAGCCATTTCGAATCTTCCGGGTGTATCTGTTTTTGCATCTGTAAAAGCGCCTTTGGCATATCCAAAAAGCTCGCTTTCGAACAAATTATCACTTAATGATCCTAAATCAACATGTACAAAAGGCTGCGTTTTTCGTTCTGAATTCTGATGAATAAACTCAGCAAAAACATATTTACCAGTTCCGTTTTCACCTAAAATCAAAACATTGGCATCGGTTTTTGCTACTTTTTCGGCAATAGAATATGCTTGTTTTATTTTTTGTGAAGTCCCTACAAAATACTTCTTTTCTGTTTTTTCTACAACAACTTTCTTGGTGTTTTTTCTACTTTCGGCGACAGCCTTATCAATTGTTTCCAGCAATTTTTCGTTATGCCACGGCTTTAAAACATAATCAAAGGCACCAATTTTTATTCCTTCAACTGCGGTTTCAATTTTGCCAAAAGCAGTCATTAAAATCACGATCGTTTGTGGCGAAAGTATTTTAATTTCTTTTAGCCAATGAATTCCTTCTCGCCCATCTTCAAAACCAATTCGGTAGTTCATGTCTAATAAAACCACATTTATATCATTTTCACTTAGAAGAGAAATGATTTTTTTGGGACTATTAGTTGTGAAAATAGTTTCAAAATGCTTTTTGAGAATCATCTTTGCCGAAAAAAGAATTTCTTCCTGATCATCAACAATTAATATTTGAGCTTGTTTTTTTCGCATGCTGTCTTTTTTTGTCCGATATCGAACGGTCAACTGTTCATTATCGAACAGTCATTTTTTTAAATGTTTTTCAAAGCTCCTTTAAAATCAATACTTTACAAATAATAAATTTTATGGCACAGTATTTACCTATTGACTATCAGCAAATTATTTAAAAAATGGACAAGGTAATCCCACGTAAAAATAGAAAATTTAGATATCTCACAATAGCAATTGCTGTTTTTTTAGTTTTGGCTGTTGGCATCTTTTTTTCTTTTAACACCAAAAGAAGTTTAAATGTAAAATCTGACGAGCTTTCGATTCAAAAAGTTGAAAAAGCTTTTTTTGAAGATTTCGTCGTTTTTCAGGCTAAAGTCGAACCCTTAAATGTAATGTTGGTAAATGTTACTGAAGGCGGATCTGTAAAAGAGATTTTTGTTGAAAATGGCGCAATGGTAACCAAAGGCCAATCACTGGCACGTTTGTACAACCCGAACACAGAGCTTAATTATCTGACTCAGGAAACGGCTATTATTGAACAAATCAACAATTTGAATACCGGAAAACTGAATATCAGAAATCAGGAATTGAACCTTAATAAGGATTTGATTTTGATCGAACATGATTATAATGATGCCAAAAGATTGTACGATATGAATGCCAGATTGTATGATAAAGAGGTAATTTCTAAAAACGACTGGAATACATTTAAAGAAAGCCTTCGTTTTCAGGAAGAGCGTAAAAGAACGATTCAGCAAAGCATTCAAAAAGAAAAACAAACGAATCAGGTTCAGATTTCGCAAATCAATCGTTCGATTCAAACTATGGAGAAAAGTTTGGACATCTTAAGAAATAACAAAAAGAATTTTCTAATTACTGCTCCGGAAACGGGTCGATTAACTTCCTTTGAACCTGTTTTAGGCAAAACATTTCAGGCTGGAGAAAGCATCGGAAAAATTGATTCGAAACGCGGTTATAAACTTACTGCCGACGTAGATGAATTCTATTTGGAAAAAGTTCGCGAAGGCTTAAAAGGTCAGGTAGAATTCAAAGGAAAAGCACTTGAAGTTCTGGTTACCAAAGTAATTCCTGAAGTTAAAAGTGGCCATTTTACAGTAGAATTAGCTTTTACATCTAAGGAAGAAATCGTTTTACAAGATGGATTAAGCTTCGGGGTAAAACTGATTTTATCTGAAAAGAATAAAACTTTAGTCGTGCAAAAAGGCAGCTTTAATCAGGAAACGGCAGGAAAATGGATTTTTGTAGTAAAAGGCAATAAAGCGGAAAGAAGAAACATAAAACTGGGCAGAGAAAACCCTTCCTATTATGAAGTTCTTGATGGCTTAAAAGAAGGTGAATCTGTGATTACCTCATCGTATGCAGATTATAAGGATATAGAGGAATTATCGATTTCTCAGTCGCAGCCGCAGTAGGTTTTTTAGTCGCAGTCGCGGTTTTCAGTCTTAACCTAATTAACAATCAATAATTAACCATTTACAATTAACAACGTTTCAATCATCAATCAAAAAACATAATCAACAACATTTAAAACCTTAAAAAAATATGATAACTATTCAAAATTTAACCAAAGTTTTTAGAACTGAAGAAGTAGAAACCTCAGCTTTAAGCGGAATTAATTTAGAGATTAAAAAAGGTGATTTTTTAACTATCATGGGACCTTCAGGTTGCGGAAAATCTACTTTATTAAATATCATTGGTCTTTTGGACGGCGCTTCTGATGGAAGTTATAAATTATTAGATCAGGAAATGATTGGTCTAAAAGAAAAAGGAAGAGCTCAGGTTCGTAAAGAAAATATTGGATTCATTTTTCAGAATTTTAACTTGATCGATGAGCTTTCTGTTTATGATAATATCGAATTGCCTTTGCTTTATAACAATGTAAAAGCATCTGAGAGAAAACAAAAAATTGAAGCGATTGCTGAGAAGTTAAACATTTCACATCGTTTAAAACATTATCCTCAGCAGCTTTCAGGAGGACAACAACAAAGGGTTGCTGTGGCAAGGGCTTTGGTAAATGATCCAAAAATCATTTTGGCCGATGAGCCAACAGGAAATCTGGACAGTAAAAATGGTAATGAGGTTATGGAACTTTTGACTGATTTGCATGCTAAAGGTGCCACAATTTTGATGGTTACCCACTCTGATTATGATGCTTCTTTTTCGCAAAGAACGATTCATATGAAAGATGGTGTTATATTCTCTGAGCGATTAAATCAGAGAAATGTGGATGTTTTTATGGACGCTAAATAATTTCAAAATGATCAATTTTATTATAACCGCAATCACTTTCCTGATAGGATTTGTTTGCAAAGTATTGGCTATTATCTAAAAACTAATCTTTTTTAGAATTTTATCAAACTTCTAAAATAACTATAAAAAAACTAAGCAATGATTTTTAACTGGTTTAAAATATTTATCTATCATTTAAAGCAAAACAAACTGTTTTCGTTTTTAAATGTCCTGGGCTTAAGCATTGGAGTTGCAGGTGTTATTTTTGCTATTTTATATTGGAATAACGAAAACTCATACGATCAATGGAATCCTGAAAAAGAAAATTCTTATCAAGTCCTGAATGTAATAGGTGCAACTGGAGATACTTGGGCAACGAGTTCAATTCCGTTTGGACAAACTTGTAAAGCAACGATTCCCGAAATTGAGCAAATTTGTTTTTTAAACATTTGGTATAGCGAATCTGTTATAAAGTATCAAAATCAAAAAGTAATCGATAAAAAAATTATGGTTTCTGACAGTAACTTTTTTGATTTCTTTCCTTTTCCAATAACAAAAGGTTCTAAAAAAGATATTTTAAAAGAAAAAAATAGTGTTGCTATTGCAGAAGATCAAGCAAAACTGCTTTTTAAAGATGAAGATCCAATTGGAAAATCTATTACTTATGATAACAAATCTTATATCGTAAAAGCTCTTTATCGTATTATAAAACCTTCTTCTTTTGAGCCTAATTATGTTTTTGGAAGTATCATGCGCGAACATGATTTCAACCAATGGGGAAATTTCAATTATGGCTTGATGGTCAAAATCAAAAAAAATGTTGATCCTGCTTTAGTTTTAAAGAAAATGCATAATGTTAATTATGTCAACAGGACTTTGAAAGATGCTAAAGAAAGTGGTCAGACTGTGGCACAATACATCAAAGAAAATGGAGAAATCAAGATTCTTCTGGATCAGTTAAAAACTTTGCATCTTCATGGTTCAAAAGCTTCCGGATCAACAACTCCTGAAGGAAAAGGAAACCTACAGCTTCTTTATATTATGGCTGGATTATCAATTTTGATTTTGATTTTGTCACTTGTAAACTACATTAATTTAGCAACAGCTTCGGCTATAAAACGCGCTAAAGAAGTAGGTGTTCGTAAAATTGTTGGTGCAAGTAAAAATCAAATTATTGCACAATTTATATTTGAAACTGCTATAATTGTTATTCTTGCTATTTTATTTGCTTTGGCAATAGTGGAACTTTCTTTGCCTTATTATAATTCTTTTTTAGGCAAAACTCTTACAATGAATGGAGGCGAATTTTACCTGCAACTTATTTTAATATTTGGATTAGTAATCATTCTTGCGGGTATTTTCCCTGCCATTTATATCTCAAACTTTGAAACTTTAAAAGTCTTAAAAGGAAACTTTTCGCGAAGCAAAAGCGGTATTTGGATTCGAAATTCTATGCTTATTTTTCAATTTGGGATTGCAGCATTTTTCATCATTGGCGCTTTAATTGTAAATTCTCAGGTTGATTATATGATGAATAAAAATCTTGGTTTTAGCGGTGATCAAGTGATCAGAATTCCGTTTAATTCTGCAGATTACAGTAAAAAAGCTCAAAAATATTTTACTACAAAACAAGAAATCAGTAAAATGTCAGGAGTTCAGGATGTTTCTACTTTTGCAGGAAGTTTTGGCAACAGCACTAACTCAAGCTCCGGTTTTACACATAATGGTGTTTTTGTACAACCACGAAACGTTGAAATGGATTTTGGCTTTCTTGAAATGATGAAAATTAAAGTTGTCGAAGGCCGTGATTTATCTCCTAAATTTGCTTCGGATACGATCAATAATTGGCTGATAAACGAAACCTTAGCTAAATTATTAGGCCTTAAAAACCCTATAAATACAGTAATAACCTCGGGTTGGGGGGAAAAAGAAAACTTAAAATTTAAAGTTGTTGGAGTTGTCAAAGATTTTCATATTACAGGACTTCAAAACAAAGTTCCTCCAATGGTTTTTATCAATATGAAAACTTTGAAATGGAATAACTTTGATAATGTTTATGTAAAAGTTTCTCCAAATAATCTAACGGAAACTTTAGCTAAGCTAAAAACATATTGGGAAACTAATGTGAATCCTGATTATCCTTTTGATTATGAGTTTGTAAACAAAGGATTTGCCAAAACGTATCAGGAACAAGTGAAACAAAAAGATCTGTTTTTTATTCTGAATCTGGTGGTTATTATCATTGCAGTTTTTGGATTATTTGCTTTGGCTTCTTTTTCAATGGAAAGAAGATTAAAAGAAATTGCGATCCGAAAAACTTTGGGTGCAGAAACTGATGTTTTATTAAAAGCATTATCAAAACAATATGTCATTTTTTGCTTAATGGGATTCGCAATCGGGATTGTGCCGGCTTATATTTTATTACAAAAATGGCTTGAAAATTTTGCTTTCAGAATCAATGTTTCGATTGTTCCGTTTAGTATAGCACTGGTTTCCTTAATGGTTTTAACTTTGCTGATTGTTTTGGCAAAAGCCTATCAGGTAACCAAAATAGATATCTTAAAATATTTAAAATACGAATAAACTTGTAGACCATTTTTTTTAAAAAAGAAACCCGTCAGATTCATAAAATCTGGCGGGTTTACTAATTATTGAATATCTTATTTTGAAGCAACAGAATCTGAATAAAGTAATTTATCTAATTGCGGATCTCTGTCATATACATCCGGATAAAATCCAATTTCTCCATCATCGCTTACCCAAGCTGTAAAATAACCAATATAGATTGGTATTTTATTTTTTAGCTTGCAAGTTGTTTCTTTTTCACCGCTCATTGCGCTTTCTATTTTATCAACTGACCAATCCGGATCGTCTTTCAATATTTCAAGTGCCAGGCTTTTTGCTTCTTTTACATTGATGCAGCCGTGACTAAAAACACGTTTTTCAAATTCAAACAAACTTTTTGCCGGTGTATCATGCAAATAAATATCATTTGGATTTGGGAACATAAATTTGACTAATCCTAAAGAGTTTTTTGGTCCCGGTTTTTGTCGCACATTCCCTCCATTCCATTCCATATTATGTTCAGCCAGATAATTTTTATCTTCGGCAATTTTCGATTTTAGTTCATTTTTAATGATACTTTGCGGAACGTACCAATAAGGACTAAATACGATTCGGTCCATCATTCCGCTAAAGATTACCGTCTCCGTCATTCTGGTTCCCACAAAAACATCGGAAACTAAATCATATTTTCCGTTTTTAACATAAACCAGTCTAAACGAAGGTATATTGACCATTATGTATTCATTTGCCTGCGCCAAATTTGCCGGTATCCATCGGCAACGCTCCATATTTAGCATTATAGTTTTGATTCTTTTGCCAATTGGTTCGTTCATTTGGTCAATATGCTCTCGGCTTAAAGTATAATTTAGCTTAAGTCCATATCTTTTTTTATACTTTAAAATACCCGCCATCATCTCTTCGTCATAAACATCTCTTTTAGAATCTTGTGCCAGATCACCCACAACAAACAAGCGTTCTCTGATTTGCGTTATTACAACACCGCTATCAAAAGGTTTTAAATCTTTATAATTGGCACTATCAATTTCTATTTTCTTCCAAAGATTGTTTTTTTCGATCGTACGATATTTTTTCAGGACAGCCCTAAGCTTATAATATTGTCCATACAACAAATTCTCGTCTTTATTGAGTCTGTCCGGATCGACCATTAGAGAGTCTAATATTTTGGTATACGAAATAGTTTTTGTTGGCAAAAACCAGCCAATTTTCTTTAAAGTAGCGGGATCTACACCTGAATAAACATTACTGGCATAAAACACATACATATTAGACAGCAAAAGCTCTGTGTCCATCTGAGAAAGATCTTCCGTTACATTTTCATTAAAGACATCATCGATTAAATCTCTGTAAGGCATGGTTGCTTTAATACCCTGATCATTGAGTTGTCTCACTTTATGGTACAGCAAAGATCCAAATTCACTGATGTTTTTATCATCGTACCAAATCGACTTAAATTCTTTCTTTTTATAAAGATCCAACACGTCATTTTGATATTTTTTTAGCTTAGGATATTTTTTATAGAACTCATTAATCGATTCTGTATTGATAACAAGATTCGTAACATAATTTTTCTCGACAATTAGGTTTGACGATTCCGTTGGTTTATATTTTATGTGACTATTTTTTGCTGAAGATTCAAAAGAAAACATCAAAAAACTAACGGTAATAATTACAGATAAAGAAGTAAAATTTCGCATATTTTTAGATTTAAAATTTAGAAAATAATTTTATTCAAAAAAATATCGAAAAACCATAATTCACCCAAAAGCAAGTTTTCAGATACTTTTTAAAACATAAGAAAGCGTCGATTTAGGGTACTCAAATATAGCTAAGATTATCCACATTTTAATCCTCTTATTCTGAAAATTTATTTCAAAAATCACGTGTTTCAACTTTAAACATGCTTTAGTTTTTTGAATATCAAATGAAAATCAGACAATTTTAATTCAATAAAGAAACGAAACTCAATTATTTAGAATCATTTTGAGTAATCGTAATATCGAGAAATACAATTTAAAAGAGTTTGAATCCGAACATAATCTGTTATCTTTGTAGTCTGAAATCAGTTTAAATAAACACAGTTCTTAAATTGGTCTCCCTCAATAGAAAACAGACGATTAAAATGAAATTAGACAGGAAAGAAATTCTTAAAGCTTTAGAGACAATCACTATAGCAGGAGAAGGAAAAAATATGGTTGAAAGTGGTGCTGTTACCAATGTAATAACTTTTGGCGACGAAGTTGTGGTAGATTTATTATTACATACCCCAGCGATGCACATTAAAAAAAGAGCTGAAGATGATATCAAAAAAACGATTCATGATTTGATCTCTGCTGATGCAAAAGTTAAAGTAAATATTAAAGTTGAAGCCAAGGAAAATCCTAACGAAATAAAAGGAAAGGCTATTCCGGGAATCAAAAATATAATTGCCGTTGCTTCTGGTAAAGGTGGAGTTGGAAAATCTACTGTTACAGCAAATCTTGCCGTAACACTTGCAAAAATGGGTTTTAGTGTTGGAATTCTGGATGCTGATATCTATGGTCCTTCTATGCCAATTATGTTTGATGTAGAAAACGAAAAACCAGTTTCAATTACCGTTGACGGAAAATCAAAAATGAAACCAATTGAAAGTTATGAAATCAAAATACTTTCTATCGGTTTTTTCACTGCTCCAAGTCAGGCTGTAATCTGGAGAGGTCCAATGGCTGCTAAAGCTTTGAACCAAATGATTTTTGATGCAGATTGGGGAGAATTAGACTTTATGCTAATTGATTTACCTCCGGGAACTGGAGATATTCACCTTTCAATTATGCAATCATTACCTATTACTGGAGTTGTAGTAGTAAGTACTCCTCAAGCTGTGGCTCTTGCCGATGCAAAAAAAGGAGTTGCAATGTTTATGCAAGACAATATCAATGTTCCTGTTTTGGGAATTATCGAAAATATGGCGTACTTTACACCAGAAGAATTACCTGACAATAAATATTATATCTTTGGAAAGGAAGGTGCAAAAAATCTTGCAGAAGATTTAAATGTTCCGTTCTTAGGAGAAGTGCCAATTGTACAATCAATTCGTGAAGCGGGAGATTACGGTCGCCCTGCGGCTTTGCAAACGGCTTCGGTAATCGAAACCATTTTTGAAGAAATAACCAGAAACGTTGTACAGGAAACAGTAAACAGAAACGATAGCTTACCTGCGACAGAAGCCATTAAAATTACAACTATGGCAGGTTGTTCAGCAGTAAAGAAATAAATTAGATAATTGAGAAAAAACTAATGAGATAATTTGAAAATTAGATAATTAGATAATTTTACTTCAAAGTGAATTTTCTAATTATCTAATTGACTAATTACCTAATTGATAAAATTATGACAACAGAAGAATTAACAAGCAACGTATTATTGGCTCTAGATGAAATCAGACCTTTTTTAAATTCTGATGGAGGAGACATTACATTAATCTCTATAGACGATGACAAACATGTCAAAGTGCGTCTTGAAGGAGCATGTATTAGCTGTAGTGTAAACCAAATGACACTTAAAGCAGGAGTCGAAACAACTATCAAAAAATTTGCTCCACAAATAGAAACTGTGGTAAATATAATGTAATAAAAACACCTGTTTTCCTTGCTTTTTTAGGGATCTTGAATTAACAAGAATAATAGTGCTTAAGCGATTTGATTTGTAAAAACCTAAAAAAGCAATCAAAATAAAGCAAAAATTTGCGGATTTAATAAAAAACAATCTAAAGATTTAAGGGTTTTAGTTCAGTATTTTTACATTTTTAACTTAAATTTGTAAACAACCTCTAAATCTTAAGCTTATGAAGAAGTATTACACTCTATTTTTATTGTTTCTTTTCGTGACCGTAAGTTATGCTCAACAAAGTCAAAGTCCAACAACATTAGTCGTAGACAAAGCCTGGTTGAATGAAGATGAGGAATGGACAGATTTTAACTATTCCGGTCAAATTGTATTTTCGACAATACCAAGCAATGAAGAAGGAAGCCTTAGAATTGGTAATTATGATTTTTTGTATGATCTTTGCAACGGAGAAGCAAAATTCTCAAACAAAGCTACCTATAGTTCTGCCGAATTTTCTCATCCAAGAAAAGTGTCAGCAAAAACTGATAAACAAGGAGTTGTAAACACAACTTATGAAGGAACTTTAATTTTCCAATCAGATAGAGATTATTATTCTATAATTGCTATAGTAACAATTTTAGATAAGGGAGGTAATATTTTAGGTATTAAAATACACTCAAAAGACAACGATAGAAAAGAATACGCCTTTAGCTTAAAACCAACAAGTTAATTTAAATAAGGATTTGTTCCCGTTATCAAATCCGAACAAAAATTCCAAATAATTAAAATGGATGTATTAATAAAGATTAAAGATCGAGAAGGAGTTATACACGAATTACAAGCTCCAACTGATATGGCAATGAACATAATGGAGTTATGCAAAGCATACGAACTTCCTGTCGAAGGAACCTGTGGAGGAATGGCAATGTGTGCCTCTTGCCAGTGTTATGTTCTTAATGATATTGCATTACCGGAAATGGGAGATGAAGAAGAAGCCATGCTTTCGGAAGCATTTTATGTTAAATCTAATAGTCGTTTAGGCTGTCAGATACCAATTACTACAGAATTAGAAGGATTAGAACTGGAATTAGCTCCAGAATATTAAATAATAAAAAAGCGAGAATTTAAGTTCTCGCTTTTTTATGCCTTAATTATTAAACCCGACAGGTTCATTATATTAAGAAATTTTATTCGTACTTCTTTATCAGTTCCTCTAAATCAAATTCTTTTAGCAATTTATCCAGATATTTACCTCTGCTGCTTGTTTCACGCTGATAAGGCGCAAAAAGACTTGTTACTTTATTAAATTCGTCGTCGAGATCTTTTAAAAGTTCTATCTTTTCCTGAGTTACAACTGAACCTTTAATTTCAATAAAATTTAAAATTCTTTTTATTGCGATTTCTTTTTCAATGATTGCATCTTCATCGCTTTCTAAAGTACAAATACCATAAATTCCTTTACAAAAATATTCCCATTCCTCTTCTAAAGCTTTCTCCACTTTTACCAAATCAATTTCTCCATTTTCATCAAAAGTATCCCCATAAGCAAATATTTTGTGCTGGTGTTTCTTCAAATTAGATAAGAGATTTTGTCTAAAATCCTTTTTAAACTTTTCAGGATTATGATGTAAAGTATTGTCCGCGATAAGTTTCAAAATACTTTTAGGAAAATACTTTTTAGAAGAAACAACCTTATAATTATCATTTAAAGGCGAACTAATTGTTACTTCTGAATTTACGACATAAGACGGCTCTGGAATAAGTTGATCTTTGATAAGTTGATTTAATTTATCTGAATTAAGATCCATTATTCTTATAATTTCTTCAGCTTCCAGATAATTTTCTTCAATGTATTTTATGTTTATATCTTTCATTTATATAGATTAAAATTATTCTTCCAAATCACTTGGATCAAAAGGCTCAAATTCTCTTTCAGAAAATGCTTCTGTTAATATTCCTGATGAACACAACCATGTTATCGTTTCGTCGAGTGTATTTCCTGCTTTATAAATCATTTCACTATTTCTTGGCAGAATAAAATATTCGTTTTTAAGCAAAATGATTTCGTCTCCGTCAAAAGTATCTCCAATTCTTATTGAATTCAAAACTTCATCTTTCGTCAAAACATCCTTTCCTTCATCCCAAAACCAATATTCGTCTATACGATTTTTCCACTCTGCCAAAGTCAGTATGATAGTTTCAGGAAGAAATATACGGACGTAAGTACCGCCAAGGATTCCGCTTCCGAAACTCAGAACATACTCTTTATAATCAGTGTCAAAAGCTATATTTAATGTTTTTTCACAAGCCAGAATATCTTCTTCATCGGCAAGGAATAAGTCTGTTTTATTACTCTTGTAGTTGGGGATTATTTTATAGTTATCGAAGTTCATACGTTTTGTATTTCTTATAGCTAAAATATGGCTTTTTTATGAATTAATACCAAAACCTGCGGAGCTATAAATTAGGGATCAATTTTACCGTAAAGCGCACTAAGATTTAATTTTACTTTACGCATAGAAAACACAAAGTTCACAAAGCTGGCTTGCGGACTCCTATGTTTGCCATGTTAAAATTTTTCCGCCACAGATTATAGAGATTAAAATGATTTTTTTTCGCCACGAATTTCACGAATGAGCACGAATTAATTTGTGAAAATTCGTGAAATTCGTGGCGAAAAAACTTTGCGAACTCGTGCGAACGTTGTTTTTTTTTAAACATACTATTAGATAAAATCTTAGCGCGCTTTGCGTTAAAATTATTCTACAAAAAAACCGCAATTACATTACTGTAACTACGGTTTTTCCTTTATAACAATTTTCTTTAATCTCTGATTATACTAAACCGGCTGAAATTAAATATTCAGCGATTTGAATTGTGTTTGTTGCAGCACCTTTTCGCAAATTGTCAGCAACAATCCACATGTTTAAAGTGTTTTCCTGGCTTTCGTCACGACGAATTCTTCCAACAAAAACATCATTTTTACCTTCTGCATACAATGGCATTGGGTAAGTAAAAGTATCTAAGTTATCCTGAACTACTACTCCATCTGTATGGTGCAAAATTTCACGAACTTCATTTACATCAAAATCATTTGTAAACTCAACATTTACTGCCTCACTATGCCCGCCAACAACAGGAACACGAACGGCAGTAGCTGTAACTCTAATCGTGTTATCACCAAGGATTTTTTGAGTTTCACGCACTAATTTCATCTCTTCTTTAGTGTATCCGTTTTCTTCAAAACTATCGCAATGTGGGATTGCATTTCTATGAATTGGATATTTATAAGCCATTTCTCCCTGAATTCCAGCGTACTCATTTTCTAATTGTCTTACCGCTTTTACACCCGTTCCGGTGATTGATTGATAAGTAGAAACGATGATCCTTTTGATGTTGTATTTTTTATGCAAAGGTGCCAAAGTCAAAACCATTTGAATAGTCGAGCAGTTTGGATTTGCAATAATTTTATCTTCTTTTGTTAATGAAGAAGCGTTGATTTCAGGAACTACCAATTTTTTAGTTGGGTCCATTCTCCAAGCCGATGAGTTGTCAATAACCGTTGTTCCGGCTGCAGCAAATTTTGGAGCCCATTCTAATGATGTATCTCCTCCGGCAGAAAACAAAGCAATATCAGCTTTCATATCCACTGCAGTCTGCATTCCTACAACCTTATATTTTGTTCCTTTATATTCTATTTCTTTTCCTACTGATCTTTCAGATGCAACAGGAATTAATTCTGTAACAGGAAAATTTCTTTCTGCCAAAACTTTAAGCATTATCTCGCCAACCATACCAGTGGCACCTACAACGGCTATTCTCATTTTTATATCTTTAGTATGAATTAATCTAATTTACTCTGCAAAAGTAGCTATAATAAAAAACAAAACAAGGCGCTTCACAAAAAATAACAAAATGTTACAAATCAAACAAAACAAAAATTAATTTAAATCCTTAACTAGTAAAATACCGCATTTAGCGTTCGTTAATTATGTCAAAAGGCGTCCCGAAGGAACCAATACTTTTTAAATACTCTTTATCTTCTTCAGTGAGTTCATTTGTTCCTAGTCCGATATCCTCCCAAACTTTACCATCTTGTCGTTTAAGTGCAAATTCAATTGCAGCAATTTTTGGTTTCTTGTTGAGTCCCAACATTGTTAAGTCTATAAATTGCCCCACTTTGACTGCTCCCTTTACTATTTGTCCTAACAAGAAAAAATCCCTTCCTGTTATTTGAAAAGAGTTGTTAAGTTTAAATTGAGCAACCGTTACATTGTGCCAATTGTGCCCACAAAAACGACATTGCCTTGCATATGGTGTTCTTGAAAGTTGATTGCATTTTGGACAATTATTGAAGAATACTTTATTAAGATTTTGAGATAAAATTCTATTTGCAGTATTTAATTCAAATTGTTTATAGCCACTTTTAAGTAAATTCAGTACATTTTGATCAGAAGTAAGCCAACCTTTTTCTCTATAGATTTTTATCAAATTTGCATTGTCCGAAATTGAATTTTCTAATTTATCAGTTGAGTTATTGTGCCGAATAGCCATTCTTTCTAAATCTGTCAACAAATTAGGAAAGTAATTGATTATATATTTTGCTGTTTGAGTATCCACTTTTATTCTGTTACGGTTCTTTTTAATATCACAATAAAATTACCAAATCTGCTTATGATTATTACAAAAAAACCGTCCCAATTAAGGAACGGTTTAGTTAGACTTAGTGTAGCGGTATATTATTTATTTTTTAAAAGATCTCTAATTTGTGTTAGTAACTCTTCTTGAGTTGGTCCGGCTGGCGGAGGAGCAACTTCATTTTTCTTTTTAGCATGGTTAATTCCCTTGATGATGAGAAACAACACAAAAGCAACAATTATAAAGTTAATTACTGCCGAAAGAAACAAACCATACTTGACTCCTCCAAAAGCAGTTAGCTCTTCTATCGTAGACAAATGTGCCGCATCTAAAGCCGGTTTCAGTATTAATGGCGTAATTACATTTTCAATTAATGAGCTTACAATTTTACCAAAAGCAGCTCCAATGATTACACCGACAGCCAAATCGACTACGTTGCCTTTCATTGCAAATTCCTTAAATTCTGAAAATATCCCCATAATTGTTTATTTTTAGTTTATAATTAAATGTGTATCGAAAATACGTAATTTTCTTTATATTTCTTACAATTATCTAAAAAATACCCGTTTTACACGCTGCGAAATACTTGTCATAATTTCATACGGAATCGTTTTCAAAGCTTCAGCCATTTCTATAACTGTCGGGCTTTCGCCGAAAATAATCACCGAATCTCCTTCTTTACAATCTATATGACTTACATCAACCATTAACATATCCATACAAACGCTGCCAACAATTGATGCTTTTTGGTTTTTGATTACTACAAATCCAACCTGATTTCCCCATAATCTCGAAATCCCATCAGCATAACCAATTGGAATCGTTGCTATTCTGGTTTCTTTCTCTGCCATAAAACGACGACCATAACCAACGCTATCACCATTTGGAATGGTACGAACCTGAGAAATTATCGATTTTAAGGTTCCAACGTTTTCCAAATATTTTTGTTCTGCAGGATCGTTAGAAACTCCGTACAAACCAATTCCTAAACGGACCATATTAAATTGTGCATTTGGGAAATTGCTGATTCCCGAAGTATTCAGAATATGACGAATTGGGTTTATATTTAATGCCGAAATTAATTTTGACGACAATTGATCGAACAAATTAATCTGCGAAAGCACAAAGTCAAAATGTTTCACTTCGTCGCTTGTGGCAAGATGCGACAAGACACTTTTTACTTTTACTGATGAATTTCCTTTTAAGGTTTCAATCAATTCGTTTAAATTATGCTCTTCAAAACCTAAACGATGCATTCCTGTATCGAGTTTTATATGAATTGGAAAGTCTTTTAAATTCTTTTCGCGTGCAATTTTCAAAAAGGCATTTAATCCTTTTATACTATAAATTTCCGGCTCTAACTGATATTGAATTATCGACGGAAAACTAGTCGATTCAGGATTCAAAACCATAATTGGCAATTTTATTCCGCCATTTTTAAGTGAGATTCCTTCATCGGCGAAAGCCACACCTAAATAATCTACCTTATGATGTTCGAGTAATTTTGTAATTTCCAATCCTCCGTTTCCATAACCAAACGCTTTGACCATAACCATGATTTTCACATCATCGGACAATTTTGATTTATAGTAATTCAGATTATGACTAATCGAATCCATGTTGATTTCAAGAACTGTTTCATGCGTTTTTTCTTCAAGCAAAGAAACAATTTGCTCAAACTGAAACGACCTTGCTCCTTTTATTAAAATAGTTTCATTATTGAAATTCAAACTTTCAATTTGAGTAATAAATTCAGTTGTATTTTGAAAGGTTATACAGTTCGAAAATTTAGCTGCAAAGGAAGAAATAGTTGTTCCGATTGCTATAACCCGATTTACTTTATTATCGGCGATAAGCTGTGCAACTTTTGTATATAATTCTTCGTTTGAAAATCCGCTTTGAACAATATCAGATAAAATAATTGTTTTAGACGCATTCTTTTTATTCTGACTTTCCAGAAAATCCAAAGCAATTTTTAGCGACTGAAAATCAGAACTGTAACTATCATCGATAATACTGCAATTGTTGATTCCGTTTTTAACTTCCAATCGCATTCGAACCGGATACAGCATTTGCATACGGTTTTGAATCGTGCCAAAATCATACATAAAATAAAGTAAAACCAACAAACAGGAAACTGCATTTTCTATCGAAGCCGAATCGCTAAAAGGTATTTCTAAACTAAACGTTTCGCCTTTATATTTATATTGAATAATCGTTGTGTCGTTTTTGTTTTCTTTTTTCAGAATAAAAACATCGGCAGAATTATCGGTAAAACTCCAGGAGAAAAGTTGCCTTTCTGCTGAATCATTATCTTTTAAAAACTCCTTTAAGCACAAATCAACAATTTCATTTTTTTGATAAATAATCACTTCTGATTGTTTGAAAAGCAATAATTTCTCGTTGATTTTTTGTTCCAGATTCTGAAAACCTTCATCGTGTGCCGAACCAATATTCGTCAAAACACCAATTGTAGGTTTAATGATTTTCTCGAGATTAACCATTTCGTTTACCGTCGAAATTCCAGCTTCAAAAATGCCTAAATTATGTTTCCCATTAATCGCAATAACAGACAATGGAACTCCAACCTGCGAGTTGTAACTTTTAGGACTTCTGATAATATTATAATCCGGACTCAGTAAAAAATTAAGCCATTCTTTTACAATTGTTTTTCCGTTACTTCCGGTCAGTCCGATAATTGGAAAATCAAACAGATCTCTGTAATAACCGGCAAATTCCTGCAAAGCATCTAAGGGATTTTTTACCACTAGAAAATTTGCTTTTCCGGAACAATTCTCAGGAATATATTGTACTACAAAGTTCTGAACGCCATTTTCTATAAGTTCAGGAATATACAAATGAGCATCATTATTAACGCCTGACAAGGCAAAAAACAAGGTTTTCGATCCGTTTTGCAGCGAACGACTGTCAATCGAAATATGATCGACAAAAATATCAGTGTCTGAGCCAATCCATTCCGCTTTTAGAACTGGGATTAGGCTTTTTAAGTTTATGCTCATTTAGAAAATTTCTTTTGTCAAATTTAAAAAAAGGTTTGCCACGAATCTCACAAATTTTCACTAATTATTTTTTGCCACAGATTAAAAGGATTAAGATGATTTCTTATCTGTGTTAGTTTTTTAGCCACGAATTTCACGAATTTTCGCGAATTATTTTTTCGTACTGATTTGTGAAAATTCGTGAAATTCGTGGCGAAAAAAAAATAATCTTTTTTAATCATTTTAATCTGTGGCAAAAAAAGAATAAGTCAAAAACCATTATTTGTTTATATTTGCTTGACACCACTAAATAGTACGTTTTGAAAAAAATACTTCCAATATTTTCCTATATTCTACATCCGATCTTCATATCGATGTATGCCACTTTATTTTATCTGTTTTGTAAAAATGATATTTTTACGAATCAGGAAAAATATTATGTTTTATTTCAGATTCTGATCATTACAATCTTAGTTCCAATATTGTTTTTCTTACTGTTACGTTCAACAGGACATGTAAAATCTGTAATGGTTCATGAAACTTCGCAACGCAAAATTCCGCTTGTTTTACAGTGTTTTTTATATATTTTATTGGTCAAAAGAAGCATTGTAATTGCACGTTATCCAGAGTTGCATTTCTTTTTTCTTGCAGCCTTATTTAGCACCATTTTGGCTTTAGTATGTTCGCTTTTTAAAATTAAAGCAAGCTTACACATGATGGCCATTAGCGGATTTACAATTTTTGTAATTGGCTTATCGATTCACTTGCAATTGCAAAATCCTTACTGGTCGGCTCTTTTGATTTTATTGACCGGTATTGTAGCATCTTCGCGATTAGAAATGGAAGCTCACTCTCCAAACGAATTATTAATCGGGACGTTTATTGGAATTTTACCGCAATTGCTGTTTTTGTATCTGTGGTTATAATATGTAGAATATTAATCCCGCATTGAGCGTTCTCACATCGATATTTTGTCCGGAAACCGTTTGTAGGTTTTTCTTAAACAAAGTGTTTAAACCATAATTGATATAAACATTCCAGGTATTATAACCCGCAGCCAAATAAACACCGTATTGAAATTTATTTATATCCGGATTATTAGTGACTTTATACGTTTCTTCGCCATTATCCAATACAGATTTATTGGAGAAAACATAGCTTAATTTAAATCCGCCATAAATTCTCCAGAACTTATAACTTTCATAAGTCGAATTTCTCCATCGAAACTCTATTGGAAGATCTACTAAATATTGACGGTATCTATTGGAAGTAATATCATTATAATCACTGACTTCATAAGCCAAACCTCCGCTTGGAGTTTGTAAAATAGTAAGATTCTGATAATAATTCTGATAACTCAAACCTAAACCTGTAGCAATTGCAATGGTTCTTTTTTTATTAATAGGCATATCGCGCAAGAATCCTGCTGAAAGTCCGGCAGAAAACTTATTCTGTTTAAGCCCTTGCGGAACCTGAGTCAGAAGATTATAGGTGATCGAAAAATAAAACTGGTCTTCCCGATATAGGGAATCGATTTTTACAATCGGTGCAATTTTAGGTTTTGTCTCTTCTTGCGAAAAAACATTGAAAAACGATACTAAAAACAAACAACTAAAAAGAAATCGCATATCGTATTTTGGTTTTAAAGAGTTTTTCAAGTAAACGTTTTTTAGGGTCTATTTATTTTACTTACAAATATAATATAATGATAGTTCAGCTGACAATTAGAACGTAATTATTCTCTTTTTATCGACGAATAAAACCATTTGTTGCGCTTTTTTCAATAAATAACCAATAGAATCTAAAAAATAGAACGTTTTTTCATTGCGCTTTTATACCTTTGCATTGCATGAAGAAAAAGCAGCTCATATTAAGTGTTTCTTTCGCTCTAACAATATTGTTCTCGATATTGTTTCAGTCGATACACAGTTATGAGCATATTGTAAAGCAACTTTCAGAAAAGCAATGTCATCACGACTACAGTGATCCAAGCGGAGAAATAACGCATCAGCACCATAATTATGACCTATGTTATGTATGTCATTTTACTTTTGGAAGCTATATTGTTCCTCAGGAATTTTCATTTCAATTTCGCACCTTTCACAAAGAAATTCCTTATTTCTTTGCCCTTTCAGAAAAGATATTTCCATTTTCAGAAAGTGCCTATTTATTGCGCGGTCCTCCTCAAACTATAGTTGCTTAAATTTCGAACATTCGAAATAAAATCAAAAATCTTTTTAATCTAATTCAAAAAAATTAGTCGATTTCCCCATTCTGAAACTTTTCAGGATCGGCAAATTTTACTATTCTGTTTGGTTTTTGTTTTAAAAGAAAAAATCTAAACACATAGATCATATATTGTTATTAAAGAGGTCGTTAAAAAGAAATATATTTCTTTCACATAGATAAAAGCTATGTGCATTTTAACAAAGTGAAACGCCTTTTCGAATACTTTAAATACTATGTTACTATGTGTTAAAAAACGCTCAACGAGTTTAACTATAGCATCATTTTCAAATGAAAAAAATAATATTAGCCCTTATTTTAGGGTTTTCGAGCCTGCTTTCGGCTCAAAATTCAGTTTCAGGAACGGTAACGAATCTTGAAAACAAACCTATGCCAAACGTTTCTGTTTATGCGCCTGAATTACACAAAGGAACTAAGACTGATGAAAACGGAAAATACGAATTTAAGAATCTTCCAAATGGAAGTTTAGGACTTGCTTTTTCTTTTGTTGGATATACCACTCAAAATAAAACTATCAATAAACTATTAAAACAAAACACGCTGGATATATCGCTTACGGAATCTATTTTTGAAATGGATGAAGTTGTCGTTTCAACGCCTTTCAACAAATTGCAATCGCAAAACGTAATGAAAGTTGAGCATGAAAGCATCAAAACGTTACAACAAAAAGGAACTTCGACTTTAATCGAAGGTTTAGCAACGATTCCGGGAGTTTCACAAATTTCTACCGGAACTTCTATCGGAAAACCGGTAATTCGCGGACTTAGCGGAAACCGTGTTTTGGTCTATTCGCAAGGTGTTCGTATCGAGAATCAGCAGTTTGGAGACGAACATGGTTTAGGTTTAAATGATGCCGGAATCGAAAGTGTTGAAGTTATAAAAGGACCTGCTTCATTATTGTACGGTTCTGATGCTTTAGGTGGAGTTTTGTATTTTAATCCTGAGAAATTTGCGGACGCGAATACGTTTAAAGCTAATTTCAGTCAAAAATATTTTACCAATACACAAGGAAGTAATTCTTCTATTGGATTAAAAACGTCTACTGATAATTGGAAATTTCTGGCTCGCGGAAGTTTCAACACACATTCTGATTATAAAATTGCCGATGGAGAACGCGTAACAAACACTCGTTATAACGAAACTGACTTTAAAACCGGAATTGGTTACAGTAACTCAAGCTTTTCAAGTGTTTTGAGATATAATTACAATAAATTAGATCTTGGAATGCCGGATAATGGAATTGGAGAACAATCTTCAAGTAAAAACACAGAATTCCCAAGACAAGGAATCTTCAATCATTTATTGAGTTTGAACAATGTTATCTTTTTTGAAAACTCAAAATTAGATGTTGATTTAGGTTATATCGCCAATGACAGAAGCGAGTTTGAAAATAGTAATAACGCTTCTCTTCATATGAAACTGAATACTTTTAATTACAATGCTAAATATCATTTTCCGAAGTTTGGTAAAATTGAAGCTATTTTTGGCGTTCAGGGAATGCATCAAACGAATACTAATTCTGGAGAAGAATACTTGATTCCTGACGCAACAACGAATGATTTTGGTGCTTTTGGAACTGCAAATTACGAATGGGGAAGTAATGTTTTGCAAGCGGGATTGCGTTTTGACAATAGAAAAATTACTTCTATAGCACACGGAATTGAAGGCGAAGAAGGCTATTTTCAGGCTTTAGACCGATCATTTGACAGCTTCAATGCTTCTTTAGGATACAAAACAAAACTGGCTGAACCTTTAACGCTTCGATTGAATGTTGCTACAGGATTTAGAGCGCCAAATTTAGCCGAATTAACTTCAAACGGTGTACATGAAGGTACAAACCGATATGAAATTGGAAATGCTGCTTTGAAAACAGAACAAAACGTTCAGACTGATTTAAATTTAGAATACAAAAACACACATTTTGAGTTTTTCATTAACGGTTTTTACAATCATATCAATAATTACATCTACACTTCGCCAACGGGAGAAGTTCGTGAAGACAATAATGTTTTTGCTTATACTCAGGATAATGCCAATTTGTATGGTGGTGAAGTTGGTTTGCATTTTCACCCGCATCCGTTAGATTGGTTACATTTTGAGACTAGCTTTGAAACTGTAACGGGCAAAAAGCAAAACGGTGATTATTTGCCTATGATTCCGGCAAATAATTGGAATAATACATTAAGAACGGAGTTCAAAATCAAAGATTGGTTCCAAGAAGGATATGCTTCCCTAAATGTTTCCTCAACTTTTAATCAGAGTAACGTAAGCGGTTTTGAAACGGCTTCAAACGGATATACGTTGGTAAATCTTGGCTTTGGCGGAACTGTAAAACTTGGGAAACATGCTTTTGATGTGAACCTGAACGGAAACAATATATTTGATAAAAAATACATTGCTCACCTTTCAAGATTAAAAACAGACGGAATTCCTAATATTGGAAGAAATATTGTTCTGGGAGTTAATTTCAACTTGTAATTTTAATCTAAACCATATAAGTTATATAAGTTCATTTAAGTTTAGCCTCAGCTTATATTTACTTATATAACTTATATAGTTTAAACTTTGTTTCACAACAAAAAGTTTTATTTTTGTTATAACCGTTTAAACTTAAACAATGAAAAAAACATTTCTTATAATGGCTATTACAACCGCAGGAATTTCATTTGGACAGAATAAAATTCAATATCCCGAAACTAAAAAGGGAGAAACTGTTGATGTTTATTTTGATACCAAAGTTAGTGATCCATATCGCTGGCTTGAAGACGACAAATCAGCAGAAACAGGAGCTTGGGTAAAGGCTCAAAATGAAGTTACTTATGGATATCTGGATAAAATCCCTTTCCGTGATGAACTTAAAAAACGCATGGAAAAATTGTGGAACTATGAAAAAATTAGTGCTCCATATACAGAAGGGAAATTTACTTATTATTCAAAAAACAACGGACTTCAAAATCAATCTGTTGTTTATAGAAAAGGACAAAATGGTAAAGAGGAAGTTTTCTTAGATCCTAATACTTTTTCGAAAGACGGAACGACTTCGCTTGGCGGATTGGATTTTTCGAAAGACGGAAATAAAGCCGCTTATGCCATTTCTGAAGGCGGAAGCGATTGGAGAAAAGTAATTATTATCGATGCATTGTCTAAAAAAGTTTTGGAAGATACTTTGGTCGATGTAAAATTTAGTGGTGTTTCCTGGCATGGTAACGAAGGTTTTTATTACTCTAGTTATGAGAAACCAAAGGGAAGTGAATTATCTGCAAAAACTGATCAGCATAAATTGTATTTTCATAAACTGGGAACTTCTCAAAAAGAGGACAAAGTAATCTTTGGCGCAGACCAAAAACGTAGATATGTTGGTGGTCATGTTACAGAAGACGATCGTTTTTTAGTAATTACTGCAGCAAATTCTACTTACGGAAACGAATTATATATTAAAGACTTAACGGTTCCAAATAGTCCTATTATTACTATTGTAGACAATTTTAATACTTCAAATTCTATTATTGAAAATGAAGGGAATAAATTGTTTATCGAAACGGACTTAAATGCGCCTAACAGTCGCGTTATTTCGGTTGATTTTAGCAATCCAAAACCTGAAAACTGGAAAGATTTCATCAAGGAAACTCAAAATACTTTATCGCCTTCAACTGGTGGTGGATTCTTTTTTGCCAATTATACTAAAGATGCCGTTTCGTTTGTACAACAATATGATTACAGCGGAAAATTACTTCGTGAAATCAAACTTCCGGCGGTAGGAACTGCTGGTGGATTTGGAGGAAAAAAACAGGATAAAACATTGTACTACAGCTTTACCAATTATACTACGCCGGGAACCATTTATTCTCTTGAGCCAAAATCAGGCAAATCAGAAGTATATCAAAAACCTAAAGTTGATTTTAAAAGTGAAGATTACGAATCAAAACAAGTATTCTACACTTCAAAAGACGGAACTAAAATCCCGATGATTATCACGTATAAAAAAGGATTAAAACTTGACGGTAAAAACCCAACTATTTTATACGGTTATGGCGGATTCAGCATTAGCTTAACGCCAAGTTTCAGCATTGCAAACGCTGTCTGGATGGAAAATGGCGGTGTTTATGCTGTTGCCAATTTAAGAGGTGGTGGTGAATATGGTAAAAAATGGCACGATGCGGGAACTAAATTGCAAAAGCAAAATGTATTTGACGATTTTATTGCGGCTGGCGAATATTTAATTGCTCAAAAATATACTTCATCAGATTTCTTAGCGATTCGCGGTGGTTCTAACGGAGGTTTGTTAGTTGGTGCAACAATGACGCAACGTCCTGATTTAATGAAAGTAGCTTTACCGGCTGTTGGCGTAATGGATATGTTGCGTTATCATACTTTTACTGCCGGTGCAGGTTGGGCTTACGATTACGGAACTTCTCAGGATAATAAAGAAATGTTTGAATACCTTAAAGGATATTCTCCGGTTCAAAACGTTAAAAAAGGCGTTCAATATCCTGCAACTATGGTTACAACGGGTGATCATGATGATCGTGTGGTTCCTGCGCATAGTTTTAAATTTGCCGCTGAATTGCAAGACAAGCAAACAGGAAACAATCCAGTTTTGATTCGTATTGATGTAAAAGCGGGTCATGGAGCAGGAAAATCTGTTGCCGCAACAATTCAGGAAAATGTAGACATTCAAGCATTCACACTTTACAATATGGGATTTAAAGCTTTGCCTAAAAAGTAAACTTTAGTCTATTTTTTTTATAGCCACGAATTCACGAATTATTTTGTGAGTTCGTGGTTTTTTTGTACTGCATTTTTTGCCACGAATTGCACAAATTAGCACGAATTTAATTGGTGTAAATTCGTGAAATTCGTGGCGAACCTTTTTATTAAAATCTGTGTACATCTGCTTAAATCTCTTTATCCCGATAGCTATCGGGAGCGTGAAAAAATAACGTGAATTCATAGCTAACTTTTTAAGTAGTATCAAAATAAAAATTCGAGAAAATTCGTGAAATTCGTGGCGAACCTTTTTATTAAAATCTGCGTTCATCTGCTTAAATCTTTTTATCCCGATAGCTATCGGGAGCGTGAAAAAATAATTCGTGAAAATTAGCGCAATTCGTGGCAAACCTTTTTTAAATTTGAATTAACTAAAAAAAGCAGAAAATGAAAATTGTAAAATGGGGAATTATAGGTTGTGGAAATGTAACGGAAGTAAAAAGCGGACCTGCATTTCAGAAAACTCCAAACTCATCTTTAGTTGCTGTAATGCGCAGGGATGCAGCCCTTGCCGAAGATTATGCTAAACGCCATAATGTTCCTAAATGGTATTCAAATGCAGTTGATTTAATTAATGATCCTGAAGTTGATGCCGTTTATATTGCAACTCCTCCATCGTCTCATAAAGAATATACTATTTTGTGTGCCAAAGCCGGAAAACCTGTGTACGTGGAGAAACCAATGGCTTTGACCTTTGAAGAATGCAACGAAATGATCAGTGTTTGCAAAGAACACAATGTACCTTTATTTGTAGCGTATTATAGAAGAAGTTTACCCCGATTCTTAAAGATTAAAGAACTAATTGACCAAAATAAAATAGGAACAATAAGACATGTAAACTGTATTTTATACCATCCGTTTGAAGAAAGATATGATGACGAAATCAATCTTCCCTGGACGGTTTTACCACATATTTCCGGTGGTGGAATTTTTGTTGATTTGGCTTGCCATACTTTAGATTTTCTTGATTTTGTATTAGGTCCGATTAAATCTGTTCGTGGACATGCAAGTTCGCAACTTCTTGCCTATCCTGCCGAAGATTCCGTTTCGATGTCTTTTTTATTCGAAAATGGAATTCACGGAACCGGTTTATGGAATTTTACCAGTTTTGAACGTTATGACAATACTGATATAGTAGGTGATAAGGGAAAAATCTCTTTCTCAACTTTTGGCAATGATCCTATTCATATTCAATACATAAATGGAGAGAAAGAAAGTATCACGATCGAAAATCCGGTTCATATTCAGCAACCTCTTATTGAAACTGTTGTTGCAGAACTCTTAGGCAATGAAGGTGTCAATCCATCAAAAGGAAATTCAGCCGCAAGAACAACCTGGGTTATTGATGAAGTTTTGAAGGAGTTTAGGAATTCTTGATACTATTAGAATTTTGAATTGCTTCCAGTTTTAGCTCAATGTCATTAAGTTAAGCTTTTTTTTTAGATAATTAAGACTAAAAAAAAATCGCGCAAAGTCGCAAAGCCGCCAAGTTTACATACATTTTCTTTGCGACTTTGCGACTTTGCGCGATTTATTCGGCAATATTCTCTTAACTTAATGACATTGAGCTAAAACTGGAAGCAATTCAGAATTTCTATCGGGATTAGCTCCTAAAGAAATGCTATGGATGAATTAAAATCCGTTGTAAAATAAACAGATTACGCAATCTTTTCATTTCGACGAAGGAGAAATCACACTAGAAATTACGCAAAGAAAATCGCCAATCTTTGTCGAGTTACGCGTGTGATTTCTCCTTCGTCGAAATGACAAAAAAGCACAAAAAAAGAGGATATTCATTTGAATATCCTCTTTTTTATAAACTATAAATGTCTTTAGAATTATAGGCTGTATTTAAGACCTAAAGTTAATCCTAAACCTGAGATTCCAACGTAAGAACTTAACTCATCCATTGGTTTGTCTTTGTTTACTCCATTTGGATTAGTTAGAGCATTATTAGAATTAACATCTAAACCATCTCTGTAATTAGTATGAATTTGAGCTGTAGTTCTAGTTCCTAATTTATCAGCGCCATTAACTGTAAAGTCTGTAGTTTCTTTAGTTTTTCCGTGTACTGTAAAGTTACGGTATTCCAATTCAGCAAAAGCTGAGATATGTTTTCCTAATTTATAAGAAGTACCCATAGCAGCAGAGAATCCTAATGTTGGGTTTGGTTTTACTTTATCAACACTGTGAACGTTTCCAAAAACTGGAGCTCCAGTACCTGGATTAACTCCAACTGGTGCAACTGCGTCTGTAGTAATTTCTAAATCCCCGTGAATTGGAACTAAAACTCCAACTTTAGTATATGGTTCAAAACCATGAGATTCTCCTAAAAACATTACGATAGACGGAGCAATATCAAAGGCAGTAATTTCACCTACTGATTTGAAATTATAAATTCCTGTTGTTGCAGATGTTGGGATATATGGTGTATCAGATGTTGTTTGTGCCATTGTTTTAGAATTACTTGAGTAGTAATTTGCTCCTAATTCAACTCCTAAACGTGCTGAAAAACGGTAACCTGCTGTAATTCCTGTTCTAAATCCTTGTCCAAATGAACCTGTAATACTTTTTTCAGATACTAATTTTCCTCCAACATAAGTTCTATCTAATGCTGCATTTCCTCCAACTGTTGGAAATTCAGTAGAAGCAGTTTGGTTGAAATAAGATCCACCAATTTTAAAATACCAAGTTTCTGGTTTATCTGCTTTTTCTGTTTGCGCCATTGTGGCCATAGAGCAAACTAATAATCCTAATAAAAATAGGTTCTTTTTCATAATTCTGATTTAATTAATTTATACAAACATAGAATATTTTAACATATGTCTAAAGTTTGCTTTGTTAGACTTAGAACGAAATCGTTGTAATTTTAAGCAATATTACTAAAAAAGTATTATGCATGCATATTTTTAACTAAAAAAAAATGCATTCAATTAAATTTTAACTGTTAAAATTTAGTTTAGCTTAAAATTTACCTGCATTTTCTCTAATTCATGCAATAGTTCAGCAGAAATCTTAATTTTTAACCTGCGGCTTGGCAGTGTTAATTTGGTTACTACTTTTATTTCTTCGATCTCATTTACTTCCTGAATCTTTGTTTCCTCTATAGAAACCTCTCCATCTTCGGCTTCATCTGCAAAAACAGGATCGTCGCTTTCTTCAAAATCAGTTGGTGTTTCGACCTCAACCAAGCGTTTTATTTTTTCTAACTCCATGATTTCAAATGCCACGGTATTGTCTCCTTTATTCTCATTAAATAGCTCACTCAACTTGTATATAAAATCTTCCTGCAAGTCTTTTATATTCAATAATAAAATCAATTTCTTGGCAAATGCTTCCAGAATATCCTGCAATTGTCTTATCTCAACAAATTGCATTCTTGGATCTGATTTTTTGCCTGTATCGTGATTTACCCAACCGTCTTTTATTAAAATTTTAAGGAAAGCAAAATTATTCTGAATTAGAAAATGGCGGAATTTTAAGTATTCTTCACCAAAAATCTTAAACTCATAACTTTCATCATATCCTTCTAAATTGAATACTGCCCAGCCTTTTCCGTTTTTTGCCACACGATGCTGCACGTTATTAATGATTCCGGCAAAATTTAGATTTTTACCTACATATTCATTCATGCTTTTCAGCGATTCTAATCTGGCATTACAAAAGTATTTCATCTCATATCTAAAATCATCCAAAGGATGTCCGGAAATATAAATTCCAACTACTTCTTTCTCTTTGGCTAATTTTTCCATTGTACTCCAATCTTCGCATGGGGGCACAACAGGTTCATCAATCTGAACTTCACTCGTTTCTCCAAACAAACTTACCTGCGACGAATTTTCGTTTTCCTGAAACTTCGATCCATAACGAATTGCTTTTTCATAAAATGTAATTCCGTCGCCATCATCATGAAAATATTGTGCTCTTGTTGTTCCTTCAAACGAATCAAAACCTCCGGCAAGTGCCAGATTTTCGATTGCTTTTTTATTGGCTGCACGCAAATCAATACGTTTTGCCAAATCAAAAATCGACTTATATCTACCGTCTTTCCTGCTTTCTACAATTGTTGCCACAGCTCCGGAACCTACTCCTTTAATAGCTCCCATCCCAAAACGTACCGCATATTCGTCATTTACAGTAAATTTATAATACGACTCATTGACATCCGGTCCTAAAACCTGTAATCCCATTCGTTTACATTCTTCCATAAAAAATGATACTTGTTTAATATCATTCATATTATTCGAAAGAACCGCAGCCATGTATTCTGCAGGATAATGCGCTTTTAAATAAGCGGTTTGATACGCAATCCAAGCATAACAAGTCGAGTGAGATTTGTTGAAGGCGTAACTCGCAAATGCTTCCCAGTCTTTCCAGATTTTCTCTAAAATTTTAGCATCATGACCTTTTTTCGCCGCTTGTTCCACAAATTTAGGCTTCATTTTATCCAGAACTTCCTTTTGTTTTTTACCCATCGCTTTACGCAAAACGTCGGCTTCACCTTTTGTAAAGTCAGCCAGCGATTGCGACAAAAGCATTACCTGCTCTTGGTAAACGGTAATTCCATAGGTTTCTCCTAAATATTCTTCACAGGCATCTAAATCGTATTTGATTTCTTCTTCACCATTTTTCCTTCTTACGAAAGATGGGATATACTCCAAAGGTCCCGGACGATATAAAGCATTCATGGCAATTAAATCTCCAAAAACCGTTGGTTTCAGATCCTTCATATATTTCTGCATTCCGGGTGACTCGTATTGGAAGATTCCAACCGTTTCTCCTCTTTGGAAAAGTGCATATGTTTCAACATCATCAATCGGGAAAGTATCCGGATCTAAGTCAATTCCGTTTCTATATTTTACCAGTTTAACGGTATCTTTTATTAGCGTAAGGGTCTTCAGACCCAAGAAGTCCATTTTAAGTAATCCGGCACTTTCTGCCACCGAGTTATCAAACTGTGTTACATATAAATCAGAATCTTTTGCGGTGGTTACAGGAACGAAATTCGTAATATCCGATGGCGTAATAATTACCCCACAGGCGTGAATTCCGGTATTTCGCATCGATCCTTCAAGGATTTTTGCCTGTTGAATCGTTTCTCCTGCCAAATCATCTTCATTGGCAATGGCGATTAATTCTTTTACATTATCAAATTCATCTGAACGAAGAGCTTTTTTAACCTCATCTTCGCTTTCAGAAATAAAACGCGCCAAATTCCATTTGGATGGCATCATTGCCGGAATCAGTTTTGCAATTCTATCGGCTTCAAATAATGGTAAATCCAGTACACGAGCCGTATCACGAATCGCTGATTTGGTTGCCATTTTACCATAAGTGATAATTTGCGCTACCTGATTCTGACCGTATTTATTGATTACATAATCCATAACACGACCACGACCCTCGTCATCAAAGTCAATATCAATATCGGGCATGGATACACGATCCGGATTTAGGAAACGCTCAAAAAGCAAATCATACTTAATGGGGTCAATATTGGTAATTCCTAAACAATATGCAACCGCAGATCCCGCCGCAGATCCACGACCGGGACCAACCGAAACATCCATTTTTCTAGCTTCGGCGATGAAATCCTGAACGATCAAAAAGTAACCAGGATATCCGGAATTTGAAATCGTTAATAGTTCAAAATCCAAACGTTCCTGAATCGATTCTGTAATTTCGCCATATCTTCTTGCTGCTCCAACCATTGTCAGGTGTCGCAAATATTTATTTTCACCTCGAACTCCGCCATCAGCTTCATCTTCAACAACAACAAACTCTTCTGGAATATCAAATTTAGGAAGCAATACATCTCTGTAAAGCGAATAAATTTCGACTTTGTCTACAATTTCCTGAATATTGATGATCGAATCCGGTAAATCGGCAAAGAGTTTTTTCATCTCTTCTCCTGACTTATAATAATATTCCTGATTTGGTAATCCGTAACGATATCCTCGACCACGACCAATTGGTGTAGCTTGTTTTTCACCATCTTTTACACACAACAAAATATCGTGCGCATTGGCGTCTTCTTTATTTAAATAATAGGTATTGTTTGTCGCAATTAATTTGACATTGTGCTTTTGAGAAAACTCAATCAGGGTTTTATTTACACGATTTTCATCTTCCTGATTGTGACGCATAATCTCCAGATAGAAATCATCGCCAAATTGTTCTTTCCACCAAATCAAAGCTTCTTCGGCCTGGTTTTCACCGATATTTAGAATTTTACTCGGAATCTCTCCGTATAAATTTCCGGATAAAACCATGATATCTTCTTTGTATTTTTCGATAATTTTTCGATCAATTCTCGGAACATAATAGAAACCATTGGTAAATGCAATCGACGACATTTTTGCCAGATTGTGGTATCCATTTTTATTTTTGGCTAATAAAACAACCTGATTTCCGTTGTCTTTTTTGCTTTTATCCAAATGGTTGTCGCAAACATTAAACTCGCAACCCACAATTGGTTTCATTTCAGTTTCCGTTGGTTCTTCACCAGCTTCAACTAATGCCTTATTTTTTCCGGATGCTGCTTTATTGTGGTTCATAACGGCACTCACAAAGTGAAAAGCTCCCATCATGTTTCCGGTATCTGTCATGGCAACAGCTGGCATTCCGTTTTTGGCTGTAGCTGCAACTATATTTCCAATTCCTATAGTAGATTGAAGAACCGAAAACTGCGTATGATTGTGTAGATGCGCGTATTTTGCGGTTTTAAAATCTTCTCTGTCAGAATGTGAAACTGTAGTTTCTTTACCTACAGATTCTAAAGCTTTTAACTGCTCTCTGATTTTATCAGAAGCTGCTTTTAAGTTGATGTGTTTTAAACCTATTAAAGGAAATTCCTGAGGATTTCTATTCTGAAATTCCCTGAAGTAATCCTTCGGAACATCCAGTTCTTCTTTGGTAAAAACTTCTCTTCTGATTAACTCTAAAAAACAACGCGTAGTTGCCTCAACATCAGCAGTTGCGTTGTGCGCTTCCGCGAAAGGTTTATTAAAAAGATAACTATGTAATTCTGTTAGGGTTGGTAATTTAAATTTACCTCCACGACCTCCGGGAAGTTTTAGTAATGAAGCCGTAACCTCCGTACAAGTATCCAAAACCGGCATTGAACTCATAGTGGAATCCACGCCAGCTCTATGAAACTCGGCGCCCATAATATTAACGTCGAAACCTAAATTCTGACCCACAATAAATTTGGTTTTGCTTAAAGCAATATTGAATTTCTCCAAAACTTCAGCCAACGTGATTCCATCGGCTTCAGCCAATTCTGTCGAAATTCCGTGGATACGTTCTGCATCATACGGAATATTGAATCCGTCAGGTTTAACTAAATAATCCTGATGTTCTATAAGCGTTCCCATTTCGTCATGAAGCTGCCAGGCGATCTGAATACAGCGAGGCCAGTTATCAGAATCGGTTATTGGAGCATCCCAACGTTTTGGTAATCCAGTAGTTTCGGTATCGAATATTAAATACATAGAATTAAAATAGCAAAAATTAAATTCCAAATTCCAATATAAACCACTGATTATATGGATTATAAAAAATTGCTTTTTAGAAAATGGAGGAAGTTCAAATTTACACTTTTTTTAGAGAAATAACGAAGCTAAAGTTGTTAACAAAAGCATTAAATAAACCTATAGCTGTAATTCGTGAAAAAAAATAAACATATAGAAACATAGGTTTTTGTATTGTAAAAAAGAGGCTTAAAAAAATCTAGCTTTTTACACATAGTCCCGAAGCCCAATGTCATTAAGTTAAGCTTTTAAAAAATAAAATTATTGCAAATCAAATCCGTTTTTATCCGCGTTTTTACGAAGTAAATCTGTTTTATCCGCGTCAAAAATTAGACACTGATTTTACTGATTCGCTAAAGCGAAAACGCTGATAAAAACGGATTTTCCTAATTACTTTCTTGATTAAACTGTTAAGTAATTTTATAGATTTCTTCTTAACTTAATGACATTGCCCGATCCCGAAGCGCAATGTCATTAAGTTAAGCTTTTTTTAGATAATTAAGACTAAAAAAAATCGCGCAAAGTCGCAAAGAAAATGTATGTAAACTTGGCGGCTTTGCGACTTTGCGCGAGATTTATTCGACAAATATTTTGTTCCATCGGAACACCTCATTGGTAGAAAAAAAATGTATCGAGAGAAACATCGTCCCATTGGGACGTTTGAGAAATTGTATATGTAATCTGTATATGTTTTTACCAATAATTATTTATAAAATCAAACGTTCCTAAGGAACGTGAAAAAACGCCATATTTATTGGGCTACCAATGAAATGTTCCGATGGAACAAAAACAAATTGTTACATTGCATTTTTCTTAACTTAATGACATTGAGCGTCGGGACGGGATGTGTTTAAATAAGTGAAACGCCTTTTTTAAGCAACAAATCTATGTTTCTAGGTGTTAAAAAAATTACGCTCAAAGAGATAACAACCTCCTTTTTATCCGAAAAACTTCGATTATTCATTTTGGATACTCATTGCACCAAAATGAACACTTTTAAACTGTACTCTATCCTGAACTTTGCCCTATCAATTTAAAACAATTATTATGAAAACTATTTTTATTACAGGCGCTTCTTCAGGATTAGGGAAAGCTACAGCAAAATTATTTCAGGAAAAAGGATGGAATGTAATCGCAACAATGAGAAATCCTGAAAAGGAAACAGAACTTTCTAATTTAAATAATGTAACGCTATTACCACTTGATGTTACCAATTATGACCAAATACAAAGCACGGTTCAAAAAGCCATTGCATTAAGCGATATTGATATCGTTTTTAACAATGCCGGTTATGGCTTGATTGGTCCTTTGGAAAGCTTTAATGATGACCAGATTACAAAACAACTTAACACTAATTTATTGGGAGTAATTCGTGTTACAAATGCTTTTATTCCATATTTCAGAGAAAGAAAAAGCGGATTGTTCATCTCAACTACTTCGATAGGCGGATTGATTGCTTTTCCTTTAAGCTCTGTATATCACGCAACAAAATGGGGACTTGAAGGCTGGAGCGAAAGCATGGCGTTTGAATTAAATCCGTTTGGAATAAACATTAAAACAGTTTCTCCGGGTGGTATCAAAACAGAATTTCTACACGGCTCACTTGATTCAGGAACTAAACCTGAATATGAAGCAATGACAAACAGCTTACTTTCAAATGTTGACACCATGTTTGAAATGGCATCAACTCCGGAACAAATTGCCGACGTAGTTTATGAAGCCGCTACAGACGGAAAAAACAAACTGAGATATGTAGCAGGAGAAGATGCTAAAGCACTTTACAAACAAAGACTGGAACAAGGAGACGAAGTTTTTCGTGCTGCATTGGGGAAACAATTTTTAGGAGCATAATTTATTATCTGGTACCGTTCAGGTTTTGATAACCTGAACGGTATTAGTTTTGAATTTTTTTATAAATTTATATCATGGAAAAGAAAAACAACAATCCGACAAAAATTTCCTCTTTATCACAATTTCATAGTTTATTTAAACTCCCAAAACCGCTTCATCCTCTGATAAGTTTGGTCGACAACACCAAACTGGTTATAGATGCTGATTTAACTAATAACCATTTTCTACTAGATTTCTATAAAATATCCTATAAATACTCAACTAACGGAAAAATGGGTTACGGTCAGGGTTATTATGATTTTAATGAAGGCGGATTAATGTTTACTTCACCCAATCAATTGATTTTTACCGATAATCAAGAAGGAATTGAATATTTTGGTTATACCTTACTTTTCCACTCGGACTTTATCAGAAATTATCCTTTAGGAAAAAACATCAAAAAATACGGCTTCTTTTCATATGATACCAATGAAGCACTTCATCTTTCTGATAGCGAAAAAACAACTATTACAGGTTTATTAACAAGCATTGATAGTGAACTTCATACTGCTATAGACGAAATGAGCCAGGATGTAATCGTTTCTTATATAGACGTTTTACTTAATTACAGTAATCGTTTTTACAAACGCCAATTCATTACCAGAAAAACAATCAGCAATGATTTATTAACCAAAGTAGAAGAAACTCTTGGTAATTATCTGGACAATGCCGAAACCCTAAAAAGAGGATTACCTACAGTAGATTTTCTTGCTTCACAAATCAACGTTTCCAGTCATTACCTGAGCGACATGCTTCGGAATTTAACCGGACAAAATGCACAACAACATATTCATTCCAAACTAATTGAAAAATCAAAGGATTTCCTGATGACCACGAATCTGTCGGTAGCAGAAATCGCCTATCAATTAGGTTTTGAATATCCTCAGTCATTTAGTAAATTATTCAAAAAGAAAACCAATTTAACACCATTAGAGTTTAAAAACTCCTTGAATTAGTCTTCAAAATTATTCACTTTCAATAAGTCTCTTTTTCTTTTAAAAAATCATAAAATTTCATAAAATTCATCCACTTGGATGTCGTAGTATTTAAATGAAATTTTCAACATAAAAGATCATTAAAAATTTGATTTTTTAAGCTTCAAAAAACCAATAAATGAAGCTTTTTAAAAAGTAAAAAAAGATTTTAAAACTAACAATTATTACTATTTTCATTGATTTTGTTACATTTTTTTCAATTAAACATTATATTATGTATTGATTTTGAGATAAATTTGCCAACTATTAAAAATAAAGCAAGCAAATCAAAATTAAGCCAAAAAAGAAAAGCAAAACCAATTTATATTCATTCTACAACCAAATCTGATTACAAAAAAGCCATTCGCAATTTGTATTTCAGTTTGGGTATCGTATATAATGAAATATTGAAATTGACGACCTTATATCTTTTTCTAATTTTGTTTTTCTATTATAATGAGCAGGAATTGCTTTGGTTAGAATATTACAATTAAAAAAAATAAAAAATGAGTAAGACATTATTTGACAAAGTATGGGATTCACATGTAGTGCGTAAAATTGAAGATGGACCAGATGTGTTTTTTATTGACCGTCATTTCATTCATGAGGTTACGAGTCCTGTTGCTTTTTTAGGATTAAAAGCCAGAGGCGTTAAGGTTTTATACCCAGAGCGTACTTTTGCAACTGCAGATCACAATACACCAACCATAAACCAACATTTACCAGTTGAAGATGCTTTATCAGCCAATCAGCTTAAAGCGCTTGAAGATAATGCTGCTGAATACGGTATTTCGCACTGGGGATTAGGTCACATTAAAAATGGAATTGTACACGTAGTTGGTCCTGAAAACGGAATTACTTTGCCAGGTGCTACTATTGTATGTGGAGATTCTCATACTTCTACTCATGGTGCTTTTGGAGCAATTGCTTTTGGTATCGGAACTTCTGAGGTTGAGATGGTACTTTCTACGCAATGTATCATGCAGCCAAAACCAAAGAAAATGCGTATTAACGTAAATGGTGAATTAAGCAAAGGTGTTGGTCCAAAAGACGTTGCACTTTATATTATTGCTCAATTGACTACTTCTGGAGGTACTGGTTATTTTGTTGAATATGCAGGTGATGTTTTCGAAAACATGACTATGGAAGGCCGTATGACAGTTTGTAACCTAAGTATCGAAATGGGTGCCCGTGGTGGAATGATCGCGCCTGACCAAAAAACTTTTGATTTCCTTGAAGGCAGATTATATGCTCCAAAAGGCGAAGCTTGGGATAAAGCAGTTGCTTATTGGAAAACACTTAAAACTGATGATGATGCCGTTTTTGATGCTGAATTAAACATCAACGCTGCTGACATTGAACCAATGATTACTTACGGTACTAACCCTGGAATGGGAATTGGTATTACAAAACATATTCCGAACGCCAATCAAGTTGAAGGTGGTGAGGAAACTTATAAAAAATCGCTTGCTTACATGGGCTTTCAGGAAGACGATGTTATGATTGGGAAACCAATTGATTTTGTTTTCTTAGGAAGTTGTACAAACGGACGTATTGAAGATTTTAGAGCTTTTACAGAAATTGTAAAAGGAAGAAAAAAAGCAGATAATGTTACTGCTTGGTTAGTTCCGGGTTCTCACGTTGTTGAAGCTCAGATTAAAGAAGAAGGTTTATTGGATATTTTAACTGAAGCTGGTTTTGTATTACGTCAGCCTGGCTGTTCTGCTTGTTTAGCAATGAATGATGATAAAGTTCCTGCCGGAAAATATGCAGTTAGTACATCAAACAGAAACTTTGAAGGTCGTCAGGGTCCTGGATCAAGAACATTATTAGCGAGTCCAATTATGGCTGCCGCTGCTGCTGTAACAGGAAAACTAACGGATCCGAGAGAGTTATTTTAGATTGGAGATTATAGATTTTAGATTTCTCACTTTGAGTAAATCTTTATCTAAATTTCTTCAAATAAAATGATCAACATTATTTAATACAAAACATTTTTAGGTTCTAAGTTTAAGTTTTCAAAAGAAAATCTAAAATCTAAATCCTAAAATCTAAAATTCCAAAAAATGGCATACGATAAATTTAATATACTTACCAGCAGTGCAGTGCCGCTGCCAATTGAGAACGTAGATACAGATCAAATCATTCCGGCTCGTTTCCTGAAAGCTACAAAGCGTGAAGGTTTTGGAGACAATCTTTTTAGAGACTGGAGATACAATGGAGACGATTCTCCAAAAGCTGATTTCGTTTTAAACAATTCAACTTACTGCGGAAAAATCCTTGTTGGAGGAAAAAACTTCGGTTCAGGATCTTCAAGAGAACATGCAGCCTGGGCTGTTTATGATTACGGATTTCGTGCTGTAGTTTCAAGTTTCTTCGCAGATATTTTCAAAGGAAACTGCTTGAATATCGGAGTTTTACCAGTTCAGGTTAGCCCGGAATTTGCTGATATTATTTTCAAAGCAATCGAAGCTGATCCTAAAACGGAGTTAGAAATCAACTTACCAAACCAAACGATTACTTTATTAGCAACTGGTCAATCAGAATCTTTTGCTATTAACGGATACAAAAAAAATAATATGGTTAATGGCTTTGACGACATTGATTATTTACAGAATATTAAGGAAGATATCGTGACTTTCGCTGATAAGCTTCCGTATTAATAAAATCTTGCTCGATCTATTAGACCCGACAGGTTTTCGAAACTTGTCGGGTCTTTCTAAATGAAATCGACCGAAGGAATGTTTCCAAATAATCCGATATAGAAATCAGCTTTAAAAATAATCCCATTGTAAATGAAAGGCAATAAACATATTAAAAGGGACGAAAACGCAACAAAAATATTTAACGATAGAAGTTTATCAAAAGATTATCGAAATCTGATTCAGATTTTAAAACCCGGAATGACGATTTTAGATATTGGGTGCGGAACAGGTTCAATTTCAAAAGACATTGCAAATACTATTGGCTTTAACGGAAAAGTTATTGGAATCGACAATACAGAAAGTTTCATAAAAAGTGGCCAGGAATTTTATCAATCGGTTTCTAATTTAGAATTAATTGCTGTTGATTTATTTGAATACAATCCTGAAATACAATTTGATTTAATTATTTCAGCCAGAACATTACAATGGTTAAGCAATCCGAAAGAAGCTTTAATAAAAATGAAATCGTTATTGAAGCCAAACGGTCAAATTTCGATTCTGGACTATGATCACACCAATTTAATATGGAATCCGTTGCCACCGCAAAGCATGCAGGAGTTTTATAAAACTTTTTTGAAATGGCGAGAAGATGCCGGAATGAATAATAAGATTGCTGAAGATTTACCTCAATTATTACAAGAAGCGGGTTTTCATTCTATTGAAAAAATAAATTCAGATGAAGTTTACAATCAGGAAGATTCCGATTTTAAATCAAAAATAGGGATTTGGTCTAAAGTTGCCGGTTCTTCTCAAATGGTCGAAGAAGGTTATTTAGAGGAAGGATTACGATTAAAGACAATCGAAGAATACAATAACTGGATAGAAAATTCAGCCCTTTCGATGACCATGAAACTAAACGAAGTAAGGGGAAAAATATAAAAGCACAACTATAATTTCACTTTTAAAGAAATATAGACAATCAATATGGAAAAAAGAAAAATTGAAATAATGGACACGACGCTCCGTGATGGTGAACAAACATCAGGAGTATCATTTTCTGCTGCAGAAAAACTAACCATTGCACAATTATTGTTGGAAGAATTAAATATTGACAGAATCGAAATTGCTTCGGCTCGCGTAAGTGAAGGAGAATTTCAAGCCGTAAAAGGAATTACTACCTGGGCAACCGAAAAAGGTTACATCAATCGTATTGAAGTCCTTTCGTTTGTAGACGGTGGTGTTTCGATCGAATGGATGAAAAAAGCCGGAGCTAAAGTTCAGAATTTATTGACCAAAGGTTCAATGAATCACTTGACGCATCAATTAAAAAAAACTCCTGAACAACATTTTTCTGAAATCGCCCAAATCATTGCTTTGGCAAAAGAAAACGATATTGAAACCAATGTTTATCTGGAAGACTGGAGCAACGGAATGCGAAATTCTCCTGATTATGTTTTTCAATTTCTCGATTTTTTATCCACTCAGCCTGTCAAAAGAATTTTGCTTCCTGATACTTTAGGGGTTTTAATTCCATCATTAACTTTTGAATTCCTTTCAAAAATAAGAGTAAAATATCCTCAAATACATTTTGATTTCCATGCGCATAATGACTATGATTTAAGTGTTGCCAATGTAATGGAAGCGGTAAAAGCGGGTATAAACGGACTTCACGTTACGGTAAACGGAATGGGTGAGCGCGCAGGAAATGCTCCGCTTGAAAGTACTGTTGCCGTTATAAATGATTATCTGCCAGAAGTAAGCATCAACATCAAGGAAACTTCTCTTTATACCGTTAGTAAACTGGTTGAAACTTTTACAGGATACAGAATCCCTGCAAATAAGCCAATTGTAGGTGATAATGTTTTTACCCAAACTGCCGGAATTCATGCTGACGGAGACAACAAAAACAATTTATATTTTAATGATTTGCTTCCGGAACGCTTTGGAAGAAAACGAAAATATGCTTTAGGGAAAACTTCAGGAAAAGCCAATATCGAAAAAAATCTTCAGGAATTAGGTTTAAAATTAAACAATGAAGATTTGAAATTGGTTACCCAAAGAATCATCGAATTAGGTGACAAAAAAGAAACGGTTACCAAAGAAGATCTCCCGTACATTATATCGGATGTTTTGAACAGTCATACCTATCAAGATAAAATTACCATTGAATCTTATATATTAGTTCATTCCAAAGGAACACGTCCATCAACAACATTAAGCTTAAATCTTGATGGCGAAATCATAGAAGAACACGCTCAAGGTGATGGACAATTTGACGCTTTCATGAATGCACTAACCAAAATCTATAAAAGCAAAAAAATGACTTTGCCTAAACTGATTGATTATGCTGTTCGAATCCCACCCGGAAGTAGTTCTGATGCTTTATGCGAGACTATTATTACCTGGATCAATGATAATGGAAAAGAATTTAAAACAAGAGGATTGGATTCTGATCAAACTGTTGCGGCGATTATCGCTACCCAAAAAATGCTTAATGTAGTTCCTTAAAAAGGGACAAAGGTTCAAAGTTACAGAGGAACAGAGGTTTTCCCTTTGTTGCTTTGAACCTTTGCCACTTTGAACCTTAATAAATAATTAATAAACACCAAATAATGAAATTTAACATAGCCCTTTTAGCAGGAGACGGAATTGGTCCTGAGGTAATTAATGAAGCCGTAAAAGTATCTGATGCTATTGCAAAAAAATTCAATCACGAAATAACATGGACTTCAGCACTAACCGGAGCATGTGCAATTGATGCCGTTGGAGTTCCTTATCCTGACGAAACTCACGAAATTTGTATGGCTGCTGATGCTGTTTTATTCGGAGCAATTGGTCACCCAAAATATGATAACGATCCAAGCGCTCCAGTTCGTCCGGAGCAAGGATTATTGTTGATGCGTAAAAAACTAGGTTTGTTCGCTAACGTTCGTCCAACATTTACATTCCCTTCTTTAATTGATAATTCTCCTTTAAAAAGAGAAAGAATCGAAGGAACTGATTTAGTTTTCTTAAGAGAATTAACCGGTGGAATTTACTTTGGAGAAAAAGGAAGAAGAGACGACGGAGAAACTGCTTTTGACAATTGTGTTTACACAAGAGCCGAAGTGCAGCGTTTAGCAAAAAAAGGCTTTGAACTAGCCATGACACGTAGCAAAAAATTATGTTGTGTTGATAAAGCAAACGTTTTGGAAACTTCACGTTTATGGAGAGAAACTGTTCAGGCAATGGAAAAAGATTATCCTGAAGTTACAGTTTCATACGAGTTTGTTGACGCTGTAGCAATGCGTTTGGTTCAATGGCCAAACTCTTACGATGTATTGATTACTGAGAATTTATTTGGAGATATCTTAACTGATGAAGCTTCTGTAATTTCTGGTTCAATGGGATTAATGCCTTCTGCTTCTGTTGGAGAACATACTTCATTATACGAACCAATTCACGGATCTTACCCACAAGCAACTGGATTAAACATTGCTAATCCATTGGCAACTATTTTATCTGCTGCTATGATGTTCGAAGATGCGTTTGGACTAAAAGACGAAGCCGAAGCAATTAGAGCTGTAGTAAATAAATCATTAGAACAAGGAATTGTAACTGAAGATTTAGCTGCAAAAGGAACTAAAACTTACAAAACCAGCGAAGTTGGAGATTGGCTGGTTGCGAATCTATAGTTTTTTTGTTTCAGGTTTCACGTAGAGGCGCACAGTAGTGCTTCTTCGCTTTCTGTTGGATGTTAGATGCACTGCTGTGCATCTCTACAAAAGAAACAAAATTTATTGCATAAAAAAAGGGATCAATTTACATTGATCCCTTTCTATTTATATTTAGAAAAAAATATTAATATCCTCCTCTGTTACCACCACGGTCATTTCCACCACGGTTGTTTCCTCCACCATAACCACCGCGTGAATCTCCACCACGACTGTTATTGTTGAAGCTTCTTCTTTCGCCTTCTGGTTTCGGTTCAGATTTATTAACCACAATTGCACGACCTTGAACAGTAGCTCCGTTCAATTCATCAATTGCTTTTTGAGCCTCAGCATCGTTTGGCATCTCTACGAAACCAAAACCTTTGCTTCTTCCTGTAAATTTATCAGTAATGATCTTAACTGAATCTACTGCTCCGTAAGCCTCGAAAGACTCTCTTAAATCTGCTTCCTCAATACTGAATGGAAGGCTTCCAACAAAAATGTTCATATGTACTTATTTATAATAATGTAGCAAATGTAGTCTTATTTTTCTGTAATCTACTATATATTAGTTTATTTATGTTTTTATTTTGATTTAAAAAAATAGAAATGAATAAAACCAAACAATTGCAAATGAAAAACTTAATTACCAGAAGTTACCACAGGATTGTACGGAATCTTATAAAAAACACCTTCTGTAAAGGTTACACTTGGATTTTCAAGATCTTCTGTATTTGTATTTACTGCAGTAAATTTAAATGTTCCGGAAATAGTCCTTTTTTCGGCATCAAATTCCGTAATAATAACTTGTCCGCTACCTTTATTTGTTCCGGTTGTAAACTCAGGTTTATCAATTGCAAATCTATCTGAATACGAAGCGGCTGTTAAATTATCTACACCTAAAACATACGTTTTTGGTCCTAAAGAAGGTAATTTAAGAGTCACAGTATTGGTTCCTAAACCACCACTAACATACACGCCACCGCTAGCTTTTGCCTGAGCTGAATAATTTTGAGCTCTCCAAAAAACGTTGTCTTTTAAACCTTGAAAAGCCGGAGTATTGAATTTTACATCTTCCTCACAAGATGCAAGTAAAAAAATAGTAATAAATAGCCAATAATATTTTTTCATAAAAAAATAAGTTTAAAGCAAAAGTATCACATTTAAGATAAATATTTTAAAAAAAAGGAGTCAAAAACGATACAAAAATTACTAAAAATCCATCTCTGATATAATTAATAGGGTTTGAAACCCATTATTTACAAAAAAATTATATCTTTGCACCCTTAATTAATAGAGGTCGAGTACCTCAAAATTTAATCATACGATTATGTCAGTAAAAATTAGATTACAAAGACACGGTAAAAAACAAAAACCTTTTTACTGGGTTGTAGCTGCAGATGCACGCTCAAAAAGAGATGGTAAATACTTAGAGAAAATCGGTACTTACAATCCAAACACAAACCCTGCAACTATCGAATTAAACATTGATAGCGCTGTAAAATGGTTGCACAATGGTGCACAACCAACTGATACTGCCAGAGCAATTCTTTCTTACAAAGGAGCTTTATTGAAACACCACCTTGATGGAGGTATTCGTAAAGGTGCTTTAACGCAAGAACAAGCTGATGCTAAATTATCTGCTTGGTTAGATGCTAAAGCTGGAAAAGTTGATGCTAAAAAAGAAGGTTTAACAAAAGCGCAAGCTGATGCTAGAGCTAAAGCTTTTAAAGCAGAACAAGAAGTTAACGCTAAACGTTTAGCTGCTGCAGCTCAGGCTGAAGCTGATGCTATCGCTGCTGCAACTCCTGCAGTTGAAGAAGAAGTTACTGAAGTTGAAGCGGAAGCTGCTACTGAAGAAGCTCCTGCTGCTGAAGAGAATAACGAAACAACTGAAGCATAATTATATTTAGCGGGAATGCGTAAAGAAGAATGTTTTTATTTAGGTAAAATCGCTAAAAAATTTAGTTTCAAAGGTGAAGTTCTGGCTTATTTAGACACGGACGAACCTGAGTTATACGAAAATCTGGAATCAGTGTTTGTTGAATGCAACAAACACCTGGTTCCTTTTTTTATTGAAAAAAGCTCCTTACACAAAAACGATTTTCTTAGAATTCGTTTTGAGGACATGAATACCGAAGAAGATGCGGATGCTATTATGGGCAATGCAATTTATCTTCCATTAAGTATGTTGCCAAAACTTTCCGGTAACAAATTCTATTTCCACGAAGTTATCGGTTTTGAAATTGAAGATCAGCGTTTAGGCGTTTTCGGAAAAATTGCTGCCGTAAACGATACTACTGCACAACCTCTTTTTGAAGTTTTAAATGGAGAAGTAGAAATGCTAATTCCGATGATCGACCATTTCCTTGTAAAAATCGATCGCGACAATAAAAAAGTCATCATGAATTTGCCAGAAGGGCTTGTTGAGATGTACCTTTAAGTTTAGAAATTCCAATTTTTAAAATTCCAAATTCCAACCAAATAGGAAAATTCCAATAGAGAAATTCCAAATTCCAACTAACATAGAGGAAATTCCAAAAAAGAAATCCCAAATCTAAAAAAAAAAAGAAAATTCCAATAGAAAAATTCCAAATTCCAATTTGGTGCCGAAATCATTGTGATTACAATAAATTTGAAAGAAAAAACCTTCAAATTGTAAATGATTTGTTTTATCTTTAAATTCTCATTATTGGGATTTGGAATTTAAAAAATTGGAATTTATTTATTTTTATGGGAAAACCTTATGATTTAGAAGAGAGAACTTTTCTTTTTGCAAAAGAGTGTAGAATTTATATTAGAAATCTACCCAAAACAACATCAAATATAGAAGACTGAAAGCAATTAGTCAGATCATCTGGTTCTGTAGGAGCAAATTATATTGAAGCCAACGAAAAAACTTGGAGACAAAGATTTAATATTTCGACTTAAAATCTCTCGAAAAGAAGCTAAAGAATCTAAATTCTGGTTATGACTATTACATGAATTAAATCCCGATCAAAGAATACTCTCAGATTCTTTATTATTCGAAGTCGAAGAATTAAGAAAGATTCTATCAGCAATAATCACCAAAACATCAAAATAATTAATTAGGATTTTAATCTTATTTTTGCAACTCAAACAAAATATTTCATTCCAATTGGAATTTGGGATTTCTCTATTGGAATTTCTTTTTTCAGTTTGGAATTTGGAATTTAAAAAAATTGGAATTTATATATGTTTACATTCAAACAATTCTCTATTCAACAAGACAAAACGGCCATGAAAGTAGGAACCGATGGTGTTTTACTTGGTGCTTGGGCTCCAATAAATCATAATCCGTTTAGCGTATTGGATATTGGTGCGGGAACCGGAATTATCGCTTTGATGCTGGCTCAGCGAACTCATGCTGAACAAATTGATGCTCTTGAAATTGACGAAGAAGCTTACGAACAAGCGGTAGATAATTTTGAGAATTCTCCTTGGGGAGATCGTTTATTCTGTTTCCATGCAGGTTTGGATGAATTTATTGAAGAGCCGGAAGATGAATACGATTTGATTGTTTCAAACCCACCGTTCTATGCTGAAGATTATAAGACCGAAAACGAACAACGCGATTTAGCTCGTTTTCAAGATGCAATGCCTTTTGAAGAATTGGTTGAAGCAGCCGATTTATTACTTTCTGAAAACGGAATATTTGCTATTATTCTTCCTTTCAAAGAAGAAGAAAGTTTTATTGCTTTAGCTAAAGAATCTGAACTCTATCCAATCAAAATCACCAGAGTAAAAGGAACTCCAAAGTCTGAAATCAAACGCAGTTTATTGGCTTTTAGCCGAAATGAAAATCCTGAAATTGAAATCGATGAATTAATTATCGAAATCGACAGACATATTTATACTCCTGAATATATCGAGTTAACTAAAGCGTTTTATTTGAAGATGTAAACATTCTTGGTTTTCTTTTTTATTGGAATAAAAAACAACACTTGTTCATTTTATTAATTAACCATAAATTCTAATAAAAATTCAGACATACTATTTACTAAAACAAAATTAAACTTGCTCAAAGATACTTTTAAACTGATACAAAATTCTCTCGATCAATCTTAGGTCTTCGGTTACGATTTCCGCACTTCCTTTCATTTCCTGTTGAAATACAATTCGTTTTTTATAAGACGTTTCCAGTCCGTTTGGGAGTGCAACATCCAATAGCAGATTTCCGTCTTTATCGGGAACCAGTGATATATTTTGGATTTTTCCTCGCAGAACTCCAAATTCCCTATCTGGAAAATTTGCCAATCTGATGTTTACCTTTTGTCCCACTTTTATTTTTCCTGAATTAAGTGCCGGTGCTTTTACTTTTCCAACAAAACCGTTTTTGGCATCGGGAATTATTGAAAACACATTATCACCAACATTTATCGTTTGGTTTTCATTCCAAACCTGCAAAAAGGTAACTACACCGCTTATGGATGTTTTTAGTGTGTAGGCCAATTCCCAATCTTTTATCACTTTCTTGAGCTGATAAAATGATTGTGCCATGTTACGTCCCAAATTAACTTCTTCTTTGGTGCTGTTTATATGTGAACTCTGACTTGATTTTGTGTTGTCTATCAAAGAGGACCTTAATTGCGAAATCGAAGACAATAAGCTCTTATAACTCTTCTGAGCCTGCAGGTAAGTCAGCTTTTTGGCTTCCATTTCCTGGGCTGAGATAATTCCTTTATTGAAAAGGGTTTCAAAACGTGCAATTTCATTTTTCTGAAGCTGCAATTCGCTTTCGTTTATCACTTTTTGCTGTTGCAGGATTTCCAATCTTTCCTTGATTTGCACTTTCTCTGAAACCTGTGCTCTGTTCTCGACTTCAAAAGGCTGCAAGTCTTCATTTAATTTATCKGCCTGATAATCTTTTTGAAAAACGGCATACGCGCTTTCAATTTCGCCCAACTGACTGTTTTTAAGCAAGGCAAAAGGAAAATCTTTTTTGGGATCGTTGACATTATAAGCATCCACTATACTTTTTAATAAAAAAACATCCTTGTAATTGGCTGTGTTTTCTATAATTGCCAATGTTGTATTCTTGGGAACTATCGATTTGTCTTTTACCAGAATAGCTTCAATCCTTCCGGATGATTTCGAAACTATTTTCTCGGGCGGAATATTGGTGGTTATCACAATTTCAGTATTTACAACATCCGGATATTTGATAAACCAKGACACAAAAAACAGCAAAAATATAATGGCAAATATCAAAACGGTTCCCCAGCGTATCATCCAGTGGGGRACTTTGGTGAGAATGTCCTGAACTTCCTCGCTTCTTAATTCAAATGTATCTTCTGCCATGATTAATTTCCTAATTGTAATTGGTTTCGAACCAATTCAAAATAATTTCCTTTTTGTTGTACTAATGCCGAGTGTGATCCTATTTCGATGATTTTTCCTTTGTCCAAAACTACAATCTGGTCTGCGTTCATAACCGTGCTGAGTCGGTGTGCGATTACCACCACAGTTTTTTCCTTGAAGAAAATATCGAGTTTTCGCATAATTTCTTTCTCATTATTGGCATCCAAAGCTGATGTTGCTTCATCGAAGAATAAAATCTCGGGATTTTTGTAAACGGCTCTTGCAATTAGCAGTCTTTGTTTTTGTCCGGTACTCATTCCGGTTCCTTCTGAGCCAATTTTTGTATTATAACCCAGTGGCAAGCCTGATATATATTCTTTTATATTGGCTACATCTGCAGCATATACTAATCGTTCCTTATCGACTTTGTCTACTCCAATTGCGATATTATTGGCAATGGTATCGTTAAAGATAAAGCCTTCCTGCATCACGGCACCAATATTGGATCTCCAGGCTTTTTGCGAAATATTCTTTAACTGTGAATTGCCAATGTTGACTTCTCCTTTTTCAGGTTCATAAAACTTCAGAAGCAATTTCATGAGTGTTGTTTTTCCGCTTCCGCTCACCCCTACTATTGCCGTTACTTTATTGGCAGGAATTATTAAACTCAAATTGTCCAAAACCGGAATATCCGATCCTAAATAACGATACGAAAGGTTTTTGATCTCGATATCGGAATCATAGGGAACTTCGCTGGTTTGATGGGCTTCCTGCTCGGTTTCATCTTCTTTTTCATGAATTTCGGACAATCTTGCCAGGGAAATTTTTGCATCCTGAAGTTCTCGCACAAACTCAATAAGCTGGGCGATTGGTCCGTTCAGACTTCCCGCAATTGAACTGATCGCCAGCATCATACCCAGTGTGATCGAACCGTCGATAACTAATTTGGCCGATAAAAATATGATGAAAATATTCTTTAATTCATTGATTACAGAGGAACCTATGGTTTGGGTTTGTTCTAAAACCAATCCTTTTATGGAAACTCTAAAGAGTCTTGCCTGCACATACTCCCAACCCCAGCGTTTTTGTTTTTCGGCATTGTGGAGTTTGATTTCCTGCATTCCGTTGATAAGCTCCATGACTTTGCTCTGTTCTTGCGAAACTTCGGCAAATCGTTTGTAATCCAGAATTTCTCTTCGTTTTAAAAACAGGGTAATCCATCCGAAGTAAAAAAAGCTTCCGATAAAAAAAACAAAAAAGATCTGCAGGTTAAAGTACGCCAAAACGCCTCCCATGACAAACATATTAATCACGGAAAACAAAACGTTTATTGATGAAGTGGTCAGGATTTTTTCGATTCTTCGATGATCATTAATACGCTGCATGATATCGCCCGTCATACGCACATCAAAAAACGAAATGGGCAGATTCATCAGTTTTATAAAGAAATCTGAAATCAGCGAAATATTGATTCGGGTTGAAAGATGCAGTAAGATCCAGCTTCTGATAAGTTCTAAACCAGTTCTTCCCGCAAAAAGAAACAATTGCGCAAAAAGAATTAAATAGATAAAATGGATATTTTGATTCTGAATCCCGATATCCACAATACTCTGGGTCAAAAACGGAAAGATCAACTGCAGTAAACTGCTGGCCAATAATCCGATGCTTAACTGTATTAAAAATGATTTGTATCTTAAAATATATTGCGACAGGAGTTTAAATCCCAGTCCTTTATTTTCTTCTTTATCAAAATCGGACTGAAAGAATTTTGGCGTGGCTTCCAGCAATAGAGCAATTCCTTCTTCGGTGGATTCATCGGCATTATTCCCGATCCAGAATTTAATAAAATCCTGTTTGTTGTATTGAATTAGTCCAAAAGCCGGATCTGAAATATAGTAAGTGCCTTTTTTTATTTTATAAAGCACCACATAATGATTCTGGTTCCAATGCAGAATACAGGGTAGAGTCATGTCTTCCAAATTTTCTGAATCCAACTTTACTCCCAAAGTCCTAAAACCAATTTTCTCAGCAGCATCACTTATAAAAAGCAAATTACTTCCCTCACGAGTTGTTTCGCTAATGTCTCTTAATCTCTGTATTTTGAATGTTTTACCATAATGTTTGGCTATTATTTTTAAACAGGTTGGACCGCAATCTTTAAAATCGGCTTGTTTGTAAAATGGAAAATCTTTCATTTAAGGAATTATAATAACTAATATAGACATAAACATGAACTCCAATCTGTTTCTTCATGCTCCAGAGCTAGTAAAACTAATGCTGCTCCGCAAAGGCCATTCAAGATAGAGTTCTTATTTAATTCAATTTTACTTTCTTTATCACCAAATGTTTTTGAATAATAAATGGGCCCATCTATTTTTATGACTTTAACTACATTTCTAACCAATTCCTTTTTCCAATAATCGATTTTAAAATCAAGAAAATCATCATTATGATACTTATTGATTTTATATAACAAAAATAATATACTACTAATTCCATGGCAAAAACCGATATCGAAAAAATCATAATCTCCAAACTGCTTTAACTGAGAATTTGAAACTTCTTTTACTAAGCTGGCTTTTATAATTTGTTTGGAATATTCTGTCCATTCCAAATTATTCGTGATATTTCCAGCATACGAAAAAGCATATGAAATAGGCAAATCACCAACGCAATAGGCTAATCTCGAATTAAAAATATTCAATATTTTATTTTTAATGTTGTAGCGATCAGGAAAAAATGACGATTCCTTTATTTCATTTTCAGCATTTTTAAATGTTTCTACCAATCCATTTATTAAAAGATCTAAATATTTATTTTCATAATTAAGTTCTTTTAATTTTACTAAAAATAGAAAAATAGCTGCAATACCATGCGCTAAACCTAAATCTACAAATTCTAATTCTTTTTTAAAACTTACTTTGTCAATCCAGTAAAATCTGCCATCTTTTTCCATTTTACTATTCCATAATGACAATATTAAGCGGTTAATTAACTCAATAACTTTTTCGTCTGTAATTCTTTTTTCATTTAAAAAGTATTGCATTTTTCCGATACTTCCATAAAAAACCTCAAACATTTCGTTTTCGATATCCAAATCTATCGATTGAAATAAGTTTTCCGTGATATCCTCTAAGTATTCATTAGAATCTTCAATTATTTTGCATTTTTCAAGATAATCAATAGTCCAAAAAATACTTTCAAATCCATCTAATGCCCCTGATGAAAAATCGTAATTATTAAAAACAACAAGCATTTCTTTTAGTAAAAAAATACTTTTCTTTTTATATTTTTCATCTCCACTTATTTTATATCTTGTTGCAAAATAAACCAACGTTCCCAGATCATTATTAAGTACTGGGCGAGACATATTTCTAGCTGATTGAAATAATTTTTGTTCTATTTTTTGAAATAATTTTTCCATAATTAAAGTAGCGTGCGCTGAATATTTCAGACAACTATTAAAGGATCAAAGAATAATCCGGTATAAAAACAAATTAGATTAGATACTCTACAATTTAATTTTCGGTATTACATTGTATTCAACCAATTGACAATTTCGCTCAATGTTTTTTGATCCATTTCATAAAGTAAATCGTAACTTTCTGTTTTCCTCCAGCTGTCATTTCCCTTTATTAGAAAATGATTCATCTCCTTTTCCTTATTAATCGTTATTTTTGGATTTTCAAGAGTACTAAGTAATGTAACAGCTTTTTCAGGATTGCAGAAACTATCTTCTGTACCAATCATAAAAAGAGTTGGAGTTTTAATATTGGTGAGGACATTTTGTAAAGACACTGTTTTTTGATCATTATGTATAAAATAACGCTTTCTGAATTTTCCGTCTTTCTCAATAGGTGTTGATAATAATACAAGGAAGTCTAAATTATTATTCTTTTCGTAAGCAGATAATACTAAAAAACCTCCCATACTATGCCCGATTACTCCAATCTTAATATTAGAAACAATACTTGATTCTTTCAACTTTTTGATCGCATAGTATAAATCATCATTATCTTCAATAAACTTATATTTTCCCTCGGACATGCCGACTCCTCGTTCATCATATCTAAATACAGCAATACCCTCTTTTAAAAGTTCCTGTGCTAAAAAATAATGTGAATCTCTAGTGTTTTTACCACTTCCCGGGACAATTATTGCAATTTTTGAGTATTTAGTATCAGGACTTAGTAAAGTACCATACAATTTTATGTGGTCTTCATCATTAATAAATTCAATATCTTGAGAATTATATTTTTGATCACTAATTTTTTTTCTTCCTGATTCCTGATTATTTTGAGATATCAAAATATGGGTTACCAAAAGTAAAATAAGAAGTATATTTTTCTTCATCTACTTAAAATTGATTAAAAAAAACCTTAGCACAATAAAATTGCGCTAAGGTAATTCAGAAATTATTATAGTATACCTGGTACACTGCTTCCACAACAATCATTCCCACTTCTTGACGCTCTACAGCTATAAACTGATAAAAATTCAGCTTGTTGACCACCTTTAACAGTGCTCATTTCTTTTTTGTTTAATACAGATACTGTTTTTTTGTTTAATTGTAACTTTTTCATTTTAAAAAATTATAAATATTTTGCTTACACTTTTATATAGGATTTTCAGCGTCCTCCTTCAATCTGCGCAGATTTATTGTTATTTTTGGTAATCTATGTGATTTCCAAAATATTTCATAATAATTAGTTATTTACTAATTTCATTGTTATAGTATTTTTATATCTCGCTGACTTACTGTAATAATACTCAAACAATAAATCATACAATATCCATTCATGCCTGCGTTGCTTAGATTGAAAAAGTCTGTTACAATGCATATGAATATAACTACTAAGTAAATCGTTAATTAAAAATGTTTCATCTGAATCCTTAATTTCTATTTTTTGAAAAATTGCATCAACATACGGCTTACTTTCAACTTTAAAAACTTTCAGGATATTATCTAATTCCTCATTTGTGTCACTAAACAAATTCTCAATCTTACTTTTATTATCTCTATACTTTTTACTTAATTGCTTTCTTATTTCTTTATCAATTCCAAATTCTTTACCAAAACTTGTTTTTAAAGATTCTAATAATCCCTTTTTTTGATCTGTATCAAAATTCCATAAATCTAAAAAAGTATCAATTGATCTCATTCCATAAAGCCATCTGTTTTCCTGACTATCTTCAGTTAATTCTATAATTTTCAATATCAACTTACTATTTATGAAAAACAATGTTTCAAACTCTTCAATAGTATTAATTCCATATCGTTCCAATTCTCTTTTGTAAGTATTAATTGTGATATTAGATATTAATTTATTCTCTAAAAAAGGCATAATTAAATCATGGAATCTAAATATGACTTCGCTAACATTCTTAACATCAAACAAATGAAAACGAGCTCTCAAATGTTGTCCCCACTCATCTTTATAACGTATGTAGAACCACTTGTCAATTACATTTTCCTCAATTAACTGACTTGATAGCGGATTTAAAATAGAAATCAAAAATTTATCAGAAGTTTGTGGGCCTATATATATATTAAAATATAACCATTCACTGCCAACGATAAATAATCTTTTAGGTTCTAGTGAAATATTTTTCATATGATTTCTTTATAAAATGAAAGAATAATTTCATTTTCAACGCCGTAATTATCTTTTTTTATTAAGGGCATATCCTCGTTAAATAAATATTCTTTAAGAATTATATAATCCCTACTTTTAATAATTGATAGAAACATCTTACTACTCAATTCATTTTCAAAATCAATAAATAAATTATTATCCATATCCGAAATATGCACTCTGTTTGGTATAGAATTCTTCTTTAACCAAATTTCCAGTTCTTGATTGTTACTTATTTTTTTGAGTTCATTTCTATTAAATTTCCAGGTTGCTAAAGAAAAAATAATGTTTTTATAAACCACGCGAGGTAAATAACTCTCGTTTATTAGAAAATCTCCCCATTTAAAATCAAAATAGCTTCTGGTATTTTGGGTTTGCATTTCGCATAAAAAACTATAAATAGGTAAAGGGTCAGCATCAAAATTATGTGCATTGGATAACATTGGTAGAACTTCTTTGTTATTTGCTTTAGAACGCAACACTACACGACCATTTCTTACAGAAACTAGTAAATCAGTTATTAAAATTTGTTTCTCAATTGGCAAAGAACTCTGCGCCAAATATGGAATTTCATAATCTCTCAAATTAGCTCGTGACAATACGTTTCCAACTCTAGCTTGGGGAAGATGAACAATTTCGGCAAAAATTATATTTTCTTGCTTTTCTTTGAGTAATATTTCTTCTACATAATTGTACATTTCTGCATCAACATGACTAAATCTATTTAATAAATTAGTAGCCGTTGACCCACCAAAACCAGGCAAATAAATGAGAGGTTTAGAATCTCTTACTTCACAGATTCTAATTACTACCGAGAAAGTATTGGGTACATCGTCCCAATTTTCTTTAAAGTCAATAAGATCATCGTGTTCAATCTCAATTATCGCTCCCTTATTACGATTAGATAATGATTTACTTAATAATAGCTTATCTAATTTAGTTTGAACAACTTTAGTTGTATCCTCTATAACCATTGGTCTTGCAACAGATACATCATCTATAAGTTCTGAAACACTAAAACTATCTGCGTCTTCGTATTCTTCTCCAAATCCAATACCTGTTTCTACATCCAATGCTAATGTCAATGGCACTTCTTCTTCTTCAAATCTTTCGTAAAACTTCTTTTTAAAATATTCAAGTTTCGAATTTGTTTTTTTTGAAGACAATTTATTTAATACTTGTAGCGCATCATTGACATCTTCCAAAATACTGGAATTAAGTTCATTTTTAATATAAGTAACGTTAAGGTCAGTTTGAAAAAGATATTTTTTGTTAACCTTAACATCAAAAAAATTTGCTAAATCAGCTATTTCATTATAAAGCAACAAATTACCCTTAGCATTATTATTATCTAACTTGCTTAATTTACTTTTAATTTCACTAAACCAATTTTTAATAGGTTCTGATTTTATACTATCGCTTAAAACCTTAAGATAATCCTGACCTGTGACTAATGGTGAAATAGAACTAATTAGTAATTGATTATCTATGAGCTCATGTACGAAATCTGTCGCATCCTCTAATGAAACTTCAGGGTCAACAATAAATGAAGCTAAATCACGTATCGTGATTCCTGCTTCAGATGTTTTCATAACGTCATTGATAAACTCATTTGCATCAATTGACATTAAAAAGTGTTTTCTTTCTGTATTTATATATTTATGTTCAACATATCTTAGTTCATCACCAATCTGGTATAAACTTGTATTAGGATAGTATAAAAGTTCTTCTCTAATTTCTTTATCAGATTCTAGTTTCTGAGATAAAGAACACAAATAATTCATATCTAATCGAGTAACTCTCTTATAGTCAGAAGAGTCTTTTAGAGTAATATTTGTCTCATTCCCCATTTGACCAACAGAACAACCGCTAAATAATCCAAAAGGAGTACAACGTGTTCCCATTCTTAAAAGGTATTTAAGAAGTGCAAATACTAATTTTTCATCAGTTTCCTCGTGATCTCTGTTTAAATACTTTAACATTTCCTGATGTAATTCTGGAGATGCCAAATAAATCGCCTCAGATATTGATGGTAATGAACAAAAATCTCTAACCTTTACTATATCTAAATCTTTTACCTCATTAAATGTAAGATAAGGTGTTCTTAGGACATATTTATCAAAAGACAAGTAAGTGATTTTTTTACTCCCGTTTTTTTGGGACTCATTTAAACTTGTTTTGCTCAACTTTTAAACTTTTTATAAGATTAATTAATCATTTATTAAAATTTGCTATAATAACCTCCTTCATTTTTACTACATCTTCTTATTTATTTTAAGAAAAATAACGTCCTTTTTTTGCCAAATGTAGATCGTTTGTTTATTACTTCATTACGGGTTCCCTCATTTGTAGAAAATTTTTAAAATTAATCTCAAATACGATAAAGATTACAAAATGAAATTACTTTTATTAGCAATTTCTAACCATGGCATATTGTCTTAAATAACCATCATGTTTTCAAAACATTATCAAATATTATATAAGCTGTACATCCAAATTATCTTACCCTTATTACAAATTATCTGCCTTTAATCTGTGGCTTAAAAAACTTATATTTTTTTTATTTCAAATACTTTTTTTTATCAATTAGCCAACATTCGGGAGTACTTAAGAATCATTAATCAAAAAATAATTATCTAATATCAGAGTAAATTCTTGCTCATTTGTTTTTTTATTTGCTTGTCAAAAATGCACATCACTCATTAAGACGCATCCAACAATACAGCCAATTGAATACAAGGCAAATCAGATCGGTTACTCCACGCATGATTTGTGCCTCTTTGTATGACAATATCTCCCGCTTGCAATAAAGTTTCGCCCTCATCTACAATCAAATAAATCTCGCCCGAAAGAATCATAATATAATCAAGAGTTTCGGTCTGGTGCATTAAAGGATGAGGTTGATTTACTGGCGTTACAATTCCCAAATCTTTATCAGGCGGAATTTGTACGTATCGAAAATAACTACCATTTAAAGGTGTATTGGGAAAAGCTGTATTCTCTATAATTTTCTCCTCAAATTTTGCTGGACTACAATCTGTTGACCAAATATCAGAAATAATCAGACCCGGAAAATGTTCCGAAACTTTGGTTACAATATTATCTTGTTCGATTATCGATTTTCCGTTGGATATTCCCGTTACCACTCTTCTTGGAATTGTTTTCATACTGTATCAATTTGCATTACTAATTTCTTTCCTTGTGCTTTATTCTCCCTTAATATTTTATGAGCCTCAAGAACCGTAGCAACTTCCATATTTCCAACTATTGCAACAGTTGGCGGTGTAATTAATTTATTCTGCAAAAGAATTCTTAATTGATTTAATCCTTGCTTGTAGTAATCATATTTTTTTTCGATACCGTAAGCATAATTCGAAATATTGATTATTGTCGCTCCTTTATTAAAAAGCAATTCACGAGAGAGACTCGTAGAAAATGTTGTAACATCTACATAAATTCCGTTTGTTACTAAAAGTGGTGCGGTTATTTCGGCTATTTCATTTCCAACCAAATCTACTATAATATCAAATTTATTGCCTTTGTTTAGTATGATTGCAGCTTCGTTTATTTTTTGATTTTTATAATTAACAATCTGATTTTCCTTTACACCAAGATCCATTAACGATGCAATACTGTGATCATTTCCTGCAGTAACAATAAAATTCTCATAACCATTTGCAATAAGCAACTTCACCAGCATATTCCCTACTCCGCCAGCTGCACCGGTAATCAAAATAGAAGCTAAAAAAGAAGCTTTCATCCGATTCAAACATTGTAATGCCGTTAAACCAACTGATGGAATCGCCGCAGCTTCTTCAAAAGAAATCGTGTCCGGTTTATGCATCACGATTGCTTCAGGAACGCAAATATAATTGGCATAAGTACCATTTGACCCCATACTTCCCGAGCCACAAAAAACGGCATCGTTAATTTTAAAATCCTTCACTTCTTTTCCTAATGCCGTTACAATACCAGAGAATTCACGACCCAAAACATTAGAATGTAAAAGTTTCTTTTCGGATCTGTTTTCGGTCATTTGATAGTCAATTGGATTGAAACCTGAAGCTATAATTTTTATCTGAATTTGATTGTCTGCAGGTTGAGGAATATCTATTTCTTCCAATAGAAACTCGTTATTTTGTTGTAGTACGATTGCTTTCATTTTTATTGTTTTATTATACAAAAGTATAGCCGTAAAACTTTATTTTTGTTATGGGTTAACACTTGGTAACCGGTTACCTCAGAGAAACTAGTATGGCAAAAATTAATGATAACGGAATACTTCGCGAAGCCAATTGTTCAGAAGAACTTATGGCGATGCGTGATAGTCTGGACGTATTGGGAGGAAAATGGAAACTTATGATTTTGCGTTTCTTAACCAATAGAACGCACCAAACGATTCATTTTAAAAAAATGCAGCGCGAAATTGGAGGAATTTCGGCAAAAATGCTTAGTAAGGAATTAAAAGAACTGGAAACAAATTTACTGGTAAGCCGAACAGAGCAAGATACTAAACCTGCAACTGTTGCATATGCTATTACTGAATATGGAAAATCTGTACTTCCTGTAACGGAAACATTGGTAAACTGGGGACTTTCTCATAGAGAAAAAATTATTGAGTCAATAAATAAATTCTAAACACATAGATACATAGTTTTTCTTTGGCTATAAGGCGTTTCACTTATCTAAACAAACATAGCTATGTGTTAGAAACTAGTTTCTTTTGATTAACTTTTTATACAACTAGAAAATTCTATGTATCTATGTGTTAAATTTTTAATCTAACTTAAACCATTCATTTACTTCTTCGGTTATAGTTTCTTTAATTTCAGGGTTTTCAAATTCGTTTGTAACTAAATTATACTCATAATCTTTCTGCCATTTTTTAGCATGCAAAGAAACTTGTTCAATTGCATCACAGATAAACGAAAGTTCATCATTTGTCATAATTGGATGCAGTGATAGACGAACCCAGCCCGGTTTATTGGTTTGGTTTTTCTCCAAAAGCTCGTTTGTAATTATGTCTGATTTTTTCTCATTTATATTAAAAAGATAATGTGCATAAGTACTCGCACAAGACCAGCCGCCACGAACCTGAATTCCGAAACGATCATTTAAAAGTCTTACGATCAGATTATAATGAATATCTTCGATTACAAAAGAAACACAACCAATTCGTTCTGTTTTAAGGTCGCCTAAGATGGACAATCCTTTTATTTTTTGAAGTCTGGAAAAACAAAGATCCAGCAGTTCTTTTTCTCTTTTTTTAATGTTTGAAACGCCCATTTTATCTTTTAATTCTAAAGCTAAGGCAGTTCTTATAACTTGTAGAAAGCCTGGCGTCCCACCATCTTCTCTAACTTCTATGACCTCGCTATAACAATATTTACCCAACGGATTGGTCCATTTTACATTTCCTCCGCCCGGATTATCAGGAAAATCAGATTTGTATAATTTTTCATTAAAAACCAAAACACCACAAGTTCCAGGTCCGCCTAAGAATTTATGAGGCGAAAAGAAAATAGCGTCCAATTGCTGTTCCGGATCTTTTGGATGCATATCGATTTTGACATAGGGCGCCGAAGCTGCAAAATCAACAAAACAAAGTCCGCCGTTTTTATGCATGATTTTGGCTAATTCATGATAAGGCGTAATAATTCCTGTAACATTCGAACAAGCTGTAAATGAGCCTATTTTTATGCTTCTGTCTTTATATTTTTTTAATTCTTCCGAAAGCGTATTGGGATCGACTAAATTATTTTCATCAGGAGGCAGGATCACCACTTCGGCGTTAGTTTCATACCATGAAACCTGATTAGAATGGTGCTCCATGTGCGTGATAAAAACGACAGGTTTGTCTTCATCATTATCATTCTTAAGCAGCCCTATTATTCTTTGCAATTTTGATATAGCCGCCGTCATTCCGGTTCCGGTTGTAACCAAAACATCAGATTCATTGGCATTAACTGATTTTTTTATAATATCTCTCGCGTATTGATAGGCATATGTAGAAGTTTTTCCTGTTTGACTTGAAAGTGAATGCGTATTGGCAATCATCGGTCCAATTTTATTAAGCATAGTATCCTCGATTGGAGCGTATAATCTTCCGCTGGCAACCCAATCTGCATACAGCATATTTTGTTTTCCATAAACCGATTTAAAACTATGACCTACGCCTACTGTATTTTCTCTAAATTTAGAAAAATAACACTCTAATTCAATTGGTTTCGTTTCTGTCTCAATAGCATTCATTTCCTTTATCATTTTAATTATTATTTGGGATTATATAAGTTCTGTTTGTCATTCCGAGGAACGAGGACACGAACGATAGTGAACTGGCGAAGCAATCTCCACAAGTAGCTTCGTAAAGATTGTCGATTATGATTGTCGAGTTTCTAACGGAGATTCCTCGTTCCTCGGAATGACAGAAATGAAAATAATCTCTAAATCCCTTTCTCTAAAAGTGTTTTAAGCGTAGTCTGTAATTCTTCTCCGTGCAGGTTTTTTGCAACGATAATTCCTTTTGAATCGACTAAATAATTCCCAGGAATCGCTCTCACACCATATAATTTAGCAATAGCGCTGTTCCAGAAAAGTAAATCAGAAACGTGCAGCCAATTCAAATTATCATCCTGAATTCCTTTAATCCAGTTTTCTTTCTTTTTATCTAAAGAAACACCAACGATGTTAAAACCTTTGTCGTGATATTCTTTGTAAGCTGCCACAATATTTGGATTTTCTCTACGGCAAGGTCCACACCATGAAGCCCAAAAATCGACTAAAGTGTAACCTTTTAAATTTTCTGAAAGGCGAACTGGTTTCCCTTGTGGATCATTTGCTGTAAAATCAGGTGCTTTTTTACCAATCGCTAATCCGTCTAAAACAGTAACCAGTTCTTTTAATTCTTTCACGTAAGTGGTACTTTGCAGGCTTTTATCAAATAAAGCAATGTTTTGAGTTATTTGTTCCGGCGTTAATCTGTACGACCAGTTTCTGTACAATACATAAGCCGAAACAATAGATTTAGGATTTTCTGTAATGAATTTACTGATTTCCACATCATTTGATTTTTTATACGTTTCGAATAAATTCTGAGATTCAGAACCTTCAACTACAGAATTTGTATAATATTTCTTCGGGTTTAATTTTACCGTTATTGGAGTTTTTTCAAGGAAAATATATAATGGAGAATCTTCTGTGTTTACACTTAATCCGTATAATTCGGGTGTTTTTACTTTTGTTTTAAAACTAAAATTTCCGTCTTTCACTTTTACCGAATCAATTGTGGTAAACATTTTATTGTGGAATTTCTGCAGATAAACGTATTGGGCAACTGTATCTGTAACGGTTCCTTTTAATTGTAAAGCGGTGTCTTGCGCCTGAATTTGTGTTGCTGCAAAAAATAGCGCAAAGCCCAATAGTATGTTTTTCATTATATTTTGATTTTTAAATGGCGCTTTCTCAAAGCATCGTAGTACGTTTTTTTTCATTGTAGTTTTAGTTTAAGATTGGACAAAAGAATTATTCAGGTCAGAATAATTAAGACCTCTAGCAATTGTTGTAAAAAAGGAAAAGAGAGAATTTAACGCTTTCGCATTCGCAAAAAACCAAAGCAGTTTTCTTCGAAAATTGAATTTAAAATTTCATAATCTGCGTGTAAAGAATGTTTGCTTTTCATTTTAAAATAAATAATATTTAACAAAATGATCTTATTCAGATTAAGCAAATCTTTCTTATCTGTCCGCCTGTGCGGAAGGATTTAGCACCTTATTCGGTAACAGGTTGCTAAGACATCATTGGGCCTATTCCCTCAGTCTTTCTGGATAAGTATCATACAGAAGTTTTCTGTGATACAAATATATATACTAATTCTATAAAACTAGTATAGTTTAAAGGTGTTTTTTCGAAAATTATTTATAAAACTCGTTTTTTACAATATAAAATACTGTAAAATAGATACTTACAAAGGGAATAATCTTTTACTGTTTTTTCATTTTATAATAGAAATTCAGATAGAAAATTGGTAAAAAACATAAAATCTCATTTTATAATGTTGAAAAAACATAAAAAAACTCATTACGTTTTTTGAAATGAGTTCGTTTTATCGACAAAGATTGACGATATTATGTGCGGAATTTCACGTGTGATTCCTCGTTCCTCGGAATGACAAGATTGGGTTCTGACTGCGAATGATGGATTAAAATCCATCTCTACAATATATTTTGTTCCTTCGGAACTGCTGAAAAAAGATTTGATTTTATAATCGAAATCGAAACAACAAGATTACGTAAATATTATTATGAAAATGATTCCCTTGCCCCGATAGTCCCGAGGCTTCGGGAGGAAATCCTTTTGTGTCCGCCGCGGCGGACACAAAAGATTGGAACGGATAGCGGGATTATCTCCTAAAAAATTACATTATAACTTCAATCCATCAAAATAAGCTGTAGTTTCTTCTATCAAAGAATGCATTAATTCACTCGCTTTTGTGTGTTTTAGAATTGGCGCTATTTGTCCGCCCCAAAACAATATCATATCCCATTTTTCCTGATCTAGCGCTGCTTTTCGTAACGGAGACATGAATGTAGTCTGTAACGGAAATGGTAATATACCTGCTTCTTTACCTAAAATTTCTTTTGCAATTCTACTTGTTAATCCGCGTCCGAGTTTGCCTGTGTAAGCACGTGATAAAGTGGTGTATTTTGATGCTTCTGAAAACAACATTTGCTTGTGAATTGGCAATGCATTCGATTCATCAGTAGCCAAAAATGCAGTCCCAATTTGAGCTGCGCTTGCGCCTAAAGCCAAAGCTGCTGCAACACCTTTTCCGTTAGCGATTCCGCCAGCTGCAATAACAGGAACTTTTACTTTTTCCCGAATTAATTGCAACAAGACAAAACTTCCTGTTAAAGATGATTCTGCCGAAGCTAAAAATGAAGGTCGATGTCCGCCCGCTTCAAAACCAGAAGCAATAATCATATCTACGCCTGCATTTTCCAGAAAGATTGCTTCGTCTAGCGTTGTCGCTGCACCAATTGTAACAATTCCTGATTTTCGGCATTGTTCTAAAATATCTGCGGAAGGAACGCCAAACATAAAACTGAATACTTTTGGACGAACCTTTAAAACTACTTCAAGCTGATTCTCAAATCTCGATTGAAAAGATGCTGGTTTTTCCGGTAACGGAATTCCAACTTCGTCAAAATACGGTTTGAATACTTCTTTTGCTTTATTAAATTGTTCGTCTGAAATACCTTCCGGATCCATATCAGAATCAGATACCCAAAGATTTAGATTATACGATTTATTAGTTGCTGCTTTTACTTGTTTGTCTGCTTCAAAGATTTCCTGCGGACTCATTGTATAAGCTCCGTATCCGCCAAGTCCTCCTGCATTCGACACAGCGGCTGTTAATTCTACTGATGATAAATTTCCTCCAAATGGTCCCTGAAGAATTGGATATTGAATTCCTAACAATTTTGAAGCTTCTGTATTGTACCACATCACTTTAATTTTTAGAGTTTATTTGCTTACGTCTGTTAACATTTTATTGACGATAATCCACTGACCATCAATCCTATGGAAAGATAAAAAATCCAAATAATTAAAGTCGTACATTTTAACACTAATTTCTGCAATCGCAATTGAATTTACGATTTTTATATTCAAAATTTCACCTTTAAAAGGTTTTCCGGAATCTTTTGGGCTTTGTCTGTTTTTGACGCCATCCAAATAAAGATCTATCGTTTTGAAGTACGGCTGACCTTTTACATCTCCAAAAACCAATGTCCCCGGATGAAAAATACTTCCCAGCAACATTTCGTCGCCTTCGTAAATTCCTTTAAAATAATAGTTTTCTACTATGTCTGTAATTGCTGCTATATCTACTTGCTGATTTTCCATTTTGATTCTGTTTTGTGCTTTAAGTCCTGCTGTTACACAGGACATTAAAACTATTAATACTATAAAATTTTTCACCTTAGTTTAAATTATGTCCGGCTCCTTTACCACCGTCAACATTGATAATTGATCCGGTAATAAAATTACTTTTTGCTACCGTATAAACCATTTCGGCAACATCATCGATTTCTCCCACTCGGTTTAATAAATGCAAACCTGCACTCTGATCCGCTTTATCACCGTGCATTGGCGTACGAATAACTCCTGGCGCAACAGTATTTACACGAATATTCTGTTTTCCAAATTCGGCTGCCAATTGAATCGTCAAGGCATGAATTGCACCTTTACTTGATACCGGAGCCGAAGCCGGCCATCCGCCCAAACCGTGATTTACAAGCGGCGTTCCGATGTTGATTACTACTCCGCCTTTTTGTTGCAGCATTTGCGGAATCACTGCTTGTGTAGTGAAAAAAGTTCCTTTTAGATTTGTTTTCAAAAATTTATCCAAATACGCTTCGTCAACTTCCAAAAATGGTTTGCTGTCAAAGATTCCCGCGTTATTTACCAGTACATCTGCCGATCCAAATTTTTCGATTGCCAAAGCAACCAATTGTTTCCCGGTTTCTATATTACTAACATCGCCGGCAAATTTTGCAAGATTATCCCCTGCTCCAAATTCATTATAAGTATTTTCTAATGCGCTTGGCGTTAAGGAATTGATGACAACATTATCACCTCTGTCCAAAAAATATTTTGCAATCCCTTTTCCTATACCAGATGCAGCACCTGTTACAATTATGGTTTGTTTTTTCATGATTTTATTTTTTATCGGCTGTTATGCCTTTTTCTCTTAATACTGATACTTGTTCTCCTGCATAACCCCAATCGTCCAATTCAATTTCCTGAATTACAACGTGAGTTAAGTGCGGATCTTTGTTTAAAACTTCTGTAATCAAATTGGTTATTCCGCTTATTAATTCTTGTTTTTGCTCGCGGGTTACTCCCTCGCGGGTCAATTCTATTTTTACGTAAGGCATGACTTTAATTTTTTAGGTTGTTCTAATTATAGTGCTTTAGCAGAAATATTGAAATCCAATTCAAAATCATTGTAAATCAATGTATCTCCTAAGTCTTTGAAGAAATTACCGGAACGGAATCTGATATCATATTTGGTACGATCAATAATCAGTTTACCTGAAAGTGTAATTGCGTTTTCGTTATTGGCTACACTCGCCTCAAAACCAACAACATGCGAAATATCTTTTATAGTAAGATTCCCTTCAAGGTAATAAGTGTCACTTGATAACTCTTTTACGCAAAGAATATCAAAAGATGCGGTTGGAAATTTTTCGATAGAGAAAAAATCATCTGAAGCAAGGTGTCCCGCAAACTGTTCGTTTGTTGCAGGATCTGTAACATCCAGAATTTTTATTGTAGAAGTATTAATAACGATATTACCTCCTTTTACTTTTCCACCATTCAAGATGAAATTACCTTCTTTGATACCAATTGTACCATTATGTGCACCGGTAACTTTTCTACCAGTCCATTCTACGTTGCTATTTGAGCTTACGATTTTAAAATTTGTTGTTTCCATTTTTATTGTATTTAAAAGTACAATACAAAGGAACGGCGGATATAGAAATTGGTTACGTGACCTAGATCACATTCTTTTTTTTGAGGTTCAAAGGGACAAAGTTGCAAAGTTGCAAAGGTTTATTTCTCATGGGGTTGTTAAAATTTTTTAACGCAGATTTAAAGAAGATTTAAGCAGATGTGTGCAGATATTTATTTTCAACGAATCATAAATATAAAATCTGCTTAATCTGCCGAATCTGCGTGAAACAAAAATTATTTTAATCTTAATCCGTCATTCGTAATCGCCAATCTTTGACGAGTTACGTGTGTGATTTCTCCTCCGTCGAAATTGACAAACTAAACGTAAACATTATAAAAAAATCTGCTTAATCTGCCGAATCTGCGTGAAACAAAAATTATTTTAATTTTAATCCGTCATTCGTAATCTATAATCTTTGCCGAGTTACGTGTGCGATTTCTCCTCCGTCGAAATGACAAACTAAACGTAAACATTATAAAAAAATCTGCTTAATCTGCCGAATCTGCGTGAAACAAAAATTATTTTAATCTTAATCCGTCATTCCTAATCGCCAATCTTTGACGAGTTACGTGTGTGATTTCTCCTCCGTCGAAATTGACAAACTAAACGCAAACATTATAAAAAAATCTGCTTAAATCTTTTTAAAATCTGCGTGAAACAAAAATTATTTATGAGCTTGCAATCTACTTAGGGTTTCTCTTGAAACACCCAAATAAGCAGCAATTAAATGCTTTGGAACAAGATTATACAATTGAGGATATAATCCTAAAAGTTCTTCATAGCGTTTTTTGACATTGTTATTCATAAAAGACAAAAGCCTTTTTTGTGATGCTATATATCCTTTATTGGTTCTCCAGCGAAAAAAATGTTCTACCTGATGGAATTCTTTGCATAGTTTCTCGCGGTCACTATTCGAAAGACAAAGCACTTCGGCATCTGTGATACAATCAATGTTTATTGTTGCAGTTGTTTGATTGTATAAAGCATTATAATCAGAAGTCCACCACGTTGGCATCGCAAACTGAAGTATATACATCTTTATCTCATCATTTATAAAAAAGGCTTTTAAACAACCCGAAACCACAAAATACTCGCAATCAACATGATCTCCGGCACTCACAATAGTTTGTCCTTTCTTGAAAGAAATGGGTGAAAAATGGGAAAAAAAGTAATCGAATTCCTTTTCTGTCAATACAGCAGTTTTGGCAATATGTTCTTGTAATAGTTCTTTGGCTCCCATTCTTATAATATGAATTTAACTTGTTCACGAAGTAATTCTCAAAGTTACAAAATCACATCACATCAATATTCCGATTTTATAGAAAAGCTCAAACTTTAGAATGTCTGATTCAAATCTAAAATTGTCCGTTTCGGCAAAAAAGCAATATGATTTTGATTGCATCTGACGCAATTTTGTCCTGTTTAACAACTTAAAAATTTAAAATCATGAACACAAAAACTACAAAAATTATTTATTGGACAGGAATTATTCTAACCTCTTTATGGTTTGGTGCCAGCGGTTTTTTTGAACTTACAACAAATCCTGTGGTTTGGAAAATTACACAACAATTGGGTTATCCTGAGCATTTTATTTATTTGCTTGGCGTATTGAAAGTATCGGGAGTTATTACTTTATTAATTCCAAATAAATTATTGAGATTGAAAGAATGGGTATTTGCAGGCATTTTCTTTGACATCACTTTTGCTTTCTTCTCAAAACTGGCTGTATTAGGTTTTCCTGCTACAATCGACGCTATTATTGCTTTTGCCATGGTAAGTGTCACGTATGCAATGTTTAGAGAATTGTACGCTGCAAATTATACCAAAAATATAATAGTTAACTAATTTTACTCTAATTAGAAATTGCGAAGAAATGCCTGAGAACTAATCTTGGGCATTTATGATTTGCAGGCTAAAATACAGGCCGAAAATAATAGATAATCTATAATTTTAAAATAAAACATTATGAAAAATACACTTATAATACTTGGAACAATCGCATTTTCCGGATTTTTCTTTCTCAACTGTTTCATGTTTCCCGACAGTCAGGAGGAATTAATTGGAAATTCTAAAGCAACAACGATCAAAATTTCGAATAATAATAATAATAATAATAATAATAGCTTCGTCGTTGTAGAACTTTTCACTTCAGAAGGCTGTTCTAGCTGTCCTCCTGCCGATGAATTAATAACAAAATTGCAAAGCGAAGCTGGAAACAAAAACCTTTATCTTTTAGCCTATCATGTAGATTATTGGGATCGTTTGGGATGGAAAGATCAGTTTAGTTCGAATGAATTTACACTTCGCCAACAAAAATACCAGGATTGGCTTCATTTGCAGGTGATGTACACGCCACAATTTATCATTAACGGAACTACTGAATTTGCAGGTTATAATGAATCGGCATTAAACAAAAAAGTTTCAGATGCTTTAGAAGCCAAAACATCGACAGATTTAACTCTTACAGCACAATCAGATAAAGATGCTTTAGAAATCCAGTTTAAAACAAATGTGCTCGAAAAAGATAGTCGCTTGTTTGTTGCGACGGTTCAAAAACAAGGAACTTCTAAGGTAATTCGCGGAGAAAATACAGGCAGAATGTTACATCATACTCAAATTGTGAGACAGCTCAATTCTTTTAAATTGGATAATAAAGAAGGTAAAGTTACAGTTCTCAAACCTCAGAATTTCAATTCGCAAGACTTTGAATTAATTGGGTTTATTCAAAATACTGTTACCGGAAGAATTGTTATAACTACAAAAGCTGATTTACAATAAATCAGCTTTTGTTTATAGATGACGTAAAGTTTTTTGTCATTTCGACGCAGGAGAAATCACACTAGAAACTCCGTTCTAATAGTCGCCAATCTTTGTCGAGCTACTTTATGTGATTTCTCCCGTTGGTCGAAATGACAATATTGTGTTTAAATTAAACCTAACTGCGTAAATAATAATAATAATAATAATAATAACCCGTTGAGTGTAATTATTTCCTCCCTCCAATAACTATCGGGATAAAAAGAATTTATTTCTGGTAGATGAGTCCCATTGGGACGTTATATTTATAGAAATTTTACCCATTTTCAAAGAAACCCCATCGGGGTGACATTTTAGAATCATAAGAAAACAAAAATATCGCTCCGCTGGAGCTAATTGAACGAGCGTGTTGTATTGGCTATAAATATTGTGCTCCTCCGGAGCTTTTAATAATAATAATAATAATAATAATAATAGACAATAGTCTACCTATTCTCCAGCCAGCTCAAAAAGGCAGTTGCTTTCTCTTTTCCAACTAATAATTTTTCTTCGGTAGGAACGGTTAATTTTAAGATTAATTTGCGTGAAAAATAATGCTCCGCTTCTCTTATAGCCGAGAAATTAACCAAATATTGTCGGTTGATTCTAAAAAATTGTATTGGCGACAATAGTTTATGAACCTCATCGAGGGATTGTGTTATCTGATATTCCGTTTTGTCAAAAGACATAATTGTTGGGGTTTCATTCTTAATATAAAAGAACGCAATATTCTCTGTTAATACAGTTTGATATTTATTGTTTTTAAACACTAAAAAACTGCTTTTTCCTGTATTCTCGCCTGTTCTGGTCAATAGGTATTCAAAATCAGGCATCGCTTTTTTATTTCTTTGGAAGAAGTTCTTCAATTCACCTGCTTTTTTAATTGCCTGGGCAATGCTTTCTCTTGAAAAGGGTTTTAGTACATAATCGATTCCGTTTGATTTAAAAGCTTCAATTGCATAATCATCAAAAGCGGTACAAAATATTACTGGAGACAAGACCTCAACGTTCTTGAAAATCTCAAAACACAAACCATCTGCGAGCTGAATGTCCATAAAAATAAGATCAGGCTGATCATTTTCCAGCAAATAACTCACTGCGCCTTCTATGCTTTGTATATACGACAAAATTTGAGCATCGGGTCTGATACTCAAAATAAGCTGACCAAGGGCTTTGGCGGTTTTTACTTCATCTTCAATTATTACGATAGTCATAGATCATTGGTATTTTTACTTTAAAAATAGTTTCGGTTTTGTCAATTTCAATTTCTTTATGGATTAGATGTGCAAAACGCTGATTGATATTATCAAGACCAACGCCTGTAGATAATACGCCTCTTTTGAGTTGTATTTTATTTTCTATAACCAGAAAATCATTTTCAGAATATAAATTAATCTGCAAAGGTTTATCCAAAGAAACAATATTATGTTTGATGCAATTTTCGATTAATAATTGCAAAGTAAAAGGCGGAATTGCGGAGTCGTATTGTTTTTGATCGACTTCGTTTATGAGAACAAATCCGTCTTCGAAACGGGCTTTCAGCAAATAAACATACGAATCTAAAATTTGAAGTTCTTCCCGAAGCGGAATCAAATCCAGTTTACGGCTTTCGAGTGTAAAACGATAAAAGTCGGATAACTTCAAAATAAAGTCAGAACTCTGAGGATCCTGAATATCTACCATTGATTTTAGTGTGTTCAAGCTATTGAATAAGAAATGTGGATTAACCTGCTGTTTTAGAAGCTCGTATTGTGCGCCAAGATTTATTGCGTGAGTACGTTCTAACTCCATTCCCATTTGCTGCGTTTGGTAGTTTTGAAAGAGCAAATGCAGAAACATATAAACGATCAAATTGATCAGAACGCCTCGCAATTCGAACATAATTGGTGCGTCCATTTTAGAAATTTGAAAAAGTTCCTGATGTCCAATTACCAATACAACCATGATCAAAATCCCCAAAACAACACTCAATAAGAGTTTCCAGTTGAATAAACTTTTGTTTGTGCGCTGAGCCGAAAATTTAGGCAGGCTGTAAATGTTATAATACCATATAAAAATGGAAAACATTAAAGTAATCGAAGAATTGATCACAATATCTCCAGGCGTAGAATCGGCATCAAATAATTTGGGTATCGAAGCAAGAATTGCCAACGCTATAGAACTTCCCCAAATCACCTTGCGGGAAACGTGAAAGCTTTTTACTTTTTCCATAATTTTTTTATCTGTTTTTTAGCTCTTGCTTTGTCAAAGATAGAACTTTTTTAAAATGATTTTATCTTGAAATCAAGGATTCTGAATTTTAAATTAGTACTAAATCTTACGAAAAATTATATTTAATTATAACTTTACATGAATAACAATAACTAATTGGTTTTTAGCTATTAAAAATCAAAAATAGACATAAACTATCATTTTGTCATGCTTGAAAAAATGATTTTAATTCCTTTAAACTTATTCTAATAAATTCTCTTTTAAATACAAAACCTGCAAGGCTTTAAAAACTTTGCAGGATGACTAATTTGTTGTTACAGAATATTAATTTCTACATTAATATTTCCTCTTGTTGCTTTAGAATATGGACAAGTCTGATGTGCTTCATGAGCCAGATTTTTGGCAGTTTCAGCATCTAATCCCGGAAGACTAATATTCAAACGTGCCTGAAGAGAATATGCTCCATCGGTCAGACATAAATCTACTTCTGTATCTACGGCTGTATCAGGAGGCAATTTAATATTTAGTTTAGAAGCGGCAATTCCCATTGCGCCAATAAAACACGCTGACCATCCAGCCGCAAAAAGCTGTTCCGGATTTGTCCCCGGACGTGAAGATCCCGGAGAACTAAGTTTAATATTCAATTGATCGTCTGAACTTTTTGATGCTCCTTCGCGACCACCGGTAGTATGCGTTTTTCCCGTGTATAAAATTTTTGTTTCCATGACTTTTTTAATTGTTAGTTGTTGATTATTAATTGTTAAATATTGTTGACTCAATCCTAAATCTTTATTCTATAATCTTGCCTCTTGCCTTTTTATTCTATAATCTTTAGTCTATAATCTTTAGTCTATAATCTTGACTCTTTCATCTTGACTCTTTCATCTTGCCTCTTTCATCTTGCCTCTTTCATCTTGACTCTAAAATCTATAATCTTCACTTTTTCCCAAACCCATCTACATCAATAATTGCCTGCGCAAATGCTTTTGGATCTTCTTGCGGTACATTATGTCCGATGCCTTTTAAAATTCTATGGGCGTATTTTCCTGTGAATTTGTCTGCGTAAGCTTTTCCATCTGCATAAGCGCCATCAAAATCACTTGCTATTGTAATCGTCGGAACTTTTATTGTTGGTCTTGCTGCAAGGCGTTTCTCCAAACTGTCGTATTTAGATTCTCCGGCTTCAAGTGATTGACGCCATCTGTAATTATGAATGACAATTGCTACATGATCCGGATTGTCAAAAGATTGAGCAGTTTGATCGTAAGTGGCTTTATCAAAATTCCATAACGGAGAAGCCAATTGCCAGATCTGTTTGTTAAATTCGTAAGTGTTTTGTGCATATCCTTGTTTTCCTCTTTCGGTAGCAAAGTAATATTGGTACCACCAACCAAGTTCGGCTTTTGGAGGCAATGGTTTTAAGTTGGCTTCAAGATTCACTACTAAATAACCACTTACCGAAACCAATCCTTGTAAACGTTCCGGCCAAAGTGCCGCCATAACTACAGCAGTTCTTGCTCCCCAGTCAAAACCTCCAATAATAGCTTTATCAATTTTAAGCGCATCCATCAAAGCAATAATATCACTTGCTAATGCAGCTTGTTGTCCGTTTCTAAAAGTATCTTTAGAAAGAAACGTTGTTGTTCCGGATCCTCTTAAATAAGGTGTGATTACTCTATATCCTTTTGAAACTAAAATTGGAACGACTTCGTTATAACTGTGAATATCGTAAGGCCAGCCGTGAAGTAAAATTACGGGAGTTCCGTTTGAAGGTCCTGCTTCTGTATATCCTACGTTTAATAAACCTGCATTGATTTGTTTCAAAGTTCCAAGTGAAGAGTTTATTGATTGTGCATTGACAACTGTTGCGCCAAAGAAAAGAAGTGCTATTAAAAATACTTTGGAAGTTAAAGCAGCAATATTGTTTGTGATTTTTGATATTGTTTTCATAATTTCTGATGTTTTAATTATTTGATTGTTAGTTAATTTCTTCGTCAAAAGTAGCCCGACAATCGTTATTCTGAAATGAGAAAAGAGTTCAAACGGACAAAGTAAATGGTGAAACGGACAGAGCGAAAGTTGAAAATTCTGCCTTTTCATAAATGTTTATTTTTTCAGTACCAAAATTGGTTTTCCTTTTTCGACTACATAGGTCGCGAGTTCTGAAGCTTTTGCATTGGTATTATTCTTTGCTGAATGAACTATTCCTGCCGGAATAAACAAAACTTCGCCTGCTTTTAGAGTTACCGTTCCTTGTCCTTCTACTTCATATTCTAATGTACCATCGAGTACATAAATGATTTCTTCTCCCGGATGAAAGTGTTTTCCAAAAGCAGTATGAGCATCAAAATCAATTTTTACCTGAACAGCTTCTTTTCCCGGAATACTAAGATCATGTTTTTGTAAATCGGTACGCTTTATTCCTGATTGTTGCGCCGAAGCACTATTTGAAGCAAAAGCCATAAAAAGTAATATTGCAATTGCTGATAATCCAAAGTTTTTATTTGTTTTCATAATGTTTGTATATAGATTGTGTGGTTTATTTAACACATAGAAACATAGTTCTCCTTAATGTTGAAAAGTCGTTTCACTTTACATGAATTCATTCCGATGCTTCGGGCAATCTCATTAAGTTAAGGAAGTATATCCCGTCCGGAAGTTTCGGGACTTTTGTCGAATAAATCTCGCGCAAAGTCGCAAAGTTTTTTTGTTTCATGCAGATTTAGCAGATTTAGCAGATTTTTTTAAATCTTTTTTATCCTTTATCCCGATAGCTATCGGGAGTGACTTTAAAATAAAAAAACTTAACTTAAAATGACATTGCGCTTCGGAACTATGTGAAGAAATTTTAATTTTCTATTTACTCTTTCCTAAAATTAAAATCTATGTTTCTATGTGTTTAAATAAACCACACACGGATTTTTTAATTATTTTCTTAACGTTTTAAAAGCGGCACGTAGTTCTTCTGTAAAAAGCTGAGGTTCTTCCCAAGAAGCAAAATGTCCGCCTTTGTTTACTTCATTGAAATAGATTAGATTTTTATAGGCTTTTTCAGTCCAGCTTTTTGGCGCCTGATAGATCTCTCCCGGAAATACTGTTACAGCAACCGGAATTTTGATTTCGTTTGTTTTTTGCTCCACAACATTAAAGTTGTTATTGTTGTTCTCCAAATATAAGTTTGCCGAAGAATTGGCTGTATTAGTAAACCAGTACAACGATATGTCGTCAAGAATTTCATCTCTTGTCAATGATTTTTCTGCGTTTCCGCCGCTGTAAGTCCAATCATTGAATTTATCAAGAAAAAATGAAGCCAAACCAACTGGCGAATCTGTAAGTCCGTATCCTATAGTTTGCGGACGTGTTACCATGATTCCGGCATATCCTCCACCTCGAGTGTATAATTTATTAAGCGAATTAAATGCTGCTTTTTCTTTAACTGATAATCCTGCTGGTGCTGGATCTCCGTCTTGTAATGCTTTAGCAATAGCTGCCGGTACAGTCGCAGGCATATTCACGTGAATTCCCAACAATCCCTCCGGAGCCTGACGAGCCATCGCATCTGCGATTACAGAGCCCCAGTCACCGCCTTGCGAAACATAATGATTATATCCCAAACGTTTCATCAACACATCCCAGGCGTTTCCAATTTTTTCTACTCCCCAACCTGTTCCTGTAGGTTTTTCAGAAAAACCATATCCGGGCATGGAAGGAATTACAACATCAAAAGCATCTTCTGCTTTTCCTCCATAAGCAGTTGGATTCGTTAACGGATCAATAACTTTTAGAAGTTCAAAGAAAGATCCCGGCCAACCGTGTGTTATGATTATTGGCAATGCATTTTTATGTTTGGATTTTACATGAATGAACTGAATATCCAATCCGTCTATGTTCGTAATAAATTGAGGTAATGCGTTTAGCTTCGCTTCTGTTTTGTGCCAGTCATAATCTGTTCCCCAATATTTTACAAGACCTTGAATTTGTGTTAATTTCACTCCTTGCGACTGATCTGTAACCGTTTCTTTTTGTGGCCATCTTGTTGCATTTACACGCTCACGAAGTTCTGTGATTGCTTTTTCTGAAATACTAATGTGATAAGGACGAATCGCTTCCGGATTTGTTTTGCTTTTCTCTAAGTTCTTTTGTGCAAAACCGATTGTGCTAAGCAAGATAAAAGCACTTACAGCAAAAATATTTGCAATGCTTCGTTTGTTTGTTTGAATTGTTTCCATTGTGTTTTTGATTTTAAATTATTTGTTTATCAGTTAATTTCTTCGTCAAAAGTATTCTGATAACAAGCCTTTTAAAATCAAAAAATATCTCAAACAGGCGAAGTTGATGCCCAAATGGACATTCGCAAACTTGAAAAATTTAACCCGCCACAATTTGCGAATGATGGATTAAAGATTAAAATGATTTTTGTTTCACGCAGATTCTACAGATTTAAGCAGATTAAGTAGATTTTTTATGAAGTAAATTTTCGTAAGTAGCTCAGCAAAAACAAGATTGGATTCAATTATGGCAATTTTTCTAAAATCAAAGTGAGATGCTAATTGTGAATTTTCACCTCTAACATCTCACTTTTAACTCTTGCTTTTTTAATTTTGGCTTAAGCCAAAACCATTCCGCCATCCATAATAATATCTGCACCAGTAATAAACACAGAAGCTTCACTGCTTATGTAGGAAACCATTTTGGCAACATCGGCAGCAGTTCCCATTTGCTTGAGCGGAATTCTATCGACAACAACATCCATAATAGATTTTACAGTTTCTTCGTCTAAACCTACTTTTTTCATTACTTCAGTTTCTGTTGGTCCCGGACTTACTGAATTTACTCTGATTTTTCTTGGGGCCAATTCCAGCGCTGCAATTTTCATTATGGCATTAAGAGCTGTCTTGCTCGAAGAATAAATTGACGAACCTGCTCCGCTCATACTTGCTGTATTAGAAGAAAGAAACACAACCGAAGCACCTTCTTTCAAAATTGGAATAAATTTGCTTAAAGTAAAATACGCTCCCTTAAGGTTTATATTCATAATATCATCATATAAAGCTTCTGTTGCCTGCTCAATAGTTCCTAAACCTGCAATTCCTGCATTAATAAATAAAATATCAACTTGTCCAAAATCTTCTTTTACTTTTAAAGCTAAACGATCAATATCCAAAACACTGGATTGATCTGCCACAATAGCTGTCACACCCAATTCTGAAGCTGCTTTTTCAATTGCTTCTTTTCTTCTTCCTGTAATAATAACTGTAGCTCCTTGTTCTTTTAATTGTTTTGCAGTAGCATAACCTATTCCGCTATTTCCGCCTGTTATTACTGCAACTTTATTTTTTAAATTGTCCATTTTTCTATGTTTTAAATTAACGGTACAAAGTTAAAACGCAGAACATATTACTTTTTCTCCGGTATCATTGAGTATACCAAATTTTCCTACCATATAAGTGATATAAGTTCATTTAAGTTTGCTGTTTATTAAACGGTTAGCCTGTATTTGCTTCATTTAAATTATTAAAATCAGAATTCAAACTTATATTTTCTTATATCACTTATATGGTGAACAACCCACACCCTAAAAAATTATAAAATGTTTTTATACCTTAGTATAAAATATATACTAATGGCAAGAAATCAACAAGAAGAAGTTCGTGCACTTCAGGATACGATATATGTTTTAGGCGGCAAATGGAAATTGCCTATTATCAATTCCATCTGTAATGGAAATACCCGATTTAAAGAAATTCAGCAAAGCATTCCTGGAATTACTGCACGAATGCTTTCCAAAGAATTAAAAGATATGGAACTAAATAATCTTGTAAAAAGAACCGAAGACAGAGATGCTGTGATACCGATACTTTATGAATCTACTGATTATTGCAAATCATTTGGTCCTATTATCACCGAAATGATTAACTGGGGAATATCGCATCGGGAACACATCAGAAACAAGAAAACTAATACTACAGTATAACTTTCAAATTCAATATTTAAAACATTAAAATAGCACAACCAGAAGTTGTTAAAATTCTATTTTCTTTAAATACATCTAAGTCCAAATCAATTGATTTGGACTTCTTTTTTTATATTAAATTTCACTTCTAATCGCTTGATTTTCTTTATAATAAATATTAAAAAAGGGTATTTATACCCTTTTTTCATTTATTCTATATTGCTAAATTTGAGCTCACTTTATTTAATTCACTGCGTTCCAGTTAATTAAACTTCACCTCTACGGAAAATAGTACTACATGCCTGCTTTTTATTGTTTTGCAAAGTTTCCCGCAATACAATATTGTTTTCATTCCTTTTAAATATTAAAAACATACAGTAATGACATGAAAGGATTTACTGAGCCAGACCTATTAAAAAAATAACATTGCTATTATCTCAAACAATTCCAGATTTCTTTTTTATTCCCATGAACCTAATTTCTAAACCATGAAAATACAATTTCCGATAAAAGAAGATCCTATTGATTCACTAAATGGTGCTAAGAAAACCTACTTAATAGGTTCTGATACAAGGGGTAATAGTAATAATAAAGAAATTACCCTTACAGAAACAGAATATATTCAGTTTGTTTATGATGACGGTACGACCTGGTTTTCGGATTCAGAAACAATACATGAATTGTTCCCGGAAATTAAGAATGCTAATCGCGATGCCGCCACTACTTTTCAAATACCTATTTATCTGGACGCTTCAACTGAGAACAGAGGATTAGCCGGAAGAATTATATTGAAAATAATCAGGATTTTTGCTAAACCTGTCCTTGCCCGAAAAGTAAAGGATATTGCCAGTGATTTAGAAAATAGACATTTAAATTTAAGGGAAGGTCTTAATCGTTTGAACAGTAAGTTTGAATTGGTTGATTTCGATTCGAATAAAAGCCCCGGTGACAGACCTTATTTGCTTTTTATCCACGGAACCAATTCAGATACTATAGGAGCATTTAGTGCTTTGAAAACCAATGGTGCCTTTGGTAAAATTGTTACTTCTTATGGAGAAAATATCCTGGCATTTCAGCATCGTACACTTACAGAAAGTCCTTTATCAAATGCTGCTGCCTTAGTAGAGAAATTGCCGGATAATATAACATTACATATTATTAGTCATTCCCGAGGAGGATTAATTGGAGACATTCTTTCTAAATATGCCTCTAACAAAGGATTTATAAAAGAAGACTCAGATCTTTTAAAAAAGGAAGATCGAACTGATGATGTAATACAAATAGAAAAACTGAATAATTTATTCAACAGCAAAAAGATAACTGTCGAAAAATTTGTCAGAGTGGCTTCTCCTTCGGCAGGAACTTTATTAGCCTCTGAGCGCATTGACCATATCATTAATATATTGTTTAATTTATTGGGTGACAAACTAAATATAATCGCCGATTTAACCCATGAATTGATTAGTTCTGTATTAGATCAAAAAAACAACGTAGATTCTTTACCGGGTTTGGAGGCTATGAATCCCGGGTCTCCATTTATAAAAGTTCTGAACTATAAACGTACTTCTACAGCTATCGATGGTAAACCGTTAATGGTCATTTCAGGAAATGGTGCTCTTAATCTTAGTTTTCATGGCGTTCTCGTTATCTTGGGAAAATTACTGTATCAGCAAAGAAATGATTTAGTTGTCAATACAGATTCTATGTATTTGGGAGCACAGCGAAATACTAATATTCAATACTTTTTTGAGGAAGAAAGTTATGTAGACCATGTTCATTATTTTGTTAATCCTACTACACAAACAGCTTTACTGAATGCCCTTAAAACACCTGTTGGAGAAATTATACCGGGATATAAAAGTGTAATGCAATTTCAAGTCCCTGCAAGCGATCGCGGAATTTTTGGATTAGATAGCGGCGAATTGTTTCCAGATTCAAAACCACCTTCCGGAAAAAAACCAATCGTTATATTATTACCCGGTATTATGGGATCTAATATTTATACGCCAACAAACCGTCTATGGCTGAATTATTGGGGAATTATCAGCGGTGATTTGAAAAATATGCCTCTTTTGGCTGCTTCAGAAGCGAAATCTGTTATAAAAACATCTTATGCAAAATTATACCGACAATTATCTTTTACCTATGATGTAGTCCTGTTCCCGTTTGACTGGAGACAACCTATGGCCGTAACTGCAAGCCTTCTTAATGACAAAATCATAGAATTGATGGCTTTAAATAAACCAATTAAAATTATCGGACATTCTATGGGAGGTGTTTTGGTTCGGGATTTTATGGTCTATCATTCTCAAACATGGAAAGCACTGAATGCGACACTCGGATTTAAACTTCTTTTTTTAGGAACACCTTTAAAAGGTTCTCATCGTATTCTGGCGGTTCTGTTTGGAGAAGATAAGATCATTAATAAGTTGAGCAGTCTTGATATAACCCATACTAAAAAAGAGTTAATTTCTATTTTTAGCCAATTACCCGGTATTCTGGCTTTATTACCCTTGACAGAAACAGTTGAAGAAGATTATTCTAAAGGAGAAATCTGGAGTAAAATGCGTATTGCTTTGGGCGATCGAACCTGGCCACTTCCTGTAGCTACTGCAGGAGGCGTTTTGGACGGTTTTAAAGACTATCGTACTAAAGTAAATAAACTGGTAAATGAAAATGGTATCGATTATACCAACATCGTTTACATTGCGGGTCAGGATGATAAAACAGCATGTGGTTATACGATAGAAAAAAATAAACTCTTTTTTGAATATACGCATGAGGGAGATCATAGTGTAACATGGGAATTAGGTATTCCTAAAGAACTTAAAGAAAAAAACCAAGTGTATTATAGTTCTATAACGCACGGAGATCTGGCAAACGCACCTTCTTTATTTTCAGGAATAGAAGAAATTCTTTCAAAAGGAAGTACGTCAAAATTATCTCAGGTAAAACCTTCTTTTAGAGATGGTTCAGCAACTTTTAGAGTAGCAGAACATTTTGATTTTGATCTTTCTGAAAATGGACTTGAAAACACGATTTTAGGAATTGGTTCTCCTCAGGAAGAAAAAAGTAGTGAAACCCCTATCACAGTCACTGTTAGTCAAGGTGATTTATCCTATGCATCATTCCATGTAATGGCAGGACATTTTAAAAATGATGCCATACTTTATGCAGAAAAAGCTATTGATACCAATCTGAATTCTATCCTTAAATACAAGCAAAGTATTGGCTCTTATCCGGGAGATATCGGAACAAGTGAAATCTTTGATAATGACACTCCTTTTTTCAAAGGTGCCATAATTGTAGGCATCGGAGAACCCGGTAAATTAACTTCTTTCTCTCTGGCAAAAACTGTCGAAATTGGAATTACAGATTATTTATTACGACTATGCAGCGCTAAAAACTGTCCTGATATCATAGGCGTTTCGAGTTTATTAATGGGAAGTGGTTATGGTGGATTATCGATTCAAAACTCAGCAGTAGCAATTGTAGAAGGTATTACAAAGGCAAATCAAAATATAGCTTCTTTAACAGGTATTCATCAATGCAGGATTTCAAACCTTGAATTTATTGAGCAGGATGAATCTATTGCTGTCAATTGTCTTTTTGCTGCCAAGAAAATGGAAAATGACAAAGATGAAAGCCACAATATTGTTTTACAAAGAAGCACTGTAAAAAAACTATTCGGATCAAGAAAAAGATTTAATGTAGAGAGTGAAATTGACTGGTGGAACAGAATTACAATTAAAACTGTGGAAACCATCATAAATGAAAGAACTTTAAAACGATTAAATTTTAACGCCACCACATCGGATGCTCGCGAGGAAGAAAACGAATTATTTTCAAGCACATCATTAATAGATGCTTTTATAAATGAAATTTCAGTTGAAAATAGTTGGTCAAAACAACGTGCTCAAACACTTTTTGAATTACTGATTCCAAATAATTTTAAAGATCAATTAAAACGAAAAGGATCTATTTCCTGGGTTTTAGACAAAGAAAGTGCCGCATATCCATGGGAATTATTACAGGATAATTCAGCAAATGCAAAACCACTTTGTATCGATGCCGGAATGATTCGACAACTTATAACAAAAAATTACAGACTTCAAATTAACAGGGTTACTGTTGAAAAAGCCTTGATTGTAGCCGATCCGCTCTTGAACTCAAAAACACTGAACCAATTGGCAGGAGCAGTAAGAGAAGGAAATGCGGTCGAAAACCGAATGAATATTAAAAATTACGACTACAAATCCTTAATCAACCAAAGTGCAGCTGAAATCACTACTGCCCTATTTGCGGAATCTTATAAAATAATTCATTTAGCGGGTCACGGAATTTATGATCCGGACAATCCCGAAAGAACAGGAATGGTTATCGGAGACGAAAAATTTCTGACACCTTCGCAAATTAACCAAATGTCAAATGTTCCGGAATTCGTTTTTGTAAACTGTTGTCATTTAGGAAAAATAGTGGGTGTTGACGATGAACTATACCATCAACGCTATCGACTGGCTGCCAACATTGGAACACAATTGATAGAAATTGGAGTAAAAGCTGTTATTGTCGCAGGTTGGCAAGTAGAGGATAATGCTGCTGAAAAATTTGCTGACCAATTTTACAAAGAATTATTTGATGGAGCGTCTTTTGGAAATGCTGTTAAAAGAGCTCGTACATCAATTTATAACGAAGCTGATCCTCAAAATAATACTTGGGGAGCTTATCAATGTTATGGCGATCCTTATTACAGACTTTATCAACGTCGATCAAAAGCTGCTGCAGAAGTGAAAAATTATACGATTGAAGAAGAAGCAATCATTGACTTGGAAAATCTTCTCAACAGTCTTGATGTAAGAGGCACAAAATCAAGCGATATACTTGATAGCCTGAAAATTATCTCTAATGGCCGAATCAAAGCTGCTTTTCCTTCCTGCACGAGAATAACAGAAATTGAAGCCTTGATATACTATGAACTTGGAATGTACGAGCAAGCAGATCTTAAATTTGTAGCTTTAAACACTAACGAAGATGCCAAATTTTCAGTAGTTACCCTGGAAAAATACTGCACGAATAAAACGTACTTACATTTTGAAAATTACCTTGAAGAAGAAAAAATTGATAAAGACGAAAGTGATAAAAAAGAAAGTGATAAAGCTATAACTGATTTTAATAAAATTGTAAAAAATTACAAATATTTATCTGAAATAAACGACACTTCAGAACGAAAATGTTTACTGGCAGGAACCTACAAAAGAATAGGATATGTTTCAAAAACCATTTCTGAAAAATTAGAAGCTTATAACAGCGCAATACAGCTTTATAAAAAAGCTTATGATTCTCATAAACATTCTTATGCCTTAAACAATTACCTGATTTATCAAAGTATTCTTGATATGGACACTCTGAAAACTGGAATTCCCATATCTCCTGGCGAAAAAACAGAATATAAAACTTCATTGACCCGAAAAATTCAGGAATTGACTGATTCTGAAATTAATATGGATTATTGGGAAAAAGCGGATTATAATTATACCAAACTGGCACTTTTCTTCTTAGATCCTAAAATATCCAAGGAAGACTCTGAATGGGAAAAACTGTATCAGTCATATAAAGAAACACGTGAAAAATACGGATCTATTGGTAAGAAAAAAGCAGAGATGTCTAATCTCCTTTTGATATTGGGTGCTTTAGATGTTTTGGCTAAAGATGAAAAGGGCTTATTTAAAAATAAACACGCGCAAATCTTACAAACCAAAATCAACGCATTAAAACTTGAATAGTTTAGATTTTTAATTATGAATCAAATTTAATTAAACAAATATGGCCACAACTGTACCTTTTGACAAAAAGAATAATTATGAAAAATTATTTGCTTCCTGCATTATAAAAGAAGCCAAATATCCTGAAATAGATGCTTTAATAGCAAAAATGGTTTCGAATAAAGCCAGATATAAATCCGTTGGTGATCCGTTGAATATCCCATGGTACGTAATCGCAATTATTCATTGTATGGAAGCCAGTTTGAGATTTGACACTCACTTACACAATGGCGATCCACTTACGGCACGCACAGTTCAGGTTCCTGCCGGGCGTCCAAAAACCGGACATCCTCCATTTACATGGGAAGTAAGTGCTAATGATGCCTTGACTTATGACAAACTAAACTCATGGACCGATTGGAGCATTGCCGGAATCCTCTACAAATTGGAATTATTTAACGGATTAGGATATTACAAACAAGGTATTAATTCGCCTTATTTATGGAGTTATTCCAACCAATATACCAAAGGCAAATATGTTCAGGACGGACGCTATGATCCCAACGCAGTTTCTAAACAATGCGGAGCTGCTGTATTATTACGTCGTTTTAGTGAGCAGCATTTGATATCGTTACCCGATAATCATATACTGGAACAAATACTGACTCAAGGCAGTAAAACAAATTATGCTCCTAATACTTTTTCCAACGAAGCCAAAGAATTGCAAACGCTGCTTAACAGTGCCGGAAGTGTACTTAGAGTCGATGGTAAAGCCGGCGAAAAAACTTCTACCGCTTATTTTAAATTCAGTAATACTTATTTAAAAGGAGATCCAAGAAGAGTTTAATGCTATAACTAATTCTAAAACAAAATGGAACAGGCTTCTACTACTGAACAATCTCAGGATAATAATAAGGATAAGCCATCAATAGGTGAAAAACATGGTTATTCTATAATAACAGCAATAATTATTGCTTTGTTAACGTGTGGATATCTTTTCTATATTCTTCCTAATAATAAAGCGAAAGAGGATAGAAATAACATTGCCGTTTTACAAGGTATCGAACAGCAATTGAAATCATATATAGATGATCAGGTAAAATATATTGACGATGATAAAATGAAAAGTCTTGGACTCTTATGCTATAAAGGCTCACTGAGTACATATATAGATACCATAATAGTTAAGAAAGAGAAAATTGGAGAGGTAGAAAACGGAACAATCAATCTATCCAGAAAAATTGTATTATCAGGAAGGCCTAAAAATTCCAGTAAATATCCTAAAGAAAATTGTGCTAGTCTTGACACAATTGATGATCCTGTTAGTATTGATTTAGCTAAATTTCTGACTAAAGTTAATTCTACCACACATTTCACTTCGTTTTTCATCTGTCCAATAGAAAATGGAACCTGTCAAGCTTATAAATCATTTATATCCGAAAATGTAAGCTTGGCTGATCAAGATAGTCTGATTGATAATAGTAGAAAAAATGGTCCTTTTGATTTCCAAGGATCTACAAAACATTATTATGCCAATCAAGTAAAAATTCCAAATACCAATTATGCTATATTCTTAGCTACAGGAATTGATAATACTACTTTTCAAATCAATATCCGGGAAATTGACAACAACTTATTAATTATCAGCTTGCTTTTAGTCATTGTTTTAGTATTAGGAATAAATTTTATAAAACCAATTGTAAGTAGTTATAAAGAAAGACTTAGTCAAAAAGACTTGATTAGTGTGGCATTCTCCATCGGAATTTTGATTGCAGTTTTAGTTGTATTTAGTATAATCTCTTACTGGGACAATTCCATAAAAAACAGAACCACAAATGATCTAAAAACGTTAGTGGACAGAATAGATACGAATTTTAAAGACCAAATTAAGTCTTACCAAAATTGGCCAACTGATTCAAGATTTAAAGACAAACGTGAAGCTTCAGAAAATAATTTTACCAAAATATATTTAGAAACGGGTTCGAAAATTAGTTCTGTAAATGGAGATTCTCTTACTAAAGATGATATCTCACTTCGTAATGAAGAAAAGTATATCGATATTAAAAGCTCTACATTACAAAAAGCTACTAAAGATTCAATAAAACTTGCGCATTTAGATAACTATTTCCGCATGAACAATTACGGATTGATCACAACAGATCTAAGTACTTCAATTCCTAATATACGAAGAAAATATGCTGATCGAATGTATTTTGAAATACTCCAGCGAAAAAATGAGAATAATCAAAACGAAAGAAAAATAAATAAATTACTAACTGCAGTTTTCTCAAGAGAAAATAATAGATACCAATGGATATATGCCGAGAGAAATCCAATATCAGAAGAAAAAGGTATTAAAGGAATTGCTTTCAGAGAATATTTCTCCGAAAAAATAATATTACCGCCAGGAACTGGCTACATGATTATAGACAGAGGTGGCGAAGTATTAATGCAAAACGATCCTGAAAAAAATCTCTATCAAAATTTGCGTTACGGATCAAAAAGAAATCTTGAACTTATAAGTTTGTTATCCGGTGTAGACCAGAAATCATTTGAGTTAGAATATCAAGGTACTTTTTATCAGGTATATGCAAAAAAATTAGATATTAAGATTGACTCTCCTTTATATATTCTCGGTATCCGTAATTTGTCACATCTTGATCGTTTAGCAATATTTACTTTTAGCAATGGATTCTTAATTTCCCTTTTCTATGGTTTCTTTATATTATTAATCACTTACATTTATTCGGCTCTTTTTTACACTGGTCGTCTTAGTCTACTATCAAACCAGCATTTTTATCACCTTTTTCCGGATAACAGTCGGACTTATCAATACAAACAATTATTAATTGTCAATTCCATTGCAATTCTATTTATTGTAATTGTCTCTTTAATATCTTCTCCATCAATAGCACTTACTACTTGTATAATAACTGGTTTCAACTTAGTTCTTACAAACTTAATAACCCTAAATATTCGTACTTTAAAACGTGAAAAAGACCTTATTATATTAGTATTAATTTTATTCGTTATTACCATTCTTTTACTCGGGATAATATTCTTTTTTAACAGTTTTCCAATTGCAATCTTTATTCTTTTTAGTGCACATGCGGTCCTAATCTTTTATTATAGAAACTGGAGAAAAGAAGACACCGAAAATCTTGAACAGTTTAAAAAGCAAAATAAAGGAGTTAACAGAAAAGCTTATACGAGATTCATGACAGTCAGGCTAATTTATCACTTTGCTATTTTTCCGTTTGTTTTGATCAGTGCATTTTATATTAACGAACTGAATGATTTTGCAAGTTATTATTGTTCTTCGGATCAAATCAAAGAGAAAATCACAGCACAAACCAAAAAACAAAGCCAAGAACAAAGCCAAGATTATGCTGTAAATGCTTATAGTTGTGATTGTACAGAAACAAAAGAAAAACCGTTAATAGTATCCAATAGTAAAGACTATTTAATAGAAAAAGCAAATATTGGTTTCTTGGATCGTCCGGCAATGTATGAAATTAAAAATTTCACATTTTATCCTTTTAAAGACCTATATTATCTCAGCTCAACTTCCTTTCTAAAAAATGAAAATATACACCAAAGCTTTGTGATCATTCTTACCTTATTTATCGGGCTCTTTTTCCTTATCATTCTAGTCTATCACTTACTTAACTACTACAGTAATCATTTCTTTTTTTATGATTTGATGCAGGCGGCTTATGAGAAATATTATCCCTGTACGAAACATGAGTTGGCAAATGACCACATTTTTATAGCAATGGTGAATAATGATGATATAAAAAAACTAATTCAGGTTCCACCTGGTCCAATAAAAACAAACGCTGACATATATCAAGATATGACAGGATGTGTCTATCGTGATATAAGTATCGATCAAGTCTTTGATAAAGATAATAGAAGAAATAAGGAGGATATTAAAAAGGATACTAAAGATAAAGAGGATGAAAAACACAATGGCAACAATGAAATATCTCCTTTTTTAAGAATGAACTTTATACTTAATTACAACCATAATAAGTTTTCTGCCGAATACAATAAAATATGGAAGTCGTTGCCAAGAGACGGTCAAACCCGAAGTGTTCTTTATGATTTTGCTCAGGATCAATTTGTAAACTACAAAAATAAAGGTATCATAATGGATCTTATGGAAAAAGGAATAATTGACTGTCATCCGTTAACGGGAAGACTTAAGATGATGAACCTGAGTTTTAGGATATTTATCTTGTCTAAAAGTAAGCAGGATAAGTTTATCACCAAATTTAAAGATGAAAGCAAGAATGGAACCTATAGCAAATTGAAAATTCCAATTTTTATTGTTGCCATAAGTGCATTGTTACTATTAATGTATCTCAATAAAGACAGCTACGACAGAGTTGCAGTAATGGGAGGCAGTATAGTCTCAGTAATTGCTTTACTTAATAAATTCCTTGAAGCCAATAAAAGTCTTTAATTCAATAATAAGAATAAGTAAATAATAAAAACATTTGACTTATAGTATATTGTAATATTCGCCACGAATTCACGAATTTTTTTAAATCTAATTCGTGAATTCGTGGCGAAAAAAATTTCTAATCAGTCGAAAAACTTAACAATAAAATTTCGCGAATCGACAATTACTTCCCAAAAAGAACTGCCATAATCTTAGTATAAATTTCCGTGTTTTGGTAAACGCCCATAAAATTTTGAGCTCCAGGACCATAAGCAAAGACCGGAACCGGAACCGCTGTATGATCGTTTGTACTAAAACTTCCGTGTACAAATCCTTTTTCTATACTTCCGTCGATTAAAGAAAGTCCGCCAGTTTCATGATCTGCTGTGACAATTAAAAGTGTTTCAGGGTTTTTGTCTACAAATTCCATAGCTTGTCCAACCAATTTGTCAAAATCCAGCATTTCGCGAACTACATATTCTACGTTATTCTGATGTCCGCCGTAATCGATTTGCGCCCCTTCGGCCATGATGAAAAATGGATTCTTTGTTTTAGCAAAAGTTGAGGTTGCTTTCGCCAAAGATTTAGTCAAAAAATCCCCTCTCCCCGCTTTCATAGAAACTACCGAAGCATCTTCTAAAACTACAAATTTGCTATTTTTAATCGTATCCAGACTGCTGAATTTATCCGAAAAAGTATATCCTTTTTCAATCAATATTTTAGATAAATCTTTACCATCTTTTCTGGAATAAAACTCTTTCTGTCCTCCACCAATTAAAATATCAGATGGATTCGCTAAAAAATCTGCTGCAATAGGTTCGCTATAACTTCTATCAGACTGATGTGCATAAAAACCAGCCGGAGTAGCATCTGTAATATTTCCTGCTGAAATAATTGCAGTTTTATAATTTTTCTTAACCAATTGTTGTGTGATTAATTCCAACGGTTTTCCATTTTCATCAACACTAATAAATCTGTTATTGGTTTTATGTCCCGTTGCCATTGCGGTTGCTCCCGCAGCCGAATCTGTGATGTAACTATCCGAAGATTTCGTTATAGACAATCCTTGTGTTGGAATATTAAATAAACTCAACTGACCTTTATTTGCCGTATAACCCGAATAAATTTGCGTCAAACCCATTCCGTCACCAATTAATAAAATTACATTTTTTGATTTCTTTTTAGAAAATGACACGCCATTTTTAGGAACATAAGCTTGATGAAACTCGGTATTTTGATAAAAAGTCGTTTTGATATTGTTGATGAATTGTGTCAATGTTGGAACATTATCCGTTGCAATATAATCGACTTTTAAATTCATCAAAGTCATCCACGTATTCACATTATCCTGAGTTCCCCAAAATCTGATTTTTTTATTTTGACCGTGAACTTTTTTAATGATTGCTTGCACTTTCTCAGAATCGGCTTGTGTCATTACCCCTTTCCCATTCCAGATTGTAATTTCTTTCAAATCTTCACTAATCATTTCAACACGGAGTAATTGTTCCGGAGTATAATTCTCATTCAGTCTTCCGTCAAAATAAATAAACTCAGGATAATCCTTCCAGTTTGCAGGCGAAGGTCTGTTTCCGGAAATAACCACTTTCAGATTTTTATTCGAAATCAAATCCGGATACAACTTAAGCTGCTGTGCGATTAATTTTAAAGTTGGTTCTGCTTCTGTTTTAATGTCGATCATTATAATTAAAGGCTTATTACTCGGATATGCTTTTCCGCCTAAAGTCTTTAATTTATTTGATAAAGGATCCAAATACATAATTCTAAGCGTGTTGTACGTTGTAATTTCTTTTGAAGTATGAGCAACTGGCAAATCATTATTTACCAGAAAAACATCGGCTTCGATAACACCGGTTTCATTAGAATATGCTTCGTAAAAAGGTAATTTACTCGCATAATCATTATGAGAATGAATGTTTGAAGAACTGTATTCCTGCGCTTGCGCAAACAGGAAGAATTGAAGGCAAAAAAGGGTGATTAATTTTTTCATTGTAATTGGGGTTTGTTTAAAAGCTGAAGGTGGCTTTATTACGAATTATCATATTGGGATTATATTTTAAACACATAGAAATAATAGTTTACTGGGCTAAAAAAAGGTGTTTCACTTATTTAAACAATCATAGCTCACGTAGTTTGTCATTTTCGACCGAAGGGAGAAATCACACTAGAAATTCTACAATCAAAATCGCCAATCTTTGTCGAGTTACGCGTGTGATTTCTCCCTTTGGTCGAAATGACAATATTGCGGTAACTTTCTTAAACACAAACCAGCCTTTTTCATTAAAAAAAGACTGGTTTATTTTTTATATAAGATTCATTTCTTTTTTTGTTACAACTGCAAGCTCCACAACAAGCTTGCAGCGTAAAAAAAAACAAACAAACTGAAACTAATTAATAGTGAATTATAAATTGTGAATGGCTAATTAATAATTCATAATCTACAATTCATAATTACAAACTACCAGCCTTTATTTTGTGTAAGCGCACCTTTGCTCACTGCAATTTCATCTGGTGGTATTGGCCAAACGTGGTGAACTGCAGGATTAAAATTACGGGCAGGATAAATCACGCTACCATTATAATGGTGTAATGGTTTTGCATAAGTCGCCTGAGCATCGCCCCAACGGACTAAATCAAAATGGCGATCTGTCCATTCTCCAGCCAATTCACAACGTCTTTCTCTTTTTAGATCCGTTAATGTAGCACCTGAAAGATTTCCTAAACCTGCACGTTTTCTAATCATGTTGATTTCGGTATCAGCACTTAGACCTTTCATTAATTTGGCTTCTGCCAACATTAAAATTACATCAGCATAACGTAAAAGAGGTACATTCAACGCTGTCGAAGGTTTATCTCCATTTGCATTTACATAACGAATATCGATTCCGCCCGAAGTTGTTTTTGGATAACCAAATGGCTCCATATATTTATTGAACTGATATCCTGTTCTGTTACTGGAACTTACAACATATTTTCCTTCGTTGAAAGTTACTAGTTCCCCAAAATACATAAACTTATCTCCTTTTTGCAAAATTGTAGCGCTGCGTCTTTTATCAGCCGGATCATAGGTATCAAACAATTCTTTGGTAGGATAAAAATTTCCCCAACCGTTGTAAACTCCCCAACCTTTATCTTCCAGACAAACCCCTGGGAAAATAGAACCCAAACCTGTGTTTTCTGAACTTGAAGTAACCGACCAGATATACTCTGAAGACCAATTGTTTTTAATTTTAAATACATCTGCAAAATCGTCAAGCAATTTGTGTTTTCCGCTGTTTACAATCATATTTGCGTATTTAATCGCATTGTCCCAATCTTTTGCATATAAATAGGTACGAACTAAATATCCCCAAGCAGCAGTTTTATGAGCACGTCCGTAATTATCAGGCGTAAGCTCATTAAAATACGGTAATAAATCGGCAGCTTTAACTAAATCTGCGGCGATATAAGCATAGTTTTCTGCTACATTTTTTGCACGAGGAACATATACATTTGTTGGATCTGCACGATCCTGAATTGGGATTCCAGCGCGATCATCTCCGTAATGATACGCCAATTCTAAATGCATTACAGCGTGATTGAAATAAGCTTCTCCTAACATCATATTTCTTGTTTTTTCGTCAAGCGAAATCTTCGGAATATTGCGAATCACATCATTACAGCGTTTCATTACTTCGTAGTGCAATCTCCAAATATCTTTAGTATCAGATTCTGCTCCATCAACAATAAAATTCTTGATACGTTCGGCATTTTGTCTTGGTTTGGTTCCTATATCATCACTTGCATTATTCAGCCAGAAAAAACCACGACCATACATATTATCATCAGAATATAAGGCATAAATGGCATTTACTCCCGCTTTTGCATCAGCAGGTGTTTTCCAGAAATTTCCGCTTGACGGCGCTCCTTGCGGAATCACATCAAGTTCACTTTCGCAAGCCGAAGTGCCTAGTAAAAGCACAAAACTCAATAATAAAAGACTTAAATTTTTCATTTTATTTGTTTTATATTTTTTTAAAAAGTAGCATTTACACCCGTCATATAAATACGAGAAAGTGGATATTTACCTAAGTCAAGACCAAAGTTGCTAAGTCCCACTTCAGGATCCATTCCGGAGTAATTTGTGATTGTAAATAAATTTTGTCCTGAAATAAAGAATCTAAGTTTCGCTTTTCCGTTCAGCCAATTATCTTTAACCGTATAACCAATCGAAACGTTTTTTAATCTTATAAATGAAGCATCTTCGATATAAAAATCAGAGATTCTCCCGAAGTTATTGTTATTATCTGTTGATGAAAGAACCGGAATATTAGTATCTGTATTGGTTGGCGACCATGCATTTTTAGAATCTGCCAATAAATTATATCCAGGGAAAGAAGCGTTCAAACCTGTATATTTTACAGCATTAAACATTTTATTTCCTGCTACGGCATTAAAGAAAATATTCATATCAAAACCTTTATATCTAAAGTTGGCATTTAAGCTGTAAGTTGTTTTTGGAAAAGGATTTCCAAGAACTACTCTATCGCTATTGTTAATTACGCCATCTCCGTTTACATCTTTAAATTTAATATCTCCCGCAACTGCATTTGGCTGATATACTGCACCAGAACTGTTTACATATGCTTTTGCTTCGGCATTACTTTGAAATAATCCGTCTGTAGCATATCCGTAATACGCACCAACCGGGCTTCCAACCTGATAAATATTGGCTAAAGGCAAACTACGAACGCGGCTAATATTTAATGGTTCAAGAGAAGTTAAACCATCTTTAATAGAGATAATTTTGTTGCTTAAAAATGCTGCATTTGCTGTTACATCAAACTTAAATTCTCCGCGTGTTTTTTGGTATGTCAAACTAGCTTCGATACCTTTATTTTCAACATCTCCCGAGTTTACAATTCGACCTTGTGGAGTTCCTGAAACACCCGGAAGCTGATCGCGAACCAACATATCTTTATTCTTTTTGATATACGCGTCTACAGATCCTGTCAAAGTATTGTTCAACATTGTAAAATCCAAACCAATGTTTGTCTGCTCTGAACTCTCCCATTTTAAGTTAGGATTTGATAATTCACCTTCGGCATAACCATAATTAATTGTTGGAGTTGAACCAATCAAAGCCTGAGTCTGATTCAATGGCACACTAAATTGGTAGGGTCCAAGATTTCCTAAATTTCCTATTTGTCCCCAGCTTGCACGTAGTTTTAAATTGCTTACGATTGAACTATTTTTCATGAATTCTTCTTCAGAAATTAACCATCCTGCAGAAACAGAAGGATAAACTTTCCAGCGATTCTCTGATAACAGTTTTGAAGTTCCGTCACGGCGAACAATTCCTGAGAATAAATATTTCTGATTAAAATCGTAATTCAACCTTCCAACATAAGATGAAATAATTTCATCAGATAATCCTGCTGCCGTTTGCTGAATTAATTTCGCATTTAGCAAATAACGCTGCGATGGATCTTCATTATCAAAACCAGTTCCTTCAATTGTATAAAATTCTCTCTTTGTTTCCTGATACGTATATCCGGCCAAAGCTTTGAAATTGTGTTTTCCTAAAGATTTTTCGTAAGAAATCGTTTGTTCCCCTAATAAATCTGTAGTTGTAAGTGACTTTTGCGTTAATCGGTTAAAGTCAAATATTTTTCCAGGCTCTGTAATTTTTACTGCAAAATCTTTTGCATTATCCTGAATTCTCGTGTAACCCCAGTTTGTTTTTACTTTTAATCCTTTGACAATTTCCCATTCTGCATAAGGATTGATCAAAATAGTCGACACAGGATTTCTATTGTCTAGTCTTTTCAAATAAGCAACCGGATTGATAACATCTCCGTAAGAACCAATATATTTCTCCGGAACACCTCCAAATTTTCCGGAACCATCTTCTCTATAAATAGTGGCATTTGGCGGATAAAAAATTGCTGCCAAAATTGCTCCTGTATAACCGCTTGATGTATTGGCGCTCTGACCATTAGTTAATGAATACGATAAATTTTCTCCAATGGTAAAATTTGGCGCTAATTTAAAAGAGGAGTTTGCTCTCGCTGTATAACGCTCACCAAAAGTATTCAATAAGATTCCTTCATTTTTTCTATAACTTCCCGAAACAAAGAAATTAGATTTTTCCGTTTTACCGTTTATAGAAAGGGACAAATCCTGAATTTCTCCTGTATGAAAAATTTCATCCATCCAGTTTGTTTTTGTAGTTCTCGCCGTTGGTTCAAATGCGGGATCAAAAGCCGGAATTCTTGGCATACCTGCATTATCTCTTGCCAAGTTCATAGCATCTGCATATTCGGCAGCATTAAGAACATCCAGTTTTTTGGCTACATTCTGAAAACCTCCCTGATAATTTACATTTATATTTACTTTCTCAGAAACTCCTTTTTTAGATGTAATTAAAATTACGCCACCAGAAGCTCTTGCTCCGTAAATTGCTGCCGAAGCTGCATCTTTCAAAACACTTATCGAAGCAATATCATTTGGATTTAAAGTATTCAAAGAACCGCTGTAAATAATTCCGTCCAAAACAATTAAAGGCGTTTCTGCATTCAAAGAACCAATTCCACGAATATTAATTGTAGGTTCAGCCGTTGGGTCACCACCATTACTAAGCACCGTAACACCCGCAACGGTACCTTGGAGTAATTCGGCAGCGCTGTTGAAGGTTCTGCTCGAAGTTTCTTTCATAGAAACAGATCCTACAGATCCTAGAACTTCATTCTTTTTCACACTTCCATAACCCATAACTACAACTTCCTGCAGCTGTTTCATGTCGGCTACTAATTTGACTGTGATGTTTTTATCAGATGGAGTTACTTTAACTTCCTGATCTACATAACCAACATACGAAAAAACAAGAATTGCTTCAGATGCGTTGATTTCGATCTTAAAAGTTCCGTCAAAATCTGTTGTTGCTGCGACATCAGAACCTTTATCTTTTATGCCTACGCCTGGCAATGGCATTCCGTCATTTCCGCCATAAACCGTTCCCGAAATACTGATTTTATTCTGATCAGCATCCGAAACTTTTTGGCTTTTTTTGATAACAATATTATTATTTACAATTTCATATTTAAGGAAAAAATTGCTGCATATTTTATCCAATGCCTGTTCCAGCGTAACATTACTTAGTTTTAAACTAATTTTCTGATTGGTATTAACCTGATTCGTTTCGTACATAAAATGCACATCAATTTGCTTTTCTATCTTCTGAAAAACATTTTTGATACTTTCATTCTCCACTTTTAGAGTAACTCTTTTGCCAATATCTACGCTGGCTGCTTTTGCTGATAATCCGATAAAAAATAAAGCCACAAAAAGTAGTGCTTTCTTCAATGCCCATTTTTTAATGCTCTGACAGTTTTGGATAAACCGCATTTGCTTTTTAGTCATGTTTTTGAGTTTTAATTGTTTTGATTATGATTGGTTTTCTACGTAGCTTCTTAAAAAATTAGTATTGTAATCTGTTGTTTTTGTTACCTCTAAAAATCGTTTCACTTTTAATAAATCGCATAACTGTGTGTATAATTTTTCACGCAGATTTAGCAGATTTTTTGCTTTAAATATTTTTTTTAATCTTTTTAATCCTTTAATCTGTTTCAAATGTTTTTTCAGGCGGATTCAGCAGATCGAGCAGATTTTTAATTTTTAATTCTCAATTTTTAATTTTTTTCTGTGTTAAGTTTTTCTATTTTATTTTATGATATAAATTCCTGATTCTTGTTTATAATTAGCATTTATGATATTACACACCAAAGCAACAACCTGATCTACAGGAAGCTCTTTGAAATAAGCGCTGATTTTTAGATTGTTTAAATTCTTGTTTCCAATTTCTATCGTAACATTATAATTACGATTAATTGTTGCAATAACTTCCGGTAAAGGAGCATCTTCAAAAACAATGATATTTTTCCGCCATAGCGAAATAGAATTCATCGGAATATCTGTAAAGGCTTGCATCTTATTGCTTTGTGATTTAAAAACTACTTTTTGCCCCGGCGTTACATATACATTTTCCTCAGTAACGGTCGATTTTACATTTACTCTTCCGGTTAAAACCGAAACTTCTTGTGTGGCATGATCCGGATATGCCTGAACATTAAAACTGGTTCCCAGAACTTTCGTATCCATTTTATCGGTATGAATGATAAAAGGATGTTTTTTGTCTTTGGCAACATCAAAAAAAGCTTCTCCGGTTAAATAAACTTCTCTTGTATCCCCTTTAAATTCGGCAGGATATTTAATACGGCTTCCGGCATTTAGCCAAATTTGAGTTCCATCGCTCAAAATTACTTTGGCGTGTTCTCCTGATTTTGTAGCATATTGTTTGGTAATTCCTTCTTCGGCAGATAAATAAAAGAAACAAGACAATCCCATTAAAATCAATAGAGAAGCTGCTATTGCCCAGTTTTTATTCTGAAGAAAAATAACTTTGTTTGTTTTCTTTATTTGTCTGATTTCCTTATTTAATTTCGAACGATCAGATTTGATAATTTCGATACTATCCAATATTTCTTCTGGATGATTGTACCAGTTATTCCATAATTCTTCCCCTTTTGGATCCGGTTTTCCTTCTAAAAAAAGTTTTATATCTCGATGTAATTTTTCAGGCATTATAATTTGTTTATCTCTTTAATAGTATGTCTTTGAAATGGTATTTTCAGGTAGGCGGATAAGGTTACGCTTTTGTTAAGAAAACAAAACGCACCTTTTAATTTCGAAATGAGTTGTCAGTTGAATTCGCCCAAATAATTGCGCATAAATTTTAGCGCATAAGCAATATGATACTTTACAGTTTCATGCGAAACATTCAATTCTTCGGCTATTTCTTTGTTGGTGTAATGCTTAATCCTGCTTAGAATAAAAACTTCTTTGGATTTTTTAGGAAGTAACGAAGCCGCTTTATCAACTGCTTCCTGTAATTCTTCATAATAAATAGAATCTTCGGTTGCATTTGTACTGCTGAATTCTTCACTATTTCGATCAATAACTTCTTTAATATATTGGTCCGTTATAGTATGTGATTTTATATAATCCAGAGTCACATAACGAACTGAGGTATAGATATAAGCCGAAAATTTCTTTTGAATTACCAAAGTCTTTCGACGTTCCCAGATTGTGGTGAAAACTTCCTGAACAATTTCTTCAGAAACGGGAATAGATTTCATTCTCACATAAACAAAGCGAACTAATAAATCCCGATAGCGAAAATACAATTCATCAAACGCTTTATCTTTTCCTTGTCTCAACAATTCAACAAGTTCTTCATCGGTAAACCTTTTATACATAATACGTCGCTTTTGTATTATTTGGTAAATGAATGGCAATTATCAAATTACCAATTCCGATTATTTTCTTGCGATTTGTTCTTAATTTAAAAAATGACATATTCTACAGTGTGTTGTTTATAATATGTCTCCAAAATTAGAAATGAGGGTAGGTGAACAAGGTTATGGTTATATTAATAAAAAGGTCTGTTTATAAAACATTGTATTAACATTTCATTTAGTATTTGTTATGAAGTAGCATTATATAATTTATATTGATGATGTAAATCCGATAATTAAAGGGTGAAGTCTATATTTTCGGACTCAATACTTGTTTCATTGCGTGCCACGGTCGTTTTGTTGCGTACCTACGGCACGCTATTTCTATATCAATATTTTTTTTTCTACCAACATTTAGTGCCTAACGGCACAGAACAACTATTGTTTTGTTGCGTATCTACGGCACGCTAAAATCAGTTCAAATCCATGTTTTTTTTACCAATATTTAATGCTTATTAATACGAACATTTACAAAACCAAAAAGGTGAAATCAATTAAGAAATCACCTTTTTTGTTTGCACTATTTCAGTTTATTTTAAAACCAAAATCAATCTTGAATTATTTTATAAACTGAATAATAAATCCTCCTTTTGGGGCTAAATTATATTTCCAGTTTGAAGTTATTGGATAAGTTTCTACTTTAAATTCCATTAATGCATCTTTTCCTTCGGAGATAATTCTGAATTTTGAAAAACCTTTGCTGTATTTTTTAAGATCTATTGAAACTGGCGATGCCGTATTCGTTCCGTTTATCCCGATAATATAAGAAAGTTGCTCTTTTTGACGGGACAAAACGATTCTTTTACCCGGTTCTGCAATTATACATTCCGTTTTATCCCAGGTCGCAGGCATCTCTTTTAATAAGGTTTTAAGTTCATTGGGAAGTGAATTAAAAACCTCTTCTGAATCAGCAAAATGGATCACACCAGATGTATAAATCATAGCCATAGAAAGCTCATGAACTGCAGTATTTAAACGCGTATATTTTCTAAAAGTCAGCGCAAATGGTGTATAATCAGCAGGGCCAGCTACATTTCTTGTGAATGGTAATACGGTGTTTTGTTCCGCTGCTTTTTCTGGGAATCTTGGCTCATAAAAATAACTTTCTGTTCCTAAAATAGCTTCTGCCGTTACAAAATTGGGCCATGTTCTGTGCCAGCCTCTTGGCACTGTTGTACCGTGTAGATTGACCAATAAATGTTCTTTGGCGGCATCTTGAAAAACTCCTTGCAGCGCTGCCATAACTTCTTGACGATCTGAGCACCAAAAGTCTATTTTAACACCTTTTACACCCATTTGAGCCAATTCTCTAAATCTCTTTTTTCTTTTTTCCGAATCAAAATACTCTGCCGAATATCCCCAAACTAAGGGTTGAACTCCTTTAGACAAAGCATAATCAATAATTTTTCCTTCTTTATTGGCTTTTTCCCATCCGGCATCAAAAAGTGTATATCTAAAACCAAATGAAGCCGAAACATCTGTGAACTTATTATACATTTCAGGCGTAAAATCTTCAGGATGTGACCACCATGACCAAGCGGCTTTTCCGGGAATAATCCATGAAGTATCTTCGATTTTAGAGGCTGGTGCCAAATCTGTAATCATAGTCGATAATAATATATCCCCTGCTTTATCGCCAATCATGATCACTCTCCACGGCATTGTCCACGGCAAATTCGATTCTGGATAAGCATTTCCTTTATCGGGTAAAGGCAGGGTGAATTTTTCGTCGTTATTAGCAAATGCAATGCTGTAAATTCCGTCTTTAGAATCCGGTTGTAAATGACATCCGGAAAATGAACCATCAGTTCCTGATTCTGCAATTAAAACCCAATTTTTAGTATTGTTTACATTAAAAAGAGCCGGCATGCACCAACCAACCGATTCATTTCGTGCACCATTTATTGGATCTCCCGACTTTACACTAACATAAAAATCCTCGTAACCCGGAGTATAATCTCCTGCCTTATTATAAGGTTGAAGCCAGCCTTTTGCATTTTGCTCGATATGAAATCCTGTCAATTCATTTTTAAGAACTCTTTTTTGCTCTTCCTTATCAGTAAATTTATATCTAAAAGCAACGCCTTGTTCGCCTGCAATTAAATCTATTGTCATTAAAGCGCCTTGTTTGTTCTTGAATGTTATACTTTTAGTTTCAAAAACATGGTCAGCAACTTTATTACTGGCAACTTTAAGCTCGTATTTTTCGCGTTTTTCTTCGACAGGCGAAATTTTTACAACCGATAAACCAGATGTAAAATCATTGTTTTCGAAACTCAGACCAAGCGGAGAATCAAGAATTATAGTTTTGTCACGACGTGTAACTTTATAAGACAGCTTTCCTCCTTCCGCCAAAGACAATTCTATTTTATTTAGATTGTCCTTAGATTTCAGATCAAGCTTTTCATTTTGTGCTTTACAGTTCGCCTGAACAAAAAATAGTGCCGGCGCAAGTAAACTTAAAGACCGATGAATAAACGTTTTTTTCATTATATAGTTTTTAGAGATTAGTTTTAATTTTATTAATTTGCAAAGTTTTTTAGCCACGAATTCCACGAATTAATTTTTGCAAGTCGTAGCAGAAAAAAATCATTTTAATCCTTACAATCTGTGGCAAAAAAATAACGTGAACATTGTTTTACGCTAAGTTTTTTTAGCCACAAATTGCACAAATTTTCACAAATTAATTCGTGCTGATTCGTGAATTCGTGGCGAAAAAAATCATTCTATTCTGTGGCATATTTTGGAAGCATAACATCAAAAGTATAAGTAATCGTTTCATTATAAACCTGCCCAGCATCGAATATTGTGTTTGGGAAATGCTTGTGATTAGGGCTGTCAGGATAAAATTGACATTCTAAACAAAGCCCGTCAAAAGGTTCGTAATATTTCGAATGTTCACCGATTGTTGCGCTGTTCAAATAATCTCCGGTATACAATTGCAAACCCGGATAAGAAGTAAAAACACGCATTAATCTTCCGGATTTCTCTTCGAACAATTCGCAGACAGCATTTTCATTGGCTGAACTTCTATCAAAAATATAGTAGATATTAAGTCCGCTATTTTGCATTACATCTGCCAGTTTATAATTAAAAAACAAATACTCATTTGCAGGTATAATTTTTCCTGTCGGAATATAATCCGATGTGCTTTCGAGAATTTTAGTCGCCTGTATATTCAGTTTGTGATTATGGATTTTTTCTTTACAAGCGGATAAATTAAAATAAGAATGATTGGTTAAATTTAACGGCGTTGGTTCATCGGCTACAGCCAAAAATTCAATTTTAAGTTCATTTTTATCCGTCCATTTATAAATGGCTTTCGTATTTAGATTACCTGGGAAACCACCTTCACCATTTTTGCTTTCGAGCGTAAAAATTATCGAATCTTCTTTTATAATAAAATCAAATACATTATTATTAAAACCCGCAGAACCACTATGATTGTTGTTTTTACCATCATTTTTATCGAGATGATAGGTTGTATTTTCGATAGAAAATTCAGCATTATTGATTCTATTGGCAAAGCGTCCAACTGTTGCTCCTATATAAGAAGTGTCTTGTAAATATCCTTCTAAGGTCGGAAATCCAAGAACTACATTTTCCTTATTTCCGTTTCTATCCGGTACAACTATGGACTTTACTATGGCTCCATAATTAAGCAGTTCAACGTAATTTTCGTGAACATTTTTTATTCGGAATTTAAAAATTTCTTTTCCTTTGTATGAACCAAAAGGCTCATAAGTAATAGTATCTGAGGGGTTCATATTGTTTTATAAAAATGGTAAAAACACTATCTGTATAATAGTATTTCAAAAGTACCGTTGATTATTATCATCAAAATGGACATTTTTTTTAAATACATGGATTAAATTACGATATTTGAAAAATAGTACTCGCAAAATGAAGAATTCATCACAAAAGGAAAAGATAAAAGTTAGAGAAGGTTTTTTAGGACAACGTATGATCGTGATTCCTAAAAACATACTTTCCGAAATAAAAAATAATGGACTTATATCAAGTTTGTATTTTACCGATATTGGAGTTTTTCCCAACGCAAGTCATCACTCGATGAAACGTAAACACGGAAGCAAACAATATATTTTGATTTATTGTTATAAAGGCGAAGGCATTATTAGCAAAGAAAACAAAACCATAACGCTTAAAGCGAATACCTTTTATATTATTCCTCCGGAAGTTGCACACGATTATTATGCTTTAAAACAAAATCCGTGGAGCATTTACTGGATTCACTTTACAGGTCCGCAAGCACCGCATTTTTATGATAAATTCATAACTGAATATCCCGACACTGCGCCACAATTATCGTTGGAAGAAAGACGAATCGAACTTTTCGAAAACATATTAGATGTTATGGAAGACGGTTACAGCGCCAGTAATCTCGAATATGCCAATCTTTCGTTATGGCAATTACTGAATGCTTTTTTATACGAGCGATTTTTTATCAAAAAAAATAGGCAATTTTCAGAGGATAATACTATTGAATCCGCAATTGACTATATGAAAAAGCATCTTGATTTACCTTTAAAAATCAACGAAGTAGCAACTCATTTTAACTATTCGTCCTCACATTTTTTTACCTTGTTCAAGAAACAAACAGGCTACTCTCCCATTCATTATTTCAATTACTTAAAAATGCAAAAAGCCTGTCAGTACCTTAGCTTCACAACTATGAGTATAAAAGAGATAAGCTTTGCTTTGGGGTTTAATGATCCGTTGTATTTTTCTCGTCTTTTCAAAAAAATAATGAGTAATTCTCCCATACAATATCGTACGGAATACAAGCAGTAGCGCAATTGTTTTCGTATTTTAGCCTTGAGCATAAAAAAATCAGATTATAATCCATCTATTCAAAAAAAATATCCATAAATCAAAGGTTCCTGTTCTGCTAATTTTACAAAAGCTATTAAAACCTTTTTATGAAAAATTATAATTATACCTTTTTACTATCAATTAGCCTTGTTGCAGCCTTAGGAGGTCTACTCTTTGGATACGACTGGGTTGTAATAGGTGGTGCAAAACCATTTTACGAAATTTATTTTGGCATTTCAGATTCTCCGGCTTTACAAGGCTGGGCAATGAGTAGTGCCCTTGTAGGTTGTGTTGCTGGTGCAGCTGTTGCAGGAAAACTGGCAGACACTTACGGAAGACGCCCTATGTTAATTGCCGCCGCAGTATTATTCTCTATATGTGCAATTGGTACCGGAGCATCTGAAACCTTTATTGTATTTATCATCTGGCGAATTATTGGCGGAATCGGAATTGGAATCGCATCGACAATTTCACCTTTATATATTGCCGAAATCGCTCCACAAGAAACCCGCGGACTATTTGTATCTATTAATCAACTTACGGTCGTTATTGGTATTCTTGCCGCGCAAATTACCAATATGTTGATTACCGAGGTTATCCCGTCAGGTTATACGCACGCTCAGATTCTTGCTTCGTGGAACGGACAAATGGGTTGGAGATGGATGTTTTGGGCAGGATTTTTCCCTGCGATTCTCTTCTTTATATTAATGTTCCTTATTCCTGAAAGCCCGAGATATTTGGCTAAAAAAGGAAATCATGATACGGCAGAAAAAACACTTACTAAAATTGGTGGACTAGCTTACGGAAAAGAAGCTATCGTAAAAATCAAAGAAACTTTTTCGCATGAAACCGAGAAAACCGATTTCAGAATGCTGCTGGATAAAAAAGCATTACCAATACTTGTAATTGGGATTGTATTAGCCGCTTTTCAGCAATGGTGCGGTATAAATATCATTTTTAACTATGCTCAGGAAATCTTTGTTTCGGCAGGTTACAGCATCAATGATTTGTTTATGAATATTGTCATTACCGGAAGCATCAATCTTATTTTTACATTGGTTGCGATGGGAACTGTAGACAAAATTGGGCGCAAAAAGTTAATGCTTTTTGGTTCCGCAGCGCTTGCCATAATTTATGCCTTATTGGGTTATTTTTATTATACCAATGTTACCGGATTCCCTTTATTATTGTTGGTATTATTAGCCATTGCCATCTATGCAATGTCCCTTGCTCCTATTACATGGGTAATTTTATCTGAAATTTTTCCTAACCGAATCAGAGGTGTTGCGATGTCTGTAGCCACATTTGCACTCTGGATCGCCTCTGCACTATTGGTACAAACCTTTCCAATTTTCAATGAATACTTGGGTACATCAGGAACTTTCTGGCTGTATGGTATTATCTGTGCTTTAGGATTTGTGTTTGTATTCAAAAAACTTCCTGAAACCAAAAACAAAAGTCTTGAAGAGATTGAAGAAATGATGGTTTCTGATAAAAAATCAAAGAAAATTTAATAATTTAAATTTCATTACATCATGCAAAAAGTAAATGTTTGGAAGGAAAAAATAATCCTACCAACCTATGAGGTGGGCAAACCTGAAAAAAATCCTGTATTTATTGAGAAAAGAGTTTATCAGGGAAGTAACGGATCTGTATATCCTTATCCGGTTATTGAAAAAATCGCAGACGAAAAAATTGACAAAGAATATCAGGCCGTTTATCTTGAAAATGAGTTTGTTAAAATAATGATCTTACCGGAACTTGGCGGACGCGTTCATATGGCGTATGATAAAACCAAACAACGTCATTTTGTATATTACAATCAGGTTGTAAAACCGGCTTTGGTTGGACTTACTGGTCCGTGGATTTCTGGCGGAATCGAATTCAACTGGCCGCAACACCACAGGCCAACGACTTTTGATCCGGTTGATTTTACGATTGAAGAACACGAAGACGGAAGCGCAACCGTTTGGTGCAGCGAAGTCGAGCGTATGTTTAGGACCAAAGGAATGGCAGGTTTCCGCTTATATCCTGATAAAGCGTATCTGGAAATTAAAGCGCAATTGTACAATAGAACCTCTTTCCCTCAGACTTTTTTATGGTGGGCAAATCCTGCTGTGAAAGTAAATGACGATTATCAATCGGTTTTTCCACCGGATGTAAATGCTGTTTTTGATCATGGTAAACGTGATGTTTCGTCTTTCCCAATTGCGAAAGGAACGTATTATAAAGTAGATTACTCCCCGGGAACAGATATTTCCCGCTATAAAAATATCCCTGTTCCAACCTCTTATATGGCGATTGCGTCCAAATATAATTTTGTGGGCGGATACGAAAATGATTCAAAAGGCGGATTACTTCACGTAGCCAATCATCACGTTTCCCCGGGAAAAAAACAATGGACTTGGGGTCACGGAGATTTCGGTCGTGCGTGGGATCGCAACCTTACCGATGAAGATGGTCCGTATATCGAATTAATGTGTGGCGTTTACACCGATAATCAGCCTGATTTCTCGTGGATTATGCCGGGTGAACAGAAAGATTTTACACAGTATTTTATGCCGTATCGTGATTTAGGTATTGTGAAAAATGCGACCAAAAATGCAATGGTTAATCTCGAAAGCATCGATAATAAATTAGTTATCAAAGCTTATACAACTGGCGTTTATCCAGATACAACGGTTACTTTAAAGAACAATGATACTGTTTTATTCCAAAAGCAATACGATGCTTCACCGTACAATTCATTCGAAGAAACTATTGACTTTGATTACAATGCTTCTTTAGAAGGATTATCAATTTTTGTAACAGATGCTGATAATAAAATTCTGGTCGATTGGACTTATGAAGGACCAAATGAAGATGAAATTCCGGAAGCTGCAAAACCTGCCCTTGCTCCTGAAGATATTGAGAACAACGAACAATTGTTCCTGACAGCACAGCATCTGGAACAATACAGACACGCCACTTATAGTCCGATTCCGTATTATGAAGAAGCTATTAGACGTGATGCCGGAGATATTCGCTCGAATAATGCAATGGGATTATGGTTGATGCGAAGAGCCAAATTTGAAGAAAGTGAGCCTTATTTTAGAGCAGCCATAAAAACATTGACGCAACGAAATCCAAATCCGTATGAAGGAGAAGCTTATTTTAATTTAGGTTTATGTCTTAAATATCAGAATAAAAACAAAGAAGCTTACGATGCTTTCTACAAATCAACGTGGAATGCGGCGTGGCAAAATCAAGGTTATTTCTACGTAGCACAATTGGATGCTTTAAATGACGATTATGAATTGGCGTTGACACACATCAAAAAAGCAATTTCTAAAAATACTGAGGATCATAAAGCATTGCATTTGCAAGTGGCTTTCCTTCGAAAACTGGGACAGCAGAAAAAAGCATCACTACATACTACTCTTTATCTTGAAAATGACTGTTTCAATTTCGGATTACTTTACGAAAAGTATCTTTTAAGCAATGACAAAAAAGACCTTGCTTACTTTAATTCGCTTATCAGAAACAACATTCATACGTATATAGAATATGCACTAGATTATGCTGCTGCAGGTTTATATGAAGAAGCTATTGGTTTATTAACCGAAGGGCTAAAAGATGAAGAAACCTACCCGATGGCGTGGTATTATGCGGGTTATTTTTATGAGAAGTTAAATAATATTGGTCAAGCCGAAAAATGCTTCAAAATGGCGTCTCAGGCAAAACCTGATTACTGTTTTCCAAATCAAATTGAAGCTGCATTGGTACTTCAAAATGTGATTCAGAAACAAAACAATGATGCAAAAGCTTTATATTATCTAGGGAATTTTTGGTATGCTTCAAAATTCTATAATGACGCGATTTCATGTTGGGAACAATCGGTAGTTATAGATGATACTTTCCCGACTGTACATCGTAATTTGGCTTTGGCGTATTACAATAAATTGAACAATCCTGAAAAAGCACTTGCTAGTTTAGAAAAAGCATTCTCATTGGATTTACAAGATTCCCGAATTCTGATGGAATTAGATCAATTGTACAAACGTTTGAACAGAGATTTGGTTTTCAGATTGGCGTTCTTAGAAAAACATTTAGAATTGGTGATTCAGCGTGATGATGTTTACTTAGAAAGAGTTGCTTTATACAACCTTTTAGGCAAACATGACAAAGCCCTAACCCTATTACAAAACCGAATTTTCCATCCGTGGGAAGGTGGCGAAGGAAAAGTAAGCGGACAATATTTGGTTTCTTTAACCGAAATCGCCAAACAACAAATCTCAGAAGGAAATTATGATAACGCGATTGAACTTTTAGAACAAGCTCAAACGTATCCTGATAATTTAGGCGAAGGAAAATTACCCGGCGCACAGGAAAATGATATTCATTATTGGTTGGGTGTTGCTTTCGAAAAGAAAAACAACTTAGAACAGGCTAAAAATTGGTGGAACAAAGCAACACAAGGATTAGACGAACCAACGGCTGCGATTTTCTATAACGATCAGCAACCGGATAAAATTTTCTATCAGGGATTGGCTTTCCTAAAATTAAACCAACAATCTGAAGCTGATAAACGTTTCGAGAAGTTAGTCGCTTACTCAAAAAAACATCTGAACGATCATGTTACGATTGATTATTTTGCGGTATCACTTCCTGATCTTATGATTTGGGAAGACGATTTAGATAAACGAAATAAAATTCACTGTTTATATATGCAGGGAATAGGGCTTTTAGGTCTCGATAAAAAAGCTGAAGCTGAGGAAGTTTTTGAAACTGTTCTTTCAGAAGAAAAAAGTCATTCAGGAGTTACGATACATTTATCGTTATTGAAGAGCGAAGAATCGGTTTCTATGTAAGTTAGTATTGGTAGTTTATATGTTTAGCCCCGATAGGTTTTTGAAGCCTGTCGGGGCTTGTTGTATTACTTAATATTTGGCGTTTGTAATCCTGCAAGGTTTTCAAAATCTTGCAGAAGAGAAAATTCCAAACCCGACTAGTTTTCTATTAAATAATAGAGAGTCTCAAATTTTTTTTGAATTGCCTCCAGCTTTAGCTGGAGGTATAAATTGGAGAATATATCCTGGCTTTAGCCAAAATAGGATTGAGAATATTTGGCTAAAGCCATATTTGTAATTAATTCTTCACCTCCAGCTAAAGCTGGAGGCAATTCAAGTATTAGACCTGAAAGATTTTAATAACCTGTTGGTCTTTAAGAACAAAAGAGGCACCAAAAAAAATGTCCTAATCTGATACTTTCCCCTTTTTAATGTCTTTTTGTGCGACATACCTTTGCATGTTTTTAATAGACGGCGTATTACATCAAATTACATGACGATGAAATAACAAAAATTAAAACGCTGGTTGGACTTATTATTAAACCGAAAACAAAATTTAAAAAATTTAAAAGAAAAATTATGGCATTATTAAGTAAAAAAGCAATGAATTTCGCTTATGGTATGGGAGCGGCAGTAGTAATTATTGGAGCATTATTCAAAATTACTCACTTTGAAATTGGACCATTAACAGGAACATTGATGCTTTCAGTTGGATTAGTAACAGAAGCGTTAATCTTTGCACTTTCTGCTTTTGAACCAGTAGATAATGAGTTAGACTGGACTCTTGTTTACCCTGAATTAGCAAACGGTCAAGCCAGAAAAAAAACGGATAAAGTTGAAACTCCATCTGATACCCAAGGATTATTGTCTCAAAAATTAGACACTATGTTGAAAGAAGCTAAAATTGACGGTGAATTAATGTCAAGTTTAGGAAATTCCATCAAAAATTTCGAAGGAGCTGCAAAAGCAATTTCTCCAACAGTAGATTCTATTGCAGGACAAAAGAAATATGCTGAAGAAATGTCTATGGCTGCTGCACAAATGGAATCATTAAACAGCTTATATAGAGTGCAATTAGAAAGTGCTTCAAGAAATGCACAAGCAAACAGTGAAATCGCTGAAAATGCCTCTAAATTGAAGGAACAAATGCAATCTATGACCGCAAACATCGCTTCTTTGAACAGTGTTTATGGTGGTATGCTTTCTGCAATGAGTAACAAAGGATAAATTAGTTTTTGACTATATAAATTTATTAATAAGAACTAATTAGAAAAAATGGCAGGAGGAAAATTAACCCCCAGACAAAAGATGATTAACCTGATGTATCTGGTTTTCATCGCAATGTTAGCAATGAATGTATCAAAAGAAGTTATATCTGCTTTTGGTTTGATGAATGAAAAATTTGAAGATTCAAATACTTCTTCAGTTGTAACAAACGCAAGCTTACTAACATCTTTAGATCAAAAAGCTGCTGAAGCAAAAGGAGAATTTGCGTTAGCTGCAGCAACTTCTCATAAAGTTGAAGCAATTACGAAAGATTTTTATTCATACATCGGAGCTTTAAAAGCTCAATCTGTAAAAGGTTTTGAAATAGATGCAGCAACAGGCAAATTACCATACGAGTCTATGGACAGAGGTGATAATATCGATGACTGGTTTACAGGAGATGGTTATGCTGCAAAAGGAAATGAAATTATCGCTAAAATTGAAAAATATAAATCAGATATTAAAGTCGCTCTGGGTACAGATAAAAAGTACGCTGATGTTATTTCTGAAATTGAGAAAAAATTTGATGTTTCTGATGTTAAAAACAAAGAAGGTATTAAAGAAAAATATTTAGCGTATCACTTTAAAGGATTTCCAGCAATTGCAACAGCTGCAAAACTTTCAGCTTGGCAAAATGATATTCAAAAAACAGAAGCTGATGTTTATAGTCGTGCTTTAGGAAAAGCGGCTCTTTCTACTGCTTCTTATAGCAATTACCAAGCAATTGTAGTTTTAGACAAAAATGCTTATTTTCAAGGAGAACCTGTTACTGGTAAAGTTGTTTTAGGCCGATATGACGAAAACACTAAACCTACAAGTGTTACAGGAGCGAAACTTGATCCTTCAACTGGTCAGGCGAAAATTGCCTTAACTGCGGGTGGCGTTGGAGAACAAAATATTAGTGGTCAGTTTACTTTTATTGAAGATGGAAAAACAATTCCGTTAAAATTTGAAGGTAAATATGTTGTAGTACCAAGACCAAACTCCGCCACAATTTCTGCTGATAAAATGAATGTTGTTTACAGAGGTGTTGTTAACCCAATCTCTGTATCATTCGCAGGTGTTGCTGATAACCAAGTTATTGCAAATGCTCCTGGATTATCTTCCGCAGGAAAACCAGGCAAATATAACATGAGTCCTGGTTCAGGTACTGAAGCTACAATTTCTGTAACGGGTACATTACCAAACGGAGATAAAGTTACAGATAAGAAAACATTCAGAATTAAAGGTATTCCGAGTCCAACAGGTACAATTAGAGGTGAAATAGGTATTGTTAAAGGACCTAAATCTAACTTAGAAATTGCTACTATTGGTGCCAATTTACTTGATTTCGATTTTGAAGTTGGTTTAGATGTTGTTGGATTTAACTTGAAAATTACCGGACAGCCTACAGTTGTTGTTACTGGTAATAAATTGAATGCACAATGTAAACAAGTTCTTTCAAGAGCGGGTAAAGGAGATCAGGTTACTATTTCTGAAATTAAAACTAAACTTGCCGGAGCTGGCAGTTATTTATTACCAAGAACTGCTCCGGTAATTTTTGAAATACAATAATAAACATAAGTAGTTGGCATTATAGGAAAAATTATCATCTCTAAAAAAAACTTAGATTTTTCGAAAATTTATTAAGTGATTCCTTAACTAATTTTCCGAAAGGCTTTTTTTCCAATGCTAAAAAAACTTATGTATAAAACCGTTATTGAGAAATAGCGGTTTTTTTTATTTGCTATTCTTAAACCTGCAAGGTTTTGAAAACATTGCAGGAAAACTAAAACTGAATAATTTAATTAGTCGGCCTATCTTCTAATTTAACTCCCCATTTTTTATTAGGTTTTGGTCCCATAATAAATTCTAAAACTCCTCCAGCATCAATATCCGCTTGATGAATATAAGTTTTTGTATACCTTTTACCATTTAATTTGGCACTTTGGATATAAATATTTTTATCAGAAACATTGTTTGCCATAACTTTAAAAATGTTTCCGTCTTTCAATTCAATTGAAGCTTCTTTAAGTATTGGCGCCCCAATAACATAAATACTACTTGCAGGATTTACAGGATAAAAACCAATCGCACTAAACACGTACCAAGCCGAAAGCTCTCCGCAATCATCATTTCCGGAATAACCGGATGAAGTTGTGTTGTACATTTTCATTAAAATTTCTGTTACATACTGTTGGGTTTTCCAAGGCTGACCCGCATAATTATACAAATAAGCAATATGATGACTTGGTTCGTTTCCGTGTGCATATTGTCCGATGAAACCTGAAGCATTGTCATTTACTTCTTCTGGTTTGTCTTCTAAGGTGAAAAAGGTGTCCAGCTTTTTAGTAAATAAATTATCTCCTCCCACTAAATTTACTAATCCTTTTACATCTTGCGGAACGTACCAAAAATATTGCCAGCCATTACCCTCTGTAAACGGATATCCGCCGTTTGCACCATATTTTAAAGGATCGAAAGGACCAATCCAATTGCCTTTATCATCTTTTGCCCTGAAGAAACCAATTTGTTTATCGTATAGATTTCTGTGGAATTGGGAACGTTTTGTAAAATGATTATAATCATCCGTTTTCCCTAATTTCTTCGCTAATTCTGCTACACACCAATCATCGTAAGCCATTTCCAATGTCAAGGAAACCGATTGTGATTTTAGGTTTTCAGGAATGTATTCGTACTTTTCCCAAATCCCAAACGGTGATCCCGGATGCTCTCGTGTTGCCGAATTCTTTACAGCTTCAAAAGCCAAATTTGCATCAATACCTGATAAGTTTTTAAGTACTGCATCAACAACTACCGGAATCGCATGATTGCCTATCATACAGTAATTTTCCTGTCCCCATAATTGCCATATTGGTAAATAGCCAAAGGCTTTGTAATACGCCAACATACTATTCACAAAATCAACAGAACGCTCCGGTTGTGTTATCGTGTACAACGGATGCGCGCCACGAAAGGTATCCCACAAAGAGAATGTTGAATAATAAGGTTTTGATGAATTTCTGGTTGTAAAATCAGCAGATGGATAATCTCCGCTCACATCTGATAAAGTATTGGGCTGAATAAAAGTATGATACAAAGCCGTGTAGAAAATTTGCTTTCGTTCTGCTATACCTTCAATTTTTATTTTGCCGAGTTCTTTTTCCCAAACGGCATCCGCGGCATTTACAGTTCTTTCAAAATCCCATGCAGGAATTTCTGCTTGTACATTCAAACGTGCATTTTCTATACTGGTTGCCGAGATCCCAACTTTTACCAAAACTTCTTGTTGTTTTGAGGTATCAAAATCTAATATAGCCCGAATTGCGTTTCCATTGACTACCTTGGCATTGTCATAAACATTTCCACCATCAGTAATATGATTACGAATTATTGGCTGCGAAAATTCAGCATGAAAAAATACTTTTCGCATTGGTGCCCAACCTGTAATAATACGATAACCTTTAATAGTATGATCATTTGGAAATGAGAGTTGTGATGCAATAATTTTAGTATTCCAATCTGACTTTTTCATCGAATGATCCAAATCGATCACAATATGTGCTTCTTTATTTTTAGGAAAACTATATTTATGAAAACCGGCATGCGTAGTTGCTGTCAATTCTGCTTTTACCTGATAATCTAAGAGTTCTACACTGTAATAACCCGGTTTTGCTGATTCTTTTTCATGAGAGAATTTAGATTGATAGGCATTTTGTCCTGTCTCTTCTTTAACTATTGGACCGCTAAAAGGCATCAACATAACGTCGAATAATTCGGCTACACCAGTTCCGCTTAAATGTGTGTGGCTGAAACCCGCGATTGTTGTGTCATTATAATTGTAACCACAGGCAACGCTCCAATCTGGTGTGTTACGAGTATCGGGACTCAATTGCACCATTCCAAACGGAACTGTTGCTCCAGGATAATTATTACCCGAAAGCGGTGATCCGTGTGCTGCTCCTGTACCGATAAGCGGATTAACATACGTGGTAGTTTTTTCTTTATTCTGTGCTCCAAGAACTATGGAACTTATTAAAGTCCCAAAGAGTATTATTTTATTTATAGTCATTCAAAATCTTGTTTAATTATCCTAACAGGTTTCAAAAACCTGTTAGGTATGATGGATAGTCATTATATGAATTTCATGAAATATGATTTCATCTTTATTTTAAACTGCCTCCAGCTTTAGCTAAATATCATTAAGTTAAGCATTTAAAAAATAAAATCCGTTTTTTTTCCGCGTTTTTACGAAGTAAATCTGTTTTATCCGCGTCAAAATTAGACGCTGATTTTACTGATTCGCTAAAGCGAAAACGCTGATAAAAACGGATTTTTATAATTACTTTCTTGATTAAACTGGTAAGTAATTTTATAGATTTCCCTTAACTTAATGACATTGAGCGAAAGCTGGAGGCTATTCAGAACTTGAATTTAATCTTTTTAATATTTCTCTTTTTGTTTGTCATTACAAGAAACGACGGATCTTCATTAGTAATTCGACAACATAGACATAGTGTATGTTAGCTTCTTACGGAGATCCCTCGTTCCTCGGGATGACAAGATTGTGTTGAATTCTTTACCTGTGTTTTCTAAACCTACAAGGTTTTGAAAACCTTGCAGGAATTCTAAACTATAACTTAGAAGAAGTAATTTCTTTCAACTCTCCATTTACCTTCACTTTTACTTTTGTTGGTGTTGCAGATAAAATTTCATACTTCGTTACTTTACCTTTTTCCCATTTGATGTTTATGGTAAAATTCCCTTCGGCTTTAAGCCCTTTTACTTCCCCTTCTTTTAACCAAACATCCGGCATTGCAGGCAATAATTCTATAAATCCTGCATGACTCTGGATCAGCATTTCACCAATTCCGGCGGCTGCTCCAAAATTTCCATCGATTTGAAATGGTGGTCCGGCAGAAAGTAAATTAGGGTAAACGCCACCTCCTGCTCCATAATTAATATTAGTTGCAAGAGTAGGTCTAAGAATTGTTTTTAATAATCTATACGCTTTATTTCCTTCTTTCAAACGGGACCAAAACAACATTTTGTATGCGATTGACCAACTTGGTCCATCGTCTCCTCTTACTTCAAGGGTTTTCTTAATCGCATCAACAAGTTCAGGTTTGTTTTCAGGCGTAATCAAAGATCCCGGATATAAGGCATATAAATGAGAAATATGACGGTGTTGAGGATCTTCTTCTTTATATGGTTTTAACCATTCCTGTATTCTTCCGTCAGGGCCAACCACTCCCGGTGGCGGTAATAATTTTAATTGTTTTTCAAGTTCAATGCTTAAATCATTGTCTAAACCTAGTTTTTTAGATGCAATTATCACGTTGTTAAACAATTCGCGAATAATCTGATTGTCAATTGTAGGTCCCATGCAAACATGTGACGTATCCCCATTTGGTAATAAAAATGAGTTCTCCGGCGATACAGACGGTGATGTCACTAACCAACCCGTTTCCGGATCTTTTACTAACATACTTTTATAAAATTGTGCTGCTCCTTTTAATACTGGATAAATTTCAGCCAGATATGCCTGATCATTTGTGTATAAATAATGGCTCCATAAATTGTTACACAACCAACCAGATCCTGATTTTGTGATTCCCCATGAAGCACTTTCGCCTGGTTCTGTGAATCCCCAAACATTGGTAATTACGTGCGCTACCCAACCATCGGCATTGTAATATGCTTTTGCGGTTTTTTCACCATTCGCTACCATTGCTTTGGTCATATCTTTTAACGGAAGATTTAATTCTGATAAATTAGCTGTTTCCAATGCCCAGTGATTCATTTGCACATTTACATCCAAATGATAATCTGCGTTCCAAGGTGTTTGAACGTTATTTGCCCATATTCCTTGTAAGTTTGGCGGCAATAATCCAACTCTGGTACTGCTGATACTTAAATAACGACCGTATTGGTAAAACAAAACCGGGAGCTCTGTATCTGCATCCGGTTCTTTTATAAAAGTGTCCAAACGCTCATTTGTAGGCAATGTTTTTTTTGTAGCTTTTCCAAAATTCAAAGTCACACGATTGAATAACTTTTGATAGTTTTCAATGTGCAATTTCTTCTGATCCTGATATTTCTTTTGCATTGCTAAATCCAAAATTTTATCTACTGAAGATTCGAAATTTTTATCTTTATAATCTGTTCCTGCCGATATAAAAATCACAACTTCTGTTGCGTTTTTTATTTCAATCAAATTATTTGTGTACAAAGCATTACCATCTATTATTTGAGCTTTTACTTTAGCTTTATACTTCATTCCTTTTCCGTCAGTTCCATTGTTTAACTGCCCTCTCATTACTAAAGAATTATCGGTGCCGTTTACAGTTTTAAAACGCTCTGGTCGGTCTAACTGAACGGTAAAATTCAGTTTCCCTTTTTTACTGGAAGTCAGTTTGATAAAAGCGGCATCATCGCCAAAACCGGCAAAATATTCACGCTTATAAGTTACTCCGTCAATGGTAAACTGAGTTGCTGCAACTGCGGTTTGAATATCCAGATTTCTGGTATAATTTGTCGCTTGTGATTTAGTTTTATAATCAAATTTCAACGTCATATTTCCCAAAACCTGATACGCTCCAAATGGTACATCAGCCCCATTTCCACTTCCGGAACCAGCTCCTTTACAGATAAAATGCTCATCAATTAATTTTTGAGCCTCTTTATTTTTATTAGCTAATAACAATTCCCTTATCTGAGGTAAGAAAGAATATGCCTGATAATTGTTAGCGTCTTGCGGAGATCCGCTCCATAAGGTAATTTCGTTTAAAACCAATTTTTCGGTTGTTACTCCTCCATCTGGCATGATTCCTAATCGGCCATTTCCTAGTGGTAATGTTTCTTCCCATTGAGATGCAGGTTTCGTGTACCATAACTCTAACGGATTAGTTTGAGAATAGCCTAAAAAAGGCAGTACTAAAAATAGGATTGATTTGTATTTCTTGATATTCATATTGTGTGTTTTTTTTAGTCTTTTGGATCGGTTATTAAACCTAACAGGTTTTTAAAACCTGTTAGGATAAAATCTCAATTATTTATTATAAGGAACAGCTTTTACAAGTGGTTTTTCTCCATTTTTTAAAAGTGCTTCGTCAAATTCTATTGTAATTTCTTTGCTTTCTCCTTTTAGTAAAGTAAAATAACTATCGCTAACAATTACAGGTAAAATCTGAGTTCCGTCTTTGTCGTTTAATACTTGAATATGAACTCCAAAAGCAATTCCAGACGGACTTGAAACTTTAGATTTTACAACATATTTTCCATTTTCTTTTACAACTTTAGTGGAAACATCAACTTTTGCTTTTGGCAATTTATTTAGTTCTGTGAAATCTTTCATGTTAGTTCCTCTCCAATAAAAATTCTCACTGATTAATTTATTCTGAGCATCTTTTAGCTTTAAGCGAATAAAATGTACCGGATTCAAATCAGAAGAATTAGTATTTGTTTCAGCTCCAAAAACTTTGAAATCATACAATGAATATCCCCAACCAGAACCACGTTTTACGCCTAACATTCTAACATAACGTGCTTTCATTTCATCAAACGAAATAGTTTGAAGTCCAGATTTTCCGTCTTTTATAATACTGGCATCTGTCCAGTTTTTTGCATCTGTACTGATCTGAATTTTATATTCTTTTCCGTAGGCATTTTCCCAATTCAAAACCACACGATTTACAACATATTCATTTTCAAGATCTACGTAGATCCATTCATCATCCGTTGATTTACTTGCCCAACGACTATTTGAATCTCCATCTGTAATATCTCTTGTATTTCCTCCATCTGTAGAAGATGCTACAACATTCTTTTGAAATGCCAGATCTTTTTGATTGGAATAAAACGGAATCACAAAACTCTCTGTAGCTGTATTCGAGTAGGAATCTACAACGGCTTTTTGATTGTATTTAGTAACTTGTTTTCCATCTAAATTATAAACAACAGCTTCGGCGTTTAGGTTTTTAAAATCCGTTCCTGTTGTATTGATTACTTTAACCGAGTTATTAACTGGATTCCATTGAATATGCAAAGGTTCACATGCCGATTTTACGCCCCAATAAGCGCCTGTTAAATCATAATAATAATCATAAGTCTGCCAAACCATACTTGGATAAGACGACTGACTCATCCAGGTCATAATTCCCGAAGCATCTTCCCACATATGATCTAACCAGCCTTCATACATGGCTTTGTTGGTTTCGATATTTAATAATTGGGCTTTTGTGGTATATTCTTCCAGATTATTTGGTTTTCCGTATCGTTCTGTTATGCTTTTATCATAATTATCCGGTGAAGCATTAAAGGCTTTTTGTCCAAAGAAATGTTTGTCCCACATATCATTTCGTGGCCACCAGTCTTTCTCCGGAATAAATTTTTTAAAACTTTCAATATTCGGAAAAACTGCTGTTCCAATTTCGGTTCTTAAACCCCAACCCGGACCATCTCCTGTGCCTACATAAGCTGCGGGATATTTGGTAAAATAAAATCTTGGATCTTTATTGCCCCAAAGTCCGCTTCCGCTTAAATTTCCTGTATTTGAACAAGGCTGATAATGACGATTGTTATTATCAAAAGTTTTAATATTTTCTGCAATCCAACCATTTAATGGAGCTTGCGGAACTCCTTCGTTATCTCCGCACCAAACAGCAATGCTGGCATGATTTCTTACTCGTTTTATTTTTTCAACAACATTATTATTAAAAACATGAATGTCCAAAGGTAAATTAGGATTTGCATTTAGCCAAAAATCATCCCAAACCATAATTCCATATTTATCGCAAGCTTCATAAAATTCGTCATCTGTAGTTGAACCCAACCAATTACGGATAATGTTGTAATTCATTTCTTTATGAAGTTTTACTTTAAGATCATATTCATCACCTCTGCAACGAAGCATATATTCACTCATTCCCCAGTTTCCACCTTTTAGAAATACTCTTTTACCACTGATCGAAACATGCAAAACGCCGCCTTCTGTATCATAAGTGTATTTTTTAATTCCGAAGGTTACTTTTTGAGCGTCAGAAACTACTTCACCAATTTTGAAAGTAAATTGACACGTATATAAATTAGGATCTCCGTAACCATTTGGCCACCATAATTTAGGATTCTGAATGGCTAATTCCGGAAACTGTTCTTTGCTCAATTTTATACTTGTAAGTCCGTTTGCATCCAGATTTATCTTTTTCGAAAAAGTAATATTTCCCGGCATGATTACGCCTGTCAAAATTCCTTCCTGGTTTTGTGCCGAAGAGTTTTTAAGGTCTACTTTTATTTCAAGATCCGCGCGTCCGTTAGACGGTAAATCAGTGTGAATCCAAGGATCTACAATGGTAATTTTGTTTGTATTACTAAGATAAACATCATCTGTAATTCCTGAGTTTAATCCCGGAACGTAAGGCATCCAATCCCAACCTGCACTTGAAATATAGGTTGGACTTCCGTAATTGTTTAAAGGCTGTTTTGGAATACTTACCAAAATTGCCAACACGTTTTTTTCATTGCGATGTACCAATTTCGTGATATCAAATTTACCACGTTGCATCATTCCGTTTAAAGTGGCTAATTTTTTTCCGTTAAGGTAAATATCTCCTTCACGATTAATTCCTTCAAAATTTAGCCAGATAATGTCTTTTGTGAAATTCTCCGGAACACTAAATTCTGAACGATACCAGAAACTGCGATCGTATTTTGCTTTATCAACCTGATAAATATTGTCTCCAAAATTCGGATCTTTCTCTACTCCGCTTACAACATAAGAATTGAAAATTGTACCCGGAACAACGGCTTTTACCCAGTTTGTATCGGAATAATTTGAGGTGAATATTTTAAGACTATCCTGCCCAACTTCTGCTTGTGGTTTCAGCTTCCAAACTATATCAGAAGAGTTTAAACTTATTTTGCTTTGAGAATAAATACGTAATGATAAAACATTTAGAACCAATAAAATTGTATAAATCTGAATATTAATAAACTTCATATTGTTACTTAATTGGTTTACAGATTGTAAACATTAAAAAATAAGAATGCCATTTTGGAATAAGTTTTTTCTAACAGAAAACTCACTTAGTACTGTTATTACCTAAATCCAAAATGGCATTGCAAATCAAAACTGTGATTAACCAAAAATCACTTGATCAAAAAAAATTACATTAAAACTATTTTTAAGGATATTAATATCCTGGATTTTGATCTTCCGGTCCAATATCCTGATTTTGCTGAATTTCTACTAGAGGAATTGGGTATCTGTTATGAAAATCGGCAATTGTACCGCTTTCAGCTGCCCATTTGTTGCGCGCTTTTACATTTTGAACTAATTTTCCTGTACGGATAAGATCCATTCTTCTCCATCCTTCAAACGCTAATTCACGCATACGTTCGTCAAGAATTCTGTCTCTGAAATCAGCTTGAGAAAGTCCGCTCCATTCCATTCCTGTTGGTAATGTTCCTCCAAAAGCACGAGTACGAACCTGATTTACATATCCTTCGGCATCAGAAGTACTTCCCAATTCATTTAAACATTCTGCGTAGCATAGTAATACATCTGAATAACGAATGTATGGTTTGTTTTTTCCTGAATTCCAAAACGATTGCTTTCCATCGACGCGAATATCTTCGTATTTTTTTACGTGCGGATCTAATTCATCTCCACCAAAACCTGCAGGAATTGTTGGTGTAATTCCTTTATAAGTAAAGTCATAACGGATACTTGCATCTTTACGTTTATCTCCCGGTTCCCAGATTCCGCCATTTGTTTTATCACTATAGCAATATTTGGTTGGAACCAATAAATCATATCCTCCAAAATAAGCATATTGATCTATGTTTGCTAATGCCCTTGACCCAGTTTGCCATTGAATTTGGTTGTTATCAGGATAGGTATTATTGAACTGAAATTCATAAAGTGACTCTGAAGAATTTGCGTGATCTGGGCTAAAAACATCAGCATAATTTGCTAATAAACTGTATTTTCCAGACGTAATTACTTTACCAAACCATTCTTTTGCCTGTGTATAATCACGTGCGCCCGAAGCTTCAGGAGCGTATAAAAATACTTTACCCAATAATGCCTGAGCTAGGTATTTCACAGGAAAAGTTAAGTTCTTTTGTGTGGTTGGCAAATTGGCTTCGGCAACTTTTAGATCATTTATAATATATGTATAAACGTCTTTTAGCGGTTGTCTTGCGTATCCTAATTCTTTAGTTCGAGCTTGATCCAAAATTGGAATTTCTCCCCAATATTGAGCCAATTCAAACATTAAACTTGCTCTGATAAAACTCGCTTCTCCAAGTAAGATACTTCTACGAGCAGCATCAGCTTCTGTATTATTGTTCAGTGCATAAATTGCCTGTGCGGCATAATGTACAGATGGCCAACGGGAATCCCATTGCTCTGCCAAAGCTGTGTTTTCCTGAGAAAGGAATCCATTATAGTAATCTAATCCTGCTTGTCCCGGAGTTGTCATTACCTGAAAAGCTCCTTGTTGGGTTTCGTCTGTTCCTAATTGAAACATTAATCCTCCTCTGTCTTTTTGTATGTTTCTCCATGAAGAATACATTCCTAAAACAAGTGGTTCTATATTATCCAATTTCGAAAAAGTCTGTTCTTCTGTAAGAGCAGTGTTTGGATCCTCCTCTAAAAAATCGGTACAGGAAGTCAATAACATTACGCATGCCATTGCGGTTAAAATTTTTACTTTCATAATTATATTTTTAATTATTGTCGAAAATTATTTTTATAGTGAAACATTTAAACCTAAAACAAACATTCTTGAGCTAGGATATCCATCTCCACCTTCAGGATCATATCCTTTATATTTAGTGGCTGTAAACAAGTTAGATCCTGTAACATAAAGACGCATATTTTTAAGGTATGCTTTTTCTAAAAGTTGACTTGGTAAATTGTATGATAATGTTAGGGCGTTCAAACGCAGAAATGATGCATTTTGAATTGCTAATGATGTTTCATAACTATTGAATCTTCCGCCGCCATAATAAGCTCTCGGTACATTTGTATCTGTATGTTCCGGAGTCCAGCGATCTAATAAATCGGTGTGAGCAGCACTCATTCCACCAGAACTCATAAAACTTTCGTAAGCTGAACTGATTCTTTTTCCTCCAATAGAATAAGCGAATACCGCATTTAATCCAAAACCTTTGTAACTGAAATCAGTTGCAAATCCTCCGTATGCATCAGGATCTGTATTTCCTACTACATAACGATCGTTATCGTCAATTTTACCATCTTTGTTTCTGTCAACCGGAACTATATCTCCAGGTTTAACAGTTCTTCCTCCAAAATCAATCTTGCTGATATCGGCCATATCTGATGTTTGTGCAATTTTATCAAACTGAAACACATAAATAGAATTGATAGATTGACCTACGAATAAATTTCCTGTTCTTTGGATTTCTACTCCTGTATAACCTCCTTTGTTATAGATTGCCGAAGTATCTCCGTACAATGCTGTTACTTTATTTTTTGCAGATGAAATGTTTGCTGAAATATCCCAATTGAAATCATTTTCTCTTAAGATTTTATAGTTTGCACTAAATTCAAGTCCTTTATTAACCATTTCTCCCACATTATCTACCTGAGAACCAAAACCACTTAACTTAGTTACTCCAATTACCATTAATAAATTATCATTTTTGATGTTGAAATAATCTACGGTCATAGACAATCTGTTATTAGCAGTTGCGAAGTCTAAACCGAAATCAAATTGCTTTTGTCTTTCCCATTGTAAATCAGGATTCCCCAGATATCCGCTTGGTTGATACACTACTGTACCATTCGTATAAACTGGTCTAAACTTACTTACATAAGAATAGTTTGGTATGTTTTGGTTTCCTGCAATACCATAACTTCCACGAAGTTTTAATAATTTAATAGATTCTACAGATTGCAAAAAGTCTTTAGAAATATCCCAGCCTAAAGCTACAGATGGGAAAGTTCCCCATTTATTATTAGGTCCAAAACGAGACGAACCATCTAAACGAGTTGTAACTGTTGCAAAATATTTTTTATCATAAGAATAGTTTAATCTTCCTGTATAAGACATTAATGACGTGGTTACAAAATCTGAACCCAGTGTAAAATCTTGTTTTTGCGAAGCTCCGTTCAAATACATATAAGTAAAGTCGTCTGAGGCAAAACCTCTTGCATCAACTTGTGTGTAATTGTTTGTGTTTTTTTGAACAGAAAACGCTCCAAGTGCACTGAAATCATGTTTTCCAATAGTTTTGGCATACGTTATTGTATTATCCCATTGGTAATTTAACTCACTATATCTGTAGTGATTTGCGTCTCCGTTTGCCGAATTTCTAATAGATTGTCCCGTATCAATTGGCTGATAAGAGAAGTTTGCCTGATCTGTAATATCAACAGAAAATGTAGTTCTTAAACTTAATCCCGATGTTGGTTTAATGTTTACGAAATTGCTTGACATCAAACGGTTTTTAGAACTCGTATTGTCAATTGTCAAACTTTTAATCGGGTTGTAAGCGTCTGAATTCAATACATCTCCGTATTTTAAATAAGTTGCATTTGGGTCAATTGGCAATAGAGGATTCGCTCCTAAAGCATTTCCAAAAGCACTTCCTTCAATATAAGTGGCGATGCTGCGAGAAAAAGTGGTATTTGTACCCACTTGCAACCATGATTTCACATCTTGTGTTAAGTTGATTTTTCCGTTATACCTTTTGAAAGATGAATCTTTAAGAAGTCCGTCCTCATCAGCATAGTTAAAACTCATAAAATACGAACCTTTATCACCTCCTCCAGAAAATGAAAGGTTATAATTTGTTTGTACTCCTGTACGCGTTACTTCATTTAACCAATCATAACTTTTTCCGTTTCTGTAAGATGCTAATTCGTACGGAGCAAAAACTGTAGAACCGTCTGATTTAATTTGATTGATATAAGCAGCACGATCAGCACCTGGATTTTTATCCATATATTGATTTGCAAATGCATCAACTCTAAGATCAAACAATTGTTGTCCGTTCATTAATGGCATTGCTTTGCTAAACTCAGATAATCCAACCCAAGTATCAAAATTCACTTTACCTTCTCCTTTTGTACCTTTTTTGGTTGTGATTACTACAACTCCGTTTGCACCTCTAGCTCCGTAAATTGCGGTAGAAGATGCATCTTTCAGGATGTCAATATTGGCGATATCATTAGGATTGATAGAGTCAAAACCACCTTCGATAATAAGACCATCGACTACAAATATTGGGTTTGTACCAAATTGTATCGAGTTGTTTCCTCTAATTTTAATCGAAGCATTTCCACCAGGAGTTGAACTTTGCTGTACATACACACCCGCAGCACGTCCTTGCATGGCTTGAACAACATTGGATGTAGGTGTTTCGGTTAGTTTTTTACCCTCTACGTTTGCTACCGCACCGGTAAGATCGCTTCTTTTTACTGAAGCTCCTACTACAATAATCTCATTCAATTCCTGAGTGTTAGGAGTCAGAGAAGCATTAATCTCAGCGCTATTTGCAACAACTGACTTCATAAGAAATCCGATGAAACTAAATTCTAAAGTCGATCCGGTTTTAACATTTGATAGTTTGTAACTACCATCAATGTCTGTTACAGTAGAGGTTTGTGTACCTTTTACAATAACTGTAGCTCCTGGTAATGGTAAATTTTCATTATCTGTAACTTTACCGGTGATGGTTTGGGAATAAAGTGTACCGGCGGACATCATAACTACTAAGAAGCATAAGTATCTTATTGCAATTCTCATAATGATTTGGTTTTTAGTTAATAAAATTATTGAGTTAGTTTTTTTATTGAGCACTTAAATACGAGAAAACGAATTGACTTATACTATACTATACTACAACACTACAAACATACAAATATTTTCATAACATCCAAATTATGTTTTAAGAATTTGTTATTTTTTTGCGGGAATTATTTCAGCATTTGTATAAATATCAATGTTTAAAAAGAATAAGAGAATAAATCATGGAATAAAATCAAGAAATCTCAGACAAAAATAAAGCACATGTGCCCTAAAAAAAGGAAAATAAGTACTTTAAAGTGATTTTTGTAGTACTGAATTTATTTTTTAAATAATTCGAAAGAAAAAGAAAAAAAATAACTAAAAAGAAGAATTATTAGTCAAATCATTCTTAATAAATATTGTTGGATCTTTGTGTCATTTGGACACAGAAAACAGTGACTATAAAGAATAAACATCGTAAATCACACCAAAAATTTCGTCCCGAAAATCGTCAATCTTTGTCGAATTACGCGTGTGATTTCTCCTCCGTCGAAATGACAAGATTGTGGTTATCTTGTCCATAAAAACAAAAAAAGACGCAATGCTTTGCGTCTCTACGATAAAACCTTTGTCCCTATGAACCTCAGAACCTTTGAACCTTTGTTTCTCAGAACCTCAGAACCTTCCTCACGCTATCCCCCATTTAGAGAATAAAATAAAAATACTCACCATCCCTATTAAAAGCGCTGCGAAATACCAATAACGGTTTTTCCATGGTGACAATTCAACAGATTCAAGTTTGATTTCAGTATAATTATAATTGGGATAAAATCTGGAAGCAACCAACATACATATTGTAGTAAATACAAACAATAATGCCAGCATGTGCAAATAATGAAGCTTAATATCGAGAATATAATTAAAGATTACATAACTTAAAATAAAGAATATCATTCCAATTTTAGCAGCTTGTGGTGGTACTTTTTTCGAAACAAAACCAACCAGAATAATGGTGAAAATTGGTAAACAAAACATTCCACCAAGTTGTTGCAAATACGTATAAAAACCAGCTTTGCTAAACATTATAAACGGAGCTGAAAACATGGCTAAAGCCGAAACAATGATTTCGAATTTACGTCCTGTATATACCAAATGTTTCTCTGTTATTTCCTTATTTCTTTTTTCTAACCACGGTTTATAAAGGTTCAGTACAAACAACGTACTGCTGCTATTTAAACCTGCATTAAATGTACTAATTGCAGCACCAAGAACTACTGCAGCGGTTAAACCAATTAGAATCGTTGGCAACGTATCTTTTACAACTAATGGAAAAACTTCGGTAGTATTTTCAAGGTTTTTATACAAATGAACTCCAATCAATCCGGGAATATTGATAATAAACGGACATAATAATTTTCCCAAACACGCCAATCCCATTCCTTTTTGACTGTGAGAAAGACTTTTTGCTGATAAAGCCTGTTGAACAATAAACTGCTCCATTCCCCAATAATACAGATTCATGATAAACATACCCGTAAAAATGGTACTAAGCGGAACTGCGTCATGAGGACCTCCAATTGCATTAAGGTGTTCTTTATTCTGCGAAAGCATAATATGCAAACCTTGTGACCAATCGCCATGACCCAGAAATTTAAATCCAAAATAAGGAAAAGCAATACCAATGGTCAATAATCCGATACTTAAAATGGTGTCACTTATAGAAATAGCGCGTAAACCTCCAAGAACCGAATATGCGCAACCCGTTAGCCCAATCACCCAGACCATAATCCAGATATTTTGCCAATACGTTAATTGCAACGGCTGTAAAAAATTGAACATTCCGGTAAGGGCAACTGCTCCACCGTATAAAACTGCGGGAAGTAAATTAACAATATAACTGCATAGAAATATAATTGAAACTAATCTCTTGGTCGATTGATCGTAGCGTTTCCCTAAATAATCCGGAATTGTCATGGCTCCGGTACGAAAATAAATAGGCAAAAAAAACTCCGCAACTAATAACATCGCCAGCACAGAACTTACGCCCCATGCTATAACACTCATATTATTGGTATATATAGATTCGTTTTCGCCTATAAATTGATTCGCACTTATATTGCTCAGCAACAATGCTCCTCCTACTATTAAGAAATTATTGTTGTGATCTGCAAAAAAAAGTCCATTTGTGGTTTGTACCTTTTTTTTACGCGTTTTAATTGCTGAAATTAGGGCAATAAGACCTGTAATTAGTAAAAAACTAACAATGGACAATACACTCATAAACTACAACGAATTTCGATCAACAAGAACCGTTGGAATAATCTCCTGAATCTTTTTACGATTCAGGACAAAATTCGCCGCTTTTTTTCCCATTTCAGAGAAATCAGTTGAGAATGTGGTAACTCCGTCAAAAATAATCTCTTTTACAATATCATCATTGTGCGAAATAAACCCAATATCCGAGCCAATCTTAAGACCCTTAATTTTAGAATCTTTCAGCATTTCCCAAAGTTCAAGATTGTGAATTGTAAAATATACTTTTCCTTTTTCTAAAGATCCTGAAACGTATTCTTCTTTAATTACTCCCTTAATATCGTGATCTTTCATGAATCTTTTAAATGAATTCAAAATTTCATCCGGTTCAGCAGACGATGGCTTAAAGAAGAAAATAATCTCATCGTATTTCTTAATTTTATCTTTTAATTGTACAAAAGCATTGTAAGACGAATCGCCAAACTCTTGCGCAACATAATTATAATCTTCATCCGTTTCTATATATCGATCTACCAACAAAACCCTGTTGGTTGGCAATAGTTTTAAAACAGGAGGCGTTTTTACACTTGGAATTGGAGCGATAACAAACATTCCGTATTTTCCCTTTATATTTTGGATGATACTTTCGAAGGTATCAAAATTATTATGGTGGAAAAAGATATCCAACTGCACATTTTTTCCTAGTCCTTTTCTGAAGTTTTCATAAAATGTTTCCTGAAAAATATCAAATGCAAATATTAACAAAGCTACTTTTAGCTCTTGTTTAACATCATTTGTAGCCACAAAATAACCCAGTCGATTCTTTGATTCGATGATTCCTCTGTGTACAAGTTCTTTGTAAGCTTTGGCAATTGTTTCTCTGGCAAAACCTAATTCACTTATAAAAGTATTTACAGACGGGAGCAAATCACCCTTGGTAACTACCTTTTCATCAATAGAATTAATTATTCCCTGAACCAGTTGCTCATGTTTAGAGAAGGAATTTATAGATTCAAGATTTTTTATCTGTTGAATAATTTGCTTCATAAAACGTTATAGTTTGGTATTTAATTAGAAATATATTACAAATATATACTAATGTTCGAGATTAAGTTTTAGGCCTTCGTAATTTTTAAAACAACACTGCTATTCGAAGAATTTACATTTGGGTTAATTCCCACCTGCATTAAGAAATCACCGGAATAAGTTGTGGTTTCTACCGCCGGTTTTTTATCCGGATAAATATTAATTTCTTCTACTTTATAGTTTTTTCCTGCTTCAAGTCCTTTTAGTTTTATTGGGAGATGTGTTCCTGCTTCATATCTTGAATTAACCAAGTAACTAAAAACTACTGCTTCGTTACCATTTTTATTCACAAACATTACAGATGCAGCATCATTACCCCAAGGATTTTGTAGACGATATTGATCGCCCTGCCAAATTGTATTACTCAAAGCTCCGTAGTTTTTGATAGCCTGCTGAACATAAGATAAATCATTATCGTTTAACTCTTTAACCACAATATCAAAACCTAATCTGCCCATCATAGCAACATCTGTACGGTATTTAATAGACTGTTTTCCCCAATCTGTAACGTGCGCCGCAATAGTCAAGGCAGGATAAAAATACGAGTATTCCCATTGCATATATACACGCTCCAAAGGATCTGTATTATCGCTTGGCCAGAACTCAGTAAAATATTTCAATGCGGCATAATCAACTCTTCCGCCACCACCGGAGCAAAGCATCATTGGTACTTTTGGATATTTTATACGAATACGCTCGAGAACTTTATAAAGTCCGTTTACGTAATCCGTATAAAAATTAGATTGTTTGTCTTTTAAATTACTTGAATAAGCGTTATAAATTACCGCATTACAATCCCATTTGATATATGCTAATTCCGGATTCTCTGTAAAAAGATTGTCTACAACTCCGTAAACAAAATCCTGAACTTTTGGGTTCGATAAATCTAAAACCAATTGATTACGGAAATAATGTTCTGCTCTTCCCGGTTGTTTTACAATCCATTCCGGGTGTTTTTTATACAAATCACTCGCAGGATTTACCATTTCAGGTTCAATCCAAATTCCGAATTTTACCTGATTGTCTTTAGCCGTTTTCACTAAAGTTCCAATTCCGTTTGGTAACTTCTTTTTGTTTACGTCCCAATCTCCCAAAGCCGCGTCATCGTTGTTACGAGGAAAATTGTTTCCAAACCATCCGTCATCCAGTAAAAACATATCTACACCCAGTTTTTTACTATCGGCGATAAGCACTTTTAGTTTATTTTCATCAAAATTAAAGTAAGTAGCTTCCCAGTTGTTTAGCAATGTCAAACGACTTCCTTTTCCGTCTAATATTTTATAATTTCTTGACCAATCGTGCAAATTACGGCTTGCATTTCCTTTTCCTTTTGAAGATAAAGTGTACCAAAATTTAGGCGTTGTAAATACTTCATTTTTAGGCAATGAATAAGCCGCCGCGGCATTGTTAATACCAGAAATAACACGAAGATTATTTAAAGGATCTAATTCTAAATCTGTTCTGAAATTTCCTGACCATTCTAATCCTGCAAACAAAACTTTTCCTTCATCTTCTGTTGCTGGTTTGTCCAGAGACACCATGAATACTGAAGGCTGAAATAAATTGGCACGAGAACCTAATTTAGTATCTAAAACTTTAATTCCGTGAGTCAGTTTAGTTTCTTCAGGCTGCATTTCTTTAGCCCAATCACCATGATATTGGTTCAAATAGAAATTATTATATCCTTTCAAATATAAATTAGCCGAAGCATATTTATTCAAAGTTATATTGCTTTTTTCCGTGTGCTGAATTGTAGTCCATTGCTCAACAACATCAGTATCATAATAAGCCTGAATAAACATATGAACTTCAACCGGATATACAGGATCTTTAAGCGTGATTTCGGTTTGAGAAATTCCTGTACTTACCGTTGTTGTTTTATGCGTTACATATAATAAATCAAGTGAAGTATTTCCGTCAGCGTGTGTTACGGCAATGGCAGGTTCTAATAAATTTTTAGATCCGGATGGTGTATATGCTGCGTTATAAATTCCTGAATAATCTGTTCCCTGACGAAACTGAGCTTGTATTTTTACATAATCAAAATCGTTTGCCAATTTTTCTCCTAAATAAATAGTATTCAATTCTTTTCCGGGAGTAACTTGCAAAACAAGAGCATTACTTTTTGTTTTTACAGAGATAATTTGTTGCGCTGTTATTGTGCTGCAATAACTCGTCAGAATAAAAAATGCGATCGTAAAAGACTGCCTTAATGTTGTAAATTGCTTTTTCATTTTATTATATGTTATTTTTTTATTTCTTTTCTTGTGTAATACCTGCCCAAACATCTGTTCTAAAAGAAGATGCCGGTAAATCTGATGCGTTTGTTAAATTTCCGTCAGGATTATCAGCCCAATTGTAGCGCACTGCAACCGGATTTGGAACTTCCTGAGCATATACTTCAACTTTTCCGTTTACTATTTTTGCTTCAGCCCAATAAAATTTCTGATCTGATCCTGCAATCGAAAAACCTTTTAATTCGCCGTTTTTAGCTTTAATATTCTCCTTAAAATCAAAATCTAACGTCGCTATATTTCTTTCGATTTTATACGATTTATAAAGCGGTCCCGAATACTCAATTTTAGTATTATAAACTTTTGCCAAAGCGATATTTGCCAAACGACCACCTACATCTTGTTTGTTTTTTGGATGAATATCTTCCCCATTTCCAATATCTGTTGTCACCGCCATTCCAGTGTTTGGTAATTTCAAAGTCAGGAATTGTGCTTCACGCAACTCTGCCCAATCAGAAGCTGTAGGTTGTTCTTTTTTCTGTTTATAATTTGCCAATTGAACAAAGAAAAACGGTAAATTTTTATCTTTAAATTTACCTCTCCAATCGTTTATCAACAGCGGAAATAACTTCTGATATTGATACGCTCTTTCGGCATTACTTTCGCCCTGATACCAGATTACTCCTTTTATTTTATAGTCCAACAAAGGCGCAATCATTGCATTGTATATAGCGCTTGGTCTGTTTTGGCCTTGAGCCAAATAAGGTTTTGCAGGTAAATCTTTGCTATCAATTCCAATAGAATATTTCCAGTTTCCGGCCAATGAAATAGTTTCTTTTTCTGATTTTAAAGCGAAGTTTTCATCCCCATAAATTCCTCCGTTTCCTGATCCGTCAAAAACTCTGATGGTTATCGTATTTTCTCCTTTATTCAGAAATTTTGATGGAATTGTATAATGACGCTCTACATTATAACCTTTAGTTTCTCCAATATAATTTCCGTTTACCCAGATCATATCGTCATCATCTGCCAAATAACTAATGCTCAAATCTTTTTTTATAATACTTTCTGAAAGTGTAACCTTTTTTCTAAACCAGACTACGCCATCAAAATTGCCTAATCCGTTGCTATCAAAAAATGAAGGCAGTTTCATTGTTTTCCACGAAGTGTCATCAAAATTGGGTGTTGCCCAAATTGCTTTTCCCGTCTCAAATCCTTTATCAGAACCTATTACTTTCATTTCCCAATCTGCCAAATCTGCATTATATTTTTGCAATAATGCGGCTCCATCAGTTTCTGATTTCATCGCCTGAATTTCGGTATCAAAATCATGAATTGTAGTTAACGCTCCGGAACTTGTCCAGGCTTCAATTAGCGTTCCTCCCCATGAAGAATGGATTAACCCTATGGGAATCTTTTTTTCGTTATAAATTTTTCTAGCAAAAAAATATGCCGTTGCACTAAAATCAGCAACCGTTTTTCGACTGCAAACATTCCATCCGTCGTGTTGTACTGTAAGTGTATTTAATGGTAAAGTGCTTTCTATGTGTTCTGCTTGTAATAATCTTATTTGAGGATAATTAGCATTTTCTATCTCTTCCTTATAATTATTTATTTTTCCCCAACCTTCCAGAGGCATTTCCATATTACTTTGCCCGGAACACAACCAAACTTCACCAATTAAAATATTATTGAGCGTTTTTATTGTTCCGTCGTGTATCGTAATCGTGTATGGTCCTCCGTAAACGGGAGTTTTCAAAACCACATTCCATTTGCCATTTGTGACATTCTTAGTGTATGATTTTTTATCCCATGAAGTTGTGATCGTTACCGATTTTCCATCACTTTCTCCCCAAAACGGAACTGCGCTTTTTTGCTGTAAAACCATATTATCTGTAAAGAACGAAGGCAATAATACTGTAGCAGTAACTACATTTGACGATAATACAAACAACGCCAATACCAGAATCATTTTCTTAAAAAAGTTTCTTTTCATGCTGCTTTAATTAACGGTTTACGATTTTATACAAATGAGCATCTTTGGCGCCAAGCGTAACATTTATAATATTATTTTTTACCTCAATATTTTCAGAAGTAAAAAGATCCTGCAATTTATAGCTGCCATTTTTTACGCCTAATCTTTCTAACGGAAGCGCATAACTTTTGCTTGAAGCACCATAATTTAAAACCGCAACATACCTATCATTTCCAATTTTTTGTTCGAAAACTTCTGTAGTCAATTTTCCTGTATTTCCTTCTACCGGACGGAATGCTACGCCATGAGAAACAATTTGAAGTAATTCTTTATTCTGAAGCCATTCTTTAGCACGTTTACTCCAAATTCCGTCTTTACTATAATCATCACCCGTAATCAATGTTCCTGTAATCACAGCCGAAATTAATCTCGCACGATTTTCCCCTTCGGTCACATCTGCAAAAACTACGTGATCTGCATCAATATAATTGTAAGCATAGGTTTGCCACCAACCATAATTGACACTATTAAGAGTATATTGTGTTTGTTCGATTGTTTTCCAGGCATCGCACGCAATACGACGAACGTGTGCGTAACGTGATGTTGCCATATTTGGAGAAATTGCGGCATAAATAAGCATTTTTCCATCTAACGCGTTCACCAAATGCTCCATTCCAACTTTATAAGCCTGCATTCCTGTCGTAACATTTTTGTCGTAAAACGAAGTCGATTCCGCGGCAGCGTGACCTAAAAAATCGATTTTAATCATTTTAAAACCACATGCTTTTAATTTATTAATCACATAATCAACACGTTTAAGCGTTCCCGGATGTGTAGGATCAATAGCACGAGCACCGTCAAAATCAAAATAAGTATTTCCGGTTTTTGTCCACATTTCACCAAAATTATAATCACTTCCTTCCGCTTTACGATTCGGACCATCTTTCCAACCCCAATCTGTAAACGGCGCCCAATAAGCTCCCGGTTCCAGACCTTTGCTTTTACAATAATCTGCAAATTCTTTTAGTTTACTAAAATCTCCTGTAAAACCACCTTTGACCATATTATCCCAAAAAGAATCCAAATCGATGAAAGCGGTATTCCCAACACGAAATTGCGGAATTGAACTGGCAAAGAAATCAGCAACCTTAGTCGTGTTATCATAATTAATTTTCTCCATCAAAACGCCCCAACTGTTCCAGCCAACCGGAGTTGGTTTATCCCAATTAAAAACAAAAGGTTTTTCTACAATACGATTCGTTTTAGCATATTCTTCCATTCCGTTTCTCCAGTCTGAATAATATCCAACGAAAAACTTTGGCGAAGAAACTTTATCCCCTTTTACAATACCATGCGCTATACTATCGCGTGTTACTTCTTTTTCAGAATATCCTGCCCAGGTAGAAAAGAACGGTTGTTTGTTTTTATTGATTGTTTTTACAGCACTTTTCCAAACTGTATGCTCAAGAGAGCCTATTATAAAACCATTTCGGGAAGTATTATTAAAAAGGATTCCAACTTCTGCACTTGTGTTCTGAGAAACTGCATCAAATTTTTTCGAATCATAACTGATAAAAGCATCATTATCATAAGGAACAAAAACGGTTTGCAGATTTTCGATTTTATCAAAACTAATTTTTCCTAAATCTAAAGGCGAAATATAATTGGTAGCGATTTGTTTTCCGTTGCCTGAAATTTCAATTTGAGTTATAAAGTATTCCTTATTATTATAAGTTAGAAAACTTTGGATTAGCGTTGGATTATTTTTATCGGTATAAGTAAGCGTATATTTTAGACCTTTTCCCAAATTATCATTAATCTTTTCTTTTGATAAAACAGCCGCTGAATAATCGTTAACCGAAATTGTTTTACCATTTACAATAACCGAAGCTTTTGCATCCGAAAAAATACTTTTTCCCGATTGACTTACCGCAATTGTTTTCTGTTTAACATCATAAGTAATAATTCCGCTTTTCCCAAAAGTCATTTTAATGCTACTTTGGGCTTTCGCCGAATTGCAAAAAATGACCATTAACAATACGGACAAAAACGAGTTTTTTAAGAGGAAATGGTATTGTTTCATTAAATAAAGTTTTGGTTATTATACTATTCTATACTACAATAATACAAATTAAAATTAATTCTACAAGAGCTTCCAAAAAAATTGTTCTGTAGTTCGTATAAAAACAATGCTAAACATCAGAAAATCAGACGTTATTAAAAATAAATAATATTACACTTTTTTGTGAAATAGTCAATTTGACAATAATATAGCTAAAGTAATCCCTAAAATTTACTAAACAAACAGATTCGTGTTTTGATTTTTTCTCTCGCAGATTTTGCAGATTAAGCAGATTTTTATTTTTATAATCTTTTTACTCTTCGAGAAGAAAATTTAAAACCTAGGAAAACACAAAAAAAACTGACATTCAAGCAAGGTTTTTTTCTGACCTTGTAGATTTGCTTGTAATACTACAAGGCTTCGAAAACATATCTTTATATCGAAATAATGCCACAGATTAAAAGATTAAAAAAAATCTGCTTAATCTGCCAAATCTGCGTGAAAAGTATTTAGCGCAAAAACATGCATACCTAAAAGGTTTCGAAAACCTTGCAGGATTACGGATAAATAAAAAAGGAGCTTAAAAAACTCCTATTTTATTCTAAATGAAAAACTAAACTTATCCGTTCTTTAAATGTTTTGCCCGTAATCTGCTTAAAAATTCAGGCGTGATTCCTAAATAAGAAGCTATATATTGTTGTGAAACCCGCTGCGACAATGCCGGATAACGATCAAGAAATTCTACATACTGTTCCATCGCAGTCGAAGAAACGGTTTTAAACAAACGCTTCTGCAATTTAGACAAATGTCTTTGAATCATTAATCGGAACATACGCTCTAATTGTGGAACTTCATTGATCAGATTTTCTTTCGCTTGACGGGTCAAAACCAACAATTCGCAATCTTCCAGCGTTTCAATATACATATCGCTCGGTACCTGATCTTCAAAACTCGTGATATCACTTACCCACCAATCTTCGGTTGCAAATTGTAAGGTTAATTCAATTCCGTCACGATCAACAAAATATTCCCGAATACAACCTTTATTTATATAGGCTTCAAAATTGCAGATTTCTCCAGCATGCAACAGAATTGTTTTCTTGGGAATTTTTCTTAACTCGAGACTGTTTTCAAAAATTTTAATCTCTTGCTCTGATAGTCGGGCAAATCTGGAAAGATAATCATGGATTTTTTCAAACATCTTTAAAACTTGTTTAGTAGGATTGCTTTTGGTAACAAGTCGTAAATATAAGATGTATTTATTTAAGGTGTTTGTTGTGGTCGTTTTTATCAACGTAATTTATAGACAACGAATTTCCGTAGAGGCGCACAGCAGTGCGTCTCCGTATAGATTGCACATAAAATTACAACCCAAAATTAGTACCTAACGGCACATTTTTCACGAATCATGATTCGCATGAATAACACAATTTATTATTATTTCTTGATCTAGTTTAAGAAATTAGGTAATTTAATATTTGATCTTTGAAAATTAAACATCCTATAAATTTATAATTCAATGAAAGATCAAGTTCTCCATCTAAGAATCACCCTTGCATTATCGGCAATTGAGGATCTTATTCCCGCTTATATGCAAGTTGAAGAAGATAAAGCAATTTCTAATGGCAACGTTGCAATTTGTATTATTGACGAAGAAGGCTCCGTTTATGGCCAAATGTATGGAAATGATAAAGCACGGAAAAGACATTCCTATAAAATTGCCTGGACAAAAGCAAGTCAGGTTTGGCTTACGGGAGTTAAAACGGGTGATTATGAGAGATTGGTTTTTAATAAAATTGTAGAGGAGAACGCTAACGGAATAGAAGCTCCCGATCTTATTGGCTGGCAGGGCGGACAACCTATTATACTAAATGACGGCACACAGCTTTCTGTTGGTTTTAGTGGTTTTAGAGGTGTTACCGATTTAGAAATTGTAACCAAAGCATTCAAAAAAATATAACAATCATAATTAAAAAAACATGACTTATTTACCCAATTCAAACCGTTATCAAAATATGGAATACCGCCGTTGTGGTAACAGCGGATTGATGCTTCCAGCTCTTTCGCTTGGTTTGTGGCATAACTTTGGCGCAATCGATAGCATCGAAAACGCCCGAAACATATTGCACACCGCTTTTGATAACGGTATTACGCATTTTGATCTTGCCAATAATTATGGTCCTCCGGCGGGATCTGCCGAGAGTACTTTTGGAGAATTATTCAAACAGGATTTTAAACCTTTTCGCGATGAGCTTTTAATTTCTACGAAAGCCGGATGGCCAATGTGGGACGGTCCTTACGGAGATTTTGGTTCCAAAAAACATTTAATTGCCAGTTTAGACCAAAGTCTGAAACGTATGGATTTGGATTATGTCGATATTTTTTATCACCACAGACCTGATCCAAACACGCCAATGGAAGAAACTATGGCAGCGCTTGATTTAATTGTACGTCAGGGAAAAGCGCTTTATGTAGGTGTTTCGAGTTATAGTCCAGCGGAAACTCAAAAGGCATTTACTATTTTGAAAGAACTGGGAACTCCTTGCGTGATTCATCAGCCTAAATATTCGATGTTGGAACGTTCTGTAGAAGACGGATTATTGGATGTTTTAGAATTGAACGGCATTGGCGGAATTGCTTTTTCTCCTCTTGCACAAGGTCTTTTGACTAATAAATACCTAAACGGGATTCCTGAAAACTCAAGAGCGACAGCACATCGCGGTAACGGAGCAATTGAAGAAGATGCGATCACGCCTGAGAATATTTCTAAGGTTAAAAAATTGAATGAAATGGCATTAGAACGTGGTCAAACCTTAGCTCAAATGGCTTTGGCATGGGTAATGAAAGACAAAAGAATTTCGTCGGTTATTATTGGCGCAAGCAAACCGGAACAAGTAATTGATTCTGTAGGCTGTCTTAAAAATACTTCGTTTACAACAGACGAATTAAAGGCGATCAATCAAATTCTGATATAAAAGCAATTACATGAATTGGCACTAGTTTTAAATAAAAAAAATCTGTACCAATCTGTTTAATCCGCACAATCTGTGGGCTATTTGTAACGAATAATCATACTAACTATTTAACCATAATTATGAAAAAATATCATTTTACAACATGCCTGACCATCATGTTATCCGGATTTCTGGCGGCAAATTTGGCGGCACAGAAAAAGACTCCAAAAGCTACAGAATACAAAAGTATTTCGGTTTATGTAACGGCAAAAAATACCGACAATAAACTGACTAAAACACAAACACTGTCGTTTGTTTCTAAACCACAACCAACGGAAAAAGAATTTTCGGTATTTGTTGATCCTTCTAAAACGTATCAAACCATGTTGGGAATTGGCGGCGCAATTACTGATGCTTCCGCAGAAGTTTTTTACAAGCTTTCGAAAGCCCAACAAGAAGAAATCCTGACGGCTTATTATGATAAAGACAAGGGAATTGGTTATACATTAGCTAGGACTAATATGCAAAGCTGTGATTTCTCCTCTGATATTTACAGTTATATTGCTGAAGGTGACAAAGACCTAAAAACCTTCGATATTAGCCATGATAGAAAATATAGAATTCCGCTAATTAAAGAAGCGATTGCAAAAGCCGGAGGGAAACTAACTTTATACGCTTCGCCGTGGAGTCCGCCTGCGTGGATGAAAACGAACAATAATGTATTACAAGGCGGAACTTTGAAACCGGAATACCACCAAAGTTGGGCTAACTTTTTTGTGAAGTTTATAAAGGAATACGAAAAAGAAGGAATTCCGATTTGGGGTTATACCGTTCAAAACGAACCTATGGCAGTTCAAAAGTGGGAATCCTGCATTTTTACGGCTGAAGAAGAACGTGATTTTATAAAAAACTTTCTTGGACCAACTATGCAAAAAGCAGGTTTATCTAAAAAGAAATTAATAATGTGGGACCATAATCGTGATTTAATGTACCAGCGTGTAAGCACGGTTCTGGAAGATAAAGAGGCGGAAAAATATGTTTGGGGCATTGGATATCATTGGTACGAAGACTGGCATAAAAACGGAATGAACTTTGAAGCGGAACGTCGTGTTGCAGAAGCATTCCCTGATAAACCACTTATCCTGACAGAAGGTTGCGCAGCTGATTTTGATCAAAAATTATTAACGGATTGGACTTACGGCGAAAAATACGGAATGTCGATGATTAATGATTTCAATATTGGAACTGTCGCCTGGACAGATTGGAATATTTTATTGGATGAAAAAGGCGGACCAAACCACGTTCAAAACTTTTGCATGTCACCTATTCACGCCGATCTTACTACCGGAAAACTGATCTATACAAACGGTTATTATTACTTAGGACATTTTTCTAAATTCATTCATCCGGGCGCAAAACGTGTGGCTTGTAATTCGAGCAGTAATAAACTTTTGTCTACAGCATTTCTAAATCAGGATAATAATCTGGAAGTCGTTGTCATGAATCAATCTGATGATAATGTTGAGTATTTTCTTTGGATAAAAGGAAAAGCTTCAAAAATAACAAGTTTGGCACATTCTATTGCTACTTTAGAAATAAAATAGATTCTTTAACACATAGAGACATAGCTCTATTTTGTGCTTAAAAAGGCGTTTCACTTAGCATTAATGCACATAGCTATGTGTGAAGAAATGTGTTTCTTTTTTGCAACCTTTTAATATAAATAAAAATCTATGTTTCTATGTGTTAGAATTAATTACTTTAGAAATACGCTAGCTCTTTTAACACATAGAAACATAGATTTTTGGATTTGTGTCTAAACTATGTGAAGACGCACCGCTGTGCGTCTCTACGGATATTCGTTGTCTATTAAATAATTTTAATCGCAAAGTTTTACCGTAGAGATGCACAGCAGTGCATCTAATCTTTGTGTGCTTTATAATCTCTACGTTGTAAAAATTAAAAAATATAATATGAAAAGAGCTTTAATAATCCTGAATATTTTCGTTTTGATTGGCACATCGGCAATAGCCCAAACATCGGCTGAAAAGTCAAAACCAATGAAGTTACAGCAAATTCCTGGGAAAATAGAATGCGAATTCTACGATCTTGGCGGCGAAGGAATTGCGTATCACGACACTGACGAAGTCAATAATGGCAGCGGAAAACTGAATCCTGTAAACGGAAATCCTTTGAACGAATTCAGAATAAATGAAGCTGTAGATATTTCGTATACCAAAACTGATAGTATTGATGACACACCCTATACTAAAGTACCTATCAAGATGAAACAGTTGTATGTGGGCTGGACTCAACCTACAGAATGGATTAATTATACGGTTCAGGTGAAGAAATCCGGAACGTACAAAATTGGCGTTTTATATACTGCAAATGGCGATGGTGCAATTTCTATTGCCGTAAACGGAAAAGACGCCACAGGAAATATCAAAATCGAATCGACACACGATGATAAAGATCCTGTTGCATGGAGACAATGGCATCATTGGAATAGTTCGAAAAACATCGGAACTATTAAACTCGAAAAAGGCACGCAATTGCTGACTTTACATATTGTAGAAAACGGCAATATGAACTTAGACTATTTGACTTTTTCGCCCAATTAAAAAATTAAATTTTACCATATAAGTCATATAAGTTCATTTAAGTTTTGTGCGTAACTATATGTATACGCGTAACTATATTATAGTACAGCTTATATTTACTTATATGACTTATATGGTAAAAATAGTATTCTAAAACAAGTATTTCTACGTAAAACCAGTTCATTCTATCTTTATAAATTAGCGGCACAAAATGATCGCCATTTTTAATTCTCTTATAAAGACGTTATGAGCAATTTTCATCTTACTGCACTTTTACCAATACAAAAAGAATTTCCACACTATTTACCAAATAGAAATTTTCTTCCATTTAATGAAAAACCGATGTATCAATATATGATCGAAAAATTACTAAAATTCGATCAGTTTGAAAGTATTGTGATCAATACAGATTCTGAGGAAGTGAAGGAATATTGTAAATGGAATGGTAAATTAAGAGTTATTGACCGACCAAAACATTTGATTGGCGAAGATGTAAAATCGGATCAAATCACGGCTTATACGCTTGAGAAAATTTCGGGCGAACATTTTATCGAAATTCAAAGTTTTAATCCATTAGTGACTCATTTTACGATAGAAAGTTTCATCAAAACGTATATTGATTATCTTGTACCCGGAGAATATTATGATTCACTTTTCAGTATGCAGCGTTATGAATGGAGAAATTTTGATATCGATAAAATGGAAATGAATGATGCATTCCCTTTTTCAATAATCGAAAACGGAATCCTTCATGGATTTAATCGTAAAACTTTCCTCAAAAATCGAAAAAAAATTGGAAAAATGGCTACGCTTTATGATGTAAAAGAAATTGAAAACACACTGTTGGATTCAGAAACTAATTATGAATTAGTAAAACTGGTTTTTGATAATCAGGATAAGTTTCCAGCTATTTTCCATAGTGGAGTTTAAAAAAAGAACTATTTTAAGGTTTAGAAAATTTACTTTAACACATAGAAACATAGTTTTAAATTATATAGATTAAGAAAGCTAAAAAAAATCTAGATTTTAACACATAGTAAGCATCTCAACTATGTGAATTCATAAATAGTGAAACGTCTTTCTACTCAGTCAAAGTCTATGTCTCTATGTGTTAAAAAAAAGGGATTGTTTCAATTTGTGATGAAACAATCCCCTTTTATAAATTTAAAAACTATTTACTCAGAAATAAACTTAGAATTTAAACGTAACATTTGCTGTTATACGAGTTGGATTTTGAGCTGCAAGTCTGTAAGACCAATACTTTTCGTTGGTTATATTATCTACTTTAAGACCCAATCTATACTTTGGCTGATCGTAAAAAAGCGAAGCGTCTAATACGGTGTATGACGGAATTGAGAACTTGAAAGCTGTGGTATTTGTTTGGTAATATTCACTTCCGTAAATTCCTCCAAAACCAATTCCTAAACCTTGAGCCTGACCTGTTGTAACTCTATAACTTGCCCATAAGTTTGCCGTTCTTGGTGATCCTGCAGTTGTTGGACGCAATCCCTGAACGCTGGCATTACTCTTTTCGTATTTACTGTCATTATAAGTATAACCTGCCACAATATTTAATCCCGAAATTGGGTTGGCAATTAACTCTGCTTCAAAACCTTTACTCACCTGAGTTCCATCCTGAATGGAGAAATTTGCATGATCGGGATCATCACGAGTGATATTTGTTACTTGAATATCGTAGTAACTTAATGTAGCCGAAATTTTGTTCAGGTCAAATTTAAAACCTCCCTCCCACTGATTCGCTTGATTTGGTTTGAAAGTATTACCGTCAAAATCAGAACCGGAAACGTTGCTGAAACCGTTCATATAATTACCAAACACAGCAATTTTTTCTTTCATAATTTGATAAACTAATCCAAATTTTGGAGAGAAAGCTGTTTGATTATAATTTCCTACGATAGAATCTTTACTTGGATAATAAACTCCTTTGTTTTCATATTTATCTACACGAATTCCACCCATCGCTAATAATCTGTCTGTTACATTTAAAACATCCGAAACATAAGCGCTATAGGTAACTTCATCATTCGATACGTAATTGGTGAATTTAGCCGTAGCAAACATTGGCGCCACTTTGTCTACATTAAAATTATTATACGCATCACCCGGCTTTTTATAATCCATTGCCGGCATATTTACAGTTGCGTCATTACGCGTAGCACGCAAACTATAATAATCTAAACCTGCAACTACTCTGTTTTTTAGCTTTCCGATTTTAAAAACTCCAATGAAATTCTGCTGAATATCTGTTCCGTAAAAAGGAGATTCCTGATACGTAACTTGCTGTCTCAATGTTGTAGGAGACATCATTTGTAATGCCACCGTGTAACCGTCAGATGATGATCTTGTTCTCGATAAAATGGTTTGAGAAGTCCATTCATCAGACATTTTATACTTTAACTGAGCAAAAACATTGTATTGTTGGCTCGTGTAATTAATAGTATTATTGGCAAAAGATAATTTATATGGAATATCAAGTTGTTCAATACCACTTTCTGTTCCTTTTACAGCAAACGGAGCAAGTCTTGTTGGCGAAGTTGCTTTATATAAACTAAATTCGGCATCGATTAAAAGCGTTAATCGATCATTGATTTCGTATGAAAAACTTGGGGCAATAGAAAAATTCTTGTTGAATCCTGCATCCTGAAAACTCCTTTCGCTGTGAAAAGCCGTATTGACTCTTAATAATGCCGTTTTATCTGCGTTAAGCGGAGTATTAATATCAGCTGTAAATCGGTTCAAATCCCAACTTGCTGCAGAATACGATATTTCACCTTTAAAACTGTCAAAAGGCTTTTTGGTAACACGGTTAAATAAACCACCAAAGGATGATAATGTACTTCCAAAAAGTGTTGCAGATGGTCCTTTAATAACCTCAATACGCTCTAAATTTGAAGGATCAATAGTGGTATAAGTAAAACTCCCAACACCATTTCTAACTACTTGTGGAGTTGGAAAACCTCGTGAAATAGAAGTTGTACGACCTTGATTTCTAACTTCGGCAATACCGGCTCCGGGAACGTTTTTGAAGGCACTGTTATAATCTGTGATTACCTGCTCTTTCATTAATTCCTTGCTTACAACAATATAAACCTGTGAATTTTCGATGTTTTTCAAAGGCATTTTTGCCACATCAAAACTTTCTTTTTTAGCAAAACGATTTCCTCCCGTACGAATTACAACATCTTCAAGATTCTCTACAGATGAGTTTACTTGCACGTCTACAATCACAGATGGGGCTTGTTCCGAAATCTCCGCAGTTTCAGTAGATGAAGCATATCCTGTCATCGTAACTTCGAGCGTATATTTACCAAAAGGTACTTTTTTGAACTCGTAATTACCGGATGCATTTGTTACGGCGCTCTTATTTATTTCGATCAATTTTACTACAACTCCCTGACCCGCATTACCATCATTAGTGATAACAGTTCCTGAAATTTGTCCTGTAGTTCCTGATTGTGCGTGAATGAAGCCTACATTCAACAGGGAAAATATTAAAAGGAATAGCGATAAATTATAGTGTGTTTTTTGGTTTCTTTTCTGAAAAAATCCGCAAAAAGAGGATATTAAAGGTACTAGTCTTGTCATGTTATTCTTATTTAAACTAATTCTAAATTAAAGCGCAAAAGAACAATATAAATTTCAATCTATCAATAGTAAATTGTTATTTTTTTCTGAAATAAATCCTTTTAAAGAAGCGTAAAAAATATACTACACAAATGTTAATCCATATTATAACAATAAGAATTATGATTAAACAATTTTCGCACAAAGAGTCGCAATGTTTTTAATCTTAATTTTTTGACTAGCCTCCTGCTTCAGCTCAATGTCATTAAATTAAGGGAAATCTATAATGCTTCGCTGAAATAATCTCTCACAGAAGAAGCAAAAAATTTTTTTTTCACGCAGATTTAGCAGATTTAGCAGATTTTTTTTAATCTTTTTAATCCTTTAATCTGTGGCTTTAAAATAAAGAAGCTTAACTTAATGACATTGTGCTTCAGCTGGAGGTAATTAACACATGTAATAAAAGGCTTTAACCAAATCACGTATTTTTGGCTAAAGCCATTCAGATTGATCTTATATAAACTCCAGCTAAAGCTGGAGCCAATTCAAAAAAACCAAATCTTATACAAAAAAATGCCTGTATTCTTTCTGGAAGAACACAGGCACTTGCAACAAAAAACTTCACTAAATTATTTTTAAGGAATATAACCTACTTCAACGCCTCATAAAGTATTTCTACCGGATGTTGCGCTTTTCGTCCTGTACCGTCCGAAATTTGATGCCTGCAACTTGTTCCGGAAGCCGAAATCAATGTCGCAGCTTCTTCTGAACGAATCGTTGGGAATAAAACCAACTCTCCTATTTTCATAGAAATATCATAATGTTCTTTTTCGTAGCCAAAAGAACCTGCCATCCCGCAACAGCCACTCGGAATATTCAGCACGGTATAGTTCTTTGGCAAAAGCAAAATTTTCTTTAACGGAACCAATGACGATAAAGCTTTCTGAAAACAATGTCCATGCATTCGTACTCGTTCTGTTTTATCTGTAAAACTATTTGATGAAATTCGTCCTTCGTCTAATTCTTTGGCTAAAAACTCTTCTATCAAAAAGGTCTTTTTCGCAAATGCTTTTGCTTTTGCTTTTAAATCTCCGCGACATAAATCAGGATATTCATCCCGAAAACTCAATATTGCTGAAGGTTCAATTCCGATTAAAATACCCTCTTCCGGAATTGTTGTTTCGAAATCCCTTGTATTTTGTTCCGCTATTTCTCGCGCTTCTCTTAGCATTCCTTTCGAAAGATACGTTCTTCCGCTGATGCCAATTTTAGGAATTTCAACTTGATATCCCAAACGATTCAGAAGTTTAACGGTTGTCTGACCAATTTCGACATCATAATAATTCAGAAATTCATCATTGTATAAATACACCTTTCCGTTTACAAAATCTCCGCTCTGAATGTAATTTTTTATCCATTTGGCAAAAGTGATTTTGTGCATTAAAGGTAATTTCCTTTCTGTGGCAAAACCAGTTGCTTTTTTAATCACATTTCCCAAAGCACCTTTAGTAGATAAATTATACATCCACGGAATTGCAGCAAACAAATGGTTTATTTTTGGTGTATTTCCGATCAATCTGGAACGGAATTTCACACCGTTTTTATCATGATATTGTTGTAAAGTTTCAGCTTTTAATTTTGCCATATCTACATTCGACGGACATTCAGATTTACATCCTTTACAACTTAAACACAAATCAAGTACATCAAGAAGATTTTCATCATCAAACTTATTTGCTTTTGTCGAGTTTGTAATCGTTTCTCTCAACATGTTTGCTCTCGCACGCGTTGTATGTTTTTCATCTCGCGTTGCCATATAACTTGGACACATTGTACCTCCGCTTTTCTCTGTTTTTCTACAATCACCGGATCCGTTGCACATTTCGGCTGCACGCAGGATTCCGTTATTTTCAGAGAAATCAAAATAGGTATCCGGCATTGGCGTGTCTTGCCCCGCTGTATATCGCAAACTAGAATCCATAGGAGGCGTATTCACGATTTTACCCGGATTAAAAACTCCCCACGGATCCCAAACTTCTTTTATCTGAATAAACAATTGATAGATCTCTTCGCCTAACATCAACGGAATAAATTCTCCTCGAAGCCTTCCGTCACCGTGTTCTCCACTTAAAGAACCTTTGTATTTTTTAACTAAATGTGCAATATCGGTAGCTATGGTTCTAAAGATTGCTGTACCTTCTTTTGTTTTTAAATCTATAATCGGGCGCAAATGCAATTCTCCCGTTGCGGCATGTGCATAATGCACGCAGTTTAAGTTTCGTTCTTTTAGAATAGCATTGAAGTCTTCGATAAAATCCGGTAAATCATTAACATCTACAGCGGTATCTTCAATTACGGCAACCGCTTTTGCATCACCCGGAATATTCGATAATAGACCTAATCCAGCTTTTCGCAATGTCCAGACTTTATTGGTATCATCGCCGTAAACAATCGGGAAATGATAACCTAGATTTTTAGAACGCATTAAAGCTTCCATTTCTTTTGCAATAGCATCAATTTCCTCTTGCGAATCTCTCAAAAATTCGACAGCCAAAATAGCCTGAGGATCTCCTTTTACAAAAAAACGATTCTTGCTTTGTTCTATATTTTCCTTAGTACATTCCAGAATATAATGGTCGATTAACTCTACACTATCCGGATTAAATTTTAAAGCTTCGATATTTGCTTTTAAGGATTCATTTATACTTTCAAAATGTACGCAAACCAAAGCTGCAAAAGGCTTTAAAGCATCGACTAAATTCAGTTTTATGGCGGTCGAAAAGAACAATGTTCCCTCTGATCCTGCAATTAATTTACAAAAATTGAATTTTTCATCTGAATCTCCAAAAGGCATAGAATCTGCCAATAAATCCAAAGCGTAACCTGTATTTCTCCTTGGAATTGATTTCTTAGGAAAATTATCGTCGAATAAAGTTCTGTTTGTTTCAGAAGATAATATCTCTTTTGCCTGAACATAAATCGCTTGTTCCAACGGACTCACTACATTGATTCCGTTGCATTTATCTTCAAACTCAGCATTGGTTAAAGAACCAAACGTAACTTCATTTCCATCAGCAAGAAAACCTTTTATTTCAAGTAAATGTTCTCGTGTAGAACCGTAAATAACAGATCTCGCGCCACAAGCATTGTTCCCTACCATTCCGCCAATCATACAGCGATTACTGGTAGAAGTTTCAGGTCCAAAAAAGAGTTTATACGTTTTCAAATGAAGATTCAGCTCATCACGAATTACCCCAGGTTCAACCCAAGCTGATTTATTTGCCTGATCAACCGAAATAATTTTTGTAAACTCTTGCGAAATATCAACTATAATTCCGTTACCCACAACCTGACCCGCAAGCGAAGTTCCCGCTGCTCGCGGAATTACACTGCTATTATTTTCTCTTGCAAAGGCAATAATTTTCTGAATATCTTCTTTTGTTTTCGGAATCGCTACCGCCAAAGGCATTTCTTTATAAGCACTGGCATCAGTTGCATAAAGCAAACGCATGGTATGATCGTAAAATAATTTACCTTCTAATTGTTTTTCTAAACCTTCAAGATTAATCGAACTCTTGGAAAGGATATTATTATCATTCATTTTAATACTTTATTATATAAATTTTGCCGCAAAGGCGCAAAGGCGCAAAGCTTAAACACAATATTGTCATTGCGATTTTCCCAATAAAAGCAATTTTCAGAAGCTAATCCCGCTATCCGTTTCAATCTTTTGTGGCGAACCCCGCCACAAAAGGATTTCCACTTCTATCGGGGCTAGGGCAATCGTTTTCATAACAATATTTTATTTTAGTTTGTCATTTCGACCGAAGGGAGACCCGAGCGATAGCGAACGGACGAAGTAAATCACACTATCCCGAAGTTTCGGGACGCAATCAAAATTGCCAATCTTTGTCGAATCCCAAGTGTGATTTCTCCTCCGTCGAAATGACAAAACCTTGGCGACTTTGTGTCTTTGCGGCGAGATTTTTTTCTACAATTCACTTAAAGCGACATCTAACAATCGCACCATTTCATCTGCATTTTGTTTACTAAATGGCATTGGTGGTTTTATTTTTAAAACATTGTGCAAAGGTCCATCTGTACTTAATAAATAACCGTTGGCTTTCAGTTTTTCTACTACGATATCTATTTCGGGAACAGCAGGTTCCATAGTTGTTCTGTCTTTTACCATTTCGGCACCAATGAACAATCCATGTCCGCGAACATCACTAATAATAGGATGTTTTGCCATTAAACCTTTCAATCCATTCATTAAATAATTTCCAACTTCTAAGGCATGTTTTTGCATTTCTTCCTCCTGAATAACATCAAGAACTGCTAATCCTGTAGTCATTGACACGGGATTACCGCCAAAAGTGTTAAAGTATTCCAGTCCGTTATTGAAAGCATCTGCAATTTCTTCTGTTACAATTACAGCTGCCAAGGGATGACCGTTTCCAATTGGTTTTCCTAGAACAATAATATCGGGAACTACATTTTGCAATTCAAATCCCCAAAAATGATCTCCAATTCTCCCGAATCCAACCTGAACTTCATCTGCAATACAAACTCCTCCGGCTGCTCTAACATATTCGTAGGCTGTTTTTAGATAATTTTCCGGTAACGGAATCTGTCCTCCAACTCCCAGTAAGGTTTCACAAATAAATACGGCTGGCGCTTTATCTTCTTTTTTTAGGTCTTCAATGATTCTTTGTACATCTGCAGCGTATTTTTCTCCTGCATTTGTATCTCCATATTTATACGGACCACGATACAAATCCGGATTCATCGCTTTATGTATCCACGGCATTTGTCCAGATCCACCTTTACTGTCAAATTTATACGGACTCATTTCCATTGCCACAGTCGAAGTTCCGTGATACGCATGATCGAGTACAATAATATCTTTTTGTTTGGTAAAATGACGACTCATTCTGATCGCCAAATCATTGGCTTCACTTCCTGAATTTACAAAGTAACAAACACTTAATTTTGCGGGTAATGTCGCTGTTAGTTTATCAGCATATTCGGTAATAGCGTCATTTAGGTATCTGGTATTGGTATTTAAAGTTGCTATTTGCTTTTGCATTTTTCGAACCACAACGGGATGGCAATGCCCAACATGCGACGGATTATTTACACAATCTACAAAGGTTCTTCCCTTATCATCGTATAAATATTGTAAAGCTCCTTTGACAATTTTTAATTTGTCTTTGTATCCAATACTTAGATTTCTTCCTATTTTCTTTTTTCGAATATCAAGCAAATTGCTATAATCATCATCATTGATTACTCCTTCAAAACCACAAGCTCTCCTGAAAGCATCCTGTGCCTTGATTGGATTTATTTCGATCAATTTATACAACAAATCCCAAGCTGGTTTTTCAGTGATAAAATGATGTTCGTTGTTACTGTCTAATGACGCATTATATGCCGATTGGGTTACGCTTATGCAAAGTCGTCCGGCAATTAAATAATACAATAAATCTAATTCCTGCTCTGTAAGTGCGTATGCTTTATGATACCCTTCCACAATCAAAGCCGCTACAGCCAACGGATCTTTCTCGTCCAGCATCGCATACGTACAAGCGATTGCCAAATTATTGATAAGCGAAGTATAAACCATATCGCCAAAATCAATTAAACCGTTTATGCGATTGCCTTGTACTAATACATTGTAATCGTTGGCATCGTTATGTATATAAGCATGTCTCAGTCGGTATATTTGCGGCAATACTTCTGTATCAAACTGAAGTAAAAAATATCCTGCAATACGTCTTTTTTCGTGATTCAGAATATGTTTTAAATTATCACCCGCCTCACTCGCACGGCTAATATCCCAGATATAATTGCGGTGCATTCCCGGATGCGAAAAGTCTTGTAATGCATGATCCATTTTGCCTAAAAAAGAACCTAAATTATGATGTAATTCATTTGTTTTTACTTTTTCGTCAACCCAAAAAGTGCCTTCTAAGAAGTTTAGGATTCTGATGTAATAGGTTTTAGAATCTCTTACTATTTTAGTTAACTCTTCTCCCTCTTTATTGATACTAAAATGCTGAAAACAATCTGAAATATTGCTTTTTTTAAGATGCTGAATAATGTTTATCTGCGCTTCTAAAAAAGGAAACGAATGACTCTCATTGGATACTTTCAGAATGTATTTTTCATTTTTCTCATTCGATAAAAGAAAATTTAATTCGTCATATCCATTTAATGCTTTTACGGTCACAATTAATCCGTAATGTTCTTTTACTAAATCCTGAATAGTTGCTTCTGAAAAAGTCATTGCTATTATATTAAATTGTTTTTATATTTTTTTCGCTACGAATTCCATAATCCTGCAAGGTTTTCAAAACCTTGTAGGTATGATTACAGTTTTTTTTTCGCCACGAATTCCACGAATTAACACTAATTACTATGCCTACTCTATTTAAAAAAATTCGTGCTCATTCGTGGAATTCGTGGCTAACTTTTTTTGTTTCTTTATTACACCTACAACGTTTCGAAAACCTTACAGGAATGTCTGTAGCTATTTTTTTTTACCACAAATTCCGCAAATTAGCACAAATTTTTACGCACTATACTTAAAAAAAATTCGTGAATTCGTGGCTAACTTTTATTTCCATGTTCTTATGTTTTTTTTAGCCACGAATTACACTAATTACACTAATTACTATGTGTATTCTATTTAAAAAAATTCGTGCTCATTCGTGAAATTCGTGGCTAACTTTTACTTCCCAGCTAACTCTTATTTCCAAATTACGGCTTGTGCCGGTTGCAATGGATTTTGTCCTACCAGTATTTTGCTTCCTTGTGGAATTGGTAAGTTTATAGGTTCGTTTGTGTAGTTTACACCTACATAAAAACCATCTCTCCATTCTACATAAACTCCTTTTGGCAAGTCTTCGATGGCTATTTTGGCACGTTCGTAAACCGTTCTTACTACTTGTCTTTCTAAGTTTCCGTCTTTACTTTCTGCGCCAATATACGTAATGGTTCCTTTTCCTAATTTTCTGGTAACTGCTGCTGCTTTACCTTTATAAAACTGATCTGTATACGTAGCCAAAACTTCTGTTCCTGGTTTCGGATTTAGCACATCTGCCCAGGTATTCCATTTGTAGGTATTCGTTCCGGCAGTAATTGTACCGTTTACGTCTTCTACAAGCATATCAAAAAACTCTACATCGGCTCCAATTAACGGAACGATTGGTGCACTCCATTTGGCTTCAAAGAAATGTCCGTTTCTGTCCTTTTGACCTGTACGACAAGATAGGATTAAGTTTCCTCCGTTCTCCACATATTTAGTCCATTTGTCGACCAATTTCTGATCAATCAATTGGTAAGCCGGAGCGACAATAAACGGATAAGCAGAAAAATCATCTTCTTCTGTAATAAAATCCATAGGCGCGCCAGTCGATTTTATAGCAGATGTGTAGGTGTTTCTATGTTTCCACGTATTCCAAAACTCAGTTTGTTTTTGGTTTTCCAGATCCCAAAGGTTTTCGTGACTCCATAAAAATCCTGTTTTTCTTTTCGAAAGATTCTCCGGAATTACCGCTTTTGGATTGTATTCTTTACGAAGCATTTTCATGTCTTCGATAGATTGTACAAACTCTTTTCCGCCTTCACTTAGTGTTACTCCATCAGTTCCAACAATTCCGTCGTGATACATTTCACTGCTTCCCAGTGGATGTCTGTATCTGTACGTACACGTAAAAGAACAGCCTCCGCCAAAAGCTTGCGAAATCCACATATGAACCGTTCCCGGTAGCAATTGCGGATTTATCCCTGCCCAGTTTACTTGTCCGGGTTGCAATTCCATAACACCCGTAACACCGGTAATAGATCTGTAATAATCATCGGCTTCCGAGATTTTATTAGGATGTCCTATTCTAAAACTTTCACCACCTAACGGATTTCTTCCGCTTACCGGATACATTGTGTAAGTGATAAAATCCATTTTGTTGGCACTTCTTGGATCAGCATCATAGATTACATTCGTAAAGTTGGTTGTTATCCATTGTTTTGGATCAACATACTTTCGAAGTATTTCCGCTTGTCTGTTTAAATATTCTCCTTGCGCATCTGATGTAAATCTTTTAAAATCCAAAACTGCATGCGGACTTAGTTTGTCTTCAACATAAATTTCTGCATTCGGTATAACAATTTGTTCAAAGTTATTATAGCGCGTACTCCAGAAATTCCCTACCCATTCTGTATTTAGTTTTTCGATTGTTCCGTATTTGGCTTTAAGCCAAAGTTGAAATGCTTTGCGGGCAGAAGGACTAAAATCGGCAGTCCCCAAAGGTTCATTGTCGATTTGCCAACCCATAATGTTTTTATTCTTACCGTATCTTTTTCCTAATTCGGTTACAATCTGATCTGTAAATTCACGGTATTTTTCATTTGTAATAGATACATTCGCTCTATTACCATGTTCTCTGCGACGTCCGTTTGCATCCACCAAATAAATTTCAGGATATTTCTCTCCCATCCAAGCCGGAGGAGTTGGCGTTGGCGTGCAAAGAATTACTTTTAATCCTTCTTTTTCGGCTATAGCCAAAGCATCATCAAGCCATTTGAAATCATATTTCCCTTGTTCAGGTTCCATATAAGTCCAGGCAAATTCTGCAAAATGCGTAAATTCGAATCCTAACTTTTTAATGTTTTTTAAATCACGTTCCCATTGTTCTCTTGGCCATTGTTCCGGATAATAATAAACCCCGATTTGCATTAAATCAGGCTTTGAGAAAAAACGCTGCGGATCTTTTTTCTCTGTTGCTGTAGTTTTTTTGCTTTGCGAAAAAACTGGTATAGAAATGCAATTCGCAATAAGCAACGTCGTTAATAAAATTTTTGTGAATGATATATTTTGGTTGAACATACTTTGTATTGTTGTGTGTTAATCAAATTTAGATAGTTAGTTTTAACTCGCTGCGTGTAATTTATAAACCATATAATTAAACACATAGAAACATAGGTTTTATTCTTTAAAAGAGATTATAAAAAAGAAATATATTTCTTCACACATAGCTATGTGCATTAATGCGAAGTGAAACGCCTTTCTTTATCGTGTACAAAATCTATGTTTCTATGTGTTAAAAATTTTCTCTCGCAGATTTAGAAGATTAAGCAGATTTCTTTTCAATGTTTTATCATTTATATAATTATGTATTTAATCAAAACTCCAGAGGAGTAATATATTTATAGTCAATATACAAGCTCATTAAATCAAGCCCGAGGCGGCGGGCGACATTATCATTTTCCTACCAGATCAATAAATATCTCACCCCGATGGGGTTTTCCTATATCTTTTTTCATTTTTCTATAAATATGTCGTCCCGCTGGGACTTAAAATTAATCAAACATATAGAAACATAGGTTTTATTCTTTAAAAGAGATTATAAAAAAGAAATATATTTCTTCACACATAGCTATGTGCATTAATGCGAAGTGAAACGCCTTTCTTTATCGTGTACAAAATCTATGTTTCTATGTGTTAAAAATTTTCTCTCGCAGATTTAGAAGATTAAGCAGATTTCTTTTTAATCTTTTTTACCAATTAGATTTAATTTTAACTATTTATCTTCTAAAAGTAGCATTAAATAATGAGAGGCAGACCAACTAAAGCTAAAGGCTTCTAATCCTTTTCCAGTAACTGGCTGATAGTTCTCTCTAATTGTCGTGCCTTTGTCTAAAACTCCTTCGGCATTATAAATTAGTTTGTGGGCCAATTCATTTGCTTCTTTTGTGTAGCCGTATTTTTCTAATCCGTTTATTCCAAAATAACTTTGGTCTAACCAAACCGGTCCTCTCCAATAGCCGCCTTCCGGTTTAAACTTAGGATGATTTGCCGCCAATGTTGGTAACGGAACAAAAGTGTTTAGCGAATTAGTGTCCAGCATGTTTACTTTTGCTGCTTTGGCTTGTTCTGCTGTCGCTACCTCTGCCCAAATTGGTAAATATCCTTCGCATCCCATTGCTTTTATCAATGTTTTTCCGTCGATTGTTGTGTCGTAAAACCAACCCGTTTCAGCATCCCAAAACTGACTTTGAATTTTAGCTTTTAAAGTTACACTTTCGTCTTTCCATTTTTTAGCTTCTTCAGTCAATTTTAAAACCTCTGCCATTTTATTCAAATAGTTTTTCTCAGCGTATAAAAACGAGTTTAAATCAACACTTTCCTGATCTAATGAATAGGCTTTTTCTCCGTTTTTCAGGATTTTGCTATCATCAAAACGAACCGCATTGTCCATTCCGCTTTCCCATTTTGCTGCGATTACGGTTCCATCTGTTGAACCAAATTCGCATAAACCATCCTGATCGTGATCGCGCTCTTTATACCACCAATTGTGATATGATTTTAATTTTGGATAAAACTCTTTTAGAAAATTGACATCTTTCGTTTTTTTATAAATTTTCCAGATTGCCCATGCAGCAAGCGGCGCTTTTGTGTTTCGGTAGTTGTTTTCTTCCAGAAGATTATTTCTATAGATACAATCCGGAATAAATCCGTTTGGTTCCTGATAATCGAATAAAGCACGCATTTGATTCTTTGCCAACTCACCGTCATAATTGGCAATGGCAACAGCATGTTTCCAACTGTCCCAAGCCCAAAAACCGTGAAACCATTCGTAATTATAACTCGGAAAAAGTCCGCCATGTTTTAATCCTTCCGCAGCAATTCTCGTATTGTTTTGTAATGTCAATACTAGTTTTGCAACTAAATCAGAATAAACAACGTCTTTGTAAATGCTTTTCTTTTTGGCAATCAATTGCGCCAATTGCTTTTCTTTTTCTTTTTGTGTGTTACTCAATACGATATTGAATGTTGCTTTTGTAATGGCTTCATTTTCATTTTTCCATGAATATTGTGCAAAAATAAATGTCTGAGAAACAACAATCTCTTTAGTTTCATTTGGTTTTAATACCAGTTTTTCTGTCTGCGCTTTATATCCTTGTTTTGTAATTTCAATTTCAGGATTACTATTCAAAAACTGAATATAACCTGTCGCTGTACTTTTCGTGGAAACAATTTTTAAAGTCTTACCTTCTTTAGAAAGTTGTAAATCATCTAAAAATATATTCGAATCATACGAAGGAAAAAGTGTGATCTCCTTCCCTGATTTATTAGTAATGCTTGTTTTCTGTAATGCCGAATGTCCGGATAAAAACACCAATTGCTGTTTTACCTCCAGTTTTTCGTTTTTAAATTCTTGTTCTAAATGGCTGTTGTAGCTGTTTTGACTAACTAATGAACTTTTCCAATTGATAACTTCTTGGTTATTTTCATCCTTTAGCTGCAGCGAAACAAACGAAGGACTTAACCAAACGCCATTTTGTTCTGTCATTAAAAATGGTCCTGAAAACCCCGCCTGTACTTCTGTCGGCTCTAAAAAACCAAATCCAAACCATGCACCTTTGTCTGAGAATGCCAATGATTTTCTGTCTGTAGCGTTTGTTGGGTTTCCCTTATAATTTATACTGTTTTTGGCAGATTCTAATATTGGAAAGCTCTTTTGTGACCAACCCAATTGGACTATAAAAAAGGATGCAAGAATGAAAAATATTTTCTTTTTGCCCATGTTATTTTGTTTTTATGGTGTGTTTTTATTTAGATATAATATACTAATATTTTTTATGCAGATTTCGCAGATTTTAGCAGATTTTTTTAATTCTTTTAAATCATTTATCCCGATAGCTATCGGGAGTGGCATTTTTTAAACGCAAATATCTCTTCGCTATACTAAATATTTCTCTCGCAGATTTTGCAGATTGAGCAGATTTTTTTTCTAATCTTCTTTTTTTAAACAATAATTCTGCAAGGTTTTCAAATCACAGTGTGTTAAATGTTTTAAAAAAAAAGTTCGCCACGAATTGCACAAATTATCACGAATTATTTTAAAAATAATCAACTTAATAAATTAGTGTAGATTCGTGGAATTCGTGGCGAAAAAACCTTTAATTGAATTCTTTTATCAGATGATTAATGTGCTTGTACTTCTGTCAAAGGAATTGGGTAAAAGTTGTTTTTTGATGCATCAAAACCTGTTCTTCCAACGGCATCAAGTGCAGCTTTTGCTTTTCCCCAACGGCGTAAATCGTAAAAACGGTAGTTTTCAAGAGGAAATTCTATGATTCTTTCGTGCTCGATTTGTGCTTTTACTTCGGCAGTACTTGTTCCCGTCATTCCCGGCATATCTGCTCTTGCACGAACTTTGTCAATATACGGAATCGCTTCTGCCGGACGTCCTAATTCGTTCAATACTTCGGCTTGCATCAATAATACGTTCGCATATCTCATCAACGGAATATTGATTGCGGTAAACTCCTGATTCATTTTTTCCTGAGTGTTTGGTATATATCTGCGATATACAGGTTTGTCTGTACCTCCAAATTTTTCATCATAAGTTGTTCCTAATACCAATGGGTTATTTGGATCATTGAAATAAGGATCTTTGAAGAAAATTGTGCTGTAAAGACGTGTATCGTAATTTCCTGTAGTTGCAATTTTTCCTTCTTTTTTGAATTCGCTTACAAGCATTGCACTCGGAAGAATTTCGTCCCAACCTCCAAGTTCAGATGATGCCATCCAGTAGTGAAGCGCGTTACGATAGAAAGCTCCATTTGCTGTAGTTTCTGTGAATTGCAATTCAAAGATCGATTCTTTGGTATTTTTGGTAGTTCCGTCAAACATTGAAACATAATCTTTTACCAACTCATATCCTTGCACTTTATTCAATGCTGCAAGTGCTTCGTTTAAGAATACTTGTTTTTGAGAAGTTTCTTCATAGGCTCTTGTCAAATAAGCAAATCCAAGGTAACTATTTGCTGCTCCACTAGTTGCACGACCTGTTTTGTCTGCTGATTGTTTTGCAGGAAGTACATCGGCAACGGCTTTGAATTCACTTGTAATAAAATCCCAGGCTGCTACTCGTGTTGACAATGGAATATTTAGATCGCTTTCTTTAGTAACATATTTATTTCTGATATAAATCTGATCCCAGTTAAGCAGCAATTTCATGTGATAATAAGCGCGTAAAAAACGAGCTTCTGCATCAATTTGTTTGCGATCAGCATCGTTTAATGTTGCTGCCGGAACTTGTGGCAATTTGTCAATTACCTGATTGGCATTACTGATTCCTCTGTAATTAATTTTCCAATAACTGGTAAACTGACTGTTTCCGTTGGTGTAGGTAAATGTCGAAAGTTCTACCCAGTTTTGGTAGTTCAAAGCGTCGCTTCCTAATTCGTTTATGTCTTCGCGATAAGCCTCAACGGGCCATTTTACTTCGGCGAAAGCCCATTGGTCAACGGCACATTCAAGCTGAGAATACGTTGATGCTAAAGCAGATTCGGCGTCGGCTTTACTTCTCCAGAAATTATCTGAAGTAAGTTGGTCCGGAGATTGTTGGTCCAGATAATCACTACAACTTGTGATAGTGAACAGACCTATAGTTGATAATATTAAAAATATCTTTTTCATGATAATGTCTTTTTTAAATAGAATTAAAATATATACTGAACTCCAGATACAAATGATCTTGTAAATGGATACACAAAACGGTCAACACCTGTGTCAATTACTGAGGCACGTGAGAATTCAGGGTCAATTCCTGAATAATTGGTGATGGTAAACAAGTTCTCAACACTTACATAAAATCTAAGTTTGTCGATTTTTGCTTTTCCTAACATTTTGCTCGGAATAGTATATCCCAATTGCAATTGGCGCATTCTAATAAAATCTCCACTTTCAAGAAAACGATCTGATTCACGACTGTTTCCATTAGGATCCTGCAATACTGCACGTGGAATATTACTGTGATTTTCCGGTGTCCATGAATTTAATGTCGAAGCCAACATATTGGTTCCTGAATTCATAGATTCGTAGAAATATCTGTTTCCATTATATAATTTATTACCCCAACCGCTTCCAATTAAAGCTGAGAAATCGAAACCTTTATAACTTGCGCCTAAACTTAGGTTTACTTCTAATTTTGGTAATCCTGTTCCTGCATATGATTTGTCATTTTCGTCAATAACTCCGTCTCCATTCAAATCTTTGAAACGAATATCTCCGGGCTGGGCATTTGGCTGTAATAAAACTCCGTTTTTGCTGTGTGCGTTTACTTCTTCTACAGATTGGAAAATACCATCTGTACGGTATAAATAGAATGCACTAATTGGGCTTCCTACACGTGCCTGAGTTGGAAAATGTTCTGTATCGAATTTCAATCCTTGTCCGTAGATTGTCTGTCCTTCGTTTGCCAATTCTACAACTTTGTTTTTAAGTGTAGTAAAGTTTAAACCTGCATTGTATTTGAATTCGTTAACCTGATCGCGATAATTTACTTCAAATTCAAATCCGCTGTTGCTGATTTTACCTACGTTAAGAACCGGATCGTCGATTCCTGCTGATGGAGCCAGTTTTTTGGTAATCAGTAAATTGTCTGTTACATTATGATAGTAGTTCATCGAACCGCTGATTTTTCCTTTCAAAAGGGTATAATCAAGACCAATATTTTTAGAATCTGTAGTTTCCCATTGTAGGTTTCTGTTTTCTAATGCTGTTGCAATACTTCCCGGCCACGGATTACTTCCAATTCCTTGTACATAACCATTTCCTAAAGTATTTCCGGTTTTAATTAATGTATTTGCTGAGTAATATCCTAAAGCAGCTTCGTTACCCAATTGTCCCCAGCTTGCACGTAATTTTAAAGTAGAAAGAATCATATCTTTTGGAAAGAAATCTTCTTGCTCGATTTTCCATCCTAAAGCTACAGATGGGAATGTTCCCCAACGGCTGTCTTCTCCAAATTTAGACGAACCATCTTTTCTAACAGTTACTTGTAATAAATAACGATCGTTGTAAGAATAGTTTAACCTGCTAAAAAATGACACACGATTGTATTGAAATTTTGAACCATCTGCAGTATAGGTTCCTCCTCTTCCTGCTCCAATGGTTTCAAATCCGGGATCCAGAAATCCAGATGGACGATCAACGGAAACTAATTGTCCGTTTTCTACCGTATAATCTGTTGTTTTTCCTTCTACGCTTACCTCATTCCAGTTTGATGATTGGCTGTTGAAAGTATTACCAAGCATTAATCCAAAAACGTGTTTTCCAAAGGTTTTATCGATTGTGATGATATTGTCTAAGATTTGCTCGTTCCAAGTTGTTCTTAATTCAGATTGCATTGGATAAAGATGCACTTCTTTTGGATTTGCAATAAACGGCGGAAAATGTGCTGTTTGCTGGTTGTTTTTAACGCGATAAGAATATGCTAATTTGTATTTTATCCAAGGTGCAATGTTTGCTGTTATGGCAATATTTGCAGTTAAATCCTGTCCTACGTCATTGCTTTTTCTAAAGTGTTCTTCGGCAACTGGGTTTGTTGCAGCCGGTAAACCGTCTTTGTCAGCCAATCCGTAACCGTATGGTTGTGTTGCATCATAAACAGGAACTAAAGGTGCCATTGTATAGACTTCTTTCAATTGAAAGTTGGGTAATGCATTTTGTGTTCCTATATATGCCATTTTTCCGTCAACATCAAAAATAGATTTTTTGAAACTGACTCTTGCACTGGCCGTTTGCTGACCAAATTCATTATCGATTACGATACCTTTTTGCTTTACGAAATTACCATATAACGCAAATTTAAAATCACCTTGTCTTCCCTGAACTCCTAAACCGTAATTTTGAGTAAATCCAGAACGGAAAACTTCATCCTGCCAATCTGTATTTACATTCGACGGAGCCGTTATATAAGCGGGAAGCGGTTTTGGTGTAGTTGCATATTTATTGTACTCATCATACATTCTTTTATTCACCGTACGATATCCGTCAGCGTCTAATAAATCTAATGTTTTTGATGGGTTTGTAATGCTTAAAAAGGAGCTGAAATCAACTTTTACGCCTTCTTTTTGTCCATTTTTAGTAGTAACGATAATTACTCCATTGGCGGCAACTGATCCGTAAATTGCAGCCGCAGCACCATCTTTAAGAACCTCCATAGATTCTATATTGGTTGGGTTAATGGTGTTAATAGATCCCTGAAATCCGTCAATAATATAAAGTGGTTCTGTTGCTCCAAAGGTATTTACCCCACGGATTTTTACGCTTACAGAAGCTCCTGCAACACCACCGCTTTTTTGCACGTTTACCCCTGCAACTAAACCTTGAAGTGCCTCGGCAGGACTTGTTGTGGCTCTGGTTTCAAGACTTTCTTTTTTAACGGTAGAAATTGCTCCGGTTACGTTACTCTTCTTTTGAGAACCGTAACCAATAATTACTACTTCATTTAATTTATTGGTTTCTTCCTGCATAACCACATCAAATTCTGTGCGGTTATTTACGGCTTCGCTTTTTCCTATGAATCCCATATACGAAAAAACGATAATTGGATCTGAAATACTTGACGAATATACGAGCGTATAATTTCCGTCAATATCTGTTGCTGCATTGTACTTAGAGTCTTTGATAGAAATACTTACACCTGGCAGTGTATTGTTTTTATCATCAGTAACTTTTCCTGAAATTGTTTTTTGCGCTTGTGCAAAATTGATGTTTGGCAACCACAAACATAGCAGTAGTGGAATCCAATTAAGGTTCCTAACTAGTAGTTTTTTCATTTTGGCAATGGTTTTTTGGTTAATTAAAATTTTTCTTTTTTGTTTTTTTTTATTTGTATGCAAGCAATTTATTTAATCAATGGTGGTAAAGCACTGACCAAATAAATTGCGGTATTCTCATTCTTGGGACTTTGATATAAGCTTTAGTTCTAATTCGGCTTATAAGTCAAACTTAATTCCTTGTGCTAACGGCAAACTAGTGGTATAGTTGATTGTATTCGTTTGTCTTCGCATGTAAACTTTCCAGGCATCAGAGCCGGATTCTCTCCCTCCGCCTGTTTCTTTTTCTCCACCAAAAGCACCTCCAATTTCGGCACCTGATGTTCCAATATTAACATTGGCAATTCCGCAATCAGATCCTGTAACAGATAAAAACAACTCGGCCTCTCTTAAATTATTGGTCATAATTGCCGAAGACAATCCTTGTCCTACACCATTCTGGATTGCAATTGCATCCTCTACAGTTCCTGAATATTTTAATAAGTACAATACCGGGGCAAAAGTTTCGTGTTGTACAATTTCAAATTTGTTGTCAGCTTCAGCAATTGCAGGTTTTACATAACAGCCGCTTTCGTATCCTTCTCCTGAAAGTACGCCGCCTTCAACAAGGATTTTTCCACCTTCGGCAACTACTTTTTCAAGTGCTTGGTTGTACATTTCAACAGCATGTTTGTCGATTAACGGACCAACATGATTGTTCTCATCCAATGGGTTTCCAATGCGTAATTGTTTGTAGGCAGAAACTATCGCATCTTTAACTTTGTCATAAATACTTTCGTGAATGATCAAACGACGTGTTGACGTACATCTTTGTCCTGCAGTTCCTACAGCGCCAAAAACGGCTCCAATAACGGTCATTTTAATATCTGCATCCGGCGTAACAATGATGGCATTATTTCCGCCTAATTCTAATAATGAACTTCCTAAACGTCCCGCAACTACCTGCGCAACAATTTTACCCATACGAGTAGAACCTGTAGCCGAAATTAATGGTACTCGTTTATCACTTGTCAACAACTCTCCTATTTTGTAATCGCCATTGATCAGGCAAGAAATTCCTTCCGGAAGATTGTTTTCTTTGATTACTTCAGCAATAATATTTTGACAGGCAATTCCGCAAAGAGGCGTTTTCTCAGAAGGTTTCCAAACGCAAACATCTCCGCAAATCCAAGCCAAAGCTGTATTCCATGCCCAAACTGCTACCGGAAAGTTGAATGCCGAAATGATTCCAACAACTCCCAAAGGATGGTATTGTTCGTACATTCTGTGTCCCGGACGCTCTGAGTGCATTGTTAAACCGTGTAGCTGACGCGAAAGTCCTACGGCAAAATCACATATATCGATCATTTCCTGAACTTCTCCGTAACCTTCCTGCAAGGATTTACCCATCTCATAAGAAACCAGTTTTCCTAAAGCTTCTTTGTTTTTGCGTAATTTTTCTCCAAACTGACGAACGATTTCTCCACGTTGTGGCGCTGGCATTACTCTGAATTGTTTGAAAGCAGCTGTCGCCGATTCCATTACTTTCTCATAATCTGCCGCAGTCGACGTTTTAATTTTTCCAATTAATTCTCCATCAACCGGAGAATAACTTTCTAAAATTTCTCCGTTCGAAAAATTATTTAATCCTGTTGAAGTTCCTTCGTTAATTTCCTTTATTCCTAATTGGTCCAAAGCTTCTTTAATTCCGAATCCTAATTCTGTTTTTGTCATTCCGACTTTTTTTTATTTGTTATTCTGTCTTCCTCAATCGTTTGCGGATAAATCAAAAAAAATATTTAACACATAGAAACATAGATTTATATTGCGTATAAAGGCGTTTCACTTAGCATTAATGCACATAGCTATGTGTTAAGAAATGTGTTTCTTTTTTATTGCCTTTCTCAAAGTAAAAAACTATGTTTCTATGTGTTAAAATATTTGCGCCTAACGAGTTTAATTATTTAGTTTCCTGCAACTTTACATCAGTACTTTCAAAAATTTTATCAGCAGATGAAGCCACAAATCCCTGGTACAATTCTCCGTTTGCCATTGGGTAACGAAGTGCAAATTCATAATAACAAGATGGAATTTCAATTGCCCCTTCTTCAAAGTCTACTACATATAAATCAGCCAATGTGCTTGATTGTTCCAGTAATTGTTCCGGAGTACCTTTGATTTTTCCACCAGATGCGTTAAGTTTCCATCCACTTTCTTCTACGAAATTGTTTAATTCTTCTAATGTTTTAAACTCTTTTAAAGCATTCGTATTTATAGTGAAGTGATTCGCTCTAAAACCGTAAACGTACATCCACGCTGCATATTCAGATTCTTCTAATAATGATTTGTAGATCGCTTGTGAGTTTCCTTTCCAAACAGATCCACTTAAAACCAATTCAGGATCGTTGAATACATTTTGATCACAACTGTTCAATATATTCTGTACTGTCTCTTGTAATTCAGTGGAGCATTTTTCTAATTCCAATTCAGAAATAAAGATTCTTGGAGCGCTTTTATCCGTTGCATGCTCATAATGTTTGGCATATAATTTTTTAGTTTCAAAATTATATTCGCCTTTTGCCTCATAACCAACATTTAAAAAAGGTTTTTCTAATACATCAATATTAACACGCTTATCATTGAAAGTACGAATTGCGATATGATCATTCTGGATTTCTTCACCTCTCTCTTCCAGTAATTCATGTATTTTTTTTGCAGATGGAGTAATATCTGCATATTGCTCCCATAATTTTGTAAGTAATTGATTTTTATCCATTTCAGTAATATAAAAATAGTGTTAGTATGACACAAATCTATACAATATAGTGTTGATATAACATTCAATAGGTACGATTATTGACAACACGACATATTTTGTGATAATTTTTGTATTTTTGACACTTTCAAAAGGAGTTTTAACAAAAGAATTGTCAAAATTGTAGAATCAATAAACAAACACAGGCCATGGCAAGCATTAAGAAGAATGAAAATACTGACTATTTAGATCGAGAAATCATGCAGAAACTCAGTGAGAACGGGAGAATACCATTCTCAGATCTCGCCAAAGAATTAAACATATCAAATTCATTGGTGCATTTAAGAGTCAAAAAATTACAAGAAGCAGGAATTATTACAGGTTTTTCTGTAAAGTTAAATGCCAAAGAACTTGGTTTTGAAACCATTACCTATACCGGAATCGTTACCAAAGAAGCCCGATACTCTTATTCTATTGCCGAAAAACTGAAGGAAATTCCGGAAGTGATCGAATGTCACTGGGTTTCCGGAAAATATGCTTTATTTATAAAAATTGTTTCATTTAATAATGAAGAACTTCGTAAGATTTTATACGAACAAATCCACCAAATTGAAGGTGTTGGAAGTACGGATTCGTTTTTCTCCTTTGGTGCTGCGTTTGAGAAGAATTTGCCGGTTTAAAAATTAGACTCGTAGAAGCAAGATTATAGAAGAAAGACTTAGCGCCTTTGCGTCTTTGCGCGAGATTTCTTCGCCATTAGATTATATATCTTTTCTTAACTTAATTACATTGTTCGTTGAGTCCCAATCAGCAATGTCATTAAGTTATGTCTAAAAAAATAAAATTATTGCAAATAAAATCCGTTTTTATCCGCGTTTTCGCTTAGCGAATCAGTAAAATCAGCGTCTAATTTTGACGCGGATAAAACAGATTTACTTCGTAAAAACGCGGATAAAAACGGATTTTTCAAATTACTGTTTTGATTAAACTGTTAAGTAATTTTATAGGTTTCCTTAACTTAATGACATTGCCCGTAGGGACTTTATCTTTGAAAATTAAATAAGAAACGAAACACGTAAAATGAAAAATTCACCCTTTTTATGATGTAAATTCTATTAATAATTACTAAATTTATGTTCTAAAATCGTTTTTTATGAAAAATTACATCTTACTATTTGTTGCTGTTTTGGCACTATCATTTAATTCTTGTACAACGATGAAGAATACCACCAGCTCTTCTGATCTTTACAATACAACTTGGGAATTAGAATATATTTCTGGTCCTCGTATTGCTTTTGAAGGTCTGTTTCCGGACAAAAAACCGTTTATAAAATTTGACGAAAGCAAAAAAGAAGTTTTCGGAAATGCAGGCTGCAACGGATATAGCGCTCCTTATACTTTAAATGGAAAATCTCTTAGTTTTGGAGAACAAGGTCCGGCTACCATGATGTATTGCGAAGGTGGCGGTGAACAAACATTTACACAAATGATTAGAAAAATCGATTCGTATTCTATTGATAAAGACGGCAAACTTAATCTATTGATAAAAGATGTGCCAATGATGAGATTTAAAAAAGTGGCTAAATAAACAAAAAGCTATTTCCTTAGATATATAAAAAGTCCTTCAATCTGTTGAAGGGCTTTTTTGTTTGTAATAGTATTACAACTTTTACAATATAGAGCACATTATAATCAAGTCTCGCACGATTGAAACCGTCTGCTAATTGAAATAAAATCGAATTTCAGAGAAGCCAAATAATTATTTCTATTTAAATAATTAAAATCTTATTTCACCCCGATGGGGTTCTATTATGGACACGTGTTTATTTTCTATAAATATGTCGTCCCGTTGGGACTAAAACAGATACATCCAATTTACAAGGCTTGATTTGCTCCAGAGGAGCAATATATTTATAGCAAATTTGTATTAATTCATAAAAGTAAGCTCCAGAGGAGCGAAATAATTCTTTTTGTATAATAATTACATATCACCCTTAAATGAAGTTCTATTATAGAAGTATTTATATCTTCAATAAATGTGTCACCTTGGTTGGTATTGAAAACTAATTATCTTAAAAGACGGGCATTTAAATCTATAGTCCCTTCTTTCTTATTCAATAATGTAAATATTTACAAAAACACATTACATTAAAAAATAATTAAAATAAGAATATACTGAAAAAACAGGTACTATTAATCATCACCATCTCGTATTTATTTCTTAAATTTACACCTCCAAATAAAAAATCAAACTCCTTTTATAAGCCTAACAGAATCCTTTTGTCAAGTTCTTTTTGATGAAACACCTCCACATAAAAATGAATCTGTTGAAACTTTTTTTCGAAAAAAATATTCCGTGATAAAATTAATTTCATGACAGAAAAAAACCATTCTGTAGCATATTTTTCTTTCTGTGATAAAAAGATATTTAATTTTAATAACGAATTAAACAAATAACCAGGCACAATAATACTCCCCAAAAAAAAATGCTTGAAAAGAAAACAATATTGATTGGATGTGATGATACTATGGTTTTAGCCAAAGTATTAAATATCGTGTCTATGATATCCGATTTTACAATTTCAACAGTTTGCGTTTCAAGAGCCGCCGATTTAAATCCTACAGCAGAATCATTAAATCCCGACTTGATTTTTTTGTGTTTCAGAAACAACCAGTCCATTATAAATGATCCCAATTTTAATTCCTGCAAAGATGGTATTCCAATTCTGTGCTTAACCAAAAGTGATGAATGTGAATCCTTATGCTGGTCAAAAAATTGTATTGTTTTTACGTATTCTTATAACCATTTACATAATTCCGAATATTTACTCTATAGAATCCGATCTATATTTCTACTCAAAAAAGGAGAAACAAAAAATAATATTCCGATGTCATTTGCAGAAGCAGCATTTCAAAAGAATAACAACAATAAATTAAGCCATTACGTAATGGAACTTGATCAAAAGATTGAAGTGCTATTAAAAGTAAAAGAACGCATTTCATATCTCTATCCCAATGTTGACGATAGCACGAGAATCGAATTAATGTCGATTGTAAATTCGATAAAAACCGTCGCCAACGATAATAAGCTTTGGGATGATTTCAAAATCTATTTTGAACAATCGAATCCCAATTTTCTTTTGGCTCTAGCCAAAAAACATCCTTCGCTAAGCTCCAAAGATTTAAAATATTGTTGTTACATCAAAATGAATATGAGCAACAATGACATCACAAATCTCCTTGGTATCAATCAGGAAAGCGTACGAACCCATAAGTACCGCCTGAAAAAGAAATTGACCCTAAAAAAAGAACAAGACATTATCTCGTACCTGAGAACTGTTTCTTAGATAAATCCACACAAAACAACCTCAATATTTGTCATTTCAAGGAACGAGATCTGAGCGATAGCGAACAGACGAAGTAATCACACACGAAATTCGAGAAAGACAAGATTGGGTTTACATTGCGAATGATGGATTGATCCCGAGGCTTCGGGACATCCCTACAATATATTTTGTTCCTGCGGAACTGCTTAAAAAATTCCAACACCTGCTTTGTCATTTCGACCGAAGGGAGAAATCACACACGAAATTAACACAAAGTAACTCCACGATTTGTCATTTCAAGACACGTACACCAAACCCAACAAGTTTTAAAAAACTCTTGGGTTTATTGGAGCGAAAAAAAATTGCGTTTACATTGCGAATGATGGATTGATCCCGAGGCTTCGGGACATCTCTACAATATGTTTTGTTCCTGCGGAACTGCTCAGAAAAATTCCAACACCTGCTTTGTCATTTCGACCAAAGGGAGAAATCACACACGAAACTCCGCACAGAATGTCGCCAATCTTTGTCGAATTGCAAGTGTGATTTCTCCCTTCGGTCGAAATTGACAAGCTTGTGCATGATGAATTAATCCGTTGAAACGAAATCGAAATAGCAAAAAACCAAAATCTCCCACACACTTTCTATCCTACAAAATAAATAGACAAAATGCATTTTGTCTATAAAAAGTGCATTTTGTCTATATTTTGTCTACAACAACATCAAATATCTTTTGATTATGTACACGAAAAGTACATTACAAATTATTCGTACAGATCTAATTCTCAATTACTTTTACAATAGCCATCACTAATTTATTTAGCAATTATGGTTAATCAATTTAAGAGTTAATACGATGATCAATCAATCACTTCAATTTACGAAAAATTTGTTGGGACAGTTTTTAAAAAACCGTTTTGGTTTGGATGAAGACAAAATAGTCCTGAATTATCTTATTGAGCCAAGTGGTAATTTACCAAAAGTAAATCAGAACAAAGTCGTTTTATCCTTAATCAATATTGAAAAAGAAACCAACCAGCCTTTTTATATCAGAAACAAAAAATTAGAAGACGGGAGTTACTCTAATTTCAATCCAACAGAAAAATACAACATCGACTTATTGATTAGCAGCAACTTTGACGATTATACGGAATCCCTAAAATTTCTGGATGCGATTATTGCCTTCTTTCAGATTAATAATTATGTCGATTCTTCATCCTCCTCTTCGATACCCGACGGTTTGAGCAGATTAGAATTTGAATATGAAAAAATATCGTACCACCAGATGCATAGTTTGTGGACTGCAATGGCGGCAAAATATCAGCCTTCTATTATTTACAAAATGAAGCTGATAAAAGTTCAGGGTCACGAAATTATGGAAATTATACCGGCTGTAAAAAGTACCAACAACAATATAGCCCAATGACGAATACTAATTACATAAAGATCTTTGGCACTGCAGCTTATCACACTTTTTTTGATAACGGAAAATGCAATTGCCTTCACTTTATTCCAAATCATAAAACTGACAAAACGTTAAAAAAATTCGGCTTTAGAATAAATCCTATTTCAAACGGATTTAATTTATATTCAAATACAACTTCTTCTTTATCAGACTTATTAGATTATATTTCTAAAACTACGCAACAAGATTATTTTGAATTTGATATCAAATGCAGTAATCCCAATTTCATTCTTTTTACCGCAATTCCCGTTAACTGGATTGGAGCAATTAATTATTCCAGTCAGGATCCTAAAAACCAAAACAATAATGGCACAATAACACTCAGCCAAACTTTGGAAACTGAGATTATGCCTTCACATTTTGGACATTTAAAAATATACTTCGCCGATATATTGAAGGAGCAAAATAATGCTTCTGATATACTTTTTAAAATAAATTTCACTGCAAGAGCAACGCAATGGCAATATTATTTTATCAATAAAAATGCTGTTCCGCTAAACAATCCTTCGATTACCGAAAAAGAAAACATACAATTTGACGGACCACAAACAGTAACAATTCAAACCGGCGAGTCGGCACTCTTATTTACTTCAGATAAAACTTTTATTACACTTAGCGAAAAACCGAAATACAAGTTTGATTTAATAACCAAAAGTGCTTCAAATTCATCCAGTCAAAATAATACAAAGAGCAAAGTAATCATAAAAGGTCTTCCTGTTCCTGATGTTTCCCGAATAGGAATTATCGAGAATAATGATCAAAACCAAGTCGCATCACCAATGTATATCTATCTATAAAAAACTATTAAAAATGAACATTAAAAACTAAAATCAATGAATTTATCTACCATCCAAACTCCTGGTGTTTACATTCAAGAATTAAATGCTTTTCCCAATTCAGTTGTTGCAGTTGCTACAGCCGTACCAGCATTTATAGGGTACACACCTCAGGCCTCTTACGAAGGAAAATCGTATACGAATGTGCCGGTAAAAATCACATCATTTGCTGATTTTCAAGCTTTTTTCTGTTTACCGGACCCACCTGCTCCTGCAAGTCCCGCTAAGCAATACAGCCCTGAATATTATCTGGCAGCGCAAAAAAGTCAACCTCTAAGGGGAGATTATATGCAAATTGCCGGAACCTATTATTCAATCGTTCCCGATCCTAACACGGTTTATTATCTGTACAATAGCGTAAGGCTTTTTTACGAAAATGGCGGTGGAGATGCTTATATTGTTTCGGTTGGTTCTTACGGACCTCCGTCACAAAAACCAGCAACTCCGGGAATTCCCGTTGTAAACCCAAATGTGCAATTGAATGACTTGACAAACGGTCTTGCGTTATTGAAAAATGAGCAGGAACCAACGATGTACATTTGTCCGGAAGCTACTTTGTTAAGCTTAGAAAACAATGGTACATTGATGGAGGCAATGCTTCTTCAGTCGACACAAATGCAAACGGCAATGTGCTTGTTTGACATTATTGGAGGCGACGATCCGGATCCAATCTTGTACATTCAGGACATTGCAAATTTCAGAATGAACACAGGTTCAAACGGATTAAACTACGGAATGGCGTATTATCCTTTTGTAGGAACTACAATAATGCAAAATTCTGATATTGATTACACGAATTTATTTGGCGGAGATTTAAAACAACTAGAGCCAATTCTTAATCCTCCAAGTGCTCCCAACGCAGCGGTTGCAACAATTATTGCCAATATTCAAAGTCCTACAAGTACTTTGACAGTAACACAAAACAATAATGCACTTTTGATTGCGAGCCAAACGTATTCTTTGATGATTAAGCACATCTTGTCTGATGCTAATATCCTTCCTCCAAGTGGTGCTATGGCAGGAGTTATTACTACTGTAGACAATGCAATTGGTCCGTGGGAAGCGCCTGCAAACACTTCTATTGTTGGAGTATCGTCATTGCCAATTTCTATTTCTGAGAGTCAGCAAGGCAATCTAAATGTCGATGCCGTTTCCGGTAAATCTATCAACGCGATCAGAACATTTAATGGTTTAGGAATTTTAATCTGGGGATCAAGAACATTAGACGGAAACAGTCAGGACTGGAGATATATTCCGGTACGCAGAACCATGATTTTCTTGGAGCAATCTTGTAAACTGGCGGCTCAGGCTTATGTTTTTCAACCTAATGACAAGAATACCTGGGAAGCCGTAATCTCAATGATCAGTAGTTTTCTTAACTCGATCTGGAAACAAGGCGGTTTACAGGGAGCGAGCGCCTCTGATGCTTTTTCAGTATCCTGTGGATTAGGTTCTACAATGACTGCCGACGATCTTTTGAATGGTTTTATGAATGTTACTGTAAAAGTAGCAGTTGTACATCCTGCTGAATTTATCGTATTGACATTTCAACAGCAAATGGCAACTTCCAGTTAATCAAATCAATACTCTAGTAAATCAAATACATTTTTAATTTAAAAATAAAATATTATGCCACCACCAGATGACGGAAGCGCACAAGGCGCAACATGGCCGATGCCAAAGTTTAGGTTCGAAGTAGACCTTGGAACCGAATTAACAAAAGTAGCTTTTCAGGAAGTTACAGGAATGGATGTCGAAAATCAAATTATAGAATATCGTAAAAGTAACAGTCCGCTTTTTTCTGTAGAGAAAATGCCGGGAATAACTAAATACGGAAATATTACTATGAAGCGAGGCATCTTTGTAAATGACAATACCTTCTGGGATTGGCATCAGCAAGTCGTAATGAATACGATTAAAAGAAGAACGGTTCTAATAAAACTATTAGACGAAAAAGGCGGTGTAACCATGCAATGGACTCTAAATAATGCATGGCCAACTAAAATTACCAGTACAGATTTAAAATCTGATGGAAACGAGGTTGCGGTAGACACTATAGAAATTGCGCACGAACAACTGATCATAAAAAATGGCGGTAAATAATGGATTATCCAGTTAGCTTTTATTTTACGCTGTCCTTTGCCGGTGTAGATGCAGCTTTCAAAGAAGTGTCCGGAATTTCTAAAGAATTAAGCGTAGAAGAAATTGTTTGTGGAGGCGAAAACAGGTTTAAATACCGCCTCCCAACGGTTTCTAATAGTTCAAACTTAGTTCTTAAAAGAGCCATGGTGCCTGCAGGATCACAGTTGGTAAATTGGTGTGCCAACTGCATCGATCAGGGATTATCAAACCCAATCCAGCCCAAAAATGTGATCTTAAAACTGCTCAATGCCTCAGGTGTTGTATGCATGCAATGGACTTTTAACAATGCCTATCCGGTAAAATATTCCGTTTCTGACCTAAACTCTCAGGAAAGCAATATTGCGATAGAATCTATTGAACTTGCCTACACCTATTTTGATATTTCTAAGGATACAAAATTTGATAAACTTTTTACGTAAACAATTATGCCAATCGAAATAAGAGAACTCATTATCAAGACCGAAATCGTAAGTACAAATACGAAAAATTCGGCTGTAGCCAAAGAAAGAGAATTTTCTATTTTAAGAAAACAATTGCTCGAAGAATGCAAAAGATTAATTGCCGAAAAAAATCAGGAGAACAGTTATAAACGCTAATGCCACAGATTAAAAAGATTAAAATAATTTTTGTTTCACGCAGATTTTGCAGATGAAAGCAGATTTAATTTTAATATAGTTACAAAAATCTGCGCGAAATAATTTTAGACACAGAAAAAAGATAAAAATCCGCTCAATCTGCAAAATCTGCGAGAGAACTTTTTGCCAAAGATTAAAGAATTAAAAAGAGAAAAATCTGCTTAAATCCATTTAAATCTGCGTGAAATAATTTCAGAAACAGATAAAAGATTAAAAAGAAAAAAAATCTGCCCGATCTGCAAAATCTGCGAGAGAACTTTTTGCCACAGATAAAGGATTAAAAGATTAAAATCTGCGAGATCTGCTTAAATCCATTTAAATCTGCGTGAAATAATTTCAGAAACAGATAAAAGATTAAAAAGAAAAAAAAATCTGCTCGATCTGCAAAATCTGCGAGAGAATTTTTTGCCACTCCCGATAGCTATCGGGATAAAGGATTAAAAGATTAAAATCTGCTTAAATCCATTTAAAATCTGCGTGAAATAATTTCAAACACAGATAAAAGATTAAAAAGAAAAAAAATCTGCTCAATCTGCAAAATCTGCGAGAGAACTTTTTTGCCACTCCCGATAGCTATCGGGATAAAGGATTAAAAAGATTAAAAATAATAAACCTAACAGGTTTTAAAAACCTTTTAGGATTAAAAGAATAAACCAATGGCAAGTTTAGAATTAATGAAAATAACAGGATACACAGACGAAGAATTTCAGAATAAATTCTCCGGAAATCCCTATGCCTTCATGATTAATCCTGACAATATCAAAATACAAAAAAGCATTGAATACAACGAGCAGCAAGCCCCGGCAACAAGCTCAGCATCGCAGAAGTACAAAAGTACACCAAGCGATAAACTAAGTTTTGAAATGGTGATCGACTGTACCGGTATCGTTGATGCAAAACGTATCGATATGGCTAAAGAAGTAACAGCATTAGAAACGATTATTTATACCTATAACGGAAAAATACATCGTCCTAATTTTGTAAAAGTACAATGGGGACAAAATATCACATTCAACGGAGTTCTCGATTCAATCGACATCTCCTACACCCTGTTTAAACCAGACGGAAGTCCACTGAGAGCCAAACTATCATTGTCTTTCAGCCGCTATATTTCTCCCAAAACCGTAACCATGACAGATGCTCCGGAATCTCCGGATCTTACGCATATCGTTACCGTTACAGAGGGAATGTCATTACCGCAATTGTGCCAGAAAGTATGGAATGATGATTCCTATTATATACAAGTGGCACAATTTAATAAACTCAACAAATTCAGAAACCTAAATGGTATCGACAAATTAATATTTCCACCTATAAATACTTCTAATTAATGAGTGCTTCAACCGAAATAGCAAGTGGCGGAACCGCAACATTCGTAGTCAAAGTCAATGGTACAGCAATAGTTGATGAACTAAGTGTGCTTTCTGTTCATATCGAAAAAAAGGTCAACAGAATCGCTTCCGCTAAAATCACAATTCTGGACGGAGAAGCAAATACGGGTAAATTTGATGCCAGTTCGTCTTCGACTTTTGTGCCTGGTGCAGAAGTTAGCATTGAAGCAGGATATGACAACGATAACACTGTTATTTTTTCAGGCTTGATTATGAGTCAAACGATTCGTATTGATTCTTTGGTAGGTTCAGCTTTAGAAGTTGAGTGTCGTGACAAAGCCATAAAAATGATCGTAGGACGTAAAAGCCTTACTTTCAACAAACAAAAAGACAGCGATATTATTTCGTCCATAATAGGAACTTACGGATTGAGCTCAGATGTCACCGCAACAACTACAACCTGGCCGGAACAAATACAATATTATGTAACAGATTGGGATTATATACTATCCCTTGCCGAAGCAAATGGTTTGATTGTAACCACTCTAAACGGAAAAGTTTCTGTAAATGCTCCTGAAAAAAACACAACCTCTGTACTAAAAGTAACTTATGGAGATAACCTTCTTGAATTTAATGCCAAACTAAACGCCGTTACACAATTAGGAAACGTAACCTCAAATAGTTGGGATTTTAAAACTCAAGCCGTTGTAAACGCTCAGGCGTCACCAAATGTTACAGGAGCCGGAAATTTAACCACCAAAAAACTATCCGATGTAATCGGATTAAGCACGTATCAATTGCAAACTTCGGCACCCTTAGAAACTGCCGATTTAACAAATTGGTCCAAAGCACAAATCATAAAAAGTGAGTATGCTAAAATTATGGGAGAAGCCAAATTTCAAGGTACAAACTTAATTGATCCCGGAAAATACATGACCTTCGATGGTCTTGGAGATCGATTTAATGGCGATTACCTCATTGGCGGAGTTGTTCATGATTTATCGGCAGGAAACTGGGTTTCTGAGGCAACACTTGGATTATCTCCATTTTGGTTTACTGAAGAACCGGATGTAATGGCACCACCAGCTTCCGGACTTCTTCCCGGAGCAAAAGGCCTTTTTAATGCAACCGTAAAAAAGATGTTTGATGATCCCGATTCTCAATATCGAATTTTAGTAGACGTTCCGTTATTAGACCCAAATGGTGCAGGAATTTGGGCGCGATTGACTAATTTTTATTCCACAAGCGGCGCCGGAGCTTTTTTCATGCCTGAAGTTGGAGACGAAGTAATTCTGGGATTCATAAACGAAGATCCGCGTTATCCTGTGATTCTGGGAAGCGTTTACAGCAGTACAACAATAAAACCGTTTGCAGGATTAGATCCAAATGAGAAAAATTCAATAAAAGCCATCGTTTCAAAATCGGGAATTTCGGTAGAATTTGATGATGAAAACAAAATTTGGACCGTTGCAACACCCGGCAAAAACACCATCATAATCAGTGATAAAGACAAAAAAATCACGATTCAGGATGAAAACAGTAACAGCATCGTAATGTCAAGCAGCGGTATTGATTTATCAAGCCCAAAAGACATCAATATATCGGCACAGCAAAACGTCAACATCAAAGGAGCACAAGGCATTAACATACAATCCAGTGGCGGTGACGTAAAAACAACGGGATTAAATATCAAAGAAAATGCCTCCATGCAATTCAGCGCACAAGGCGGACAAATGGCGCAGGTTTCCGGAGGAATGCAATTGACATTGAAAGGCGCAATGGTAATGATAAACTAATTATTAATTGTTGATTGTTAATTATTAATGATTAGTGGCGATTATTAAGCTTTGTCAAAGTTTGAAACTTTGACAAAGCTGCCGTAAAGGATTGTAGACAATAGTATATAAACATTAGTTTACGTTCACCGCATTTTGTGTCATTTCGACCGGAGGGAGAAATCACATAAAGCAGCTCGACAAAGATTGGCAATTATAGCAACGGAGTTTCTTGCGGAGATCTCTCGTTCCTCGAGATGACAAGATTGGGGTTACGACAAAGATTAGTCACCACATTTTGTGTCATTTCGAGGAACGAGAAATCACATAAAGCAGCTCAACAAAGATTGGCGATTATAGCAACGGAGTTTCGTGTGTGATTTCTCCCTCCGGTCGAAATGACAAAGATTGGGGTTACGTAGTAAACGATAGGCTTTGTCAAAGTTTGAAACTTTGACAAAGCTGCCGTAAAGGATTGTAGACAATAGTATATAAACATTAGTTTACGTTCACCGCATTTTGTGTCATTTCGACCGGAGGGAGAAATCACATAAAGTAACTCGACAAAGATTGGCGATTATAGGAACGGAGTTTCGTGTGTGATTTCTCCCTCCGGTCGAAATGACAAGATTGAAGACAAAACAACCAACAATCAACAATCAACAATTAATAATTAACAATTAAAAAAAATGCCTCCAGCAGCAAGACTTACAGACTTTCACCAGTGCCCGATGGTAACTCCGGGTGTACCACCAATTCCGCATGTTGGCGGACCAATTGTTGGTCCGGGAGCACCAACGGTTTTGATCGCAGGATTACCGGCAGCCAGAGTTGGCGATATGCTGGTTTGTGTAGGACCGCCGGATTCTATAATAAAAGGATCAGCGACGGTTATGATATGTGGCATGCCAGCCGCACGAATAGGAGATTCAACCGCTCATGGAGGATCAATTGTCCTTGGAGCATTTAATGTTATGATAGGTGGATAATAATAAAGAACATAAAGAGACCGCTTTTTTGGGTTCAGGATGGGCATTTCCTGTGTCATTTTCTGTAGACAATCATCAGGTGAGTTTGTCTGCCAATGAAACCAATATCAACGAATCTATCAATGTGATCTTAAACACCCGCAAAGGCGAACGTACTCTTGAAGCTAATTTTGGCTCTGGAATACAGCAATTTATGTTTAGAAAAATTGACAATACGCTTAAAGGCGAAATTATAGAAACCATCAAGTACGCCTTATTACGCTACGAACCCAGAATATTGGTACAAGATGTAAAAGTGGCTTCGACAGATGTATTAAACGGAAAAATAGAAATACTGATTAGTTACATCTATTCAAAAACAAATACAAGACACAATTATGTGTTCCCATTTTATTTAAAAGAAGGAACAAACTTAGATCGAAAAAAATGATTTTAATTGATCAAAATAGCGCCATAAACTCCCTCAACGAAGCACTCGTTCCAAATCCGCATTTGATAGACGGAAGGACGGAGCAAGACTGGTTGTACTTTTTGACGGAATTTAGCAAATTGATCAATTTCTATAATGACAGCAATACAATCGAAGGAAACTGGAGTCCGTTTTTATTGAAAGATCCCGTTTTTTTGATGGCTTCAATTTCAAAAACAAACTACAAAAACCTACATTCCGATTATAAAAACAGCTGTGCCGAGATTCAAAGATTAGTTCAAAACGAAAATGGCGGCAATCCTCATTCAAATGCTTTAAATAAGCTGTTTGATCGTATTACGGCGATTTATAAAATCATCGAACGCTGGACACATTACATGCAAAGCAGCAACGAAATATACGATCTCAAAACGTATATTCTGCAAGAAGTAAAAACGAGATTAAGCATTGACTTTTGGGCGATTCAATCCTTTAGGGAATATTTATACAGATTGTCTGTAGAAGGTGTTTTTATTGTTCCTGCACCTCTTAGAGAATTTGATTCTTTTGATAAAAACATTTGGAATATAAACAAAGACAGAACTCCTTTTTGGCAAGTTTTTGGTTTTGAAACGGAGCAGGCTATTTTGCAGACAACGGCAACAATAACCACTTTTAGTTTGGATATTCTAACAAAAATTGGAGATCGGTTATTCCAATTTTTAGAAACTGTAATTCATCATGCAACAAAAGAATTTAAGAGATTAAGTCTTAAAAAAGGACAATTTCCGGATACCACTCTTTTGCGCTCATTTGTAAATGTACTGAAAGTTCAGCAAGATCGATTGAATGGTATTTCAGAGAAACATCTTGATTTTTATTATAAAGACATTTTAAAGCAAACCAAATTACCTGCCGTAGCAGATCACACTTATTTGTGCGCAACACTGGCAAAACCAACGCAGGCATATACTTTACCGGCAGGAACATTGTTCAACGCGGGAGTCGATGCGCAAAAGAACCCAATTTTGTTTGCTTCTCAAAAAAATGTAAATCTAAATCCTGCAACGATTACAAGTGTTCATACACTTTCTTATAACGCAAAAAACACGCCGTCTTATAATTTACAAACTATTGCAAAACCAACGGCTATTCAATTAGATCTTGAAAATAAAGTAATCAGTTGGGACACTTTTGGATCCAGTAATCCTGTTGTAGATCCTATTGCAAATCCTAATTTAATAGGTATTGCGTTCGCCTCGCCAATGTTGTTATTACGCGAAGGACAAAGAACTGTAACCCTAACGCTTCAATTTGATAATTCAATAGATTTAGCACTATTGCAAACTGCCAATTATTTTTTGAGCACTCAAAAAGAGTGGTTAAAACTTAGTTTACTTCCTGCAAATTTCACACAAACCACTTCCAGTAATTGTGTGATCATTATTAATCTTGATCCAACAATGGCGGCAATTGAACCTTTCCTGATTAATTCGGACGGTTTAAAAAGTGATTGGCCAATGATGAAAATCTTGTTTCAGAATATTCCAAATTCTTATATGCCGCCAAAAATTACTGCAATGACAATTGCCTTAAAAGTAACAGGTGTCAAAACATTTCAATTGTATAACGATTTTGGAGAACTAAACACAAAAAATCCCTACCCTCCTTTTGGACCAATTCCGTTAGTAAATGCCAATTTTATTATCGGAAACAATGAAATATTCAGCAAACCGCTGGACAGTCTTATCGTAGAAATAGATTGGGACAAAAGACCCACCAATTTTACAACGTATTACCAACAATACAATGATTATTTGACTCCGCCAAAAAAACCAGCAACTACAGGACTTGCAGGAACTGTTAGGAATCTATTCTCTTCAAACGACGATTCTCCAAAAACTGAACCAATACCTTTTTTCTCAAATACCAGTTTTACTGCCGATCTTAATATCATGCAGGACAAATTATGGAAAGGTCTCAAAATGACAAAAATTCAAAGTAGCGATGTCGACAAAGTTTTTGTTGCGGTTGATAATACTCCCCAACCTGTTTGCTTATTTGATCCTGCGCCTGTAGATCCTAAACTTCCTATTGTTAATCCGCCTATTATTATTCCGGTTTTTCTTAATACATCAAGCAGTTATTATGTGTATTCTAAAGCAAATTCGACTTCAAATGCGGATACAAATACAACTGCAAGTACAACACAAACTGTTGGTAAAATCTGGGAACCGAACCCAAATATTCAAAAAGAGACTTTAAATTTCACAGAAGAAAGTTCGTCAGGATTCATAAAAATGACATTATCAAATCCGGAATATGGTTTTGGATCTGAATTATATGCAAATCTCGTTTCGAGTATTGCATTAAAAAATGGCAATAAGATTACGGTCGCAAAAGACAAAGAAGTAACTGATTTCCTGCCTTCTGCCAATGTTCCTTTTGCACCAAAAATACAAACGTTATCAGCTATTTATACCGCAAGTGAAACCTATAAATTGGACGGAACTGAAGGAGATTATCCGCTGGAATATTTTATTTATACTCCATTTTTAAACTATCTCGTATTTGATAGTGCCACAATTGACCAAACCGAAAATGAGGTATTCGACACGGCAGTAATGGGCAAATCTTCCAGCAATCTTACAGAAGGTTTTCCGCTTTATCCTACTTGCGATTATGATGGAAATTTATTTATAGAATTGGATAATTTAATTTGCAACAGCACTTTAAATCTATACTTTGAACTCGCCAGAAACTCAACTGCACTTACTACTAAAAATCATATTCAATGCTATTATTTAACCGATTTAGGTTGGAAAAGAGTTGAGCCAATATCTGATGGAACCAACGATTTTAGACGTTCGGGAATTATAGAAATTCCTATTCCTGAAGATTGCAACAATAACGAAACTATGATGCCCGGAACTAATAACTGGATTTCAATTGTGGCTAACGGCGATATTGATTCGTTTTCTAAAACTATTTTTATGCAAACGAACGGATTTAGTGTAGAAAGAACCGGAACAACATTTTTAACCGATACACAAAGTCCGCAAATTGCTGCAAATACAATCACAAAACCAGAAATTAAGATTCCGGAAATAGGTACCATAATTCAACCTTTTGCTTCTTTTGGAGGAAAAGCTGCCGAAGACAAAACCGATCGAAATAAAAGAGTCAGCAATACAATTAAAACCAAAAACAGAGCAAGTACGCCTTCAGATTATTATACTTTGATTGCCGAAAATTATGATACCGTTTATTATTCGAAAGTCGTAACCAAAAAAAGCGACAACAGTACAAATGTCTATTTGGTAAAAAAAGTAGCATCAGATACAGATTCGAGTGCGTTTGTTCCTTTGGTTACAAATTCTCTTGAAATTGACGTAATAAAATTTCTAAAAGCAAATTCGTCGCCATTTACAAACCTGCAAGTTTCCAATTTCAACCTTGAATATGTTTGCGTTAATGCCACATTTTCAATTAAAAGCGGTTATCAAAAAACACCAATGAATAATACGGTAAATCTTGCTCTAAAGGAATATTTATCGCCGTGGATCGCAAATTGTCCTTCTCTGATTGAAATTGGTCAACCGCTTATTAATGCCAAAGTGAGCACTTTTATTCAAAATATTGAAGGAATTGCAGCAGTTGAAAGTGTTACATTTTCGACCTATTATATCAATCCTAAAACGGGATTACAAACTACTTTAAAAACAAAAAAAAGAACCTTGATGCCTTATGGGCCAACGACACTTTTAGTTTCGGCACCAACTCATAATTTTATTTTTGACTTATAAATGGATACAATTAATCACATATCAAAAGTACAGCTTCCGCCACATCAGGATTTTAATTTCCTGAAGGACGAAGCTATTGATTATATCCAAAAACATATTGGTACGGAATGGACTAACTTTAATCCAAGCGATCCCGGAATGACGATTCTCGATCAGGTTTGTTATGCGCTTACAGAATTAGGGTATTGTACAGATTTTACGATTCCGGATATTCTAACGGATTCTGAAGGGAATATGGAAATTGAAAATCAGTTTTATTTACCATATAAAATCCTGACAACAGCGCCTTATACGATCGACGATTATATAAAATATCTTGTCGACGGCATCGAGGATATTTATAATGTTACAATAACCGCTTTCAATAATAATATCCAGCCTTTTAATAGAGTTTACCAGGTTTATCTCTATATAAATCCGGATATTACAGATACAATTGAGTTAAATAACATTTGTAAAGAAGCATTTTATTATTTGAATCAAAGCCGCAATATTGGAGAACTTTTTAATATGCCAATTACGCTTCAGGCTCAACATTACTTGATTGGCGGTAAAATAGAACTTCAAAAAGAAGCCGACGAATACGCGGTTTTATTAGAGCTTCAGAACAAAATCCGAACTTATATATTTCCGAAAGTAATTCAGGCGAATTATGATTCTTTAAAAGAAAACGGTTACAATGCCTCCGAAATATACGATGGACCATATCTTAAAAATGGCTGGATATTGACCGAATCTTTAATCGATAAAAAAGACACTATAAAAGTCCTTGATTTGATTCCCGTAATCGAATCTTTATCCGGGATTGTTTCGGTTTCAGGATTAGAGTTTTATCAGAATACAAAATCAGTTTCGACATTGCAATCGGCTTTGGGTCAAATAGTGTCGATCGATATTTTGACTTCTTACAAAAACAAAACCCTGATCTTAAGCTGCAACGGAAAAGATTTGCCCATGGATCCTATTGGTCCATTGCAAATCAATAGCAATAAATTTGAAACGAGTGTGGTAAGTTTAAACAACCAGCCAAGTTTCAAATTACCTAAAAGCAGTTTTAGGGACATCAATAGTTATTATTCGATTCAAAATACATTTCCGCAGCAATATGGTATTGGCGATGACAAAATCGAAGACGATTCTGCACCAATTCAAGTCGCACAATCCCGACAATTAAAAGGATTTTTAACCTTATTTGATCAGGTTTTGGCAAATCAATTTTCGCAATTGGCGAATGTTTCAAAATTGTTTTCGTTCACCAATTCGGTTTGTGGAGCGCCTTCTGATTTGGAAACTTTTTATGCTTTGAAAGATAAATTTGAGCGAAAACATTTGGAATATCCAGTTCCGTACAAAATGTTTTCTCCAAGTTATTTCTATCAATCCTTGTATAATGTGCCTCATATCAAACCTTTATTAAAAGACAATAAAGTGTTTGATTTCACTTTTGACATAGAAACGAAAACGGAACTAAAAGAGAAAAGTTGGTCCGAATATCAGCAAGATCCTTATAATCCCTACATCTTCGGGATGATGAAAATCATGGAAGAGGAAGAAACAAACCTCGATCGCCGCAACAAATTACTGGATCATTTGCTTGCCAGACACGGCGAATCACCAATGGTTATTGACGCACTTATTGCTGACACGATTTATACCGGAAACGCAAAAAAAGACCAGATAATACTGAAAAGTTTGTATTTGCAAAACCTTGGTTTGCTATCTTATAACAGWCAAAAAGCATACAATTTTCTGGGTGCGTCAAAAATAACTGCGGGCATTAATCAAAATATTGATGTGAATTTGTCCAGTATTAAAGACGAGCATTATACTTATATAAATGAAAACACGACTGATTTTATTTTTAAATCAGATAAAATCAATAAAAAGGAAAAACTGAGCAAAAATGATTTCAATAATTTCTCGGCATTTGAATTAAAACTGAATTTATTCTTCGGATTAAAAAATATCTACGCCAATTTTATTACGTCTCAATTTGAAGCTCCACAGAATAATCCTGATGATCGATTAAATATTTTTAAAACCTTAAAGAAAACATATTGGCTTAAAGAAAAAAGAAATGGCACCATTTTTCTCGAAACCCCGCTTCTGTTAAATCCCTTAAAATACAATCTTGAAATCGTACAGCAAAACGAAACTAATACTTCTTATGAAATACAGAATACTGACTTTCAAACTATTACTAAGATCAATTATGTTTTAAATACGATTGATAAAGCTACTCTGGACGGGGAACTTGAGCAAGGTTATCTGGAATTTTCGAATGAAAAATATACTTTTTCAATCAGTAATCCCGAAACGATTGTTCCTGATAACTATATAAAAACAAATTTTTCAGATTATTTATTTCGCATTACGGTTGCTTCCGGAAACGGAAATATTACGATAAATGACGAACTTTTTAAGAAAAATACACTTTTGATATTTCCAGATTTCATTCCGGAACTACAAACTCCTGAGTTTAAAAAACGTTTGAAACAGTTTCTTAAAATCAGTTTTCCAACTAATATAAAATGCGAATGTCTGTTTTTAAGCATTTCAGAATTAGAAATGTTGATTCCTGATTACAGCAATTGGCACCAAAGTTTGCGTTTCAAAAATGTTCCGGATGTAACGGATACGCAAGAAGGTAATTCAGAAAAAGCAATAATTTCAGATCCTGCACAAGCTGCGGTGAATATGATCAATAGTTTAACCTCAATTTTAGAAACAAAAAATGGAAGAAATAAATAGCCATATTGTATCGAGTCTAAAGTGGGACACAACTTTTGACCAAAAACGAGAAAGTTACCGACTTCAGGAACGTTTGAGTACCTGGAGCAAAATCTCGCTGCCCAGAGAAGTCGCCAATATTTTTAGCGAATTATGTCCGCCGGAACAAAGCTGGCGAATAGAATCGCTGGAATTGGATCTTGGCGCGTGCGATTATAGTGATCTTGAATTTGATTTAAGTCGAAAAATACGCAATTTATTAAGAGAAAAAATTGCGGAATTAATTCTCTATCAAAACAGTCAGAAGCAAAACGGAATCGCGGTTTATAACAAGGATAAATCGATTCTGGAGAATCTTACGGTCTTTTTGTTAGAAGGTTATTTGCCTTGGAATTATCAAAACAAAGAGGGTTCTGTAAACCAGATTATGGCAGAATTACTTCAGAATAATTTAGCCGAAGTTGTGACAATTATCAAAGAAACCGGAATGACGCACGAGGAAGTGAGAAAGCGAATTTCATGGCAATTTGATGAGAAAAATATAACCAGAATAATTGCGGCGCTCGAGCCTAATAATAGCAGTTCTATAATAGAATTCAGCTCGCTTATGACCAATATTCAGGTCAAGGAAACGATTATCCAGACGAGTACGGCGAGTTTCAAAAAGAATCTTTGGTTCTTTATTCTAAACTTTTTGCTGCTGGAACGCGGAACACTTTTTAACAAATTGGCTTTCATGAAAAGCAGTATTCTGCAAATGGCAAATCATTATAATATCGCTTACTCAGAACTTATTCTTTTGATCGAAAACACGATTGTAAAACTGTCTGATAAAACGTCTCAGAACAATAATTTTATTGATTGCCTTAAAATACTAACTCAGGAATATGAAACGCAAAAAAGTGAAAATTACCAACCTGAAACACGAACAAATTACTGGAATGTACTGGAGCAATTACTAAAAAATAAAAATGACCGAAGATTTAAAGCGGATAAAAACAATCTAAATGAATTGATTGTTGCGTTGAGTAATGAGAATAAAACAAAATTTAATACCCTTATTCGTTCGGTTTTGAATGATGAAAATCCATTGATTTTATTGCTTCAGGATTTGAATGAAACGTCGATTAAAATTCTGTTTTCTAAAGTAGATACAACGCCTTCGTTGCTTCACATGGAAACCATCATTTATTTGAATAAACTGAGCCAGACTTTTAAATTAAAAACAAATAGTAAGGCTTTATGGGAAATTGGAATTTTGTTTCTTCTCAAACATAAAAATGCCGATAATACAACATTTCTACTTTTTTGCATTAAGGAATTAAGCAAAAAAAACAATCTGAATCACGAGCATTTATTGGCTATGTTCACGAATGCTAAAATTCCTGCTGCAGTTAAAAACAATAATTCGGCAACTATTTACACGAATTTAAATGCCATTTATTGCAAAGAAATAAATAACAATAACTCCAATTATCCCGCAATTCATTTCAAGAATCTTGTTGCAAAACTGGAACTCGAATTGCAGAAAAACGCTACCAAAAGTATCTTTTTTATTGACTTGCAAAGATCGCTGATTAAGACGATTTTATTGCATCCCAAAATGGCTTTTGAGGTGATGCTTTCGTATGGAAATAAAGAAGTTTTAAAGAAAATACTTCCGTTGATTCTAAATCGGGAAATGCTGCAATTATTGGTTAAAACGGCCAATTACAAAAAGACTAAACTGGTACAAACGATACAAGTTGTGTATGAAATACTGAACGAAAAAGATCAATATGATTTTCCCGAAGAATTAATGACGGATAATTTATTGTTGGTTGGAATGCAGGAAATATTGTTTCATCCGGAGCATAACTCGTCTTTATTTCTGGAAACGATTATTATACAATTGTCCAAAAAAATAACGGATACAAGACGCAACGATTACTTTCAGTTTATCGCAAAACTGATTCAGTCCAAGCGAATTAAATCTTTTGGCGTTGCGATTAAAAAGACTTTTATCAATCAATTAAAGAATACCAATTCTATTGATACTCTTGCGCTTGCATTGCTTATTCAGAATACGTCGCAACAAGATCAACTTGAATTATCGCAATTATTGACGAGTAATTTTAATGATTCGGGATTTGCAATATTGCGAAAACAAGATCGAAAAGAAAGTGAAAACATATTGCGTTATTTCCTGACAAATGGAAATTCTCTGAAGAAAAATTGGATTCAGAAAACTTCGGCTACGATAATTCGAAATGTAAAATCGGTTTCAAAAACCAAAATTACTTTTGAATTAAACGAGCTTTTCTGGAAAACGATTTTAAAATATTCGGCTTATAAAGGAAATGAAATTCTTTTTGAAAAACTCTTGCAGAAAGAACTGAAATCGTATTTGAAGAACAATATTGTTAAGGATCAATTTCAGCTTCAAAACGAAACAAATTCTTTTGAATCTGCAAATTCAGTAACAGAAATTGATCATTTTTTTGAAAATAATATGCTTTCGGATTATGTGGTTTCAAATGAAATTACAGAAACTATTCACGCCAATATTTTGTTTGAGATTGAGCGATTATCGGAAAAAGAAAAATACGAATGGTTTTCGTCGGTTATCATAAAAAGACAAATTCCGATTGATTTTATGGCTTCAAAAACGCATGAAATCAAAGATATTCTGAATGCGATTATTGTAAAAGAGCCTAAGATTTTCTTTAGAATAATTAAAAAAGAATTTGTTCCTGAGGCGCAAATGGATTGGCTTTGCCGCAATATCAGCTTTCATACTTTTTGCAATGCAATAAGTCAATTGGACAAAAACAGGGAATCGTATTTGAGGATTTTGGAAAAGTTCAATCACATTTTGGGCGTTGTCGTGATTAAAGGATTGGCTTCGAAAGAATTGCAAAATATTTTATTGCGAAAACTTCTAAAGGCTGCCGCCAATGATAATTGGAGACTTATTGCGATTGATAAAATCTGGAATGAATTAATATGGGAAGTTGTTGCCAAAAAAGGGATTCCTAAAAAAAGTTTTCTAGCTGATATTGAAAAGTATCTCTATCAATTTCCGCCTGCTTTGCAACTTGGTTTCAAAGAAATTATAAGGACGGAAAAACAAACTGTTCCTATCTTAAAACAAACTGAAATACTTTCGAAAATGGAATTAATTACAATCAAAAAAAGTCCAAAAACGCCACTTAAACAAGGAGTTTCGGTCAGAAACGCCGGAATTGTGCTCTTGAACGATTATATAGCGATTTTGTTTGACAGATTGAATTTGCTTACAGATAATAAATTTATAAGCAATGAACATCAGGTCAAAGCTGTGCAGTATTTGCAATATGTGATTACGGGAATGCAGGAAACGGAGGAGGTTTATTTGCCTCTAAATAAAGTTTTGTGTGGTTTGCCGTTGACGGATACTGTGCCGGATTTTATTGAAATATCTGATGACGATAAAAATTTAATAAACGGTTTGATACAAGCGGCGATTTCGCATTGGCCGGAAATTGGAGATTGCTCGATTGATGGTTTTCGGGGAAACTGGCTGGTTCGTGAAGGAATTCTGGTTGAACAGGAGGATAAATGGGAACTTACAGTAGACAAAAAGGCGTATGATGTGCTCATTAACAGATCACCATTTGCTTTTTCGATTATAAAATACCATTGGATGGATAAGCCGTTGCATGTGATGTGGGCTTATTAAGTTATGCTTTTTTAATCTCGCGCAAAGGCGCAGAGGCGCAAAGTTTTTTTGCAGTATTTGTCATTTTGAGAAACGAGAAATCCTCGTAAGTGGCTCGACAAAGATTGGTCAGCGCATTTTTGTCATCCCGAGGAACGAGGGATCTCCGTAAGTGGCTCGACAAAGATTGATCAACGTATTTTTTGTCATTTCGAGGAACGAGAAATCACATAAGTGGCTCGACAAAGATTGGCGATTATAGGAACGGAGTTTCTTGCGAGGATTTCTCGTTCCTCGAAATGACAAAACTGGGTTACTATGTGTTAAACTTTAACAAAGCTGTCGTAGTGCATTAAGATTGGCGATTATAGGAACGGAGTTTCGTGTGTGATTTCTCCCTTCGGTCGAAATGACAAGATTGCACATTTTGTGTCATTTCGAGGAACGAGAAATCACATAAAGTAGCTCGACAAAGATTGGCGATTATGGGAACGGAGTTTCGTGTGTGATTTCTCCCTTCGGTCGAAATGACAAAACTGGGGTTACCACATTTTAAAAAATAAAAAAAAATTAAATACGATCTTGAAATATAAATTAATCAACTAAAAAAAACTATTATGAACAGCTACAATGAAAATCTACATTCTAGTGTATTGTCTTCATTAGAAAGTCAGGAGATGACCAAAAAACAATTGGGTACACAATTGAACGCTTCGACGTTTACGCTTTATTATGCCGAAGGAGCCGAAATTGTTGCGCAGGAAAAACTTGCGGCAACAACCAGTATGTACAAGGAGAAGCAAATTATAAATACTGAAGTTGTTAAGAATAAGAACATTGCAGACAATATATTACTTTCTGCAAATCAGCAAAAAACGTATATAACACAATCTGTTACCAATATGGCTGTTTGTGCGTCAAACATACAAATTGCTTCAAATTCGATTGTACGTCTAGCAAGTGATATTGGCAGTATTTACAGTATTATTAATGCTGCAGATTATGGAACTCAAATTTACCAACAGGCTTTTGAGGCTTATAATCTGATCAATAAAACGGCTTATAATGCCGAGGAAACTTCTCAAATTGCAATGGAAGCCACAGCATCTATTGCTGCAGTTGCAACTGCAACAGTTTCCGATGGTGCTAAACTAACAAATACTTCTGTTAACAATTTATTACAGGTTACTACTGCTGATTTAACAGCAATTACAGCTATACTGACTGTAGATAACGATACAAACTCTAAAGCTAGTATAGCCACCAGAGCCGCAGAAGGCGCCATAAAATGTAGTGAAGTGGAATACGAGGCTTCAAAAAAAGCATACGTTTCTAATAACAAACAATTCAATCAAAACTTGATTGTCGAAGTTGCTGAACCTTTTGATCCTGCGGCAGGTACTTTTACCGTTTTGTTTGATAAGTATAAAAGTCCTTTTACTCCTGAGGACAGAGATTCTTCAACCCAAAATATTGGATTAAAAAAACCTGTGCAAAGTTATAATATCGTTCTGGTAAAAGACAGTAAGAAATCATTCTTTAGTGTTTCTACGGCAGAAGATTTATTAAATAGCCCATCTCAGTTTAAAAGAATAACGGTACTTCAGGATACAAATGATAAAGGAAATTATAGTGTACCTATAGCGTATAAGGAATTTAGGGATTCTGATAATGATCCAGTAATACTTGGTGAAAATTATGTTGCTTTTCTTTTAATCATTTTTACAGAAGGCTACAAAAAAGAGATCAATACATTTGATGAATACTTATCTGCTCCATCTGAAACATTTACATTAACTTATACTTTGCAAAATGTTGGTGAAATTAAAGTTTCCAGAGACGAAAATTCTGCAAAAGAGTTATCTAAAATTAGTTTTGATGTTCCAAAAGAAGAGGAATTAAAGGCTAATGAAATTGATTACAGATGTTTCTTCCTGCCTTATCCTGATCAGCCGCTGGGGGATATTGATTTGAATAATCTTGATTATGACATTGAAACACTTGAGTTAGAAGAAGGAATTAAAGCTGTTGAAGCGGAAATTAAGTTTTTTAACGAAGAACTGGAAATCTTAAACACTCCGAATCAAAATACTGATGCGGCTAAAAATGCTAAAGATCAGGAATTAGAGAAACAAAAAAGTAATAGTTTAAAAGTTGCTATAGCAGATGTTAAGGCAAAATTAGTTATTTCTAAAAGTGAATTGGCAGCTTTGAACGTCCAACTAAAAGAAGCGAAAAAAAATGCGCCTAAAGAGGTTATTAACGTCAACGCTTTTTTCTTCAATTTAAACTTAGCAGAGAACATTCCCGCTGGAAACTATACAAGTGCCAGACATCACAAGGGTACTTCCGGCACTGAACTTGTTGCTCACATTGATCATACAACTACTGATAATTTTGGAAATCCGCTGATTGGGGATAAAAATTATATCCCGGTTGTTTTGTCTTACTACAAAGGCGCAGAGATTTTTAATAACAAATACACAAACAGTCTTTCTGATTGGCAAAATACGCCGCCGATTCCTTATTCTGCAATCGAAAATCATAACAAACCAACTATTTAATACTACAACTATATGGAAACTCAACTATTACCATCTGCTCCAAAAGCGAAAAGATATGGAATTACAGAAGCAAAAAAAGCTGAACTGGACTGGTTAAAAAATCAAGTAGTCGATTCAGCAGCAATTGTGCAGCAACAGCAGATAATCGTGAGTTCGCTGAATGAAAAAGCGACAAAGTATCAGGGTTATTTATTAGTTTCTGAAAGTAATCGTACGCATGCATTAGGCAATAAAAACTTAATTGATCAGATTATTCAAAATGCCTACGACTTAAGTTCTAATTCTGAAAATGCTTTTAGCAGCACCGTATCTTCTACTTTGGTTGCCACAAAAGTTGCCACAAATGTTAGTGATCTAATCAATAAGCTTATTTACTCCGTAGAAATAATTAATAAACTGGCAAATCTTGTTATTCGCAAAAAAGCGCTTAATCCTTTGATTTCTGATGACTTAATTACACGAATAAATACTGCTGGTACAGATGCCAATAATGCTGTTGCACTTACGCTGATTGCCTTAAAATCGACATTGGCGGCAGAAGCTTCTATTCTGGAATCTGAAGGAGCGATTACACTGGAAAGCAAACAGGCTCTTAACCTTTATTTGACCTTAACAAATGAAAAATCTATTCATACATTAACATCACATCAAACATCACATCAGTTTTCTAATCCTTCTATCAAAGTATTGTTGTATCAAGCCTATAAAGATGCTCAAAGTGCCTATGAGATTGCACATACAGCAAATGATCAGACTACAAGACAATTAAGCATTGCAACTGCTAATTTAAATAAAGCTCAGGTCAAACTGCAATCGCTTCAATCTGCCTTAGCGGCAGCAACTGCAGCGGCTTTGGCTTCTTAAGACATTAAAATGATTTTAAACACGGATTTCACGAATTGACGCTAATTCGTACGTGAACTTAATTACAAACTAAGTACGCTAATAAAAATTGGTGCCGATTAGTGAAGTTCGTGTTTGTTTTTTTAATCAATAAATTTTAAGGTTATGGATCGCACTTACAAGAACTTTTACAGACAATTTTATCTTAAAACAGGAGGATTTTTGCCTACAAAACCGTTGAATAAAAATCTTTTTCCGGGTGATTATTTCCAAATAAAAAATGGTGAAATAATTCTCTTGGGAAACATTTACCGCAATGCTATTGTGGCGCGTCAGGATGTTGATATAAGCGGCGTGATTGCTTTGAATGACTCGAACTGGAATTTTAGCGATGGGATTTCAAAACCCTATTCGGGGCGAGCGCACGGACATGGGGCAATTGATGGTCAGATTGAATTTAGCAAACAAATTTTGGCTTTTGCCAATAAAGGAAGTTTTATTTTCAGGGCCGAAGATCCGGAATCTGTAAAGATTAATAATTGGAATGATATTCAGCAACAGCTCATTATAAAACTTACACAGACGCTATTCTCTTTCCGCGAACTTTATGTGGTGACGGAAAGTGCTACGGCTGCAAACACTACGCTGGCAACGGCGGGCGAAGCAAATGCTGAATTGGAACTGGCAAGTGATGCAGAGAGTTTTGGTCTGGTTGATATTTTTGGACATCAGAATACCAAAACTATTCAATCGAAAGATATTGAATATTACCATCGCGAAACCAAAAGAAAACCGGCTTATTTTAAAGCTAAAAAATTAGTGGTTCAGGATGAAAAGCTGTCTTATTTTATCAGTGATTTTATTGCCAAAGAAAATAACCTCAGCGAATGGACAGATTCCTTTTTTGATTCGAATTTTCACAATGATATCGATTATAATACGCAAATGATTATGCAAAATGCGCAGGGCTTTTATCTGGATATGCTGCAATCGAATGAGTTAAATCCTAATACGGCTTTGTTGTATTTTAAATGGGTGGATGCCAATCTCGACGATGTCGAAAAACTTTTTGGTGCATATGGAAACTAATCCCGACATTCTTGTTTTATATGATGAAATGGATTGGCTGCAAAAGGTAATCGATCAGGTTATTTGCAGCTATTTACTTCAGGATGGTCATGAAAATCGGTGGCAGGATATTCCGTTGCCCGAAGCTGATATCGAAAATGAGGACAGCGTTTATTATCAAAAAATAGTCGAATGGGATTTGAATCTCTACGAGCGTCTTTGTCTTGCTTTGATTCTTGCGCCTCAGATTAAACCTGAGGTTCTGGATATTTTCTTTAGTAAAAATGCCATGTACGATCGTGGTTTTACGGAATTTGGCGGGGTTATCAATAAAAATCACAGTGGTTTTTTGCCAACCGGTCAAACGCTTTCTTTTTTGATTACGGCGGTTAATCCTGAATTGAGAATCGAAATACTCAATATTCTGAGTACGGCAAATATTCTCGCAAAAGAACAGGTTTTGGTTCTTGAAGCGGGTGAATCTAATATGCCTGTTTTGAATCAGATTATTACGATTAACGAGCGTTGGCTGCATTATTTTATAACGGGTACTTTGCCTAAACTAGAACATAGTGTTTCGTTTCCTGCACAGCAAATTTCGACCAATATGAACTGGGACGATCTCGTTCTCGAAGAACATGTTATGAATCAGGTTATGGAAATTAATGCGTGGCTCAATCATGGTGAAACTCTTATGAAGGAATGGGGTCTCGAGAATAAAATAAAACCGGGATATCGAACGCTTTTTTACGGACCTTCGGGAACGGGTAAAACGCTTACAGCAACTTTATTAGGAAAGAGCACCAATCGGGAAGTTTACCGAGTTGACCTTTCTATGATTGTATCTAAATATATTGGTGAAACTGAAAAAAATCTTTCCAAAATATTTGATGTGGCACAGCATAAAGACTGGATTTTATTCTTTGATGAAGCTGATGCCCTTTTTGGGAAAAGAACTGCTGCATCTTCTTCAAATGATCGACACGCCAATCAGCAAACGGGATATTTATTGCAAAGAATTGAAGATTTTCCGGGTGTTGTAATATTAGCTTCTAATCTAAAAGAAAATATGGATGAGGCTTTCTCGCGAAGGTTTCAATCGATGATTCATTTTACAATGCCAACTGCCGAGGAAAGAATTCTGTTATGGGAAAAAGCTTTCTCCGGAAAATGCCAGCTTGATCCTGATATTGATATCGAAACTGTTGCCGAAAACTATGAGTTGGCGGGCGGAGCGATTATCAATGTTTTGAGATTTTGCGCTTTGACGGCTATTCAGAAAAATGAAACTGTAGTAAGTCTTCAGGATTTACTGGAGGGCATTAGACGTGAATTTAAAAAAGAGAACAAAACGCTGCATGTTTCACAAATGAATTGACGCATTATGAAAAACAATGAAAACATAAGTAAGATTGCCATTGCTAAGCCGCAATTACAACGTCATAAAGTGAAACTTAAAATTGGAAACTGGAAAAACCATTTTGATCTAAATTATGTAAATACAATAATTGCAATGGCTTTGAGTGATTTTGATGACAACATTTCTTTTGATATAAAAGGATATCTTATTACGAGTCAAAATCTTTATTTGGTTGTACAAACTACTGAAAAAAGCATAGAGAAAATGGTTCATAAAATTGAGATTAAGATTATATTTTTATTAAAAAACAATCCTCAAAAACTAAAAGAAAACAGGAGAGAAACTTCTTTTATTGCTGATGATGAAAATTTTTTTTATGAAGCACGAAAACCTTTATTTAAAATATATCCTTTAGAAAATGGTCATTTAGTAAAACTTATTACCGGAGAAAAAGTTACGCTTCCTTATTTTGATCGAGACCTTAAGGAATTGAAAGCGTTGATTCATAACCATCCTTTTTGTTCGGCAATTCATTATTTAGGAGGTATAGATCCTGTAGAAATGGAAGAAATTAAAGATTCAAAAAAACAGTAGAATACAACTTATAAAATTTCATTTAACACGAATTGCATGAATTGTCACTAATTCGTTAGTGTAATTAATTTGACAAACGAGGTCAACGCATTGAAATTTATGCGAATTCATGCAATTCGTAAAAGTTTAATTTAACACATAGAAACATAGTTTTCTCTGCCTAAAAAAGAATATAAAAAAGAAACAAATTTCTTCACACATAGTTTGTCACCCTGAGCGAAGTCGAAGGGCGTTTCAATTGGCACGGGCTTCGACTTCGCTCAGCCTGACAAAAAATAAAAAAGCAAATCATAAAAACAATTAACTAAACAAAACCATAAAAAAATGACTACAACAGCAATCAATAATTTCACCGTATTTGGTATTGATATTTCGAGATATCAGGGCAATGAAATCAATTTTCTAAACAAGCAGGTTGATAAACTCTCTTTTATAATTTGCAAAGCTACTGAGGGAATTACGTATACTGATTCTAGTTTTAAAACGAACTGGCCGGCAATTCAGGCAAAAGGATATGTTCGTGGTGCGTATCATTTTTACCATTGCAATGATGATCCTTCAAAACAGGTTGCCAATTATCTGGGTGTTGTGGGTACTTTTTTGGCAACGGACTTTCCTCCTATTGTTGACTTTGAAGAAAGTAGTATTGATGCGGGTGTTAATAAAGCCAGTATTCAGCCCAATTTGTTGCAGTTCCTGACTTTATTGGAACAAAGAACAGGACGAAAACCATTGATATATACGGACAATAATACGGCAAATGCTTATTTGACTGATCCTGCTTTTGGGGGTTATAGTTTATGGATTGCGAATTACAGCAGTACGCCAAAAATCCCGAATGTATGGAAAAACTGGACGATCTGGCAACAATCTCCAAGTTATAAACTGAATGGTCAGCTTAATGATTATGACGTTTTTAATGGTGATAGTAATGCATTTTCAAACTTCATTCAATCTAGTTAAAATGCCAAAAAAAATGTAGTTGTACAATGCAAAAGGAAGAAAGAAATGACTCAGCAACACAAAAAAATATCTGAATATAAAACCGCTATTACTGCTGCACATACTGCTCGTGGTCAAAATACGATGCAACTAAAAGATAATCGGGAACATTCTATTGTGCAACGAAAACTGCAGGAACATGTAGAAAATAGTCTACAGGAAAATACAATCTCTAATGTGGGTGTTGCGCAGTTAAAAGGTGGTAAAAAAGAGGATAAAAAAAAATCGAAGAAAAGAAAAAGAGAAGATTCAGAAAGCGATGAGGAAAATAGCGATGAGGAAGATGGCAGCGGTGATTATGCTCCTCCAAGTGCTAAAAAACAAAAGAGATTTCATATTCCTGCAGAAACTACTGAGGACGTTATAAGAGAAACTGCTCACAAACGCATTAACGTGAACAAAAAATATAAGGAGATTTATACTTGTCCTGCTTGCAGACGACCACTAGCTGCTACAAAAAAAGGAAGTAAAAATTTGGAGTTGACAAGGTTTGCTTTTACAAGTAAAAGTGGCAATTTACACGAACAACGCGCTTTGGCATTGGACCACTATCCTACCTGGGCGCCGCGTGAGCATGCTTTAAAGTCGAAAGGTGCAACTGATGAAGAAATAAAAGAAGATCATAATGATCCCGATCGTCTAAGGGCTTTTTGCAAGGTATGTAATGAAAGCCATAAATATGAGAAAAAGAAAAAAGTCGATTATGAAAGTGATACTGACGAAGAAGGATATCATACTCCGGATGATGAGCCTGAAAATAAAGGTTTTTACAAAGATTTTCGCAAAGATCCTGATCCCGGTTCTGGCAGCTCGGGCATAACTACCTAAAAGTAATGGTACAACAACACGAAAAAATATCCGAAAATAAAATAGCTGTAACTGCCGCATATGCGGGTGGCGGCGCTCATGCTGTTCAGTTAAAAAACAATCGGGAATATTCTGTTGTGCAACGAAAACTTGCCGAAGGAACTACAACAACGCAATTGGCTTCTTTTATGCCTGTTCAAAGAAAAACGAATCATACTGGTTTACCAGATCATCTAAAATCCGGAATAGAAAATCTTTCGGGTCATTCTATGGATGATGTCAAAGTGCATTATAACTCGGCTAAGCCAGCTCAGCTTAATGCTCATGCATATGCTCAGGGAACTGATATTCATCTCGCATCAGGACAGGAAAAACATTTACCTCACGAAGCGTGGCACGTAGTCCAACAAAAACAAGGACGGGTAAAACCTACTCTGCAAATGAAGGGCAAAGTGAATGTAAATGATGATAGCGGTTTGGAAAAGGAAGCGGATGTTATGGGTGCGAAAGCGGTTCAATTAAAAAACTACGGCTCACAGTCCAGTATGCAGCAAAGTAGTTCTTCTGGAATACAAACTGTATATCAACGCGTTACTATCAAACTGGATGGAGAAACTTATTTTCCTGACACTCATGCAACGGGGAAAATAGTAGAAAGTGACGATTTAACGCTTGCACAACGCACAAAAGCGTCTACTGATTTACAGGGAAATGCTGATTTATTTGCTAGGATGCAGGCAGGCTGGACACATTTGACCCAAACGGTTGATCCCATTATTGAACCCCTTTTAGCAGCAGCAGAAATTACAGATGAAGCCGTAAAAATTACTGCAAGAGGTTTATATCTAGCGTCGCAAAATGCAGGAGTTGCATTATCTGTTTTACTTGATGCCCAAAAGGAATGGCAAGATTTTTTATCATATAGTAAAATACCTATGCCAGACATACTTTCTGTACATCGTAGTTTTGGTTTTGAATATGAATTTGCAACATGGCAAGTTCAGCCTCCTAATAAAAAACCTGTTGACTCACATACAGAGGTAGGAAAATCCGGGCCTTTCAGCCCTTTATTTAATATCCCTTTTATACTAGAAACAGATGCTCAGGAAGAACTGGAATTAGTAGCCCCTCCCCTTTTAGCAGGAGGTGCAAATGGGGTAATAAATAAAGCATTCATTTCGCAGGTCCATGCTTTGTTTGTTGCTGATTTAGTCGCATTTAGAGCAGCTAATGCAAATGTACGTGCAAAAGATTTACCATTTAATGATCACATAGGTACCGGTTGGACCTGGAATGAATCTGGTAATTTAATCAAGATTGCAGTGACAAGAAATAAATGGGATAACAAGCCAAACAAAATTGGATATCAATTGAACATTGCGCTTACCCCTGATGAAATAGCCGGACAATTTAAAGCAAATGCACCTGGTGCAGAAGCTGAACATGAAACAGTATATGGCAGTATTCTAAACCGTTTTCGCATAAATCCTATATATGCTGCATTAACACCTGAAAGGAAAACTGCAATAGACCCTGCAATATTGTTATTGTCAAAAGGTATCTCTAATTCCATTGCTATCCCGACATTACGTTTGGTTGCAAGTACAAGAAAACCTTGGGTAGGCGTTGATTTACATTCTCATGTTAAAGACTTGCATGGCATCTGGGTTAAAGATAGTGTCCCAAATATTACAGTAGCGGCCTTGAAAGGGAAGAATGTAGCTCAGAATGATTTAAAAAGTATTATAACCAGTGAAAAAGATTGGATATCAAGACATATTTTAACAAAAATACCTAAATATAAGCCTTCAGAAAAAACCAAAAAAGAAGTTCCAAATCCAGCTCTTGACGCTATGAGAGCTGCACATAATATACTTGACACTAAGGCAGGTGAAACTACCAGTCTTAAAAAAGAGGCGGAAGCAGAAGCTCTTGCCTGTCTTACAGCAGTTGAAACAAGATTAACGGCGCATAATGAAGTGGCAGGCAACAATACCAAAACGGCTTTTCTTGCTGAAACATTTGGTACAGGTAATGGTGTTCGTAAGGACACTTATGCCAATATTCCAGGCTCTGCCGGAAGAACGCTGCACCTAGCTGAATTAAGATCAAATTTATCAACAGATGCTTTTTTGGCACCGTAAAAATTGATGTGAAATAAGAAGTGAAACTAATAATTGATGTGATAATGGATCCCCAATTCTAATACAGTACTATATGGAAAATAGTTATGAAAAAGCCAAAACGCAATCTATTGCCAATATTCTAAACGAGAAAACCGTTCAGAATAAGGCAAAAGAACTTCAAGACAATCGCCCTGCTTCTCTCTTACAAAGAAAAGCAAACAATACTGGCTTGCCCAATAATCTAAAATCAGGAATAGAAAATCTTTCCGGTCATTCTATGGATGATGTAAAGGTTCATTATAACTCTGATAAACCTGCGCAGCTCAATGCTCACGCTTATGCTCAGGGATCGGATATACATATAGCTTCTGGGCAAGAAAAACATTTGCCACATGAAGCCTGGCATGTTGTACAACAAAAACAAGGACGGGTAAAACCTACTGTGCAAATGAAAGGCAAAGTGAATGTAAATGATGATACTGGTTTGGAGAAGGAAGCTGATCTTATGGGTGCAAAGGCAGTCCAATTGAAAAAAGAAATTAAGCAACCCAATACGCTTAAGGCAGGAAATAATAATGGAAGTAGCTCTGTAAGACAATTAAAAAGCGAGCAAACTACAGATTATGGAAAATTTATTGCTGATCCGTACCAAACCATTCCAGCTATGGCACCTGTATCGGGGGCACATATCGAGCTGAAATTTGAACCCAATGAAAAAGTTGAGGGAAGAATAGGTCTTGTCCAAACAGTAAAAAGAGATCTTTATACAGATAAAGGTGAGCATGCTACAAAAGACAGCGACTTTGGGCCAATGAAAGGCCAGGTTCTTGGAGGGGATAACAAAGGCTGGAGAGTAGATCAACTTCCGTTTGGAGAAACAAAAGGAGTGCTCGGTTATGGGAAAAAGAAATTTCTACAAACCACTAGTCCAGTAGCATATGGATTCTCAAACTATCATTCAGGTCATGAAGCATTGCCAGAAAAACTTTCCGATACACCCAACCCAAAAGCTACCTTACCGTCTCATGGGTATAAAGGAAACAAAACTCAAACAGGTTATAGAAAAAATAATACGATAATACCTGCAATACTGGAAGATACCCCAACCCACCCAAAAAATGGAGGTTCAAAATTTCTTGCAGAAACTGCAGCGATCATTCTGGATGGTCCAATGCAAAAGACTTATCTGGGTTCAATAGAATGGGGATATGAGGCAGCGGCAGGGAAATCGGCACAACTGCACCCTGGAGCTATAAATTTGAAGAGCATGGGTGTTCCATCACCACGGTTTATGGATGCTGCACTAGCGTGGAATAGAGTACAGAAAATAACAGATCCATATAGTGGGACAGAGCATTTAATTATTCCATTACCTGTTCAATATACCGGTTTCAAAAAAGCCAAAGATCTTCCAAGTCTTATAGAAGTTATCAAAGAATTTTTGCAAAGCAATCACGATGCTCCAGATACTAAGTTAGCCGCGAAGCAACTTCTGACAATGGCAGAATCTGAAGGTCTTCATGCTCATAATCAAATACAAACAGGAATTCCTCAAAGCATAAAGAAGGTAGAAGATGCCCTTAATATGCCACTTGGCTTCCTAGGTTTTATATCAGGAATGCCAACGGCCAAACTTGTATTCTCATTGAACCATAAACTCGAATCCCTTAAAACAGAACATGAGAGAGCACAAAAATATTTTACAGAGTTGGGATCTCTAGCTGAGCAGCTCGAAATTTTAATGAAGAAAATTAATACAGACAAAACATTAGAAGAAAAAAGCTCCAATTCACAAATTTAATAACGGGTTCCTAATATTTTAATACGATATGGAAAATAGTTATGAAAAAGCCAAAACGCAATCTATTGCCAATATTCTAAACGAGAAAACTGTTCAGAACAAAGCAAGAGTACTTCAAGACAATCGCCCTGCTTCTCTCCTACAAAGAAAAGCAAACAATACTGGCTTGCCCAATAATCTAAAATCCGGTATAGAAAATCTTTCCGGTCATTCTATGGATGATGTCAAGGTACATTACAACTCTGGTAAACCTGCTCAGCTTAATGCTCACGCTTATGCTCAGGGAACAGATATTCATATTGCATCCGGACAAGAAAAACACTTACCTCATGAAGCCTGGCATGTTGTACAACAAAAGCAAGGACGTGTAAAACCTACTTTGCAAATGAAAGGCAAAGTAAATGTGAATGATGATGAAGGCTTGGAGAAAGAAGCGGATGTGATGGGAGCAAAATCGTTGCAGACTAAACCAAAAGAAAATAGCTTAAAATCTCAAAATAAAAACTCTTCTGTAGATCAAAAGTCTCTCCATTACAATTCTAATAAAACCAATCAATTTAAATCTCTTGTCATACAAAAAGGTAAAAAGCTAAAGCCAAAGGCAAAGGCTAAAAAAGCTCCTAAACATGCGATTGATCTTAAAAAACAAACAATGACTGTAAGAAATAAAAAAGATAGCTATACCTCTGGATTAATAAATGGTTTAAGTCGGGCGACCGGAGTTGAGAGTGGACCAAGAGCGGAAGCACAAAAGGTAAAGAAATTTTTTGGAGGTAGCTGGATTGGAGGACACATGGTTAATGATCAATTGGGGGGCAGTGGAAGTTTCAAAAATATTGTCCCGATTACTTCTTCAATGAATGGGCTACATAAAACCATTGAGAATCGAGCAAACAATCTACTAAGTGCGGGTAATGGGACTCAAATTGAATACAAAATGAAAATCCTTAAAAGAGCAACAGTAAAAAACGCGGTAAAAACCGTTAAAAACCTTCCAATAGAATTTAAACAAACCCTACATGTTCACCCTGTAGGTTTACCTATGTATACAATAGATGGGCATATACTGGAAGAAGCTTATCCAGGAGATGGTATAATACAACCTTAAAACTCTATAACAAAACCTGGCAGAAAACTATTTGACTTTAATTAGTACAATTAATTAACCAAATTTTAAAAAAATATGAATACTCACATTGATAAAACACCCGATAATAAAAGCCAATCTGTCGCAAATGCTGTTGCACAGAGAAAAGATACTGGTAAGAATTCAGTAATTGTGGATAACCGTCCAAAATCTATTTTGCAAAGAAAAATAGGAGATGCAATATCTAATAGTAAAAAAATTGTGGCACAATTACATCCCAAAAAAGCTTCAGGCGCAGGGATGAAAAGAAAAGACCCAGGTCATGGAAATGTAAAAAGTAAACAACATGCAGGCGCTCGAGCAAAAAAAGACGGAAAAAGAGGAGCAAAACAAGCTGTAGAACGTGAGCGGTTACAAGAAAAAAGAGCTGTAGAAGAGGAAAAAAAAGCTGCTGGTAAATAAGAAATTTGATAAAGAATTATTTAAGTGTTAAAACTAGCTCTTTTTAGACACCTAAGTAGTAAGTGACTTTGTTTTAAAAAGAAAATTAGAGTAAACCTAAAAAAATAATGAAAACGTATACAGACAAAATACAAAAACAATAGCTCTAATAATTTGATAACGCGTTCCCAATATTCTAATAAATACGATATGGAAAATAGTTATGAAAAAGCCAAAACGCAAGCTGTTGCCAATACTTTAAACGAGAGAACCGTTCAAAATAAGGCAAAAGAACTTCAAGACAATCGCCCTGCTTCTCTCTTACAAAGAAAAGTAAATAATACTGGCTTGCCCAATAATTTGAAATCGGGAATAGAAAATCTTTCGGGTCATTCTATGGATGATGTAAAAGTTCATTATAACTCTGATAAACCTGCACAGCTTAATGCTCATGCTTATGCTCAGGGAACTGATATTCATATAGCTTCGGGACAAGAAAAACATTTGCCTCATGAAGCGTGGCACGTTATACAGCAAAAACAAGGACGGGTAAAACCTACTTTGCAAATGAAGGGCAAGGTTAATGTAAATGATGACAAGGGTTTGGAGAACGAAGCTGATGTTATGGGTGCGAAAGCTTTGCAAACGAAATCAAAATCGGAATCTGCAAAGGTTTCTACAAATAATAAATCAGTACAAAATAACTCAATAGCCCAACTGCTAAGTGCAACAAATAAGGAGGGTACGGTACTGGATGTTGTTTATTCTGATGGAAAAGTTTCTTTAACGTCAAACGAAAAAGAAATAGGTTATGTGAATTATACTTCTATAGGCATGGGCGTTGTCTCTCAAGATTACATAAAAGTCGAATCTAGTTTTGGCCGACAAGGAATTTCATATTTATTAACCTATCTCGCTGCTTCACAAGGTGGGCATTCGATTATGTATTTAGGTGGAGGTTCTTTAAGTGAGAGTGGTGCTTTGGTGGCAAAAAAATTCGGCTTTAAAAATTATGAGCCTAAAAAAGATGAAGAAGGTGGTTTCTGGTCTTGTTTTACCAGTTGTTTTACCAGTTGTTTTGGCAGTAAGAAAGCTGGCGCAAGTGCTCCTTTATTGCCAAAAGGAAATACTGGTTTACTAGACTATGCTTACAAGACACAAGCAGATCAGGCGGGCGGAAAAATACCGCCTATTAAATGGATAGAAATAGAAACTCTTGTAACACAAGCTACTGAAAAGGTTAAACAATATGGCTGGACAATTAGTTAAAACGTTTTAAAAAGAGAAAGCAATACTATGTACGCATCTGTAAATATATCAGGAAATTTCAATGCCAGTGCTGATGCAACCGCACCTGTGCAGCGTGCTTCGTATAGTAAATCCAGTAGTCCGCTTCAAGACAACAGACCTAAATCTATTGGAAAAAAGAACCAAATTGAGGATTTAAGGAATCATAACGTCAGACAGCTTATTAGTAAAAATTTACAAGAGAAAAGTAAAAGCCTGAATGTTACAGATCCAAATCCTATTCAGGCAAAAAGCAATCAGCCTGTTGTACAACGTTGGCTCGATCCTGCTCTACTTTCGAATAAAGGCGGAGATAAACGTATCAAAGATCTTTTGCATAAAGCTTTAAATTACAATTCACATCGCAAAGGAAAAACGCGTACAATGCGCCTCAATGAGTTAAATATTCTTCAGGTTTCGATTATGAAATGGCTGGATGAGTATAGTGTTCCTGATCAAAATGTGAGTCAAAACGCACTATGGGTAAAAGAGTTGATGAACGACGTACAAGCAGAACATCAAAATCTGGTAAAAACAAGTATTCAAAATAACGATGATTTACCTCCGGTAGCAAATTTCAATACATTAAAAGCAGAAGAACAAAAACAAGTAACAACTATTTGGCATCAATTGGTAAAAGGAACCGGAAATGTTCATATTACTGAAGAGGAAAATTATACTAACACAGAGACCAAACTCGCAGGTTCTCGTATTCATGAAGGTTTTCGATTTGAAGTTCTTGCTCAATTTGCCCGTTTATTAGAAACTGAAACCGGAAGAAACATTGTAAGTCATGTAAATAAAGATACCAAAGGTGAAAAACCTGTAACTATCAAGCCAGGATTTGCGCATCCATCACAAGGTGCTCCTGCTGCCGTATTTGCTGCCGGACCAACTATTTCTAATAATAGTGAAAAGCTAACACCGCTTCCTGTTCCTCTTAATCAAATGTTTAAAGGACAAAAAGATGCGAACAAAAAACGAGAAAATTATAAAAAGCAATTTATTGAGCTTGATTTAAAAGAAATTGCTGATAATAAATTGAAAGCCACTGCTATCTATAACGCCCGTAAAAATAATCCAAAGGCAAAAGGGCTAAAAATAGGTGATAAATATTTTTTATTTGGTTCTGGCATTGGAGTTAATGTTACCATAACAAGAGATATTCGTGATGCCGAAGATCATCATACTTCAAGATCTGTAGATGAAAACAGAAATGAAATTCCAGCTCCAAATTTTATAACGTTGGGGCACGAACTTGGGCATGCTACACATATGCTTGACGGAGTTTCTTTGAATAATTCAAAAGTAAGTGATCATTTATTTCCTCAGGTTGGCGTACACGGTGCAGAGGAATTGAAATGGTCCAATATGGAAGAATATGGTAATATTCATTCTGTTGAAAACTCAATTCGAAAAGAATATGGAATGAAAGAGCGTTTTGGACACATCAATCAGTCTACTGTGCAATGGGAACTTTTAAACAAAATTATTAATGCTTTCTTACCATTATGCGACCTGCAACCCGAGGATGACAGAACAGCTGTTAATGATCTTTTGGGGCAAGCCGGTAATCTAAGCAACGAAATGAAAATCCCTGAAGCGCGTGTGGCAATCAAAGGTGCTGCAACAAGTTTTACTACTCATATACATACTGTATTTCCGCAGTTTTTAGCTTCAGAAAGAGGTGCTATAAAAACTCAATTGGACGACTTCAAAACTCATGTCAATTCTGCTCACGCTGATGTATTGGCAAAAGCAGAAGCAAATATTGCACAGTCAATTATATTAATCAATCAGGCAAATGCCCGAATTCAGGCGATTCCGCAACCAGCGCCACAACAACAAGGCGGATTTTTTAGCCGTTTGTGGCCGTTTTAGAATAAGAACTTTTAACAATAAATATTTATTCATTAACCATTAAAAACCAATTATTATGAACACAAATTTCAACGGAATCTGTTATCAGCCATTTCCTCATGGATATGATCCATCATTGGCAAATAACACGCTTATTTTTTTTGGAAGCGATATTGCTTATGATGCTATGGCACCAATTTGGGGAGATCATTATACGTCAAAAGGTGGCAGCTCCTGCAACTTGCAAGGTCCAAATAAAGCTAGAAATGACATTCCGACTTTGCAGAACATGGGCGTTAATCTAATTCGATTGTATGATTGGGACCCAAGAAATCCTCATTTAAAATTTTTAGATTATTGTGAAGCACATAATATAAAAGTTTTAGTACCTGTTTCTAATTACTTTTTATTAGAAGGTTTACCGTTAAGAAATGACAAAATTCCAGAACTGATCCATTCTTTTTCTAATAGCAATGGTACAGATTATCACAGTGCAATTGCAGGAATCATTATTGGAAACGAACCTAGAGTCAGCCATTTTACTGTTCAGGATTGTATCGCCTTTACCACTACATTTGCAGAAGTTGAAGCTTCAAAATTTAGCAGTTATAAACAGTTACCTATTGGTCATCCTGTAGATTTTAATACATACGGAGGGGCTTATCCATGTTTTGGTTTTTGGGACACTTTATTCGCAAGCTTAAATAATGTTACTGCAAAAAACTTAAATAAAAGATTATTTCTGGCTCCGCAAACTTATAACCAAGCAGAATATCTTTTTAAAAATGCAGAGGGTTCCGGTAAAGGCTATGTCGATCTAGCTTATGAAAAATATCAAAAGCCAATTTTATTTACAGAAATTGGATATGACAGAACAAATGCTAATTATGAGCAAGTTGTACAAGGACAATTGTCTGGAAGTATTAGTTATGCTGCCCAGAATCCGAACAAACTAGTTGGAATATGTTTCTTTCAGTTTGCCGATAAGGTATGGAAAGCGGGTACTTCTGAAGGTTCTTTTGGCGCAAATAGTCAGGGAGACGGAAAATTGTGTACGATAAATTACGTCAATGGCGATTTTACACACTGGGATAGTAAAGACATTCAAAATGTTCCGCTAAATGTAAATAACTTGGTCCATACCCCACTCTATGATGTTGTTGTAAAAAATTATAAGAAGGTTTAATCTTTTTCTAGTTTCAAAAGCTAAAATCATAAGTTAAAAAGCAGATTCCTAAAAACCACAAAAATGGTACAGCAACACGAAAAGTTATCTCAAAACGAAACACAAACTTCTGCGGCAAATGCCGGTAATAATGCTGTTCAGTTAAAGGATAACAGAGAATCAAGTTCTGCACAAAAAACGCTTCTTAAAAAAGCTGTTGGTCAGGAATCTACTTTTAAACCCATTCAAAAAAAAGAAATTGAGGCTAATCAAATAGTTGCGAAAGCTTTACAGACAAAATCTTTTGCAAGTTCTCAACCTCAGATACAATTACAAAAACTAAATCCGATACCTAGTCCTGTTGTACAGCGAACGGTACTTTCTAAAGTGCAAAGTCTAAGAAAAGGCGGAACACAGATTGTTTATTATTCCACTTATGATCCAAGCCAGGAATTTGAAAATCAATTTGATGCGTGGAGACTCGATACGAGATTAGCAAATGAACAGAATAACTTTGATGAAGAAGCCCGATATCCTACAGTATTTACGCATTATAATACAGATTCTCATAATGTCCCACCATCTGTTGGGAAAGCTGGTCCGCACACGGTAAGTCACTCTTCTCTTTCGTATCGACTTTCTAAAAAAATAAGAAAAAGCCCTACGCTGAAAAAATTACGGGATGAACAGGTTGTAACTGTCGAGGAATTCATTAAACTATTAGAAACCGAAGCTCCAAAGAGATTCAAAGACAACCAGCGTGAGCGTTTAATTAAGGATTATAAAATATCATACAAGAGGCTTAATAAAATAATTGAAGGCGCTAAAGAAAATTACAAAGGCGAAGGTCATGAATTACTTATGCGCCTTATACAACTTAATCCCTACACGGTATATGGCAAAGGAACTAAAGTTTCTAGCGGTAGAATTAAACATAAAGGCGAGCGCAAAGAGGATGATTTTGAAACTTCTATAGATGATAAGGCAAAATTTACAAGTCAGGATAACTACCATAATTTTAAAAGCAAACGCAAAAAATTATATAAAGATTCCAGTGACGAAGAAAAAGAAAAGGACGATGAACATAAACACAAAGACAAAAAAGGAAAATCAGTATCTCTTTCGCCAATGGATGTAATGATTCTTCTGGGAAGAACAGTAAGAGGTGCTTTGTATATTATGAATCAGGGCGATTGGGATGCATATGAACTGTATAAAACAAATAATCCTGAAAATAAATATCCAAGGTAATCCATTTTTATTCTACTATTTCTGCCTGAGAGAGGTTTAAATTTTAACTCTGTTTTAAACAAGGTACAGGATCTTATTTATTTCGAAAGTGGTAATACCTTCGGGAATTATTTAGTAAAATTTAGTAAAAATTACTGCCATATTATTCAGAAGTAAATCTATTCTTGGGCTAAAATAAGAATATCCTTAAAAAAACTCTGTATAACAGATAGTTATATCATATTTTTTTATAAATTTATTCTTTCAAATCGGCAAAGCATACTTCAATATAAGCCTACAAAGATATTCCTCATCAAATCTTTCCATACAATTTCTGCATTTTGATTGAAAAATAATCAAGCTTATTCAGGAACAATCAATCAAAATTACTGTGACACTAAAAAACGATTCTATGACAAGAAATAACTGTTCTATGTCATATTATTCAGATTTTATGTGTTCGATATTTAATTTTAAAAGTTGAAAAGAGAAATGATAGTTCCGGAATGTTGCTAAAAAATGTCTTCTTAAAAAGAAGATCGAATTAGCTAAGGTTCTTTAAAACAGGTAAAAACACCTGCTCCTGAGAGAGTTATATAAACTAATTTAGCATAGTATTAAAAACTGCTATAACCTAAAAACAGATTTGATATAAAAGCAACTATAAATATTAACTACTAAAACTAACAAATTATGGAAGGAACAATAGGAGAAATTCGCCTTTTTGCGGGAAATTTTGCACCTAGAAATTGGTCTTATTGCAATGGAGCGCTAGTTGCCATTCAAAGTAACACAGCCCTGTTTTCGATTTTAGGAACTTATTATGGCGGAAATGGTACCACAAGCTTTGGTTTACCAGACCTTAGAGGTCGTGTAGCTTTAGGTGCCGGACTAGGCCCGGGTTTATCTGATTACAGTATTGGAGATATTGCCGGATCGAGCAGTATTACTTTAACAACTGCAGAAATCCCTCCGCATACTCACATTTCTTCTGCAAATGTTGTGGTTTCCGCATACTCAGATGAAGGCGATGTAAATACTCCAAATGGAAATGTTCTGGCAGCCAAGACAGGTATGTTTAGTTCGGGAGGTGCAGACACTAGTCTAAAACCAATTCCTTATCCTGTAGCAGTTAGTTTGGCTGGTAATAATCAACCCTTACAGCTAAATCAACCATCAATAGGTATGAACTACATTATTTGTATGTATGGGGCTTTTCCTTATCGTAACTAATTCTGATTACATTTTTAACTCTTAAAAAAATTATTATGGAAGGAACAATGGCAGAAGTTCGCTTATTTGGAGGCAACTTTGCACCTAGAGGCTGGCATTTTTGTGACGGCACACAAATTAGTATATCACTATATGATGCTCTTTTTGCATTAATTGGCACAACATATGGCGGAGATGGAGTACAAACATTTAATCTTCCTGATCTTCGCGGGAGAATTCCTGTAGGAGCAGGACAGGGACCAGGCCTTTCTAACATATTACTTGGTCAGTCAGCCGGTTCAGAATCAGTAACAATGTCAACTTCTCAAATGCCGGGACATAACCATGTGGGAACGGCCACTATTGCCCCTCCGGCTTTGGCAGGACCTGGCACTGTAGGTACTCCAACCGATGCTATACTAGCTGGTTTGGCAGGAGCCTATTCGAGCCAGCCGGGAGATACTAGCCTAAAGGCTGAAACCTCAGCTATAACCCTTGCAATAACTGGACAGGGAATCCCTTTTAGCATTATACAACCTTACCTATCAACAAATTACATTATTTGTATGGAAGGTGTTTTTCCAACTAGAAATTAACTAAAAAAATATAACCATGGAAGGAAATGTATCAGAAATTCGCTTATTTGCTGCCGATTTCGCGCCTAAATACTGGGCCTATTGTGCAGGACAATTACTAGCAATAAATACTAATAATGCATTGTTTAGCCTTTTGGGTACAACCTATGGCGGCAATGGAATTCAAACATTTGCATTACCGGATTTTCGAGGACGCGCTCCTATGGGTACCGGACAGTCGCCTAGCGTACCTTCGTACGTATTGGGACAAAGGTCTGGCGCACCTACTGTAACAGCACTTCTTTCAAACTTACCTAGTCATACTCACGTAGGAACGGGTTCATATTCGATGGGTGCTTTATCAGACGGAGGAGATGTAGGTACTCCAACAGGAAATAATCTGGCAGCTCTGACAGGACTTTACTCTGTTGCGACACCTGATACTGCGCTGCGCGCTATTACACCAACCATAACAGTAGGTGTAACCGGAAATAATTTACCAATACCAGTTCAACAACCTTACTTAGGTTTGAACTACATTATTTGTTTGTACGGAGTCTTTCCTTCAAGAAATTAAATTTAATTGCCAATATAAGGGCGTCCTAACGTTGATCTTCTCGTTGAACGCCCTTACCATAACCAAAAACATATGAATATAGCTTTACTTTTGCCCCGCTCTGTTCTTTATCCTTCCATATCTTTTGATATTATGGATGGATTAAAAACTTGCCTAAAAAATTTGGGTCTTGACGGAGCACATCAAATAGTATCTGCCAGTATAGGCGTTGCCGCAAAAAACGAAGAAATTCATACTACTTGCGAAGGGCTATTATTAAATGATACTGATGTAATCGTGGGATACATGAATCCTGTTTCGGCTGAATTTGTTCAACCTCTTTTTGAAAGTTCCGGCAAAATATTAATCGTACTGGATAGCGGTTATCATTTTCATTCTTTTGAAGGAAAACTATCAAATGTATATTTTCTTTCCTTGCAAGGAAGTTTGTGTTCTCGCGCCATTGTGCGTAAAGCATTTGAAGATGGTCAAAATAATTTTGCTTTTACCTGTTCTTTTTATGATGCCGGTTATCGCTCTCCATATGCTTATGCTGTTGCAGCGGAAGAAAAAGGAGGTGCAGTTAGGTATAATCACATTACACCTTTAAAAAAATCAGACTTTAATTTAGAACCATTAGCCCAATATCTGGAAAATAATAAAGATGTTGCGGTACTTACTTCCTTTTGTGGAGATATGGCGGAAGATTTTTTTAGAGAAGCTAAAAAATTCGAAAGTATTTCAGCTGCAAAAACATACGGAAGCGGTTTTACTGCAGAAGAATTATGGCTCAGTAAAATACCTTATCCGGGATATGACTGGAGCTGTTCAGTTCCGTGGTCATCAAAAATAGAATCAAAAGAGAATAGTGAATTTGTAAATGCTATGGAAAGCATTAAAGCAAATAAAGCAAATGTTTTTTCTCTTTTAGGATGGGAAGCTGCTTTGTTTATTTCGATAATGAACAAAAATTCATTAGATGGGCTTATCATCAATTCGCCACGAGGATCTGTATTTATAAATCCTAATACGGGCTTCTCAGAAGCTCCTGTTTATTATGCGAATGTTACCAAAAATGAAGAAACCGGCAATTGCCATTTAGATACAATAACAGAAGTAGAAAATCTGGATCAGGAACGAGAAAGTTTACAGCAAAACATCAATGCTATAAAAGATACGTTAACGAACTCCTGGCTTAATGCTTATGCCTGTTTAGATTCATGAGTGCAAAACGCGACATAATTGTCTTATGCAATCATCGTATGGCTTTTGCTGCTATACAAACATTTTTTGCTATTGGCAGATTGCACACGATTGCAATACCAATACATAATGATGATATTAAAGATTTCTGCTTTGCTTTTGCCTCTCAAACGGGTATTAATTTAGTACTGCTTGAAAAAGAAAAACTAAATATCCAGTTAGAAGAATTAACTAAAGACACTGATATAAAATATGTATTTACGATGACATTTCCATGGAAAATACCTTCAGAAAGTCTAGAACAGCATCCAAACCTGTTTTACAATTTTCATTATGGGCTTTTACCTGAAATGAGAGGATCTGATCCTGTATTCGAATCTATTAGACAACAAAAAAAGGAAACCGGAATAACAGTTCATGTTATTGAGAAAGAAATTGACCGTGGTGCAATTATATTTAAAAAGGAATTACCGCTGGATGTTCCTGTTACACATGGTTTATTGTGTACGAATCTTTCTTATTTAGGTTCACATATTATTCCTGAAGTATTGACTTTACTTGAAGCTAATACTAAGGGAATTCAACAAGAAGAAACAATATCACATTATTATAAAAGACCTAATGCCTCGGACGTATGTATCAATTGGCAAAACCAAGATGCAAAATCTGTAGAAGCATTAATAAGAGCCTGCAATCCCTGGAATAAAGGCGCTTATACACAATGGAACGGATGGAATATACGTATTCTGGAAGCTTCTCTAACAAGCTTTAAATCTGAAAAACCTCAAAACCCCGGAACTATTTTGAACATAAACGAAGAAAAGGGACTTATTATTCAGTGTTATAATGATACACAACTTCGTATAAATATTGTTTATACGGATGAAGCATTTATGAGTGGGCACAAGTTGCTCATTTTTGGTCTAAAAAACGGCGAGCACTTTGCCACTTTATAATTAATCAATCTATTATGAAACATTTTTACTCACAAATTAAAAACTTCCTAAATATCGCCTTATTCTTAGGGATATTTATGCAAAGTTATTTAGCCAGCTCTCAAACTACTTTGTCAGTTGGAGATATCATCTTTACGGGATATGATGCTACAGCTACTCCCTCGGTTTCGACTAGTGACAGTTATTCGTTTGTACTGCTTGTTCCTATTTCTGCCAATACAGTAATTAGTTTTACTGACAGAGGATATAACGGTAGTACCTGGCAAGCAATAGTTGGTAATACCGAAGCAACTGTTACATGGACTTCTGCGACCGCTATTCCTTTGGGTACAGAAATCTTAATTAGTGGTCTCACTGCTTCTACCTATAATCCAACTACGCTTGCCTTAACACAAAATGGTGTAGTGACAGTTACGGAAGGAACTCCTGCAAACGGCTTGTCCTTATCTACCGTTGGTGATCAGATCGTTGCTTTTCAAGGCGGTTCTGGTTCAATTACCGGTAGTGGTGTAAGTCTAAAAGGCGGGCTTAGCTATGCAACATGTAATGCCGCTACTACCACAGCTGCAACTTGGGATGTTCCCGGTGCAACCTGTACAATTGGACCTAGTACCTCTGCCATGCCTCCGGGTATTGCCAATGGTACAAGTGCATTCTATACGGGTACACTAGCTGGTGGTGCCGTACCACAATCTGCTAAATTTACGGGTACAGGACCTTTTGCAAACGCTGCGGCAATTAAAACTGCTGTAATGAATCCGGCGAATTGGTCGTTTTCTGCAACAACTCAAACTATGCCATCTGGCGCTCCTTTTCTGGGAGTACCACCAACAATTACTGCTAACCCGCCTAACAGAACGCTTTGCGTAGGTGGCAGTACTACTCTACCAATTACAGCATCTAATGCAACTTCTTTTCAATGGCAAGTAGATACCGGAAGTGGTTTTGCAAATCTATCAAATGCTGCGCCTTATTCTACTGTAACGACAGCAACCTTAACTATAACAAATGTAACTGCTGCAATGAGTGGCTATTTGTATCGTTGCGTGGTAACCGGAGTAGGAACAATAAATTCTAATTCCGCTACATTAACAGTTCCTAATACAACTGTTACTACGACTTCTTTAACTAATGTGAGTTGTAATGGCGGTAATAACGGATCTGTAACAGTTGCTGCTTCAGGAGGAATCCCACCATATACCTATTTATGGTCGCCATCAGGAATTACTTCGGCAACAGCCGGCTCACTTCCTGCAGGAAGTTATACAGTGACAGTTACGGATAATATTGGATGTCCTAAAATTTATCCTGTCACTATAAGCGAGCCTACCCTGGCCGCTTCTTCACCATCTGTTAGTTCACAGCCTGCTGCATACACAGCCTGTGCAGGATCGACTGCTACATTTAGTGTTACAGCAACTAATACAGTAACTTACCAATGGCAGGTAGATGATGGTTCAGGTTATACTAATATCACTAATGGAGGAATAACTCCAAGTTATTCGGGAGCAAATACAACAAATCTTAACATTGGATCTGTTACAACAGGAATGAATGGTTATTCCTATAGAGTTGTACTTACAAGTTCATGTACAAATTCTATAGTATCAAATGGTGTGGCACAATTGAGTGTTACTCCATTACCGGTTGCTACAGCTACTCCATCATCGCAAACAATCTGTAGCGGAAGCTCACTTGGTATTGCACTAACTTCGGCACCTACAGGAGCAAGTTTTGCATGGACGGCAACTCTTACATCTGGTACCGTTAGCGGATATTCTGCCAGTTCAGGAACAACTATAAATCAAACTCTTACCGGTAACGGTGTGGTTACTTATACGGTAACTCCAACTTTAAATAGTTGTCCTGGTGCGCCAATTACAGTAGCTGTTACTGTTAAGCCATTACCAATAGTAACATCGATTCCATCTTCTCAAACCGTTTGTAGCGGATCTTCTACAAACATAGCATTGATTTCTACTCCTACTGGTGCCACTTTTTCATGGACAACAGCGACAGCAACCGGTACAGTTAATGGTGCTTCTGGAAGTTCAGGAACTACTATTGCTCAAACTTTAACGGGCAACGGTACGGTTAACTATACGGTAACTCCAACCTTAAACGGTTGTCCGGGTCCTCCAAGTATAATAACTGTAACCGTAAATCCTTTGCCGACAGCAACAGCAACTCCAGCTTCAAAAATAATTTGCAGCGGTACAGCTCCTAATATAGCTTTAACATCAACACCAACAGGAGCTGCTTTTTCATGGACAACGGCTCTTACTAGTGGTACGGTTACTGGTTTTTCAGATAGCTCAGGAACAAGCTTAAATCAGGTTCTTTCAGGTGATGGAGTCGTTACTTATACCGTAACTCCATTAATTAATAGTTGCCCCGGAAATCCTATTACAATACCAATAACTGTTTTAGGACTAACTTCAATAACGACACATCCTAGCTTAAGTGCTATCTGTGTGGGGTCAAATGCTACTTTTTCGGCAATTGCTTCTAATGCTACGTCATATCAGTGGCAAGAAAACACTGGCTCTGGTTATTCAAACCTAAGTAATAGTTCTATATACTCAGGCGCTACTACTGCGACACTTACTATAACAGGTGCTACTACAGCAATGAATGGTAATTCATACCGAGTTATCGCTACAGGAACTTGTGCTCCTGCAGCAGTTTCAAATGGTGCAACTCTTACAATATATAATATCATTGCCAATCCAACCCAAGTAAATGTAAGTTGTAATGGTGGTAATACAGGTTCTGCAACAGTTACTCCTTCTGGAGGAACCGGATCATATACTTATCTTTGGTCTACTGGTGCTACCACACAAACATTGTCTAATTTAACACAAGGAAATTATAGCGTAACCATAAACGACGCTAACCTTTGTCCGACTTCACAAAGCTTTACCATCACAGAGCCTGCTGTATTAGTAGCTGCTCAGAATACATTTGTTAATCCTAATTGTAATGGTGGTACTAACGGATCTGCAACTGTTGCCGCTTCAGGAGGAACTTTACCTTATACTTACTCATGGTCACCATCAGGAGGAACAGGGATTACAGCTTCAGGACTTTCGGACGGTACATATACTGTTACCGTTACCGATGGCAAAGGTTGTACAGCAACACAAGCTTTTACACTTGTAGAGCCAACTCCATTTGCTGTAACGACTTCACAAACTGATGTACTATGTAATGGAGCCCCAACTGGAGCTGCTGCTGTGACAGTTAGTGGAGCAACAGGACCTTATACTTATTCATGGGCACCCGCCGGTGGAAGTAATAATACAGCATCAGGACTAACTGCAGGAACTTATACGGTAACTATTACAGACAGCCATACTTGCTCTACAACAAGAAGTTTTACAATATGGGAACCTGCTGCATTGGTTGCTACCGTAGGTTCGACTACAGATGTAGATTGTTATGGATTTGCAACAGGATCTGCAACCGTAAATGTAACAGGCGGAGTCGGTACTTACTCTTATTCATGGGCACCATCAGGAGGTACTGCTGCAACTGCTTCAGGATTAACTGCCGGAACTTATACAGTAACAGTTACCGATGCTAACTCATGCTCGACAACACAAACTTTCACAATAAATCAGCCTACTTTTGCTATATCAGCAACTACTTCTTCAACAGGAGTAAGCTGCTTTGGCGGAGCAAACGGAACTGCAAGTGTGACTGCATCAGGAGGAACAGGAGCTTATAGCTATTCTTGGGCACCTTCTGGAGGAACAGGATCTACTGCTTCAGGATTAACTGCTGGAGATTATGACTGCACCATTACAGACGCAAAAGGTTGTACATTAACTAAAACTATCAATGTAGGAAGTCCTACTCAGCTAACTGCAACAATTGCACCGACAAATGTAAGCTGTAATGGAGGAACTAACGGATCTGCTTCTGTAACTGCATCCGGAGGAACTGGTACATATACTTATATATGGTCTCCTACTGGCGGCAATGCTGCAACTGCAACAGGACTTGCTGCGGGAACTTATACCGTAACAGTTACTGATGCAAATAGTTGTACTGTATCTGAACCTATAACTATAACTGAACCAGCTGTTTTAACAGTTACACCATCTCAGACAGATGTATTGTGTAATGGAGGAGCAAGCGGAACAGCTACTGTAACAGCAACCGGTGGAACTGGAACTTATACTTATGCATGGTCACCATCTGGTGGAACTGCTGCAACGGCAACAGGACTTAATATAGGAAACTATTCTTGTCTGGTTACAGATGGTAATGGTTGTAGTTTTACTCAAAACTTTTTAATTACCGAACCTCCAGTTCTTACTGCTTCAATAAGCAAAATAGATGCAACTTGTTTAGTAGGAGGTCAATCAACAGTGAGTGCTAGTGGCGGTACAACTCCATATAGCTATTCATGGTCTCCATCTGGTGGAACTGCTGCAACGGCAACAGGACTTAGTGCGGGAAGTTATACAGTTACTATTACCGACGGAAAGGGATGTACAACTACCCAATCCGCGACTATTAATACAACTAACACACTTGTTGCTGCTACATCTCAAACAGATGTTTTATGTAATAGTGCAAATACAGGTTCAGCTTCCGTTACACCTTCCGGAGCTCCGGGTCCCTTTACTTACGTATGGTCACCGTCAGGAGGCAATGCCAATACGGCAAGCAATCTTACTGCAGGTAGTTATAATGTAACCATAACTTCTGCTAATGGTTGTTCTATTGTAAAAAACTTTACAATTATTGAGCCTGCTGCTTTAGTAGTTACTCCATCGCAAATCGATCTGTTATGTAATGGTGCAACTACAGGAGAAGCTTCTGTAAGCGTAACAGGAGGAACTGGTGCATACACCTATTTATGGGCGCCATCTGGTGGATCTGCAAATACAGCAACAGGACTTAGTGCCGGAACTTATACAGTTACTATTAAAGATGCTAACTTATGTCAGACCACACAATCATTTACAATCACAGAACCTAGTGCTCTTACTGCTACAATAACTCCAACAAATATAAGCTGTAACGGAGGAACTACAGGAGCTGCAACAGTAACTGCAACTGGCGGAGTTGGTACTTATACCTACGCATGGGCACCTTCTGGTGGAACTGCTGCAACAGCAACAGGACTTACCGCAGGAACTTATACCGTAACAGTTACTGATGCTAACAGCTGTACAACAACTCAAACTGTTACCCTAACTGAACCAGCTCAATTAGTAGCTTCTGCAGGAAGTCAAATTGATGTTACCTGCAATGGATTTAACAATGGATCTGCAACGGTGAACGTAACCGGAGGATCTGGTACTTATAGCTATGTTTGGGCTCCATCAGGCGGAACTGCTGCAACAGCAACAGGACTTAGCCCGGGAACTTACATCGTAACCGTAACAGATGCAAACAGTTGTACTACAACTCAAAATTTTACAATTACAGAACCAACTTTATTAACTGCTGCTATTACGGGGCAAACCAATATTTTATGTAATGGTCAAGCCAATGGAGCTGCAACTGTAACCGCAACTGGCGGAAATGGTACATATACCTATGCATGGGCTCCATCAGGCGGAAATGCTGCAACAGCAACAGGACTTAGTCCGGGAACTTATACTGTAACCGTGACCGATACTAATAGCTGTACTGCAACTCAAAGTGTTACAATCACAGAACCTAGCGCTCTTACTGCTACAATAGCTCCAACAAATATAAGCTGTAACGGAGGAACTACAGGAGCGGCAACAGTAACTGCAACTGGAGGAAATGGTACATATACTTACGCATGGGCACCTTCTGGTGGAACTGCTGCAACCGCAACAGGACTTACTGCAGGAACTTATACCGTAACGGTTACTGATGCTAACAGCTGTACAACAACTCAAACTGTTACCCTAACTGAACCAGCTCAATTAGTAGCTTCTGCAGGAAGTCAAACTGATGTTACCTGCAACGGATTTAACAATGGATCTGCAACGGTGAACGTAACCGGAGGATCTGGTACTTATAGCTATGTTTGGGCTCCATCAGGCGGAACTGCTGCAACAGCAACAGGACTTAGCCCGGGAACTTACATCGTAACCGTAACAGATGCAAACAGTTGTACTACAACTCAAAATTTTACAATTACAGAACCAACTTTATTAACTGCTGCTATTACGGGTCAAACCAATATTTTATGTAATGGTCAAGCCAATGGAGCTGCAACTGTAACCGCAACTGGCGGAAATGGTACATATGCTTACGCATGGACTCCATCAGGCGGAAATGCTGCAACAGCTACAGGACTTAGTCCGGGAACTTATACTGTAACCGTGACCGATACTAATAGCTGTACTGCAACTCAAAGCGTTACAATCACAGAACCTAGTGCTCTTACTGCTACAATAGCTCCAACAAACGTGAGCTGTAACGGAGGAACTACAGGAGCCGCAACAGTAACTGCAACTGGAGGAAATGGTACTTATACTTACGCATGGGCACCTTCTGGAGGAACTGCTGCAACCGCAACAGGACTTACTGCGGGAACTTATACCGTAACGGTTACTGATGCTAACAGCTGTACAACAACTCAAACTGTTACCCTAACGGAACCATCTCAATTAGTAGCTTCTGCAGGAAGTCAAATTGATGTTACCTGCAACGGACTTAACAATGGATCTGCAACGGTAAACGTAACCGGAGGATCTGGTACGTATAGCTATGTTTGGGCTCCATCAGGCGGAACTGCTGCAACAGCAACAGGACTTAGCCCGGGAACTTACATCGTAACCGTAACAGATGCAAACAGTTGTACTGCAACTCAAAATTTTATAATTACAGAACCAACTTTATTAACTGCTGCTATTACGGGTCAAACCAATATTTTATGTAATGGTCAAGCCAATGGAGCTGCAACCGTAACCGCAACTGGCGGAAATGGTACATATGCTTACGCATGGTCTCCATCAGGCGGAAATGCTGCAACCGCAACAGGACTTAGTCCGGGAACTTATACTGTAACCGTGACCGATGCCAAAAGCTGTACTGCAACTCAAAGTGTTACAATCACAGAACCTGGCGCTCTTACTGCTACAATAGCTCCAACAAATATAAGCTGTAACGGAGGAACTACAGGAGCGGCAACAGTAACTGCAATTGGCGGAGCTGGTACTTATACTTACGCATGGACACCTTCTGGAGGAACTGCTGCAACCGCAACAGGACTTACTGCAGGAACTTATACCGTAACGGTTACTGATGCTAACAGCTGTACAACAACTCAAACTGTTACCCTAACTGAACCAGCTCTTTTAACTGCTTCGATTACTGCTCACACAAATGTTTCTTGTTATGGAGCAAGTAATGGATCTGCAACAGTAAGTGCAATTGGCGGAACTGGTACTTACACCTATATTTGGGGACCATCAGGTGGAACTGCTGCAACGGCAACGGGACTTAACGGTGGAACTTATACAGTAACTATTACTGATACTAATAACTGTACTACAACACAAACCGTTACCATAACTGAGCCTATAATTCTCGCTGCAACAACTACACAAACAAATGTAACTTGTGGAGCAAATAATGGATCAGCAACCGTAGCAGCAACTGGCGGAACAGGTTTATATACTTATGCATGGTCTCCATCAGGAGGAAATGCTGCCACAGCTACAGGACTTAGTGCAGGAAATTATACCGTAACTATAACTGACGCAAAAGGATGTACAATAATAAAATCAATAAGCATACTAACAACTCCTGATGTAACAGCTCCGGTACCAAATTTGGCTACTCTGCCAACTATTACCAGTAACTGTTCCATTTTATCAGCTCAGATTTCTGTTCCAACAGCGACTGACAACTGTGCAGGAATAATTAATGCAACAACAACAAATCCTTTAAATTATACAACGGTTGGTACTTATGTAATTACATGGAGTTATGATGACGGACATGGAAACATTTCGACTCAAAATCAAACACTTAATGTAACTGCTTCTCCTTTAAATCTGGTAACTTTTAGCGATGCTCAATTTACTTATAACGGAAGCCTTAGCACATTACAAGTAGCAAATCTTCCTGCAGGAGCGACAGTAGCTTATGCTATTACTCCAATAACAGGAACAGCAAACGGTGCAACCAATGCGGGGGTTTACAGCATAACTGCAACAGTAACACCATCTGTAAGTACGCCAAATTGTTCTCCAATTACTCTTACTGCGCAGCTTACTATTAAAAAAGCAGCACAGCTGATTACTTTTGGAGCATTACCAGTAAAAACTCTGGGAGGAACCAACACCTTTAATTTAGCAGCAATTGCTAATTCAGGATTGGCAATACGCTACTCATTTACATCTCCTACTGCCCTGCCGGCTGCAAATGTTTCTGCAACTACAGGCTTAGTAAATCTACTGAGACCAGGTTCAATATTAATTACTGCACATCAGGATGGTGACGCTAATTACTTAGCAGCTCCAGACGTTTCACAACTTCTTATTGTTAAGAATAATGACATAACGATTGCAAAAATTACTATTGGTAATCAAGTATTTCTGACTCCAGCCAAGAATGCGAATATTAAATATGTAATGTTATGTGATGAAAATAATCCAAGCGTTTCTATCTTAAACGAAACAAATGCTACAATTTTTCCATCTGCTAATTTTAGTGTCAATACTCCAAAACCGGGAATTTATACACAAATCATAACTGTTACATCGGAAGACGGAAGTACAACGTCCAACTATACAATAACCGTAGAAAAACCATTTGGGTTCTTTGACATTGTACGTCAAAAATTCAATAACGTTCTTCTTGTAAATAACAATCCTTTAACCAATGGAGGTTATGAATTTGTTTCTTACGAATGGTTTAAAAATGGTCAATCGATTGGAACCGGTCAATATTATACTGCAGGAAATGCTTTAGGAACTACACTAGATCCTACCGCAGATTATAGCGTAAAAATGACTACAAAAGATGGAAAAGTACTGCAAACCTGCAAAAGCAAAATTTCACTATCGAAATCAGCGGAAGCTAAACTTTATCCAAATCCAATTCAAGTAGGAAAAACAATTACTGTTGAAGCAGATTTCCCGGTAGAAGAATTGGCAAGCATGCAAATTAGCCTTTATTCTGTGTCAGGTCAATTGATCAAAACAGTTAAATCATCTACAATACAAACTGAGATAGAATTGCCACAAGCAGAAAGCAGTATGTATATTGTAGTTATTGAAACTGCTAATATCAAGAAAACACTTAAAGTAATTGTAAATAAATAAAATCTGCCAGTACTATTTCCTTAATAGTACTGGCATAAAAAACAATTAAGATGAAAAATATAATAAACTATATAACATCAGCAGTGATGATTACCGTACTTTTGGGAACTTGCCTAAAGAGTTACGCTCAGGATAAAAAACAGGAACTATCTGTTTCTGTCGCAGGTCCTTTTTCATTTCTGAAATATAATACTGGCGGAGAAATAGTGCCCGGAAACGGAATTAGTGCGGGACTTCGTTATTCGTATTATCTAAATGAAGGAATAAGTGTTGGCATTGGTGCCGAATATCAGACTTATAGTTCAGATGTAAAATTCCAATATCTTTCGGGACAATACACAACTATAGATGCCGAAAATGAGTCATTTCAATTCAGATATAAAGCAACTGAGCTAAGAGAGAAACAAAAATTAGGCTATGTAAATGTGCCAATTACGATTCAATATGAGAATCCGGGACCAACAAAATTCTATCTTGCAGCCGGTGTTAAAATAGGATTCGCAGTAAGCGGAAGCTATGAAACAAAAATGGAAAATCTGACCACAAGCGGCTATTATCCGCAATACAATGTTGAATTATTTGGTCCGACATTTGCCGGATTTGCAAGCACCGATAATGTAACAGCAAACAAACAAGATCTCAATACAAAGACCTCTTATGCTGCAACTTTTGAAACTGGTTTGAAACAAAAAGTGGGAGACAGAAGTTCTGTATATATAGGACTTTATCTTGATTATGGATTAAATGACATAATGGATAAAAACAACAACAAAAATCTGGTTCACTACAATCCCGAAATACCAGTACAGCTTCACTACAACAGTACATTAAGCACACCTTATACAAACGATGTAAGGTTGGTTTCTTACGGGCTTAAACTAAGATACGCATTGAGATAGATCTTTTACAATTTAGATAATCTTTCCTTAAAATGGAAAAATTTAAAAGCCGATTTTCTTAAAGAAAATCGGCTTTTTTATGTGTTTAAATTCACCTTTTAAAACCTGACGGGTTTGCTGTACTATATGGAGACGTTTGTCCATAGGCATTCTTGTCATTTTCGACCGAAGGGAGAAATCACATCCAGAGAGCAACACACCGTGAATCCGTAATGTGATTTCTCGTTCCTCGAAATGACAACATTGTGTTTTTGAATGTGAAGAATAGCTTTGCGAACTTTGTGTTTTCTATTGGTAAAAATAAAATTAAATCTTAATGTTTCTTTGCGATTAAAAAACAAACATTACTTCCTGTTTCGTAACCAATTCTCTACTGGTTCAAGAACTGTGTTTACGATAGTTACTAAAGATGTACAGATCAAAGCCTCGACAAAATAACCCGAAGCAGCAATACAGCCAATTGCGGCACTGCACCATATTGTAGCAGCCGAATTTAATCCGTGTACATTGGGTCCTTCTCTAAAAATAACTCCTGCACCCAAAAAACCAACTCCCATAACAACCTGAGCTGTAATACGGGTAACATCAATATTAGGCGCTGTTCCCGCTACTTTTATAGACAACAAAACAAAAGCCGCTGCACCTGTTGCGACCAGCATATTAGTTTTTAGACCGGTTTCTTTATGATGCCATTGTCGCTCAAAACCAATAATTAATCCGGATAATAAAGCAATTATAAGTCGGGTGAAAAATTCTGTTGTACTCAAAATTGTTATTTTTTATAAGATTAAAATTTTCGTTTTCATTATCAAAAGAAGATTCACTTTAGATAAATAAATTTAACGATAATAATCTTAAATCCAAATAGTTTTCAAAATGTAAAACTTCTGACATAGAAATCTAGCTTTCCACTTCAATGATTTGGTTTTCTAATATAATTTTTAATTGAGGTGCAAATTCTAATCCCCATTTATCAATAGCAGAAATTAAAGGCAAGAGAGATTCTCCAGTTTCCGTTAGAAAATATTCTACTCGCAATGGGATTTCATTATAAACTGTTTTTCCTAAAAGCCCATGAAACTCCAATTCCTTAAGTTGGCTTTGCAATACACGTTTTGAGATATCAGTAATCGCATTAACAAGATCCTTAGGACGTTTTATTCCTTTTGAAATCTCATCCAACAAACAAAATTTCCATTTAGAACCCACGACTTCCATCGCCACATTAAGTCCACAATTATAATCAATTGGTATTTTTCGTTGATACATAAAAATTCATTTAGAAATGCAATTACAAAAGTAAAAACAATTACAGTTTTTACAGGAAAAATAAATAGGGATTAATTTATCACTATGTGATTAATTAATCCCTTATTGCAGTATTTACCAGTGTATTCGAACTTTGTATTTGCAAATTTTAATACTAATAAAATGAAAACACTTGTAATTATAATTCATCCCAACCTTGAAAAATCTATAATAAACAAAAGATGGATTGAAGAATTAAATAAATACCCCGATCAATATACACTGCATAATTTGTACAACTTATATCCTGATGAAAAAATTGACATTAAAAAAGAACAGCAATTATTAGAAAATCATGATACGATTATATTTCAGTTTCCCTTCTACTGGTTCAATTGTCCTCCCCTATTAAAAAAATGGTTAGACGAAGTAATAATCTCCGGATTTGCTTACGGTAGTAAAAGCGGCTATAAATTAGCCAATAAAAAAATTGCCTTAAGCATTTCTGCAGGTATTAATAAAGAAGATTACAGCACAAACGGAAGATATAAATATACAGTAGAACAACTAACAGCGCCATTTGAAGTCACTTTTGATTATATCAAAGCTGATTACAAGCCGTTATTTGCTTTTTATGGAGCAGAGCATAATATAACCTCAGAAAGAGTCGAAGAAAATACTCTGGAATATATTTCGTTTCTGGAATCTTTGTAAAAACATTTATATTAGTGAAAGGTATTCTGTGAAATGTAAAATGTATGTTACTTTCACATTTCACAGAAAACATTTTACCGAAGAAAACTAATCCAAATCAAAAATTTTACCCAAATGCTCCTCCATCACAAAATATGGATTATTGGTCTGGGTAACAGATCTCATGTGAATTAAACTGGTTTTACTCATCATTCTTAGCATTTGTCGGCGCTCGCATTTAACGATCTTACCGTTTTCTTCACGTTGTCCTGCTACAAAAGCACTGCGTCCGTGTGCACATAAATGATTGTTGACAAAAATAATATCTCCGGAATTTGGAACATATTCACTGTTTATAAGCTCTTTTGCCTCATTCCAAAACTCCGTCAAATTATAAAGAGCTTCCGGAGTTTGCCCGGCATTTTCGTTGAATATTTGCTCCGCAGCATCAAAACGGATAAAAGGAAGCTGTCTGTTTCCGTATAAAACAGAAGCCGTTGGTCCAGGAGCTGCATCTTCATCATCATGATTCGCATCTTTAGGACATTGATAAATAGGATCAAATAATTTCTCCATAACCGAATTTATCTTTCCATGTGAACGAATCGAATATAAAGTTGATGGAACTCTCTCTTCATTTCTTAAATAAAGAAAACTCAAAAAATCTGCCTGATTGCTCAAAAAAGCATCTTCAGTATGTACATACAAATCCGTTTTTGAACCCGATCCTGTTTGTGTTACCGCCATTTTTTCGTCCGGAATCACAGCGTGCAAAAGTCCTCCTCCTTTTCTTTGGGCATAATACTGAACCGGTTTAGAAGGCACTGCACCATGAAGAAGCGAACATATAAATCCGTATTTATTCAGCTTTGCATAATCCGCACCTTGCCAGTTTGGAGGCGTTGGCCCTAAATCTTCCTGATCTACTTCTAAAAGACCCTGAAAAACAATAGCGCCATATTGACTGGCAGAAAAATCAGTACCAAACTGACTTAAAATTCTGCTGATACGTTCCGGAAGTAATTGAAAAGCGTGCAGATGAAGTGCTGCTATATAATCGGGGTTTTCATAATGATCAAAGGCTTTTACCAAAAGGTTCCCAACATTCGATAAAATATTTCTTTCCTGCGGCGTAACTTCTACAATAAATGGCTTTGTAGGAATATCAAAACTTATACTTGCTTTCGCAGATCTTTCATCTGCAATAATTGATTGTGATTTCATTTTTTTAATTCATTTATAGTTAATAATAGATAGGGATAGTAAAAATTTAAACATTTAATAACATGATAGTTACATACTAAATACAATAACAATATTTTTATTATGTACGGACATTCGTATAAAATTTTCATATTTATTTTTTTTATTCAGATAAATTTATACTTTTGCATCATACTGTTTTTATTTATTCTAAATAAGATTTACTTACAAATATATTTGTATTTCATTTAAATAAAAAGAATTTTCTTAAAAAAATTTCAAAAATGTATGAAAATCAAAAACAAACCCAGTAAAATCAAGCAATCAGATTCTTCTGATAAACTCAAGAAAGTTTCGAAGAATATTCGGGACAGAAGAAGCATTTATGCCAATGTCTTTATCAAAAAGGAATTGCCGGAGAAATTGCTCGAAGAAATCCTGATTAATGCTACTTGGGCACCAAATCATAAAATGACAGAGCCTTGGAGATTTATTGTTTTTAAAGGGAAATATCTAAAAGAATATGGAGCATACATGGCACATTATTACAAGGATTTCTATAGCGAATTATCTCCTGAAGATCAAAAGGAAAAACTTCGCTATCTCGCCAATTATCCGCTGAATGCCGCTTGTCTTATTGGGGTCATTATGGTGAGAAATACCAAAATCAATCTTCCGGAATGGGAAGAAATTGCTGCAATATCATCTGCCGTGCAGAATATTGCGCTCACTTGTACAGCACATAAAATTGGCAGTTTTTGGAGTACCAAAGGCGTCGCCATTGATTATGTTGCACAGTTTGATCTCGCAGAAAATGAAAAATCATTAGGACTTCTCTATCTGGGATATTATCCAAAGGATTTAAAACAATCCCAAAAAAAGAGAACTCCCCTGTCTAAAAAAGTCATTTACCTCGAGTAAATAAAAATTAAAACCCTAAATAATCACTTTATGAATACCACACTAATCAATGAAGAAGTGCCAAAGGATAAAGCACTTTTATCTGAACAGGATTTTTACAAAGATATTTTTCATCAAAATTCCGGTACCGAATATGCTCAGGCAGTAAAATTAGCACAGGAACGTGTTTCTAATTTTCTTAAAAACAATCGCAAACCTTTTAGCGGAATCAGACCAGATGAAATGAGGCTAAAAGTCGAAAACGTAGATTTTGATACTCCCCTTCCCGATTACGAAAGTCTGCTAAACGAAGTAGACGAGATTTATGTAAAACATGCCACAGCGTACCACCTTCCGGAATATATCGCGCACTTAAACTGCCCTGTTGTAATACCGGCTTTGGCTGCCGAAGTCCTGATAAGTGCCATTAATTCATCGCAGGATACTTATGATCAAAGTGCCGGCGGAACTTTTATGGAACGCAAACTTATTGACTGGACAAGCGAACAAATTGGTTACACACAGGGCGATGGCATTTTTACCGCGGGAGGTTCTCAAAGTAATCTTATGGGACTGCTTTTGGCAAGAGATTACTTTTCGCTTGAATATCAAAAATGGAATATAAAACTTAACGGTCTTCCGCCTGATGCTTCAAAATTCAGAGTTTTTGTATCTGACAAAGCTCATTTCAGTAATCACAAAAATGCATGGATTTTAGGTCTTGGCGAACAAGCCATTGTACATGTTGGCGTTGACAAAAGATACCGAATGGATCCCGAAAAACTGGAAAAAGCTATTGCTCAGGAAATCCAAAAAGGGAATATTCCAATTGCGATTACAGCGACTGCAGGTACTACAGATTTCGGAAATGTTGATCCCTTAAAAGCTATTGCTGAAATTGCGGGACGCCATAATTTATGGCTTCATGTTGATGCTGCATACGGTTGCGGATTATTATTGACGGAAAAACACAGACATCTTTTAAACGGTATCGAACTCGCAGATTCTGTAACAATTGATTATCATAAATCATTCTTTCAGCCGATAAGCAGCAGCGCTTTTATCGTAAAAAACAAACTTCACTTAAATATTATCAAGCATCACGCTGATTATTTAAATCCAAAAGAGCAGAATTACGACGCACTTCCAGCTCAGATCAATAAATCTATTATTCAGAGTACGCGTCGTTTTGATGCTCTTAAACTCTGGTTTACGCTTCGTTATATGGGCAAAGAAAAACTGGGACAGTTTACGGATACCATTATCGAAACTACCCAAAAAACGGCCGAACTGATAGAATCTGATGAAAACTTTCAACTTTTATGCCACTCCGATTTGGGCGTTTTAGTATTCAGATATTTGGACGGTCCCGCCGAATCTACCTCTTGCGAAGTGAATCAATACATCAAGGAAAAACTTTTTTTTAGCGGAGAAGTTCTCGTTGCAAGCACCAAAGTAAACGGAGAATTCTATCTCAAATTCACCATTTTCAATCCGTTGACAACCCTAAATGACATTAAAAACATACTTAACCTTATAAAACAAAATGGAAATGAATACCACAGACTTAACTAATTTTCATCAGCTGGCTGAACAGGTAAATTTCAAATCCCTGCTCAATTGTTATTGCAGAGAATTCAGTAATTGGAGCCGCTACGAAGGAATCCCAAAATACGATCAAACGCTTGCCGATTTTATGCAGACTATCGATCATAGTTCGTTTTTTAGGTTTGATTTCTCCACAATTGGTCATGAAGTTTTTGCACCTTTAATCTATTTTTCAGAAAGCGGTATTCATTCTTTTGGTTTTCCAATTGTGTCCCGTGATATTGCATCAGATGAATTCAGAGAAATAAATCCAATGGAATTTACGGAACTGGTAAGCGAATATGCAAAAGCAGAATATCCTGATATGGAGGCACTTTCTACGCAAAAACGCATGCAAAACAGTATCGATAATCTGGCATTATATCTGGAGCATTATAAAAATAGCGATCACACTGCCAATAGTCCGGAGCAAACTTTTATACAAGGAGAACAATCCTTGATTTTAGGACATAGTGCGCATCCATTACCCAAAAGCAGAGAAGGTTTTACCAAAGAAGAATTGCTTCAATATTCTCCTGAAACAGCCGGAAAATTTCCACTGCACTTTTTCCTGATTCACCCTGAAAATGTGATCGAAAAAAGTGCCGAAGATTACCTGATGAGCGATTATTTAAAAAAGGAAATTTTAAAATATGCAGATAAAACTTCCAAAGAATTATTGGATTTTTATAGCAATTATAAAGTAGTTCCAACCCATCCGTGGGAAGCCAAATATTTACTGGAAGAGGCAGAAGTTAAAGAAATGCAGTCGAAACAGCTTCTCTTCAGTCTTGGTCAATTTGGACCTTTTTATACCGCAACCTCATCTGTTCGAACGGTTTATAATGAAGAAAGTGAGTGGATGTACAAATTCTCTTTGCATGTCAAAATCACCAATTCTTTTCGTGTCAATTATCTTCATGAATTAAATCGTGGTTATGATGCTGCATTACTTATGAAAACCGATTGGGGAAAAGGTATTCAGCAAGATTATCCGCAAATTCAGCTTATCACAGATCCTGCTTTTATAGCCGTTACTTACAATGATAAAGTGATTGATGGTTTCAGTACAAGTGTGCGTCAGAACCCGTTTCATGGAGCAAATGCCAAGAAAAATGTAACAATGGTCGCTTCACTTTGTCAGGACGGAATTTTGGGCGAATCACCAAGAATACTTAATCTGATCAATGAAGCAGCCAAAAGAAAAGATGCATCCGTAACTGATACGGCACTTTCATGGTTCAAGCAATATCTAAATATTACCATAACACCGCTGGTTGGTATTTTTAATGAATACGGATTTGGTTCTGAATTTCATCAGCAGAATATGCTTGTTGAATTTGATGAAAATCTATTTCCTGCAAAGCTCTATTTCAGAGACAATCAGGGTTATTTTTTCCGTCAGGGAAAAGTGGAAGAATTGGAAAGTTTGATCCCAGATTTTGGCAAAGACAGCAGATCTTTTATAGCCGAAAAAAGAATTATTGATTTCTGGGGTTATTATCTTTTAGTAAATCACTTGTTTGGAGTGGCGAGTATTCTGGGTAAAAACAAACTAGCCGACGAAAACGTATTGCTTAATCTGATCTATGAATCTCTTAAAAAACAAGAAGATAAAGATACTACAGGTTTAGTTTCGCATTTTACAAACAGTACAATATTGGTCGTAAAAGGAAATCTGTTAACGAGCTTAAACAATATGGATGAAGCCAGTGCACCACGCACAAATCCAGCGGTTTACAGAACATCTCCTAATCCTTTAAACAAACACTTTTTCTCTAAAAAACTGATTAATCCAAAACAAAATACCACTGTTTTCAGCCGTTTTTTCGAAAAAGAAAATGTAACCATCACATTACGTTCCGTAGATATTGACAAAGATTTGGAAATGCTTCATGAATGGTTTCATCGTGAACATGCGCTGAAAATCTGGCAGATGAACTGGTCAATCCGTGAGTTAGAAGCCTATTATAGAATGCTACTTCCGGGAGATCATGCGCACAGTTTTATTGGCGAAGCAAATGGTGTTCCGACTTTCAATATCGAAGTTTATTGGGCGACCCGTGACATTGTGGGACAATATTATGATGTTCTTCCATCCGATTATGGAACGCATCAATTTATTGCGCCAACTGAACCTAAACTAAAATACGGATCGCCGGCAACGCAATCTATGATGGATTTTGTTTTGACTGAGCCAAAGGTTGGTAAAATGGTTGGCGAAGGATCTGTAGATTCAATTGCATCAATGATGAATAAAGCTCACGTAGGTTTCAAAATCGAAAAAGTGATCGAAATGCCGCATAAAAAAGCCAATCTAAACTTCTGTTACAGAGAATGGTATTGGGCAAAATTTCCTGCTGCCAAAGATTTTCAGAACAACACCGTTTCGGCATCCCAAGTTTAATTCATAAAAATACCACAATGAGTACAGAAAAAATATATTCGGTAATAGGCATCGGGATTGGTCCATTCAATCTTGGGCTTGCCGCTCTTATCGAACCCGTAGAAGATTTATCGGCATTGTTTTTTGATCAGTCAGAAAGTTTTGACTGGCATCCGGGTCTTATGCTGAATAATGCTACGCTTCAGGTTCCGTTTTTAGGCGATTTGGTTACGATGGCTGATCCTACAAACAAATACAGCTTCTTGAATTATATCAAGGAAAGCGGACGTTTGTATAAATTTTATATCCGCGAAAACTTCTTCATTTACAGAAGAGAATATAATGAATATTGCAAATGGGTCGCGTCGCAATTGCCCAATTGCAAATTCTCTCATAAAGTAGTTTCTATAGATCATGTCGATGATGTTTATAAAATAGTAGTCATCAACACGCAGACTTGCATAACCGCTACTTATTATGCGCATAAAATTGTTTTAGGAACAGGAACTTCACCACATATTCCTGAGTTTATTGATGATGAAGCGTTACATAATGTCATTCATGCTTCAAAATATTTGCATTTCAAATCCCGCATTCGCAAAAATGCATCGGTAACAATTATAGGTTCCGGACAAAGTGCCGCCGAAGTATTCCGTGATCTTTTGCCGGAAACCGAAAACGGATTACAACTGAAATGGTTTACTCGTTCTTCTCACTTTTTTCCTTTGGATAATAAATCAAAACTGACTCTGGAACTGACTTCTCCGGAATATGTAGATCATTTTCATAGTTTATCCGAAGAGAAAAGAAAACAGCTTTTGGCCCGACAACATGGACTTTATAAAGGTATCGATCAGGAATTGATTAATGAAATCTTTGATAGTTTGTATGAAATGAGTTTAGAAGATACTCCGTTGAATGTAGAATTGCGTTCGAATATGCGCTTAACTTCTGTTAATGAAGAAGCGGACGGTTCTTATAATCTGGATTTCACACATACAGAACTTGATCAGCCTTATGAAGATCAAACCGATTATGTGATTCTGGCGACTGGCTATAAATACAAAGAACCTGCAATTCTCTCCGGAATTGAAACCAAAATCAATCGTTTACAAAATGGTTTGTTCAATGTAAATCGCAATTATACAATCGACAAAAACGGGACTGATATTTTTGTTCAGAATGCCGAATTACATACGCACGGACTTTCTACTCCCGACTTAGGAATGGGCGCTTACAGAAATTCGTGCATCATCAACCAACTTGCCAATCGCGAAGTTTATAAGGTCGAGAAACGAATTGCATTTCAACAATTTGGTGTACAAAAAGCAACATCAGAATTGTCTGAATCCAGTGTTATGGAATTAATCAATGAGCAAGTTGTTGGGTATAATTCCTGAAATGTTTATTTAAACACATAGAAACATAGATTATTAGGTGCGAAAAAGAATACCAAAGAGAAATACATTTCTTTCACATAGTTTGCTTTGTGAATTGTCACCCTGAGCGGAGTCGAAGGGCGTCCCAATTGGCACGTGGGCTTCGACTCCGCTCAGCCTGACAATTCGACTCCGCTCAGCCTTACAAATGGTTATCAAAAATTAAGAAATCAAATCAAAATCCTATATATCTATGTGTTAAAATGAATTATACTAAACAAGCAATTAAATAATTAGAAAAAAACAATTAGAATGATAACCCCAGAAAACACATTCAAAGACGCACAGCACCTCAACGCTGCCATTTGGGATAAAGTAAACCGAAACCTACTGGCCAAAAGCATTTCTGAGCTCATGCGTGAAGATGTCGCAAAACCACAAATCGTTAGCAGAGAAGAAAATGGTTTGACCCATTTTGTCCTGGACACAGACAAAGAGAATATTTACTATAGTTTTTCTGCTTATCCAAGATTTCTCAACTATTGGCATATCGTCAAAGAAAGCATTTATAAAATCGAGGATGAAGTAAAACTGGATCGCATTGATGTCCCTAATTTCTTTATAGAACTTCAGGAAACATTTGGCATCAACTCTTTTACGCTTGCGCATTATATTGAAGAGTTGCTACATACCTTATATGCCGATGCTTTCATACATTCAAAACGTCGTTTGTCTGCCTCAAAATTAGCCGATGCCGATTTTCAAACCATAGAACATAGTCTTGACGGTCATCCGTGGGTGATTGTAAACAAAGGCCGAATTGGTTTCGACTCCGAAGATTACGAGAATTACACACCCGAATCTGGTCAAAAAACACGTTTGGTCTGGGTTGCAGCTCATAAAAACAGAGCCACTTTGCGCCTGCAAACCGATATGAATGAACAAAAATTCTATGAAAATGAAATAGGTGTAGAAAAAATTGAAACTTTTAGAAACAAGTTAATTCTGTCCAAAGTAAATCCGGACGATTATATTTTTATTCCCGTACATTTATGGCAATGGCAGAATAAACTGGTAATGCAATTTGCGAATGACATTGCGTCTAAACATCTTATTCCGTTAGAATTAACAGAAGATATTTACAGTCCGCAACAAAGTATTCGTACCTTTTTTAATCAGAGCAAACCCAATAAGCATTATATAAAAACATCGATGTCTATTTTAAACACAAGTCATATTAGAGGTTTGTGTCCGAGACAATTGTCGGTTGCGCCGCGTCTTACAGGTTATCTGAAAGATATGCTTAAAAAAGATCATCACTTGCAAAAAATGGATGTTGTGCTTCTTGGCGAAATGGTTTCGGTTACGTATACACATCCAAGTTATAGCAAGATTGTAAATCCTCCTTATCAATACAATGAATATTTGGGTGCGATGTGGCGCGAAAGTCCTGTAAATTTTCTAAAACACGGAGAAAATCTAATGACAATGGCGGCATTACTTTATGTCGACGATCATGGCAAAAGTCTTGTTGAAGAACTGATAGAAAAATCAGGACTTTCGACAGAACAATGGCTAAATGCTTATATGACGGCGTATCTTAAACCGGTACTTCAAATCTATTACCAACATTCATTATGCATCGATCCGCACGGACAAAATGTGATTCTTATTCTAAAGGACTATGTGCCTACGCGTATCGCTCTGCAGGATTTTGTGGGAGATATTTTGATTAATGAAGAAGGAAAGAAAAAACTTCCGCAGGAATTTATCGAGAATATGTTTGTAGCTTCTCCTAATCCCGAGAATGCGCCATTAACGATACTTATTGCGGTTTTTGATGCTTTTTTCAGATACCTGAGCGATGTCATGATTACAACGGCGAACTATTCTGAAACTTCTTTTTGGAATTGCGTTCACGATATCATTTTAGAATATCAGCAGGAACATCCGGAACTTCAGGATATGTTTGATAAATACAATTTGTTTATTCCGGAATTCAAACGTCTTATTTTCAATAGCCGACGTTTATACAACGGTTACGAAGAAACAGCTGGTTTTCCACACATGAAAAAAAGTGGTTTTATTCCAAATCCGCTGCATCAATTGGTCAATGAAAAAGTATTAATAGAAAAAGAAAACTAATGAAAGAAGCTATTTTAAAAACACGTTCTTTCTTTGATCTTTTAAGGCGTTCGCTTGCCGGAACTGAAAGTAATTTTACTTCGGGCAGCATCAATAAAGCCATTATACTATTATCTGTACCAATGGTTACCGAACTTTTGATGGAATCTTTATTCGTTTGTTCCAATCTGTTTTTTGTGAGTAGATTAGGTACCAATGCAATTTCTATCGCAGGAGCAACAACGACTTTTATTACCTTTTGTTACTCAGTTTCGATAGGTTTGGGAATTGCTGCATCGGCGATGATTTCGAGAAGAATTGGCGAGAAAAAATTCAAAGCTGCAGGTCAGACAGCGATGCAGGTAATTTATGTAACGACACCAATTGCGATCCTTATAAGTGTTGTTTGCGCCGTTTGGGCAACAGATATTATGAACGCAATGGGACTTTCTGACGCTATGGTGCAGGAAGGAACGTCCTACGGAATCGTCATGTTTGCGTCCAGCGGATTTCTAATTCTTCGTATCGTAATAAACGGAATCTTTCGTGGTGCCGGAGATGCTTCAACCGCTATGAGAATTCTTTGGGTTTCGAATGCGATAAACATTGTATTGTGTCCATTATTTATTTTTGGATGGGGACCAATTCCCGCTTACGGTTTATTCGGGGTTGGATTGGCTACATTAGTTGCGAGAGTTGTTGGTGTGCTTTATCAGGCTTGGTACTTGGTGAGAGGAAAAACAGTCATGAAAATCGGAATGGCTCAGCTCCTGTTCAATCTGGCAATTTTCAAAAGAGTTGTAAAAATCGCTTTTGGCGGAACGGTTCAGTTTATTATTCCAGCTTCAAGTTGGGTATTTATGATTAAGATTATGTCTCATTTTGGACCCAATGCTTTGGCAGGATATATTTTAGCACAAAGAGTAACTTCTATCGCGACAATGCCCGCATGGGGACTTGGGAATGCCGCCGGAATATTAACCGGACAAAATCTTGGTGCAAAACAGCCCGAAAGAGCCGAAAAATCGGTTTGGAGAGCCGGAATGCTGAATATGGGATTCCTGATTCTAATTGGAATTTGCTGGATTTTCCTAGCCGTTCCCGTTGTCAAAATCTTTACTGATATTCCCGAAGTTATTTCCTTTAGTACCATGTATATCCATCTTATCTCTATGGCATATATTCTTCTTGGATATACGATGGTAATTTCAAGAGCGCTCAACGCAGCGGGCGAAGTCAAAGTCGTGACATGGCTTTATATCCTGATGTTTTATATCGTTCAGATTCCTCTTGCCTATACTTTAGGAATCTCGTTTGATTTGGGATCAAATGGTGTTTTTACAGCTATTCTTGTTTCTGAAATTGTATTGGCAGTTGCCTGTATTATTGTCTTTCGGAAAGGAAAATGGAAACATACTAAGGTTTAATAGAAAGCACTCTTGATAAATATTGGGATAAAGGATTAAAAGTTTTTTGTCTCTCGCAGATTAAGCAGATTTAGCTAAGAATGTGAGTATTCAAAGTTGGTTTGCGCATTTTTTGTCATTCCGAGGGACGAGGAATCTCCGCAAGTAGCTCGACAATTTAGGAAAAATTCTGTGTGTTAGTTTCTTGCGGGGATTCCTCCTCTGTCGGAATGACAAGATTGCGGTGATGATTGCGAGGAATGAAAAAATTAGCACAATATATTAAAACAACAATTTAAATAATAAAAAAATGAGTACAATAGAACAATTACACGGAGTATTTGCAAGAGCGTTTGAAATTCCTGTTGATGCAGTAAACGACGAATTAGAATATCAGGCTATAGCCGAATGGGATTCTATGAGTCACTTAGTATTAGTCGAAGAACTGGAAAGCACTTATAATATCTCTATCGGAATGGAAGATATCCTGGAAATGGGAAGTGTAGCAAAAATAAAAGACATCCTGAAAAAATACGGATTCGAAATTAATTAGAATAGACCTAAACTTATGGAACTATACGATTTAATCAGGAAAAACGAAAAACTGACCTTTACAGATTCCGGTACAGGAATTTCAAAATCCATTGCAGAAATGCATCAATCTTTGGAAATTGAAAATTTACGTTCTGTAGTTTTTATCTATAATGATAATCAGTTACCGGCAATCGAAACGCTACTGAATTTTTATCAAAGCAGATACACTATTGCCTTATTAGGAATGGGTTTATTAGAGGATTTTAAGGAGAATTTAGAACAAAAATATACTCCTTATTATATCTTCGATCCTACGCGCAACGAAATAGAAGGTTACACTTCCGTGAATGCCTCAGACACGATAGTATTGTTTAAGCGAAATGTAAATTTAGTTTATCCAATACATCCCAAAATCAAACTTTTGTTGAGTACTTCCGGAACTACAGGTTCGCCAAAATTCGTCAGACTATCCGATGAAAACCTGGTACAGAACGCAAAATCCATTATGGAATATATGCCTATTCGAACAGATGATGTTGTGCCTTTAAATGTGCCTATTAATTTTGTGTATGGCTTATCAATTTTTACAACCAATTGCATTAAGGCAAATCAAATTGTTTGTACGGATAAAGATGCTTTTCAGAAAGAATTCTGGGCAGATTTCAAAAAATATGGATATTCTACCTTAGGCGGAGTTCCTTATTTTTATGAAATGTTGTACAGCATTGGTTTTTTCAAGAAAGATCATCCTTCGCTAAGATATCTTACGCATACCGGCGGAATGCTAAATCATAAATTAATTGAAGCTATTTCTGATTTCAGCGAGAAATTTGGAAAACAATTCTTCGCCCAATACGGTCAAACCGAAGCTTGTGGTCGAATGGCTTATCTTCCCCCGAAAGATCTTTTGAGAAAAGGAACATCGATTGGTTTACCTGTCAAAAACGGAAGTTTCGAAATTGACAATGAAACCGATGAACTTATTTATAGCGGTCCAAATATATTTGGCGGATATGCCAATGTTAGAGGTGATCTTCAGTTTTTTGAGCAACAGGAAAAACTTCATACCGGAGACAAAGCCCGAATAGACGATGAAGGTTACTACTATATTGTGGGCCGAATAAAACGAATTGTAAAATTGTTTGGTGTACGTCTCAATCTCGACGAAACAGAGCTTCTCTTGAAAGATGCTTTGGGCGGACAAACGTTTATTTGTTTAGGAATAAACGATAAATATTTAGCCGTTATATACACGGACAAGAATTTAAACAAAGAGTTAATTCTGAAAGTCTTAAAAGCAAAACTAAATCTTCACGCCAATTCCCTTAAAGTAATGCCCATAGAAGATGTGCCGCTTACGCCAAACGGAAAAGTGAATTATCCGCTTATTAAGGAATGGCTTGAGTTGGAGAGTTATGCTTAGTTTTTAGTATTCAGTTTGCAATCTCAGTTTTCAGTATTCAGTTTGCAGTCGCAGTCGCAGTATTCAGTTTGCAGTCGCAGTCGCAGTATTCAGTCGCGGTTTGCAGTTGTAGAGTATATAGTCTCTGTTTTTATTAGTGGAGTATATAATCTCAGTACATCTGTGAACACTGAGACTGCGACTGAATACTGTAAACTGAATACTGAGACTAATTTTTCATCGCATTTTTGTCATTTCGACAGAGGAGAAATCACATCCGGAGAGCAACGTACTGTGCGTGAGTCACTAGTGTGATTTCTCCTCTGTCGAAATGACAAGATTGTGGTTATTTAGTGTGTAATTCCAATCTTTGTCGAGCTTCTAACGAAGATTTCTCCTGCGTCGAAATTATGACAAGATTGTGGTTACCCTGCGAAAGATGGATTAATCCCGTCCCGACGTTTCGGGATCGGGACATCCCTACAATATATTTTGTTCCTCCGGAACTCTTTTAAAATTTGGTTTTATCATAGAAATCGCAATGACAAGATTGGGGTCAAAAAAAAGGTTCCTGACAAAAAATCGCCAGAAACCCTTTAATAAAAAAACAAAATATATTATGATTTTTCAGTCGCAGTTTATAGTCGCAGTTTACAGTTTTGAGCACTGCGACCGCGACTGTAAACTGAATACTGAGACTGTAAACTGAAACTGAATACTGTAAACTGCAAACTGTAAACTGTAAACTGAATACTGAGACTGAGACTAAATACTAAAAACTATACCCAAGAGCCAGATTAAATCTTGAGCCATTCCCTCTTGTATAATTGGCATTTGTACCGTAAAACTGAGAAGTTGTAGTATAATAATCCGTATTGAAAATATTCTCTATACCCAATTTTACTCTGATACTGTCCGTAACTTTGTAAGCTGTAGCCAGATTCCATAAATTGAAAGAATGAATTGGACCTTCACCAATTGCATAAGCACCTTTGGCATTAGGCTGAAAAAGATCGCGATCGCCAACCAGCATCCAATACAATTCTATGTTTAATCTCTTGTCGCCATATTTTGCATAACCCGTAACTTTAACCGGAGGAATTCGGTTTGATTTTAGATAAATATCAGTTGGTCCGTAAAAAGTCCCATCAGAATCTTTATCACCTCTACCTTGTACATATGCGTAGTTTCCTCCTACAGTCAATTGTTTCAATACCTGATAATCGGCCTGAACTTCGTAACCCCAAACTCTTTCCGGTAAACGTTCTGCAACTAAATAACCATCAACCTGAACTAAGTTTGTTCCTAATTTTGAAGTACTGAAATAATACGCCGCACTCAAATTTAATTTCCCTAACTGACTGCTAAATCCTCCTTCGTAATTATTAACGATAATAGGTTTTGTCTGTAGTTTTGAGATTGCATCTTCTTTGGCATTAGTAAGCACACGACCAAGATCAAAAACAGAAAATGACTGAGAAAAACTCACAAAAGGATTAAAGAATTTAAATTTTGAATATCTCACACCAGTATTAAAAACGAAAGCATCATACGTAAGATCTCCGCCTTTTACAGCGATACTTCCTGCTCCGTTTGCGCCTGTTGCAAGTGTATTATAATCGTCAATGTTTATTTTAATATTTTCGGCACGTAAACCTGCTTTTACAGTCCAATCACCAAAAATCTGCGTAGATAATTGTGCATAAGGAGCCAAATTGACCATATTGATATTCGGAACCCAAACTCGGCCATCAACTAATTTTTGATTTGTTTTATCGTTCAATAAATCAAGACCATACGTAACATCTCCCGTAAAATTTGAAGAAATTGTAAATGGTGTATTCAGATATACTCTTACCCCTTTTTTGGCAGATGCCGTTTGGGATTGTCCACTTCCGTAGAAGAAAGCTGAGTTCGAAAATATCGTCAGGAAATCCTGAAAATACAGATTCGCCGTAAAGGAAGTATTTCCAAAAAGCTGTTTGTTCACATATTGAAGATTGGCATTATGATTATAACGCGTTCCTTCGTCAACTCCCGGTCTGTTACCCAGAATACCAATTGCCGGACTTACGCCATAAACACCATTTTTAAGAATAAAATCCGAATCCTGATTTGAACTGAAATAATTATACATGACATCAATTCGTTGGTTATCCGTTAAATCATAACCCAGTTTTGTAAAAATATTATAGGTTTTAGTCTCGCCCAATCCATATTCCGGAGAAATAACCTGTCCTTCTCCGTCACGAAAAACACCCGTTTTTTCGTAAGTTCCAGCAACCATATAATTGAATTTACTGATTTTTCCGTAAAACTGTTGGTTAAATCTATATCCAACTGTACTATCCCCTTTTATGTTTCCGTTAGTTCCGGCCTCACTGTATCCGGCAAATTTCTTTTGCGTCTTACTAGATTTTGTAATGTAATTAATCAATCCGCCATCGGCACCATTTCCGTAAATTGCCGTTGCGCCTTTGATAACTTCGATACGCTCGATTACCGAAGGATCAATAGAACGAATTTCTCTTCCGGCAGATTTCAATGGAGTCGATTGCGGAATTCCGTCTATAAGAACTAGTGGATTTCTTCCGCGAAGTGTTTGTCCGTAATTACCCGTATTGTTTGTTGCTGAACCTAAACCGGGAACTGCATAAGCCGCGATATTAGCAATATTTGGACTCACAATAGATAAATCTTCAATATCCTTAGCGTTGATTACGGTTACAGAAGATGGTGTCTTTGATAAAGTTTCCACCTTTCTGCTTGCCGATACAATAATTTCATCCAATTGATCACCGCTTTTATCTGAAGTTTCCTCAACTTTTCCGGAAAATATCAATTGTAATTTCACCGTTGCAGTTTCATTATTGGTAACATAAACTTCCTTTTCGATTGTTTCATAACCAGGCAAAGAAGCTTGTACTGTGTAGATATTTTCTATAATTTTATTAAATCTAAAACTACCGTCACTATTAACTGTTGTTTTATACTTTGAACTTTTAAGAATAATGGTTGTTCCCGAGGCTGATTTTCCGTCAGAAGTTGTGATTTCTCCTTTTATTTTTCCACTGTTTTGTTGTGCAAAAGAAGAAAAGACTGAAAATAAAAGGCCAATAATAAATAAAAACTTTGACGTTCTTAAACTAAGATATTTCATTGATTTTTAATTTTGGTTAGTATTTGTTTTTATTTAGAATCAATAAAAACAATGCAAAAATAAAAATTAATAGTAGTTTAACAAGTAATATTTCTATTTATTCTATAGAATTTTAATATTGGTGTTTTTTACTACACAGAAAATCAAGATGTTTTTTAATTATTAAACCCGTTGGGTGTAAGTTTTCGTACGCATTTCAAATCCAAACTATCAAGTTATCAATTCTTAGAAAAGCTCCAGCGGAGCATTATATTTATAGTAATTTAATATAAGATTTCAAATCAAGCCCGCCGCGGCGGGCGGCATTCTAATTTTTTATTGTATTCTCTAAATGTGCCACCCCCGATGGGGTTTTGTTGTCTGCTATTTTTTATTTTCTATAAATATGTTGTCCCACTGGGACTTAAAAATTAATTACATCCAACTGGTTTATTAAGTATTTCGAGATATAATCATATTTCGTTTCAAGAACTTCAACACAAGAACTATTATAATAAAATAGTAAGTAAATCACCCGTCAAAATACTTTCATATTCTTATCAAATAAGAATATACTTAGCAATACAGCAAAATTATWTTTTTTGCAACATTACACATATTTAGTCTAAATAAACCTAAATTTGCGCGAGAATTTATAGTGAATAATTTAATTTAGAATAATAAGGATTTAAAATAATATCGGTTTCACGCAGATTTTAAAAAGATTTAAGCAGATTATAGCAGATWAAAWTTGRTATTATCATCTGCGCACATCTGCTTAAATCTTTTTAAAATCTGCGTGAAAAAATTAGCATATAGTAACAAGGATTAAAAAATTGCCGTTTAACGCAGATTGTACAGATTATAGCAGATAAAATTTGATATTATCATCTGCGCACATCTGCTTAAATCTTTTTAAAATCTGCGTGAAAAAATTAGCATATAACAACAAAATCAATTTGATAGCATTTTATGAAGAAAGGATTAAAAAAAAATATTGGTTTATTGCACTTATGGCTTGGACTTGGTTCTGGTTTAATTGTTTTTATCGCCGCCTTAACGGGAAGTATTTTGGTTTTCGAAAAAGAAATTGATAATGCTATTAATCCTGAATACTACAATGTTTCTACTATTGGAAAAACAAAAAAAAGTATAGATTACTGTACTGATACGCTTCAGAAGCAGTATTCCATAAAAAAAATAACCCGCATTTATACCTATAGTGATCCTTCCCGCACAATGCAAATTTTGGGAAAGGATTCTGATAAAAAAGCACAGTTTTTTTCTATTGATCCTTATACAGGAAAAATTTTGGCAACAACTCCACAAGAAAGCAGGTTTTTTGTTGTGGTTTTATCCATTCACAGGCAATTGTTACTGGGAGAATCAGGTGAAATTATCATGGGAACTTCTTGCCTGATTTTTGCTTTTATGCTTATTTCAGGGCTTATTTTATGGTGGCCAAAAAAAGTAAAAAACCTAAAGCAAAGATTAAAGGTAAAATGGAGTGGTTCTTTCAAAAGAGTCAATTGGGATTTTCACTCTACTTTTGGATTCTACAGCTTTTTAATTTTGTTGATTATTTCGCTAAGCGGATTATCCTTTGCTTTTACCTGGTTTCAAAATGGTGTTTATTTTTTAACGGAAGGTACAACGAAAAAACCTTCGGCTAAAGTAGAAAACCCAACCAAAATAGATCCTAAACTCAACAATACTGCCTTTTATCAAAATATTTACAACAAAGCCGACAGTATTTTTCCCTACAAAGGAAACATTCAAATTAGAATGCCGGCGGATACAATCAACAGTATTTTGGTATTAAAAGAATATTCAGAAATAACGGTTCCAAATCAATCCAGTGCGGCTTATTTTGACAAATATACAACCGAAGAAATTGAGGCAAGACCTTATGACAAATTTTCAACCGGAGACAAAATAAGACGTTTAAACTACCCTATTCACACCGGAAGTATTTATGGATTGCCTACCAAAATAATCGCGTTTTTGGTTTGTCTTTTTGCAGCGACATTGCCTATAACGGGGCTTATAATTTGGTTAGGAAGAAAGAAAAAAACTAAAAAATAATTGAACAATAAAATAAAAAAATTCCAAACTCTAATATCAATTGGAATTTGGAATTTTTTTATTGGGATTTAAACCTTTATGATTTAATCGTTATAGCTGCAAGATTTTGTGTTCTGTATTTATTAAAAATCATGAAAACAACAACAACGATAAAGATCAGTGAAATGTTTGCAAAGCCTAATAACAATTGACTTTTTACAGCATATAAATTAACAAAGCCGTAACTCATTATCGAGCTTAACATATACGTTCCACCGCCGGTAAGTCCGCTTGCAACTCCTGCATTTTTAGAGAAACGACTTAAACAATAGCCATAAATATTATTAAAAATAAAACCACCACAGACATTTATTCCCATTGTAAAACCAATTAGTGTATAAATATTACTGGTTACAGAAGCTGTAGAAATCATTAATAACACCAAAATAACCTGTACAGAAACTGCTATTGTTACTTTTTTAGCCAATGGTTTATGAATAAGAGATTTAGCAATAATACCTCCCGTCATGACTGCCAAACCGGATAATAAGGAACTGTAACCTGTTGTAATCGCTGAATAACCTAATACTCGTTCTACTATAAAAGGACTCGATAAACTGTAAACTACAACAAGTCCAAAACAAATTGCCAGAATTAATACTCCTAAAGTAAAATCACCAGATTTTAGCATTCCAGAATAAGTTTGTGCAATGCTTTTTAGTTTGAATGGATGATAATATTTTAAAGATTCTCCGCTATATAAAAGCTCTAAAATCAGGAAAAGAAAAGATAATCCGCCAAGGAAATAAAAGTTGGATCTCCAGCCAAAATTATGTTCTAAATATCCTCCTAAAAACGGTGCCATAATAGGCGCACTTGCCCATATTATTGAAAATAAACTGATATAGCTTTTTAATTTTTCGCCCGAATACAGATCTACAAAATAAGCTCGTTTTGCAATTACAATAAAAGCAATGGCAATTCCCTGAATAATTCGCATGGCATAAATAACGTAAATATCAGGAACAAGCGCAATAACAAAACTGGTTATAGAAAAAACAGCAAGCGATGCAATACTGATTTTAAAGCGTCCGAAACTATCCAAGATACTTCCTATAAAAATTTGGCTCACGCCTAAACTAAACATAAAAAAGACAAGCGAAAGCTGAATGGCTCCTGCGGAAACATGCAGGTCTTTTGCCATGGCTGGAAGCGAAGGCAAATAAATATCTGTTGCAAATCCCGATAAAGGAATAAGCGATAAGGCTAATAAGGTACTAAAGCCCTTATGGTTTTCTTGTAGATTTCTCATTTTTTTAAAAGTAATTAATGTTAAATTAGACCGATCGGTCTAAAAAAGTTCAAAAAAAAACTATTGCAAATAGCTTTCAAATTCGGTCTTGATACTGTCAATAACGATTTTCATTTGCACATCAGTTCCTAAAATTTTTCTACACAAAATAGCACCTTCAATCATGGCAAAAACTTTAATGCTAAAATGTTCCGCATTTATATTTGCTGATAATTCTTTGCTTTTTATTCCTTCTTCGACTATGGTAAAAAATCTATTTTGAGCGGAATGAATGGCTTTTTTTACCTGCTCTTTCATAACAGGATTAGTATCGTCAGCTTCTGCTCCAAAATTCAAAATCGGACAGCCATCTATTGTGTTTATATCATTAGAATAAACATTTAACAAATTAAACAATTTCTCTTTGCTTGATTTTCCTTCGGCAACAGCTGTATTTAATTTAGAAGACAATTGAGATCTCAGGTATAAAAATGATTCTCTGCAAATCTCTTCTTTGCTTTCAAAATTACCGTAAATACCGCCTTTTGCCAGTTTTGTAGCTTCCATAATATCGCTCAAAGAAGTTCCTGCCATTCCTTTTTTGTTGATTATAGGAGCCGATGCTTCGATAATAAATTGTCTGGTTCTTTCTGCTTTACTCATCGCTTTTTATTTGAAGGAACAAATTTAGACCGTTCGGTCTTTATTTGCAAATATTTTAACTTTTATTTTAATTTTAAGAGAGTTATGGGTTTTATTTTTATCGAAAATTGCCCGCGGATTGTACGGATTAAACGGATTCTCTTTTTGCTTTTACGCGATTTCAAAATGGTGTTTATTTTAACAGAAAAAATATGCCCCTTTTGAATAAATACCTGCTCATAGAGAAGGCAGGTATTTAAATTGTAAATATCACCGTGATTTCTGTGCCTTCGCTAATTTTAGATTTTATTTTAAAATGCCCCTTTAAGGAGTTTGCTCTTTCTTTAATATTATATAAACCGATTCCTTTTTTTACAGCATTAACATCAAATCCAATACCATCATCTATAATTGATAATTTTAAAATATGACTGTCAATTAACTGAATTTTCACATCGACTTTCTGAGCATTAGAGTACTTATGAATATTTAAAAGTGCTTCCTGAAGTATACGATAAAAATTTATTTTGTAGATATTCTGAATATTCTCCCAATCAAATTCTTTGTCAATTATATAATTAAATTCTGTTTTACTTAACTCTTTTTGACTTTTTATTAAATTTGATAATAATGTGTTAAAATCAATGCTTTCAAAAAATGAATCGCGGCTCAGATCGTGAGAAATTGTTCTAATTTCGTTTTCAATATTTTCTAACTCAAAAATGTATTCTTTTCTTTTTTCGATGTTTCTTTCATCTGTTTTAGAATTAAAAAAACCAAGATTCATTCTTACTCCATAAACCCTATTCATGACGCCGTCGTGTAATTCTTTGGCTATTTTATTTTTTTCTTCTTCTTTGGCACTATTTATCTTTTCCTGCTGTTCACTTAGAAGTTGATATATTTCATCACTATCGTTTTTCTGTTGCTTCACAAACTTTAATTCCTTGTTTTTATATTTCAAATAAACAAAAACAAAAATTCCGGACAAAATCAAAAAGAGACCAAATGAAAAGATCAGAATATAAAAGTTTTTTCTGGTCAAAACCTTGTTCTCGCCTTCTACACTCGTTGTTTCATATTCTATTCGGGCATATTTATTATTGGTTCTGCTTTGAATACCGTTTATGCTATCACTTACCTTAATATATTGATTTGCGTAAAACATCTTTTTCTTTTCATCGACTTTCGCAAGCAACTTTAAAGTACTTAAAACCTCATTTGTATTTCTTATTTTAACCGCAATACTATATGCCTCTTTTAAGTTTTTTAAAGATCTTACAGTATCCTTTTGTATTAAATAAAACTCTCCCAAATGAACTTTCTTATACAATGCTAATGCTTTATAACGATCTCCAAGACTGTCCAGAATATGTAAAGATTCTAAAAACATAGACTCCACATTTTTATAGTCTTTATTTTTCATTTTAGAATAAGCCAAATTTGATAAAACACTGGCATACAAATCCGGCCACTGACTTTTCAAATCATTTGTTACCAGAGGACTTAGTTCTTTTATGGACCGTGAATAATCACCTTTTACATCATATAAATTACAAATATTTATTACTGAAGATATATTATAATTAGTAACTTTATCAATATCTGAACCATTACTCTTCAGAATATTTAAATTTTGCAATGCCAATTGATGGTACTTTAACGCCTGATCATACATCAAAAGTTTCTCTAAACAATTACCCATTAATGTATTACAGGAATACAAAAGATTCATATTATCAGAGTTTTTTAGAGATTTAAAAGCTTTCGACAGTTCTACTTCGCACTCCACAAATCTGCCATCATAAAACAAGACGTAAGCTTTATTAAAATGCATACGTCCTAAATGTTCATAATCTTTAATCTTAGCATAAATTTTTTGAGCTTGCAGATAGTAAAAATAAGCACTGTCTTTTTGTGAAATTTCATGACAATCTCCAAGATAATAAAGAGATTTGGCAATCCTCGAACTATCATTCTCTTTTCTGGATAATTGTAGTGCGGTTAAGCTGGATGAATATGATTTTTTTAAGTTATTTAAATAATAATATTCTTCACCAGTTCTTAAATACAATTCTCTAATAACAGAGTCGTTTTTTTGATTCTTAAGTAATGCAACAATTGAATCTAAATATTTCTCTTTTTCAGAACCTGAAATTGTGCTAAAGTATTTCTGATCAATATTAATAGTATTCTTACGTGTGCTTACAGATTGTTTTCTCTCCCACAACACAAATGAGATTATCACTATTAAAAGAATTGCAGGAAGAAAAAATTTAAAGCTAAATTTCAAAATTACTAATTATTAGTTCACTCCAAATATATAAATTAAAGAAGACAATTTACGGCTCAACAATACTATCGCACACTATAAAAGGTTAATAAAACAACTTAGATTTAAAAAAAATTGTTTGGAATAGAAAACCCAACTTTTTTATCATTTCTGAATTGCATTAATTACTTTTACATAAATTCCTGCTAAATGACATTTAATATTCTGATTGTTGACGATCATCCAATGACAGTAGATAGTTATGTTAACCTTCTGTCTGAAGAGGGTTTTAATACTGTTGAGCCCTTTTTTATTCAAAGCTACAATTGTGAAACGGCTTATAAAAAAATAGTGTTACTTGAAAAGCAAAATGTAAAAATTGATTTTGCAATAATTGACGTTAATTTACCTCCTTATCCTGACCAAAATATCTCTAATGGTATTGACTTGGCCGCTTTAATTAGAAAAACTCACCCTGCATGCAAAATTTTATTATTAACCATGCACACAGAAGCATTTATTGTAAACAGAGTTATAAATGAAATTCAACCCGAAGGATTTATTTCTAAAAGTGAGGTCAATTTTGAATCATTTCCCAACATTTGCAAAAAAATTCTATTAAGCGAAATCATTTATAGCGATGAAATAATAAAATCTCAAAAAAAAATAAGCCAAAGAAATTTAGATTGGGGCGAATATGACATTCAGATTTTAATTTTGCTTTCGCAAGGTGTTAAAATGATTGACATTCCAAATCATTTACCGTTATCATTAAGTTCAATAGAAAAACGAAAAGCTTATATTAAAAGTCATTTATTACCGGAAAAAGGAGGAGATATCGAATTAATAAATAAAGCCAGGCAATTAGGTTTTTTGTAAAAAAATAATAACTCTAAATGCATTTAAATGAAGTTTTGCATAACTAAATGACATTGCCCTACGGCAATAAATCTCCAACAAAAGCAACCAGTTTTTTTTTCACGCAGATTTAGCAGATCAAGCAGATTTTTTTTAAATCTTCTTAATCTTTTATTCCGATAGCTATCCGGAGTGGCTTTAAAATAAAAAGCTTTGTGGCTTCGCGAGAAAATTACAACCCAACCGAAATGACGTTTTAAACAAAGTAAAATGACATTCTGAACAAACTCCATCTTTTGAATTCGCTATAATTTTGTCCTATAACAATTAGATAAAAAACACACAAAATGAAAACGAATAATTATCAGGGAGCTTTTCAGAAACCAATTGGTTCAGGATTTAATGCAAAATCAACAACAAACGAAGTAATTAAAGGAATTGACCTTACGGGAAAAATTGCCATTGTAACTGGCGGTAATACCGGAATTGGTCTGGAAACCGTAAAAACTCTTGCCAACGCAGGCGCAACAGTAATTGTTCCTGCGAGAGATATTGAGAAAGCAAAGAAAAAATTAGACGGGATTCCGAATGTCGAATTGGAAATTATGGATTTAATGAATCCTGATTCTATAGATGCATTTGCACAAAAGTTTCTTTCATCACAAAGACCTTTACATTTATTGATTAATAATGCAGGAATTATGTGGGTTCCGTATCGTCGTGACAATCGCGGAATCGAATCGCAGTTGGCAACGAATTATTTGGCACAATTTCAACTTACAGCAAGATTATGGCCAGCGCTTAAAAAAGCTGAAAGCGCAAGAGTTATCAGTGTATCATCGCAAGGACATCAATTTGGTACTTTTGATTTTGATGATCCTAATTTTTTACACAAAGAATACGAAACTTTACAAGCTTACGGACAATCCAAAACGGCTTGTAATTTATTTGCTGTCGAATTGGACAATCGCAGTAAAGAATTTGGCGTGAGATCTTATTCCTTACATCCGGGATCTATTAATGGTACCGAATTAGCCAGAGAAGCTTCTTTAGACTTATTTCAGAAAATGGGACTTTGTGATGCTGATGGTAATATTCGACCGGAAATACTGGCAAACCTAAAAACGATTCCGCAAGGCGCTGCTACAACGGTTTGGTGCGCTACGAGTCCGCTTCTTGATGCTATTGGAGGTGTTTATTGTGAAGATGCTGAAATCGCGTCTATTTCAACTGAACCTTCTGTAACTCCCGGTGTAAAATTATATTCGCTTGACGAAGACAATGCCAAAAGATTATGGTTGTTAAGCGAAGAAATGACGGGAATAACATTTGATGTGCTTTAAATGTAAAATGTTTTTTGTGAGATGAAAAATATTAATGGTAAGTTGCCGTTGTTTGAAGCGGCAACTTTCTATTGAATACAGATCGGTTTCTTTATTTATGTTAAATTTCGGAATGATTGTGATTTCATTAAATTTGGGAAAAGTTCTATTTTGGAAAAAGAATTACTCCTATAGCCAATAATCAATTTTAAGCATGAAAAAATTAATATTATTTACCATCTTACTTATTTCTTTTTATTCTCTAAATGCTCAGCCTCTTCATGAATGTTATTCTGAAACAGGAATAAAAATAGCTTTAAAAGGAAATGAGGAATTGCAATGCAGCTTATCTCCAAGTTTTAATCTTAATGATTGTTTTTTTATAGACCCGTCTTATATCAAGGATAGTTTAGGCATTGCATATTTTAAAATTAAAATCTATAAAAATATTACGGATGCCAGCGATGACACATGGAAAGGGAAAAAAATATATTTAAAAGATTCTGTTTATATTCACAAAATAAGAGACGTAGACAAAATGGTAATTTACGTAGCGAAATTTGACAAAAATGAACGTATCAGTTTTTATTTAGAAATCTCAGAATTTAAGAAAGGATCTTTTTTTATAGATGCTTCAAAAATTGATACTGTAAAATATGAGAGAATGAAATCTGTTGAATATCATAGGGGTTCCGATACTATCCAAGGATTTGATATTACACCAGAAAAATGGACGGAAATAAAAAAATGGGGCGATTAATTACTTATTATGACAATATTAAAACACAAATATGAAAAAACACGAAGAACTGAATTTAAAATTTTGTAGAAAGAATGGTCCCTTTGATGTGATTATGGATATATTAGATTCCAGCAATGCTCCTACAAATTATAAGCGCTTAGATTTTATTGGATTATTACCGAAAATTATAATTGCTGATTTAATAGAAACAATTACTTTAATACAAAATAATGAAACTTATGATCCATCTTTTCTTGATAGTGCAGAACACTTTTCTGTATTTGAGGTAGCTTTTTCTAATCCGTATTTTTCTATTGAAAATTCGCTAACGATTCATATGGATGATTTAAAACTTTTACTAACAGAATGGTTCGAATTTAGGAACTCATAACATGCATGTAAACGATCTTTGATGAATTAGATCTAAAATTTGTACTAAATTATTTTTGAAAATGAGAATATTTGATTTTTTTGTATTATTGTTTATATAGAATGTTTGCATCAATAAAAAGAGAAGGAGAAAAAGATGAGAATTTGGCGTCGATATTTTTTTCTGTTTTATTATCAACCAATTCATTAATGATCTTTTTTCTATTAAAATATATTTTCCCAAAAGGTTATTTTAGTTTATTTCCTTATAATATCATTTTAAAATTAATGATTGGATCCGTTTTTCTCGTTTGGTATTTTATATGTAATCATTACCTTTTAAAGAGAAAAAATTACAAAAGAATCATCTCTTTTTATGAAAATATTTATAAAGAACACAATAAAAAAATTGCATGGATTGGAGTTTTATATTCTTTAGCAACATTTCTTGTTTTCTATATGACCGCAATTTACCTGGCAAATGAAACTTATTTTTAGGTAATATAGCAAAGTAATAAAACAACTTTTTATACGAATTCGGGCGACAGTTATGAAGTTTATTCTGGCTTCTCACCTAATTAATTGATACAAATATTATATAAAATGATTTATAAATCAAACCGATATTTTAGAATTTGGGCTTATACTGTTAGTCATAGCTCTTTACTTTTAAGAAGCAATATGTTATATTCTGATGATAGAGATTATTCATCAGAAAACTCCTTTAATATTGACATCGAGATATGGGATGTAACATATATAGGCATTCCTACTTCTTTAGATAATATAGAAATTAAAGAAATAGCAATAGACTTATTACCACCAGATATAGACAAAGACTTATGCAAATTTAACAGGAAAATATTTGAAATCATTTCTGATAATAAAAAATACTACATTATATCAGGAGGTTTATTAATTGCAACTAATCATTGGGATAGAGAGGATAGAATATTCAATTATAATCTTAATTTGCAACATGATAAAATAATATTCTCAACAAATGCAAAGCAGGAATAAAGCAAAGTGAGTTAGCCATTTTAGCTAATGGATTTAACCCGCTCCACGAAGTGTTCATAATTGCTGTGCGAATTTAATAAATGAACACTTCGCAGAGCTGGTTCTTATTTTTTGTCGATTTTATATAATCTTCCACCGTCAGTAACGGCGTATAAAGCTCCGTCGTTTCCTTGTGTTACATCTCTAAAACGTTGGTTTTCTGAAGCCAGAAGTCTTTCTTCGCCAATTACTTTATTGTCTTTTATAGCAAGACGTACGATATGCATTCCGCTTAAAGCACCTATGAAAAGATTATTTTGCCATTCAGGAACACGATTACCGGTATAAAAAGTCATTCCGCTTGGCGAAACTACCGGATCCCAGTAATAAACCGGCTGTTCTAAACCATCTTGTTGCTGAATTCCTGCACCAACTTTTTCTCCGCTATATTCTATTCCGTATGTAATTGTTGGCCATCCGTAATTTGCACCTGGTTTTATGCGGTTTATTTCATCTCCTCCTCTTGGTCCGTGCTCTGCCAGCCAAATTTCGTTTGTCACGGGATTAAGTGCTAAACCTTGTGGATTTCTATGGCCATAACTATACAATTCCGGTAAAGCTCCAGTTTGTGTAAAAGTGGGATTTCCGGTTGCAGGCTGCCCGTCTTTTGTTATTCTGATTACTTTTCCCAAACCTGCTGCAACTGATTGTGCCAATGGTCTTGTTTCCAGTACAGAACGTTCTCCGGTACTTATTATTAGAGCACCCGTTTTATCAAAAAGAATACGTCCGCCATAATGCAGCGTACTTGCGTTGGCTGGTTTAGCTCTGTAAATTACGGTTGCTCCTTCGATTGTTTTTTCGTCAGCTGATAATTTCCCTTTGGCCACAGCCGTATTATTTCCGCCTGTTGTAGCTTCTGCAAAAACCCAGTAAATCATACGATTTGCAGTAAAATCAGGATCAATAGTTAGACCTAATAAACCACCTTGTCCGGCAGCATTAACAGCAGGAATACCAGTTATAGGAGGAGTCAAAACTCCGGCTGTAGTGGCAATACGCATAGTTCCGGTTTTCTCAGTAATTAATAATCTGCCATCCGGAAGACTTTTTATTCCCCAAGGGCTTGATAAGGTTGTAGCAAGAACAACTCCTGCATAAGGCGTATTGGTTTGAACGCCATTTATACGGGTTTGCCCTGCGAATGCGGGTTTGTAGGTTGTGTTAGCGGCATTTCCTTCGACAGGATTGGTGACTGTACCTGGATTTGAATCGATATCTTTATCATTTGCGCAGCTAAATAAAGTCATTAGCACGCTCGAAACAATAGTAATTTGGTTAATAGTTCTCATAGGTTTGGGATTTTAATGATTAAAAAATACAAATGGCAGATATTCTATACAACAAACCAAAAATCTTAAATTAAAATTAAAAAAAGTTATACAATTTATGAGAAAAGTTATACAATTATACTCTTTTAAATATAAATTTTCTATCCCTTAACGATAGATTAGATAAGGTTAAAAGCTAAAGAACGGAAAAAAATTAAATCTTGCGCAAATGTCTTTAACTTTGTCTAACGTAGGATACAATCGAAAAAACATAACATCTAATTACCAGAAAAATGGAATACGAAGCAAAATATATTACATCGGATATTAAGCTTTCTTGTTATGAGGATACCTGTTATAGATAAGGTAGTAATAGATTATAAATATTTTGATCAAATTTCATTGGCAGTGAATTCTAATCCATTTTTTTTTAAAGATCAAATAGATCAGTTTATTATACAAAATCATAATCAGTACATTGATAAATTAATAAAGTTAAACTACTAAAAACATGGCATCAGCATTTATTCAATACCAAAATGGTAAAGGTTTCAATATTGCAGAAGAATTTATGCAATTAATGATATACTATATTCATAAAGAACTTGAAAAACCTCAATACGCTTTTATAAATAAAAATTTATTTATTATCGGACATGAAGGTATTATTAATGGTATTTCAAGTAGTTATTTAACTCTTCCTTGGAAAAGAATTTTAGTAAGTACAGAAGAAGAACAGACGATGATTCAAATTTTGCAAAATGTTAAAATAACTTTACAGAATAAAGGGGCTTTTATATCAGTTTCTGAATTACAATCAATTCAAACTGATGATGAAGATTTTAAGTATTTATACAGTAGAAATCCATTTCCTGTTGCAGAATTAATTCAAATAATAGAGGTTTTAATTCAAATGTTACAAGGTACTTGGACTTCAAATAAATATGATATGGATATTAATTATAAGTATTAAAAATATGAATTTTTCAAAAAGCAATTAGAAAAACAAAGGAACAGTTTTGAATATTATCATAAAATCCCCGCTCAACGAAGTATTCATAATTGCTGTGCGAAGTCTCCCGACTTCGTACCCGTTGCTATATTCCGTTCCAATTTTTTTGATTCTCTTTGCGGATTATTGGAGTGGTACGAAGTCGGGAGACTTCGCACAGCAATCAGTAACTCAATAGTTATTTAAAAAAAACAGACCATCTAATCACCACAAAATGGAATACGAAGCAAAATATATAACTCCGGATATCAAGCTTTCCTGTTATGAGGATACCTTTTTTAAATCTGATATCATGTTTGATCAGCATATGCTGGTTTGGTTTATATCGGGTGAAACCAAGATTGTGCAAACAGATGGAATCCATATTTTTAAAAAAGGAGATATTTTTCTGATTCCAAGAAATCAATTGGCGACGATTATAAATTATCCCAAAGACGGGCAACCGCATAAAACGGTTGTGATGCATTTAACTACCGAAAAACTGAAAAATTTCTATGCAAAACTAGATGTAAAACCGAAAACAAATCTAGAGCCAAAAATATATTCTTATAACAATCATCCTTTACTCGAAAGCTGTCTTGCGTCGTTAATTCCGTATTTTGAAATGACCGCACTTCCTGAAAATATCGCTGATCTAAAAATAACCGAAGCAATTAGTATTCTCAGATCAATTGACAGTGAAATTGATAATGTCCTGGCAAATTTTGAAGAACCGGGAAAAATTGATTTGGTTAATTTTATGGAACGCAATTTTATGTTCAATATGCCACTCGAAAGATTGGGTTATCTCACAGGCAGAAGTTTATCGACTTTTAATAGAGATTTTAAAAAATATTTTAATACCACTCCGCAAAAATGGCTGACCAAAAAAAGGCTTGATCTCGCACATTATCAGTTAACTAAAAACAAGAAAAAAACAATTGATGTTTGTTATGAAGTTGGTTTTGAGAACTTATCCCATTTCTCTTATGCGTTTAAAAAGCAATTTGGTTATACCGCCACAGAATTACTTCGAGTTAATCATCAGATAAATTAGACAACGAATAAACTATTGGATCTAATTAATTTTAATACATCGAACTTGAACTAAAAAACATTTAGGTACGACAAAACAAGATGCACTGCTGTGCATCTCTACGATAAAACCTTTGAACCTATGCCGCTTTGAACCTCTGTACCTTATCCTTTATCAACTTTCATTCTCACTTTTTAATTGTAAAGCTCTTTGCAAAAAACTTTGATGTAAAATCTTATTTTCGGCTTCGTCAATGGCTTTGAGCAAATTATTCTGATTGTCGGCAATATCAGAGAGAACTTGTGTCATTACAGCCCAAACAGGTTTCATTTCCTGAATGAGCTCCTGCCCTTTTACAGTCAAAACTATAAGACGTTTACGCTCGTCTACTTTATCTTTTTTGGAACGAATCAGTTTTTGTTTCTCTAATTCTTTTAGCAAACTAATTGTGGACGGATGTGTATAACCAATCTCGTTTGCAATTTCAACAACACTCAAAACTCCTTTGTGATGCAAGGTATAAATTACCGGAAACCATTTAGGCTCAAAATCAATGCCGTATGATTTATAAAATAAGGCACCATCTTTACGCAATTGCTCACTGAGACGCTGCAAACGTGTTGAAATAGCTAAAATTCCAGATTCGTTAATAATATTCATCCTTATTTTTTTAGTTTTAAATGACAAAATACATTGTCTGCGCTCATAACCGGAAATGTTGTTGGAAGTGATTCTTTGGCAATACGCACAAAATCATTTCTTTCGTAAAAACGCAAAGCTGCTTCCAATATCGTTATTGTTCCCAAATATAAATCATCAATTTCATTTTCTTTACAATAATCAATCAAAGTCTCTAATAATTTCTGCGCAATGGAGAACTCTTTTCCGCGGAATTCCTTTTTTACAAACATCTTTCTTATCGCAGCTTCGGTAGGACTAAATTTCACCAAAGCAATCGTGCCCACTAATTCATTATCTATAAAAGCACCCCAAAATCCACCGCCACTTGCGTAATAGAAGTTTCTTATATTCAATAAATCCGGCTGATCTTCTAATGTAATAGGAACATTAAACTCTTTCTGCTGAATGCTTAAAACTAAATCTACTACAGCATCTGCATATTTATTTTCAATGGAAATAATTATTGGTTTCATATCTTAAGAATTTATATTACAAAACTACGTAGTTAAATACATAAATAAAAATATTTCATGATTTATTTGCCATGAAGGCACTAAGACACAAAGTTTTATTTTAAAAGAATCTCGCAATCCCGATAGCTATCGGGAGCAGATTTAAGCTGATTTTAAATAGATTTTTTAAATTTAAATCCAGGCGAAACAAACTGATTGAAAATAATCTGCAATATCTGCTTAAATCTTTTTAAAATCTGCGTGAAAGAAAAAACTTTGTGTCTTAGTGCCTTCGTGGCAATAATACTTTACTAAAAAATGTGAAACTTATCACAAAATTTCAAAAACATTTGCGTAAATGACCAATCGGTCATATATTTGTACTCGTAAAATGAAAACTACCATGACAAAGGGAGAAGAAACCAAACAATTCATTATAGAAAAAGCCGCCCCGATTTTTAATACAAAAGGGATTGCCGCCACCGCTATGAGTGATATTATGGAGGCTACAAAGTTGTCTAAAGGAAGTATGTATGTTCATTTTGAGAACAAAGATGTATTGGCTTGTGCCGCAGTAGATCATAATATGAAAATACTGGGCGATAAACTTCTCTTTGAAATCAGCAAAAGCAAAACGGCAAAAGGAGAGCTTTTTACTTATATTGACTTCTTTAGTAATGCTGTAAATCCACCTCTTGCGGGAGGATGTCCTTTACTGAATTTTGGTACTGAAGCTGATGACACCAACCCTATTGTAAAGGAAAAAATAAACAAAGGATGTAACGCTAATCAACAATTATTAGCGAATAGTGTCAACAAAGGAATCGCCAACGGTGAGTTTAAACCAGAATGGAATGCTGAAGAATTTGCAATCGTTATGTTTGCCATGATGGAAGGCGGTCACTTAATTTCGAGAATGTCCGGCAATAATGACAAGATGAAAGTAATCATTAAAACCCTAAAAAAAATAATAGAAGAAAACAGCATCTAAATTTTTTTTACCATAAAAATGACCGTTCGGTCTTTTTAAATATCAATAGCAATAAAAAAATAAGTTCAATATCAATTAACAATTCACCATTAACAATTAACAATTAAGAAATCATGTCAAAAACAATTTTAATTTCAGGATCAACAAAAGGATTTGGAAGAGCCTGGACAGAAGCATTTTTAGAAAAAGGATACAAGGTAGCTGCAACAGCCCGAAATATKGAATCTCTTCAGGATTTGAAAGCTAAATACGGAGATGCAATTTTGCCACTTACGCTTGACGTAAACAATCGTGCAGATTCGTTTGCTGTTGTACAAAAAGTAAAAGAACATTTTGGAACTATAGACATCCTTATCAATAATGCCGGTTACGCTTTAAATGGCGCTGTTGAAGAAGCAAGCGAAAAAGAAGCCAGAGCACAATTTGAAACTAATTTCTTTGGAACACTTTGGTTAACACAAGCGGTTTTACCAATTATGAGAAACCAAAAAAGCGGTCATATCATTCAGGTTTCTTCTATTTTAGGAATAGCAACTTTGCCAAATTTAGGTCTTTATAATGCTTCTAAATTTGCGGTGGAAGGTCTTACTGAAACATTATCTCAAGAGGTAAAACAATTTGGAATCAATGTTACTTTGGTTGAACCAAACGGTTATGTAACTGATATCTGGGGTAACGGATTCAACAGCGAAAGCATTGATGCTTACGACGGAATCAAAAAAGCAATTGCTGAACAAGACAATTCTGATTCTTTTGGAAAAACAAGCGCTACCGTTCCGGCAATTGTTAAATTGGTTGAAGCAGAAAATCCTCCATTACGTTTATTCTTAGGAAAAGTTGCATTGCCATTTGCAAAACAAACCTACGAACAAAAACTTGCAACCTGGGAAGAATGGGCTGATGTTTCCGTGGCTGCTCACGGTTAATTAAATCCAGCATTTTTAAAACATAAACTGCGTAAAAACTAATAATTTTTACGCAGTTTTTTTACGCATCAAATTTAAAAATCCGTTTTTATCCGCGTTTTTACGAAGTAAATCTGTTTTATCCGCGTCATTATAAAGACGCGGATTTAACTGATTCGCTAAAGCGAAAACGCGGATAAAACGGATTTTTTTATATTCAATCTATCAACCCTGCTTTAAAAGAAAAATATTAACTTATAATGTAATAAAAAGAAATAAATATTCTGAAAATTATACATTCGAAAATCATTATTTCTAAAAATCATCTCTCTTCTAATGCTATAATCATAAATTACTCCATTATTTCAGTTTAATCCTCATAAAATTAACAATTCTCTTTGTTTATTTCTATATTTGATTACTATAAAAACCACTGTTATAAACACTTAGTAATTCATGAAAAAATTTTACTGTTTTCTTTTCCTTATTACTCTTTCCTTCCCTTCATTTTCGCAATTACCTTCCTCAACAGCGCACTACGATATCAGGAAAAAGAGAGTGTTGATACAACTTTGCTCTATGTTTTTGTATGGCAAAAATCAAGGAAAAATTGACGAAGACAGTTCGGCAGTTTTAGCGGCAAAAGCTTATAATTTACCGCTTTCGCTAAGTTATGACGAAGGATATAATGACAATAAAGGAAGCATTATAATTGGAACTGAATTTATTGAAAAAGGAAATATCAACGCGGTAAAACGACTTTTAGAAAATTCAAAAGACTCGGATCGAATTAAACTATTGCTTCAGCTTGGAAGTTTTTATCTTTTTAAACCCGGAAAAAAACCGGAAGATCTTCAAAATGCTTTTTCGAATATCAAACAAGCACTTGAACTTAGCAATACGCTTAAAATTCAGAAATTGCAACATCAGAGTTTAATGCTTCTGGGGAAATATTATGCTCAGGCGAATAATTTAGACGAAAGCAAAAATTGTTTTGCAAAAGTCGTAGCCGAATGCAAAAAACAAAATGATAAAAAAGCATTGGCTGATGCTCTTGCAAATCAGGCAGTATTTTTACCAAACACAGATCCGCAGAAAGAAATTCTTTTAAATGAAGTTATAAAATTATACACGGAATTAGGGCTGGACGATAAAAAAATAGAAATGCACATGAAGCTTATAACTGTGCATTATTGGACCGGAAATATCAAACTGGCTCTTAAAGAGTTTTACCAAAGTTTATATTACCAACGCCAATATGGTTTTAAACATACGCACTTTACCGAAGCTACAATATCCTATGTCGAGCTTTTGCGATACAATACCAAAAGTGCCTTATACTATGCTCTAAAAAGTATAAAAACAATGGAAACTATCAACGATTATAACTTTGCTGATATTTTCTATCTCCGTTTTGGCAATGTATATCTCACACTTGGTCATTATGAAGAAGCACTGGATTTATATAAAAAAAGCATAGAAGCCGGACATCAAAACATTAACAGCGGTGGATTTTACAGAAGTTTTGTGAGTCTTGTTTCGGCACTTTCTTCAAGAGGAAAAACTCAGGAAGCGGTTGATTATATCAATTCGATTGTACTGAAATATCCGCCAAAAGATCTTTTTGATAAAATGATTGTTAATCATGTCAGAGCCGTTTGTTATGAAAACTTAAAGAATTATGCATTGGCAGAAAACTATTTTAAAGAAATGGATCTCTGCGCACAAAAGCTTACCGGTCCTGAAACGATATTTGATGTATTAAATTCCTATTCGGCAATGACTGCTTTTTATGCTCACAGACATAGACCTGTGGAAGCTAAATTTTATGCAGACAAGATTCTGGCGTTATCAAAAGCGTATAAAAGAAATTATATTTCACAAAATCTGGAACTTTCGTTGTCTATAACAGATTCTTTGAATGGCAATTATCAATCGGCGTTGAAGCATTTTCAGCTTTATAAAAAAATTAATGATTCTTTGGTGGATTTCTCCAAAAACAAACAAATTGAAGAGCTCAAAATTCAATATGAAACTTTAAATAAAGAGCAAAAAATAAACTTTTTAAACAATCAGTCTTCATTGCAAAAAAGTGAATTGCAAAAATCAAAACTCTTAAATAATCTGTCGATCTGGAGTTTGATTTTACTATCAATCACAATTGGTTTGCTTTATAACCGATACCGATTAAAGAAACGAAATCATGCTAAACTGGAACTTAAAGAAAAGGAAATCAAACAGAAAAATACTAATCTGAGGCATTTACTGAATGAAAAAGAATGGCTTTTAAAAGAGATTCATCATCGGGTGAAAAACAATCTTCAAACGGTTATCAGTCTTTTGAATTCTCAATCGGCATATTTGGATAATGATATGGCGTTGTCAGCAATAAAAAATAGTCAGCATAGGATTCATTCTATGTCATTGATACATCAGAAACTCTATAATTCTGATAATATTTCGACTATAAATATGTCCAATTATATTCGGGAATTAATCGAATATTTGAAAGTATCGTTTAATCTTGGTCAAAGAATTCGTTTTGAAATCAAAGTTGATTCCTTAGAATTAGATGTTGCACAAGCAATTCCGTTAGGACTTATTTTGAATGAAGCCATTACAAATGCAATCAAATATGCTTTTCCGGACGATCATAACGGAATGATTTATGTAACGCTCGAAGCAACAACAGAAAACTATTATTTACTGACCATTCAGGATAACGGAATTGGTATCGACGGTGACTTTTCTTCAAAAAAAATCAATTCTTTCGGGTTAAGTTTAATCAAAGGATTAAGTGCCGATTTGGACGCTAAATTCACGATGGAAAACAATAATGGAACGATATTGAAAATCGAGTTTTTACCGGAACTTCCAATATCAAAAAAAGAATTGAAAATAGAATAACAACGCAATCATGCGATTATTTTTAACACATAGAAACATAGTTTTGTTTACTGAAAATAAGGCGTTTCACTTATCAAAATGCACAAAGCAGTCTTCAGGCAATGTCATTAAACTAAGGAAAAATCTATAATGCTATCGTGAATAAATTTCGCGCAAAGACGCAAAGACGCAAAGGTTTTGTCATTTCGACCGAAGGGAGAAATCACATCCAGAGAGCGACGAAACGCGAATCCGTAAAGCGATTTCTTCCTTCGGTCGAATGACAATATGGGTTTAAGCTCCAAAATCTGTAGAAAAAGTAAAATCTTTATTCGCTTCGATTTCATTTTTTAAGGAATCGATTTTATAATTAGCGAATTGATACGCGTCAGATCCCGTCAATAAATGAAGCGGCGGTTCCGGCCATTTTGTAACTTCTACAATTAATGCAGCTACTTTTTCGGGATCACCCAATTGTTTTCCCGGAAGATCTTCCTGATGCGAACGCACAGCATCACGAATTCCCGTATAAGCCTCGATTGGTTCCGAAGATGTGATCAACGAACTGCTGTTTAAAAAATTCGTGCGAACATAACCCGGTTCAATAAGCGTTACCTTTATCCCGAAGGGTTTGACCTCTTGTACAAGTGCCTCAGAGATCGCTTCTACTGCAAACTTTGTACTGCAATATATTCCCCAGCCAGCGCCGGCAAGTAATCCAAATACAGAAGAAAGATTTATAATATGTCCATATTTTGCTGCTCTCATATGTGGCAAAATTGCTCTGGTCACATTTAGCAATCCAAATACATTGACATCAAAATTGGCTCGTACCTCCGCGTCAGAACTTTCCTCGATCCCGCCTATTAAACCGTATCCGGCATTATTTACTAGATATTCAATAGATTCAAATTGTGCCAAAGTATCTTTTACCGCTTGTTTTACGCTTGATTCATTGACCAAATCGACCTCAAGCGGAAGAAAGTTTGGCGACGAAATTCCAACAGCTTTCTTTAATGATTTAACATTTCTTACCGTTGCGGCTACATTATATCCTTGTGCCAATAATTGTTTGACCAAAATGAGTCCAATTCCTTGGGAAGTTCCGGTTATAAACCACGTTTTATCTTGATTTTTCATAATCTTATTATTAATTTTAATTCGTTGGGGTAATTAGTTTTAACGCATAGTCCCGAAGCTTCGTGATAGATTTTGCAAACTCAAAAAAGGCGTTTTACTTTTTTAATCTCTAGCAAAGGTGCAAAATCCCAAAGGTTTTGTCATTTCGACGGAGGAGAAATCACACTAGTAGCTACGTACCGATAAGCCCCAATCTTTGTCGAATTACGCGTGTGATTTCTCCTCCGTCGAAATGACAATATTGTGTTTAAGCTTAACTTAATGACATTGAGCTCCGCGATTATGTGTTAAATGAAATTTCTGCAATTACACCCAACGAGTTATGTTTATTATTTTATTTATAAAATAGAAACTTATTTCTTTCCATTTTCTTTAATGTCTTTATAAGCATTTGGAACATTGAAATTAAAATGAAGCCAATTGAAAAGTTCGTATCCTTTATCAAATTCTTTCATTGTAACCGAAGTCTTTGTTTGCTCTAAAGTCAGACCGTTTTTGACTGCCGCTTCAACATTTGTTTTTAATGCTTCGACATAATCAATGGTATATTTTATTCCTGCTTTATTCGTAACTCGGCCATGACCGGGAACTACAACATCTTTATCGCCAATCATGTTATAAATTTTATTCAGATTGTTAACCGGTTCCAGAAAATAGCCATCAAACAACCACGGAATCGTTGGACTTTCAGCAATAAAAGGATTTCCTGCCCACAATACATTTCCCATAGCCGATTTTAAATACACGAATAAATCTGCCGGAGATTGTGCCGTTCCAACGTTTATAATTTCTACGATATTTCCTTTTCCCATATCAACTTTCATGGTTTCATTGATTGAGATTGTAATATCTGCGGGACGATAAACGCTTTCTTCAATTCCTCTTCCTTTACCAAAAAGCATAATCATAAACTGTTTGATATTATCGTAATTTTTAGAAAGATTGTCTTTGCAGAATTGATTCTGAATAACAATTGTTTCTTTTGGAAGCAAATAATTTCCAAAACAATGATCGCCGTGATCGCTGGTATTTATGGCATAAACGATTGGCTTATCAGTCACACTTCTAATTAATTTATAAAGCTGGTCATAAAGTCTTTTGCATAACATAGTTTCGATAAGCAAAACGCCTTTATCACCTACAATAAATCCTGCCGAAGTCGCTTGTGCGATACCTTTTGTGGTTTCAGTTTCAGCAGTTTCCGGCGCAACCGAATAAACATTTTCTGAGATTTTATTCAGTTTTAAAACCACTTTGTTAGCATCCCAAATTGGGACATGATCCGGCATTGGAAACTGTGCGTACATTGCCGTATTACACAAAAAAAGCAATACTACGAATGCAAAACCTAAGATGTTCTTTTGAGTTTTCATGATGATTATTTTATTATGCTAAAGTTATTTTGCAAGGAAAAAAGCCAATAAATCTTTTTGAACCTGAGCCGTATTTTCCTGAACCAGCCAATGTCCTGAACCTGCAATTTTGGACTCCGTTACATTCTCTGCAACCAATTTTGAATGGTCTTTTAAGAATGCTGCCGCAAAATATTCTCCTCCCATAGCGAGCAAAGGCATTTTTAGTTTTGTTTTCATAAAGATTAAATTGTCTTTTCCGTCCTGCGGAAAATTTCCGAACCATTTAAAACTTGATTTTGCTGCATCTTTTACTGCATACGCTCTCACGAATTCAGCTGTTTCTTCTGGTGTAAAAGGATCTTTTACGTGTCCAACCATTGGCCAGAAATTGGTCAAAAACTCTTTTTCTTTTCCCTTAACAATATCTCCGGAAGCTGGCCATGCAAAAAATCCAAACCACCATGCTGAAGCTGATACTTTTGACCAAACCGGCTCAATTCCCGGAAGCAAAGCATCCATTAAAGCTATCTTTTTTACTTCGCTGCCATATTGCGCCGCATAAGCATACGCTACCATTAACCCAATATCGTGACCTGCAAGATTGATATTTGTGTAGCCAAGTTTTTTGACCAGTTCGTGAATATCTGTTGCCATCGTTTTTTTGTCGTAACCACCTTCCGGTTTGTCAGACTCGCCTACTCCTCTTAAATCCGGTGCGATAACCGTAAAATGTTTGGATAGTTCCGGAAGGAGGCGATTCCACATGTACCAGTTTTGACCAAAACCATGAACTAATACTAATGGATCGCCCTTTCCGCCAATTACATAATGAATTTTTACACCATTGACCAATGCCGTTTCATGTTTAAAATTTGCCGGCGGATCTGCTGGTTTTGTTACTGCTGAATCTGCTGTTGCAGTCGACTCTTCGGCAACTGTTTTTATAGGTTCTTCTTTTTTATTGCATGATGCAAATGATAAAAAACTGATTACTAAAAGGCCTAAAAAACCTTTTGAAGTTTTTGACCATAAATTTTGGTTAGAAATTGATTTCATGATTTTATATTTAAAGTTGTTAAATGCTTTCTAAAAGGCTAGAATTGTGCCTAAGACGCTAAACCCAGTAAATACAAGGTTTTACACATTTAAAAAATGAAATAAAATGTTGTATATCGTTATTATTTATAAAATATTGACGATATAACACTAAAATCAAAGCTGCTTTGATTCTTACAATACGAAGATTCTTTTATCCTTCAATACGGTAAATTTTATAACTTTATCGTTTTCTAATAAAGCTCAGCAAACTTTAGATTAAAGCTTCTGTCCAAACAAATTCAAAATGGAAATCGACACAATTCTAGACGAAATATTTAAATTACCTGAAGAATCAAAAACTGCCTTAAAACTAAATATTTCTCAGATAAAATATCCAAAAGGGCACATTCTCTTAAATGCGGGCAAAGTCGAATCGAATATTTATTTTATAAAAAAAGGAATCGTTCGTGCTTATGTAAATCAGAATGATAATGAAATTACTTTTTGGTTTGGGAAAGAAGGTCAAACTGTAATTTCGATGAAAAGTTATACGCAGGATGAAAAAGGATATGAAGATATTGAGCTTCTTGAAGATTGTGAACTCTATGAATTAAAAAAAGAAAACCTTCAAAAATTATTCGAAACTGATATTCATATTGCAAATTGGGGCAGAAAATTTGCAGAAATTGAACTTGTAAAAACAGAAGAACGATTGATTTCCCGTCAATTTAAAAATGCTACTGATCGCTATTTGGAATTATTAACGTATCATCCTGAATTAATTAGAAGAATCCAACTGGGACATATTGCTTCTTATCTCGGAATTACACAAGTTAGCTTAAGCAGAATAAGAGCGGAGATAAAATAATACCGATTGTATATTCAATATAGTCCAATTGTATTGTACTATTTTCATATTACATCAGCATTATACCAGAAAACATTGGACTAAAATATAAATAAAACTGGTATAAATTCATTTTTTATCATTTGTTAAATTTTATTTATGCCAGGAAACGGAACTTTGCCAAATAAAATTTTAACAATATGAACTGGATTATTTTAATTATTGCGGGACTGTTTGAAGTTTCGTTTGCAACTTGTCTCGGAAAAGCAAAAGAAGCTGTTGGTACGGATGTTTATTTATGGTACACAGGCTTTTTTGTATCACTAACCGTAAGTATGCTGTTACTTATCAAAGCAACTGAAACCTTACCTATTGGAACTGCTTATGCTGTCTGGACGGGAATTGGAGCTGTAGGAACAGTATTAATGGGAATCTTTGTTTTTAAGGAACCTGCTGAATTTTGGAGATTGGTTTTTCTAACTACATTGGTTGGTTCAATCATAGGTCTTAAAGCAGTTTCACATTAATCAAAACTGATCGCATTTTAAATTTTTATGGTTACTGATGTAAACTTTAAAAATCTAATCCTGATATTTATAAAAAGCTCAATTCGTAAGAATTGAGCTTTTTTCGTTCTTCCATAAATAGTATGGATTTTCTATTTCTTGATAAATGCTACACTCTTTCGCTGATTATTGACAGTTACAGTTAAATAATAAACTCCGGACGCTAAAGAGGAAACTTTGATATAATTCTCGCCGTCTTCTTCACAATTAGTCTCTTCAGATTTGATAATCTGTCCTGCTGTATTGACGATGATTACTTTAACGTTTTTAGCGTCTTTATTTATACTCCAGGCTAATTGTCCCCGTACCGGATTTTCCTGTAAACGGAGAGTCAGCTCTTCTTCTTTACTCAAAACTGTCTGACTTAGTTTCATAGCATTTAGAACCTGATTTTTATAGAAAGTAAGATTACGTACATTGACAGGATCCCATCCTCCATTGGAAATACGATGCAACTCGATATAATAGGTTCCCTTTTTCAGATAAACATCACCCAATTGCTTGATTTGATAGTTCGTAAAACTGCTATTTGCTGTGGTAAATGTATAAATAGTACTTAAACTATCTTTTATCAACAATTGAAATTTACCGGAATAACCCGCCAGCTCACTTTGCCAGTGATAAGTACCTGCTTCATTTACTTTGACTCTCCATGCTGTATAAGAAGCTGCATTTGTCCATCCGCCAATGTTATAATTAGGGGCATGTTCTATAGTGATGCCGCTTCCGTGCATTATGGCGCTTTGAGCAGGAAGAACGAGCGTCAAATCTGCGTTTTGAGTAATAATTGGAGTTGGATCAACCGGAGGATGAATCGAAATCTGACGCACATTTACAGGATCCCATCCTCCATTAGAAATACGATGCAGCTCGATGTCATAAACACCTGCAGGCAAATTAATTGTTCCAAGAGATACGGTTTGATAGTTATCAAAACCGCTTGTTGTAATTGTAAACGGATATGCTCCCTGATTTACTCCGTTAACTTTCAGTGTAAACTGTCCCGAATAACCTGATACAACTGCATCCAAAAGAAAGTTTCCGGGTTGCGTAACTTCAACTTTCCATGTAGCATAGTTGGCGGCATTAGTCCACGATCCAAGATTGTAAGTTGGTCCATTTTCAATACTTAATCCGTTTGTGGTAGCATCACCCGCATTCAAATTGAGCGTTCCATCTTCCAATTGTTTGACAAAAGTGTCCAAAGTATCTACAACCGTTCCCATTTCTAAGACAATAGTTGTACTAATATTATCCAGAGGAGTGGCTGGGACGGGAATAATATATCCCGAAGCTTCGTTATTTGGACTTATATTCAATGCTGTTTTGGTCGTATCACCAAGGAAATACGATTTGCTTACACTTCCTTCGCGTAGATTTGGAACTGCCAACTTCCCGTTCTGAGGCCAATTATCGGCAAATACATGCAGGTACAGGTATTGTTTTCCGTCCACTATTTTTCGGGTAGCCCTTCCCCAAGGCAATTGTTTGGTAAATGGGCTTGGTTGTGCTTTTTCTATTGATTCTTTATTTACACTCATCCAATCGGCAAAACCATCAAGTCTGTCAATTGCTTCAGCAGGAAATGTTCCGTCTCCTTTAGGTCCTACGTTGAGAAGGAAATTACCTCCTTTACTCACAATATCAATTAGTTTTTGAGTTAAATCTTTTTGGGTTTTCCAACGGGTATCATGTGCAGCATATCCCCAATTATCATTCATGGTCATACACGTTTCCCAATCTGTTCCATCTCCGTTTGAAGGCATATTGGGAATACTTTGTTCAGGAGTTTTAAAATCTCCTGTCAATCCATCTTCCATTCGGTTATTGAATATCAAACGATCCGATCCGGGGATATTTTTAATTGCTTTCATCATTCGGTAACGGAATTCGGGTGTACTTCCACCGCCCATATCCCACCAAATCAGGTCAATATTATAATCATTAATCATAGTCCTGATATGAGGAACCACAATGTTATCGGTATATTGTGCCATTTCCTGATAAGAAGCTTCATGACTTGGTGTTGCATTTTGAGGAATCCATCCCATTCCTCCGGGATTCATCCAATCCAGAGCCTGCGAATAATAAAATCCAATTTTTAATCCGGCTGCATGAGCTTCGGTCACTAAATTCTTCAAAACATCAGCCGAAATATTGGTATCATCTTCAATATTATATCCAATGTGATGCGTGTGCATCAAAGCAAAACCTTCGTGGTGTTTGGCGGTAACTACGATATATTTCATACCGGCATCTTTTGCCATTCTTACCCATTGAGAAGCATTAAAGTGCTGTGCTGTAAAATTTTGCTGCCAACGTGTTTTGTATTCTATTCTGGGAATCTGAGCCGCAAACATAATCCACTCAGCATATTGACCACGATTGTAAGGTTGTCCTGTAGCTGGGTCGGTTTTAATAGTTCCGTCTGTATTAATCCATTCCGGACGATAGGCCGAATAATAATCGGTCGTAGAAGTCTGGTAATGTCCGGCAAGTCCTGAATAAGCGCCCCAATGGAGAAACAGCCCAAAACGAGCTTCGCGCCACCATGCCATCCGTTGGTCTTTGTGTACTGTTGTCTCTTTTGTAGCTACATAAACACTATTACTAGTTTGAGTATAAAGATTGTGACTATCCCTGCCTCTTACAGTTAAATCATAAATATCAAATGAATTCAGGTCGCTTATAGTTGCCGAATTGGTCGTAACATTTTGATAAAAAACTCCTTCTTTAAATACATCGTAAGAAGTCGCTCCGGGAAGCGCATCCCACGATAAAGAAACAGAATTGGTCTGTACATTATTTGCTTTTAAACCTTGAGGCGGATTATTGTAGAAAGTGTTTATATCAATTTCGGAATCACTAAAAATCAAATCATCAACATAAACAATATCTCCAATTGCTCGGCTATCACTAAAATCGGGCTGAATACCAAACTTGGTAATATCTTTTACTTTGTTCGATAATAAATCAAAGACCAGTACACCCCATTCGTTTTGTTTATCCAATGGACTCTGAGACATAAATTCATTATTTGGTCCATTTGAAATATTAACCCGTATTTGAGAATTCGGATTATTGCGATAATACTTCATGTACAGATACTTATACTCCGAATTGGTGGCAGTTGGAGTACTATAAAATCCTGCCCACTTAGCAGTATTGGCAACCCGTTGAAATTTCAGCACTTTATTACTTTGGTTAGCCCCTGTTTTACTTGGATTATCCACCACCGTAATCTGCATGTCGCTTGTTGGGTTGATATTAATTTGAGTTGTAAAGTTAATTTGTCCGTTTTCAAAATTGTCAAAAACAAGAGGATCCCTAATTGTTGCACGCGGATAAAAATCTGTTGTGAAATTTAGTTTGGTCAATGCCAATTGAATTTCTGGAGCCGACATAAAATAATTCCAAAGCAAACCCGAACGGTAATTTTCAATCATACCAATAATAGGTCCCTGATCGATCGCCAAATAGTACGGATCACTCCAATTGGCTGTCTCATTGAAAGCATCTAAAAATCCTGCTTTTTCGTTCCAGGTTTTGTTTCCCAACTGATAATAAAAATAACGCAGGGCTGCCAAGGATTCCTTTGGAGTATAAGGCATTGCCGAAATAGCTGCTGTTGGAGCAATCACACCTTTGTCATTTCCGGGAGAATGGGCGCTATAACCCGTATTTCCATCAGAAGCAGTCAAACCCCAGGCTTTGTTCACGCCATATCCGGTATATCCAAGTGGGTTTTGTCCACAATAGGCTCTGTTTATCAAGGTATGAGCCTGATTTTGTTGAAAATAGTTGACATCATTCGAACTATCTCTTAAATTCTTCGGGTTAAATCCCAGAAACGAATAATGAGAAAAAAACAATGGTCCTCCCTTTGCGCTTCCGCTGCCTATAGGAAGTGTAATATCATAAAACTTTTGATTCTTGGTCTGGTAAGTACCACCGGATGACCAACCGCTTTGCCAAACACTGGGACTGACGGAATGAGTTGGTGAAGCGACCGCCAACAAATATGTTATCATACACTCGTTCCAACCTGTCACCGGCATTTGAATTACATTTTGCAACGCATTATTACAATGCCAATACAACTTATTGGATCCGAATGTAAAGTAATTCCAGTCAACATTTTTCCAAAGTACATTGATTTTAGCGACCAGATTTAGTTCTGTCGATGTTGACTGGTTAAAATATTGACGCGCCGTAATCAAACCTTCCATTAGAAAAGAGGTTTCAACCAAATCCCCTCCATTATCATTTGCACTAAACGGAATAGTTGCTCCTGTAATTCCATTGATCCAATGGGCAAAGGCTCCTTTGTAATTTGTAGCGGAATTGGTTAAGAAATCAACAATTTTCTCGATGCGCTGACGTCCTTGTTCCCTGGTTATAAATCCTCTCTCTACTCCTACTAAAATAGCCATTACTCCAAATCCTGAACCGCCAGTGGTAACGGTATTTCCAGGGGTTCCCGATACTGGAAGCCGCTCGTGTGCCATTCCGGAATTTGCATCTGCATAATCCCAAAAGTATTTAAAAGTGTATTGTTGCGTTTTAGTAAGTAACTCTTCATCTGTCATTTGCGTTTGGGATGTTGCGCAAAAGCTCATAGATAGAAACAGTAATGCTAAGAAAGTAATTTTTTTCATAGAATAATTGATTAACGTATTAACAATAGTAAGTATAGCAGTATGTTATTGTCGTTTTTCAAATAAATCAAAAACACTTTACAGACAAGTGTTTAGAAACAAAAAAAGCATCGGTATTTTTAAATTCAGTGTATACATTTCGCATTTCAAAAGATAGTTTTTAAGTTTTCTATCGATTCTCTATTTCAGATTAATCATGATAATTGACTACTGCTATTTATTATTGCTAAATCTTATCATCTTCCAAAACACATCTTTAACAAAATCCCTTATAACAACTGAAAATCAAATATTTACACACACAAATATATTTATTTTTACTTAAACATGAAAGAATAATAGTACTTAATTTATTTTATGATGTTACTCTTCAAAAATTATTTTTCGTTTATAAAAACTTGAAAGAGACGTTTCATTTTAGAAAATGAAACCAATTAACCACCTGAATAATAGCTTTATAATTTGTCTACGTTTAATTTTATACACAACAATTTTATGGGGATATCTGTAAAAGTAAATTTTTCAAAAAATACTAATCAAATTTTTTAATTTATGAAAAAAGCGTTTCTAATAGTTGCACTTTGTATTAGTTCAATTTTTTTCTCTTGCAAGAAAGATAAAGATCAGGTAAATCCTGATGCACCGCAGTCTGTCGCTTCTGATTCAACCGCTCTTGCCGATAACGGCTGGCCAAGAGAAACTACAAATAATGGTACAAAACTGGTTTATTATCAGCCTCAGGTCGATGACTGGAAAGATTATAAAGAAATTACAGCCAGACTTGCCTTTTCTTTAACTCCTGCTGATGGAAAACAAGTTTTGGGCGTGGCTTCTGTAAAAGCAGAAACATTAGTCGATAAAGATAACCGAAGTGTTTTTCTTAAAAATGTTCAGGTAACTGATGTGCGATTTCCTGCGCTTGATGCAAAGAAAGTTCCGGAAATGGAAAAGCTGTTCAAAGAAACACTGCCTAAAGGCGGAGATCCTATTGCTGTGGATCGAATTTTGGCCGAATTAAACCAAACAAAAAGTCCGGCAAAAGGAATTGCAGCAAAGAACGATGCACCTCCAATTTTCTACAGCACAAATCCGGCAATTTTGCTAATTGTACAGGGAGAGCCTGTTTTAGTGCCGGTTGATAAAACAGATATACAATATGTAGTGAATACAAATTGGGATTTGTTTTTTGATAAAACGACAAAAGATTACTTTTTGCTTGCCGATAATATCTGGCTTACTTCAAAAACTTTAGACGGAAAATGGACAAAAGCCACTAACCTGCCTACCGGTTTGAGTAATTTGCCTTCAGGTCAAAATTTTGATGATGTAAAAAAAATGATTCCTCCGCCAACAGCAGGTACAGCTCCTCAGGTTTTCTTCAGTAATAAACCAGCTGAATTAATAGCGGTAGATGGAACTCCAAAATTTGTTAAAATAGAAGGAACCAAATTATTGTATATTGACAATACCGAAAATGATATTTTTGCCAGCGAAGGCAATGGTCAATATTATGTATTATTATCCGGAAGATGGTTTCAATCTAAGCAGTTGACCGGACCGTGGACGTATGCTGGAAATAGTCTTCCAGCTGATTTTGCTAAGATTCCGAAAGATTCTCCAAGAGCCAACGTTCTGGCATCTGTACCCGGAACACAGGAAGCTCAGGATGCCGTGATGTTAGCCCAAGTTCCCACAACAGCCATTATAAACAAAGCGGATGCAGAAGCTAAGGCAAAAGTTACCTATGACGGAACACCACAGTTTAAGCCTATCGAAGGTACAAAAATGCAATGCGCAAGCAATACTCAGGATAAGGTTATAAAGGTAGGAGATTTGTATTATTTGTGTTTTCAGGCCGTTTGGTTCATGTCAACTTCTCCTAACGGACCCTGGAAAGTGACTAGTTCCGTTCCTAGCGAAATTTATACCATTCCGCCAAGTTCACCTGTATATAATGTGACGTATGTAACGCAAACCACAACTGATACAACAGTTGAAAGCAGTACAACAGCCGGTTATTTTGGTGCATTTATTATTGGTGCAACAGTAGGTGCTCTGTTAACGTATGGCACAGGATATTTCTATCCGCCTTATATGTATTATGGAGGTTTATATCCAATTTATCGTCCTTGGCCTTGTACTTATGGTGCCGGAGCAATTTATAATCCGTGGACGGGTGGTTGGGCTGCAGGCAGAAGAGCTTACGGACCTTATGGTGCAGCAGGAACATCGGCTTGGTATAATCCCGCAACAGGAAGATACGGACGTTCTGCAAGTGTGCAGGGCTGGTATGGAGGTCGTACTGTAGCAAGTTCTTATAATCCTTGGACAGGAAATTATGCAAGAACAGCACAAGGTCATAATGCCTATGCACAATGGGGACATTCTGCAGCTACAAACGGTCGCCAATGGGTGCAATCTGGGCATGTTACAACACGACGCGGTACTGCAGTTGGTTATGAAACTTCAGGAGGTAAAGAAGGTGTAATTACACACCGCAGAGGTGGTGGAACCACTATTCATACTAACAATAATTTGTATGCCGGACACGACGGACATGTCTATAAAAAAGATGCTAACGGAAACTGGAGTCATTATAACAATGGCAACGGAGGATGGTCACAAGCAGGTACTTTGGGTTCAACAAAAAAATCAGGTAACGATATTCAGCGTAATAAACCCAACCAGAATCTTGGCGGTGCAACCCGCACGGGTGACAGAATCCAACCCAATCAGAATCTTGGCGGAGCAAACCGAATTGGTGGCGAAACACAACGTGATAACTTCCCAAAAGCGGATCAAACACTCGGACAGCCAAACAAGCCACTGGGAGAAGCAGGTCGTCCTGATGTTACAAATGATCTTAATCGCTCTGCATCTTCCAGGGATCGAGGCGATATGCAAACCCAAAAATTTCAAAACTTTCAAAGAAATGGCGGTGGCGGTTTAGGCGGCGGTAATTTTAAAGGAGGTGGAGGATTTAGTGGTGGTGGATTTAGAGGCAGAAGATAATATGCTTTGAAAATAGATCAATGCAAAAACCTGAGGAGCTATAAATTAGGGATGAATTTTACCGCAAAGCGCGCTAAGATTTTATCTAATAGTATGTTTAAAAAACACAAAGTTCACAAAGTTTATCAGCCGCGAATTTCACGAATCGGCACGAATTAATTTGTGATAATTTGTGAAATTTGTGGCAAAAAATCATTTTTAATCTCCTAATCTGTGGGCAAACATAGGAGCACGCTAAGATTTTTTTCGCAGCGAGGTTTTGTAAAAACACAAAGTTCGCAAAGTTTATCAGCCGCGAATTTCACGAATCGGCACGAATTAATTTGTGATAATTTGTGAAATTTGTGGCAAAAAATCATTTTTAATCTCCTAATCTGTGGGCAAACATAGGAGCGTGCTATGATTTTTTTCGCAGCGAGGTTTTGTAAAAACACAAAGTTCACAAAGTTTATCAGCCGCGAATTTCACGAATCAGCACGAATTAATTTGTGATAATTTGTGAAATTTGTGGCAAAAAATCATTTTTAATCTCCTAATCTGTGGGCAAACATAGGAGCGCGCTATGATTTTTTTCGCAGCGAGGTTTTGTAAAAACACAAAGTTCACAAAGTTTATCAGCCGCGAATTTCACGAATCAGCACGAATTAATTTGTGATAATTTGTGAAATTTGTGGCAAAAAATCATTTTTAATCTCCTAATCTGTGGGCAAACATAGGAGCACGCTAAGATTTTTTTCGCAGCGAGGTTTTGTAAAAACACAAAGTTCGCAAAGTTATCAGCCGCGAATTTCACGAATCGGCACGAATTAATTTGTGATAATTTGTGAAATTTGTGGCAAAAAATCATTTTTAATCTCCTAATCTGTGGGCAAACATAGGAGCGCACTAAGATTTTTTTCGCAGCGAGGTTTTGCAAAAACACAAAGTTCGCAAAGTTTATCAGCCGCGAATTTCACGAATCGGCACGAATTAATTTGTGATAATTTGTGAAATTTGTGGCAAAAAATCATTTTTAATCTGCTAATCTGTGGGCAAACATAGGAGCGCGCTAAGATTTTTTTCGCAACGAGGTTTTGTAAAAACACAAAGTTCACAAAGTTTATCAGCCGCGAATTTCACGAATCAGCACGAATTAATTTGTGATAATTTGTGAAATTTGTGGCAAAAAATCATTTTTAATCTCCTAATCTGTGGGCAAACATAGGAGCGCGCTAAGATTTAATTTTACTTTACACATAGAAAACACAATCCCGAAGCCCAATGTCATTAAGTTAAGCTTTTTTTAGATAATTAAGACTGCAAAAAAATCGCGCAAAGTCGCAAAGCCGCCAAGTTTACATACATTTTCTTTGCGACTTTGCGACTTTGCGCGAAAAATTATAGAGCAAAAGCTTAACTTAATGACATTGCCCGAAGCGTCGGGACGGGACGGCATTGCGTCCCGAGGCTTCGGGATTGTGTTTTTTAAACATACTATTAGATAAAATCTTAGCGTGCTTTTCGTTAAAATTATTTACTATTGACCCTAGAAAATCGCCTCGATGATAAATAAAAAATCAGGAATGGTATTTAGAATACTGTTCCTGATTTTTTTTATTTTATTCTTATGATTCGCAACTGCTGCAAGTAACAAGACTTGTAACCAGTTCTTTTGAAACACTTTGGCTGCGTTGGTAATAAAGACTTTTAATTCCCAGTTGCCAAGCTTCAATAAGTAGGCGGTTTACTTCTTTAATTGGTAATTCTGATGGGATATTAAGATTAATACTTTGGCCCTGATCTACAAATTTTTGTCTTATAGAGGCTTGCTGAATAATTTCTAATTGACTAATTTCTTTGAAAGTTTTAAAAACATCTTTCTCTGTCTGACTTAGTTGGCTCATATGTTGCACGCTGCCGCCATTAAGCATGATTTCTCTCCAAACCTCTTCATTGTCAAGTCCTTTTTCTTCTAATAGAATTTTAAGATATTTATTTTTACGCATAAAATTACCCTTGCTCAAACCTGCTTTGTAATAATTACTGCTAAATGGTTCTATTCCAGGTGAGGTCTGTCCTAAAATAGCCGATGATGAAGTCGTTGGAGCAATTGCCATTGTGGTTGTATTGCGTCTTCCGTATCCTTTTAGTAATTCAGGTTCTCCGTAGATTCTTGCTAAATCCTGAGTTGCTTTATCTGCTTTATCACTAATGTGTTTGAATATTTCTGTGGTTTTCATTTTGGCTTCTAAACCTTCGAACGGAATCATATTTTTTTGCAAATACGAATGCCAGCCTAAAACTCCAAGTCCAAGGGCACGATGTCTTTTGGCAAAACGATTGGCTGCCGAAAGATAATAATTCCCTTCTGTTTTTTCTATAAATTCCTGTAAAACCGCATCAAGGAAAAAGATGGCTAATTTTACCGCTTCAGTATCTTTCCATTCTTCGTAAAGCTCCAGATTCATTGACGAAAGACAGCAAATAAATGATTCATCAATATCAGACGGAAGCATGATTTCGCTGCACAAATTACTGGCATTTATACGTAGGTTTTTATCTTTATAGACTTGTGGTTTATTCTTGTTTACGTTATCACTAAAGAAGATGTACGGCAATCCTTTTTGCTGACGGCTTTCGAGAACTTTTGCCCAAATTTGTCTTTTCTCACTGTCTCCATCAATCATTTCCTGCATCCAATAATCCGGTACACATATTCCGGTAAACAAATTCTGAATTGGATTTCCGATACTTTTTATCTTCAAAAATTCTTCAATATCGGGATGGTCTACATCTAAATAAGCAGCAAATGCTCCTCTACGAACGCCACCTTGTGAGATTGTATCCATCGTAGTATCAAAAAGTTTCATGAAACTTACTGCTCCACTACTCTTTCCGTTATCGGTTACGGCACTTCCTCTTTCGCGCAATTCTCCAAAATATCCGGATGTTCCTCCACCTATTTTAGTTTGCATAATCACTTCGCCCAACTTATGTGTAATTCCTTCGATTTCATCCGGAACGTGAACATTAAAACAGGAGATTGGTAAACCGCGTTCTGTTCCCATATTTGCCCAAACCGGAGAGCTTATACTCATCCAGCCGCGCTCGATCATTTCTACAAAAGAATCTTTTAATTCTGGTTTATAAAGTCTTTTTGCCGCAGCGGTACAAATTCTGTCAATCGCTCCTTCTACAGTTTCTCCTTTTAAAAGATAACCACGGTTTAGTATTTGTTCACTTTCAGAGTTTTTCCACCACATTTTATTGTCCGCATCACTTAACGGAGCACTATTTCCTGTAATTGTATCTATCGTCTTCATATTAATCTAATTAGAAAAGGTCGTTTGCCGTAATACTTTTGTCGTGTTTGGTATATTCTACCGGTCTTTTTGCAAAGAAATCATCCAGGCTATTGGCAAAAACTTCTTCTTCAAACCATGCCATTGCGCTGTAATCTTCGGCTGGAACGTTAAATATTGTTGGAATATTAATTTGAGTAAGGCTTTCATCTACTCTAAACTTCATGAAGTTCACTAAATCTTCTTTTTTGATGGTTTCAATTTCACCTTCTTCAAATATCCAATCTAATATGTCAGCTTCTACTTTGATCGAATGCTTAACTGTTTCTGTAATAAGCGTTAATGTTTCTTCATCAAAAAAATCAGGGAATTCTTCTTGTATTTTGTTTACAATAAAAATCCCGCCATTTGCATGTATTTGTTCGTCTATAGAAGTCCATGCAATAATATTGCTTACATTTTTCATGTATCCTTTGAATCTTGTAAAAGACAACAAAATCGCAAACTGACTAAAAAGCGAGACATTTTCGATCAAAATACTGAACAATATTAGTGATACTACATACTTTTTATTGTCTTGTGATTTTGTATCCTTAAGTACATCCGATAGATAATCAACACGTTTGCGGATTACAGGAATGTCCATCAATGTTTCGAATTCATCATTATACCCCAAAACCTCCAAAAGACGAGAATAAGCTTCTGAATGTCTGAACTCACATTCGGCAAAAGTGCTTCCTAATCCGTTAAATTCCGGTTTGGGAAAATGTTCGTAAATATTACCCCAAAAACTCTTTACAGCAACTTCTATTTGTGCAATAGCCAACAAACTGTTTTTGATTGCTGTTTTTTCAGCAGTGTTTAAATGAGAGTGAAAATCTTGTGTATCAGCCGTAAAATCAACTTCACTATGAACCCAATAGGCTTTATTGATGGCTTCTGTAAATTGTAGGACCTCAGGATACTCAAAAGGTTTATAATTGATTCTTTTATCGAAAATAGACATATATATAAGTATTAAATGATGACTTGAATAATGAAAAAAAACATTCGTTTAAGAAGTATAATGTTGTTTTTGTATTTACAAAATTAAGCCACTGTTCTTCTTTCGTGCCCATTTTGATGTTAAAAAACCGACCAATTATCAACAGCCTTTGGGGTCTTGAAAACGGATGAAACTTTTCTTTTTATCAACACGCACAATACTTTCTAAATCTCAAACTCATAGCTATTTATAAAGTTTCTAAATAAAGTTATCAACATTAAAAGGGATGCTAAACCTGCTCTTCGGCAAAACAGTTATCAACATTAACACCAAAAAAAAGAAAGTATTTTACTATAAAGTTTAGATTTAAAAAGAACAACGAACACTGGTTATGGCTCAAAAAAAAAATTGAATTGGTTTAATGCAACAAAATAATTACGAACTCTAAAATCATTTAACAAATTAATTTTAAACATCTTACGATAATTTTTTCAAAAATAAATTGTTGTTTCTTCATTGATTTCAACTTTATAAAAAATATATTTCTTTCTTTATTTTTCCAAAATCTAAAATTCAAAAGTGATCTGAAATGTTCAACACCCTTATATCCTTTCAAAACTTAAAATTGGATTAAAATTGGAGTTTCTTCTCTAAATAAATTGATTTACTAATATTAATTTTTACATTTGCCTTATTTTTATTTATTCTAAATAGGTTACTTTTAAATAAGCTATTTACTTAGAAAAACAAATCAGAAACAATTCTAAAACATAAATACCTTCAATATGAAAAAGAACCTATTTCTTTCTCTCACATTAGCTGCTACTTTATTTGTTAGTGCCCAACAAAAAAATATCCTGTTAGAAGCTTCTTTTTGGAAAACTGCTCCGGATGTTACGGCTCTTAAAGCTGAAATAGCCAAAGGAAACAGCCCATCTGAAGCAAATGTAAATGCATTTGATGTTACCACTCTTGCCATTAATAATGATGCACCTTTAGCAACTATAAAATTCTTATTAGATCAACCGGGAAATCCATTAAATAAAATGACCCATGACAATCGTATTTACTTGCACTGGGCGGCTTATAGAGGAAATACAGAATTGGTAGAATATCTTATTGCCAAAGGTTCAGATGTTAACCTTGAAGACAGCCACGGTACTACTCCTATCGCATTTGCTGCATCTAATGGAATGCTAAATTCAGGTGTTTGTGAAGCTTTTTTTAAAGCTGGAATTGATCCTAAGAAAAAATATACAGATGGCGCCAACCTATTATTAATCTCGATTCCATTTGATAAGGAACTAACTTTTACGGATTATCTTACTACAAAAGGTTTATCCATAAAAGACGTTGACAATAACGGAACTACTGCTTTTGATTATGCTGCGAGAACCGGAAATATCACGCTTCTAAAAAAGATATTAGAAAGAAAAGTAAAAAATACAGATGCTGCACTTCTTATCGCAACACAAGGTACTCGTAAAGAAACGACTCCGCTTGAAACTTATAAATTTCTGGTTCAAGAAGTAAAGATTAAGGCAACTTCTACCAATAAATCCGGCGAAAATGTGTTGCATCTTTTAGCAGGAAAACCAAATCAGTCTGAAATCATTACTTATTTTTTAGCTAAAGGTGCAGATACCAACAAAGTTAATAAAGATGGAAATACTCCGTTCATGATTGCAGCAGGAGCAAGAGAAAATGGTGCATTAGAGCAATTATTACCTACAGCAAAAAACATCAACCTGCAAAATACAAAAGGAGAATCAGCTTTGACAATAGCTGTAAAATCAGGAACATCAGAAGCTGTTGCAGCACTTTTAGCAAAAGGTGCAGATGTGAAAATTACAGATAAAGAGGGCAATAATTTAGGCGTGTATTTAGTGCAATCTTTCAAACCGGGACCTAAACAGGAATCTTTTGACGCTAAAGTAAAATTACTTCAGGAAAAAGGTTTAGATCTTGCTGCTCCTCAAAAAGACGGAAGTACTTTATATCATTTTGCCATTGCTAAAAACGATTTATCTTTGGTAAAAAAATTAGCCGATTTAAAGATTGATGTAAATGCTAAAAACAAAGATGGCATAACGGCACTGCATAAAGCTGCAATGGTCGCTAAAGACGATTCGATCTTAAAATATTTAATTTCGATAGGTGCCAAAAAAGACATGACAACTGAATTCGACGAAAGTGCCTACGCTTTAGCAAAAGAAAACGAGTCGTTGACAAAACAAAATGTATCAATTGAATTTTTAAAATAGCACAGAAAATTATCAGTGATGAATTATAAGTTTTTAGTTAAAAATATAAAGCTAAACTCATCATTCACAATTTATAATTAACAATTTATAATTAACATGAAATCATTATTCAAAATAGTCCTTACAGCTGCATTAATCTGCCTTATTTCCTTTCAGGCATCGGCACAAAGCAAATACAAATGTATGTTGCAAATGGCAAATTATATGGGAGAAGGCGCTTATATCGTAGTTTCTCTTATTAATCCAGCCGGAGAATACGAAAAAACACTTTATGTAATGGGCGATGATAAAAAATGGTATAAATCGCTAAAAGAATGGAATAAATTCCAGGCTAAAAAAACGGAAGATATCAGTGCAAAAACCGGAGCATCTGTTACTGGTGGAGATCGCAGCATCACAACAATTGAAATTGAAGATTCTAAAATCAACAAAGGATACAAACTTAGATTTGAATCGGCTGTTGAAGATCAAAAATATCATGTAAGCGATGTAGAAATTCCACTTACAACAGAAGGTTTAGCTGATAAAACAGAAGGAAAAGGTTATATCAGATACGTGAGATTAAATAAGATTTAATACATCTTCAAAATAGCTTTATCAAAGCTTAAAACATATTTTACACAAAATGACCACAATCATTGTCATTTCGACCGAAGGGAGAAATCACACGCGGGGAGAACGCACTGTTGTCGAGCCACTTTATGTGATTTCTCCCTTCGGTAGAAATGACAAAAACAGGCAGACCAACTTTGAACTTAAACTTTTAACAAAGCTTAAAACATATTTGATTACCTTTTAGCACACACTCAATGACTCTTTCTTTTTGGCGTTACACACACTTGGCTTTAGCCTTGTTTTCTTCTTTATTTTTATTGTTGGCATCTGTTACAGGTATTATTTTGGCTGTAGATGCGGTGCAGGAAAAAACACTTCCGTACAAAGTAGAAAATTTTGACACCATAACTTTAGGGGAAACACTGCCCGTTTTAAAAAAGAAATATTCTGAAATTACTGAGTTAAGTGTCGATTACAATCAGTTTGTAACTTTGCAGGCAATTGATCCCGATGGTAATGATATCAACGCTTATATCAATCCTAAAAATGGGAAAACTTTAGGGAAACCGGTAAAAAAGACCGAATTTATTCAATGGGTAACCGGCTTACATCGCTCTTTATTTCTTCATGAAACCGGACGCTTTTTTGTTGGTGTAATTTCCTTTTTATTGATATTAATTTCCATTTCAGGTTTTGCTCTCGTTTTAAACAGACAAAGAGGAATCCGTAATTTCTTTTCGATAGTAATAAAAGAGTATTTTGCTCAATATTATCATGTTGTGTTAGGAAGACTGGCTTTGATTCCGATTCTGATAATTGCGCTTACAGGAACTTATTTATCACTGGAAAGATTTAACTTTTTCATGGGTAAGGAAAAAAAGGAAAAAGAAAAGACAGAAGTTATAAATCCTGCCAAAAAAAGTGCTGCCAATATTTTTACTACAACGCTTTTAGCTGATGTAAAAAAAATAGAATTTCCTTTTACAGATGATCCTGAAGAATATTATATCATAGAATTAAAAGACAGAGAAATTGAAGTCAATCAAATAACAGGCGCTGTAATTACAGAAAAACGCTCGCCAATGACAGTTCAATTTGCTGATTTAAGTCTTGATCTTCATACGGGAAGAATAAACGGGATTTGGGCGATAATCCTTGCCATTGCCTGCGTTAATATTCTCTTTTTTATCTATTCCGGTTTTGCGATGACATTAAAAAGAAGGTCAAGCCGAATTAAAAATAAATACAAAGCCTACGAAAGCAAATACATTTTATTGGCGGGTTCTGAAAACGGAAGCACATTCCGATTTGCTAATGCAATCCAGAAACAATTAATTGATCAGGGAGAAAAAGCACATATTACCGAATTAAATAGTTTTAAAGCTTTCCCAAAAGCAGAACATATTATCGTTTTTTCCTCAACGCACGGATTGGGAGATGCGCCTTCTAACGGAAATAAATTCTTATCGCTTTTAAAGAAACACAATCAACAGCAAAAAATTAATTTTTCAGTAGTTGGTTTTGGTTCGAAAGCTTATCCGGATTTTTGTGGTTTTGCTTTTGAAATTGATCAACTTTTAGCCACTCAAAATTGGGCAGAACGCGTATTAAAATTGCAAACCGTAAACGATAAATCGGCGGAAGAATTTGTAGAGTGGATAAAATTATGGAGTGTCAAAACTGAAATTCCATTAGCAACAACGCCTTCCTTATACAATCACGCACCAAAAGGGCTACAAAAATTAATGGTTTTAGATAAAACATTGGTTTCTGAAACCGAACAAACTTTCCTGGTTACATTACGTGCCAATATGAGAGCCAAATTTGCATCTGGAGATTTACTCGCTATTTATCCTGCAAATGATACAAGAGAACGTCTTTATTCGATTGGAAATCATTCCGGAAACATTCAATTGGTTGTAAAATTACATCCGCACGGATTAGGTTCGGACTTTCTAAATAATCTTGTTCCCGGAAATACCATCAAAGCAAGAATCATTAATAATCATGCTTTTCACTTTCCTAAAAAAGTGTCTAAGGTTGCCTTAATTTCTAACGGAACCGGTATTGCTCCTTTTCTTGGAATGATCGAACAGAATAAGAAGAAAGTAGAAACTCATTTGTATTCCGGCTTTCGAATGGAAACGGAGACTGTTTTGGGTTATAAAAAATTCACAGCCGAAATGATTGAAAAGCAAAAGCTTCAAAAATTTCATTTGGCTTTATCACGTGCAGAAAATCACCATTATGTAATGGATTTAATCAAACGTGATGCTGACTTTTTTATTGATTTGTTACAACAAAACGGAGTAATCATGATTTGCGGTTCTCTTGCCATGCAAAAAGATGTTGAGTCTATTTTGGACAATTTATGTCTTGCCAGAGAAATGAAGAGTATTTCGTATTATAAAAACAACAGTCAGCTTTTAACTGATTGTTATTAATATATTTAGCATAAGTCCCAGCGGGACGTTATATTTATAGACCGCAGCGGGGCGTTATATTTATAGACCCAGCGGGCAATGTCAATAAGTTAAGGGGAAATCTATAAAATTACTTAACAGTTTAATCAAGAAAGTAATTAGAAAAATCCGTTTTAATCAGCGTTTTCGCTTTAGCGAATCCGTAAAATCAGCGTCTAATTTTGACGCGGATAAAACAGATTTACTTCGTAAAAACGCGGATAAAAACGGATTTGATTTGCAATGATTTTATTTTTTAAAAGCTTAACTTAATGACATTGCCCAACGGAACGTTATATTTATAGCATATAGAATTGTTGTTTGTTTTAAAACCCCATCGGGGTGACATATTTTGACACATAAAAAATATCGCACTAAATTGGCTATAAATATTTCGCTCCTCCGGAGCTTTTAAAAATTTCCCTTTTAAAAAGATTTTCATGTATAAATCAATCCTAAATACCTTTTTAGTTCTTTTTGTAATTCTGCAAAGCTTCTCAGGCAATGCACAAGTTCTCCGAAAACGCACTACGCTACTTATGGGCGGACGTTTTGACATTACTATTGTCGCAAATGATTCGCTTGAAGCGGAAAAAAATATAGATGCTGTTATTGCCGAAATCACCCGAATTGAAAACTTAATATCAGACTGGAAGCCCGATTCACAAGTTTCTGAAGTAAATCAGAATGCCGGAATCCGACCTGTAAAAGTTGATCGTGAGGTTTTTGAATTGACACAAAGAGCGATTCAATTTTCTGAAGCCACAAAAGGCGGTTTTGATGTTAGTTTTGCTGCAATGGACAAAATCTGGAAATTTGACGGATCGATGACCGAAATGCCTTCGGCGGAAGCCATAAAAAAATCAGTAGAAAAAGTGGGTTACAAAAACATTATTCTGGATAGTGTACAATCAACTATTTTTCTAAAATTAAAAGGAATGAAAATCGGATTTGGAGCGCTGGGCGAAGGATATGCAACCGATAAATGCCGAGCCATGATGATTGCAAAGGGTATAAAAGCTGGAATTATAAACGGATCGGGAGATATGAGCACTTGGGGAAAACAACCTAATGGAAATCCTTGGAAAATTGGAATTACAAATCCGTTTGATCCTGAAAAACTTATTGCGACGATTCCTTTAGAGCAACACGCCATAACGACTTCAGGAAGCTATGAAAAATTTGTTGTTTTTAATGGTGTGCGTTATTCTCATATTATCAATCCTGCAACAGGATATCCTGCAACTGGTTTATGCAGCGTAACCGTTCTTGGACCCGATGCCGAAACCGCAAACGGCTTGAGTACTTCTCTTATGGTTTTAGGACAAAAAGAAGGTCTTATTCTACTTCAAAAATATCCTGAGTACAGTTGTTTAATGATTACCGATAAGGGTAAAGTCGTTAAATCAGAGAACTTTAAGATCAAGAGGTTTAAAGCTAAGTTTTAGGGATTAGTATAATCAAAGAAATTCTTTATTGACTTGATCTCTGTCAAAGTTTAAAACCAAGACTGTAAGGAACTTTAATTTAACAAAGATTAAAAAAAAAATTCACGCAAAATAACCATAATCTTGTCATTTCGACCGAAGGGAGACCCGAGCGATAGCGAACAGACGAAGTAAATCACATAAAATAGCTCGTCAACAGTGCGTTATCCCCGCGTGTGATTTCTCCCTTCGGTCGAAATGACAAGATTGTGATTAAACTTTGCGAAGATGGATTGAAATCCATCCCTACAATATGTTTTGTTCCTTCGGAACTGCTTTAAAAATTCCTATGGAATAGTTTATTTTCCAGCAATGCCCCAATCCCGAAAAGTTGAGCCGTAATTAATTCATTGAAACTTTCCATCAAATATTTAAATTCTAAAATATATCTCGGAGAGATTATCTATTGGTAGAACATAAAGATGTTATTAATATTTGTCCTTTAGGGACTACACTGTCATGTTTTCAGTTTCTTACGGAGATTGCTTCTTCATCAAAAACCATTGTTTCTTTTAATACATAGGACAGTTCCTGCAAGTTTTTTTTAACCTTGTAGTTTTGACAATTTATTCGAAATCTAAACCCAATCGCATGTCTAGTCCCTACAGGCAATGTCATTAAGTTAGGGAAAATCCAATAGAACAATTTGTTTTTGTTCCATCGGAACATCTCATTGGTAGTCCAATAAATACGGTATTTTTTTTTTGCGTTCCGTAGGAACGTTTGATTTTATAAATAATAATTGTTAAAAACAGATACAGATTACATATACAATTTCTCAAACGTCCCAATGGGACGATGTTTCTCTCGATACATTTTTTTTCTACCGATGAGATGTTCCGATGGAACAAAATCTAAAATATCTTAACTTAATGACATTGCCCTACAGGACAAATGTTTGCTGGCTGTAATAATATTCTACCAACAGATAATCTCTCCGAGATAAACTTTTAGGGCAAGATTATCTTATTATTGCAAAGAATGAATTAAAATCCGCCGAAACGGCAAAAACTAATTTTATATCATATAAATCGGGATGACAATTTTGTGGTTTTCTTTGTCAAAGTTTTAAACTTTGACAAAAATTTACACACAAAAAAAACGCCCCATTTCTGAGGCGCTCTTCCAATTTAGTCATGTTTTTAATTAATGGTGATCATCGTGCGAATGATTCTGATCCCTGTCTTTGTTTGAATGATCATTAGAATTCTTTGAATGATCATTTTTTGAATTTCCCTTATGATTGTCGTAATCCTTTTTATTGTGATCCGGTTTGTCGTTTTTTTCCGGTCTGTTACCTCTATTTTTCTGAGGTTGTCCATGATACCCTTTTGGATAATTAGTTCTGTGTTTTTTGTGATACGAATACGGTGTATTTCCTTTATAATCATTTAGAACAACTTTATAACCTCCATAAAGATCATATTGTCTGTATTGCGCGGGCAATCTTTTTTCACGCATCCATTTACCATTATTCTCATAAATAAATTGGCTTTGATTGACATCATAATATACATCGATATCCGGTAGATAATAATATCTACTGTCGTCATACCCTTGTGGACCCCAGTTAGGAGGTGTACCAATATTTACGTTTATCGAAACTTGTGCCTGTGCAAAAACGCTCATCAAGAGTATTAATGCAAATCCTAATTTTTTCATTGTTGTGGTATTAAGTATTAATTTGATTTGAAACAAAGCTAAAGTAGTGCCATTTATTTGCCTTTCTCCTATTCATTATACGAAACCAACCTGCCAATCGACGAATAGTACTTTTTTACCGATATATAATTATATGAAAAAACGCCTCAAAAAATGAGGCGCTCTTCGTTTCAACAATTTTAATTAACAATGCAGGTATCTTCAATCTATTTCCATCCTCCGCCCAAAGCACGGTACAAATCAACTACAGCTTGTAATTTTTGTAGATTATCATTGATACCACTTAATTGAGCAGCTAATAAATTTTGTTCTGATGTCAATACATCTGTATAATTGGTAGCTGAACTATATTCTAAAAGCTGTTGTGTAAAATCGACTGATTTTATCAATGCTTCAATTTGTTTTTTTCTTGAATCTTCTTTTTCAACCGCCATTTCATAAGCATACAAAGCATTTGAAACTTCTTGTCCGGCAACCAAAAGGCTTTGTTGAAAATTGTTTAATGCCTGCACTTGTCTCGATTGTGCTGTTGTTAATCTTGCTTTATTCAATCCCTGATTAAAAAGTGGCTGTGTCAATCCTCCAATCAAAGAATAAAAAACAGAATTACTGAAAAAATCCGTCAATTGCAGATTCGAGAATCCTCCGCTTGCCGTCAATGTCAAACTTGGATAAAAATAAGTTTTAGCCATATTTGTGTTTTCAAAAGCCGTTCTGAAATTAAATTCCGCCTGACGGACATCCGGACGATTTTCAAGCAATTGAGCCGGTACACCTATAGCAAGATTTTCAGGAACAACCTGATTTCCCAATGTTCCTCTTTCGATTGCTCCCGGTGTTTGTCCTAACAGGATATTAAGCGCATTTTCAGTCTCCCGAATATCTCTTTTTAAATCCGGAATCAATACTTCGGCAGCATGTTGATTGGCTTCACTTTGCACAACGGCAGCTCCGGTAACTATTGCGCCTTCTTTCAATGCTTTTATAACTTCAACATTCTTAATACGGCTTTCTAATGTTGCTTTTGTGATTTCTAATTGTTTGTCATAGGCTAACAATAAAAAATAATTGTTGGCAATATCCGAAATCAATTGTGTCTGAATTGCTTGTTTTGCTGCATCTGTAGAAAGATAAGTTGCAAGAGCGGCTCTTTTAGAACTGCTCAGTTTTCCCCAAATATCAGCTTCCCAAGACGTGCTTAAACCTAATTTATAAGTCGTCGTTAAGGTATTGATATTAATTCCTGCCGGAAAATTCAATCCTGCTTCAGATTGTTTCGTGTGCGTTGCATTAGCATCAATATTCAAAGTGGGATAATACGCTAATTTAGCCTGACGCAAAGAAGCACGGGACTGAACGATGTTTTCTATTGCATTTTTTAAATTAAGATTTTGATTTAATCCTTTTTGAATTAAAGCATTCAGTTTTTCATCCTTAAAAACAGTTTGCCAGGGCATCGTCGCCATCGTAGTCGAATCGGCAGAAGCCTGATCACGATACAGCTTATCTGTCGATAGTGTTGTGGGGCGCTCGTATTTTTTGGTAACGCAGGCACTCAAAAGAGTAACTGCAATTACCATTATAATATATTTATTTGAACTATGATTCATCTCTGTATTAATTAAATTATTACTCTTTATGAGCTTCTATCAATTGTACTTCCTCGTCATCATCACCTTCATCATAACCGTCTTTTGGAGGACCACTCACTCTTTCCTGCAAAGTCTGGAAAATGATAAACAATACCGGAATAACAAATACTCCTAAAACGGTTCCGATTAACATACCTCCTACAGCTCCTGTACCAATTGATTTATTCCCGACAGCTCCCGCTCCGGTAGCAAACATTAAAGGAACAAGTCCTAAAATAAAAGCGAAAGAAGTCATCAAAATTGGTCGTAAACGCGCTACTGCTCCTTCAACTGCAGCTTGTACAATTGGCATTCCTTTACGCCTTCTTTCCAAAGCAAACTCAACAATCAAAATACCATTCTTCGCCAGCAGTCCGATCAACATGATTAAGGAAATCTGTAAATAGATGTTACTGTTTAATTTGAATATAATCGAGAATAAATAGGCTCCTGCCAATCCAAACGGAATTGATAATAATACCGCAAAAGGTAAAATATAACTCTCGTATTGTGCACTTAATAAGAAGTAAACAAATACCAGACATAATATAAAGATGAAAATAGTTTCACTTCCTGAAGCTAACTCTTCACGCGTTAATCCTGAGAATTCATATCCGTAACCTGCTGGTAATTCATCTGCAGCAACTTCCTGAATGGCCTTAATGGCATCTCCTGAACTAAACCCGGGATTTGGAGCTCCTGTAATCGCAATAGAGGAGAAAAGATTAAATCTTGAAATAGATTCCGGCCCGAAAACTCTCGTCATTTTTACAAATTCTGTAATTGGCGCCATTGTTCCTGCACTGTTTCTAACGAAAATTTTGTTCAATCCCTCAGTATTCGTACGAAATTCTGCTGAAGCCTGAATCATAACACGGTATTGCTTTCCAAATTTATTGAAATTTGAAGCATACAAACCTCCGTAATACCCTTGCATCGTTGACAAAATTGTATTTACCGGAACACCTGCATCTTTGGCCTTTGCCAGATTAATCTCCATCATATATTGAGGGAAACCCGGGTTAAAAGGTGTTGTTGCATATTGAATTTCAGGACGTTTTGATAATTTTTCTAAAAACTCAGTATTTACTTTAAAGAATTCAGCTGTTGTATGTCCTCCTTTATCCTGTAACTGGAATTCGAATCCACCACTTTGTCCAAATCCTGAAATTGTTGGTGGAGAAATGAAGAAAATATTAGCTTCACGAATACCACTTGTTTTGGCAAAAAGCTGACCAATTACGTCATTAACACTTAAGTCACGTTTGTCCCATGTTTCCAGTTTTACAATAACCATACTGTAGGCACTTCCTGCTCCGGCAGTAAAGTTCTGCCCTACAATACGAAGTGTGTTTTTAACTCCCGGAATGGTATTCGCAATACTATCTACTTTTTTCGCTATTATATCAGAACGCTCCATAGAAGCCGATGGCGGCAAGCTAATATTGGCAAAAACAGTACCTTGATCCTCTGCAGGAACGAAAGCTGATGGCGTAGTTTTCATCATATAAAATAAAGCTGTACTGGCAATAAGAATAGCCGCTAATACAATCCATTTTTTGACAGAAAGAAATTGAACAGAACGTTTGTATTTACCCGTAACATTATCAAAAGCAACGTTAAACGACGTATAAAATCTTTGAATAAAACTTTTATGTTTGTGATCGTCTGCATGCGGTTTTAAAAGCAAAGCACACAATGCCGGACTTAAAGTCAAAGCATTAATTGCCGAAAGGATAATCGCAACGGCTAACGTTATACCAAATTGTTTGTAGAAAACCCCCGTAGAACCCGTAATAAAGGTAACCGGAATAAATACCGCGGCCATTACAAGTGTGATCGAGATAATCGCACCCGAAATTTCATCCATAGCATCAATTGTAGCTTTTTTAGACGATTTATATCCGTGATCCAGTTTGGCATGCACTGCCTCGACGACGACAATGGCATCATCGACCACAATACCAATGGCAAGAACCATCGCAAAAAGTGTCAATAAGTTAATCGTAAACCCAAATAAACTCAGGAAAAAGAACGTTCCCACAATCGCTACAGGAACTGCAATAGCCGGAATTAATGTTGATCTGAAATCCTGAAGGAAAATAAATACTACGATGAAAACCAATATAAAGGCCTCAATCAAAGTATGAATTACTTTCTCAATAGAAGCATCCAAATTTTCGTTAACATCAACAAGAATGGTATATTTTACTCCTTTTGGGAAGTTCTTTGCAGCTTCTTCAATCAGTGCTTTAGAGTTGTTGATTACATCACGTGCATTTGATCCCGGAGTTTGGCTAATAGCCATAGCCGCAGACTCTACGCCATTTGTTTTAATCGTTGAAGCATAACTTAGCGATCCTAATTCTACTTTAGCAACATCTTTTAGTCGTAACATTTGTCCGTTTCCAACAGATTTTATGATGATATCACCAAATTCCTTGTCACTTGTTAAACGCCCTTTATATTTAATTACGTATTGAAAAGCCTGATCGCCATTCTCTCCAAATTTACCTGGCGCAGCTTCAATATTTTGTTCTGCCAAAGCAGCCGAAATATCACTCGGAATCAATTTGTATTGTTGCATGATATCCGGTTTCAGCCAGATTCTCATAGAGTAATCTTTTGCCCCAAAAACGGTTACATCTCCTACTCCAACAACACGTTGAATTTGTGGAACAAGATTGATCTTAGCATAATTTTGAAGGAAAGTCTGATCGTAAGCCGGATCACTGCTATATAAAGAGAAAATCAATAAGTTACTACTCTGACTTTTAGTTACCGTAACACCTGCCTGAGTTACCTCTACCGGTAATAAACTGGTCGCTCTGGAAACCCTGTTTTGAACGTTTACCGCTGCTAAATCAGGATTTGTTCCTACTTTAAAGAAGATTTTTATAGATGCATTTCCGTCATTTGTTGCTGTAGAAGTCATGTACGTCATGTTCTCTACACCATTAATTTGCTCTTCCAGCGGAATTACAATACTTTTTAATACCACATCAGCATTTGCTCCCGTGTAACTTGCCGAAACGTTTACCGTTGGCGGAGCAATATCCGGATATTGGGAAATAGGCAACTCTATAAGGCCTAAAACCCCTAGAATGACAATAATAACAGATATTACTGTTGAGAGTACAGGTCTTTGTATGAATATTTTAAACATTTCTTTATCTTATTTTAAGTCTGCATATACCGTTTCTGCACTTTCATTATGCGTTTTGATCTCGCTTCCGTCTTTCAACGCAGCAACTCCTTCTAACACAATTTGATCTCCTGCTTTTAAACCACTAGTTACCACATAATAATTACCTGCTGTATTTTCAAGTTTAGTGATATTGACATTTTTAGTTTTACCATCTTTCCCTACTGTAACCGCAAAAATCTTATCCTGAAGCTCGAATGTTGCGCTCTGAGGAATTAATATTACGTCTTTAACTTCATTTGGGATTCTTACTGTTGTGCTGCTTCCGCTTCTGATAATTCCTTTTGGATTTGAAAAACGAGCTCTAATGTTTACTGTACCTGTTTCTGTATTGATTAATCCGTTTACGGTTTCAATACGCCCTTTTTCATCATAAGTAGAACCATCTGAAAGCAATAATGAAACTGGAGGCATTTGTTTGATTTTTTGAGCTAATGAAGTTCCTGAACCGCTTTGGGCGAAATTCAACAACGTTTTTTCGTTCATAGCAAAATACGCAAAAACATTCCCTATACTAGAAACTGTAGTCATAGGATCAGCTGTATTAGAACTAACCAAACTTCCTAAACGAAACGGAATAGAACCTACAACGCCATCTACCGGACTTGTTACGGTTGTGTATCCTAAATTGGTTTTGGCATTTACCAAAGCTGCATTTGCCTGAGCCAATGTTGCTAAAGCTGAATCGTAAGTGTATTGTGCTGATTCAAGATCATATTTACTAATGATCCCCTGATCAACAAGTGGTTTTACTTTATTTACAGCCAGTTTTGCCGAGCTTAAACTCGCCTGAGCGCTTTTTATACTTGCTGCTGCTGTACGAACTTGTTGCTCATATTCCGGCGCACTGATTTTGAACAAAGGCTGTCCCGCTCTCACAACAGCACCTTCATCGACATAAATTTTGTCAATATACCCTTCTACTCTCGGTCGGATTTCGATATTTTGCTGTCCCTGAATACTGGCAGGATAGTCTGTATATAATGTTGTAGATTTTTGCTGTAAAGTCAGCGTTTTATACTCTTTAACTTGAGGTGCACCTCCGGCTTGAGCCGATTTGTCATTTTTACCACACGATACGATGATAACTGATGCTGCAAGAATGCTTAAAAAGGATTGCTTATTCATTGTGAAAAATGTGTAATTATCAATTTATATCGAACAAAAGAACTAAAATATTACAAACAAAAAATTTCAAATAGACGGAAACCTTGAAACAATCGATAGACATGAGATGACAACCGATAGAAGTTGTTTCAAAATAATAAAGCTTTAAAAAACAAGCTCATCGGTTATAAAATGGTTTTTGGGGGTTATGATTCCATTTTTGACGATTGCTTTCCCATCTTACTCAAATATAGTGTAATATTGCCAATAAAATCACAAAAATATAATGGCACCCAACTTTTTTAAACCGTATATGTCTACCGGATTGCATATCCTTGCCTGGATATTGCTGGGATATATTCAGTTGTTTTATATACCACTTACGTGGAATCTTGTACTTCCACCGATTTTTTGGCTTTGGCAAACGATCGTCTTATTTTTTATGATTCTGATTTTTTACTACAATGCCAAAATAATAGTCCCGAAAACGATTATAAAAGACAAAATTGGACCTTTTTTATTTTGGGCACTCTGGAGTATTTTTGCCATGCAGCTTGTTGCCTACTTATACAATACAAACACTGACTTGCATAATAAACTGGCGCTTCTTTTGGGTTTTAAAAAATACAGAAACAATTATTTTGACAATTACGTTTTCAGCTTAACCTTATTGGTTTTAGGAATCAGTACCAGTTATGCCATGTTACAGCATTGGCAAAAAGCTGCACAGCACAAACAAAAATTAGAGCAGGACAAAACCATGGCAGAATTGGCGATGTTGAAAGCGCAAATTAATCCCCATTTTTTCTTTAACTCACTAAATAGTATTTATTCCCTTACGTATACCAACATTGAAGATTCCCGTAGTGCCCTTCATACCTTAAGCCGTATGATGCGATATTTACTTTACAGTACAGAAGGTGAACGAACTACATTATTAAAAGAAGTCGAATTCATGAAAGATTTTATCGCTTTGATGAAGCTCCGTGCCAATAAAAAATTAACCATAACAACCGATATTCCGGAAAAAATTCATGATTTTCAAATTGTCCCAATGTTATTATTACCTTTAGTAGAAAATGCTTTTAAACATGGTGTAAATGCGATTGATAAAAGTGAAATACATATTTCGCTAAAGCAAAAAGGAGCCGATCTTGAATTTGAAGTAGAAAATACTTTCTTCGAAAAAACTTCTACAACTGATCAGGGCGGAATTGGATTAACAAATACAAAACGCAGATTACATTTAATTTATCCAAATAAGCATTTTATGACCGCCGGTATTGACCAAAAAGGGAAATACAATGTTAATCTGCAAATAACTTTAGAACAATGATTGTATTAAAATGTATAGCAGTAGACGATGAACCACTTGCCTTAAAATTGGTGGAAACCTTTATAGAACAAACTCCGTTTTTGCAATTGGCATGCAGTTGTGATAATGCTGTTGAAGCCATGAGTTTAATACGGGAGCAACAACCGGACATTGTTTTTCTGGATATCAATATGCCCAACTTAACGGGTATGGAACTCGCCAGACTTTTGCAGGAACAACCCGGACCGTTGCCAAAAATCATTTTTACAACCGCTTACAATCATTATGCAATTGAAGGTTACAGGGTTAACGCGGTCGATTATTTACTGAAACCTTTTAGTTACGAAGAGTTTCTAAGAGCCGCCAACAAGGTTTTACAATTATCTGAAGAAGCAGCGAATCAATTTCACTCCATTTCGGCCGATGATGAATTTATTTTTCTAAAAGTCGAATATCAATGGGTTCGAATTCCTTTGAAAGATATTTTATATATCGAAAGTTTAAAGGATTATGTTAAGGTTCATCTCGAAGATTCCCAGAAATCTCTAATGTCTTTGATTTCGCTTAAAGCACTGGAAGAAAAATTATCTTCAGCAAAATTTATGCGCATCAATCGATCATTTATTGTTTCATTGGAGAAAATAAATGCGATAAGCAAAAATTCAATATTTATTGGTAAAACCGAAATAACGGTTGGAGAACAATACAAAGAAGCATTTAAAACCATTGTCGAAAAATGGTTGAAATAATTATAAATACCACATGGAAAAAAAATCGAATAAATATTACCTTACATTAAGCTTAAAGGAATACGCAAACGGAGAAACGGAACCTGCAAAAGAACTCGGAATAGAATTTGACAATCACGACGAAATATTTGGCATCATCGAAAAAATTAAAGGAAAAAACATATTTAGCAATGCATCCGAAGCCACACAATTTGCAATAGGTTTAAAATTGTTCAGCGAAATAAAATTGAAGCACCGCAAGAACCCGCTTTTTGAAGAATTAAATGAAGTATTTCCTGCATTTATGAAAAAATTGAAAAGTTTGTAAAATCATAGAAAACGTCTCAATAATTGAGGCGTTTTTTTATTTATTTCCAAATAAAAAATAAATCAAAAACTTCATTTTATTGACTTACATCAAACTTTTAGAGGATAAACAACTTTAGATTTGCTATTTCATAAATCTAAACTTTTACATATTAAAATGATAGGCACAGAATTAAATCCGTTATATAAATTTGGTTTTACAAGTCAGGAACGTGTTGAAAATGCTTTAAAACAGCTGCAAAACGGAAAAGGTATCTTACTCACAGATGATGAAAACAGAGAAAATGAAGCTGATTTAATTTTTTCGGCACAACATATAAATGTCCAAAATATGGCTTTAATGATTAGGCAATGCAGCGGTATTGTTTGTCTTTGCCTAACGAATGAAAAAGCGGACCAATTACATCTTCCCTACATGGTAAAAGAAAATACCAGTACTTTTCAAACTCCATTTACAATTACAATCGAAGCCAAAAAAGGTGTAACAACTGGAGTTTCAGCAACGGACCGAATCACCACTATTCAGGCGGCTTGCAATGAAAATGCAAAACCTTCAGATTTGGCAAGACCCGGACATATTTTCCCGCTACGTGCAAAAAACAATGGTGTTCTGGAAAGAAATGGACATACGGAAGGAAGTGTCGATTTAATGAAATTAGCCGGATTAAAATCCGAAGCGGTACTGTGCGAATTGATGAATGAAGATGGCAGTATGGCTAAACTTGGCAAAATTATAAGCTTTGCAGAAGAACACGATTTAATGGTTTTATCAATCGAAGATATTATCTATTACCGTAAATTTGTCCGAGACTATATTTAACCCTATGATATACGATCAACTTGCTGCCTATATAAAGAAGAGTATTGCTGTTACAGATCAGGATTTAAACACTATTCTTTCTTATTTTAAACCTCACAAGCATAATAAAAATGATTTGTTGCTTTCGCAGGGAGAAATAAGCCAGCGAACTTATTTTGTAGGTAAAGGATGTTTGAGATTTTTTTTTATAAATGAAGAAGGAAAAGATATTACGCGTTATATTACTTTCGAAAATCAATTTGCAACAGCATTAGTGAGTTTTATAACCAAATTGCCTTCGATGGAATCCATTCAGGTAATCGAAAAATCAGAGCTTTTACATATTAGCCATGATGATTTTAATCATTTAATGAAAATTGTTCCGCAATGGAGAGAATTTTACTGCCACTATCTAGAAAAAGCATATGTAAATAATACCAATCGACTAATGTAGTTTACAACTATGGATGCTTTAGAAAGATACACTCAATTGCTAAAAGTAAATCCGATTATTGTAAAACGACTTCCTAATAAAGTAGTCGCTTCTTATATTAATATCTCTCAGGAAACTTTGAGTCGATTAAAATCTAAGGTTTAAAAAAAGTGTTGATCTTATAATCAACACTTTTTTTATAAACCATATTTCTAAAATTAAGCTTTTGCTTTTCTTTTTACGGTACAGCCAATTTCTTTAGTTTGTGTAATTGCTGGTTTTTGATTGCTTTTTAATGCTGCAATTACATCTTCGGCATATTTTGTTTTTTCCGCTTTAGTTCCTTCCGGATCGTTATCGATTGCTCCTACATATTCTACAACATTTCCTTTATCGGTTTTGGACACAATAAAAAGATGTGGTGTATGTTTTGCTCCGTATTCATCTGTTACTTTTTGTCCAGCGTCAAATAAATAAGGGAAAGGATATTTTTTGTCTTTTGCTAAATCCTGCATTTTATCATACGAATCAGCTTTTGAAGCTTCAGGATCATTTGGATTAATCGCAATTACCGGATATCCTTGTGATTTGAATTTTTTGTCCAACTCAATTATTCTTTGCTCATACGCCACTGCATATGGACAAGTATTACAGGTAAAAACAACAATATATCCTTTGGCTTTTGGAAAACTCGCAAAAGAAACTTCTTTACCATCTACATTTTTCAATTTGAAATCCGGTGCAGTATCTCCGGCTTTAAGTGTTGTAGTTTGTGCCTGAGAAAGCAACATATTAAATAAAAACACTGTCACAACAGTAATAAAATTTTTCATAATTTATAGTTTTTTATATTCAGTTAATAATTGTTCGTAAGTAAATTCCGATTCGATAAATTTTCTTTTATCCTCTTTAATAAAAAGTGTTGCGGGAATACTTCCAGACCATGATTTATCAATTCGGTCGATATATTCTTGTGGATTGCTTTCATTCAAAAGAAAAACTTCACTTTTCATGTTTTTTCTTTTTACAAAGGGAATTACAGCCGATGTCAGTTTTGATTTAAAATCAACGCTGACTAATAATACAGCCAATTTCTCCTTTTTAAAATCTGCATTCAGTTTTTCAAAGTGAGGCAGTTCCTTAATACACGGCGCACACCAGGTCGCCCAAAAGTTCACGACATACGTACTGTCTTTTCCGTTTTTAATTCTTTCGTTTAACTGATCGATATTAATCAGCTTTACGTTTTGACCGAAAGACGTTATCGAAAAAGCAAAAAACAAAAAAGTGGATACTTTAAAAGCGTGGATTTTCATATTTGTAAATACTTAAGGTGATATGCCTTACAAATATAAACTAATGAAAAACTATTTTTTGTTAATGAAAGTTTAATGGTTCGAAAATTCATCACGAAGATGCTAAGATTTCTTTAGAGAGCCATTCATTTAAATATATTCCAACGGAACAAAATCTTGTTATCGACAGTTAAACGGTATAATTTATTTCGATAATTAAAAATTTATTTTATTTTAAATACAATATAAAAACATCTATTTCCATTAGATATTGTTCCATCGGAACATTTCATCGGTAGAAAAAAAATGCATATGGTACGATATCATCCCGTAGGGCAATGTCATTAAGTTAAGCTTTTAAAAAATAAAATTATTGCAAATCAAATCCGTTTTTATCCGCGTTTTTACGAAGTAAATCTGTTTTATCCGCGTCAAAATTAGACGCTGATTTTACTGATTCGCTAAAGCGAAAACGCTGATAAAAACGGATTTTTCTAATTACTTTCTGGATTAAACTGTTAAGTATTTTATAGATTTCCTCTTAACTTAATGACATTGCCCGTAGGGATGTTTAATAAATTGTATTGGCATTTATTTGTTATTACCATCAGCCAAACGTTCCTACGGAATGCAAAAAACACTTTATTATCGGGGGCTACCAATGAAATGTTTCGATGGAACAAAATCTTGTTGGTGATATTTTAACCTCTAATTCGAATTGCAAAAGGCTAATTCCCTGTTTTTATATTTAAACTGTTCACAAACAAAAGCGGTTCCATATTACTCATATTAATCAGGGACAAAATGCCATTTTTATTTTCGTTTATGCCATTTATTTTAAAACAAAATTCATTCCCGTCTTTGTCCATTAAATTTATATACTCAACATTATCACTTGAATTATTTTGGCAGGAATGAGAAATTGTATATCGATACATTACTTTGAAAGCATCATTGAGATAATTGTAAACTTTTCCGTCTTGGGTAAACACCCATTTTGTACTGTGGTTTTGGCTATTATACCAAGTTCCAATAATTTTTTTTGATGAAGGATCTTCTTCCTGGTTATTTCCAAAGATTGTAGGGAATTGTAATAACAATAGTAAAATTAAAAATAGCTTTTTCATGTTTTTTATTGTTTAGTTGTTAGGTTGAGTTTTACTCCTATTTTAGAAACTGTTTTTCCTTTTACAAAAATAACATTTAATTGATAAAAAGTTCGTGTTCCATCGGAACATCTAGTTGGTTGTAGAATCATACAATTGGTTCTTTAAAAATATATTGTTCATCATATTCTATTTCAAATGCCTTCAGTAGTTTTTGGTATTCCTCTAAAAATGTTTCTTTTTTATGATGTTGCTCTTGATTTTGTATATATCGAATTACATTGGGTACATGACTTCTTGAGTATGAAAAAGCACCATAACCTTCCTGCCAAGCAAAAGCCAAGCATAGTTTTTCTTGTTTAATCCATTTACTTGTTTCTGTTTTTACATTTTGAATAAGCGAGGAAATAGATTGTGTTGGACGCATTCCTATAAATATATGAATATGATCCGGCATGCTGTTTATACAAAGCATTTTATGCTGATTTGACTGAACTATGCCAGTTATAAATTGATGTAATCTGTCTTTCCATTCTTTATCAATTAATGCCTTACGATATTTTACTGCGAAAACAAATTGTATATGCAACTGTGTGTATGTATTTGCCATTACCAATGAGATGTTCCGATGGAACATTAAAAACCATTATTTTTTCATTATCTACCGACGAAATGTTCCGATGGAACATTTGGTTCTATACAAAATATGCATCTCCTGATTTTACCAAAATTAATTTGTAAAGATTCATTGTATAAACCTTTCAAAACTATAAAATTTTGAATATGAATGTTTTCTTAAAAAGATTTAGATATATTAAATTAAGGCAAATTTTACCAATTTAAAAATCGGCAATATGTAACAAAAACTCCCATAATTCGTCATACTTAAAAACTAAAAATCATGGATACAAAACAGAATGCCAACGGTTTAAAAGATTTCGAAGTAAATATCAAAATCAAACTTGCCTTTCTTTGGACATCGGTAACCTTGTGTTATTTATACGGAGACTATTTTGAATTGTACGTTCCCAATAAAACTGCAGGACTTGTAAGTAGAGATAATTTGCTTGATAATCCCGTAAAATTATTTATGACTGCATTTTTACTTGCTATTCCGGCTGTGATGGTGTTTTTTTCTATTCTCTTAGAACCCAAAATCAATAGATTTCTCAATATCTTTTTTGGACTATTTTTTACATTGATAATGGTTTTGATTGCTTTTACATCGCTAACGCCGTGGAAAACTTTTTATGTTTTTCTGGCTTTACTCGAAAGTGCCATTACAATTTTGATTGTCATTTTTGCCTGGAAATGGCCAAAAGCAGTATAATAATCTCTAAATCTCTCCAAATTTTTCTTTATATCTTTCCAATTCGGCTTCTGTTTTATGAAGAAGTTTTTCCAGCAGCTTTATTTTGTCTTCATACAGAACTTTTAGAGTCGTAGTATTTTCGGTATTAATCAGGATACTTCCGTTATTATTTCCTATCACTTTATTGAAATTTCCAAAATATCTCTGACCATCAAAGCTTAAAATATCCTCGACACTGACTTCTAAAATACGGGCGATCTCAACGAGTTTAATATAGGATAAAATGGTTTTTCCTTTTTCAATTTTGCTATAACCTGCCTGGGTAACCCCAAGTTGTTCTGCCATATATTCTTGTGTATAATTTTTTAGCTCTCTGATACTTTTAATTTTATTTTTTATTGAAGTGGGCATATTTTTTCTTTTGGGATGTGGAATAGCTGAAACAACTCAATACCAGAATTTAGTATTACAGCGGTTCCATCTTGAAATGCATGCTAAAACTTTTTCATTTGTAGATAAATGAAATCGAATATTTTGTTATTTTTTTCTGGTAGTAATCACAAATCCGTATACTACAGCAATAACGATACATACTAAATCGTAACTGGAAATTAGGGATAATAACATTAGGTAATTTTTAGAAGATTAGGCAGTTTTCTTTATCATTCGATCAAACTGTAGGGTTAAGTACTGATCTATTTGCCTGCCTATGAGATTCCGATCTTCGGCTTTGATTTTGATTGTAGTTTCTTTTTCATAAATATCCCGAACCAAAACAGAATATTCAAATTCTGCTCGATCGTTAAATCTCAGAATAATAAGAAAAGTATAACATAATAGGGTTGGAATGATATAATACACTTCGATTATATCTGAAAAAATCATGCAATAATACGCTATCGCCGTGACGAGAATAAACAGGGTATTAACGAAAAAATAAGTTTTCTTTTTTCGTGATATACCTAGTTCAGCTATTTCATCAAAAGTATATTGCCATTGATTTTTGCCATAACGAAAATGGACTTGATTTGGGGTAAGGGTAACAAACATAATAATGGTGGTAAAAAAACAATTTAGGACTTTGTTTAAGGAATATTGTGCTACATTTATGCATAACAACTCCCCTCCGCAATATTACGCAATAACTTCTTTTTTTTCTTACAATACATCTCATAGATTATAACTAAAAGTTATAATTAAATCCAAAACTCAATTTATTAACTATAATTACCTTTTTTGTGTAAACCATGTCTTGCTTTTTAGCATTCCCGCTCTTACATAAAATTATTTTTTTAGACATACACAATTTTGAGGTTTTTTCAAATTTTTTTTTCTCTTCCAAAATAAGAAAACAAAAGTTATTAGTTAAGTCCTGTTATATGATTCTTAAGAAAGATTACATCCTAAACAACTGATAATTATAGAAATGGAAACGCTTTTTCTGTAATATTTTGCGTAAATTACTGGAGTAAATTTAGTAAATCTATAAGCCAGTAAAAATTAGTCCGAAAACAAGCCGAAAAAATTACTTAAAAAAATTATCATGGAAAAGCTACACAACCAGGATTATCGCGATTATAGTGATCTTGATACTCTTATCGAAAATGAAAAAAACTATTCTGATACCATTTTTAATGCCGAAGATCAAAATCATGAAGAATTGATAAATGATGTTAATCATGAAACAAATGATTTTAACAGAAACGAAAATAATCCGCATCAAGAAGGAATCATTAATGGAGAAGATCAAATTACGAATGATGAAGATCCGGAAAACCTAGATGACACTTTAGAAAAAGACGGCGATCTTGACGATGATGATTCTGATGATGACAACGATTCTGATGATGATCTTGAAGATGTATCTCACGACCCTTTTCCCAGTCTTGATCCGGGAAACTTCTAGATTAGATTTTAGCATTTGTAAACATTTCAAACCCCGACAGTCCCGAATCCCTCGGGGTAAAAACTGTCGGGTTTGAAATGTTTACAAGATGTAATTCTATAATAAAAAATCAAAACTATATAATTTTTTTACTTAGGATTACAGTAATTTTAAGCTATCAATTTTAACAAACTAAAATTGATTTTAGAAAATGTGATAGATAATGGATATTACGATTCAAATCATTTGGCTCTTTGTTCTTGCCATTCCAATTGCCTGTATCAGTTGGACGGTAACGCATGAAGAAATATTCAAAGAACCCCGCGAATGGTGTGTAAAACATTCTAAAAACGAAAAAACACTTTTGGGCAGAAAACTATTCTATCTCTTTACCTGCGAGTATTGCTTTAGCCATTATGTCACAATTGCTTTTTTGATTCTTTGTAATTATAAACTTTTCTTAAATGATTGGCGAGGCTATATTTTGGCAGGGTTTTCGCTCGTTTTTTTGGCAAATGTATATATGAGCCTTTTTGCGTTATTAAGACAAGCCATTAAAAAAGAAAAAGTCGAAATTGAAAAAATCGAACAGGAAACTGATACCGAAAAGCTATCTAACTAAATTAAGTATAACAAACAAAATTCAAAAAATCATGGAAAATTTAAATTTCATAGACCCACTACTTCACGGAATTACTCCTGAAATAACAAATAACAAAATTCCAAATCTATCTACAAAACAATTGCTTTTTGCAGGAGTAGGTTCGCTTATCGCAAGTGCTCTTCTAAAAAAAGCAGGGCAAAATAAAACAGCTGCAATTGTTGGCAGTATTGGATTGCCTTTAATAGCTTCTGCTGCCTACAAACAATATTGCAAAGTATCGAAGGCGAAAAGCGAATTAAAAGACAGTAGTGGTATTGAATATAATCATTAAAAAAAATCAGGGTTAAAATTTGTTTCAAGTTTCAGGTTTTTACCTTTGTCTAAAAAAATAGCCACGAATTCACGAATCTTTCTACATTATTGTAGACAATCATTCGTGAATTCGTGGCTGTTTTTTTTGTACTTAATCTGAGTACTAAACTAAGACTTACTTTTTAGCAGGATTTTTAATCGTATCTATACTGACTGGATGTGCCGTTGGATCCGATACTACTTTTGTAGTGTTTGCTTTTTGTTTTTTTCCATTATTTACTTGTTGAGAATTTCTTTTCTTTGAAGTACTCGCAGGATTTTTTATGGTATCAATACTCATTGGTTTTGCCGTTGGATCTGACACTACTTTGGTTGTATTGGATTTTTGTTTTTTTCCTGCTTCTGTTTTTTGAGAATGCCTTTTTTGAGACGTACTTGCAGTGTTTTTTATGGTATCGATCTTATTAGGATTTGCCGTTGGATCTGATACTATTTTTGTAGTGTTGCTTTTTTGGCCAGGCTGCTGGGCAAATACAGCTCCTGTAAACAAAACCATTGCACATGTTAAGAATAAATTTTTCATACTATTGATTTTTAATTAATAATGGGTAGACCAATCTTAAATTAAAGTTATTTAATCAAAATCAATCTATAGACGTGCAGGCACGAATTATTTAACTTCTATATTTCCTTCAACCCAATTGAGGGCTTTATTGAAGTCTGTTTTTTTAAATCCTTTAAATTCTCCCGGAACTACGTAACTGAATCCGTTGGTGAACGAAATTATTTCTTCCGAATCGGAAATAATGGCGGCTCGGTTCCATTTTCCAAGATGTTTGAGTCCCAGTAAGGCATCCTGCAGCCACGCTCCGGCTGTAAAATTTTCGAGATCAGTATCCAGAACCAATAAAAAATTAACTTCATTTGTTTGTTTTACCAGATGTTCTACTGCAGGAACTACTACAGCCAGAAAATCTTCTTTTGTTACTTCTGCTAATGCTCTAAATGCTACGATATTATCTGTAGTGTCAATTTGATGTATCATGATATTTCTATTTGAATGTTATTAATGCCGGGTTATCGTGACTTTCAATTTTTAATTACTTTTTTATTGAAAGAACATATCAAAAATACCTATAGAATAGTATTGGGGTATTATATCATCTCATTGTATTTTTATAAAATAACAATGTGTTTTTTTTGAGGTACTGAGGTACTGAGGTACTGAGGTACTGAGGTACTGAGGTTCTGAGGTTTTAAGGCAATTTCATAAAGTTAAAGAAATTGCTACAATGCTTTACTGAATAAATCTTCCACAAAACCGCAAAATCAGAAAGGTTTTGTCAATTTTGACTAAGGAGAAATGACAAGATCCTGTTTAAACTTGGCGAAGAATGGATTAAAATCCATCCCTACAATATATTTTGTTCCTCCGGAACTCTTTCTGAAATTTCGTACGAATATATTATAGAAATCGAAATGACAAGATTGTGTTTAAACTTGGCTACTTTAAGAAAAAAATTATAATCAAAAAAAATAATTTAATGACATTGAATTACAAGTTTTTTCCAATCTCTATTTACTGTGACTGTTTACTGAATACTGTTTACTGAGACTGTTTACTAAATACTGAGACTGAGACTGAGACTGTGACTGTTTACTAAATACGGAGAACTGCGTTTCTACGACCCTCCATTTCCTTCGTCGACTACTTTTTTGGTTCGTTTGAATGTTTTTATAAGGTCTGGCAGGAAGTTATTAAAGATAACATGTACCTGTATGGCATTGACAAATTTATCAACGTCCGTTCTTGGCATGAATTCATTGGCATAAGAAACCTCAACCTGCAAATCGTTTTCAAACGAATAACCAAGACCTAATGTAAATCTGTTTCTGTCAAAATTTTCAGGGCCACTCACCTGACTTTTGGTTTTAAAGAAAACCTCATCTTCAGCAAAAGTATATAATACTCCTTTGTGTACTTTTACATCATTGATAGGATATACTGATTTGACCTGAAGCCTAAAACGCTCTACAGCTTCAAAATAGCCTTCGTCGTTATGTAAATGCCGATCTTCAAGTCGGAACCTTAAATTTACTTTTATTCTATAATCTTTTAACAAGCTATAGGTTCCCTGTAGTGCTGAACGCCATTCCGGTGCTTCTGCCTGATTGAGTTCCGGTACGTTCTTATTTGAATAATAGGCATAAAAAATGGATACTTTCCATCGATCGCCGGGATAATAATGCGCCCAGCCTCTTATGTAGGCTTGGGTCATATCATGAAAAAGATTTTTGCTTTCCGGTGTGCTGCTGGTAGTTAAACCTCCGTCTAACTCGACTACCCAATTCTGGCTTAAATCTTTTGTAAAAATGTATTCATTCCAAAACTGATTTCGCTCGTCAGTTTGTGCATTCACGATTGTGCATGTCAGTAAAATAAAATAAATAATATATCTCATCCTTTATTTCGTGTCTGAAGTAAGACTGAATTTACTTTTGTTTATATAATCCTATAAGGCAATACAGATAGCTAAGAAAGCGAAAACACAATTGAATGTGTTTTCGCTTTTATCTAAATTATTCTTTTATCAACAATAAATTGAAGCTTTTAAGATGCTTTTTTATTTACTGAAATCGTAACTTAAAGAAGCTCCTAAACCAAATTGATATGTTGATACATAATCTGTTACACCAACAGGACCATAATAAGTCCAGTAATAAGAATTACCAACCGCTGCCGACATTGATTGCAAATAAGCATGAAGGTTTATGGATAATGGCGAACTGGTTTTTATTTTTACACCACCTTTGACTTCCCAGGCAAAATAAGTTCCGCTGCCACTATTTGGTGTTTCAAGAATCGAAACACCTGCGCCGGCTCCTAAAAACGGTTGCAAATTTTGTGTACTTGGACCAAAATAATACGTATAATCTGCTAATATATAATTAATAGCACCTTTATCATCTCCGGCATTAAGCTGAGTTCCGGCGGCAATACCTCTACTAGGTATGGCAACATTTGTATATAGAGGCATGCTTGTATCAAGTCTGTTATATTTTAACTCAATAGAACTATTCTCCATAAAGAAATATTCCAATCCTATGCCATACTCAAAACCATCTTCTACAGAACCATAAGAATTACCATAATCTACGTTATCAGAGAAAGTATATCCTCCGTACAGATTTAATAAAAATGATTTTGAACTTTGGGCAGAAACTGCCAGCGAGAAGAAAAAAACAACGAATAATAAATGATTCTTTTTCATAATTTGATTTTTTTAATGGGTTGCAATTTTACTACAGCAGTTTAATGTTTTATATTATAAATTTTCCCTTACAATACTTTTGTTAATCCCTTCTATAGCTTTGATTTTACATTTTCCCAAAATTATCCAAAATGAAAATAAAAATGTTTAAGATAAAGCCCTTTAATGGTTGCAAATTCTAATTTGAAACCATTATTTTTAGGATTTGAGGCTCTGAGGTTCTAAGTTTTTAAGCTACAAAGGGACAAAGGTTTTTCCGTAGAGATGCACAGCAGTGCATCTAACACAATCTATTTACAATTCAAATTTCATTATTTGTTATATCTTAAATTTTATTTTGAATCCGAATCCCGCATGAGCGATAGGAGCAAGTTACCGAAGTAACGTGGATAGCGCGACAGCATCCCGATAAGAGGGCGAATAACCGTAAAGTAAATTTGCCCTCTTATCGGGATGGTGGCATGCCCCTATTTTTGAGGTTATTGAGGTTCTAAGGCGCAAAGGGATAAAGGTTTTTTCGTAGAGATGCACAGCAGTGCATCTGACATGAAGCATGTCTTCAACAAAAGTCGACAATTGGAACGTAAGACGCACTGCTGTGTACCTCTACGGACATCTCTAAAAATTAAAATCTGTAAATTATGAATTACCTTATAACAACAAAAGCCTGCTTCTTTCGAAACAGGCATTTTGTAAAAAAATAAAACTAACACAAAACTTTTAATTATATCCTTGATTTTGTTTGAATACCTTTTGGTCGATAACGGTTTGCGGAATTGGGAATGCTCTTCTAAACGGTTGAGTAGCTGCTTTTGCAGTTCCCGGTAAATCGAATTTTCCAAAACGAATACTTTCCGGTCTTCTTTGTAATTCCCAGTACAATTCAAAACCTAATTCTTTATACAGCTGATCGGAGTCTAACGTTGTAAGTGCTTTTCCGGGAGCGTTTCCAAATAACGATTCTCTTTTTCTGCTGGTACGCAATTTATTAAGATCGATCATGGCTAAACCTGCACTTCCTTTTCTAAAATAAGCTTCAGCTCTCATCGCATAAACTCCCCCTAAACGGAATAATGGCATATCAACATTACTGTTACCGTTTCCTCCTTCTGGGTCAAATTCATATTTAAAAACACGCGCTCCCTGATTGATTTCGTTTTGGGCAAAAACAGATTTAGTAGGATCTGCAAATGTTAATGATGGTGTAAAATTCATTCTTGTAGTCGTACTTTTTTCCATAACTAATGGAGAAACTTTTATACGATTCCCTGTCATTTCAAGAGATCCTGAAGGTAATAATATAGGACCATATTGAAGTCCCGCCTGAATTCCTCTGTTAAAATGGAACCAAGGCAACGCCGGACTGCTTTTAGGTACAATGTCTGTTGCAGGAACACTTACATCTGTACCATCATTCATAAACCACGTTCCATCAGGATATTGGTAATGCTGTTCAAATCTCGGATCATCATGATTACCATCCCATGATGCGTAGAATTCCGGAGTTGTACAAGCAGCATTTGTTCCTCTGTTTGCCGCAGATGTTCTCTGGTTACGCTCCATACTTACATAAGCAAAACTGTTAGAACCATTACGGATATAATCTATCTTTTGAGAAATCGCAAAAATAAGTTCGGTACCATTTTCGTTAGTTCTTGCAAAGTTTTTGAAAAAATCACTCTCTAAGCTGTATTTTCCTGAATCGATTAGTAATGATGTATAATAAATAACACGGTCCATATCTGTTCCTGTACTTCCTGCTACTGCCGGTTCATTAAAATTAAAAGCAGATGAAGCATTGAAACGATCTTTAAAAACTGCACGATTCAAATACATATTAGCTAAAAAAGCATAAGCAGCTTGTTTGGTAAATCTTCCGTGGTGTGTTCTTTGAGTACCAGAATCAGCCAAATCAGGGATTAGCGCTTCAACATCTTTTATTAATTGGTCAATTTGTGTATCCGCTTTTAAAATTTGCAAAGGTGCTGTTACATTCAACGGATCTCTATATGGCGCTTGTCCGTATAGATCTAATGTTGTGTAGGTATAATAAGCCAAAAGTGCTTTTGATTCTGCCAAAAACAATGTCTTTTCAGAAAAAGTGCCTTCTTGTGCTGACTTAATTGCCGTCAAAGAACGTGTAATTCCGTTATTCAATAAATCCCAGTTAGAAACGATAATAGCATTCGTTGAACTCCAGGTGAATTCATGCATATCTCTCCATTTTCCACCATCTCCCCAGTCACTTCCGCGAGTTGGCAAAATAGCTTCATCAGTAGTGTATTCCTGCATTGCAAAAATTGCTCCGTGATCTGTAAAAGTCCCATCTCCAAGTCTGTCATACGCTGCAGCAAGTGAGCCGGCAGGATCTGAAACAGCATTTCCTGATTTTTCATCTAAAACAACTTCATTTAAATCAGTACAACTGTTTAAGAGAAAAATAAAAGAGAATATTGTTAAAATTTTTATGCTAAAAAATGTCTTTGTCTTCATGATTTATAATTTTAAAGTTGCTCCAAAACTGAACGTTCTCGAAGTTGGATAAGCCGCATAATCAATACCTATAGATTGGTTTCCTCCGTTTGATTTCGGGCTGTTAATTAAGGGGTCAAATCCTGAGTAATGTGTTATTGTAATCAGGTTATTTCCAGTTACATAAAGTGTTAATCCGTTTAACCAGTTCAGTCCTTTTAAGTCGAAATTATAACCAATACGTGCTGTATTTAATCGGATAAAATCAGATTTTTCTAAGAAAAGAGTCGACAATATTGGCGAGTTTGTTGGGTTTGCACCAGACTCATAATAATTTGTAGCAACATTTCTGTCAGAAGCCAGATTATTGATATTTAAGGCGTTTAATCCTGTGTTATTCAACAAATAACCTCCTGTCTGACCAATGATTGAGAATGAAAAACTAAAGTTTTTGTATCTCATATCACTATTAATCCCGTAGTAAAAAGTTGGTAAAGCTCCTTCGATAATAACTCTGTCGCTATTATCAATTTTACCATCACCGTTTTGGTCTTTAAAGATGTTTCCGCCTTTACTGTCAAATCCTATGTGTTGCAACAAGTAGAAAGATCCTGCAGCATAACCACTTTTATAAATATTAGCATTTACACCAGATTGCCCGGGACCTGAAATAGTTCCTGTTAAGATTTCTGAAATTGGTAAATCTTCAATTTTATTGTTTAATGTTGCTCCGTTCACATCAACATTCCAGCTAAAATCCTTGGTGTCAATTAATTTTGATCCTAACATAAACTCAAAACCTTTGTTTATGATTTTACCCTGATTGCTAAGATTCGTCCAAATTGTTGGTGTTGGGCTTAATGGCGGCGAAGGAATATTTAAGATCGCATCTGTAGTCGTTTTGTTGAAATAATCAAGTGTTCCGTACAATTTATCTTTCCATAAACTAAAATCTAAACCTGCGTTGTATTGTGTTACAACCTCCCATTTTAAATCAGGATTTGGTGTTCTAACTACAGAAACTCCGTTTACTAAATTTAAATCATCATATAAATAATACCCGTCAGCACCAGATAAAGAATAACTTGCTTTCGTAATTTTATTTTCAACTTCCTGATTTCCTGTTTGTCCCCAGCTTGCTCTTAACTTTAAGTTGTTTAGAACCTCTACATTTTCTAAGAAACTTTCTTTAGAAATATTCCATCCTAAAGCAAATGAAGGAAAGTAACCGTATTTGTTATTATCACCAAAACGAGTCGAACCATCCGCTCTCATCGAAGCCGTTAAAAGGTATTTATCATTAAAAGTATAATTCAATCTGCCAAAATAAGACTGCAATTCGTTTTCCTGAGCATATCCGGAAAGTATAGGAAGTATACCTTTAAATCCGGGATTGATTTCCGGTTTTACGCCAACCCCTTTTTCAGTAATACCTTCAATACTAAAACTTGTACCTGATCTTTCGAATTTTTGATAAGAGAAACCACCCAAAGCTTCGATTTTATGTTTGCCAAATGTGGTGTTGTAGGTTAAATAATGCTCGACTAATGAATTCTTTGAATCCAAATTATTTTGAACATATTTACCTATTTTACTTATATCAGTTATGTTTGGATAAATAGTAGTATTTCTTTCAGAAGTCGAACGATCTATACCAATGTTCAATTTATATTCTAATCCGTTCACAATTCTGAAAGAAGCTTCAATATTTCCTAAAACTCTCAACGTATTTGTTTGATCCTCATAAATGCTTAATAAATAAGCAGGATTATAATGTGCATTCATATTAAAGTTGGTGTAGTTTCCGTTTGCATCAAAAACCGACCTTGTTGGATTGGCCATCAAAGTATGTACGACCAATTGTCCGTTAGAACCACCGTCATCACTTGTAGGAACGCCATCATCTACAGTCTGGCTCGCCGTAAGATTCACTTTTAACTTTAAACGTTTGTTGTCCAAAAACGATTCAGCAGCATTAATTCTACCAGAAAGACGTTTGAAATTACTGTTACGAATAATCCCTTCCTGATCCATTTGTGCAACAGATGCATAATAATTCCCTGATTCAGTTTGTTTAGCAAAAGACAAAGCGTTGTTTGTAGTAATCGCAGATCTAAAAATTACATCCTGCCAGTCTGTGTTTCCACCATGATCAAATGCTTTATCTTTTATCGCATTTCTATATTCACCTGCATTTAAAACGTCCAATTTGTGAGCCACATTCGAAACTCCCATATAAGAATCAAAAGTTAATGTTCCTTCACCTTTAGAACCTTTTTTAGTCGTAACCAAAACAACTCCATTAGACCCTCTTGCTCCATAAATAGCCGATGCAGAAGCGTCTTTTAAAACTGTAATCGATTCGATATCACTTGTATTCAAAAAGTTTAACGGATTTTTTGCAGTTGAACTTCCAAAACCAACATTAGTTCCGCTTGGGCTTACATCATCATTAGACAATGGCATACCATCAACTACGAACAAAGGCGTACTTCCGCTTCTGATGGATCCAACACCACGAATTGTAACATTTACTCCTGCTCCCGGTTCTCCACTTGTACTTACAACACGAACTCCGGCTACTTTTCCCTGCAATAAATTATCCGGCGAAATCGTAACTCCTTGTCTAAAATTTGCTGCTTCAAGTTGTGTAACAGCTCCGGTAACGTCTTTTTTAGCTTGTTTACCATAACCCACAACCAAAACTTCGTTTAGTTCAGCTGTATTTGGTTCTAACTGAATCGTCATGAAACTACTTTGTACAACAACAGTTTTGGTTTTATAACCCATGTACGAAACGTCGATTGTTTTGCCTTCGCCTACTGTGATTTCAAATTCTCCATCAAAATTAGAAGTGGTTGCGTTTGACGAATTCGTTTCCATAACAGTCGCACCAGGAATTGGCACTTTGTTTTCGTCAACAATTTTTCCTTTTACCTTAACTCTGTCTATTGCTTTACGCGAAATAGTTTTAGGTGCTTCTGTTTTTTGAATTAGAACTAATTTTCCGTTTATGTTATAATTGAAATTAGCTTTTTTAGAAAGATCATTTAAAATTAAAGCTACAGAATCATCTGAAAAATCTACAGTATATACCGTATTATCAGTAATAATTGCTTGTCCGTAACTAAATTTATAGTCGGTTTGTTTGCTTAGTTTTGAAAAAATAGAAACAAGCGTAGCTTTTTCTGTTTTATTTTTTACTTTTGAATTCTTAAGAAGATTAGTTTTACTGTAACCATTTTGAATGGCCAGTAACGCCAGTACTAAAAAGACAATTCTCTTTAGATTTAAATAGGAAAGTTTAAAATACATGATTTAAGTTATTGGTTTTTTATCGATACTTAATTATTAATCGCAGTTGTTCTCAGCAACTGCTTTTTTGTTTTTAATTCACTTTTACTATTTCGCCATAAACTTTGAATTTTAGGTTTGTGATATAATTAATTTGTTCTAAAACATTCTCTAATGATGCGTCCTTCTTTATGAACACCGTTAATGGCGTTGCTAATACATGCTCATTATTGTATTGAAATGAAACCCCGTATTTATATTGTAAAATGGTAATAACCTGTTTAAGTGTAGTTTGATTCAGCGTTAAATCAGTATTGTACCAATTGACCAAAAATGCTTTATCCGCCATCAGTTTGCTCAGTTTTTGAGATTCAAACAAAGCTTCTTCATTTGGAACCAGATCAACACTTTGTCCTTTTGAGGAAACATTTACTTTTCCGGTAACGACAATTACTTCGCATTTTGATTTTGATAACTGAATGTGAAATGAAGTTCCCACAACTCTCGTTTTTATTTCGCCCGAAGAAATGATAAAAGGATGCTTTTTGTCTTTGGCAACTTCAAAAAATGCATTTCCTTTTAATAGCGAAACCTTTCTTTCGTCTCCTTCAAATTTTTCAGGATATTGAAATAATGAATTTGCTGCCAGATAAATTTTCGAGCCATCACTTAATTCGATAGATTTGGGGGAATCTGAGGTTTTAAATGACAGTTGCTTTTCGAAGGCAATATTTGGTTGGAAGAAAAATCCCAAACCAACAAGAAAAAGAATGCTGGCAGCTGCCATGTATTCTAAATAAGGGCCAAAGGTTCTCTTTTTCCCTATTCTAAGTTGTATATTATCGTAGATCTCCTGAGAAACTTCATCTGAATTTCCCATCGAAGCATCATTCCATTTTGAAAGTTGATATTGCGTAAAAGCGAAATCGTTTAATAGATTTTCTTCTGCTATTGAAGTTTTATTGCGAGAACTTTTATCTATAAGATATTCTAAACTATGTTTTATTCTTTTTATCATAATACTTATTGGTCACTGTTGGTGTAATTCTTTCAACACATAGAGACATAGTTTTTTTACTTATTAAAGGCGTTWCACTTTGCATTAATAATCATAGCAGTTCACGTTTAGCTATGTGTAAAAACTAGTTTTTTAAATTCCCTCTTTTAAAGAAAAATCTATGTTTCTATGTGTTTAAAATAAAATTGTTAATCACACGCAACAGGTTATTGTTACCTATAAGTACCCGAATCATGAAATCGTACTATCGGGAAATATTATGAAACCATTAACAGAAAGTTATCTTAAAACTTTTGATTCAAAATAATGAATGGAGCAAGCCAGGCAAGGTCTTTTAAGCCTTCTCGTAATTGTTTTAAGGCAGAAGAAATTTGATTTTTAACGGTTTGTTTGGAAATTCCCAATTCATCCGCAATTTGATCAATCGACATATCCTGAAATTTATACATTAATAAAACTTCTTTTCTTTTCTCCGGAAGTTTATCTAATAAGGAATAAAGTAAATCCATTAATTCAGGATCAATCGTCGCAAAATTATCTATAATGTAATCTTCAAATTGATCTTCCAGAATCGTCTTATCAAAGCGGTTATTTTGATAATGTTTAAAAACCTGATTTTTTACAGCCCGAAACAAATAAGGTTCGATTGCATTTATATTCAGATCATCTTTTCTTTCCCATAAATCAATAAAAACATCCTGCACGATATTCTGTGCCAAGTCTTTATCCTGAGTCATTGTATATGAAAAGGCATTGAGCTTTTTCCAGTACTCATTATACGTTTTTTCAAAAATTTCAGGGTTTTTCATAACTTATTTGGGAACTATTTGGTGATGTAAAATAATAAAATGTTATACCAAAGTTTTTTGCCTGAAGGTTATGTTTAAATTAAATAAAGAATTATTTTGATGTATAAATACTACTATTTTAAAGCAAAAATGACAATTGGCTTGCAATTTCTTTTTCTTTAAATAACACAAAAACCAAACACAGCTTCTAATTTAGTGCTCTCTAAAATACCGTTTGAATACAAGTATAAAATAACACGATCCCGAAGCTTCGGGAGCACTAATTGTCACTAATTCATTCGTGAAATTAATTTCACAAACAAGGTTAACGCATTAAAATTTGTGCAAATTCGTGCAATTCGTGTTCTAAACTGATTTAGAATATTTATGTCAACATGTTGACTAAAAGGTAATTTTCTAATGCTGCGTCCATAGTATTAATAGAAATTTTACACTTTTAAATCATGAAACAAATTCTGTTTACATTATTACTTATCGGCGCAATACACCACAACATTCAAGCGCAAAATGACACTTTAAAAATCAATCAAATTCAAGTAATCGGATCGCATAATAGCTATCGTCAGAATATCGAAAAAGATTTATACAATCTTATTCAGGCAAAAGATACTTCTCGCTCCTTAAAAGGGCTACAATACACGCATATTTCGCTAACAGAACAATTAAATAAAGGTCTTAGGAATTTAGAAATTGATGTTCAGCCTGATTCTAAAGGCGGAAAATATGCACATCCAAAAGGATTGGATCTTGTAAAATCTGAAGCCGCTTATGATCCAAAAGGTGAAATGAATAAACCAGGTTTCAAAGTTTTTCATATGATCGATATTGATTTCAGAACTTCTTGTTATACGCTACAAATCGCTCTTGCCGAATTAAAAAAATGGTCTGATGCAAACCCAAATCACGTTCCCGTTTTTATTACGCTGGAACCAAAAGATGATGACAGTTTCTTAGGTACAAAAGCGGAGAAATTTACTTCTGAATTATTTGATGCTTTAGACAAAGAACTTCGCAAAGGATTAGGAAATAAACTAATCACGCCGGATATGGTTCGTGGGAAATACAAAACCCTTGAAGAAGCAGTTTTAAAAAACAATTGGCCAACGTTGAAAAAAGCAAAAGGTAAGTTCTTGTTTATTTTGGATAATAACGGAGCCAAAAGAGATCTGTATGCCTTAAATCATCCTTCGTTAAAAGGACGTGCCGCTTTCATTTGCGCAGAACCGGGAAAACCGGAAGCCGCAGCATTATTAATTGGTAATTCTGAAGATCCAAAGATTACAGATTTAGTCAAAAAAGGATACATCATCCGCACCAGAGCCGATTCTGACACTAAAGAAGCCCGCAAAAATGATTATTCACACTTCGAAGCAGCCAAAAAATCAGGCGCACAAATCATCACCACAGATTATTATTTGCCAAGTACCTTTTTTAATTCTCCTTATCAGATAAAGTATGATAATGGGGGTTATGTGAGAGTTAATCCTGTTAATGGCGTTAAATAGTTTTCAGTCTCAGTCTCAGTTTTTAGTAAACTGAGACTGAAAATTGGGACTTATGTATGGCACACGGATGACGCGGATTTAAACGGATTGTCGCGGATTTTTTTGTTTTAGCCGTATTTTTTTGTCATTTCGACCGGAGGGAGAAATCACATAAAGTAGCTCGACAAAGATTGGCGATTATGGAAACGGAGTTTCGTGTGTGATTTGCTTCGCCTGTTCGCTATCGCTCGAGTCTACTCCGTCGAAATGACAATATTGCGATTAATGCATTATAAAACCAGCATAAATCTGCTTAAATCCGCGTCATCCGTGTGCCAATTCTCATTTCAAACTCTTAATCTTTCCCACCTGAAAACTGAGACCGAGACTGAAGACTTTTAATCTCCCCCGTTTTCAAATCAACACTAAAATGATCTGCCGGAACTTCGTGCATGAATTTATTGAAGATAATTAGGAACAATCGCATTTGGTTTTGCAAAGGTTTTTCTTTAGAGGAATCATCTTTATGGTTTTCAAAAAACAATTGAGACAATAGTTTATATTGCTTGGCTCTTTCTGTTCCAACATCGGCTAAAGCCAGTTCATCGGCACTTCTAAAACGGTAGAAATCAACCAATAAATCATAACCTGTCCAATTTAAATCTTCAGGTTTTATTTTCTTTTGCTGTAAAAGCATATCTGTTTTAATTTCAGCCTCAATCCATTGTTTTTGAAAATCATCTTTATGCTGAAGACAATAATCAAAATCTTTATCAGATTGAATATTAGCTAAAATGAACAAATCTCTTGCAGAAACCTTCAAAATAAAATTCTTGAAAGATTCTGGCCAATCATCTTTTAGGAATCTCAAACGAACTAATTCCTTCAAATGAAAATCGGTGAAATCATGATAGTTTTTAGTTTTTAAAATATCGATATTCCAAATGTCTTTTGTGTTTTGACTTTCCAGAAATTTATATTCCATTTTATACAAATCAAAAAGTTCATTGTATCTCGGAACGGCATCAATTGTTATGGTTTGAATGTCTACAAGATTATCCTTTTGAATCGTCAATAATTTATACGCCGGAATATACGCTGCCAATGATGGTGTCTGAATATTTACCAACGTATTTCCTTTTGCAGTTGTTCTAACTCCTGTATCATTGATATGCATATGTCCGCCAAAATGAATTTTTAATCCCGCGTCGGCAAAAACCTGCGCTACTTCTTCGACCGGAACACGGTTCAATTGCCATTTATTGGGTCCAAGTAACTCTTTTATTTCCGCGGAAGCGTCATCATTAAAATCAATCATCGGAAAATGACTGAAAGCGATTAAGGTTTTGCCTTGCTGTTTGGCTTGCGCCGAAATATCTTCGACCCATTTTATCAGATGTTTTTTATTCGAAAGTACATTATTATAACCCGTACTTGCTTCTGAATAGTTTTTGGGATCTTTAGGATCTCCATCATTTTTCTTCGGAATATAAACATTGCCATCAATCGCCATTAACCAAAGCCCTTCAACAGGTTCTACGACATAACTCACATCCGGAACTTCATAACCCGGTGCAACATTATATACTCGATTTGACAATTGAGCCGCCTGATTAGCTTTTTCAAAACTATAATTCTGACTCGTATAAGTAGAAAATGGCGTTGCCCAGAATTTGTATTTTTTATTTGGATAAAAGCCAAAATCTTTCAGATTGTCGGTAATTCCCAGATATCCCATTTTTGCAATATCGGCGGTTACAACGACAGGATTTTCTAAATTTAAATTTGGTTTATACAAATCTTGTTTGCTATAAATAGGTTGATTTTTTCCGTCAGTACCTAAGAAATCTTCTTTACCTGCTTCTTGTGCAAAAGGTCCTACGGGATCGTGATTTCCTGTAGTGATAAAAAATTCGATATTGTATTTTTTTCGATATTGATCTAAGATTTTTTCCAGACCTTTTACATGAATTGGCTGACCATCGTCTGTATAATCGCCCGGAAGTGCGACGTATTTTATCTTTCGCTTGGCGATATCTTCTAAAGCGGCTATAAAAGCAAAGTAATTTTCATTGAAGATTCGGGTTGAATGCAGCTGAGAAGCCATCGTTCTCATCAAAACATATTTGCCTGTTTTCGGATTTAAAATACCTTTATAATCATTATCTGAAAATGTTCCGAACAAATCCTGCAAATGAACATCGGATAAAAAAGCAATTTGAGTTCCATCAAGATTCTTTGTTTTTTGAGCTGAAATAGTAGAATAAAAACAAAGAAAAAATAGAAATATAAGATAGGTTTTAGGACTGAATATAATTTTTAAATTCATTAGGTTAAAATTTTAAAGGGATTTATGAAGTGGCGCAATCATAAAAAGAACTTGCAATTTTATGGATTAAATACGGAAAGACCTTTACCCTATTGTTATCGAATGATAATGTTTATTGTAGTTTAAAATTTTACCGCAAAGTGCACAAAGTTTTTTTATATGCATGAATTTATAAAAACACAAAGTTCGCAAAGCTTTGTCGATAATCAGCTTTGCGAACTTTGTGTTTGCTACTCGCAACGTGAGAAAAAACCTTTGTGCACTTTGCTGTAAAATCACCTCAACTTTCCAGTAAAATTTCATTAAATTTATATCCATTTTCAATTCTAAGCTTATGGAAACAAAAGATGGAAAAATAGCCGTTTATGCTCAAACCAGAAAAGATTGGCGCAATTGGCTCCTGCAAAACAGTCAAATTGAGAAATCGGTCTGGTTGATTTTATACCATAAAAAAAGTAAAGTTGAAAGCATTAATCTTATCGATGCCACAGAAGAAGCTTTATGTTTTGGATGGATTGATAGCTTATGTAAAAAACGGGATGGCGAAAGTTATTATCTGACTTTCACACCCAGAAATCCCAAAAAAAGTAAATGGAGCCAACCCAACAGAGATCGTGCTGAAAGAATGATTGAGCAAGGTTTAATGACGGAACACGGTCAGCTTTTGATCGATATCGCGAAGCAAAACGGAAAATGGGAATCTGTATAAAAAAAGCTGCCATTTCTGACAGCCTTCAACTAACAAACAATTTTTGAGTATAAATTTTTATCAAAGTGCTCAACTTTGATAAAGAAAAGCTACAATCTTGTCATCCTGACGGAGGAAGAATCTCCACAAAGTAAATTATCAATCTTTGTCGAGCTACTTGCGGAGATCCCTCGTTCCTCGGGATGACAAAAATGCGCATATAAGCTTTGAGAGTTAACCTTTGTCAAAGGTTAAAACTTTGACAAAGGTTAAAATAAATATAACTAACTATTTATTTCTTTATAAAACGTTTTATCGTTTTGATTCCGTCTTTCTCCAAAACAATAAAATAAATACCTCTGTTCAAACCAGAAACATCGATGCTGTTATTATAGACTTTCTGTCCTGAAACTATAGTTCCTGTTTGAGAATCTACAATACTTATATTTCCTCCCGTTAAATCTGTGGTAATAAAAAGTATATTTTCAACCGGATTTGGATAAATATTTAAGGCTAACGAATCTGTTTTTTCCTCCATAACTGGCAAAGTTGCTGCTGCAGCGCCAATTCTGGTAATTCTGATCCAGTTAATATTCATTCCCGTGTTCTGAATATAAATTCCGAAATTATAGGTTCCGGCATTCACGTTTACGGTTTGTGTCACCGTTTGCCAATTTTGCCAACCTCCGGTATTTGGTATGTCGACATTTCCCAAAAGAATAGTTCCTCCGTTTAAATCAGATGATAATCTTCCGCCTGTTACACCACTTGCAACTCTATATTCAATCGTATAAGAACCTGTTGTTGGAAAATTAATACTGTTGTATGCCAACCAATCACCAGTTTCGGTATAACCAACATTCGAACCTCCGCCTGCGTCTGTCGTTGCTTCAACCTGAATTCCGCTCATTGCTGAGTAATCTTCCGCTTGAATTAATGTTGAGGTTTGCGTTGTAGTTGTCGAGATTAATTTCCATTGTCCGCAAGTTTGGTTGTTATTATCCCATTGCTGAACATTGGCACCATTTGCAGTACTTGCTCCGGCAACCTCAACTACTCTACCGCTGTGTCTGGCGATTATTTTATAAAATCCATCTCCTGTAGAAACCAAAACAAACTGTTGATTCGTTGTTCCGTTATACGGATATTGCTCTACATTGGCGCCATTTGCTGTATTGAAACCATTTACATCAAGAGATTGTCCGCTATGATTGGCTATGATTTTGTACAAACCATCGCCTAAATGTGTAAAGGTATATTTTTGATTGTTTCCTGAGTTTGGCGTTCCTTGTGCTACATTTGCTCCATTTGATAAACTGGCACTCCAAACGTCCATATTTAGACCGCTGTTTCTGTTTTGCAAAAAGAAGGTTTGATTTCCTAAAGTCGTAACTCCATTTGCCAGAATTCTAATAGAAGTCACTTTATCATTCCACGTGGTATTCAAACAAGAATTATCAGAATTAATTACGGTTGAAGCTCCGGTAAAATTATCATCCTGGTACAAAATCGCCTGAAATCCCTGAGTAATTCTAAGCGACGAAATATCATCGTTTAAAACTCCTAACGAATTCAAACGCGCCATATTATAATCTCCAATAGTTAATCCTCCTGAAAATCCGGTATAATTACAATCTTTATAAACGGTAATTACATCTGTTGAAGCAGCGATATTTCCTCCCGGCGGAATCGTTCCTGTAACCGAATAACTTCCGATAGAACCATAAGCCGAATATCCGCCATAGCCAACGTTTCCAGCTCCGTTTCCATCAATACCTATAAAATATTTACCGGCTGGCAAATTTACATTCATAGAAGCATTTAGTGCAAAAGGATCAGAGTTCCAATACGTTCCCATTTCGGCTCCTGCCGAATTATACAATCGGATTAAAAGGTGCAGATTTCCATCTCTTCCAACAGTATTGGCATTGATAGAAACATTTCCTCCACCGGTTGTAAACGTAAAGAAATCATAATCGGCTTCACTTGAAATGATACCATTCTTTTGATTGATGGCTCCGCTGGCGTTATAATCTAAAGTGGCTGCCGAAGCTGTTGTATTTCCGTAATCATCGCCACGATATCCTACTCCAAATTTTGCACCCGCAATAGAAGCTACATCATCTTGAGTATTGTTGGCATAATTGTATTCACCTCTACTCCATTGCACAACTGGTCTGTAATATCCTGCACCCATAATTGGCGCCCATGAAGTTCCGTCGATACCCACAAAATAATCTTCTGCGGGATTTGTACGGCCATCATGACCAAGATCAAAAGTATGCCCTACTTCATGCGCAGAGGCATCTCCACCAGATTTACCCGAAGTAATAAATACCCAGCAAGGTACATCATTGTCCCAATTGAAGGAACCAATATAAGCGACACCTCCTGCTCCCGGAGCTGCAGTATTGGTTGGAGTTACCACCACACGCATTCTTCTGTTTCTTGGATACGAATTAAAAACCGCTTCACTCGTCGTTACATTCAGATTAAAAGGTCTGTAATCTTCTGAAACTACTTCCCAATGTTGCTGTACATCGGCATCGCTCATTCCTGATGGTGCTGCATTAATGGCATTACCATTGTTCCAAAGATTTCCTGCTGGCATATTATAGCCATCGAAATCTAATAAAACACAACCTGCCGCACCCGGTAAACTTTGCAAATTCAATAAAGCAGGTGCTATTTGAGAAGCTTCAACTTTACTGGTTGTTTTGGTGTTTGAAGGAACATTTCTGTAATCAATACAAACTAATGTATTAATATCAACTTTGGATACATAAGCGTTTCCCTGTGCATCTGAATAATATTTGTACGCTTCTTTTGTTTTCTTTAAAATGATATGACCTTCAAGCGATTGATCTTTTACTTTAATGTAAAAAGAAGATTCGGGTACATTCTTGATTTCTCCAATCAAAAATTCACTTGAAGCATTTGATTCTTTATAATTTATTTTTCCGTTAAAGTTTTTTGAATTGTCTACCTGAAGCAAAACTGTTCTTTCGGTACTTTTTGAAGTTACAGAATTGACGAGTTCTTTCTTTATGTGATTCAGAAATGTTTTACTAGAACCTAAAGAAGTCTGTGCAATGGCAAAACTTCCGAAAGCTAGAAATACGAGCAGGCTTAATCGAAACTTGTAATTGTTTTTCATATTTAATTTAGGGATTTGGGGTTACTTTTTAAATACGTTATATGTATTTAAACACATAGAAACATAGACATTTGTTAAAATAAAAAAGGCGTTTCACTTGATTTAAATTCACATAGCGGTGTGTTTTATTTCTCGCAGATTTGGCAGATTGAGCAGATTTTATTCCTTTTTTTGTCATTTCGACGGAGGAGAAATCACAATAAGAAACTCCGCAAACAAAAGTTAAGCTGTGTCGAATTACTAGTGTGATTTCTCCTCCGTCGAAATGACAAGCTACACTCAAACGGGAAATAAAAATCTGCTCAATCTGCCAAATCTGCGAGAAAAATTATTTTACTTCTTTAATCTACGTGAAATAAAAAAATCACATTCCTTCTTTCGCTAAAAAGAAGAAATAGTGATTTTAAAAAACTTATTTTTTGATAAAACGTCTAACCGTTTTGATTCCGTCTTTTTCTACTAAAACCAAATAGATTCCAGATTTTAAACCCGAAACATCAACACTGTTGTTATTAACTTTTTGTGAAGAAACCGTAGCACCTCCTTCAGAATTTATAATACTTACATTTGCTCCTGAAACTTCAGTAGTAAAGGAAAGTGTGTCTTGCGTTGGATTTGGATACACATTTAAACTTGCAAAATCTTCCTGAGCTGCTATTTGCGGTGAAGCTGTTTTTGCTGCTAATCCTGCTGCAGATTTTGTGATTCGGAACCAGTTTAAATTCACACCTGAAGCTTGTATAAAGATTCCGAAGTTATAAGTTCCTGCATTCACATTTACGGTTTGAGATACCGTTTGCCAGTTTTGCCATCCTCCGGTATTTGGAATATTAACTGCTCCTAACTGAATTGTTCCTGCATTTAAATCAGACGATATTCTGGCTCCATTTACGGCACTTGCAACTCTATATTCAATTACATAATTACCTGAAGTTGGGAAATTGATATTGTAATATGCCATCCAATCATTTGCATCTGCGTAACCTACATTTAATCCTCCTCCGGTATCTGTTGTCGCTTCAGTCTGAACACCGCTCATTGTGGAGTAATTTTCTGCTTGAATTAAAGTTCCTGTTCCTGGAGGATTACTACCCGTAATAACCTGATTTACGGCTGTCAATAATGATTTTGCTCCTGTGGCATCCTGAGATAATTCCCAAATCATAACTCCGCCCGCATTTTGAACTGCAAAAGTTGTTTTTGCTTTGATCGTTGGAATTCCATTATAATAAATCGTGTTTCCAACCTGATCCAGATTTTCTGCTCCAGGATATTGCGCTACGATATTAGCATAAGAAATCCCCTGATTAGCTGAAGCTCCAAAACCGTATCCGTAAAACGGAAGTCCAATGATGGCTTTACTTGCCGGTAATCCTCTTCCTGTCCAATAATTAAACTGGTTTACAGCCATACTATAAGGAGAATGTTGTCCCGGACTTCCCGGAGCCCACGGACCTGTAGCATCATAAGCCATAATATTAATCCAGTCATAAGCCGCAAAAGTAGACGAAGGTACATTTGCACCACCATATCCTTCTGAAAGTGCAGCCGAAATTAACTTGCCATTTGCATGTAATTTAGCTGCAAGAGCAATTACAAATCCGCCATAATCACCATTAATTGCCGGACCTTCAAGATCTACGTCGACACCATCAAAGTTGTGAGCAACGACATAATCGTATATTTTTTGAATAAAAGCCGTTCTGTTGCCACTCGTAATAAGATTGAAATAATTATCACGAATAGCGCCTCCTTCAGATACTGCGCCTCCACCTAGGGAAACAAATACTTTTACGTTTTGTGCGTGCGCTGCGTTAATAATGGTAGTACTTCCTGAATTCCAGGAAAGATATCCGTTTGCATCGGGATTTTCGAAAGCAATATTAATATGCGTTAATTTGCTGTACTGAACGCTGCTTGAAAACGAATTCAGATCAACCCAATTGGGGATATACGCTATTACTTTTTTCTGGGCCATTGACAAATTGAAAACTCCCAAAACTAAAATGATCATCCATTTTAGCGGCATTTTTTTGTAATTGTTTTTCATAATAATTGTTTAATAGATTAATAAAAATTTGTAAATAATGGGGGAAACTTTATTGTTGATTTTTGATTGTAGATTTTAGATTGCAGACTTTAGATTTTCTGTGTAACGGAAGTTGGAATCAATAATATCGGTACCAATTTCAATCTACAATCTAAAGTCTACAATCTTAAATCTAAAGTCTACAATCTCTTTTTAAAACTATTTTTTAATAAAACGCTTAATCGTTTTTGTGCCGTCTTTTTCAAAAACTACCAAATAAACGCCTCTTCTTAAATTCGAAACATCTATACTGTTGTTGGTGATTTTCTGTTTTGAAACGATACTTCCGGTTTGAGAATCTACAATACTTATAGTTTCTCCGGTAACATTTGTCGTAACAAAAAGCGTGTTTTCTACCGGACTCGGATATACATTTAAAGCCGAATTAATCGACTCTTCTTCAACTGCCGGAGCTACTGTTTTAGCGGTTAAACCAGCACCAACTTTGGTAATTTTAATCCAATTGATATTCATTCCTGTATTCTGAATAAAGATTCCGAAATTGTACGTTCCCGCATTCACGTTTACGGTTTGCGAAACGGTTTGCCAGTTTTGCCATCCTCCGGTATTCGGAATATCAACGTTTCCTAAAACAATAGTTCCACCGTTTAAATCAGAAGATAATTTACCTCCAGTTACGGCACTTGCTACTCGATATTCGATTAAATAAGAACCTGTAGTCGGGAAATTAATGCTGTTGTACGCCAACCAATCTCCAGTTTCAGTATAACCAACATCTGAACCTCCTCCGGTATCTGTAGTTGCTTCAACCTGAATTCCGCTCATAGATGAGTAATCTTCCGCCTGAATTAAAACAGAAGTTTGTGATGTTGTCGCAGGAACTAATTTCCATTGTCCGCAAGTTTGGTTGTTGTTATCCCATTGTTGTACAACTGCGCCAGAAGCTGTGCTTGCTCCAGCCACTTCAACAATTCTACCGCTGTGTCTTGCAACAATTTTATAAAATCCGTCACCTGTAGAAACCAATACAAATTGCTGATTAGTAGTTGCATTGTATGGATATTGTTCTACATGAGCACCATTGGCTTTATTGAAATTGTTTACATCTAAAGACTGACCGCTGTGATTGGCTATAATTTTGTACAATCCATCAGCTATATGCGTAAACGTAAATTTCTGATTGTTTCCTGAGTTTAAAGCTCCTTGATTAATTGCTGCGCCATTAGACAAACTCGCACCCCAGACATCCATGTATAAATTACTGTTTCTGTTTTGTAAATAGAAAGTTTGATTTCCTAAAGTTGTAGTTCCGTTGGCAAGAATTCGGATAGAAGTTACTTTATCATTCCAGGTTGTATTCAAACAAGCATTATCAGAATTAATTACAGTTGAAGCTCCTGTAAAATTATCATCCTGATATAAAATTGCCTGAAATCCTTGCGTGATTTTAAGCGATGAAACGTCGTCATTTAAAATTCCTAAAGTATTTAAACGTGCCAAATTATAATCTCCAATCGTTAAACCTCCTGAAAATCCGGTATAATTGCAATCTTTATAAACCGTAATTACATCTGTAGTCGCAGGAACTGATGGCACTGTTCCGGCATATCCGCCAAAAGTGGCAATTACTTTTGTAGGTTGCGGAGTATGAAGCGATGGCGATTGATCTGCCACATCATCATACGCAAAACCATAAGCCAGATTGTCAACACTTATTCCCGGTAAATGCCAAAATTTAGAATAATGATTCGTTGGATTTACCTGATAAAATTTCGTTGCATCGTACCAGTTTTGCTGTCCCGGATTTGGCGTTGTAGTATTTACAACGTGTCTATTTATCGCCGCGGTTAATTGCGCCTGAATTACAAGATCTAAATCTCCGTCGACCAATCTTCTGTCCAGAACACCTTTTCCTTCAAGAGCTTCCTGAGTCGATGGTCTGTTTTGAACGCGTCCTGTACGCCCCACAAAACCCCCAGATTGTCCAACCATTTCCAGTTGTTCACCATTTACTCTTCCTTTGAAAACACCGGCATCTCCGGCATAAAATATTAAATCTTCATTTTTGTATTTATTCCAAATGGCGTCGATATATGATTTTAAATAATTGGCTTGTGCTCCAACTGAAGTTCCTCCTGTTCCATCTGCGAAAGCGGGAGTTTTTGATGGTGCTGTAATTTCGCCCGTTGCATCATTTACACAACCTTGAAATTCTGCAGGTACATTGGCTTTGAAAGCCGCCACAATATCAGCATGTTTCTTTAATTCTCCTACTCGTTTTTGATATCCATTGGCACCAAATAATTCCAATCCCATTGGGTATTTATAGGAATCTACTCTTGAAGGATTTCCGAAGAAACCATATTGATTATTCGTCAATTCGATAATTTCATATAAAATTCCCTGATTTGGATCCGTAACATTCAACGGATTCGGTGACGTATATCCTGAAGGAGCGCCACTTGCACCAAAAAAGTAGAAATACAATTGTTGTCCTTTGGCGATAAAAACCCTGCAGCCTGCAATTTGCGGAAGCGTAAAAGTTTTGTTCGGAATATCACTCAATTTGGTAAAGCAATTGGCATATTTTGAGTTTTGTCCCGGTCCGGTATTTCCACCAATTGTAGGCCCTGTAACAGTATTATAAGACGAACTCATGGGTAAAACCTGACTCGTTTTGGCATCCACCCAAACGTGATTTCCCGTATTATAATCAATCCCCACAATGGCAACATACAATTCGTTGTCATTAAATGTTGAGGCATTACTTATCGTAAACGGTATTGGGCCCTGACCGTAACTAAAATTAAATAGCAATGCCAACAGCAATGCCGTAAAAATGTTTTTTTGTAATCTGAAATTTCTCATTGTTTAATTTTTTTGGGTTAATAAACTTGCTTTAATTAATTAGTAAGAATGAGAAAATATGGGTAATCTATTGGGTATAATTTTAACACATAGTCCCAATCCCGAAACGTCCGGGCGGGATAGAATTTGTATTCTAAAAAAGGCGTTTCACTTATTTAAAACACATCCCGATGCTTCGGGCAATGTCATTAAGTTAAGCTTTTAAAAAATAAAATTATTGCAGATCAAATCTGTTTTTATCCGCGTTTTTACGAAGTAAATCTGTTTTATCCGCGTTAAAATTAGACGCTGATTTTACTGATTCGCTAAAGCGAAAACGTTGATAAAAACGGATTTTTCTAATTACTTTCTAGATTAAACTGTTAAGTAATTTGATAGATCCCCTCTTAACTTAATGACATTATGCTTCGGGACTATGTGCAAGAAATTATGTTTTTTTGCCTTCTTTTTCATATATAAAACCTATGTTTCTATGTGTTAAATAATTTTTAACGGATTAAGGTTAATAAAAAGTTGGATGTAACTATTAAGGATCATTACACCCAACTGTATTTTGGTTATTGCTTAATCATTTTTTTAGTCCAGCTTTTTTGATCAGATTTGAAATTCAGAATGTAAATTCCTTTTCGAAGTCTGCTGATATCAATTGTAGCTTCAGTAGCATTAGCATCAAATTTGCTTTCTGCAACCAATGTTCCTGCATCGTCATAAATCGTTACGACTTTGTTGTCTAATTTTTCAGGCAATGAAAGCTGAACATAATTACTCGCCGGATTTGGATACATAGCAAATGTTGTTGTTTCGGCTTCAGCTTCTTCCATAATAGCTGCTGCTTTCTTCGCAGTTGATGCAGATCCGTAAGCTTCAATTTCATAAAGAGAATATCCGTATGGAGCCAAAGCTTTTGTAGTACATAAAATTCTAATGTATCTTCCGGTTCCGCTTACCACCAAATCATCTGTTCCTCCATCACTGGTAGTTTGTGTGTTTACGGTTTCATTTTCGGTGAAAACATTATCTGTCGAAATCTGAACTTTGTATTGCGTTGCAAAAGCTGCTTCCCATTTCAATATCACACGATTGATGTTGTAATTACTTCCTAAATCAACATAAATCCATTCTGATGCATTAGCAAAAGAACTTGCCCATCTTGTTCCTATGCCGTCTCCGTCAGTTGCTTTACTGGCAGATAATGTTGCATTCTCTTCTGTTGAAGCTGTAGCGGTTTTGGCTAGAGCCAAATTGACATTGCTAACAGGCGGAGTAATATTTCGAACAATAACATCGCTGAAAACTCCTGTTGCCAAAGTTCCGTTTGCATGAGAAGTTACCGCCATTCCCACATAGATAGTACTTGCCATGGCAATTGTTTTTGGCGTACCCAATTGTGTCCATGTAGTTCCATTATCCGAAGTATAAGATGTAAATACATTTCCTGCTCTTGTAACACGAATCCATTTTGGAGCCGTTCCTGCAGCTACCGTAGCAGTTGTAATTCCCGAAACAGTATCTCTCGTTAAAAATTCCAGACCTGCCGCTGCACTTACATCTGTCATGGCATGTTTAGACGTTGACGTAAGCGTTTCACGGAACATAACTCCCGCTTTTGCATACGTATTGGTATTGGTAAGTGAATTTACTTTGGCAATAATTTCGGCATCACCTGTAATAGATTGATTTACAAACTGAAACTGATCGCCTGTATCCCAAATATCATTTCCAGATCCTTTGATTGTGAATGTTCCACTTGCGTGAGTAGCTTCTCCAACAGGAGTTACAGCACCTAAATCTGTGCTCACCCACGGAGCAGGTAAAGTTGCAGGAGGATTTTCTGTACCCACTAAATTTACAGCTCTGATATTATCAAAGTAATAAGTATTTCCTGAACTCGTTCCCGGTTCTAACAAGAAAACAAAACGATTTACTTCGCTATCTAATGTTGAAGCATCCGGCGCACTTGCATAAGTAAATACTAATGTGTGCCAAGTATTAGTTTGTTTTACAACGGCTTGATAAATACTGTGTCTTCCAACAGGATAATTTGACGGAATTGAAGCACTGCTTTCTGCCTGCCATGAAATCACGGATCCAACCGGAGCAGAAGTATAAACATCCATTGCGAATTTTTTGGTTCCGCTTTTGAATTCTCCAATATTAGTTAAAGTTGTATTGAATGAAAAGTTATCATACAACTCCGTTGATTTTCTAACATATTTTCCAACGTTTGAAGAGGTGTTGATTCCGCTTGCACTTGGGTTTGCTGTGTTTGGAGTATAAGTTCCAATAGCATCTCTAAAAGTAATATTATGTACCGTTTGATAATCTTCATACACAACTCCAGGCGTGAAAGTATCCGGAAGTTTCGTAGAACCAATTCTGATATTATCAAAATAATATGTGTCACTTGTATAAGAACCTGAATTGGCTAATATCACCATTTGGTTTACCGCCAGATTTGAAGTTCCTTCGTCAGGGCTTGAATTGTAATAGAATGTCAGCGTTTCCCATTGATTTTGTTTGGTCGTGATTGCAACATAATTACTGTTTCTTCCGGTTGGAAAATTAGCTGGAAGCGATGTTGCACTATTTTCTAAATTCAGACTTACCACCGTACCAATTGGTGCCGAAGTATAAACATCAATCATGATTTTTTTGGTCTGATTTTTTAATAATCCTGCATCTTCAATGTTATCTTGTGTATTAAAGAAAAGCACATCATATTGTTCCGTAACATTACGGACATATTTTGCCACATTTGCAGAATTGTTAACCGAATTTGAACCCGGATTTGCTACAATAGAATATACTCCCGTTGTAGTTCCCTTGATGATTTTATTAATGCCGTCATAGTTTTGTAAAACATCTGTCGCAATAATTGGTTTTTCAGGCGCTGCTTTTGTGAGTAAATTATCAAAATAATAAGTCGTTCCTGAATTTGAATTGGATTCAAAAAGGAATACTACATTATTGATAGACAAAGCACTTGTATTTGGATCGATGACTTTTTCGAATTCAAATTCAATGGTTTCCCATTTGTTCTGTACCGTTGTTGTGGCTTTGTAACCGCTATGTCTTCCTGACGGAAAATTAGTAGCTGTTGTTACCAGACTATTCTCTAATTGCATAGAAATTTTAGTTCCAACCGGTGCCGAAGTATAGATATCAAAAGAGATTTTCTTTCTGCCATAAACATAATCATTAGCATTGCTGATTACAACATTTTTGATATTCATAACATCGTATAATTCAGCTGTATTACGAACATATTTCCCCACCAAAGCTGAGGTATTTATTCCCGTAGCCGATGGATTTGCAACTGCTTCCGTCAAAACTCCTGTTTTAAGTCCGTACACAATATTTCTGTTCGATTGAAAATCCTCATAAATTCTTTCAACCGGCAAAGGCACTTCTGTCGTTACAGCCAATTTATAGGTATTCGCAACACAACCCGAAACTGTAGCTACTACAGAAACATCTCCCCCAGAAGTTCCCCAGTTTACAGTAATCGTGTTTGTTCCTTGTCCCGAAGTAATCGTTGCTCCCGCAGGAACTGTCCAATTATAACTGGCACCTGCAATCGCATTTATAGAATACGTTTTGTTGGTTTCATTGTTGTAGACTTTTGCATCACCAAGAACACCATAGGTAAAACTACCGCTGTAAACGCGAACATAATCTACTTGCAGTTTCGAAGGAAAATCAGCCGGAATTGGTTCAACTCCCACACCGTTTACACTTGTATACGGTGTTCCTGCACTACCAACAGCCAGATTTAGTATAATATAAAACTGCTGATCATTAAAAGGCCACCCACCATTTACAGTCGTCTGTGGCGTTGCTGTATGAAATAAGTTTCCATCAATAAACCATTTTATGATATTTGGTCCCCATTCTACTGCATACACGTGAAATTCTGTAGACAAATCTGTTGGAGAACTATAACTTCTGCCTGTATAATGATATCCGCCGCCATCATAGTGAATTGTTCCATCTATAGATTTTGGGTTTCTGTGTTTGGCTTCCATGATATCAATTTCACCTGTAAAAGGCCAATTTGAAGTCCCCGCTGGTAACATCCAGAATGCCGGCCAAGCGCCCATTCCCGATGATAACTTCATACGGGCTTCAATTCTTCCGTACTTTATTGCATATTTGCCTTCTGTCGTTAATTTTGCAGAAGAATACGGTTGTGCCGGAAATTGAGCATTTGGATCGTACTTCGCTTCAATATTCAAATAACTGTTTGTTCCTTCCTTGACAATTGTTGCCTGATTAGGATCGTAACGTTCTGCTTCACCATTCCCGAAACCGCAAAGCGAAGGACAACCGTTTCCGGAAATGCTTTGCCATTTGGTTGCGTCTACTGTTGTACCATTAAATTCATCTGACCAAACTAGTGTGTTGCATTGTGAGTGAAGTTTTAGAAAAGGAGACAATAATAAGATTGTCAGCACGAGGCATCTCTTCAAAAAATAGTAATTGCTTCTCGGTGGTCGGCCGAAAAAAGAGTCTTTTTGTTTCATTTTTTTAGTTTTTTGTTAGTAAAGTCTATTAACACAACAAAAGCCTATTTTGGGTAAAATAGTATCGTCTTGTATTAATAAGATGACAATATTAACAAATAAACGCCCTAAAACGTCATTTTAGGGATACGGTTTGACTACGGTGTTTGTAAAAAAATGTAATAAATAGGCGTCAAAACCCGTAAAACCACTTCAGATTTTACTTAATAATAAAAAGCTCAATTTGTGGGGTTATTTTAAGATATAATTTTTTGTTTCACGCAGATTTAAAAAGATTTAGGCAGATTCTGCAGATTAATTTTATTTTACAACGGATAAAAATCTGTTGCTACAAAACAGATCGTTCCTCCGTAACTTTTGTAAAGAGCCTTCGGCTCGATTTATATTGTAGGGATGGATTTTAATCCATCCTTCGCAATCAAAATCACCCATCTTTGTCGAGCTACTTGCGGAGATCCCTCGTTCCTCGGGATGACAAGATTGCGGTTATGGTACGCAGAACAAGATTGTGGTTACGATGCGAAGAATGGATTAAAATCCATCCCTACAATATATTTTGTTCCTATGGAACGCTAGTAAAATTCCGAGCAGCAAACCCGACAGGTTTTTTTAACCTGTCGGGTTTAGAAACGATTGCATTTTCGCCACAATTTGTCATTTCGACCGAAGGGAGACCCGAGCGATAGCGAACAGACGAAGTAAATCGCATAAAGAGGCTCAATAACAGTGCGTTCTTCCCGCGTGTGATTTCTCCCTTCGGTCGAAATTGACAAGATTGCGGTTATTATAATTGCGAAGGATTTTAATCCGTTCAAAAATAAAAACAAAATATCAGCGTGCATCTGCTAAAATCCTTTCAAAATCTGCGTGAAAAACCATTTAAAAATTCAAAATAAATTCTGTGATATTTGCTTCAGATGAAAGCTGCAGTTTTTTACGAATGCGATATCTGGTATCTTCTACTCCTCTCACAGAAATTCCTAAAAGAGGAGCAATTTCCTTCGTATTGAAATTCATTCTCAAATAAGCACACAATCGCATATCACGCGGAGTCAATTCCGGAAAACTCGACTTTAGGCGTTGCATGAAATTATCATGAAGCTGATTAAAAATTTCTTCGAACTCGTTCCAATGCTGATCTCCCTTTAATTCGTGGTCAATAATTCGGTTGATTTTTGTCAGTAAACTGAAATTTACATTTTGATCATTCTTCTTATCAATTTGCCCGATAAGTTCTTTTATCGAAAGTAAAATTTCATTCAAATGAATAAGATTCACGGTACTTGAAGCAACTTTTGCATTTTTAAGATTGATCGTTGTTTCGAGATTCTCCCGCATAATCGTCATATTTTGCTGTTCTAATGCTAATTTTTGCTCGTTTAATTCGGCACGATTTCGCAACAATTCCTTCTCCTGATTCAGAATTAATTGTTCACGATCCCGTTCTGCAAGATTCTTTTGGTACTTGATAATCGCATAAATCAAAACTCCAAAGAGCATCAAATACAAGATATAAGCCCAACTTGTACGATACCAGGGCGGTGAAATCTCAAATCTAAAAACGGCTTCTTCGCTCACCACATCATATATATTTTTTGCCCTCACGTGAAAAACATATTCACCCTCCGACAAATTCGTGTATTCCTTCTCCGTTTGAAGACTCCAATCTGACCATTTTGGTTCAAAACCTTCGAGCCAATATTCATATTTTGTAGCATCAGCCTCGTCATAACAAAGTGATGCAAACGAAAAGTGCAGCGCATTATTCGAATATGACAAAACTGGAGAAAGGGTATCATTTGCAGATTCTGTATTGGTTGGAAGCACATCATATCGACTCGAAAACAATAAACTATCCTTCGGGAAAATGCATTTTACTTCAGAAATAATTGCCTTATATTTGGATTGATATTTTCTGCTTTTGGTCGCATTATAATGAATTAAACCTTCTTGTGTACCAAAAAACACATCACCATTTGCAGTTGTCTGAATGTTCTCGAAACCCGGAACATATAAATACCTTAGTTTCCTAAAAGGCAATTCTTCGACAGCAAACTTTCCGCTAGCTTTTTGAGTCATTTTTCCTGTATTTTCTCCGGAAATATACCAGATATTGTTTTGGTTATCTGCTTTAAGCAACCGAATATGACTTTCTAATCCCAGATATTTTTTGAAAAGAGCGTCGGGAATCATTTTCTTCGAATGAGAATCTTGTTTGTAAACTCCTTTCCTTGTTCCAAACAAAATCTGATCGTTTATTTTGAAAGTATTCAAAAACAAACTCGACGGAAAACCCGCCTCCTGATTGTAAAACTCTACATTTAAAACGGCATCGAATGTCGTATTGAATTTGATTTTGTAGACTCCCTTATAGCCGTGAGCAATCCAGATACTCCCGTTTTTTTCGGTTACAATAATTCTGCTGCTTTCATCAAAACCTTTTATTTTATGCTGATAAACCCAGGAATTATTGATGTTTTTCAATAAATATAATCCGTTATAACCACCCACAAGTAATAAGTCAGGATGATTCGGAATTAGTACGCCTTGCCAGGCTCCATCTGTTTTGGCTAATAATTGAGCGGAATTTCCTTTTATTTCGAAAACTCCATTTTTTTCAAAAGCCAAAAGCGAATTTCCAAAAACACCAACATTCCAGACATTTTCAGACATTCCTGAGATATGCTGAAAACGTATATTTTCATTTTCACCTTTTTTATAAGCTTCCCAATCGAGCCAAAAAACTCCATTATCTGTAGCAATGTATAGTTTGTTTTGATAAATTTGACTGCAATATATTTTGGTTTCGGCATTCGAACTGTCCAATATTCGGGATAATGGCGAAGCAATCTGAATCATTGAAATTCCTTCTTTTAACGTTACCCATAAATTCCCTGCCGTATCGACTTTAAGGTTGGTTACATAATCATTTTGCAAACCCATTTGTTTATTGATATGCTGAATCAAATGTCCTGCACTATCAATGACTATCAACCCTGTTTGACGTGTTCCGATACCAAAATATCCATCAGAAAGTTGGATTCCCGCTGAAATCTGATACGGCTTAAACAAATAATCTGCCTCGGTTACAAAGGGTTTTAACTGATTGTTTTGATACAGAAAAAGTCCTTTTTTTTGCGTCAGAAATAGCAAACCGTTCTTGGTTTCGAAAATCTTCCGAATCTTCATTCCGATAAATTGAGCACTATTTTGAATTTCAACCAAAGCATCGTCTTTTAGTTTCAACAATCCTCTCACATCATCCGAAACATAAATATCTTTATTGACTTCAAAAAACTCGTCAAATTTCTCATTTGGACGTATTACTTTGATTTTATTATTCTTATAAATAAATATTTCTTCATTCGAGAAAAAAATCACTTCATTATTCCGAATAACGGTATGCAAAACATCCCCAAAATTCTTAGCCGAATCCGGAAGTAATTTCACCAAAGATGTATATTTATATTGCCCGTTTGATAACTGAACTGTATAGCCAAAATCGCCCTGAGCACCCACGTACATTTTATCGTTTTTATCAATCGCAAGAGAACGAACCATGCTCCTGTTTTCCGGTTGCGTGACAATACTCCAACGCACGCCGTCAAACTGCATAATCCCAAAATGATTGGCAAAAAACAGCATTCCCTTAGAATTCTGTAAAAGATCCCAGTTTTCTGAAGCCGCTTTATATGTTTTCGGATTGTAATTGGTGATAAAAGGAACGCCAATTTTCTTAATTTGAGCATTTCCAATTATAGGTATAAAGTATAGGAATAGACCTAAAAGTCTAATAAAAGTTTTCGTCATTTTGCTGCGGTGTGTAGGTTATTTTGTGGTATATGAGTCCCACAATCTTAAAAACAACGACTTGGGGAGAGGCTGTTTTTAAGGCAAAATAAAGTTGTTTATTATGGCTCTAGAAATTATAATTTGATAACTGAAAGCCATAAAAAAAATGAATCTCTATATCCAAATATATAAAATTTTATTTTAATGCAACAAATTACATTTTAATTAGATAATTTGACAATGAGAAAAATGGGGCAATTTTGAAATTAGATAATGAGTCAATTAGATAATGAGTCAATTAGATAATGAGAGAATTAGATAATGAGAGAATTAGTGAAATGTGAAAATAGAATGTGTAATTTGTTCTGCAAATATTCATAAAGAATATCTCGGAGAGATTATCTGTTGGTAGAATTATTCATTATCCCCCAGCAAACATTTGTCCCGTAGGGACTACACATCAATTGAGGTTATTGCAAAATTATACGAGAAATGTTCACAATTTAAACCTGACACTCCCGAAGCCTCGGGATTAAAAACCTGTCGGGTTTGGCGTAAGATTGAGTTTATGGATTGCGATAAATGGATTAATCCCGTCCCGACGTTTTGGGATCGGGACATCCCTACAATATATTTTGTTCCTTCGGAACGTTTTCTAAAACTCCAGAGAAATGGCTTATTTTGATTCGATTTTTTCATCTAATATTCGATCCAAAAAGTATATCTCGGAGAGATTATCTGTTGGTAGAATATTCATTATCCCCACAAAACATTTGTCCTGTAGGGACTACACATATACGATTGGTTTTATTGTGAAATTATACGAGAAATGCACACAATTTAAACGCAACACTCCCGAAGCCTCGGGATTAAAAACCTGTCGGGTTTGGTGCAAGATTGGATTTATGGATTGCGAAGAATGGATTAATCCCGTCCCGACGCTTCGGGCAATGTCATTAAGTTAAGCTTTTTTAGATAATTAAGACTGCAAAAAAATCGCGCAAAGTCGCAAAGCCGCCAAGTTTACATACATTTTCTTTGCTCCCGAAGCCTCGGGACTGCGACTTTGCGCGAGATTTATTCGGCAATATTTCCTTAACTTAATGACATTGCGCTTCGGGATCGGGACATACCTAAAATATGTTTTGCTCCTCCGAAACGCATACTGAAAACTGAGACTGAAAACCTGAAACTTGAAACAAAGAAAACCTGAAACTTTCTAAACCTGAAACAAAAAACTCAACTCTTCATAATCACTAAAAAGTATCGCTCCTTCTTTCTCTAAATCTTGATTGTTATAACCATTCGCAAAACCATAGACTTTAAAACCGCCATTGATTCCGGCTATAACTCCCGCTTTACTGTCTTCAATGACGATGCAATCTTTTACTTCGAAACCCATTTCTTTTGCAGCATGCAGAAAAATTCCGGGATCCGGTTTCCAACTGTTAATCTGATACGAACTAAATATTTTATTTTCGAATTTATCCAATAAACCTGCTACTTCAAGATTCAGTCTTATTTTATCAACCGGACCGCTGGAAGCTACACAATACGGAATTTTTAATTTATTCAGGAATGAAACTATGCCTTCCATTGGTTTAACCTGAGTTTTGAAAGCTTCGAAACTTCTTTGGCGATATTCGTTTTCAAAATTTTCGGGAAGATTTTTACCAATAGCATCTTCGATATGTAAAAAACATTCTTTCAAATTGCGTCCGTTGAAATCGCGATACGCATCTTCTAATTTCATTTCAAAACCATGTTCGGCAGCCATAGAAAGTAAAATTCCGTTACCAATTTTTTCAGTATCAACAAGAACACCATCACAATCAAAAATAATACACTTAACTTCCATATTCTTTATTTACAATTTTAAATAACCTGATAACTTTAATCAGATGACAATGTAAATTACAAAAAAATCAAATTAATCAACAATAAAATAAACAAATTAAGACATTCCAATACATCAAAATTCCCAATTCAAAACAAATAATAAATTCATTAACAAGCTTTTGGACGTTTTTACCCCTATAATGTATTTTTATTAAACATTTGATTTGTATTTTTATAGAGTTATAAAATTCCTATTTGAACTCAAAAAAATATCAAATGTCAATATTCTATGAATCCCGATATGCGTCAAGTCCGCAAGCTGTAAAACAATACGACACTGCACAATTAAGAGCTGAATTTTTGATTGACAATCTAATGAAAAAGGGGGAAATCGCTCTTACCTATTCTCATTACGATCGTTATATTGCAGGTTCTGCTGTTCCTATTTCTCCGCTTAAACTCGAAACTATTGATCCTCTAAAAGCACTATATTTTCTCGAAAGACGTGAATTAGGAGTCATCAATGTTGGTGCAAAAGGCTCAGTTGAAGTCGACGGAACTTCGTATGAATTAGGTCATAAAGATGCTTTATACATTGGAAGCGGAAATAAAGAAGTGATCTTCAAAAGTGATGATCCTGAAAATCCTGCTTTATTTTACCTAAACTCCGCTCCTGCTCACACACAACATCCGATCAAAAAGGTAAGTTTGGCTGAAGCCAATAAACTACAACTTGGAACGATGGAAACGGCAAATCACAGGACTGTAAATCAAATGATTATTGGCGGAATCGTAACGACTTGCCAATTACAAATGGGAATGACGGAACTCAGACCGGGAAGCGTTTGGAACACTATGCCAGCACACGTTCACGATCGTAGAATGGAAGTTTATTTCTATTTGGATATTCCGGAGAATCAAGCAGTTTGTCATTTTATGGGACAACCACAGGAAACCAGACATATCTGGATGAACAATCATCAGGCAGTAATTTCTCCGCCCTGGTCAATTCACTCAGGTTCAGGAACTTCTAATTATACTTTTATTTGGGGAATGGCTGGAGAAAATCTGGATTACGGAGATATGGATGTTGCTAAAATAACTGATTTAAGATAAAAACATGACAAACTTATTTGATATAAAAGGAAAAATTGCCCTCATTACGGGAAGTACACACGGACTGGGAATGGCAATGGCAAAAGGTTTAGGTCAAGTCGGAGCAACAATTATAGTTAACGGAAACTCCTCTCAGCAAAAAATTGATGAAGCTGTGGCAGCACTTCAAAGTGAAGGAATAAATGCGGTTGGTTATAAATTTAATGTAACCGATGAACAAGAAGTTATAACCGCAATCAGGAAAATTGAAAGTGAAGTTGGACCAATTGCAATCCTGATTAACAATGCCGGAATCATCAAAAGAATTCCGTTAATCGAAATGGAAGTTGCCGATTTTAAAGAAGTAATTGATATTGATTTGGTTTCTCCTTTTATCGTTTCCAAGCACGTTGCGAAAGGAATGATCGAAAGAAGACAAGGTAAAATAATCAATATATGTTCGATGATGAGCGAGTTAGGCCGTAACACAGTTGGCGCGTATGCTGCGGCAAAAGGCGGTTTGAAAATGCTGACCAAAAACATGGCAACGGAATGGGCAAAATACAATGTTCAAATCAACGGAATTGGTCCGGGATATTTTGCTACTGAACAAACAAAACCTATCAGAGTTGACGGACATCCGTTTAATGATTTTATTATCAGTAGAACTCCAGCTGCAAAATGGGGCGATCCAAGTGATTTGGCCGGAGCAGCAATCTTTTTATCTTCTAATGCAAGTGACTTTGTAAACGGTCACATTTTATATGTAGACGGTGGAATTCTGGCTACAATTGGCAAACCTTCTAACGAAAACTAAAACCCTCAAATTTTGAAAAAACATCTTTTACTAACCGCAATTGTGGCAAGTAGTTTTGCTGTTCATTCGCAAAATAAAACCATAACCGTTACCAATTCTCTTTCTGTTGACAGAGAATTTGAAACGATTGAATTAACTAAGAAATCCCTCGGTTTGCCTTCTTCGGCAAAACTGGAAGATTATGTAATTAAAGAATCAGGTTCAGGTAACTTTTTAGAAAGCCAAATCGTAGATACTGATGGAGACGGAAATACAGATATATTATTATTTCAGCCCAAAATTAATGCTTCTTCACACAAAGATTTTCAGGTTTTAGTAGCTACAAATCCGGATGCAACAAAAGTGGTGAATTGCTATTCGAGATTTGTTCCCGAAAGAACCGATGATTATGCTTGGGAAAACAATAAAGTAGCTTTTAGAACTTATGGTCCCGTTGCTCAAAAAATGGTCGAAGATCATATCGAAGGCGGAACTTTGACCAGCGGAATTGACGCCTGGCTAAAAAGAGTTGACTATCCTATTATTAATAAATGGTACGAAAAAGCAACTTTAGGAACCGGAACGTATCATAAAGATACTGGTGAAGGTTTGGATAATTTTCATGTTGGCGACAGTCGCGGCGTGGGCGGAATCGCTGTAAAAGTGGATAATAAATACTATTTTTCTAAAAATTTTACGACTTGGAGAACCATTACAACAGGACCAATCAGAACGAGTTTTATCCTGACGTATGCCAATTGGGATGCAAAAGGCAATAAAATAACCGAATCTAAACTAATTACTCTCGATTATGGAAATTATCTTTCTCGTTTTGAAATCAACATAAAAGGCACAAAAGAAATTGCTGCCGGACTAACACTTCATGATAAAAAAGGAACTATTGGTACTAATGTAAAAGAAGGCTGGATCAGCCATTGGGAGCCTCTTGACGATTCAGAATTAGGAACTGGTTTGGTGGCTCCAAAAAACACTTTAACAGGATTTGACAACTATATTACAAACGATAAAGACCTCAGTAATTTATACGCAAACCTAACCGTAAAAAACAATAAAGTGATTTATTATACAGGCTTTGGATGGAAAAAAGGAAGTCCGTTTCAAACTAAAGCAGAATGGGAAGCTTATTTGAGTTCGTTTGCTTCTAAAATAAATAATCCTCTTATTGTGAAAGTTAAGAAATAGTTTTTTGCCCGCGGATTTGGCGGATTGAACGGATTTGACGCGGATTTTTTCTTTTTTTGTCATTTCGACGGAAGAGAAATCGCACGCGTAACTCGACAAAGATTGGCGATTTTAGCAACGGAGTTTCTAGTGTGATTTCTCCTCCGTCGAAATGACAAGATTACGCGCAACTAAAGAAATTTCACAATCAAAGTCATTGCGAGGAACGAAGCAACCGCACTAACAATAAGACACAAAGTTTGATTTAGCAAGTGAGATTGCTTCGTTCCTCGCAATGACAAATAAATCCGTGCAAAACCCGTTTAAATCCGCAAAACCCGTGGGCCAAAAACTAAGCTTTTCTAGCCGGAAAATAATTCTCTTTTAAAATAATTTCCAGCGGAATATAATGCGTGTCTTCAACAGGTTCCTGAAGTACTAATTTCTTGTATAAATGGTTGATTCCCATATAACCTTGCTCTTCGGGTCTTTGATTGATCAAGAAATCAATTACGCCTTTATTCAGGTATTCGATATTATCTTTTAGTAAATCATAACCAATAATCCGAACGCCTTTGATATTGTTTTGCTCTAAAAATCTTGCCACAATATAAGCTCTTGAATTGGGTACAAAAACACTATTTATTCCTGCAAACATTTCTAGATTCAATTGATCAATTCCGGAATCTTTGATTGTAACTTCTGAAAATTTGAAGTTTTGAAGTTCGTCATGATCTTTAAAAAAGGAGTAAAAACCATCAATACGCTGCAGGTAAACTGATGTACTTTCGATCTCTCTGGTAATCTTAAAAATCAATACTTGTCTTTCGTTTTTTACTGCGAAACTAATTAATCTTCCCGCTAAATATCCGCTTTGAAAAGCATCTTGTCCCACATAAGCATGATTTTCATTGGTTTTTATATTTGAATCAATCATTACAACCGGAATATTTTTCTTTTCGTATTCATTTAAAAAACGAACCGATTCTTCATAAAAAATAGGCGCAAATAACAATCCGTCGCAATCAAATTCCAGTACTTTTTTGACTGATTCCTTAAAGGAAGAAATATTAAAATCATAAAAGAAATAATCCAAAACGATTCCGAATTTACTGAATTCTACGGCTGCTTTTTCTATTCCTGAAATCTGACTTTTCCAATATTCGAGATCTTCATATTTAGGTAAGAAAACTGCAAAATGAAACTTCTTATTCAACGCCAGATTACTTGCCAGAATATTTCGCTTATAACCATATTGCTCGATTATAGCATTTACTTTATCGACATTTTCCTGAGTCACCTGCCCCCGATTATGGATAATTCTGTCAACGGTTCCCGGCGAAACATTGGCTAGTTCTGCAATTTTTTTAATCGTTATGATATTGATTGTTTTTAAGTTAAAAAGATTCTGTAAGAGTGTAAAATTAATTTTTTTTATCAAAGATAAGTTGTTTTAGTTAACTTTTTATATACATTTGCAACAACCCGTGTGCGTACACGTAAAATTACAGATATGTCAAAAAGAATCATAACTTTTGGTGAAATCCTTCTAAGACTTTCACCTCCTAACCATTCAAAACTCTATAAATCAAGAACATTTGAAGCGCATTATGGTGGCGCTGAAGCAAATGTTGGCGCATCTTTGGCTTTATTTGGATGTGATGTAAAATTTGTAACCTCAGTTCCTGATAACGAATTGGGAGATTCCGCTTTAAGCGAATTACGTTCGTATGGTGTGGAACCAATTGCTGTAAAACAAGGGAAACGTTTGGGAGTTTATTACTTTGAACAAGGTGCTTCTGAAAGACCGGGGAAAGTTTTATATGACAGAGATGCTTCTTCATTTGCCAATCTTAAAAAAGGAATGATAGATTGGGAAGTAATTTTCAAAGACGCTGATTGGTTTCACTGGTCAGGAATAACAGCATCATTAACCGAAGATCTTGCTATACTATCAAAAGAAGCCCTCGAAGCAGCTTCAAAATTAGGATTAACTATTTCAGCCGATTTAAACTATCGCCCAACGCTGTGGAATTATGGCAAAAAAGCTTCTGAAATTATGCCGGATTTAGTTCAGTATTGCGATGTATTATTGGGCGGTTCTGATGATTCTGAAAAATGTCTGAATATCAAAATTGAAGAGTCGGAAAGTATGGATTCTGTTTTTAGAAAATGGAAAAAACAATTCCCAAAACTTAAGACAATTGTATCTACAATGCGTTATGATGCGAATGCTTCATCAAATACTATTGGAGCCATTTTATGGAACGATGAAAAACTATTAAAATCTAAAGAATATAAGATTTCACATATAGTTGACAGAATTGGTGCCGGTGATGCTTTTATGGCGGGATTAATTTACGGACTCATAACCTGGCCGGAATCCTATCAAAAAACACTTGAATACGCTGTTGCAGCTTCCTGCCTTAAACATTCGATTCCGGGAGATATTAATTTATCGAGCGTAAATGATGTTACGGCGCTTATGAATGGTGCAAGCGGCGGACGGGTTATTCGTTAATTTATTGCCCACTCCCGATAGCTATCGGGATAAACAGATTTGACAGATTAATACTGATTTATTTAATACATAGAAATATAATTTTTTTCTAAAAGAGAATACAAAACAGGACGATAATATTTAACATTTGTACATAATATTTTAGAAAAAATGAAACACTTATTTAAGTTTAAACTTCTACCTTTCTATGTATTAACTTAAAATATAAAAACAAAAAAATGATAGTAGATTCATTACACAACGCAAAAAAATATTACGATTTACACCCTAATTTTCGAAAGGCATTTGAATATGTGCAACAGAATGATATTTCGGTTCTTGAAGAAGGAGCTTTTGAAATTGCAGAAGGTTTAAAAGTGATTGTAATTGTTGGTGAAGGGACAACACGAGAAGAAAGTATCAAAGGTTTTGAATGTCATGATCAAAATATTGACATTCAGATTTCAATAAAAGGACCAGAAACTTTTGCCTGGAAACCAAGAGAAAAATGCATTAGTCCAAATGGGGATTATAGTGACGAAAGAGATGTTCGCTTTTTTTATGATAAACCAGATATGTTTTTTCAACTACAGGAAGAACAATTTTCCATATTATTTCCCGAAGATGTTCACGCAGCCATGATTGGCGAAGGATTACTAAAAAAAATAGTGATTAAAGTTAAAATATAAAGTCATGAAAACAATTCAAAATACGATTGAGATTATTTCGGAACAAGGGATTTTGCCTTTGTATTTTAATACTGATGAAAATATTAGTATTGAAGTTTTACGTTCCCTTTACAGAACTGGAATCAGAGCTGTAGAATATACCAACAGAGGTTCGCAGGCTTTACCGAATTTCGCAAAAATGGTTGCTGTTAGAAATGCCGAAATGCCTGAAATGTTGTTAGGAATTGGCACAATAAAAAATCTTGATCAGGCAAAAGAATTTCATGCCGTTGGTGCAGACTTTTTTATCAGTCCGGGTTTTGTACCTGAGGTTTGGGATTTCTTAAAAAATAAAGAAATATTATACTGTCCGGGTTGTATGACGCCAACAGAAATTATTGCTGCTGAAAATGCAGGAATAAAATTAATTAAACTTTTTCCGGGAAACATATTAGGACCTGAATTTTTGAGCAGCATAAAAGACATTTTCCAATCGCTTTATTTTATGACAACAGGCGGTGTTGAATCTAATTATACCAATATCAATAGTTGGTTTTCTGCCGGAGCTTCGGCTGTTGGAATGGGAAGTCAGCTTATCAGTAAAAAACGCATGCAGGATAGAGATTTCACTCTAATTGAAAATGAAGTTATAAAAGCGATTGAGATCGTTCAGATTATACAAAACGAGAAAAAAGCAGTTGTATAATTAAATCATAGAAACATAGTTTTTGTGAGTTCGAAAACTATGTTTCTACTTAAAAAAGAAAATCATTCCATATAAATCAAATTGGAAAAATCATAAAAATATACATGGATTCAATATTTAATCTTAAAGGTAAAATTGCACTTATAACTGGTGGTGCCGGCGTATTAGGAAGTAATTTTGCGAATGTTTTAGCCAAACAAGGCGTTATCACGGGAATCGTTTCTCAATCGATTGAAAAAGCCAATAAAACCGTAGAAGCAATTGAAAATAATGGCGGACAAGCTTTTGCGATTCAGGCAAATGTTTTAAACAAAGAAGAACTGGAAAAAGCCAAAGATTTAATCGTAGAAAAATACGGTCGACTTGATATCCTTATAAATGCTGCGGGTGGAAATATGCCCGGCGCGACGATAAGTCCTGATCAGGCGATTTATGATATGCAAGTCGATGATTTACAAAAAGTAGTCGATCTTAATATTATTGGAACGATGCTTCCATCGCAGGTTTTTTCAGAACTTTTTGCCAAACAAAAACAAGGAATCATCATCAATATTTCATCGGCATCAGCGCAAAGACCTTTGACGAGAGTTGTGGGATACTCGGCTTCAAAAGCGGCTATTGATAATTTCACGCAATGGATGTCTGTTGAACTGGCTTCAAAATATGGTGAAGGAATTCGTGTGAATGCTATTTCTCCGGGATTTTTTATCGGAGAACAAAACAGAGCTTTATTATTGACTCCGGAAGGAAAATTAACACCTCGTGGTGAAAAAATTATCGATCATACGCCAATGGGAAGATTTGGAAAACCGGAAGATATTGATGGTGCACTTTTATTTTTATGCAGTGATATGTCCAAATTTGTTACCGGAACTATTATAAAAGTCGATGGAGGATTTTCGGCATCAAGCATTTAAAATCTGATTTCGACGATTCCTGCAAGGTTTTCGAAACCTTGTAGGTATTAAATAATTAGTTTGTCATACCAAGGTTTGTTTGTTATTAAAAAAAGCAATATAAATGACATTTAACCGCAAAGACACACAAAGGTTTTTACGCAAAGTTCGCAAAGCTTTCTCTTTATTCCGCTTTGCTTTGAGATCGCAAAGGGATTGTGAAAAATTAGAAACGTTATTGGCAGAACGAGAGATCTCCGCAAGTAACTCGACAAAGATTGACGATTCACTTAATGGAGCTTCTTGCGGAGATCCCTCGTTCCTCGGGATGACAAAATTGAGGAAATAGTTCTTTTGAAAATATGAGCCCTAGCCCCGATAGCAGTGGAAATCCTTTTGTGGCGGTCCCGAGGCTTCGGGAGCCACAAAAGATTGAAACGCATTGCTTCGCCAGTTCGCACTTTCAGGCTCGGGTGCGGGAATAGCTTCTAAATATTAATAAAAATCATACCTACAAGGTTTTGAAAACCTTGCAGGAAAACCAAAAAATAAGTCAAAATGGAACAAACATTAAGATGGTTCGGACCAAATGATCCTGTTTCTTTACAAGATATTTTACAAACGGGAGCAACCGGAATCGTAACCGCATTACACCATATTCCAAACGGAGAAGTTTGGAGTATTGACGAAATTATAAAACGAAAAGTTGAAATTGAACATCAAAACGGAGATCCAAAAAAAGGCGCTTCGGGTTTGACATGGTCAGTTGTAGAAAGTATTCCGGTTCACGAAGACATTAAAAAACAAACGGGAAATTACCTTCAATACATTGAGAATTATAAAGAAAGTATTCGGAATCTGGCTTTATGCGGAATCAAATGTGTTTGCTATAATTTCATGCCGGTTTTAGATTGGTCGAGAACTGATTTGGCTTATGAAGTTGCAGATGGTTCAAAGGCTTTGCGTTTTGATATCAATGCTTTTGCGGCTTTTGAATTGTTTATTTTGAAAAGACCGAACGCTGAAAAAGAATATTCGGCAACTCAGATTGAAAAAGCTACAAAATATTTTGAAGCGATGACTGAAGCCGATAAAATAAAATTACAGCAAAATATTCTTGCCGGACTTCCCGGAGCTGAAGAAGCGTATTCGGTAGAGGATTTTCTGGTGACTTTAAGTGGTTATAATCATATTGACAGCTCTACTTTGAAGAAAAACCTTTTCTTCTTTTTAAGAGAAATTATTCCGGTTGCAGAAAGTAAAGGCGTTCTAATGGCAATTCATCCTGACGATCCGCCCTACCCTATTTTAGGTTTGCCAAGAGTTGTAAGTACGGAGGAAGATTTAGTAGAGTTAATGGCTGCAGCCGATTCAAAATCAAACGGATTCACAATGTGCACGGGATCCTACGGTGTAAGAGCCGACAATGATTTACCGGGAATTGTGAGGCGTCACGGAGATAAAATGAATTTTATTCACTTAAGAAGTACTCAAAGAGACGAAGAAGGCAGTTTTTACGAAGCCAATCATCTTGAAGGAGATGTCGATATGTATGAAGTCGTAAAAGCGATTATTGAGGTTGAAAAGAGAAATAATATTTCGTTACCAATGCGTCCCGATCACGGTCATCAAATGCTGGATGATTTGAATAAAAAAACAAATCCGGGTTATTCAGTAATTGGGCGTTTGCGAGGTTTAGCGGAGTTAAGAGGTCTTGAAATGGGAATTAAAAAAAGCTTATAAAATACCTATTTGCTGTAATTATTAAAATTTTATTTAACACATAGAAACATAGATTTTATGTGTAGAATAAATAAAAAGAGAATAAAAAGAAACAGGTTTCTCACACATAGCTATGTGACTTAATGCAAGTGAAACGTCTTTTTTAAGAGTACAAAATCTATGTTTCTATGTGTTAAAATTAATTGCGCCAATACGTTTATAAAATCAATTTTATGTCTGAAAATAAATTTATTACCGAGGATTTTTTGCTGTATAATAAAACAGCAATTTCCTTGTATCATGATTTTGCGAAAGCACAACCTATCATCGATTATCATTGTCATTTGTCTCCAAAAGATATTGCCGAAAATCGTCAGTTTGAAAATATTACTCAAATCTGGATTGAAGGCGATCATTATAAATGGAGAGCGATGCGTGCCAATGGTATTTCTGAAAAATATATTACGGGAGATGCTTCTGACTTTGAGAAGTTTGAAAAATGGGCTGAAACATTGCCACATACTTTAAGAAATCCTTTGTATCACTGGTCACACCTGGAATTGAAACGTTATTTTGGGATTGATTTATTATTGAATAAAGATACTGCTAAGGAAGTTTTTGATACTTGTAATGAATTGCTGAAAAAGCCTGAATTCAGTGTCAAAAACCTGCTTAAAAGAATGAATGTGAAAGTTGTGGGAACGACTGATGATCCTACGGATGATTTGCAATTTCATAAAAAGCTTCGTGACGATCAATTCGAAATTTCAGTTCTGCCTTCTTTCAGACCTGATAAAGCAACGGAAATCGAGAAAGGACAATTGTTTGTAAACTGGGCTCAGAAATTGGAATCTGCTGTTGGTTTTTCTATAAAAGAATATGCAGATTTTATAAAAGCCATCGCCTTAAGACATGACTTTTTTCATGAAATGGGCTGCCGAATTTCTGATCACGGACATATAAAATTTTATGCGTCTCCTTATACGGAATCAGAAATTGAAACCATTTTTAAGAAAGGATTAAATGTTTCGGAATTGAGTACGATTGAAGTTGAAAAATTCAAATCGGCGTTACTTTTTGAGATTGCCTTATTGAATCACAAAAGATCTTGGGCGCAACAATTTCACGTAGGTGCCATCAGAAATAATAACAGCAAAATGATGCAATCCATTGGTCCTGATCAGGGATTTGATTCGATTGGAGATTTGAATATGGCTGATAATATGAGTGGTTTCTTTGATAAATTAAATTCTGCAAACGGTTTGGCAAAAACAATTGTATATAATTTGAATCCGCGTGACAATGAAGTTTTTGCTTCTATGGCGGCAAATTTTAATGATGATTTGATTCCCGGGAAAATGCAATACGGAGCCGCGTGGTGGTTTTTAGACCAAAAAGACGGAATGGAAAAACAATTAAATGTGTTATCTAATTTTGGGTTACTAAGCCGATTTGTGGGTATGGTAACGGATTCGAGAAGCTTTTTGTCTTTTCCGCGTCACGAATATTTCCGTCGTATTTTATGTAATATTTTAGGAGAAGAAGTTGAAAATGGTCAGTTGCCAAATGATATAAATCTTATTGGTGAACTGGTGAAAAATATTTGCAGTGGCAATGCTGAGCATTACTTTAATTTTAAGAAATAAAATATTTTTTCTCGCAGATTTTGCAGATTGAGCAGATTTAATTTTTAATCTGTGGCTATTATAATTTATAAGAATAAAAACAAGATTACAGTTTGAGAAAAAGAGTTTGAAAAACTACTTTTTATAACCATCTCAGGCTTTTACAATTTAAAAACAAAATGCTCTTAACTAACTATCATGACTATCAAAAACGAACCTATCGGGAAGTACCGCTGGACCATCTGCGGATTACTTTTCTTTGCTACTACCGTGAATTATCTGGACAGACAAGTCCTGAGTTTACTGGCTCCCAGCCTATCCGAAGAATTTCATTGGAGTAATACTGATTATGCCAATATAACAGCCGTTTTTCAGTTTGTATATGCGCTTTCGATGTTATTTGCAGGAAGACTTATCGACAAATTAGGCACAAAACTGGGGTATATTCTAGCCATTTTTATTTGGTCAATTGGTGCGATAATGCATGCTTATGCAATCCCGATTGGCAGTACTTTTAATAACTTATTAGTCTGGGTTGGTATTGGTGCTGTTCCCGTTTCGATTGCCGGTTTCATGATTTCGAGAGCTTTTCTGGGCTTTGGAGAATCCGGAAATTTTCCTGCAGCGATCAAAGCTACTGCCGAATATTTTCCAAAAAAAGAACGTTCTCTTGCCACCGGAATTTTTAATTCGGGTTCGAATGTTGGGGCAATTCTGGCGCCGTTAACTGTGCCTTGGATTGCGGTGCATTGGGGCTGGCAAATGGCATTTATCATCATTGGGGCAATTGGTTTTATATGGATGTTTTTCTGGTATATGTTTTATGAAAAACCAAGAAATCAAAAAAGAATGTCTCAGGCCGAACTTAATTATATAAGTGAAGGAGACGCATTTCAAGAACCTTCTGACGAAAATGCAAAACCTGAAAAAATCTCCTGGCTAAAACTTTTAAGCTACAAACAAACCTGGGCCTTTGCGATTGGAAAATTCCTGACAGACGGAATTTGGTGGTTCTTTTTATTTTGGTTACCCAAATATCTGGAAGCTCAATTTGGGATGGAAAAAACCGAAATTACGATTCCTTTAGCTGTTTTATACAGCATGACGATGGTTGGGAGTATTTATGGTGGTTATTTCCCTATGTATTTTATAAATAAAGGACACAATCCTTATGAAGCACGAATGAAAGCAATGCTTATTATTGCGATTTTCCCACTGTTTGTACTTCTAGCTCAACCTTTGGGTTATATTAGTTTCTGGATTCCGGTTCTTTTAATTGGTGTTGGAGCATCAGCGCATCAGGCTTGGTCGGCTAATATTTTTACTACGGTTTCTGATATGTTTCCAAAAAAAGCCATTGGTTCCATCATCGGAATTGGTGGAATGGCGGGCGGACTTGGCGGTGTAATCGTGTCAAAATTAGGCGGCGCTCTTTTTGATTATTACGAAGATTTGGGACATATTGAAACCGGATATACAATCATGTTTGTGCTTTGCGCCGTAGCCTATCTTGTGGCTTGGAGCATCATGAAAACATTGGTTCCAAAATATAAATTAATTACTGATTTGTAATGTTAGCCCACGGATTTGGCGGATTAAACGGATTTACGCTGGTTATGTCATTGCGAAACGAAGTAATCACACTAACAATAGGCCGCAAAACTTGACTTTCCTTGCAATGACAAGATTGCGTGAAAGTTTTGCCACAGATTAAGAGATTAAAATGATTAAAAAATCCTTGTAAACCCGTTTAATCCGTACAATCCGCGGGCAATTTCATAAACCATAAAAAACAAAACATGAAACGTCAAACCCTTTTTATCTGTTATAGCCTTTTCATCGGTATAAATGTGATTGGACAAGAATTGCCTAAGATTCTTACGCAGAAACCTGTGACTAATTATCTTCCTGATTTTAGTTATGCGGGATATCATTTCGGCGAAAGCCAAATCCCTGAAGTTAGCGGAAAAATCATCAATGCCACAGATTTTGGTCTAAAAGCTAATGATGGTTTAGACGATTCTAAAGCTTTATTAAAAGCCGTAAAAGCAGCAAATGCAGTTGAAGGAAATGTGATTTTGCAATTGCCTGCAGGGAAAATTATTCTGAGTGATATTTTATATATCGAAAGAAGCAATTTTGTACTTCGCGGAACAGGTTCCGGAGAAAACGGAACTGAGATATACTTCCCAAGACCTATGATGTATCTAAAAGATCCAGAATCTCTGGCGGAATTAAGAGAATATCTTACCACATTTGATAAAAGACAACGCGAACCTGAAAATAATATTGATTTGCCTTTCTCGCAATATGCATGGTCAGGTGGGTTTATTTGGACACAAATTCCTGGCGAACGTGTAAAATCATATTTGGATAAATACGAACCAACACCAAGCTTTTTGGCTAAAGTTAGTTCGGGAAATATGGGCGAACATACTATAATTGCTTCTGAAGTTAAAGGATTAAAAGTTGGTGATATCGTAGAACTTCAATTGTTTAATAAAGATGGCGAAAATGGAGAAATCATTACTGATTTATACAAAGGTGCCAAAGTAAAACCGGGTTCTCATCATTGGAAATTTCCAAAATTACCAATCGTAAGACAACAAGTCGAAATCGTAAAAATTTCGGGTTCTAAAATTACCATAAAAACGCCTTTGACAATTGCCATAAAACCAAGTTATCAGGCGCAATTGGTCGAATGGAAACATTTAAACGAAGTTGGAATTGAACATATTCGCTTTACTTTTCCTGATATTCCAAGAGTTGCGCATCACGTAGAACCGGGAAATAATGCTATATTTTTAACTCGTGTTTTTAATAGTTGGGTCAAAGATGTTACAATTACTAATGCTGACAGCGGTATTTTGGGAGAAGAAATTTCGAACGTAACGATCCAGGATATTGTGACGGATGGAAATCATATGGCGCATTATACAGTGACTTTAGGCGGCGTTCATAATGTTTTGGTTAAGAATTTAAAGATTTATAATAAAGCTGTTCATCCGCTGAGCTTCAATACTTTTGCGACTAAAAATGTCTATCAGAATTGTGAAATCTTTGCTGATCCGGTTTTGGACCAACATTCGGGAGCAAATCATCAAAATTTATTCGACAATATTACGGTGCATTTAATGCCGGACAATAATAATAGCTACGCCTTGTTTGGTGGCGGTGGCGCTGATTACTGGAAACCTTCACACGGACCTTTCAGTACTTTTTGGAATCTGAATGTTCAGATAACAAATGCTGAAAAAATCACAAAACCCGTTTTACTTTATGGAATGAAAGATGGACCTTTTGCCCGAATTATTGGCGTGAATGGGAATGCTAAATTCGAAGTAAAATATGATCCTGACGCTTATATTGAATTCCTAAATACACCGATGGACAAAGTGCCTTCGTTGTATGATTATCAATTAAAAAAGCGGTTGAAAAAGTAAAATTTTAAACACATAGAAACATAGTTTTTTGGAAAGTAAAAGGCGTTTCACTTGCATTAATAATCATAGTAGTTTGCGTATCGCTATGTGTGAAAACTAGTTTTTTTGATTGCCTTCTTTTTACAAAGAAAATCTATGTTTCTATGTGTTAAAAAAAAATAGCCACGAATTCACGAATGATTGCGCATAATAATTATAAAAAATTCGTGAATTCGTGGCTAAAAAGCCTTTGAACCTTTGCAACTCTGAACTTTTGCACCTTAAAAAAAAGCTATGAAATACAAAATAGCCTTTCTCGTAATCCTATTTATTTCCGGGAATATATTCTCTCAAAATAAATACCGCCTAAAAAATATTTCTACTACTGACGGGCTTTCGCAGAGTTCTGTCATTGCTATTCATCAGGATAAATTTGGGCAAATGTGGTTTGGAACCCGCGACGGGCTTAATAAATATGATGGAAGCCGATTTACTGTTTATAGAAATGATGTTACAGATAAAACCTCGATCAGCAACAATGATATTTTGTCTATTGAAGAGGATAATACAGGGGAAATTTGGGTTGGAACCTACAACGGATTAAACTGTTATGATCCGGTTACGAATACTTTTAAAAGATATTTGCACACCAAAACCAATCATACAATCAGCAATAACGCCGTTTGGTCGATCAGGAAAATCAACAACGAAATGTGGTTTGGTACGTCAAAAGGATTGACGATTTATAATAGAAATACAGGTAAATTTACCTCTGTTTTTCATTCGGATACTGATAATTCAACATTGGCGAGTAATAATATTACCACTATTTTAAAAACCAAAAGTGGAAAAATTTGGGTTGGAACCACCAAAGGTTTATGTCTGGTAAAAAGCAGGAAATTCGGGAAACTTTCTTTTATAAATTATCGTTTAAACAATACTGATCTTATTAATGTTCAATCTCTAAAAGAAGATAATGACGGGAATTTATGGATTGGAACAAAAAACAAAGGGCTTTTAAAATTTGACACTTCTGATAACAAATTTATTTCTTTTTTACCTGCTGATAAATACAAAGAAATCAATACTGATATTCGTTCTCTAGCTTTTGATAATCAAGGTTCTTTATGGATTGGAGCTTATGACGGAATCTATATTTTAGGAAAAGACAAGAGCATTCAGAAAATAAATAACAGTACCAATAATAACGGAATCGATAAGGTAAAATCGGTATTTATTGATAAAAAAGGTTCGGTTTGGATTGGCTGTTATTATAAAGGCGTGAATATTTGGGATGTTTCAAATGTGAATTTCTCGAATTACAATCAGAATTCTAAAAAGCTTCCGATGAGTTTTGATGTCGTAAGTTCGATTATTTCAGACAAGAATCAGAATATTTATTTTGGAACCGAAGGCGGCGGAATTACGATTTTCAACAAAAATACCGAAGCCGTAAGTTACATCAACAGTAAAACAAATCAGACGAATAAAAACGACATTAAATCAATGTGCCTTTCTGAAGATAATATTCTCTGGATTGGAACTTTCTCTAAGGGATTATCGGCTTATAACACGATTTCAAAAAGAATTGAAGACAATAGAATTGCTCCTGAATTAAGTGATTTACTGAAAGAAAGTGGTGTTTATTCCCTTAAAACAGAAGGTAACGGAATTTTATGGATTGGTACTTTTGGCAAAGGTTTGATTCGGTATAACACGATTTCCAAAACTTTTCAGGTCATTGGGAATGATTCGGCTTCCGCCAATTTCCTGACGAATAATATCGTTCGAACTATTTTGGTTGATAAAAATAAACTTTGGATTGGAACTCAAAACGGTCTGAATTGTATTTCGCTAAAGGATTTTCAGCAAAATAAATATGTAATAGAACATTACTTTTTTGATGCTTCGGCTTTGTCCGGCGATGATATTCTAACGTTATTTAAGGACAGTCAAAACAAAGTTTGGGTTGGAACTAAAGCCAAAGGATTGCATTATTTTGATGGAAAAAAATTTAACAAAATCAATCTTAAAGTAGGAAACACGATTATCACTTCGATTCATTCTATTCTTGAAGATGCTGAAAAAAACCTTTGGATTAGTACTAATCAGGGAATTATAAAATACAGTACAACGCTGAAAAAGCTCGTTCTTTATGACCAGAAAGATGGTTTGGCGAGTAATGAATTTAATGACAATGCAGCTTTAAAATTAGATTCGAATAAGTTTTATTTCGGAAGTCCGTCTGGAGCTACTTATTTTGATGCCAAGAAAATCTCTTTGAATGACTATGCGCCTCAGGTTTTAATTACAAGTTTGAAAATTAAAAACGAGACCATTAATCCAAACGGAAAAGATAAAATTCTGGAGAAAAGCATTGGTTATACCCGAAATATAACTTTGAATTACGACAAGGCAAATTTCTCGATTAGTTTTGCGATTCCAAATTACATTCGATCCAAAAACAATCAATACAGTTATCGTCTAATTGGCTTAGAAAACAACTGGACGATTACCAAAAACACCGAAGCCATATTTGCAATTCAGAATCCTGGAACGTATCGTTTTGAAGTTCGCGGCGCCAACAATGACGGCGTTTGGAATCACATTCCGACTACATTAACAGTTGTTGTAAAACCTGCTCCGTGGCGCAGTATTTGGGCATTTTTATTTTATGGAATTGTTATAGGTTTGGGATTATACGGTTTAATCTGGATTATGAAATCGAAAGCTCGCCTGAAACAAAAACTGGAACTGGAATATCTGGAAACGAAACGTATCGAAGAAAATAATCGTGCAAAACTCGACTTTTTCACCAATATTTCGCATGAATTCAGAACGCCTTTGACTTTGATTTTAGGACCGTTACAACAGATTTTAGGCGATTATAACGGAACGAATGAAATGTACAAAAAACTGTTGGTTATTGAAGGAAGCGCAAATCATCTTTTGAGCCTGATTAATCGCTTAATGGATTTTAGGAAACTCGAAAACGATCAGGTTACGCTGGAATCGGCTAACGGAAATATTGTAAAATTCACTAAAGAAATCTTTTTGTCTTTTATCGAATATGCCAAAGACGGCGGCTATACATACACTTTTGAATCGTCTGAAGAGGAAATTCTGGTGTATTTTGATCGTTATAAATTAGAGCGTGTTTTTTATAATTTGATTTCAAACGCTTTTAGATATACTCCAAAAGGTGGAAATATCAACATTAAAATCAATCACGATCACGAGAATCTTTTTATTGCGGTTGAAGATTCCGGAGTTGGAATTGCCGAGGAACATATTGATAAAATTTTTGACTTGTTTTTTGAAGTTCCGCTACACAATAACGTTCAGAAAAATTACAATAAAGGAACAGGAATTGGACTTTCTATTGTCAAAAACATTGTAAAACTTCATAAAGGAAGCATCGATGTGATCAATAAAAAACCGGAAGGTGTTGTTTTTAAAGTCACGCTTCCGTTGGGTCGCGCGCATCTTTTGGACAGCGAAATCATCGAAGATTTCAAAATAAGCGATGATATTGCCCAATATACGGCTCAACTGGAAACACAGGAAATCGCAATTCATGAAGACATTGACGATCTTGTTGTCAATGCCGAAAAACAAACAATTCTAATTGTTGAAGATCATAAGGTTTTGAGAACTTTCATGAAAAACCTACTTAAAAAAGAGTATAATATTATTGAGGCTGATAACGGAAAAGTCGCTTTGGAAAAAGCCCTGCAATATGTTCCGAATTTAATTATCAGTGATGTTATTATGCCGGAAATGGTAGGAACTGAACTTTGTTCTAGAATAAAAGAAAATCTAAAAACGAGTCATATTCCGGTAATTTTACTGACTTCGAGATCATCATTAGTCTATAAATTTGAAGGGTTGGAAAGCGGTGCAGATGATTATATCAGTAAACCATTTAATTTAATAGAATTTAAACTTCGCGTAAAAAACCTTTTGAATTCTACCGAAAGACTGAAACTTAAATTTTCAAGCGAAGACAATTTTATTCCGTCAGAAATCACGGTTTCTTCTCTGGACGAGGAATTATTGAAAAAAGCATTTAAGATTGTCGAAGATAATATCTCGAACGAGCTTTTTGATATTCCGTTTTTCTGTTCAGAATTGGGCGTTAGCCGTACGATGCTATTCTTAAAAATTAAAGCTTGGACGAATTATACGCCAAACGAATTTATTCATGAAATTCGATTAAAACGTGCGGCGCAACTTTTAGAACAAAACAAATTAAACATCTCAGAAGTGAGTTATAAAGTTGGTTTTAACAATCCGAAATACTTTAGCAAATGCTTCCAAAAAAGATATGGAGAAACTCCGTCACAATTTGCTGACAAATTTTCGAAACCAATGTCGGTATTTTAAAAATTCCAGTGTTTTCAAGGCTTAAAAAAGGGTATCTGTATTTTTAGATACCCTTTTTTGTATTTCTATATCGTTTTCGAAATATACATTTGCGGTATGAAATTCAAAAAAACAAAATTCATATTGCTTCAAATTTTATTTGTATTGCTAATAATAGGAATGAGTTTATTGCTTTTTTATTTTATCTAACATTAACCTTAAACCAAAAAATGAATGTTTACAAACCAAAAAATTAAGTCGCTTAAATGGTGCTTTCTGGTAGTTTTTTTACTGGGAAATATCATTGTGAATGCACAGGAAAGAAAAGTGACCGGAAAAGTTACTTCGAGCGAAGATTTACTCGGGCTTCCTGGTGCGAATGTATATGTTAAAGGCTCATCTGTGGGAGGAACTGCGGATATGGATGGGAATTTCAGTGTTTTTGTTTCTGAAAAAAATGCTGTTTTAGTTTTTAACTTTGTAGGATATCAAACTGTAGAAGTTCCGGTAGGAAATAAAACTGTCGTAAACGTAAGCTTAAAACCTGATACTAAAAATCTTGATGAAGTTATTGTTGTAGGTTACGGTACGCGTAAAAAAAGCGATATTACTGGATCTGTATCCTCTGTAACGGCAAAAGAACTGACTGCTTATCCTTTATTAAATGCTGAACAGGCTTTGCAAGGTCGTGCAGCGGGGGTTTCAGTACAATCGAATAATGGTGGTGAACCGGGTGCTCCTGTAAAAATCAGGGTTCGTGGTGGAACTTCGATCAATGCGAGCGGTGATGCACTTATTGTAGTTGACGGTTTTGCAGGTGTTTCTATGCCGGCGCCTCAGGATATTGCTTCTATTGAGGTTCTTAAAGATGCGTCTGCAACGGCTATTTATGGATCACGAGGTTCAAACGGGGTTATTATGGTTACAACCAAAAAAGGTAAACCAGGAAAACCTGTGATCGAATTCAGTAACTCAACTTCGGTACAATCTGTAAATCATAAACTGGATTTATTAACCGGAGATCAGTTTGTGGCGTATAGAAAAAGCTTTACATCACATACTCCGGGCGGTGAGAACACAGATTGGCAGGATGTAATTTATCGTGAAGGAATGATTTCGAATACTTCGCTTTCGTTCTCCGGAGGATCTGAGAATGTGAGATATTATGTTTCAGGAAACTACTTTAATCAAAATGGGGTTGTAATTAATTCCGGAATCGATAAATATACGATCGTAAGTAATCTTGAAGCTGATTTATCTGACCGATTTAAAGTTGGTTTGAATTTATTTCAAAGCAAACAAAACAAAGATGGAATTGTTTCCCAAACAAGTGCGGGAGGAACTGGTGCTGCTGGTGTAATTGCTGCGGCTTACAGATTCATGCCTGATAAAGGAATTTATAACGAAGACGGATCTTATACCACAACGGCTCCAATTGGGGACGATATTGATAATCCGTATGCAACGGCAATGGAAAATATTCTGGAAACTGTTTCTATTGTAAACAGATCAAATTTCTTTGCTCAATATAAAATTACTAAAGACTTAGACTTTAAAACTACTTTAGGTCTAACCGATAATAACTCTCAAACTGGTCGATATATTCCATCAACTTTGATTGCAGGAAAAAATATAAAGGGTGAAGCTTCTGTAAACAATACTCGATTTTCTTCTTTCCTAACGGAAAATTATCTGACGTATAAAAAAGAAATTATCGCAAAAGGAATCCTGACGGTTCTTGGTGGTTATTCGTATCAAAAAAACAAAAACGAAAGTTCATATGCTGCTTCAAGAGGATTTTTGACGAATACAAATTCATACCATAATTTAGGTGCCGGAACTGTATTTTTAAAACCTGATTCTAATTTATCTGAAACGGAATTAATTTCGGCTTTCGGAAGGTTGAATTTTGATTATGACGACAAATATTTATTTACGTTTACAGCGCGTCGTGATGGTTCGTCAAGCTTTAGTGAAAACTACAAATACGGAACTTTCCCTTCGGGAGCTGTGGGTTGGAATATTGGTAAGGAAAACTTTCTGAAAGACAACAAAACAATTTCAAATCTTAAATTGAGAGCGAGTTATGGTGCAACCGGAAATCCATCTATTGGCGCCTACTCTACTTTATCGAGATTTTCTGAAATTTATGATGTAAGCGGTGACGTGATTGTAAATGCGGTTCAATTGACTTCATTGAATAACCCGAATCTAAAATGGGAAACCTCTTATCAACAAGATTACGGAATCGATTTAGGTTTATTTGATAACAGAATTAGCCTTACGGCAGATTATTATAAAACAATTACTAAAGATTTGTTGTTCAACAGACCTTTACCGGGAGTTTCAGGAATTGCCTCTCAGCTTCAAAACGTTGGAGAATTAGAAAACAAAGGTTGGGAATTGGGAATTAATTCTAAAAACTTTATTGGTGCTGATTTCACTTGGTCAACAAGTTTCAACATCTCTTCGAACAAGAATAAAATGTTGAAATTAGCCGATAATAAAGATCTTATAATCAACTCTACGCCTGGGCATTTTCTAGCCACAGATTCTCAGATTTTGAGAATTGGACAGCCAGTTGGTTCTTTCTACGGTTTTATTTATGATGGTGTAATTCAACAAGGCGAAACGGTTCTTCCGGGGAATTTTGAAACGGCTCCGGGTGGAGAAAAATTCAAAGATGTAAACGGTGACGGAAAACTGGATTCTCAGGATAAAACGATTATCGGAAATCCAAATCCTGATTTTATCTTTGGTTTAAACAATGATTTCACCTATAAAAATCTTGACCTGAATATCTTCTTTCAAGGCTCTGAAGGAAACCAAATCCTGAATTATACTTTAATGGAATTGGCATCAGGAAACAACAATGCAACCACTGAAGTTCTTGATGCATGGACGCCAACGCACACAGATACTAATGTTCCTGCAAATGCTGCAAGAACAAAAAGAGTTACCTCAAGATTTGTGTATGATGGAAGTTATATTCGTCTAAAAAACGTTTCGATAGGATATAGTTTAGACGAAAAAGTGGTTTCGAAAATTGGTTTGAGTAAAGTTCGTTTTTACATCAGTGCGCAAAACCTTTGGACAATTACGGATTATCCGGGTTCTGATCCTGAAGGAAATTACCTGAATGATACTAATGCGAGAAGTAATACCAACTTAGGTTTAGAGTACGGAAGTTATCCAAATGTGAGAACTTTTACTTTCGGATTTAATTTAAAATTTTAGTTTAAAAAATAATATTAAACACATAGAAACAGAGGTTTTTATTTCTCAAAAGGAGGAAATTAAAAAAACTAGTTTTCACACATAGCTCTACGCAAAATGCTATGATTATTAATGCAAGTGAAATGCCTTATTTAGTGTTCCGAAAAGCTATCCCGAAGCTTCGGGACTATGTGTTAAATTATTACACCCAATACCTAAAAAATAATATTATGAAAAAATATATAGCTTTTCTTTTCTTGGGAATATTCGCTTTTGGATGTTCTGATCTTGAAGAACACCCAGTCGGAATTATTCGTCCTGACAATTTCTTTAACAATACTGATGACTTACAAGCTGCCGTAAATGGAGCTTTTGCCAACATTGCTCACAATAATTATTGGGGACGCGAATTTACAATTGCCCTGATGTTGCGCGATGATATGGCTGATATTGGCGACAGAACCACTCAGGCGGCACGTATCGACGTTAATGACATGAAAATGAATGATACTAACGGACTTGTTGCGAACTTCTGGCCACAATCCTACATCATTATTACTGCTGCAAATCAAGCCATTGAAGGTGCCAAAAAAACACCGGGAGATCCTGCAAAAGTAAATGCAATTGTAGCTCAGGCTCACTTTGCAAGGGCTTTTACGTATTATCATCTGGTTCGAATCTTTGGAGATATTCCGTATGTTGATTTTGTGGTTAATGACGTTTCTCAGGTAAATTCTCTAAAAAGAACCAAAGAAGCTGATGTTTATCTTAAAATCATTGCAGATTTAGAATTTGCAAAACAATACTTAGACGATAAACCAAAAGTAAAAGCTGTTCCCGGAAAAGGTACTGCTGCAGGTTATTTGGCTTCTGTTTATTTGACTTTAAAAAATTACCAAAAGGCTTATGATGAAGCTAAATACGTTATTACTAATGAAGCAAAATTTGGTTTAGGATTAGATGCAGATTTTCAGGATTTATTTAATGCTACAAAAGCAGCTTCGTTAAAAGAGCCTTTGTTTACAATTGATTTTAATAACTTAGTATCAGGAAATTACGGTCAGGATTATACGGCATTTTTTACGGGTTCGCTTAAAGATGAGACTTATAGCTACGGACAAGGATTTTCGGTTGCTGTGCCTTCTTTAAAAGTATTTAATACTTGGGATCAAAGAGATTACAGACGTGCTGTGAGTTTTGATACTATTATTAGAAAAAAAGTAGGTGGAGAATTGAAAATTTTCCCTTCAAGTGATAATGAAAAAGCGCCACGTCCGCATATTGCAAAATATTACCGTTTTCCGGGAAAAGCAGGCGCTAACGGAAGAACTTCGCAACACAATTATATTACAATGCGTTTTGCAGAAGTATTATTGACCGCGGCAGAAGCTCTAAACGAAATCACTCCGGGAACTGCGGAAGCTAATGGTTATGTAAACCGAGTGCGTGCAAGAGCAAGAAATAAAGCCGGAAAACAGGTTTCGTTTCCTGCAAATGTAGCGCCGGGATTATCACAATCAGACTTTAGAAAAATGGTAATTGACGAAAGAAGATTAGAATTTGCTTTTGAATACATCAGATGGTATGATATCAAAAGGCTGCAAAACGGACCTGAAGTTTTTGGTCCAAACGGTTTAGAACCACATGCGAATTTTAATCCGAACAAAGATTATTTATTCCCATTGCCGGGAACTGAGTTAGCAATCAATCCTAATTTAGCTCCAAACAATCCTGGGTATTAAAACATTAAAAATGAATTAAAAATTTAGAATTAAAAATTAAAAAATCTGCAATCGTTTTGTCATTTCGACGGAGGAGAAATCACACACGAAACTCTCCATGCAAAATCGCCAATCTTTGTCGAATCCCGAGTGTGATTTCTCCCTCCGGTCGAAATGACAAACTAGACGAAAATATTGTTATGAAAATGATTGCCTAGCCCCGATAGTCCCGAAGCTTCGGGAGGAAATCCTTTTGTGTCCGCCGCGGCGGACACAAAAGATTACTTCACTTAATTTTTATTTTATTTCGGAGTTCAGTGAACTTCGTTTGAAACGAATAGCCGGATTAGCTCCTGAAAAAAAAAGTTTTTATCATCAAAATCAAAACGACAAAACGATCGCAGATTTTTTAATTTTTAATTCTCAATTTTTAATTCAAAAAAATAAGATTAGTAAGTATGAATAAAGTTAGTTTCATTTCTTTAATTCTTGGGTTTGCACTGCTGGCGACAGCGTGCAAATCCGGAATTAATTCTAAGACAAAAGTTACCTCGGCAACCACAGATAATCTTCTCGACGCGAGATACAAAATGTTACTGGAATATCCCGTAGATTCTATGTCGATGCCAAGAAGTATGACCATAAAAAGCGATCTGATTAAAAAAGTTCCTTCAAGAGACTGGACAAGCGGATTTTTTGCCGGAAACTTGTGGCAATTGTACCGTCTTACAGGCAATAAAAAATATAAAGAACAAGCCGAAAAATGGACTCCTTTTAGCAAAAAAGAAAGTGTAAATAGTAATTCGCACGACGTTGGATTCAAAGTGTTTTGCAGTTTTGGTGAAGCGCTAAAAGTGGAAAACAAGCAAGAATACAAAGACGTTATCATTAAAGGTGCCGAAACATTATGTACACGATTTAATGCACAAGTAGGTTCATTACGATCTTGGGATTTTAATAAAGATGTTTGGGATTTCCCAGTAATTATAGACAATATGATGAATCTGGAATTGCTTTTTGAAGCCTCAAAATTATCAGGAAATCAAAAGTATCATGATATTGCTGTAAAACACGCCAATACTACACTTAAAAACCAGTTTAGAGCAGACAATAGTTGTTATCATGTTATCGATTATGATCCAAATACGGGAGCGGTAAGAAAGAAAACTACGCTTCAGGGATATAACGATGATTCGGTTTGGGCGCGTGGGCAAGGTTGGGCGGTTTATGGATTTACAATGTGTTACAGATATACCAAAGATCCCGCTTATTTAAAACAAGCCGAAGCAACAGCGCAATTTTTCATGAACAATAAAAACTTACCGGAAGACGGGATTCCGTATTGGGATTTTAAAGATCCGAGTATTCCAAATTCACCACGTGATGCATCTGCGGCGGCTGTTATGGCTTCGGGTTTATATGAACTTTACAGCTATACTAAAAACAAAAGTTATTTGGCTTTCGCCGATAAAATAATCGCATCCTTAAGTTCTGATAAATATGTTTTGAGTCCAAATGTAAAAGCGCCTTTTATTCTGGATCACAGCACCGGAAACTGGCCAAAACACGACGAAATTGACGAACCTATAATCTATGCCGATTATTATTTTCTGGAAGCGTTATTGAGAAAAAGTAAATATTAAAGGTTCAGAGGTACAAAGGTTCAAAGGTGCAGAGGTACAAAGTTACAGAGCGCCAAAGGTTTTTCAGCCTTTTGAACCTGAGAACCTTTGAACCTTTGAACCTTTGAACCTTAGAACCTGAAAACCTCTGAACCTAAAAATTTATGAAAAATTACACTTTTGCGCTTTTGTTTTTTTTTCAGATTTGTCTGAGCAGTATTTTTGCTCAGACAAAAATGAATATTAATGACAATTGGCTTTATTTAGAAAACCATACTTTAAACCTTAACGAAGCCCAAAAAGCGACAAATTGGACTTCTTTAAATTTACCCCACACCTGGAATGCCGAAGATGCAACGGACCTGAATCCGGGTTACCGACGTGATGCAAGTTGGTATCAAAAGAAATTGAATATTCCGAAAATAGATAAAAACCAACGTTATTCTTTATATTTTGAAGGATCAAATATTACTACAAAAGTATATGTAAACGGTAAAGAAGCCGGAGGACATATTGGCGGATATATTGGTTTTAGCATCAATATTACCAACTTCATAAACGAGGGAAATAACGATATTTTTGTTCGTGTAGACAATAGTTATGATATTGAAATTATTCCGTCTCAAAAGAGTGATTTTTTTATTTATGGAGGAATCACAAGAGATGTTTGGTTCGTATCTCAATATAAAAACCATATTGATAATTTAAAAATTACAACACCTCAGGTTTCTGCAAAAAATGCTTCTGTAAATATTTTGGCATCTATTGTGAATCCTGAAAATTCTGCAGCTTTATCGTTAACGGTCATTCTTAAAAATCCGAAAGGGAAAAAAGTTGCGAGTAAAACGGTTTCTGTTTTGGATAAAACTTCTTCTATTAAATTTGAAAATATCAAAAATCCGGAGCTTTGGGATACGGAAAAACCGAATCTATATTCGGTTACCGCTTTTTTATCAGAGAAAAATCAAATTAAAGATACTGTTGCTGAAAAAGTAGGTTTTAGATGGTTTGAATTTAAAGATCACGGACCTTTTTTTCTTAACGGAAAAAGATTGCTGATTCGTGGTACACATCGTCATGAGGAACAAGCCGGAGTTGGAGCCGCAATGAGCAACGCGCAACATCGTGCCGATATGGAATCTATTAAAAGTATGAGCGCAAACTTTGTTCGCTTGGCGCATTATCCGCAAGATCCTGAAATTTATAAAGCTTGTGATGAACTTGGTCTTTTGGTTTGGGATGAATTGCCGTGGTGTCGCGGCGGAATTGGTGATGAACTTTGGCAAACGAATACTAAAAATATGCTTGCCGAAATTATCAATCAAAATTACAATCACCCAAGTATTATTATCTGGTCTTTGGGTAACGAAATGAACTGGCTTCCTGATTTTCCTGATGGTGATAATACCGAAAAGACAAATGCATTCCTGACAGAATTAAACAATATTGCTCACAAAATGGATCCAAGCCGAAAAACGGCAATTAGAAAATATTATGAAGGTTCGCAAATTGTCGATGTCTTCTCTCCTTCTATCTGGTCTGGCTGGTATTCCGGAAGTTATAAAAGCTATCAAAAAGCAATTGATGTTTACAAAAAAGAATACAAACATTTTATCCATGCCGAATATGGTGGAGATAGTCACGTGGGGCGTCACAGCGAAAACCCAATTACGGGTGAAAACGTCATAAAAGCCGAAGGCTGGGAAGAAGCAATTGTACAAACCAAAGTGGCAAATATTGCTCAAATTGGCGATTGGAGCGAGAATTATATCGTTGATTTATTCGATTGGCATTTGCATATATCCGAGAACGACCCGATGTTTGTGGGTAACATTCAGTGGGCGTTTAAGGATTTTGCAACGCCATTGCGCCCCGAAGATGCTATTCCGTATATGAATCAAAAAGGACTTGTAGACCGAAACGGAATTCCGAAAGATGCTTATTACGTTTTTAAAAGTTATTGGAGCGCAGTACCTTTTACTTACATAGAATCCCATACCTGGACGGAGCGTCAAGGACCTGAAAATACGCCAAGAACTTTGAGCGTTTTCAGTAATTGTGAGAAGGTTACGCTTTATCATCAAGGAAAATCTCTTGGAGAAAAACAAAGAAATCTTTCGCTATATCCTGCAAATGGTTTAACTTGGGACGTGAATTTTTTAAAGGGAGAAAACACGCTGATTGCTATTGGTGAGACTAAAGATGGCAAAAAAGTTTCGGATACTTTAAAGATAAATTATCGCTTTAAGAAAAATGATACGGCGACTTCTTTACAGTTATCATTCGAAAAATTAAAAAATGGCAATTATCTGGTTACAGCAATTGCGATTGATAATGGTAATTTGCGTTGTCTGGATTATGAAGAAAGTGTTTATTTTCAGTGTTTGAAAGGCGGAAAAACAATGAAAAATCAAGGAACGCCAACAGGAAGTGAATCGATTCAAATGGCAAACGGAAAAGCGTCTATTGAAGTTGTTCCTGATGGTTCGGGAATACCGATTGAAATGACGGCTTTGAATCAGAGCTTTAAAGGAGAATATTTGAAAATAATGCCACAATAAAAATAATGCCACGAAGTCGCTAAGGCACAAAGTTTTTTTTTTCTCGCAGATTTTGCAGATTGAGCAGATTTTTTATCATCTGTATTAAGGGCTGACTTGTCATTTCGACGGAGGAGAAATCACATATAGAACTCGACAAAGATTAGCGATTTTGCATATTTTTTTGTTTCACGCAGATTTTAAAATGATTTAAGCAGATTTGCGCAGATTTTTAATCATCTGTATTAAGGGCTGACTTGTCAATTTCGACAGAGGAGAAATTACACATAGAACTCGACAAAGATTAGCGATTTTGCATATTTTTTTGTTTCACGCAGATTTTAAAATGATTTAAGCAGATATCGCAGATTTTTTATCATCTGTATTAAGGGCTGACTTGTCAATTTCGACGGAGGAGAAATTACACATACAACTCGACAAAGATTGGCGATTTTGCATGTGGAGCTTCTGGTGTGATTTCTCCTCCGTCGAAATGACAAAAAAGGAACAAATCTGCGTGAAACAAAAAAACTTTGTGCCTTAGTGCCTTCGTGGCAGAAAAAAAATAAAAACAAAAACAATTTTACTAATGAAAAAACTAATAACCACATTACTCCTAACCTTTTCAATTTTCGCGCAAGCGCAAAATCAAAGTCTAATCTCCAATGTTCCCAATAGAAACACAACTTCTTTAAATGGCGTTTGGAATTATATTGTCGATCCTTATGAAACTGGTTTTTACAGCTTTCATCACGATCAATATGATAAACAGGCAAAACCTTCCAATGCTGCTTATTTCAATAATTATCATGCGGTAAATAAACAAGAATTGGTGGAATATGATTTTGATAAATCTCCAAAAATAAATATTCCGGGCGATTGGACTTCGCAAGTTCCGGAGCTTAAATATTACGAAGGAAATGTTTGGTTCAAGAAATCTTTTGATTATGATTTGAAAGCTAAAAAACGTCTTTTTGTTTATTTGGGTGCCATCAATTACAAAGCTGATGTTTATTTGAACGGAAAAAAACTTGGAACTCATGAAGGCGGTTTTACACCTTTTAATTATGAAGTTACTTCGATTGTAAAACCAAAGGACAATTATTTGGTTATTAAAGTGGATAATACAAGACATAAAGAAGATGTTCCGACTATTAACACAGATTGGTGGAATTATGGCGGAATCACGCGCGATGTGACTTTGATTGAAGAGAATGATTCTTTTGTAGAAGACTACAATATTCAGCTTAAAAAAGGTAACAAGGAATTGATTTCGGGTTTTGTTAAAATCAGTAATTCTAATCCTGCGTTGAATGCGGTAACGATTTCTATTCCCGAATTAAAAATTAATTACAAAGGAAAAGTTGGCGCTGACGGAATTGTAAATTTTGAAATTCCTGCTAAAAAAATCTCTTATTGGTCTCCTGAAAATCCAAAATTATATGATGTAACGATCAATTACAACGGAGAAAAACTGAAAGATAATATTGGTTTCAGAACGATTGAAACGCAAGAGGACAAAATTTTATTAAACGGAAAACAAATCTTCTTACGAGGTATCTCGATTCACGAAGAAAATGCAAAAGGCGGACGTGCCAATTCTGAGGAAGATGCTTTACGTTTACTAAACTGGGCTAAAGAATTGGGTTGTAATTATGTTCGTTTGGCACATTATCCGCATAACGAAAATATTATCAGAGCGGCTGATAAAATGGGATTAATGGTTTGGGAAGAGATTCCGGTATATTGGACTGTTGAATTTACAAGAGAAGCTACTTACAAAAATGCCGAAGATCAATTGACGGCAGCTATTACGAGAGATAAAAACAGGGCTTGTATTATTATCTGGTCGATGGCAAATGAAACTCCAATATCTGACGCCAGAAATGCTTTTATCAAAAAATTAGTCGATCACACCAAATCTCTGGACAATACAAGATTAATCAGCGCGGCTTTATTGACGCAAAGTGACAGCGCCGGATTTGGAACTATCAACGATGCAATTGGTGATTATTTGGATATTATTGCTTTCAATCAATATTTAGGCTGGTACGGCGGAAATTTGGAAGATGCTGAAAAAATCTTCTGGAAAACAAAATACAACAAACCGGTTATTGTTTCTGAATTTGGCGGTGATGCAAAAGCTGGTTTACACGGAGAAAAAAATGAGCGCTGGACTGAGGAATTTCAGGAATACTTATACATTCAGAATTTGAAAATGATCGAAAAAATACCTCATCTTAGTGGTACAAGCCCTTGGATTCTGGTAGATTTCAGATCTCCTAGAAGACTTTTACCGGGAATTCAGGACGAATATAACAGAAAAGGTCTGATCTCAAATGACGGTCAAAAAAAGAAAGCTTTTTATATCATGCAGAATTGGTACGCAAAGAAGAAAAAAGAGCAAAACTAATAACCATTACCAATTCATTAACAAAAAACAGGTTATAACTTATATGATTTTTCTTCATTATTAACTTACTTTGTGTAAACTATAATAAATCATTTACAACTATGAAAAATTTTAATTTATTAATAATTATCTTATTGACTGCTTTTTCTGTCAATGCACAAGAAGTTAAATTTGCTCCGCTTGACGCAAGTCCGGTTGACATTTCTTATTTCCCAAATAAAGCTGTAAAATTCAAAAAAACAGATAATCCATCTCCGGCTATTAAGGTAATTTACTCAAGACCTTCGGTTAAAGGACGTACTATTTTTGGGGATTTAATTAAGTTTGGAGAAGTTTGGCGCGTTGGTGCAAACGAAAATACTGAAATCAAATTCTACAAAGCTGTTACAATTGGAGGTACAAATATTCCTGCCGGTTCTTATAGCTTATTTGCCATTCCTGAAAAAGACAAATGGACTATTATCATCAATAAAGAAGTTGATATGTGGGGCGCATATGCTTATGACGAAAGTAAAAATATTGCTAAAGTAACTGTTCCGGTTAAGTCTGTTTCAACTGTAATCGAAGCTTTATCAATTGCTTTTACAACTGAAGGTTCTGTTGCAAATCTTGTGATAGGCTGGGATAAAACAACGGTTGAAGTACCAATTACAATAAAATAATTGTTACAATTAATTCCCTATATAAAGAGACACTAATTTTTTAATTAAGTGTCTCTTTTTTTTATATCTTTTCGGAGGTCAATTATTTCATAACCAGTAACTAACCTAAAAACCAAAAGAATGAAAAAAACCAATTTACTTCTACTGTTTTTGTTGACTTTTTATTTCGGATACTCGCAAGAAAAGTTTAAAATTACCTATGACCAATTAAAAGAGTATGAAGGCATTTATGAATATCTAAACAATACAACATTACAAATTGCCGCTTCGCCAAAAGACACGATTTTGTATGCGATTATCAACGAAAGTAAATATGCGCTGAAACCATCTGAAAAAGATGTTTTTCTAAACATGGCCAAAGAAAAAGTTATTTTCCTGAGAGATAAAGCTTCTGTTATTACTGGTTATACTTCTGATGAAAAAACATATAAATTAATCAGCAAAAAAGTCATTTTCCCGAAAGAAATGTGGTACCCAAGATTAAATGCTTCAAAGGATTATAAATATGTATATCAACCGCCTAAAAAAGACTTAGATGGTTTAGTAACCGGAACTCTCGATAATACCGGTCTTGATAAAGCATTATTGAACGAAATGATGCAGAAAATTGTCGACGGAACTTATCAAAATGTTCACAGTGTTTTGATTATTAAAGATGGAAAATTAGTTTTTGAAGAATATTTCTATGACAATAACAAAGCTAAATTGCACGAGCTTCGTTCGGCCACAAAAAGTTTTGTTTCGGCATTAACCGGAATTGCAATTGATAAAGGATTTATTAAAGATAAAAGCGAAACGGTTCTCTCCTATTTTCCTGATTATACTTTTAAAAATCTTACCGATGACAAAAAGCAAATTACGATTGAAAATCTCTTAACCAATCAAAGCGGATTGGATTGTGATGTGAGTAATCCTAAAGCTGAAGGGAATGAAACTACCATGAATTATTCTGATGACTGGATTCAATTTACTTTGGATTTGCCAATGGTCGATGTTCCGGGTGGAAAAGGAATGTATTGCTCCGGAAATCCAATCACAATGGGGAAAATTATCGAAAGAGCGACAAAAATGCCTTTGCCTGAATTTGCCAAACAAACGCTGTTTAAAGATCTTGGAATTAAGAATTTTAAATGGAATTTTAAACCTGATGCTTCAAGTGCCGAAACCTTTTGTCAGGTATATTTAACCTCTCGTGATATGGCAAAATTTGGTTTGCTTTATCTAAATAAAGGGCTGTGGAATGGCAAACAGGTTGTTTCTAAAGCCTGGGTTGAAGAATCACTTACCAAACATTCTGTTGTTCAGGGCGTAAATTATGGTTATCTATGGTGGATTAAATACCTAAATGTCGACGGAGTTAAATTTAATGGAAAAGCGGCACAAGGAAACGGCGGACAGAAAATTTATATCTGGGAAGAACAAAATATGGTGACCATTATTACAGGCGGAAACTATAATTCACAATCACCAAGTGACGAATTGATCCAGAAATATATTTTGGCTTCGTTTAGTGCGAAAAAAAGCTCTAATTAGATAATGTGTCAATTAGATAATGTGCCAATTAGAAAATTAGATAATTAAAAAAAGGAGAAAGGCTTTCAATATTTTTGAAAGCCTTTTTTTATATTGAAAATTTATAGTTCCAATTTGCATTATCTAATTATCAAATTTTCTAATTATCTAATTGCAATGTCAACGCATAAACTTGTTTTGTTTTTATTATTTTGCGATCATGGTCCAGCAAAAATAATTTATCGGGACTTTTGGCAGAATAGCCATAGAATATTTGTTCTCCTTCTGGTTTATCATAATTAAGGACATAAATTGTTCCGTTTGGATCGTCTTCTAATCCTCTTTCTGTGTTGTAATTGCCTTTTTGTGTAAACTCTTTTCCATCTCCTTTTCCTTGATAAACACTGGACAAATCAAATTTGTGAGTTTCCATTGTTCCATCTCCCGCATAAATTTTTAATACCGTTTTAATTCCGCTGCAATCAGCACAAGGCAATACTCCTTCATATGTTTTTGCTTCGCCAAGGCTTTCACTTTCTGAAACCAGACTTCTCGTATCATCTATAATAGCAGCAGTACTATCAATTGAAGTATTCGTTAAGTTTTCTTTTTTCTTACTGTTACAAGATATTATAAGGCTTGAAATAGCTAATATTAGCACTAATTTTTTCATAATTATACTTTTTAAAACAAATTCAAAAATACAGAATTTACTTATATAATAATATTTTTTTTACTGAATAAATTTAGAAAACAAAAATATCAGAAACTGAATTAAGATATTATATTCTAATATTAGGAACTCTTTAAAACTAAATTTATTGCTTTTTTTTCTTCTTACAATTTTATTTTAGCGAAACATAATTTGTATAGTGAAGTTTTGTATTTTTATGGATAGCAAAATAATTTAATACCTAACTTAAATAAAAAACTATATGGGAAAATTTGTGATTACTAAAAGAACTAACGGCGAATTTCAATTTAATTTAAAAGCAGGTAATGGTCAGACAATTTTAACAAGTGAAGGCTACACAACAAAAGCTGCATGTCTAAACGGTATCGAATCTGTGAAAACAAACTCACAAGATGATAGTAAATTTGACAGAAAAGAATCTAGTAATGGAAAACCATATTTTAATTTGAAAGCTACTAACGGTCAAATTATTGGTGCCAGCGAAATGTATGAAAGCACATCTGCAAGAGAAAATGGCATTGAATCAGTAAAAACAAATGCTCCGTCAGCTACTACAGACGATCAAACGGCGTAAAAAGTATTTTATCATAAAAAAACAAAAGACTGTTTCTTAAATCGAAACAGTCTTTTATTTTTTATGAAAACTCAATTCTAAAATTACTTAATTGCGTTAATTCCTGTATGAGTTGGAATTACTTGTTTTATAGTTCCATCGGGATTAAATTCGAGTTTATCGATACAAACTTCACGATGAAAACCTGCTGCATCACCCATTTTTATTCCCGTTGGATAAGAGAAACGATGATACGTAATATACCATTCGTCCTTGTTTGGAATTTGTAATACGGAGTTATGTCCGGTAGCATAAATTCCCTGATCCGGAATACCTTGTATTACGATATTATTTTCCGGAATTTCAATTGGACCTAAAGGAGATTTTGAAATTCCGTATCTTACTTTATAATTCGGGCTTCGGGTATCATCTTCACTCCAAAAGAAATAATACTGCCCATTTCTGTAAATTACATACGTTCCTTCGCGAAAACTATCATTCACTTTAATTAGTTTGGTACTTCCCGGTTTTATCGAAACCATATCAGGATTTAATTCGGCTACAGCCATATACATATTACCCCAGTACAAATAACTTTTACCGGTTTTAGGATCTGTAAAAACATCCGGATCAATTTCCTGTCCGTCTTTTACGCCCTCCGGTCTTGCACTAATTAGAGCTTTTCCACTATCCTTAAAAGGTCCCGTTGGATTATCCGAAGAAGCAACACCTATTTTTTGAGCCGCTGTGAAATAGTAGAAATACTTGTGTTTTCCTTTGATTTTTTTCTCTACAATACAAGGCGCCCAAGCATTTCTGTTTGCCCATGAAACATCTTTTCTAAGATCAACAATAATTCCTTCGTCTTTCCAATCGATTAGATTATCTGATGAAAAAGTCTTGAAATAATTTCCTGACCAGCCATCAAATCCATCGCTTGTGGGGTAGATATAATATTTCTTTGTTTTATTTGAATATAAAATCTCAGGATCTGCATAATAACCTTCAAGAACCGGATTGTTGTTTATTTTTGGAAATTGCTTCGGCACTCCCCATTTTGCAATCAATCTTTTTAATTCAGAACGGGTTATTGGTAAAATGGTTCCGTGACGCGGATTAAAATCCATGGAAATATTCTTATCAATTACCGTGAAATTTTCTAAATCTTTCGTTTTTGTAAATTGATATTTCCCTTTCGTGTAAACGTCATACATCAAAATATACTCATCAGAATTGTTGAGTTTAAAAACGCTGGAACCTTCAACTCCGTCACTCGTTTGTTGCAGATAATTATCGTTTTCAATCCATTTTCCCGAAGTTAAATCTGTTGTTGTCGCTACTTTTATTCCTGCTTTCTCCGTTTCGGTTTTACAGAAAAGATGATAAATTCCGTCTTTCTCAATAATATCTCCGTCAATACAAGCTCTTTCCGATTTTGGTACAAATAATAATTTTGGCGCACTTTCCAGAGCTGTAAAATCCTTATTTGCATAAGCGTAATAAATTTTATCAGGACCTCCGGCATATTGAAGACTGAAGTAAATCATGTATTTACCAGCTTTGGCATCATAAATAGTTTGTGGCGCCCAAACTCGTTTTAGATTTTCGTTTCCTGAAAAAGTGGTTTGAATATTCACCACACTACTTTCCCATTTTACAAGATCGGTGCTTTTAAGTAAAATCATTGCGCGATTACTATCCCAGCCTTTTGACGAAGTCATATCCGTCAAAACCATATAAAATGTTTTACCATCGTCGCCACGCAAAATATGCGGATCACGAACGCCACCTGTCGAGCTTATCGTTTTACTGTCAATAACAGGTTGGTTATCGTTGAGATGATAATAATGATAACCGTCTGCGCTAATGGCATATCTTACGGCTTCTTCTTCGATATTATTTCCTGTAAAATAAACAAATAAGTAGGCTGTTAAATCTTTGTCAGCAAGGATTGGCGGAGTCCCTTTTGTGTTATTCTGAGCTTGTAAAAAATTAAAAATCATTAAAAACAGTACAAAGCTAAATTGTAATTTTCTCATTATTTTTTACCTTTTAATTGATACAAAACAGAACTATGCGGCTTCAATTCTGCAGAAATCTCTTTACCAGAAACCTTTGATTTTTCACCAGTCCACATATTTAAAACTTCAATATTATCCGAAATTCCCAAATCTGAAAAATTCACCGCTATTTTCTCAGAACCATTATCCGAGATATTAAACAAAGCCAAATAAACACTTCCGTCTTTGGGATTTTTTGAAGTCACCGCAATTTTACCCTCTTTCTGAAAAAGCTGTTTTACATCATTGCTTTCGTTATGCATTTTTACCACATTTTTGTTGGTTAACAATGATAGAGTAAATGCATCATTACTTGGTAAATCTCCACCAAAAAACAACGGTGATTTAAAGATATTAAAAAATGTAATCAGCGTATATTGCTCGTCTTTTGTCAAACGGGTCATTCGGTCTTCACCGCGTTCGCCTCTTAAAGAAATACGTCCCAGCGGAATCATGTCGCAGTCTGGCCAGGTTCCTGCTGCAATGTACGGATACCATTTTTGACTTACTTCCATCAAATGTGTAATGTGCGGCCAAGTGTCCCAAACATCATCAACCATACGCCACATATTGGCATGTTCTTTTACATGTGAAGCTGCAGAAATAGGCGTTTCTCCGGGCGAAGTGCTCAATACAATTTTACGTCCGCACTTGTCGATTGCATTTCTAATCAGGTTGATTTCCCCTTCGTGATACGGTCTTGACAAATCGTCAATTTTGATAAAATCTACGCCCCATTGCGCATAAAGTTCAAATATTGAATTGTAATATTCTTGTGCTCCCGGTTTGTCTGCCAAGATTGTGTAATTATCTTTTAGCCATTCGCATTGCAAAGCTGTTGTATAAATTTGATCTGCAGTAATTCCGTTTGTGCCTTTAATTGGCATTTTGTCTTCAACCGCTTTTTTAGGGATTCCGCGCATAATGTGAATACCAAATTTCAATCCTTTTTTATGAATATAATCTGCTAAAGGTTTAAATCCTTGTCCGTCTTTCGCCGATGGAAAACGATTTACCGCCGGCAAATATCTTCCGTATTGATCGATTACATAACGCGGATCTGTTTGGTTGTATCCTCCTGCTTTATCATTTTCTACAAACCATCTGATGTCTACAACGATATATTCCCAACCAAATTTTTTTAGGTTTTTAACCATATAATCGGCGTTGGCTTTTACTTCGTGTTCTTCAACAGTTGAACCATAACAATCCCAACTGTTCCAACCCATTGGCGGTCTTTGCGCCCATTGTTTGAACTCTGATTTTTTGGAAGTTGTGGTTTGTGCATTGGAAGAAATTGATGCCAAAACAACTCCGATTATCAGGGTAATTATATTTTTTATTTTCATTTTAATTAAATATGTGTATAATTTACACTTTAAATATAATAAACTTTTTGATACTATATAAAATTAACCTGTAGGCTTACCAAAAAGACTGACAGGTTAATTTTTTATAACATTGCATTGATTAGACCTAACAGGTTTTAAAAACCTGTTAGGTCTTCGTTGCCAACTTTCTTTACGCTAAATTATTTCACATTAATCGTAACTTCAACGGGTTTTAACCACTGACTTGTAAACGTTACTTTTATAGGCTGTGCTTCTCCAGTTGATTGAATGTAAGCGGCAATATGTCCGTGAAAAACTCTTTGAACATTATCTGTATAATCTGTCATGTCGCTGTTGTTTCCGGCTTCAAGTCCTAATAAGACACCTGGTCCTGAAATCGTACACGTCACTTCATTGTCTGAAAGCATAATCGGTAAACCATTTTGATCTTTTACCTGAACCATTATTTTTGCAACTCCTTTGTCTTTTGAGATTGTGATGTTTTTATCGGCAATTGTCAATTCAACAGGTTGTTGTGTTGATGAGATTGCATATCTGCTTACTTCCTTATCATTTTTATCTAAACCAATTGCTTCTAATTTACCTGATGCAAATGGAATATCCCAATAGATAATTCCTGTTTTTTCGTCGTAAGGTTTTGCTTCACCAACTACTTTTCCGTTTAATTCCAATCGTGCTTTTGTTGCATTTGTATAACACACCACGCGAATCATTTCACCTTGAGTGTAATTCCAGATTGCCCATGCGTCCTTAGAAACATCTTTTACATCTTTCAACGGATAAGTTCCCATATATACCATTGGTTTATCTGACCATAATGACTGACGGAAATATCCTCTTGGTTTGATAACTCCTGCAAAATCAACCAATCCGGAGTAAAATCCTCTTGAAGGCCATCTTCCTGATTCTCCCAAATAATCGATTCCTGTCCAAAGAAATTGTCCAAAAATATGTTTGTTATTTTTTACCGCTAACCAAGGTGCCATATCATGCACATTCTCACTTCCAAAAATAACTCTATTTGGATATTTTTCATGATCTGATTGGTATTTACTTTCCGTATAATTATATCCTGTAATATCTAATGCTCCCGGATATTCTGTTTCGTTAGACATTGCAACGCCCGCTAATCCTGCCGTAGTTGGACGTGATTTATCGTATTTTTTTACGGCAGCAACCAAACGTTTTGCAATTACGCCAAGACGCATGGCATCTGGTGCATCTTTCTTGTAACCACCATAAGCAGCTTGACCAAAACCTTCTTTTCCTTTGTCTAAAACTGGGTGAGAATACGGGTCGTTTGGATAATCTACTTCGTTACCAATACTCCACGCAAATACTGAAAGGTGATTTCTATCGCGACGTACGAAATCTTCAAGGTCTTTTTCTCCATACTCGGCAAAAATATCAAACGAACCTTCAAATCCCGGAGTTCCGTAATTCCAACCTTCTAACCATTTTCTTTTTGGAAATTCCCATTCGTCATAAGCTTCGTTTAAAACCAATAATCCTAATTCGTCGCAAAGCTCATAAAAAACAGGCGCTTGCGGATTATGACTGGTACGAATGGCATTTACGCCAATTTCTTTCAATGTTTTAAGTCTTGTTTCCCAAACTTCTCTTGGAACTGCTGAACCCAAAACTCCCGCGTCATGATGCAAACAAACGCCTTTCATCTTCATCCATTTTCCGTTTAATGCAAAACCATTATTTGCATCGAAAGTAAAAGTTCTAAAACCTGTTTTTGTAACGGTTTCATCGATTTGTTTTCCGTCTTTTAAAACGGTGGTTTTAAGCTGATATAAATTTGGATTTTCTAAATCCCACAACTGCGGATTTTTTACGTTTATCTTAGTCGAAATTTTTCCGGTTTTATTGGCTGCAACTTCAAGTTTAGAAGATGTTTTTGCAACTGATTTTCCGTCTTTTGCAATCAATTCATTAATTACAGTAACGCTTGATTTTGTCGAAGCGCCATTTTCTACATCAACCTCAACATTTAAAGTTCCTGTTCCGTTTTTTACTTCGGGATAAGCGTAAACGCCCCATTGTGCAATATGAACCGGATTGGCATAAACCAACCAAACATTTCTGTAAATTCCAGAACCTGTGTACCATCTTGAATCGGCACTTTGACTGTGATCTACACGAACTGAAATAATATTTTCTGCTCCGTATTTTATATATGGAGTTGCATCATAAGCAAAAGAAATATACCCGTTTGGACGTTTTCCTAATGAATGTCCGTTGATGAAAACCTCGCTTCTGTTATAAACACCTTCAAAATAGAGATAGACTTTTTCGCCTGTTTTGGCTTGCGGAATATTAATTGATTTTCGATACCAGCCAATTCCGCCTGGCAAGAAACCGGTGCAGCTTGCTAATGTTGGACTCAATTGTCCCTTTACACTCCAGTCGTGCGGCACATTTACAGATTGCCAATTGCTATCGTCGTAAGTTATTTTTTGCGCATCAGGAATGTCTTGTAAATTAAACTTCCAGTTGTCATTGATTTTTTTTGAATCTCCAAACGATATCTGACTGAACGCAGACAAACACGAGAAGAGAAGTACGGGTAGTAAGATCTTTTTTGTAAACATTTTTTATTTTTATCTGTTGTTTTTTTAGTTTCAGGTTTTTCTTGTTTCAAGTTTTTAGTCGCAGTCGCAGTATTCAGTTTTCAAACTGAGACTGAAAACTGAGACTGAATACTAATATTCTAATTCTCCAACGAACGTGACAATAGATCTTGCAGGGATTTCAAGATTATCGATTTTCTGAGTGTTGGTTCTTTTTAAATTTGAATTTTCAGAAGTTATGTATGGTATTACTTCGTTGTCTTTTACAGTTCCTTTTGATAAATTGAATTTGTATTTCTGAGGAGATTTTCCACAGTTTACAGCCACTACAATTAGTTTTTGGTTTTGTACATCTTTGTATGCGGTTAACATTACGTCGTTTGCAGCGTCAATTTCGTTTTGATTTGGAACATCGATTCTAAGCATTCCGGGACGTACAAACAAGGAATAATTCCCTAGAGCCCAAAGTAGTTTAGAGTCGTGAAATTCTCCATCGTTTCTAACATAATCCGGTGCTGTTCCTCCGTTGCTTTTTCCGTCGTCTAGATAAATCAAACCGTCTTTATAATCAACACGTGTGAGAGAAGTCCACCATTGCCATGAAGCGGCATTTGCAACTGCAATATCATTGTGAATTAAACGTGCTACGAATAATGCGGTTTGCATTCCTAAATCTCTTCCTCCGCCTGAACCACCCGGAATCTCTGCTTCTCCCGGATTTTCTAAAATACAATATTCAGATTGCCAATATTTCAATCCCGGATTTTGTTTTATGTTTGCGGCGATTAATTTTCGGCTTAAAACCTGTTTCTCCACTGGCCATGTTGTAAAATAACTGTGTCCTAAAATCACATTTTTTACATTGGAAAATTTCGAAATATTTGTTTTTGTTTTTCCAAAGAAATACTCAATCTGATTGTCTCTGTTTTCTGAATTTACATTTTCGTACAAATAATTGATTTGTCCCGCTTCTGCAATTACAATTTCGGTACTCATTTTATTTGCCTTCAATTTTTCTGAAAGTGATTTGGTCAAATCATAAATTTCGGGATTGGTTGCCGGCGTTCCTTCCTGACTGTTTGTTCCGTTATTACCTGGCATCCATTCCCATTGCGGTTCGTTTATTGGACTTACATAATCGAATTTAATTCCTTCTTTCTTTTCCAATCCTTGAATACTTTGAACTAAGAAATCGGCAAATTTTGGAATTGCTCCATCTTTTAGATTCAGTTTATTCTTTTGAGTTGCAAAAGATAATCCGTTGTTTGTCATATAAACCGGCGGACTATTGGTAAAAATCAGGAATTTCTCGACTCCGCGTTTTTTGGCTGCCTGCAAGAACCATCTTTGCCCTTCTTGTTTATTGAAATCGTAAGTTCCGTCAGCTTGCAAAAAAGATTCGCTTCTTCTCCACTCGTCCGAAACTTTACTGTTTTCGCCTTGTTCTGTACTTCCTGCACCAAGATTAAATCTCCAGATCGAAAGTCCAATTCCTTTAGGGTTTCCTTGTGCATCAATTTCTTTACTAAAAAGTAAATCGGCAATGGCTTTCTTTTTTTGGTCGGGCCAATTTTCCCCAACAAACTGACATCTCCAGGCATCAGAACCTCCAAAACCATCCATTGTCTGAACTACATTATCTGTGCTAATGGTTACGGTTCGCTGCGCAAATGACAGCGAACTCATGACCAATAAAAGCGAGATATATACTTTTCTCATTTATTTTATGCTAATGTTTTTATTCTTTATTTTCAATCGAATTCTTGTCTTTTCGTAATCTTTTCTTTCCGTAATTTTGTCATTTCGACAGAGGAGAAATCACACACGTAACTCCGTTCCTAAAGTCGCCAATCTTTGTCGAGCTTCTAGTGTGATTTCTCCTCCGTCGAAATGACAAACTTTGTGAGTATTATCTTTGCCAAAGTATCTCAAAACCTTAGCAACTTAGTACCTCAGCACCTTAGAACCTTCTACTTATAACTACCAACATAAGTCACAACTGACTTAGCTGGAATTACAAAATTCGCTGCATCAACTGCGGTTCCTTTTTTCAAACTCAATGTTTCTGAAGTTATATACGGAGTCAATTTGTTATCTGTTAAAGCTCCTCCGGCAAGATTCAATTTGTAGGCTTTCGCCGATTTACTGATGTTAACTGCCACAACTACCAGTTTTTTTGTTGCCTGATCTTTGTATGCGGTTACCATTACATCATTCACAGAAGTGGCATTATCAACACTTGGAATTTGAACTCTGACCATTCCCGGTTTTACGAAGAAAGAGAAGTTTCCTAAAGCCCAAAGTGTTTTTGCATCTCTGATATAGCCGTCATTTTTGCAATAATCTGCGTTTCCTGCACCGTTGCTTGAACCATCGTCTATGTGAATTAAACCGTCTTTGTAATCTCCACGGCTAATGGCTGTCCACCATTGCCAGGACGTTACGCCTCCAACGGCAATATCAGTGCTGATAATACGTGCGGTCCAAAGTGCGGTTTGCATTCCTAAATCTCTTCCCGGACCTCCGCCACCCGGAAGTTCTGAAGTTCCCGGACTTTCTAAAACACAATATTCTGAAGACCAAAGACTCAATCCTGCAACAGATTGTGTTCTTGTTGCGGCTGATTGTCTTGAATATACCAACTCTGTCAAAGGCCACGCTTGCCAATAACTGTGTGCCGAAATTGTTTTTTTGACATTGCTTAATGCTGCAATATTTTTAGCTGAATTTACTCCAAAGAAATAATCAATTTGGTTGGATCTGCTTTCTTTTCCTGAAATTGTTTTGTAAAGTGGCTCATAAGAACCGCCTTCTCCTACTATAATTTTAGACTCTAATGCTTTTGCCTGTAATGCCGGAGAAAGAACTTTTACAAAACTGTAAATATTTGCATTTGTAGCCGGTGAACCTTCTTGTCCGGATCCGTCCCACTCATATTGCGGTTCATTAAATGGGCTTACATAATCGATTGTTAAACCTTGTTCTGTTTTTAATTTGTCCAAAGATGTTGCCCAAAAATCTGCTAATTCCGGCATTTTTCCATCTTTCAAATTATAAAACTCTTTGATGGTTGCGTGTGCTTTTCCGTTTTGAGTTAAATAAACCGGAGCACTATTAGTGAATGCCAACAATTTTTCAAGACCACGTTCTTTTGCAGCTTTCATGAACCAAACCTGTCCGGCTTGTTTGTTCATGTTATAGGTTACGCCATCTGTTGTAAAACATTCTGTACGTCTCCATTCGTCACCAATGTCGCTTGCATCTCCTTGTTCTGAACTTCCTGATCCAAGGTTAAAACGCCATAGAGATAATCCGATTCCTTTTGGATTTCCGTCTGTATCGAGTTCTTTACTGAAAAGTAAATCGGCTATTTTATTCTTTTTATCCGAAGGCCAATTTCTACCTATAAAATTACATTGCCATGCATCTGAAGCTCCAAAACTTTCCATTGTTTGAAGATTTGCATCGAGATTGATACTTAACTCGGTTGTGGTATTTTCAGTGTTTGAATTGTTATTTTCGGAATCGCAACTCACTAAAATGGAGTTTGCGAAAAGCAAGCCTGCACATAGCAGACTTACTTTATTGTTGTTGATAAACTTCATTTTAGTAACCAGGATTTTGTGTAATTAAACCTCCGCTTAAATCAATTTCTAATTGTGGTATTGGCCACAAAAGGTTTTTAGCCGGATTAAAATTGATTCCTTTGTCTTGTGATTCTCTTAAGTTTGTAGTTTCATACGGATCTGTAGAGTTCAGATTGTATTGAACAAAAGTTCCGCTTGGTCCCATTAAACCTTCAATTACAGGTCTTCCTGTTGTTGGATCTTTTTCACGACGGATATCATATAAACGCAATCCTTCAAAAGCCAATTCCAGACGACGTTCTTTATAGATTTGTTTTAAAAGTGTTGGTCCTGCCAATCCTGTTTTTGGATCTAATTTTACGCGCGCTCTTAAGATGTTGATATCTGCCAAAGCATCTCCTCCTGTATGATAATTTGCTTCTGCTCTTGTCAAATACATTTCGGCCAAACGAATCAACGGAATATTTAATGGTAAATGCCCGTCTTTTTTGTCTAATGCGCGACGTGTTGCTACCGGAATATAATATTTACGACAGATACGTCCTGATTTATTATCGTTTAAACTGAATTTGTGTGTTGGATTTAAAACTTCGTCTCCATAAGCTGCTTCTCCCCATTTGGTGATTGTGCTTCTGCGACGTATCTCATCATTTTCAGACAAATAGGCATTTTCCAGATCGCTGGTTGGCATACACCATCCCCATCCGTCAAGAACATCTACGGCATCATTGCTTGGGAAATATTTTTTGTCCTCGCCTCTTGCTCCGGCTAATGTTGGCAACATCGAACCCAAACTTTTATCCTGAACCGAAGATGATTGTGCTTCAAGAATCGATTCTACTCCGTTATGATTGTTTACATTCCAGATGTTTAAGAAATCACTTTCTAAAGCATAAGGTCCTTCTGAAATTACTTTGTTTGAATACTGTTTTGCCTGTGCCCATTTTTCCTGAAATAAAGATACACGAGCTAATAAAGCATACGCTGCCCATTTGTTTACTCTTCCTTCTCTGTTTACCGGAATGGTTTCTAATTTTGCAGCAGATTCTTTAAGGTCGGCTTCAATTTGTGCATAAACGTCGGCAGCAGAACTGCGTTGTAATTTTAAATCGGCGGTACCTAGAGATTTTGTATATAACGGAACTCCTCCAAAAAGATTCACTAATTCGTAGTAACAATAAGCACGCACGAATAATGATTCTCCCATATATTGATTCCTTTGAGTTTCTGAAATTGGCGATGCAGCCATTTTTTCCAAACCAATATTAGCCGATTGAATCGTGTAATAATGAGCGGTATAAATACTGTTCATATCTCCCATATTATCAGGCGTAATCACGTATTGTGAGCATGGTCTGTGTGCACTGTTGTCCTGACCTGTATTTCCCATCCAGGCATCATCTGTAGACATTTCGTTGGTAACTCTTGGTGCTACTAATGCGTACCAATCGTTAGGAATCAACAACCTACGTGTCAATTCATTAACGTAATTCTCGCATTCCTGCGCAGTTTGAAAATAATTCTCCAGGGTTTGAGTTCCTCTTTCTTCTTTTTCGATAAAATCACTGCATGAAACTGCGAGTAATGAAAAAGTTACTATTGCTATTATTATTTTTTTCATGTCGTTTTTTATTAAAATGCTACATTAAGACCCATCAAAATTGTTGGCTGAACCGGATAGTTCCATCCTCCAAAACCTGATCCTTTAACTCCATCATCTTGCTTAGGATCTCCACCAGCAACTTCAGGATCAACTCCCGTGTATTTTGTCCAGGTCCATAAATTCTGACCTGATAATGAGATTCTCAATTTGTCTAACCCAAATTTATTGTAGAATGAAAATCCTACCTGAAGGTTTTTCATGCGCACATAAGAACCATCTTCTACATAAAGAGAAGAGAATTTGGTGTAGTTTTCGTTATTATCGTCTTTAGACAAACGCGGAACAGAGTTTGAAGTACCTTCGCCATGCCAAGCCATTTGCTCTAATCCGCTTACTTTGTTTGTAAGGCTTGTACCATTGTATAAATCTGAAATATTTTGATTTACGATATCATTTCCTATGCTTGAATAGAAATTTGCTACTAAATCAAATTGTTTGTAAGCAAGATTAAAATTCAAACCAACGTTATAATCTGCCCACGGAGAACCAATTTTAGTTCTGTCTTTATCATCCAGTTTTCCGTCGCCATTTACATCTTTAAAACGAACATCTCCTAATTGTGCATACGGTTGTAATTTAGTTCCGTGTTCGTCTGTATGAGCATTTAATTCCGTTTGATTTTGGAATAAACCATCAGCTACATATCCGTAAAAATATCCCGGTTCTTCACCTTGAACAGTTAATGTTCTATTTCCTGCACCGTATAATCTTTCTCCGTTTGCAGATAATGACAACATTTTTACATTTACAGTCGTAAAAGTCATATCAACTCCATACGTGAAATCTCCTTTTTTATCTTTATAAGAAACCAACAAATCAATTCCGCTCGATTGCATCGATCCTACGTTTGTCCAGATTGTTGAATAATTTGGAAAACCGCTGTACGTTGGAAATTGTTTCTTAAACAACATATCTTCTGTTTTCTTCTGATAATATTCTAATGATCCTGAAAGTTTGTTTTTCCATAATCCAAAATCAAGTCCAAAACTGATGTCTTCAACTGTTTCCCATTTAATGTCTTTGTTTGCCATTGATGAAGGGAAAGAAGTATCGGTAACCACGGATCCAATAGGATAAAAACCTTGCCCAATGTTTGATTGATAAACGGCTGTTGGCAAACCTTGATTTCCTACTTTACCCCAACCTGCTCTAAATCTTAAATCGCTTAGAACATCTTTTGCAGGTTCCATAAATCCTTCATTAAGAATTCTCCATGAAACGGAAGCCGAAGGAAAATTTGCCCATTTGTTATTGGTCATAAACTTTGAAGAACCATCACGTCTAAAGGTTCCTGTAAAGTAATATTTACTATCATAGTTATAAGAAAAACGAGAAATGTAAGACATCAACGAACTTGACCAGCTGTTACCGCCACTATTGCGGTTTTTGGTTGCTGCATTCAACTCTCTCATTGCATCGCTGTTGTTAGGAACGCCTTCTCCATATCCCCAAAGATCCTTACCATTATACTCTTCCATGGTATTACCAATCATTAAAGAAACATTGTGTTTGTCCGCGATTGTTTTAGAATATGTTGCTGTATTTTGCCATGTCCAGTCGACATTTGTAGTATTCCATCTTTCGATCGTATTAATCTCTGCTTTTTCGTGTGCAGCATCGATGATGAAATCCGGATTAAATCTGCTTCTTACTTTATCTCCAACTTCTATAGACGCTTGTGTACGAAACACTAATCCCTTAATTGGCGTGTATTGCAAGTATCCGTTTGTATTTAAATTGTACTGATCTGTATAATCATCATAACGTTTTACAGAGGCAACCGGATTCCATATATAAGATGGAGAACGGGCATAAATACTGTATTCATTTTCTAATCCTGTTAATTGGCTCGCCGGTTTATAGATTGGCGTAATTGGATCGATTTTATCAAAATCTGCCCAGTTTCCAGGTGCTCCATAAGTTTCATAACGTGGATTTAAAGTAACTCCTGCCGAAAATTTATCTGAGAATTTAAAATCATTGTTAATTCTCATCGTGATTCTTTCCCATCCTCCAACTTCATAAATAGATTCTGAATTGTAGTAATTCAAACTAACTGAGTAAGTGTGTGTATCAGAACCTCCGCTAACTCCCAAAGAAGCATTGGTTACGGGAGAAGCTTTTTTGATTCCGGCATCCCACCAATCTGTAGTTTTTCCTCTATATTGAGAAGGATTTGGCAAATAATCAGCATAACCAGAGTTGTTATAGGCCTTATTCATAATTGAAGCATAACCTTCGGCATCAGCCATATGATACGGATTATTCATCAATTGCATTCCTGAACTCATATCAAAATTGAATCTTGTTTTACCCGCTTTCCCTTTTTTAGTCGTGATCAAAATAACTCCATTTGATGCACGAGAACCGTAAATAGCACTTGCAGAAGCATCTTTAAGAACTTCCATAGATTCGATCTCGTTATTGCTCAAGAAGTTAATACTTGTTCCCATTGGGATTCCGTCTACTACATAAAGCGGATCTGTGCTAAGGTTTACCGTAGAAATTCCGCGAATTAAAACTCTTGGCTGAGCTCCCGGACCTCCTTGTCCTGTAACCTGAACTCCTGAAACTTTTCCCTGCAAAGATTCTGCAACGTTACCAACGGTCATTGTTTGGAGTTCTTTTCCTTTTATGGAAGAAATTGAACTCGTTATATCGCTCTTTTTTACAGCGGCATATCCTACAACCACGATTTCGTCTAATGCCTGACTGGATTCTTCCATGATGACATCAATCGCGGTTTTATCGCCTACTGGAATCGTTTTATTGGTAAAACCAACAAATGAAAATTCGATTTGTGCGTTTTTATTCGGAACGGTAATTACATAATTTCCGTCAAAATCTGTGGCGGTTGTGGTAGCTGTACCTTTAACAAGCAGGTTAACTCCGGGAATTGGCACATTGCCTTTGTCCTTTACAGTACCTTTTACTTTTATTTGTCCAAACGATGCAACGGTGCACATCAGGGCAATAAAAAATCCTATATATTTAAATTTCATCTTAATATCTTTTATTAGTTAAATGTCATAACGGGATTACAACAACTTATTTTTTTGTGATAAATACTCTTTCCAATTCCGTATCCAGAATGACTTTATAGACTCCCGGTGCGGCAGGATATTTAGCATTTCCGTTTTCTCCCGGTGACATTGTACAAATACCATTTTTGATTAATCTCCATGACGGACTCCACCATTGACCTGTAAAAGTCGCTTCCAATTGTCCTGTCAAAGTATATTCTCCTACTAATTGGTAAGGGTTATTTGGGTTGTTTGCCAAGTGTAATCCTGTTTGAACCCAAGCGTCCCATGTATCCCATGTTGCACCTTGAATTCCGGCGCCGCAAACACTCACGAAAGGTCTTCTTTGTGCTTCGTCATCGTGCCATAAACCGTTGGCAACATCTGCCCAAACTTTGCTTGATGGCGTGTATTTTACAGCAGAATAAGTCAAAGTATTTGGATTTACTTTTATAATGTAATATCCTTTTGTTGGCAAAATAATTGGTGTTGAAACAACATCATCAACCAAAGTTCCTGCTTCGTTCAATCCAAAACAATGTGGGGCAAAGTCTGATTCCTGACCTAAGAAATAAACTTCTTTATTGTCTTTGTCAGCATAATATTTGAATTCGAAATCTTGTCCGTTTTTCTCGTGGAAATACATTGGTACTCCAACAGCATCTGTAGTAAGATTAGTGCCTTTTGGCTGATCGCATAAATAGATTGCCGGATACTCGTTTGTAGCTACGATATTGACATTTAGTGTTCCTGTATTAGGAATCGCAAATTTATCTTTTGCCGTAATTGTCAATACATAATTTGCCGCTGTAACAGGTAAAGTATATGTTTTATTGAAGGTGTAAGATTGTGGCGCTCCTTGAAGCTGAACCATTTCATCAATGCCTAATTCAGCACATTTAACTTCGATATAATCAATTCCTGAATCGTCGTTAACGACAAAGTTTACGGGCATTTCTTTGCTTGTCGACAATAAAATTACAGCTCCTTCTTTTGGCGTTATCATTGTGATTGCCGGTGCAGCAAATTCTCCGTCTAAACGTAAATTAATCTCTTCATTAATGGCGTTACCCGAAACATCTGTTATAATTAATTTTATTTTGAAAGCTTCAGAAGTTCCTCTGTTTGCGGGAATTTCAAAGAAATAGCTCAAATCATACGATTTAAGTAAAGGATCTGTTGCAAAGCTGATTACTTTATCCAGAGATAATTCCGGAATCTGAATTTGTACGCTTTTTAATCCTAAATCATCTGCCAAAGCGGCTTTGATTTCAAATTTTCTACTTGGTGCACCGTAAATTTCTTTTGTAGACACTACTACCGTAGGATTATCAGAACTTGGGAAATCTGATTCGTTATTTTGACATCCGCTAAAAAGGACGGCAAAAAGGGCGAGAAAAAATAAAAATACATTTTTTTTCATTTCGTTAATTTTAAGGTTAGGTTAGTTAGTTAATTTGATAATAAGAAAATGAGATAATTAGATAATTGGCCTGATTAATAATTTTCGCATTTTCTATTTTTTTATAATTCGATAACGAGAAAATTGATCATCAACAATAATTATTTAATTGACTAATTATCTCATTTTCTAATTGATTATTCTTTTGAAATTTATTTAAACCCGCAGCTTTTTCATGACTGCGGGAATGATAAGTACTACGTAAAACCAACTCTTACTATCTTATTTTAAAGAAGGCTCAATTCCTTTAAACAGATAAAAAACTTATCGTAAAATAAACACTTATAACATACACAGTAATACAACTTAAATATTGCTATAAGTGCAAAGTAATGTCGAGTTTAAACTTTTAAGGAGGGACAAAATGGAAAAAAAAGGAGGTCAAAATCGCAATTAACTATTATTTTAGGTTAAAAATTACTGATTATGAAAAAATAACTACATTTTTTTAAACAATACGCAATTACTAGATTTTGATACGTTTTTACGACTAAAACGTTTGCGGTTATTTTTTAAGAATATTTCATAAACCTAAGCACGTCTACTTTGTCATTTCGATCCCGAGGCTTCGGGAGAGAAATCACACTCGTAACTCGACAAAGATTGACAATTATCTGTGCGGAGCTTCTAGTGTGATTTCTCCCTTCGGTCGAAATTGACAATAAAGAGTTTACTTGATAACATTCAAATCTGCGTTGAACGAACTCTTGTATTTTTTAATGTATTCTGAAGGTGTCATGCCAAACAGTTTCACAAATTGTTGTCTGAAGTATTTAGGATCTTCAAAACCAACTTCGGCACTTGCCTGAGTAATATTAATATCTTCGGTGAGCATTAACATGGCAGCTCTTCGAATCCGGACTGAGCGGATAAAAGCGTTTAAGGTTTGTCCGGAAATGATTTTGATTTTGGTGTAAAGCGTTCTGTGGCTCATTCCCATTTCGAGAGCAAAGTTTTTAATGGTGAAATCTCTTTTATGAATATTAGCTTCTACAATATCAATACATTTCTTTAGAATTTCCTGATATTCTACGGGAACTTTTTGCGTGTTTTCTTTAAGTGTAATACTGTCTAAGAAATACGTTCTAAGATTACTGCGGTTTCTTAACAATGATTCTACGCGCGCTACAAGTATATCATCATCAAAAGGTTTTGTGATATAATCATCGGCTCCATCGCTGATTCCCTGTAGATGTGTTTCGGGATTTTTTGAGGCCGTTAATAAGATTACCGGAATATGAGATAAAGCACTGTCTTCTTTTATTTTTCGACACAATTCCAGACCGTCCATTTGCTCCATGGTAATGTCGCTTATAACCAAATCCGGCATGTGTTTTTTGGTCAATTTTAAACCTTCTTCCCCATTTTCGGCACTGTAAACAATATAATTAGCTGAGAATAATTTTATCAAATAAGCCCTGATTTCGGCATTATCATCAATTATTAAAACGGTGCGTTTATCCGTAAGCATAATTCTTTGGAAATCATTTTCTGAAATTGAAGTAGAAAACGGATTATTCTCTTCGATTTCATCAACGATCAATTCATTAAACAACTGACTTCTTTGCGGAATTTCATTTGTAATCTCTACATCTTCAAAATGGCTGTTTCCTTTTAGAAAAGTTAACTTAAAAATGCTTCCTTTTCCTATTTCACTCGTACAGCTTACGGAACCTTTGTGTTTGTCTACAAAATATTTCACGATATAAAGTCCAATTCCAAAACCGGTTCCTACTGAAACTTTTGAATTGATTTGTTTGAATTTTTCGAAAATAATATCAATATCTTTCTTCTCGATTCCGTCGCCATTATCAGCAATTTCGAGAATTACTTCACGATCATTTTCATCCAGATTAAGATTAATTGTTCCGCCAATTGGCGTGTATTTAAAAGCATTTGACATTAAATTGAATAACGAGATTTCGATTTTTTCATAATCTCCTATGATCTCAATTTCGTGATCCGGAATATTAAAATTGTAATTGATGTTTTTATCTTTTGCCTGATTTACAAAACACTGATAAACTTCATTGCATAAACTGTTCACATTGATTGTTGATAATCTTAGTGAATCAGCATCGTTTTCGGCTTTTCTAAAAAGCAATAACTGATCGACAAGACTCAAAAGTCGTCTTGCATTTCTGTGCGCAATAGCCAAATCACTCCCTGAAGATCCGTTTTGGACACTTTCTTTCTGAACTGCTTTTTTCAAAGGATTTATAATTAGCGAAAGCGGTGTGCGAAACTCATGTGAGATATACGTAAACATCGAAGATTGTTTTTCGGCAATTTCCTTTTCTTTCTTGCTTTCCAGCTCGGCGATTTTAACCTTATATTTTAGTTTTTCTTTGTTTTTATGGTATTCCAAATAAGCAAAAATACTTGCAATACCTGCTAATAAATAAAGCGTATATGCCCACCAGGTTCTGTACCATGGCGGTAAAACGTTTATGGTAATAAGACTTTCTGCTGCATTCCAACCACCTTTAAAATTGGTTGTTTTAACCTTAAAAGTATATTTTCCTTCGGGCAGTCTTGAATAATTTGCTTTTCGGGCCTGACCCACAAAATTCCATTGTTCGTCCCAGCCTTCGAGGAAATAAGCATAATTTATTTTGTCGGCATTATTATAATCCAAGGCAACAAATTCGAGCGATAATGTAGTTTGATCATAAGGCAAACTCACTTCTTTGATTTTCCCCGAATCCCATTCTGAAACTAAATCTGTTTTGCTGTCTTCAATAGGTTGATTGTTTACATAAAAATCTGTTAGCAAAAGGTTATTTTCCTGATTGTATCCTTTTATGGCTTCCGGAAAAAAGATATTAAAACCATTAATTCCGCCAAATAAAAATTCTCCAGTTGATAATTTAATGCCGGCATTAAAACTAAATTGATTGCTTTGAAGTCCATCGTTTACAGAGAAATTTCTAAAAGTTTTTCTCTTTTTATCAAATCTGCAAACGCCATTATAGGTACTCATCCAGAGATTTCCTTCTTTATCTTCCAGTAATCTTAAAATGGTATTCGATGGCAAACCGTCATCTGTAGTTAATCTTTTGAAAGTGTTTTTTTTTCGATCAAATAATAACAAACCACCTTCCTGAGTGCCCAACCAGAGATTCTTGTCTTTGTCTTCGTGAATACATCTTACGGGATTCCCGATGGTGATTTTATTGATTTTTCTTGTTTCTTTTTCTATAGAAAATAACGACGTATAATTTCCGCCCCAAAGTTTACCATCACTGGTTTGGGTAAGACATTGCAAATTATTTATCGATTTATCAAAGAGCTCAAAATTATTTTGAGCTTTGTTAAAGAGATATAATGAACCTTCGTTTGTGGCACTTGCCCAAATATTGGCTTTGGAATCTTTGTAAACAAACCAAATGTTTTTTTCCGTTTGTTTCGTAAACGGATTGTAACAGGAATAATGTGTGACGGTATTGTTCTTTGGGTTTATTTTATTCACGCCGCCCGCCCACGTCGAAAGCCAGATTTCGTTATTATTGTCCCTAATAATGCTTGTAATAAATGAGCTCGAAAGCTTGTTACTATAATTGATGTAGGTATTGTTTTTTCTGTTCCAATATTTTAATCCTGCTCCGTCTGTACCAACCCAAATGTTGTTTTTTTCGTCTTCACAGAATGATAAAATAAAGTTTTCTGCAGGATTATTGGCATTATATCGAATGCTTTTAAAATATTTGGGCGTATTGCTCAACATACTGATTCCGCCTCGCAAAGTACCAAACCATTTGTTTCCTGATTTGTCTTCGTACAAACTCCAAACCGAATTACTTTTTACAAGATTATTATCTTTTATAGTATTCGAAGCGATTGCTTTTTTATTGTTGCCAATCACTCTGTAAATTCCGCAGCCATCTGTGGTAACCCAAACATCTTTTTTCTTATCCAAAAGAATGTCTGTAACACTGCATTTACTTGGGAAATAATTCTCCGAAAGAGTGGCGGATTGCGTATTAAATAAAAAAAGCCCTTCGTCTGTTCCCAACCAAAGATTTCCATCAACAGTGCGTTTCATTGCTTTTACTTCGATCGAAAGCGGAAAAACAACTTTTAATTTTTTAGTTCCATAACTGTAACTGCAAACACCAACATTTCTGACATAGATCCAGGAATGTGCCTTTTCCTTGTCGTCCTGAATTGCTATGGCATCATAATTATCGATGTTGGTTTTATTTCCTTCTGCTTGAAGCGGAATATGTTTTCCAATAAGCGAACCATTTTCAAAACTAATTAATCCTAAATTTTGTGATGCCACCAAAACTATCTTATCAGAAACGGCGCTGGTTTGGTGAATAATATCTTTTAAGATTTTTGGCTTTTGGTTTGAAACAATATATTCAACAGGACGAAATGTTGCGTTCTTTTTATTGTAAATACAAATTCCGTTAGAACCTCCTATCCAGATATTGTTTCCTGAATCGCCTTCGATATTGTAAATGGTATTAAACAACAAAGAATTTTTGTCGTTGATTCTATTCCGGTACACTTTAAAATTATATCCATCGTAACGGTTTAATCCGTCATAGGTTCCAAACCATAAATAGCCATCACTATCCTGAAATATTGTTGTTACAGAATTGTTCGATAAGCCATCGGATATATCCAGAAATTTAACGGGATTATCCTGTGCATTAATTATGGGTGTAAAACCAATTAATAATAGAAAATGCAGAACAAAATACTTCAAAATAAAGGTGTTTTTTGATTTTGTGTATAAAGTACAATTATAACCTAATTTTATATATATTTAACAATAAACTGCAAACAAAATTCATGTTTACTCTTTATTTACATCAACTATTTCTTTATTTCATATTTTTAATAAACCAATCCCTATAAAATAACAATACACTTAAAAGCCGACTTGATTTTAGATTGAAGATTAATGATTGCTGATTTTGATTTAATAATGGTAAATATTAAGATTGTCTATTTTACACTGCTTCAAACATCTGAAATCAAAAATCGTTAATCAAATTTCATCAATCATTTTCGCAATTTTTCCTTAACTAAATGACATTGCCCAACGGTCATTATTATTTCTGATTATGTAACTAAGTGGTTCCGTTCAGGACAAGGCATAAAAAAACCTCGTTTAATTTCTTAAACGAGGTTTTTGTCTTTGAATACAAATATTATTTTTTTGATTCTTCAATATTATCAATATCTTTTGATWATATTGAAAATCAGAAGAAGTAAATTATCACAAGCTGTTTTTTAGAATCTTTGATAATCAATTAATTACAGAGATACTCTAAAAAACAGCTTTTCATAATAATATACTAAGCTAGTCCCTTTAAGAACGATTTCAGTTCTTTGTCATCATTCCAGGAAGCTTCTTTTATATCCACATTAAAAAAGTTTTCCGAAGCTTTTTCTAAAGCCTCCCTTTTAAATCTTGAATCTGCCTTTGCATATATTTCCGTCGTTTGGATGGAAACATGTCCCAATAAATCACGGATATAGACTAAGTTC
>NZ_RCZH01000007.1 GCF_006438875.1 Flavobacterium pectinovorum
GATATGCAAATAAACTTGATGTCCACGAATAGGAAAATCCTGAACCGTTATCTCCTCAAAGAATCCTTTTGAACTTAATTTAGATTCTCTGTATTCTTTAGGTATTGAATTAATCTCTTTTAGATAAAGATGAAGTGTTTCACCTTCTTTTTTATAAGACGTGAGTTCAAAGTAGTCTACTATTATTTCAGGTAATAATAACTTAAGAAGGTCGATAAAAGAATCTTGCATTGGGGGTAATTTTAAAATACAAATATCTATATTTTAATATTTCTCCACAACAATATGTTTTGACCCGAAGTTTATGACTTATTCCTTTAGTTAAGAATAAAGATATTTTAAATCTATTATTTTAAGATAAACTTATTTTCTTTGGATAGTATTATAATTTTAAAATCCTTTCTTAAATTATATTGATAAATTTGTTTGATTAACAATTTGAAGAATGACAGAGCTAATTAATGTGATTAAAAGTTTTCAAGAGTTGGATTTTGAAACTGAGCAAGCTATACACAAGTATTTCATTGTAGAGAAGTTTAAGAAAGAGGAACTGATTATTCAAGAAGGGAAAATCTGTAGTAAAGTGTATTTTATTAAATTGGGGACTGTTCGAAGATTTTGTCTGGAAGATGGAATTGAAGTGACAAAATGGATTTATACGAGCAATCAATTTATTACTTCTTTGAGTAGTTTTTTTGAAGAAAAACCTTCTTTTGAAAATTTTCAGGTATGTGAAGAAACAACAGTATATTCTTTGTCATATAGTGACGAACAGATTTTATTAGAATATCCTCTATTCTCTAAATTTCATATTAAGCAATTAAGACTTTATCTTTCTAAGATAAACGAGTTTCATCACTTATTTAGAGTAATGAATGCTCAGGAGAAGTATTCTTATCTTCTTCATTCTTTTCCTCAGATTATTTTAAAAGCAAAATTAAAACATGTTGCCTCTTTAATTGGAGTCAGTCAGGAAACATTAAGCCGAATTAGAGCCGCGATTAATTGACTTTAGATCAAGAAAAGTGTTTTTATTTTACTCAATATTTGCAGTCAATTAAAATAGATTGAATTTGAAATATGTGATTATTGGACGAAAAGCAAATATTGGAAAGAACGTACAGATTGGAAATTTTAGCACAATTGAAAATGATGTTATAATTGGTGACAATACCTGGATTGGAAATAATGTTACCATTTTAAATGGTTGTAGAATTGGTAGTAATTGTCAAGTATATTCGGGTGCTGTGTTAGCTGGAATTCCGCAAGATTTGAAATATAAAGGTGAATATACTTTGCTGGAGATTGGAAACTATAATATTATTCGTGAGTTTGTAACTATAAATAGAGGAACTGCTTCTAAACAAAAAACGGTAGTGGGAGATCATAATTTAATAATGTCTAATGCGCATATTGGTCATGATTGTTCGATTGGTAATAATTGTATTATTGGTAATAATTGTATTATTGGTTTTAGTGTAGGAATGGCGGGTGAAGTAAGAGTTGAAGATTATGTAAATATTAGCGGTTTATCTGTAATTCATCAATTTTCGGTTATTGGCAGACACAGTATGATAAGTGGAATGAGTAGGATTGTTAAGGATATTCCACCTTTTATCATGGCTGCGCGTGAACCACTTTCTTATGTTGGACTAAATGTTATTGGGTTGAAAAGAAGCAGTTTTTCAATTGATAAAATTGAAGAACTGAAAGATATTTACCGCGTTATTTTTCAGGAGAAGAGAAATACTTCACTTGCATTGAAGTTGATCGAAAATGAATTTAAGCAAACGATGGAACGAGATTTAATTTTAGAGTTTATAAGAGAATCTAAAAGAGGCATTGTAAAAGGATTATTTTCTTAGTTAATTTTTTAGTACTAACATAACTAAAAAACTCCTTAAGTAATTAAGGAGTTTTTCGTGACTAATATTAACAATTTATTTAAAAAATATGATGTGGAGGGTTAATGGTATAAATCTTCTATTCATATTTCAAATACTGCAAAACATCTGTTTTTGTAGCTGCATAAGCTCTTGAAAGCACAATAATTAAAGTAAGAATTAAGAGCGTTGCAAAGCCTGAAATAAATGGCAGTAAGGTTATATCAATTCTGAATGCAAAATTTTCCAGCCATTTATTCAATAAATAGTACACAGGAAGTAAGGCCAATAAAAATCCTATTAGACAATATATGACGTATTGTTTTGATAGTTCCTTTAATAAAACATTTGTGTTAGCTCCAAGCGTTTTTCTTATGGCGATTTCTTTCATGCGTCTTTGGATGGAGTAAGAAGCCAATGCTAATAATCCGAAAAGGGCAATAAGTATTACAATTACATTAAGCAACGAAAAAAGATTTTTTTGCTTTATGTATGCCTCATACGTCCTTGCGTATTGTTTGTCTACAAAATCGTATTTAAACGGATATTCAGTATCAACTTTGCTTTTCCAGAATTTTTCGATGTCAGCAATGGTATTTTCTATAGTGTTAGATTTTAGTTTTACGTAGATGACATTCATATTTTCAGCCATATTTAATGCTTTTATATGATAAAAAGTCATTGGTGGAACTGCGACTTCGGGACTTAATAAATTAAAGTCTTTGACAATACCAATAATTTTCATTGGTTGATTTCCAATTCTGATTTCGGTATTAATTGGATCTTTGATGTTCATTAGTTTCAAAGCTGTTTCATTTATTAAAACAGAATTGGTGGTATCTGAAGCCAGTTTTCGATCAAAATCTCTTCCTTTAATTACTTTTATCTTCATCAAGTCGAGCATTCCAAAATCGAGTCCGATTGCTTTTTGCTTGAAAAGTTCCTCTTTGTACCAAATTGGAGCTAAAGAATTGTCAGTTCCATCAAATGAAATTAAACCTGCCGAAACTTTATCAACCCCTTTTATCTTGGTTAGTTCTTCTTTTATGGTATTGTAACGGTCATAAATCTTTTTCCCAATTTGATCTCCTTCATAATAGGAAGATGGAAAATTTAGAGAGATAGCCAATACCTGATCACCTTTAAAACCTAAATCTTTATTGCTTAAATATTGTATTTGTTTGTAAACAATATTTGAGCCAATGATAAAAAAGGACGCAATTGCAAACTGAAAAATTAACATTCCGTTGCGAAGCCAAACACCGCTTTTGCTTCTTTCGAAATTGCCTTTTAATACTTTCGCGGTTTCGAAGTTTGAAACATAAAACGCCGGAAATATTCCTGCGACTAATATGGTTACAATAAAAATCGAAATCAATTGCAGGTAAAATTGTCCTCCAACAATCATGAGGTTTTTTCCCAGATAATTATTATAATAGGGCAGACTTAATTCGACAATTACAAGTGCAAATAGAATTGAAAACGAACTGATAAGTACCGTTTCAAAAATAAACTGAATAATAATATCGCTTTTTGAAGCGCCTAATATTTTGCGGATTCCAACTTCTTTTGCTCGTTTTATAGCATTAGCGGTTGCCATATTTATATAATTGACGATGGATAAAATCAGTATTAAAACTGATAACCCAGCCATAATTAATAGAAATTGATAATTTCCTCTTCCTTCAGGATAACCGTCGGCTATAGAATGTAAGCGCGCTTGTGAAAGTGGTTCCATAAAAATTTTAAAATGACCTATCTTTTTCTCCATTTCCGTGGGAGTCATTCCGGCTTCTTTAGAACTTTTTACAATGATTTCGTCATAATATACTTTCTCCAACATTCTGATAGTTGCGCCAATTTTAGTAACATCTTTTACTTTCAAAAGTATTTTTAAAGCAAAAAGACTTCTGTTTATATCCGGATTGACCAAATCTTTCATCGTATTGATAATTGCATTTGGAGCAATTGAAGAATTTCCGGGAATGCGATATACTGCACGAACTGTAAACATTTTACCAAAAGAATTTACTTGTTTACCAATTGGGTTTTCATTCCCAAATATTCTTTTTGCAATATCTTCTGAAATGGCAATACTTGTTCCATCCTTTAAGGCTGAAGCTGCATTTCCTTTTATAATCTCAAAAGGGAAAAGAGAAAAGAAACCACTTTCGACATTGATAATTTTATCGACGAATTCTTTTTTTCCGTTATAGACAATTTTATCTTTTTGATACCAATTATCTGCATAAACTATTGTTTCTATGTTTGGATCATTTTCTAAATGTGCCTTTAAGCGAGCCGAATTTTCTGAAACAGCTGGCATATCACTCAATTGAACCAAAACCTGATATACCTTTTCTTTTTCAGGATTCCATTGATTGTAACTTTGTTCGTTATTCCAATAAAGCAAGGCAAAAATCACTCCCGCAATTCCTATTGACAATCCCAAAATATTGAGAAATGAAAATAATTTATTGTGCTTAAGCTGATAAATAAATATGTTGATATAATTTAAAATCATAGTTTTAGTTATGGGGTTGAGAATAAAAAAAATTTGCAGTCTTTTTATTTATTCATATTTCAGATATTTTAAAACATCAATTTTGGTTACCTGATAAGCTTTTGCCAGCACAATTGTCAAGGTTAAAAACATCAACGCAATTAGAGCAGCAAAAAATGGAAGAACTGGAATGTCAATTCTAAAAGCAAAATTTTCAAGCCATTTTCGCAATAAAAGAAAAGCTGGAATTATTCCGATAGTAAAACCAATCAAACAAAAAATCACATATTGTTTTGATAACTCTTTGAGTAAAATATTGGTTTCTGCGCCTAATGTTTTTCTGATGGCAATTTCTCGTAATCTTCTTTCCATAGAAAAAGAGGCTAAAGCAAATAATCCGAAGACGGCAATTAGAATAACAATTCCATTGAGAAGAGAAAACAATTGACTTTGGTTTTGATACTGTTTATAGGTTCGGGCAAAGTTTCTGTCTACAAAATTGTATTCAAAAGGATATTCAGCATCAACTTTTGTTCGCCAAAATTTATCCAGAGCAGCAATTGTTTGAGGCATATCCTGCGGAGCAATTTTAACTGAAATATTACGTAAATCTTTTTGTATAAAATCGAAAGCGGTAATGTGAAAAAAGATCATTGGCGCAATTCTATTTTCAAGCCCAAAATAATTAAAGTCTTTTACTATCCCTACGACTTTTAATTTTCTGCTTCCCCAAACAATTTCTTTATTTAAAGGATCTTTTTCCATTAAAGTTTTAGCCGCAGTTTCATTCAGTAAAACATTAGAAAGTGTGTCTGAAGCAAATTTCTCAGATAAATTTCTTCCTTTAATTATTCGTATTCCTAAAACATCAAGCATTCCAAAATCAATGGGCATTTGTTGCGTTATAACTTCTTTATTGTCTTTATAATGCATACCTGACCAGGAATTTACATTGGTTCCGATAGAAAATACTCCGGCAGAAACCGCTTGAACACCTTTTATTTTTAAGAGCTCTTGTCTTATTGTTTTATATCTTTCAAATTGTTTTTGATCTTTTTTTGGTTTAAAAGAAATGTCCATTACCTGCGCTCCTTTAAAACCTAAATCTTTTTCTGTCATATAATTTACCTGTTGATAAACTATAAAAGAACCAATTATAAAAAAAGTAGCTATCGCAAATTGTAAAACTAACATTCCGTTTCTAAGCCAAATTCCGTTTTTACTACGGGAATAATTTCCTTTTAAAACTTTCAAAGGCTCAAAATTCGAAACATATATTGCCGGTAAAACTCCTGAAACCAGAATTACAATTATAAAAATGAAGATTAATTGTAAATAGAGTTGGGAACCTTCAAGAATAAGGTTTTTGTCTAAAAGCGAATTATAAAATGGCAATGACAGCTCAACAATTACCAGTGCAAGTAAGAGAGAAAAAAGCGTAATTAAGGTGGTTTCAAATACAAATTGAGCGATAATTTGTGGCTTTGTAGCGCCAACAATTTTTCGTACACCAACTTCTTTGGCACGTTTTACTGCGTTTGCGGTCGCAAGGTTAATATAATTTACAATCGACAACAATAAAATAAGTATAGATAATCCCATTAATATCCGCAAAAATGGCAGATTTCCGTTTCCTTCCGGAAAAGGATAATTTCCCTGAAAAAGTCTTGCGTGAGGAAGCGGTAATAATTTGGCTTTTACAGGGTCACCATACATTTTTAGAAAAGTTTCATAGGTTACTCCTTCTTCTTTTGCCTGTTTTTTGTAGTTGTCCTCAATAAAAATTTCATCTAATTTTTTGATGACTCTTGTCGTATCACTTTGTTGTTTTAATTTTAGCATTAAGCCGAAATTAAATCCCCAATTATCTTTCTTTTTTTCCAGTTCATCTTCAATTATTGTTGTAACAGCAGCAGGCATTACTGAAGATTTTTCAGTTAATCGATAAACACCACGAACAACGAAAATTTTGTCGGCATATTTAACCTGTCTTCCCATGGGGTTTTCATTCTTGAATAAGCGAGATGCAGCTTCTTCAGAAAAAGCGATACTGTTACGGTCGTGAAGAGCACTTTTTCCGTTACCACGAGTAAATTCAAAAGGGAAAAAAGAGAAAAAGTTACCCTGAGCAGAAAAAATGTTGTCTACCAATTCTATTTTTCCATTATACTGCATGGTTTCTCTAGCATAACCAGTTGTAAAGTAGCAATAATCTTGTAAGCCTGAAGTGGTTGATTTTAATAATGGAGCCGTTATAGGCGAGTTTACCGCCCAAACATTCCCTCCGCCAAGGTCATTTAAAACGGCATAAATTTTATTTTTTCCAGGATTCCATTCATCGTATGAATGTTCTTCATTCCAATATATAGTGGCAAAAATTAATCCTGCAATTCCAATACTCAAACCCAAAACATTCAAAGCCGTAAAGAATTTGTTGCTTTTGATGTGGTAAATAAATATGTTAGTCCAATTTTTAAGCATGATCGTAATTGTTTAAATTGGCTGCAAAAACATCAACATTTCTATTATTTATTTTTTCAGAAAGAATAATTCCGTCCTTCATTAAAATTGTTCTTTGCGAAAAAGAAGCGTCATAATCTGAGTGAGTAACCATCAAAATTGTGGCGCCAGTTGCATGAAGATCTGTTAATAATTCCATCACTTCATTTCCGTTTCTGCTGTCCAGATTTCCTGTAGGCTCATCTGCAAGAATGATTTTCGGATCATTAATCAAAGCTCTTGCCACGGCGACACGTTGTTGCTGACCTCCCGAAAGTTGTTGTGGATAATGTTTCAATCGGTGTGAAATACCTAATTTAGTGGCAATGTCCAGTACTTTTTTCTTTCTTTCTGAAGAAGGAACATCATTATAAATAAGAGGTAATTCTATATTATCAAAAACAGAAAGTTCATCAATCAAGTTGAAATTTTGAAAAATGAAACCTATGTTTTCTTTTCTTGCCTTAGATTTTAATTTCTCTTTAATGCCAATCATTTCCTGTCCTAACAATTCATAACTTCCAGCAGAAGCACTGTCCAGTAAACCAATGATATTCAATAAAGTCGATTTCCCGCTTCCGGATGGTCCCATGATCGAGACAAAATCGCCTTGATTGATGGTTAATGAAATTTCGCTCAAAGCGTTAGTTTCTACTTCTTCTGTTCTGAAAATTTTTGAAAGATTCTTGATGTTGATCATAATCGTTGTTTTAAGATTGATGTTTTTAAAGATTTTTATTGTCAGAAGTAACAGAAACAGCTTCGAAATTAAGATAATTAACAATATAATTGATAGATGTCTATTTTTGTTACTTTTACCAACAATAATGTTTCACTATTTGATGATTTACTAATCTAATTGTGATTTTCGTGCCAAAATTTTAAAGATTGTAACTGCCTTATTTTTACAATTTTATTTTTCCAAAGAAATCTGAAGTGTCCATAATTGGACAGCTTTCGTCCAAAACCGAACAAAAATGAAAAAGACAAATGCCTCAATATTAATTATCGACGATCAGGAAGACATCCTTTTTGCGTCGAAAGTGTTCCTGAAAAAGTATTTTGAAGACATTTATACGCTCAATAATCCAAAAAATATTGTTGAATTATTATCGAAAAAAACAATCGATGTTGTTTTACTCGACATGAATTACAGAATTGGTTTTGAAGACGGAAGAGAAGGTTTGTATTTATTGAATGAAATAAAAACGCTTTCGCCAAAAACCGTTGTGATTTTAATGACCGCTTTCGGAAAAGTTGAAACAGCTGTTGAAGGATTAAAAAATGGTGCTTTTGATTATATTTTAAAACCATGGGAAAACAAAAAACTACTTGAAACGGTAAAACAAGCCGTGGATAAATCCAGAAAAGAACAGAAGAAAGTTAAGAATGTTGAAATCGAAAATGACTTTTTTACCGGTACTTCAGAAATTATAAAAAAAGCATATTCACTGGCAGATAAAGTGGCAAAAACGGATGCGAATGTTTTGATTCTTGGAGAAAACGGAACAGGGAAATTTGTTCTGGCACATCATATTTTTAGTCAATCCGAAAGAAAAAACAATCCATTTGTGGCGGTAGATTTGGGATCTTTAAATTCTAATATTTTCGAAAGTGAATTGTTCGGTTATGCAAAAGGTGCTTTTACAGATGCAAAAATAGATACTCCCGGACGTTTTGAAATGGCTCAAAACGGAACTATTTTTCTGGATGAAATTGGGAATGTTCCGTTGCATTTGCAATCTAAACTTTTGCAGGTTATTCAAACCAAAACGGTAACAAGATTAGGAGAAACCAAACCAAGACCTTTAAATGTTCGAATTATTACCGCAACAAATTTGAATTTGAAAGAAGAAGTTGCCGATAAAAATTTCAGGGAAGATTTGTATTATAGAATCAATACAATGGAAATTATTTTGCCTCCGTTGCGCGAACGAAACGAAGATAAAATTCCGTTGGCAGAATATCTTTTGGATAAAATGATCGAAAAATACGGAAGGGACGAAATTACTTTTGATAAAAAAGTTTTGGAACAAATCGAGAAACACGCCTGGAATGGAAACATCCGGGAAATGGAAAATAAAATTGAGCGCGCCGTAATTCTTTGTGAAAACAATAAAATTACAGTTGCTGATTTAGATTTGGAAACGATTACGGCTTATGAAGAAACCCCGGATGATATTCAACTTTCTTCTGTTGAGAAAGCTGCAGTCGAAAAAGTTTTACTAAAAAACAATAATAATATTAGTAAAACTGCCGAAGAATTGGGATTGTCGCGAGGCGCACTGTATCGACGTTTAGAGAAATATAACATCAATGTCAATTAATATGTTTAAATCGTTTCAGACTTATAAATTGCTGTTTTTGCGATTAATTTTTATTGTGGCAGGAATTGAATTTTCGATTTACTTTTTTAAAGATGGTTTACTTTTTACGGGAGTATTTGGACTTTTTATTGTTTTTCTGTTAGTTCGGGAAATGTATTTCTATGTTCGAAATTTTGTTTTGCTTTATGATAAAACCATTGCTTCGATTTTGCAGAATGATTTTACATCCGATTTCACGAAACATAAATTCAATAAAAGTTATAATGATTTGTTTCTGTTGTATGATACTTTAAAAAACAAACAAAACGAGCAGGTTTCAAAAGATATTATTTACCGTTCGATCTTAAATAATATCGAAACAGGAATTGTTATTTTGCAAAAGCAGGAAAATGACTGGGATATTTTTTTAATGAACGATTATTTTTCTTCGAATTTTAATGTTCCTAAAGTTTCTAAATGGAAATATTTAAAGAATCAATTACCAACTTTATGCGAAATCATCGAAGAAGATAATTTTCAGGAAATAAAAACATCTGTAGAAATCAGGATAAACGAGCAAAACATGCAAACATTTGTTTTGCAGGCTTCGAGAACAGAGATTTTCGAAAAAGATTATTTTATTGTTTTACTGGATTCGATTCAGAATGTTGTTGAGAAAAAAGAAAAAGACGCATGGGTAAATTTGATGAAAGTGATTTCGCATGAACTTTTAAATTCCATAACGCCAATTCGTTCTATTTGCCAGAATTTGCAGGATTTGGTCGAGCAGGATTCTTTATCGGCTGAAGATTTGGAAGATATCAAAAATAGTGTTGAAACCATGTTAAGACGAAGTGATCATCTTCAAAAATTTGTCGAAGGTTATCGAAAACTGGCAATGCTTCCTTCTCCTAAAAAGGAAAAAATTGAATTGCAGCATTTGATAGACAATTGTATACAAATTATGACTCCTTTATTTAAGGAAAATCAGATTGGAGTTGTAAATGCAATCTCTTTTAAACGTTGGGTAAATGTTGACTCTCAGCAAATCGAGCAAGTTTTGATTAATCTTCTCACGAATTGTATTTATGCCTTAAAAGATATTACTGAGAAACAAGTTTTAATTTCGGCGGAAGCCAAAGAAAACCGAATTTTCATCAGAATTTCTGATAATGGAAATGGAATCGAAAAGGAAATTGAAAACAAGATTTTTCTACCTTTTTTTACCACCAGAAATGAAGGTGCAGGAATTGGTTTGACACTTTCTAAAAATATTATTGAAGCGCATGGCGGATATATTGCGCACAAAAATGAAGGTGGAAAAACTGTTTTTGAGATTTCTTTGGTTGAGGAATGATATTTTCTAAATCATTTTTTACAATAAATTTAATTCTATATTAGCAATTATAAAACTAAGTTAGCATTGCAAAGAATGGAATGATAACTATTAGTAAAAAGGAAAAACGGCCTAAATCTTTATCAAATTTAAATACAAAATGAGCACATCAAATATTGAAAACAAAATTTCTAAAGACAAAAATATTCTCATTGTTCTACAAGAAAATATAGAATTAAACTCTGAACTTCATTATTTGACTGAAAATTTTTGTGGTTCAGTAGTAAAGAATCTATCAGAAATTCAGACTTCTTTAAGTGATAAAAGAATTTATGCTTGTGGAGATATAAATCAGCTTAAAAATGATAACGAAACTTTTTTTGTAATTAAAGAGCTTTCTGTAAATTACGAAAATTATATTGGAGAAAATATTCAATTAATAACACTTGGTAAAGTTCCAATTCTTGTTAGTAATGCTGGTATTTATTTTAGAGATATGTTTGATAGTGGTGATTATTTTAATGCAATTAAATCAGAACATACATTTCAGCATTTAACGGAATCGAACAAAGATTCTATGGCTTTAAGAACTGGAATTTACCTGACGGAAGTTTCAAAAGAAAAAGCCGAAGCTAAGGAAATATTGCATTATCGACTTTTAAGATGTTCGAGTAATTTTACCGGACCAACGGATAATTTCCGCGACACAGATCATGTTATAATCGATTCATTAAACGATGCTATTAAATTTACTTTTGAAGAAGAAACAAAACTAAATCATGCTTTGGTTCAGATTTATGAGAATAAAATGAAAACCGAAGAAAATGCAAAAGAGGTAAAATCGAAAATAAAAGCGCATTCTGATAAAATTAAGGATATGCCAAAAGATGGTATTATTGCCTTTTGTACCTTTTATGATACATCAAATTTTGACAAATTAGCGCCATCAAAAAATGACAGATATGATTGGTGTTATAAACAAACGAGCGGATTAACAAGACTTCAGTTTAAATTGAAAAATACAGTAAATGATCCCGCTTTAGAAAAAGAATTCAGTGTTACATTATATCCAAATTCAGCATTTTTAATACCGCTTTCTACCAACAGATTATATACGCATGAAATTAAACCTTCGGTATTAAATGTAGATCAAATCCCGATTAGAATGGGTTATGTAGCACGTTGTTCAAACTTGGAAGCTTTGCACAAAAACGGTCAGACTTATATTAAGGAGAATGGCGAATTAGTAAAACTGGAGCAAATGACTCCGGAAACAATGACCAATTTGCGAAACTCTTATTATGAAGAAAATAGCAGCGAAAAGAATGTTGAATACGGAAAAATTCATTTCAGTATGAATTCAGGTGATTATGAAAAACCAATCTATTAATCTGAATTTATATAATGAATAACTCAGGCTTTTATAAAATTACACTTCTTTTAGAGAAAGACTTATTTGAGGATTTATTAGAATCTGCAGATTTTGAAAACGTAGCCAAAGGCAGAATCGGAAATCATTTGGTTAAAGTAGGAGAAAAAGGTATTCCGATAGTGAGAACTACGACAATGTATGATATACCGGCAAATAATTTTTCGGCTATTCATAACCAAATAATAGAAAGTTTAAATGTTGAAAATCAAAATGGCGATAAGAATTTGCCATTGTTAGATTTTGATAATGCTTTGATAGAAGTGTATGATTGTAATTATACGACAATGAAATACCATTCAGATCAAAGTATGGATCTGGAAGCAGATTCTTATATTGGGCTTTTTACGTGCTACGAAAACCCAAATGAACTTACGGAAAAAAATATAAGAAAGCTGAAACTTAAAGACCGAACAACGGATGAAGAATTTGAGATTTCGCTAACGCATAATTCAGTTTTTTTATTTTCGCTGGCAACCAATGCAAAGTTTCTTCATAAGATTATATTAGAATCGGTTCCAAGCCCAAAACGATCAGAAAAAGACAATAAATGGTTGGGAATTACCTTCAGGAAATCGAAGACATTTATCCAATTTAAGGATGATCTTCCTTATTTTTCTGATGGAGAATTATTGACATTGGCTGATGAAGATCAAAAAAGAGAATTTTTTAAATTGAGAGGAGAGGAAAATAACATTCTGAACTTTATTTATCCCAAATTATCATACACACTTAGTGTAAGCGATACTATTTTACCAAAAATATGATACTAGCATTTGATACTTATTACTTCGACGGAAAAGCAAAAACAGTTTGTCTTGAATTTACAGAATGGAACCAAAGTACAGACTTTAAAGTTCACACTGAAATAATTGATAATGTTGAAGAATATATTCCGGGAGAATTTTACAAAAGAGAACTTCCATGTATTCTTAGTCTGTTAAATAAAATGGACTTAAAAAATCTTGAAGTGATTATTGTGGACGGATTTGTTTATCTGGATGATGAAAAGAAATACGGTTTAGGAGGTCATTTATATGAAAAACTAAACAATGAAATTCCGATAATTGGAGTTGCCAAAACAAATTTTGCTTCGATTGAAAAAGACAAAAAAAGTTTGATCAGAGGTGAAAGTATAAAACCATTATATGTCACAGCAATTGGAATTGAATTGGAAGATGCTTTCCAGAAAGTAGCAAGCATGGCGGGAGAATATAGAATGCCAACTTTACTGAGAGAAATGGATCGATTGACGAAGGAAATATAAAGTAAGATTTTTATTTAATGATGTTGATTTCAGGCGTTTTAAAAATCTGTTAAATTTAATTTCTTCTCTCGTAAGATTTTCTAAATTAGCATAAAGTATGAATTTTAATACATAGTAAAATTTAAAACAAAATACTATGACGCCGAATAACACAAATCCTAAAGTTGATTTTTATTTTGATAAAGCCGATAAGTGGCAAAAAGAACTGGAGCAATTAAGAAAAATTGCTCTTGATTGTCAACTTACGGAAGAATTAAAATGGGGAACTCCTTGCTATACTTTAGGAGAAAAGAACATTGTTTTAATACATGACTATAAGGAATATTGTGCTTTTTTGTTTTTTAAAGGCGCTTTGCTAAAAGATACTCATGATATTTTAATTCAGCAATCAGATAATGTACAAGCTGGACGCCAGATCCGGTTTACCAATCTTAAGGAAATAACAGATCAGAAAGATATTTTGAAAACCTATATTTATCAAGCTATTGAAGTAGAAAAAGCAGGTTTGACAGTAGATTTGAAAGAAACTGCTGAATTTGAAGTTTCGGCTGAATTTCAGAAAAAATTAGATGAAATGCCCGACTTAAAAAAAGCATTTAACGCCTTAACACCAGGACGGCAAAGAGGTTATTTGTTGCATTTTTCTCAACCCAAACAATCCAAAACAAGAGAGTCAAGAGTCGAAAAAAACATACCAAATATTCTGGACGGAAAAGGATTGAAGGATTAGGTTGTAAATTTATTTATTATGAGTAAAAAATATTTCATCGGCGTGACTTTAATGACTTTTATAATTCCAATAGTTGGATTTATGATTGAGGCATTTATGAAAAATATTCCGTTTACATTTATCGTATTCTGCAAGTGGTTTATTTTTTCAGCGGTAGGACTTCGTTTAGTTGTTGCCGGAATTCAGCAATCAGTAAAACCAGCTTTTACGGCAAAGGAAATTTTTCATATCAAAAGTTCGGATAGTTTTCCAATTATACGCGAATTAGGATTTGCTAATTTATGTTTTGGTTTGGTTGGAATTATTTCGATCTATAAGCCTGAATGGAGAATTGTTAGTGCTTTTGCAAGCGGACTTTATTTTGGTATTGCCGGATTGCAGCATTTAATAAAGAAGCCAGTCAGCGCCAATGAAACTTATGCATTATGGACAGATTTATTAATTTTTATTGTGTTATTGGCATACTTTATTTTGACAATATAAAGGCTAAAAGTAATTTTAATTATACCAAATTATGGAAAAATCAAACAATATAACAAATCGTGCAATGGATGTTTCCAGGGTATTAAATGCTCCGGTAGATTTAGTTTGGGAAGTTTGGACTAATCCTGAACATATTGCAAATTGGTGGGGACCAAACGGATTCACGAATACCATTCATAAAATGGATTTAAATGACGGAGGCGAATGGAATTTAACGATGCACGGTCCTGACGGAAAAAATTATCAAAACAGAAGTACTTTTGTTGAAATTGTCCCTTTTAAAAAGATTGTTTTTCAGCATTACAATCCCAATTATTTAGCGACAATAATTTTTGAATCGAAAGAAAATAAAACGGTATTGGACTGGACAGGAGTTTTTGAAACCGATGAATTATACGAAACGGTCGTTAAAGTTTTTAAGGCAGACGAAGGATTGATTCAGAATGTAGATAAACTGGAAGAGTATTTACAAACACAAATTGGCTAATAAAGAGATTATGAAAATCAATAAAAAATTGTCATCAGATCAACAAGAAGAAATACTTAGTGTTCTGGAAGCTCGTTTTGAAAATAATCTGAATCGTCATAAAGGGATTGAATGGGATAAAGTACGAACAAAATTATTAGCTAATCCTGAAAAAATTTGGTCACTCGACGAAATGGAAAGAACAGAAGGAGAACCAGATGTTGTAGGTTTTGATGAAAAAACAGTTGAATATATTTTCTATGATTGTTCTGCCGAAAGCCCAAAAGGGCGCAGAAGTATTTGTTACGATCACGAAGCACTCGAAAAAAGAAAAGAACACAAACCCATAAACAGCGCTGCAAATATGGCTGCCGAAATGGGTATCGAAATCCTGACAGAAGAACAATATCGGGAGTTGCACAAACTAGGGAAATTTGACGCAAAAACGTCAAGCTGGATTGTAACAACTCCGGAAATTAGAAAACTTGGCGGCGCATTATTTGCAGATTTTCGATACAATACGGTGTTCGTTTATCATAACGGAGCAGATTCTTATTATGCTGCCAGAGGATTTCGTGGTTCGTTGAGAGTTTAAATTATTTTATAAGTTTTATTTGAAGCTAATCCATACATTTTATCTTTTATGACTCCTGAAGCTCAATGTCATTAAGTTAAGCTTTTTTTAGATAATTAAGACTGAAAAAAAAATCGCGCAAAGTCGCAAAGCCGCCAAGTTTACATACATTTTCTTTGCGACTTTGCGGCTTTGCGCGAGATTTATTCGGCAATATTCCCTTAACTTAATGACATTGCCCGAAACCTCGCGACTGCCATAAAAGGATTTCCTCCCGAAGCTTCGGGACTATCTAGGCGAGGGCATTCAGTTTTATGAGAAATCTAGTGTTTTATAATATCATATTAATTAAAAACACTTGTCATTTTGGCTAATACAAGAACCAAACAGGCTACATTAAAGCTTCTGTTTCTATAGACTTTTGCATTGTAATCTTAAAACAAGAAAAAATGCAAAAAACAATTTTTATCACAGGCGCTTCATCAGGATTAGGAAAAGCTTCGGCAAAATTATTTCATAGTAAAGGCTGGCAAGTCATTGCGACCATGCGTAATCCTGAAAATGAAACCGAATTAGACCAATTAGAAAACGTGATTTTACTTCCGCTTGATGTAACTAATTCGGAACAAATTAATACTACAATTCAAAAAGTTACCAATTTATATTCGATAGATGTTGTAATGAACAATGCCGGTTATGGATTAATTGGTGCTTTAGAATCTTTAGACGATGAACAGATTCATCGCCAAATTACTACAAATTTATTGGGAGTTATTCGGGTTTCAAAAGCTTTTACACCTCATTTCAGAGCCAAAAAAAGTGGTGTTTTTCTAAATATTTCCTCCACATTTGGATTAATTGGATTTCCAACTTGTTCTATTTATAGCGCTACAAAATTTGCTGTAGATGGTTTTTCAGAAAGTATGGCTTATGAATTGGCGCAATTTAATACACAAGTAAAAGTGATTGCTCCGGGCGGAATGCAAACTGATTTTGCCGTTCGATCTATGGAAGTTGGACAACACGATGCCTACGCAAAATTGACCGAAGAAGTGAGTAAAGGATATAGCGCTGAACAAATTGCAAATTACAGCAAGGTAGAAGATATTGCTCAAATTGTGTATGAAGCCGCAACGGATAATAAAAATCAATTGCGATATATTGCTGGAAATGATGCGAATGCTTTGTACAAAGAAAGAGTGAAATCAGGCGCAGAATCGCAAGTACAGAATATCAAAGCAATGTTTACTTTTTAATTTAAAGAATTATGAAAAATCAAGCCATAGAATTGACTACTTTTAAACTTAACGGTTTTACGATCGAGCAATTTATTGAAGCCAATAAAGAAGTAGACGAATTTCTGAAACGTCAGGAAGGATTTAGATCCAGAAATATTTCTGAGTTAAAAAAAGGTATTGTCTACGATATGCTTATTTGGGATAGTAAGGAACAAGGAACCGCCGCAATGCACCAATTAATGACAGAACTTAGTGATTCAGTCGTTCACGATATGATTGATCAAAGTACTGTGAGTTGGAATATTGCAACAATAGAACATTTCGTAAATTTGTAAAAGAAGTATCCCGAACAATGAAAGATCAGCCAAAAATATTCAACAACATATCTGAATTGCATAAAGCCATGGGACAGCCTAAACCCATGCATCCGCTTATTAGTATTCTAAATTATGGCGAAGCAGTTTTTGATCCTAAAGATTTTGAAAAAGGTATTATTTTGAATTTTTACAAGATATCTTTCAAAACTAATTTTACAGGAAAATTGCGCTACGGACATGGTTTTTATGATTTTGAAGAAGGAGGAATGTCATTTGTTTCGCCCGGACAAATTTTGCGTATGCAGGATGAAGAAGCTGATTATAGCGGAATGTCATTGCATATTCATCCGGATTTTTTCAGGCCTTATTCTTTAAATACTAATATAAAAAAATACGGCTTTTTTGGTTATGCTGCTTCTGAAGCTTTGTATTTATCAGAGAAAGAGAAGGAAACTATTTTGGGTGTTTTTGCCAATATTCAGAATGAACTGAATGAACGAATTGATAATTTTAGTCAGGATGTGATTATCTCGCAAATAGAACTTTTGCTCAATTATAGCAATCGGTTTTATAACCGTCAGTTTTTAACCCGAAAAGCGATTAACAATGATGTGCTTGCAAAACTGGAAACGTTATTGAATACTTATTTTGATGACGAAGAAACGATTCTAAATGGAATTCCAACTGTACAATTTGTGGCGGATGAATTGAAACTTTCTCCCAGATATCTCAGTGATTTGCTACGGAATCTTTGTGGTCAGAATACACAACAATTCATTCATGACAAATTAATAGAAAAGGCAAAAGAATATATTGCAACAGGAACATTATCTGTATCTGAGATCGCATATAAATTAGGGTTTGAACATCCGCAATCATTCAATAAATTGTTTAAGAAAAAAACAAATAGCAGTCCAATCGCTTTTAAGGAATCATTTTATAAAAATTAATTCTCTTCCGGAAACAGATTTAGAATCATAAAAAAAACTCCAAAATCATATGACTTTGGAGTTTTTAATTTTTAATCTTTTTTACCTTTTATAAATTTCCCTTCCTTGGTAAATTCCAGATCAATTTTGTTCGTTAAATCTACATCGAGATCTTTGTGACCATAATCAATATGTGTGATTTTTTCGTTTGGATAGTTTTTTGCCACATAATCTTTAATTGATTTCGGAATAAAATCAGTGGGAATTGGTTTTCCATCTCCATCAACTTCGCGGTACGAACCGTCTTTCCAGAATTCTACTTCTGTACCATCTTTAAGTTTGACTTCATATCCTTTTTCGCCATGTTCTGCATCTTTTTTAGCATTAACAACAGTGGTGTGACTAAAATATTTTTTCAGAAAATCCTGTGATGTCTTTGGTAATTCAGTAGTTTCAATTTTCTTTTGTGCATTGCCCGATATTACAAAACCCAGTAACAATGTGGCAAGAATGATTCTCGTTTTCATAGTTTTCATTTTTTAAGGTTGTCGTAAAAGCTAATTTACAATATGCAAAAATGCATTCAAACCAATTTAAGAAAACTTTTGCGATTTAAATTTTGGTAATTATTTAAAGATCAGTTGTGTAGATGTATTTGTTACTTGAGTTTTTGAATAGCTTCTGCAGTAACAGGCGTAAAAAAGTTAATCAAATTACCATCCGGATCACGAAATAATAACGAACGATTTCCCCATGGCATTGTTGTAGGTTCCTGTACAATGTCGTGTACAAAATTCTTAATTCTCTCAAATTCAAGATCAACATTGTCAACACGAAATTCTATAATCACACTTTTGTTACTGGCGGGCTGTGCAACTCCTTCTCCAAAAAAGCTTAATGTTCTCGTACTTCCTATTGCCAAAGTGGACGAACCCATCGTTATTTCTGCAAAGTCTTCGGTGTACCAAATTGCCCTAAAATTAGTTGTATTTTCTAAAAACTGAACCAAACGTTTAATATCAGCCGTAATAATTCTTAATGATGCTAAATTCATAATTTTGTTTTTAATTGTTTATTTAATGCATCAAAAGTAAAGAGGTCTGGTGACAAGAGTATGTCAACAGGGTGTAACTTTTTTTGCCAAATGACAAATCCATCAAGAATAACTTTGATTAACTTGCAGTTATGAAAGAATTTATAGAATACATATTGCAATTTGGAGATTTAAACCAACAGCAACTTGATTTAATTTCGCAGAAAGCGACGGAGTTAAACCTCCCGAAAGACGAGTATTTTTCTGAAGCGGGAAAGATTGCCCAGCAAGTTGGTTTTATTTTAGACGGAATCGTAAGAATTTGCTATTACAACAATAAAGGAGAAGATATTACCACCTATTTTATTGACGAAAATAATCTTGTGGTCGATTTCGAAAGTTTCGAAAATGATATTCCTTCAAATGCTTATGTTCAGGCAGCTATTGATTGTAAATTATTGGTTTTCTCAAAAAAAGACTGGCGAGAACTCTTAGACACTATTATTCCGTGGGAAGCTATAGCACATAAAATTAGTACAAAAAAAATGAAACAAAAAGTAGACAGAAGAAGTCGGTTAGTTTCAGAAGATGCGACGACAAGATATTTGAATTTTCTGGAAATTTACCCCAATGTTGTCAATCGCGTTCCGCTTTCTTACGTTGCTTCTTATTTAGGAGTTACACAATCTTCCTTAAGCCGAATTAGAAAAAATATTCGTTAAATCGCTTTTTGTCAAATGGCAAATGATTTTGTTTTTAAACGAATGACCTTTGCTTCAATAATTTAAAAACACGAAAAATGAAATCAGTATTAATTACAGGAGCAAATAGAAGTATAGGATTAGAAATTACAAAACAACTTTCTAAAAAAGGTTTGTTTGTTTATTTAGGAACCCGCGATCTTGAAAAAGGAAATGCAGTTGTAAAAGAATTAAATGAAAATGGATTCGAAAACATCAAAGCAATTCAAATTGATGTTACAAATGCGGATTCTATTGCAGCAGCAAAAAGTATTGTTGAAAAAGAAAAAGGTAAACTAGACATTTTAATCAATAATGCAGGAATAAGCGGTGAATTTCCTCAAAGCGCTTTTGACGCTTCGAAAAAAGATATTCAAAATGTATTCGATACCAATTTTTTTGGTGTTATAAGTGTTACGCAAGCATTTTTAGAATTGCTTAAAAAATCAGAAAATCCAAGAATCAGCAATATTACTTCGGGACTTGGATCTCTAACTTTACATAGTGATCCAAATTGGAAATACTATAATTTTAAAGCAACAAGTTATGTGACTTCAAAAGCTGCTTTGAATGCTTACACGATTATATTGGCTTATGAATTGAGAGATTTACCTTTTAAAGTAAATGTAATTGATCCGGGTTATACCGCAACAGATTTTAATCATCATTCAGGTCCGGGATCTGTAGAAAGCGCCGCAAGTTTTATCATTAAACATACAGATACAGATGAGAATGGACCAACAGGAAAATTTTTCAGTAATGATATTGACGATGAAACAGGAATTAGTCCTTGGTAATTGAAAAAAAATAGAGTTTAAATTATGAAACCTCCAAAGTCATTTGATTTTGGAGGTTTCTTGTTTTGATTATTTCTTTTTGTTGAATGAAATAATAGTTTGCAAAATTACCGAAGCAAATACAAAAAAGAGTCCCACATAAAATGGTTTTCCCATTTCTTTGCCTTCATTAAAAAATATAAATGCTAAAATTATGGCATAAATAGGTTCTAAGTTAAAGGTTAGGTTAGTCGTATAAGCAGGTGTTTTTTTTAATGCTTCTGCAAATAAAACGTATAATGCAACTGTACAAAATGATGATAATAGGAGGAGATAGAAAAAATCTCTTTCATTTGGAATTAAACTATTTACAGGAAAAAGAAATAAATAAAAGGGTAATAGAATCGTTAAAGAAATTGTACCTCCGGTCATTTGGTAATAATTAATGACTTTACTATCATAAGTTTTAACCAATCGTTCGTTGTAAATTGTATAAAGTGCTGCAAAAGCCGACGAGATACAACCGAGCATAATTCCGGTATGGTAAGAACTATCAAATTTGAAAATTAAACTGATACCCAAAAGGGTTATTCCACTAAATATGAATTGAGAAAATACGAACTTATTTCGATTAAGTAAAGGATCAAAAATGGCAGTAAAAAAACTTGTTAAGCAATAACAAACTACGCCTATAGAAATGTTGGAATATTTTATACTTGCATAAAAAAAGACCCAGTGAATAGCAATAAAAATACCGCTTCTGGAAATTTTTAATTTTTCGCGAATAGTAATTGCAACGGATGTTTGGGTTAATTTTAGAAGAAAGAATAAAATAATCGCCGAAAAGAAGGTTCTGTACCAAACTAATAGTCCTTCGTTAAGAGAAATGAGTTTGCCAAAAATACCGGTAAAACCCGAAAGTATTACAGCTATGTGCAACTTTAGATAAGAGTTTTTCATAAAAATTGTCTGTCCGAAACCGAACAAGATTATAAATTAATTACTAGTTAAATATGAAGTATAGCAAAACACTTGACGTATTGTCAATTTGCAACTTCATCTATTTTTAAGAAGAAATTAAAATCTTGGCGGAGGAAGACAACCTTTTCTATTCATTTTTTATCTTTATTTTTCAAATGTATAAAAATTAATTTTGATCTAACATTTGTTGTGGATTGTATTTTAATCTAAGTGAATAGAAATTATACTATTTTCAGAATATTAAAAGTGTAAAATAAAAAGTAATATTATGGCAGAATTCTGGGAAGATAATTTTGTTGAAAAACAAGAAATGTGGGGACTCGAGCCTTCAAAATCCGCACTATTGGCAAAGGATTTTTTTGTGGAGAATTCAATAAAAAATATTCTGATTCCGGGAATTGGTTACGGAAGAAATTCACAAGTTTTCAGAGAAAACGGAATTACGGTAACGGGAATTGAAATATCAAAAACGGAGATTGATCTTGCAGCAAAACATTTTGGTACAGATTTGAAAATTTATCATGGTTCTGTGACCGATATGCCATTTGATACTAATCATTATGATGGAATATTCTGTTATGCATTAATTCATTTATTAGATAGTGACGAGAGACAAAAACTAATCAGGGATTCTTACAATCAATTATCAGAGAATGGTTATATGATTTTTACAGCAATCACAAAAGAGGCTCAGACTTATGGCAAAGGCAAATTTGTAAGCAAAGATCGTTACGAAATATTTGAAGGCGTCAAAATGTTCTTTTACGACAAAGAATCAGTTCATGCTGAGTTTGATAAATTTGGATTGTTCGAAATCATAGCATTGGATGAAAGTTTTCCGTTCTTTTTTATTACCTGCAGGAAAGTGAAATAGAGTTTTAAGTGAAAGGAATATTTAAGATTAGTAATATCGATTATAATAGTTCTTAAATTTGTAGATAGACAACTAAAAAACAACCCAATATGGAAGATTCAAAACAACAATCGGATAACTCAAATTCACCAATTGACACCACACCAAAAGTCACAGGAATTGGCGGTATTTTCTTTTTTTCGGACAATCCGAAAGAAACGAAAGAATGGTATTCTAAAAATCTTGGACTTGAAACCAATGATTGGGGGTCGACATTTCAATCCAGAGATATTAATAATGCTGATAAAGTAAATTCACTTCAATGGAGCCCTTTCAAAAAGGGAGATGAATATTTTTCTCCATCCAAAAAAGAGTTTATGATCAATTATCAAGTTCAGAATATCGAAGGACTTGTAGCTAAACTGAAAGAAAACGGAGTAACCATATTAGATGATATTGCAACTTATGACTACGGAAAATTTGTGCATATTATGGATGCCGATGGTAATAAAATAGAGCTTTGGGAACCAGCTTAATTGTGATTTATAGGCTAATTTACTGATGAACCAACGAAACGATGATATTCCTGGATTTTATTTTTCAATCTTTTGGCTAGATATTCATTTCCATCTTTTAGCTCATCCAATATTATTTCGGCTTCTTCAATATATTTTAACTTTTTTTCGTCTGTCCAATAGTATGGAGGTTCGTATAGATTTGCCGTTCTGTCTGCCATTTTAACTGCCCAAATTTCTACGGGTTGTTCTTTAATTCTTTTTAGGCTATCAAGCATTTTTTCCAACGATCCCTCAATTTTATCATTTTTAGTTAGCGCAAGAACTCCACTTGCAACTTCATGACCAAAAAGGGCATTTACTTTTTCATATGTCAAAGCTGTATCTTCGATAGTATCATGAAGTATGGCGCATTTAATAGCCAAATCGGCATTTATGTTTTCAGTTGATTGAATAGCGTTTAAAACTTCGAATACAACACTTCCGATATGATTTATATACTCGACTTGTTCGCCCTTACTAAAACCACCATATTTTTGTCCATCATGTAATTTTGAAGCTAATTGCCAAACTTTTTGAATTTCATCTATTGACCATTGTTTTTGTTGTTTCATTTGTGATTATTTATTTATGGTAATTTATTGATTTTTTTTGGAATTTCTCCAACATTTAATTCAATAATTTTAGAGATATAAGATATACATGTTATAGCGCAATGTCATTAAGTTAAGCTTTTTTTAGATAATTAAGACTGAAAAAAAATCGCGCAAAGTCGCAAAGCCGCCAAGTTTACATATATTTTCTTGCGATATTTCTTATATTAGCCCAAAAGAAAGTCTACTTCGTTGATCGAAATCTTAAAAAAACAAAAAATTGACAGATAATTATTTTAGCACAAAAAAGAAAAAAGATTACTGGAAAAGCCATTTGTTTGGTCTACTATTTTGTTTAATACTTGCAATTTATACCTTCATAAAATATACACCTGACAATAATGCAAAAAACATTTGTCTAATTGTGTTCCTTTTGTCTTTACTGGTTTCCGTTTTTATTTTACTCAATTTATTTTCAATAAAAAATTACAGCATTACAAAAAACAAGTTAATTCAATGGTCTTTTTTAAGAAGTGAAAAAAAAGTCTATGAACTTGATGAGATTGAAAGTTGGACTGAAAAACAATTAAAAGGAAAATCTAATAAATGGGAAGAAATAACCTTATATTTTAAAAATGAAGAAAAAATAAAGATAACATGTGACTATTTTGAAAATTATTTTGAATTAAAAAATGAAGTTACAAAAGGCAAAAAACGCGATACAGAACGTGAAGAATTAGCAGAAAGAAAAATAGGAAAAGAACTCGCTATTATATTTTTAACAATAAGCGCTTTACTTTTTTATGGAGCATATAATGCTTTGCATATTGAAGATATAAAATCAAAAGACATAATTGTTCTTGGCGATATAACATCAGAAAAAATTGAATATGTAAGAGGTAAGCATAGTTATATTAATGTCAGATTAAAAAAATACCCTGATTTAGTTTTCCATATAAGCAAGAAGATTTTGGGAGGAGATCTTGTAAAAAAAATAATTAGCGATGTAAATAAAGGCGATTCTATATATCTTGGTATCGATAAAAAAGATTATCGGGAAAAATTGATAAAAGTTGATTCGTTATCAGTAAGTGATACCTATTTTTTTAATGAAAATATTGGCATTGAAAGTATTAAATCAAAAACAACTAATTATTTAAAATTATCAGATAATAATTTTAATAAATCAGAAAACAAACATTGGGATTGTTTTGTATTTGTACTTATAGGTTTATTTTTCTTTTTAATGTCAATGATTGGTTTTAGTCAGACAAAGAATCCGTAATAGATTATAAGAATTATAAAATGAATTTTTGGAAAATATAAAGCATAAAAAAGTAAAAATGAAAATCATAAAATTATTTTTAATTCTGTTAGTTTTTGCATCTTGTAAAAACGAAACTAAATTTCTTAAAACCCCAATTGTCCAATCAGAAATAGATAGGCTAAAAAGTAAATCAGAAATAGAAAAGTTCATTCAAAAAAGTGACACAAATTACAAGAAATATGAATTAAAAAATCTTCAGAATTTCAACAGAAGTAATAGGAGAGATAGTATAAATAAGATTTTAGCAAATAAACTTAATGTCAAAACAAATTATACAAAAGTTGATTTTGATAATAATGGTTACACTGATTTGCTCGCTATTGGTGATAATCATGATTGTATAAGTTTTAGACCAGGAATTGAAGGGGAAGAATCGTGTAGTTTTTCACCAATTGTAGTAATGAATTATGGCGAAAATAAAACCAAAATTTTTCACATTGATAAAGAATGGGGTAATTCAATCGTCCCGAAAGTTGAACATATAAACTCTCAGCCTTTCTTAGTTATTTATACACAGAAATTAGTTGATGGTAAAAAAAATGAATATGCAGAATCAAAAAATATTTTGACTTTCAAATTTGGCGACTTTATCGAATACAATGAAAATCCAAAAAAAAATAAAATTACGAGAATTGAGTTTAGTACTTCAGGCTGTTTTGGTTCTTGTCCGGTTTATAAACTTACTTTAAACAGGAATTCTTTATCGGTATTTAATGCTCGGTATTATAATTTTAATAAAGAGCAAGAAGTTGGTTATGGAAAGGAAGAAGGAGTATTCTCTGCAAAGATTAATAAAACAGAATTTGACAAATTAGAGGAACTTATAAATTACTGTGATTTTGAGAATTTAAACAAAGAATATTATGTAATGCATACTGACGATCAAACAGGAAATTTGAAAATAACGTTTAATAATGGCAAAGTAAAAACCATTAGCGACTATGGAATGATTGGAACTTACGGATTAAAAAAACTTTACGATAAGCTGGCAGAAATCAGATTTAGTCAAAAATGGAAAAAAAATTAATACTATTTGTCAAGTTAACCAAAGCTCATAAAGAAACCAAGAAATTAAAAGATGCACTATAACAAACAACTGTTCTCGATTTTCACTGTTCTATTACTTCTAACTAATAATATATTTGCCCAGAATAAGCAAATAAAACAAATTGACTCTTTAATGAAATGGTCAAACCAAATTGGCGTTTTTAATGGAAATGTACTTGTTTCAAAAAATAATAAAATAATATACAACGCTTCATTTGGATTTACTGATGCAACAAAAACGAACAAATTAACTACTGACTACAGATTTAATATTGGTTCTATTACAAAAGAATTCAGTGCGATTGCTTTAATCCAATTACAAGAACAAGGTAAACTGAAACTAGAAGATAAGGTTTCCAAATTTATTCCCGAATTACCAAAATGGGCAAATGAAGTTGCGATTGGAAATTTATTACAATACACAAGCGGATTGCCTAATGTAAATTGGAAAAGTATTAAAAATGACAAAGACCTTTTTGATGGTTTAATGCTGATTGATACGCTCGATTTTAAACCTGGTACAAATTACGATTATAACAATAATAATATTTTTTTAAGACAATTTATTGTTGAACGATTGACAGGGATATCTTTTAAAACATATTCAGAAAAATTCATTTTCAAACCTTGTAAAATGTATTCGGCTAAATTGACTCCTTTAGAAGGAGAAGAAAATATTGCGCAAGGATTTAATAATAATTTAGTTCCAGACAAAAAAGATTTACCAATAACAGGAGGAACTTACCTTACGACTATTGATTTATTAAAATGGGCAAATTGTCTTCACAACAATAAAGTAATTAATAAAAAATCACTTTATAAAATAGGTCAACAATTTGATTTGCCGGAAACTCAATCGGCTTTGGGACAAGCAAAATATAAAAACGAAAATTTAATTACGCATCTACACGATGGAAGAGCTGGAAATTATGAAGCAATTTTAGTATCAGATATTGATGAAAAATTCACAATAATTCTATTAGATAACAATTATAATGGAAAAGTTTTTGAAATTTCAGCTGCAATTACAGCAATATTGAAAGACCAAAAATATAACCTTCCAAAAAAATAATTGTAGTAATAATATTTCATATACTGGCTTAAAAACAAATCAATCAATCAATAAATCAATCAATCAAAAATGAACAAACAAATCTTTCTTATTTTAGTAGCGTCTGTCTTGAGCAGTACCGTTTCGGGACAAAAAATAAATGATTTCTTTTCGACACTTAGTAAAAATGATCTTTTTAATGGTAGCGTTTTAATTTCAAAATCAGAAGAAATTACTTTTTCTAAGACTTATGGATTTTCTAATTTCGAAAAGAAAGAAAAAATCACTGACAAATCTCAATTTCCAATTGCATCCGTATCAAAAACGTTTACTGCTACGGCAATACTACAGCTTAAACAAAAAGGGAAATTAAAGCTTGATGATCCGGTTCAAAAATATCTTCAGGATTTTCCTTATCCAAATATCACCATTAGGCATTTGCTCAGTAATACTTCTGGATTGGCGGAATATTATCATCTATTTGATAATGTAATAAAAGAGCAGCCTGAAAAAAATATTTCTAATGCGGATATCATACCGGTATTTATTCAGAATAAAACTCCGCTTTCATTTTTGCCCGGAAGTAAATGGGAATATAGTAATGTTAATTTCTGTCTTGCGGCATTAATAGTCGAGAAAATATCCGGAATTAGTTTCAGAGATTATTTGGAAAAGAATATTTTCAAACCTGCCAAAATGAACGATTCATTTCTTCCGGAGAATAGAAAGATTAAGGTGCCAAATCAAGTAGAATTATATTCCTATCCAAACATGTATTCGACGAACTTCGTTAATATTAAAGATCAGAAAGAATCTTTTTTGATATTTGAGAAAAGCAATTTTTATGGAAACGGCGGTATTATAAGCACGGCTCTGGATTTGCAGAAGTATGAAAATGCATTATTTAAATATCAGCTTTTGGACAAGAAAGAATTAGAAGAAGCATTAACACCAACAAAGCTCAATGATGGGAAAATCGCCTCTTATCGTTATGGCGAAAAAGAGATAGCCTATGGTTTGGGTTGGGAAATGTATACTGATGAAAGTAACGGAAAATTAGTTTTTCACGATGGATCCATTACCGGACTTAGCTCTATTTTGATCCATAACATTGATAAAAACCAGACAGTGGTACTTTTATCTAATACTGCAAGTCCTATTTTTGCGGTATCTAATGCAGTTTTACAATTAATTAATGATAAACCTTATGTCGTTCCGGTACAAAATCTTTCAAGAGTTTATGGTAGTTTGCTTGAAAACGGAAGTAAAGAAAAAGCAAATCAATTGATCGAAGAATATTTAAAGAACCCTGGTAGTTATGAAGCAACAGAAAGGGATTTTAACAGATTGGGTTATCAATTTCTGAGACTTCAGAAAAAAGAAAATTCTTTAGAAACATTTGCTTCTGCGGCATTAATTTTTCCAAAGAGCGCCAATATATATGATAGTTATGGCGAGGCATTACTGCAATGTGGCAAAAAAGAAGATGCGATTAAGATGTATCAAAAATCTGTTGAATTGAATCCGGATAATGAAAATGGTAAAAAAGTTTTAAAGGAATTGCTTTAATATATTCGAAACATAAAAAAGACATAAAAAAACTCCTTAATTTCTTAAGGAGTTTTTGCTTTTCTAAAAGGTTATTTTCCTTTTATTATTTTTTCCAGATATTCAACTTTTTCTTTCTCGGATTGGACTAATCGTTCGTAAAGTTCTACAATTTTATCAAGAGGATTAAAGTTAGGCTGGATATTAATTGAGTTAATTGTTGAGTTATCGTGACTAGTATTAGTAAAAGTATTGTTTATAATATTTAAAACAGCTTCTTCCGAAAAATTCTTAATTGCTTCTACGCTTACGCCAAGTACTTTCGCTACTTCAATTAATTTTTCTTCATCGATAGTTTCACTGTTTTCCATAGCAGATATAGCTTGTTGGTTTGTTCCTAAAGCTTGTGCCAAAGCTTCTTGTTTCATATCTCGAAGTTCACGAATACGGCTAATTTTTCGCCCTATGTGATTTGGTTTTATTAGTGTGCTCATAGTTCAAAGATAATAATTAAGTATAATAAACAGGAATTGTAAAAAACATAATTTAAAATGTAAATCACAGATGTTGATTAGGAATTTTAAACAAAACTACAATTTTTCTGATAAATATAAGAACGCTTAATTTTTGCGTTTGAAACTTAAATCGTAGACAAAAAGATGTACACAATCTTGTCATTTCGACCGAAGGGAGAAATCACACTAGTAATTCCGTGCCTAAATTCGCCAATCTTTGTAGATATGCTTGTGTGATTTCTCCCTTCGGTCGAAATGACAAATACTTTGCGGAAGAAAAATAAAGCCATAAAAAAGACTTCTTAATTTCTTAAGGAGTTTTTGCTTTTCAAAAAGGTTATTTCCCTTTTATTATTTTTTCCAGATATTCGACTTTCTCTTTTTCTGCTTGGATTAAACGTTCATAAAGTTTTTCTTTTTCGTCGTAAACTTCCATCAACTTATCAAGAGGATTAAAGTTATATATTGGATATGCAGCATTTTGACCATTATTGGTGCTGTTATCGTGGAAACTATTAAAATAGCTAATCATATTTTCTTCTGAAAAATTTTTAATTGCTTCTACTGTTACACCAAGAGCTTTTGCAACTTCGGCAAGTTTTCCATCTTCTATTGTTTCACTGTTTTCAATGGCAGATATAGCTTGTTGGTTTGTTCCTAAAGCTTGCGCCAAAGCTTCTTGTTTCATATCTCGAAGTTCACGAATACGGCTAATTTTTCGCCCTATGTGATTTGGTTTTATTAGTGTGCTCATAGTTCAAAGATATTTAAAATTTCTCAGAAATTTCCCAATTGGTAAAAAACAGATTTGAAATTGTGTGATACAATTATATAGAAAAAACTCCAACATCAAGTGACTTTGGGGTTTTTGGAAACTTTGTGGTTCTTATGAGCCTTATTACGAATCAATCTTTGTGGGATTTGAAGAAAATGTCGATTATTATAGTATATTACATTTCTTTGCCCCATTCCCACTTTTCTATTCCTTTGTCTGTTAATCTTTTTGTTGAAACTTCATCTATCCAGTGAAATATATTTGTGTATTTAATAGTTTTACTAGTCATTAAAATTTCTAATGATTGATTGATTAAATTTTTACGATCCTGTGCTTTTGAATTGTCAGCAAAAGTAAGATGTAAAAGTTTTAAATTTGGTATTTTACTAATGTTTTGTATATCATTAAGCTGTAGGTTATTATTTATAATAATCTTTTTAAGTTTAGTTAATTTAGACATGTCTGGGATTTCTTCCATCTTAGCCATTCCTTCAAATTCAATTTTTTCAAGATTCTCCAAGGAGTTTAAAAAATTAAAGTCTGGAATTTGCCTAACTCGACTAAATTCAATAGATTTTAATTTTTTGAGATTACTTAAAGCGTCTAAATCTTTATAACTACCAAAAAGTAATTTAAGATCTTCTAAATTTTTTAAATCCGTTATAAACTGAAGATTTTCTAGCTTAACTCCTCTAAAAGTTAATTTCTTCAGTTTTGTTAATGATTTTATATTATTCAATCCTTTTTTCATTCCATCAACATAAAGAGATTCTAGATCTATAAATTCTTTAATAAAGGAAACATCTACAGCGATTGATTTTGTTTCTTCAATTCCAAAATGGTTTAATTTGGTGTTAATTTGGAGTTTTGAAAAATCAAATGTATTGTAGGACGCAATGGTAAATTTTCTAATATTTGGAATTAGTTTATAAAATGAGAAATTTTGAGTTTCGAACCATAATAATCTTAAACCGATGTTTGGATATTCTCCAAAAAAATCATTTAAGATTTCCCAAGTTTCATTTTTTGGATTTTCAAATTCATAAAATTGAAGAGAATGAATGTTCTTTTCGGCAAAAATTTCACGAATATCATTTCTTTGTAAATCTTTGTAGATATTAATATTTCCACTAAAATTTTTCCACTTTTTTTCCATAGGGAATAATTTTGATATTATGTTTGGTTTCAAATAATACTATATCGCCTGTGCGTAAATTATACTTATTAAATACAAAATTTATCATGATTAAGATTTGTAAAGTATAATAATCATCAGTATAATTTGTGGACTAATATAGAAACAAAATTTTTATAATTTATTAAATACAATTTCTATTCGTTGGAGGAATAATTTTAGTAATAAAGAAGATTTATATCTATCGTTTTATGTTGTTTGAACTTTGAGAACTACAAATCAGTAATTTTAGTATTAATAACAATTTACAGGGGATGTTGAAATGAACTGTTGTTTTTGGGCATAAAAAAAACTCCTTAATTTCTTAAGGAGTTTCTTGGTGGGCGATGAGGGGTTCGAACCCCCGACCCCCTCGGTGTAAACGAGGTGCTCTGAACCAGCTGAGCTAATCGCCCTATTTTACTAGGTTGCTATCGTTTCTGATTGCGAGTGCAAATATAAGCCACTTTTTCAGTTCTGCAAACAAAATAGGCTAAAAATTTAAAGTTTTTTTAAAGTTTTTCCTATCTCGTTGTAATTGAATTTATTATAAGAGAATATTTTTTAGTCTTTTTCGTACGATTTAAAATTCAATTAATTTAAAGGCAATTCGGCGACAACAAAAGTACTTCCGCCAACATAAATAAAATCATTTTTGGAGGCATTTTTCTTTGCTTCTGCGAAGGCGCTTTCAACCGAATCGTATTTTTCGCCTAATAAATCATGTTTTTCTGCCGCTTCTTTCAGAATTTCGGTAGGTAAACCACGTGACGAATCTGGTTTGCAGAAATAATATTGAGCTTTTTTCGGGAAAAGAGGTAAAATCGAATCCAGATCTTTATCATTTACAACTCCAAGAACAATATGAAGATTCTCAAAAGTTTGATTTTTAATCTGATTCATCACAACTGCCAATCCGTGTTTATTGTGTGCGGTGTCACAAATGATTTTCGGATTTTCTCCCAATTGTTGCCATCTTCCTTGCAAACCGGTATTTTTCACCACTTTTAATAAGCCCGATTTTAGATTTTCGTTGGAAACAGTAAATTCGTTTTGAGAATTCAAAACTGCAATAGTTTGCTGAACCGTTTTTTTATTATGAAACTGGTAATCGCCAATTAAATCAGATGGAAAAACTTCTGAAATCAAATCGGAAGCAAAGTATATTGGTGCTTTATTTTCTTCGGCTTTAGCCAAAAATACAGGTTGAGTTTCCGTTGTATATTCACCAATAACAACGGGAACATTGGGTTTTATAATTCCGGCTTTCTCGCCTGCAATTGCTGCAGGAGTATTTCCAAGAAACTGCGTATGATCTAAATCGATGTTTGTAATCACAGAAACCAATGGCGTAATAATGTTGGTCGCATCAAGTCTTCCGCCAAGACCAACTTCGATAATGGCAATATCAACTTTTTCTGCTGCGAAATAATCAAAAGCCAAACCAACCGACATTTCGAAAAAACTCATGTCATTAGCTTCAAAAAAATCTTTGTGTTTGGCGACAAATTCACACACAAAATCTTCTGAAATTTCGGCGCCATTGATTTTTATTCTTTCTCTAAAATCTTTTAGATGAGGTGAAGTGTACAATCCAACTTTATATCCGGCTTCCTGCAAAACCGAAGCTAACATGTGCGAAGTAGATCCTTTGCCATTAGTTCCCGCAACATGAATGCATTTTAGCTCATTTTGGGGATTATCAAGATGTGCTGCCAGCAACTTAATATTGGTCAAATCTTCTTTGTATGCCGAAGCGCCTTGAAGTTGGTACATTGGGAGTTGATTAAACATCCAATTGGTAGTTTCCTGATAGTTCATTTATTTTGAGTAAAAGTGTTGTTGATTGAAATAATTTTCGTTTTTTTTAGTTTTATATAACAGCGAAAATTATCTTTATTGCAAATTTCAAATATTTTTTAGAATTAATTATTAAAAACAAGAATTAATGTATGTTTAGTTTTATTCAATTACAAACAGATACCATTGCAAACGCCGCTTCTAACGTAGTTATCGAAAAAATTGCTCCAAATACCGAAATCTCAGTTTTAGGATTTATCTTAAAAGGAGGTTTTTTCCTGATTCCAATTGCCATCTTATTATTCTACACTTTTTATGTCATCATAGAACGTTATTTATACATTAGTAAAGCTTCAAAAATTGACAGCAGATTAATGCAGGATGTTGGCGATAAACTGAATTCAGGTAATATCGAACTGGCAAGAACAATTGTAGAAAGAAGTAATACTGCTGCCGCAAACATTTTAAAAGAAGGTGTTTTAGTAATCGGAAGACCAATTGCCGAAATCGAATCAAACATGGATCGTGCTGCCGATATCGAAATTGGAGAAATGGAACGACGTTTAGGGCATCTGGGATTAATTGCCGGTATTGCACCAACTCTTGGTTTCATTGGAACAATTTCCGGAGTTATCAAGATTTTCTATAGTATCTCAGTTACAGAAAATATTAGTATCGGAAACATTTCCGGAGGTTTATACGAGAAAATGATTAGTTCAGGATCTGGACTTATTGTAGGTATTATTGCTTATAGTGCGTACCATTTATTGAACGGAAAAATTGATGATTTTGCTTTAAAAATTCAGAAACAAATACTAGAATTTGTAAACATAATACAAAGATCATAAGTTATGTCTATTAAGAGAAAAAGAAGATTTCATGCCGAAGTAGCAACTTCATCATTGAGTGATATTATGTTTTTCTTGCTGTTGTTTTTCCTTATTATCTCAACGCTTGCAAATCCTAATGTGATCAAAATGACTTTGCCAAAAGCGAAATCAAATGAAAAAACGAACAAACAACTGATTAGTTTATCGGTTACCGAAGATAAAAAATTCTACATCGACAAACAGCCCGTTGAATTCGACGCGCTCGAAACGACTCTAATGTCAAAAATTGGAGCCGACAAACAACAAACAGTGGTTGTGAGAATTCCATTTAATTTACAAGTACAGGATTTAGTAGATGTATTACAAATAGGAGTGAAGAACAATCTTAAGTTTGTGATTGCTACAAGTCCGAAGTAGATTTTATAACATTAAGGAATGAGTAGTTCAAGATTAGATCGACTGCAATTTTTATTAGATAAGGAAAAGTTTGCTGATTCAGAATGGGAAAACAGAGGATTAAATCCATCAGGTTCTGATTTATGTGACTATATGGAAACTAAATTTAATTCATGTTTAAGTTCTTTAATTGGTTTAATTGAAATTAATTCTTCTGAAAAAATATTAAAAAAAGAGTTAGCTAAAGGATTGAATAGTTTTGATAAGTTTAATTTTGATACAGAAGAAAAGGAATTTATTTGTGACACATTTTATGAGATTTCGAAAATTATTCAGGTAGATTTTAAGAATGAATTAAATAAATGGCTTTATGGAAGTTTGTTAATCTATATTTTCAAAGTCTCAAATTTCTTTAGAGGAAAAGAAAAAATCATTGAAATATTATCTCAAAATTGTACTAAATGTGAGTCTAATCTGGAGACTTTTATTTTATCTAAAGAGGATAGTATTTTAGATTCGGATTTTTTAATCGTTAGATGTAAATCCTGTAGAGAATTTAATTTACTCGATAATGGACCCAATGTAAAACAATTAAGGTTTGGTGATTATGAATTAGTTGAGCAATTGCCAAAAAGTAATTATGACTTGGATGGTGCGAAAATTAGATTAAAACAAATACAGTTTTTTAGGAAATAATAAAGTATTAAAAAAGGCTTTCTGAAAATCAGAAAGCCTTTTTTATTCGCATTTTTGTCATTTCGACGGAGGAGAAATCACACTCGTTGATCGACAAAGATTTGCGCCTTTCTTTACGGAGTTTTATGTGTGATTTCTCCTCTGTCGAAATGACAAGATTGGGTTATATCTGTTTGTTAGTGAGATTGCTTCGTTCCTCGTAAGGACTTAGAATATGAATAAAAAAGGCTTTCTAAAAATATCAGAAAGCCTTTTTCTATTTAAGTGAATTTTCAACTCGTGTAAATTCGTGTTTTTAATCCAAACTAAAATTATAAATAATCTTACCAACTTGTTTTGCGGGAGCATTACTGTCAGCGTCCCATTTGGTATTCATTGCAGCAATTTTTGCCTGATCCAGCAAACATTTTGCAGTATTGGTTGTTCCTTTTATTCCAGGCGTTGCGCTAATTGTTTTTCCGTTTTGGTCTACTGTAATTTCTACAACTACTCTTCCGGCTTCGTCACAAGTATATTTTGGTGCAGGTTTAGAAAGTACTTTTCTACCATTTAATGAATAACCAGATCCGCCTCCGGAACCACCACCGCTTCCTGCTCCGTAACCGCTTCCGGTACCAATACCATTTCCGGTACCGTTTCCTCCGCCTGTTCCGCCACCGGAACCACCGGAGCCGTAATAACCGTTAGAGTTTAAACTTCCGTTTGCTTTTCCTTTATTTCCTGCAACTTTATCATCGCCATCACCGCCTTTGTTTGATCCTTTTAAAATACTTGATAAAGCATCATTGGTAGAATTCGAAACCTTTGGTTTTTCAGGAACAGGTTTTGTTTCCGGTTTTACGACAGGAGTTGCTTTTTTAGGTTTTTCTTTTGTCGGAATCACTACATCATTAGCATCGGTTGTGTTTTCTTGTGTAATAATAGCTTCATCAGGAGTTGCTTTTGCGGGAGCTTGTTTGGTTTGGTTTTTTACTTCCAGAACTTCACTTTTATAATTGGCTCCGGATCCTAAATCACTGTCTCCAAAATTTACCGTTACGCCACCGCCACCGCCGCCTTCTGCAAGGGCAACATTGTTTTCCGGATTATAAGGAGGCCAAAAACGAATGAAAAATAAAAGCAACAGTAAGACAGCATAAATTGCTGTAGATATTAATAGAGATTTCTTTTTATCTGAAGAATCCGTAGAAGTCATTTTGATTCTGAGTTTTGTAATTGTATTAAATAAAAACGTTTAAAAGTAGTAAAAATTGTTTAGAAACAAAGAGGGAATTTAACGGCAAAGGTCATTAGCTTCTAATCTGTAGAAAAAAATTAACCGCAGAGTCCGCAAATTTTTTCGCAAAGTTCACAAAGTTTTGTTGAGTGGCTTTAAGCTAGGTTTATTAAGTTCACAAAGAAGTTAATCTGTTTTAATTCGTGTAAATCTGTGGCAAAAAAATAACCACAAAGTAAGTTGGATTATTTCACGTAAAGTCGCAGAGGTGCAAAATTTTTCTTTTTTAAGTTTTTCTTTACGACTTTGAATGCAAACAGCTTTACGAACTTTTGCTTGAGAATCAACTCAAATTAAGCTTTGTGAACTTTGCGAAAAATCTTTGTGGACTCTGCGGTAAAAAAACGGACCAAATTTATTTCACGCAAAGTCGCAGAGGCGCAAAGTTTTTCTTTTTTAAGTTTTTCTTTGCGACTTTAAATGCAAACAGCTTTGCGAACTTCACTTGAGAATCAACTCAAATTAAGCTTTGTGAACTTTGCGAAAAAACTTTGTGAACTTTGCGGTAAAAAAAAACGGACCAAATAAAGGTATTTGATCCGTTTAGAATGAAAGTATAAAGAAAATTATACTAATTGTTTCAATGCAATCTCAAAAGCAGTTGCACTAATATTTGTTTTAGATGAATTTAAAGCATGAGCTTTTACAATCGCATTTTTAATAATTTCAGAAGTATCATTAAAAATAGCCTCATCTGTCATTTGAACTTTTTTCTCCATGAAATAAGCAAAAACTCTTGCCATTCCGCAGTTCGAAATAAAATCCGGAATCAAACTTACTTTATGATCCACTTCTTCCATAATAGATCCGAAGAAAATTTCCTTGTCAGCAAAAGGAACGTTTGCACCACAAGAGATAACTTCTAATCCGTTAGCGATTAAGCTGTCGATTTGTGTTTGTTGTACCAATCTTGAAGCAGCGCAAGGTGTGAAAATTTCAGCACCAATAGTCCAGATTTTAGAGTTGATTTCTTCAAACGGAATCATATTATCGGCAACCAATTTGTTCCCGTCTTTATTTAGGAACAGAGTTCTGATTTCTTCAAAAGAAAAACCTTCTTCTTTGATTAATCCGCCATCGCGATCAATAATTCCAATAACTTTTGCGCCCATTTCAGCAAGATAGAAAGCAGCAGCAGAACCTACATTTCCAAAACCTTGTACGATTGCTTTTTTACCTTTAATATCTCCGCCATAAGTAGCGTAGAAATGACGAACAGCTTCGGCAACGCCATAACCTGTAATCATATCTGCAACAGTATATTTTCTGGTAACATCCGGTGAGAATTTCGGGTTTTCGATAACTTTAATAACACCTTGACGTAATTGTCCAATTCTATTGATTTTATCTGCTTCTGTCGGTTTAAAGTGTCCGTTAAAAACGCCTTCCTGCGGATGCCAAACACCACATTCTTCTGTCATTGGGATTACTTCGTGAATTTCATCTACGTTCAAATCTCCACCAGTTCCGTAGTAACTTTTCAATAAAGGCGAAACCGCTTTGTACCAACGCTGTAAAACTCCTTTTTTGCGAGGATCATTCGGGTCAAAGTTTATTCCTGATTTAGCACCTCCAATAGCAGGTCCGGAAACCGAAAATTTAACTTCCATTGTTTTGGCCAATGATAAAACTTCATTCATATCTAAGCCCTTTCTCATTCTTGTTCCTCCACCTGCAGCTCCTCCACGTAGTGAATTAATAACGGTCCATCCTTCAGCTTCTGTTTCAGAATCTTTCCAGTTAAAAACAATTTCCGGTGCTTTATTTTCAAATTGCTGTAATAAATCTTTCATTTTGTTGAGATATGTTTAGTTTGCGTAAAAGTATAAAATAGAATAATGCGAATAATGTATTTTATGCCAAATTTTTTAAACATAAAAAAGAAAGCCGAAAACAAAATGCTTTCGGCTTAAGAATTTTATAAAAATTTGGGATAATTATTATTGTCCTAATAAGTGTTTCTTTAATGTATCATCAACTGGTTTGTCAGATAACCAGATTCCAAATAATGCTTGTTTGAAATCAAATCCGGGGATTTTTCCTTTTGGAACATCATTTTTAATTACATTCACCGTTTGGTCTAACGGATTGTACCATAAAATAAAAACATCTTTTTCTGTAATGGCATCGCTCAATAAAGTTTTAAATTGTTCAATTCTTGGGCGTAATTCTTCAAGATTACTTCCGGCAGATTTTTCAAAACCTGTATTCATCGCTTTTGTCAATTTGTTTGAAGAAACCATAGAAGAGGTAATTTCAATTCTAATTGCCATTTCAGTATCACTGTCAATGATGAATTTTGGATCCTGGCTCAATTGTGATAAATACAAAGCTTGTACATAAACTTCTAACCACATTTTTGATCTTCCGCCAGCACCATTAAGCTGCATTGTCTTATTTTGAACTTCAATTTTTCTTGGAACAGTAACACCATTTACATCAAGTGTAGCTTGTGCAGAAACCGTCGAAAATTGTATGCTTAAAAGGAATGTAAGTAATAGTAAAATCTTTTTCATATTCTGTCGATAATTATGTTTTTGGGCAAAAATAATGTTAATTTATTAATTTTAAGTTGTTATTACAGATGTTTTTTTATTTCAATTTTTTATTTTTTTTAATGTATGTAATTAATAATCACTTTAGTAAGAGTTGTTTTACGTGTATTTACGTGTTTTAAGATATGTTTAATCTTTTTGAGATGAAAATTGTACTATTTTTTTGTGTTTTATAAATTTTTATCGGTAATTATATTCTTAAAATTTAAAGAAAACGTTGCAAAGTTGATGTATGTTACGCAAAAAAGCAAGATTATTACGAAAACGTTATCGTAATTGTTGCTGATCTATTAAATTTATATGCATGCATTGTTAAATTAAGTTTTAAAAATTACCTTTGGGAGCCGTTTAAAAAAGCAAAAACAATTAAAATATAAAACCAAATCATTTCTATAAACGAAGTTTTTCAAATTTTGGTTTTCAAAAAACAATAAAACTACAAGACTATGGATTTCAATCTTACCGAAGAGCATTTAATGATACAACAAGCCGCCAGAGATTTTGCTCAAAACGAATTGTTACCAGGTGTTATTGAGCGTGACGAAAAACAAATTTTTCCGACGGAACAAGTAAAAAAAATGGGACAATTAGGATTCATGGGTATGATGGTTGATCCTAAATATGGCGGAAGCGGACTTGATGCAATTTCATACGTAATTGCGATGGAAGAAATTTCTAAAGTTGATGCATCTGCTTCTGTAGTAATGTCTGTAAACAACTCACTAGTTTGCTGGGGATTACAAGAATATGGAACAGAAGAACAAAAACAAAAATATTTACCGGGTCTGGCTTCAGGTGAAATTCACGGAGCTTTTTGTTTAAGCGAGCCGGAAGCAGGAAGTGATGCAACTTCGCAAAAAACAACTGCGGTTGATATGGGAGATCACTATATCGTAAACGGAACAAAAAACTGGATTACGAACGGAAATACAGCATCAGTTTATTTGGTAATAGCACAAACGCATCCTGAAAAAAAGCACAAAGGAATCAATGCTTTAATTATGACCAAAGATATGCCGGGTTTCTCAATTGGTCCAAAAGAACAAAAAATGGGAATTCGCGGATCTGATACACACTCTTTAATGTTTAGTGATGTAAAAGTTCCTAAAGAAAACAGAATTGGAGAAGATGGTTTCGGATTCAAATTTGCAATGAAAACTCTTGCGGGAGGTCGTATCGGAATTGCTTCTCAGGCTTTGGGAATCGCTTCGGGAGCTTATGAATTGGCTTTGAACTATTCTAAAGTGCGTAAAGCTTTCGGAACTGAAATCTGTAATCACCAGGCAATCGCTTTCAAATTGGCAGACATGGCGGTTAATATCGAAGCAGCGCGTCATTTGTGTATGAAAGCGGCTTGGGATAAAGACCAACATAAAAATTATGATGTAAGTGGCGCAATGGCAAAATTATTTGCTTCGCAAGTGGCAATGGACACAGCTGTAGAAGCGGTTCAGATTCACGGAGGAAATGGTTATGTAAAAGAATATCACGTAGAGCGTTTTATGCGTGATGCAAAAATTACTCAGATTTATGAAGGAACTTCAGAGATTCAGAAAATTGTAATTTCAAGATCAGTTATTGCAGGATAATTTTCTTATAATACTATAAAATAAAACCCTTTCAGGCTTCTGCTTCGAAAGGGTTTTTTGTTTGGCTTTTAATTTGGTTATCTTTACCTAAAGAAACTTTTTTATGTACGAAGATTTAAAATATTGGTATTTACGAGATCATAAATTGTTTAGAACTTTGAGTTACTCACAAATCAAACAATTGTGTATTATTACAGGTTTTAAAAAAGCTTCAAAAGGAGAAATTATTTATTTCTCTACTTCAGATGTACCCCGTATTTTTTTACTTAAAAAAGGAAATATCAAAATTGTTGCCATTGATGACGATGGAAACGAAACGATAAAAGATATTATTCAAAAAGGAGATTTGTTTGGCGAATTGACTTTAGAATCCGATAATAAAAATGAAGAATACGCAAAAGTCCTTTCAGACGATGTTGCCATTTGTAGTTTTTTGATGTCTGATTTTGAAGATTTATTGCTCAGAAATCCAACTTTGGCACTTTCGTACACCAAATTTGTTGGTTTAAAAATGAAACGCATTAAGAATAGTTATGCAAATTTAATTTCTAAAGATGCAAAAACAAGATTATATCAGTTTCTGAAAGATTGGGCGGAAAAAGAAGGAATACAAAACGGAAACACAATTGTACTTGACAATTATCTTACTCAAAGTGATATTGCCCAAATCATTTGTACTTCAAGGCAAACTGCGACACAATTATTGAATGAAATGGAAAGCAATAATCTTTTATCATACAATAGAAAAGAAATTGTCATTCCCGATATTACCAAAATATAATTAGGTCATTCTGTATAATTCATAAAAATCTAATTTAGTAAATAGTAAACACGGATCAACTATTGTGAATTAATAAAAATGAAATGCCTTTTTACGCAAACAAAGTCTATATATCTATGTGTTTAAGTTATAATTACAGACAACGGTTACAATTTATTTTAGGCTAATTGTAAATTAGCCGACATTTTCCTTTTTCATAGCAAAGTAATTTTACATCATCAAAAAGATGTAACACCAAAAATTATGAAAAAATTACTTTTTATTTTTTTAGCAACTTTAAGTACGATTGCTAATGCACAGAACACAATCCCTAAATCTGCGACAGAAATCGCTCCTTTATTAATAGGAGAGAAAATCCCGGACATTACTTTAAAGACAGCTGAAAATGCAGTTGTCAAACTTTCTGATTTATTTAAAAAGAAAAAAACAGTTTTAGTTTTTTATCGTGGTGGATGGTGCCCATATTGCAATGCACATTTGCAGGCATTGGCTGAAGCCGAAAAACAAATTCTGGATCTAGGTTATCAAATTATTGCCATTAGCCCTGATGCACCTGAGAATTTAAAAATTACCGAAGAAAAAGACAAGATAAAATACACTTTGCTTTCGGATTCAAAAGGCGAACTTATCAAAGCTGTTGGGATTGCTTATGAAGCTCCTGAAAACTATAAATCAGTAATTAACGTACATTCTAAAGGAGACAATACGAGTTTGTTGCCAGTTCCGTCCGTTTTTGTTTTGAACCCGGAATCTGACATTTTATTCGAATATATTGCTCCGGATTTTAAGCACCGCATCACGACCGATTTACTTGTTTCAGTATTAACAAATTTAAAATAATAGAAGATGAAAAAGCTAGTATTATTTGTGTTGATTTTGGTTTCGGGTATTTCATTTGCTCAAAATGATGCGAAACGAATTAGTCAGTATAACTTAGAAGATAAAGTGGCAATTCAGGGTTATGATCCTGTTGGATATTTTAATCAGGGAAAAGCAATCAAAGGAAAGAAAGAAATCTCAGCGACTTATCAGGGAGTAACTTATAAATTTTCGTCAAGCGAAAATAAAGAAGCATTCTTAAAAAACCCATCAAAATATGAACCTCAATATGGCGGATGGTGCGCTTATGCAATGGGAAGTGCTGGTGAAAAAGTCGACATAAATCCTGAAACTTTCAAGATTATCGACAATAAACTCTATTTGTTTTACAACGCCTTTTTCAATAATACGTTGAAAAGCTGGAATAAAGACGAGAAAAACCTAAAATCGAAAGCCGACAATAACTGGAAAAATACCTATAAACAATAACGATTATGAAAACAGAAATAACAATCTGGATTTTAAGAATCGCAGCCGTAGGAATTCTGTTGCAGACTTTGTTTTTTAAGTTCAGCGGAGCAAAAGAAAGTATTTATATTTTTTCGACTTTGGGAATAGAACCTTACGGAAGAATTGGTTCCGGAATTGCCGAATTGATTGCGGCAATTTTAATTCTGATACCAAGAACAACCTGGATTGGTGCTTTGGGCGCATGCGGAATCATGACCGGAGCTATTTTGTCACATTTATTTGTCTTGGGAATTGTAGTTGAAAATGACGGAGGATTGCTCTTTTCATTAGCGATTATTACCTTAATATGTTGTTTAGGATTACTTTATTTTAATAAAAGTAAATTGTTTAATCTTCTAAAAAAATAACCATGTTACTAAAATCAATACGCCACAGTTTAGATGAATTAACGGATCTGTTAGACCAGTTATCTGATAAAGATTATGCAAAATCTTGCGAAGCTTTAAGCAACGCAACGATTGGAGAACATGTAAGACATATTCTGGAAATGTTTAAATGTCTTGAAACCGGTTATGATTCGGGAATTTTAAATTATGATAATCGCGAGAGAAATAAACGAATTCAAACCGAAACTGAATTTGCAAAACAATTTATAAGTGAAATAAAAATTGGATTAAAAAGCGAGAACAAAATCATCTATTTAGAACAATTGATTGATGGACTTTCACTAAGAATTCAAAGCAATTATTATAGAGAATTACTTTATAATCTGGAACATTGCATTCATCATCAGGCTTTAATAAAAGTTGCCGTTTTGCAGCTGGGAGATATTTCGGTTAATGAAGATTTTGGCGTGGCACGCTCGACAATAGAATATAGAAAACAATGTGTACAGTAAGTTTTGTGAATAATAACGGAGTTGTCGTTATAACTTCGAATAGAGATGAACAAGTAATTCGTCCCAGTGCGATTGTGCCAAGAAATTATTGCCTCAATAGTAAAAATATAATGTATCCAAAAGATCCAAAAGCCGGAGGAACGTGGTTTGCTGTTGATGAAAACGGAACTGTATTAGTGCTTTTAAATGGTGGAATCAAGAAACATAGTCCTGTATTTCCGTATAGAAAAAGCCGTGGATTAATTGCTTTGGATATTATTTCAAGTCCGTCGCCAAAGGATTTTTGGAACGAAATTAATCTTGAAGATATAGAGCCATTTACAGTGGTTTTATATCAGAATGAAGAATTGTACGAACTGATTTGGAATGGTAATACAAAATGGAAGACATTATTTGATGCTTCCAAAAATCATATTTGGTCATCGGTTACTTTATATTCTGAAGAAATTAGAAAAAAGCGGGCAAGCTGGTTTTATGATTTTTTGAAAAATAAAAATGAAATTTCCGCTTTGGATATGTTGGATTTTCATAGAAATACCCAAAATGATGATTCCGAAAACGGTTTGATTATTAACAGAGAAAACACCTTAAAAACATTAAGTGTAACGCAGGTCATAATCAAACAGAATAAAGGTACGATGAAGTACTATGATTTGATTAAAACAGAAGATTTTTCGAGCTCATTTATAAGTATTTAAATAAATAAAGATGAAACTATTTTTCCATAAAATCAGCAATTGGGAGTATTGGCCGTTTCAGGTTTTATATACTCCAATTTATTTTCTTTGGGCATATTATGCGATCAAAGCAAGATCAGTTTTCTTTTTTAATGCCTCCAATCCAAAAATTAAAAACGGCGGATTTATAATGGAAAGCAAGAAACAGATTTATGATTTGCTTCCGAAAGAACATTATCCGAAAACCATTTTAATCAGGGAAAATACCGATTTAAAAAAGATTGTAAGTAGAATAGTCGAAAGCAGCGTTTATTTTCCGTTTATCGCAAAACCCGATATTGGTTTGCGTGGTTCCGGTGTAAAAAAAATCAGAAATGTATATGAATTAAGCGAATATGCCAGAAAAGCAAATTTCGATTTTTTGATACAGGATTTAATACCGTTCAAAAATGAAGTGGGGATTTTCTATGTACGTCATCCACATCAAAAAGAAGGAAGAATTACAGGAATTGTTTCTAAAGAATTTTTAATTGTTACCGGCGACGGAATGTCGACAATTGAAGATTTGATTTGCAAAACACCAAGATTTCAATTACAACTGGAAACATTGCAGGAAGAATATGGAGAGCAATTGCATAAGGTGCTACAAAATGGTGAAATGATAAATTTAGTTCCGTTTGGAAATCACGCGCGCGGAGCAAAATTTCTTGATGGCAGTAATTTGATTACGCCAAAATTAACCGCAATGATTAACGAAGTTGCGACTAAAATTCCGGAATTCTATTTTGGGCGTTTTGATATCATGTACAATTCTTTTGAAGAATTAGAACGCGGGGAAAACTTTCAAATCGTAGAACTTAACGGAGCAGCAAGTGAGCCAACACACATTTATGATCCTAAACATTCCGTTTGGTTTGCCTGGAAAGAATTGGCGCGACACATCACTTATATGTATGAAATTAGTGTTGAAAATCATAAAATGGGAGTTCCATATTTAGATTATAAAGTCGGGATTCGCGAATACAGATTGCATTTGGCTCAAAATAATAAGATCATAAATTTTTGAAGATGAAAAAGATAAAAAATATCTCAATAGGATTTCTGGTGAGTTTCATTGGTTCAATTCCTTTGGGATATTTGAATTTAGCAGGTTTAGAAATCTATTCAAAATCAGGGCTTCATAACTTAGTTTTCTTTTTGTTTGGAGTTATTTTTGTAGAAACTTTTGTTATTTATTTCACCTTGCTTTTTGCAAAACAACTCATTAATAATAAAAGATTAATGAAAGTAATTGATTTTTTTGCAATCGGGTTTATGTTCGTTCTGGCGTATTTGTTTTACTTCAATTTTAATTCGACTACAACTCTAAATGCTAGTTTAAGAGAATATTTAATGTATTCGCCATTTGTAATTGGTGTGGTTTTAAATTGTTTTAATTTTTTGCAATTGCCATTTTGGACCAGTTGGAATTTATATTTGCTTAACGGAAAGTATATTACAATTGAAAGGAAGTTAAAATATTATTATATTGCGGGAACTTTGATTGGTGTTTTTTTAGGAATGTTTAGTTTGATTGTCATTTTGCAAACCCTTTTTCAAAAAACAAACCAATTTTCAAAGTATATAATGCCTGTTTTTATTCCGTTATTTTTTATTGTTTTAGGAAGTATTCAGGTGTTCAAAGTGTATAAGAAATATTTTAAACCAGTTGCTTTAGAAATTTAATTTCTAAGCTCAAACCGAATCTTTCATTTATGAAAAAACTATATTTTCTTCTTCCATTTCTTTTTTTAGCCTGTAAATCGAATCCATCTGCAGTAACCGAAACAACTTCAAAATCAGATTCAAAACCTATTGAAGTTACTTATAAAGTAAGTGAAACAGAAGTCTCAGATTTTCTGAAATATCTTTCTTCAGATGAATTAGAAGGACGTGAAACCGGAACAAAAGGCATTGAAAAAGCAGCGGAATTTTTAGAAAATTTTTTCAAAAAAAACAATATCAAACCTTATTTCGCTACTTATCGCGATACACTTACCAATTTTAAAACACCGGCGTATAATATTGTGGGAGTTTTAGAAGGAACAGATCCTAAACTAAAAAAGGAATTTGTGGTTTTGAGTGCACATTATGATCATATTGGTTTAGAGGCAAAACAACAACCAGATGTAATAAACAATGGTGCAAATGATGATGCATCCGGAGTTACAGCAGTTGCGCAAATGGCAAAATATTTTAGTAAGACAAAATCGAATAAACGCAGCATTCTATTTGTATTTTTTGCCGGAGAAGAAAAAGGTTTGCTTGGTTCTAAAAGTTTAGTGGAGAAACTGAAAAAACAAAATTTTAATTTATATGCACAATTGAATATAGAAATGATTGGTGTGCCAATGAAACGTGATTATCTGGCTTATATTACCGGTTTTGACAAATCGAATATGGCAGGGAAGATAAACGAATATACTGGAAAAAAGACCATAGGATTTTTACCAAAAGAAGCCGAATATAAATTGTTTTACAGATCAGATAATTATTCGTTTTTTCAGGCATTCGGAAAACCATGTCAATCGATAAGTACTTTTGATTTTGAGAATTTTGAATTTTATCATCATGTTTCAGATGAATTTAAAGTAATGGATATTCCGCATATGACTTCTTTTATTCAGGAATTTTTGCCGGCAGTGACTAAAATCGCTATAACGCCAACAGAAGAAATTACAATGAATAAATAACCCGTCTTTTTATTGGATTTGCTTATTTTTGCTTTATGAAAAATATTATTGTTACCGGAACCAGTCGAGGAATTGGTTACGAACTGGCGCTACAATTTGCTAATGCAGGTCATCAGGTTTTAGCGATTTCCAGAAAAATACCTCAAACACTTTTAGAACATCAAAATATTACTTGCCTTTCAGTTGATTTGGCAGATGAAACTGCTTTGGGAGAAGTAAACAGTTTCCTTTCTTCAACGTGGAAAAAAGTAGATGCAGTTGTACATAACGCAGGAGCTTTATTGCTAAAGCCTTTTGCAGAAACAACTCAGGCCGATTTTGAAAGTATTTATAAAGTGAATGTTTTTGGCGTTGCAAATCTTACCCGAATTTGTTTGCCATACCTTCAAAAAGGAAGTCATGTTGTAACAATTAGTTCTATTGGCGGCGTAAGAGGAAGTCTTAAATTTGCAGGATTAGCAGCCTATAGTTCAAGTAAAGGCGCTGTAATTACTTTAACGGAATTATTGGCAGAAGAATATAAAGAACAAGGAATTTCATTCAACGTTCTGGCTCTTGGATCTGTTCAGACAGAAATGCTAAATGAAGCTTTCCCAGGATATCAGGCTCCAATTTCAGCAGAAGGAATGGCCACTTATATTTATGATTTTACTCTTAACGGAAATAAATATTTTAATGGTAAAGTACTCGAAGTTTCGTCTACTAATCCGTAGTTAAAATTCCAATTTTTTAAATTCCAAATTCCAATTGAACGAAACTTTTAACTTCTAACAAATAACATTTAACCTAAATTGAACGAAACTCTTGCAAGATATATACCGGAACATGCTGTAAAGCCTGTATTTGATTTGATTGTTGCCAATCAGGTTCATCTGAAAATCGTAAATGAGCGCCAAACGCGTCATGGGGATTACAGAAGAGGACCGAGTGGTAAACATGAAATCACGGTAAATGCAAGTTTAAATAAGTATCGCTTTTTGATTACGTTAATTCATGAAATCTCTCACTTAGTAGCGTTTGAGAAGTTTGGACGAAATATAAAACCGCACGGCAATGAATGGAAACATACTTTCCAGAGAATGATGATTCCTTTTATTCGTCCGGAGATTTTCCCGGGTGGTTTATTGCCTTTATTAGCGAGACATTTTAAAAATCCATCTGCAAGTAGCGATACAGATACAACTTTGTCTCTGGCATTAAAACAATACGATGCGCACAATGATAAAAACTATGTTTTTGAAATTCCGTTTGGAAGTGTATTCAGAATTAAAAATGGTAAAATCTTCAAGAAATTGGCGGTTAGGACCAAACGTTTCGAATGTATTGAAATCAACTCCGGAAAAACCTATCTTTTTAATCCTAATGCTGAAGTGGAACTTTTGCCTGGAAATAATTAATTTAAAATGAATAAAATAATACTAAACTATAATTTCGAATTTAAACAGAAAGCGATTCTGTCAGTGCCAACTTTGTTCTTTTTATATTTTTCTTATGTAGGTTGGAGAACATTTTTTAATAACAAAATAGAAAATCTAAATTATGTTTTTTTTATACTTTTAATCGTGTTTTCTGCTTTAGGGATATCTTTATTTTGCCTAACTTTTTCTAAAGTTGGTTTTAAAAACAACAACAATAAGCTTTATAAAACAGTATCATTTTTGAATTTTGAGTTTTACTCAAAAAAGATAAATCCAAAAGACAAAAAAATATTCTCTATTTTATATAAAAATGTATCTCAACGAAATGACTATTTAAGTGCCGGAGGTGCTGATGTAAGTTATAAATTTGCAATTCAAGATTTTATTTTGCTCAATGAGAATCATTTAGACAAAGAATCTATCATAAAATTAGATTCTCAAAAATATTMAGATGAATTAAAATTATTTTTAGAAGAATTTGGGCAGTTAAAATTTGAAATTTATTCTCCTCAATTTTAAAATAAAGTCATCTAAAACAGAAATTCCAAATTCCAATTGCGCTCAGTATTGGAATTTGGAATTTTTTTATTGGAATTTAAAAAGGTTTTAACCTTTCAAATAGGCTTCTCTTACTTTCTTGAATAAATTAGAAGAGTATACAAATTTTACAATGTCCTTGTTATCTGTTCTAAAGATTTCCTCTTTAGTTCCCTGCCATGCTTTTACACCTTTTTTTAAGAATACGATATTCTCGCCAATTTCCATTACCGAGTTCATATCGTGCGTATTGATTACGGTTGTAATATTATATTCTTCGGTAATTTCTTTAATCAGGTTATCAATCAACGTCGAAGTGTTTGGATCCAAACCTGAGTTAGGTTCATCACAAAACAAGTATTTTGGATTGTTTACAATTGCGCGGGCAATCGCCACACGTTTTTGCATACCACCGGAAATCTCTGAAGGTAATTTTTTGTGAGCGTCAATTAGATTTACTCTTTCCAGAACAAAATCAACACGTTCCTGAATTTTAGCTTTATTGTCGTTCGTGAACATTTTCAAAGGAAAAGCTACATTTTCTTCAACAGTCATCGAATCAAATAAGGCACTTCCTTGAAAAACCATTCCAATTTCAGTTCTTAATTCTCTTTTTTCATCCGGATTAAGTTCAGAATAAACACGTCCGTCAAACTCAATTGTACCCGAATCTGGTGTGTGAATTCCTAACAGCGTTTTTAATAAAACGGTTTTTCCCGATCCACTTTGTCCAATAATTAAGTTGGTTTTTCCAGTTTCAAAAACTGTCGAAACACCTTTTAAAACTTTACTGTCACCAAATGATTTTTCTATGTTTTTTACTTCGATCATTATCCTAATAATAATTGAGTTAATATATAATTAAAAAGAATAATACAAACAGATGTCCAAACAAATGATACTGTACTTGCTTTACCAACTTCAAGTGCGCCACCTTTCATGTAATATCCGTGAAAAGATGGAATTGTTGCTAATAACATTGCAAAAATCAAAGTTTTAATAAAAGCATATGTAATGTGAAAAGGAATAAATTCCATTTGAGCACCTTGAATAAAGTCTTCACTAGTCGAAAATCCTCCATATGCACAAGCAAGCCATCCTCCAAAAATACCCAGGAACATACTAATCCCAATTACGAAAGGATACATTAATAAGGCTACTATTTTTGGAAATACGAGATAGTTCAGGGAGTTAACACCCATAACTTCCAACGCGTCAATTTGTTCCGTAACACGCATTGTTCCAATACTGGAAGTGATGTAAGATCCCATTTTTCCGGCCATAATCACCGAAATAAAAGTAGGAGCAAACTCCAAAATTACAGATTGACGTGTAGCAAAACCAATTAAATATTTTGGAATTAACGGATTAGTAAGGTTTAAAGCAGTTTGAATGGCAACAACTCCTCCAATAAAAAAGGAGATAAAGCAAACGATGCCAAGAGAGTCAATTATTAGATCATCGATTTCTTTGAAAATCAATTTTTTCATAACAGGCCATTTGGTCTGTTTGTTAAAAATTTCTTTCAGCATTAAAAAATATCTTCCTATTTGAGATAAATAACGAATTAGCATCATAGTTTTACAAATATTGGCTAAGGTAAAAAGAAGTTATGAGTTTTGGGTTATGAGTTAAGGTTTTTCGGTAGTTTTCCGAATCAAATTAACTTTTGTTTCATTTTTTCAAAACGATAATTTCTAATAAATTTAGCTTGTTCCGGGGTAACCAGTAGTGGAGTTTTGGCTTTTTTGGCTTTCCAAAATCCTTTAATATAATCAAAAAACAGAAGTGGCTTTTTCTTCATTATCGCCAATTTAGCAGATGCAATTGCGGTAATCCAAAAACCATATCCTAAAGTATAAAAAGCTTCGCCTTGTTTATAACGTGCTGTTTTGTTGTAATTTGCACCTGTTGGTTTTAGGTGTTTTACATGTAAAGATTCGTCTGTGACGATTTTCCAATCGTAATATTTACAAAGCAATTCATCTACAGTATCCCAGCCCATCGCAGGTTTTAAACCACCAATTTGCTGAAAAGTTGCTGCACGATATGCTTTCAATGCACCACGAATATGATCTTTATCGGTTAGATTTTCTAAAATCCATTCACCATTTTTTTCAATATAACAAAATCCCCCAGCCATTCCGATTTTTGGATCCGATTGAAAGTGATTGATAATAGTTTCGAAATAGTTTGAAGGGAAAATTAAATCACCATCTATTTTTACAATAATGTCATATTTGGAATCCAGCGTTTCAAAACCTTTCTGAAATGCCTGAATTACTTTACTTCCCGGCATATGAATCGCATCTGAAGTTTTGTTTACAACAGAAATAAACGAATTTTCCTTTGCAAAACCCAACACAATTTCTTCTGTTTTATCTGTAGAATTGTCATTTACAACAACAATTTTTGAAGGTAAAACAGTTTGCGAAACTAGAGATTGTAAAGTCAGACCAATTAAATCTTGTTCGTTGTGTGCGGGAATAACAATATAGTATTTCATTTAAAAAATTTTAGATTTTAGATTTTAGATTTTAGATTGTTGACGCCATCTAAAAATCAAAAATCAAAAATCGTTAATCAAAAATCTTAGATCTTGATTTTTTCAGCAGCAACAATATAATATCTTGGAGTGAAATATCTTAGTAATGGTCTGAACCCAAACTTTTTTACAGGATGTGTGAATTTTTGACGATCCGTTATTTTCCAGCCTGTTTTTTCTAAAAGCCAGTCCAATTGCCAGTCTTCAAATTCGTGATAGTGTCTGTCCCACATATCTGTTTTAGAACGATAAGCAGGTGAAAACCATAAGCGTAATGGAATTGAAATTAACAATTTATCACATTTTACGTTTTCTAGAATTGTATACGGATTTAGTAAATGTTCGAAAATTTCAAATGCTGTAAAAACAGTATATTCTTCTGTTTGTAGCGCCGTTTGATTGTTGTCTAAATCTTCGCCTTTTGTGTTTTTTACGGTATAACCATTTTCTTCCATTATTTTGGAGAATGGATTTGGTACACCAAAATCAAAAATGGTTTCTGTTGTTTTAACGTGTTTTTGTAAAAACTCCAGGGTAAGTTTAAATCTTTTATTCGGAAACGTTTTTTCGTACATGCGATTGGTTTTTAACCATTAAATTATTTTAGAGTTTGCAAATATAAAGATTCTGTTTCTTAAATAATTTGTTATTTCAATTTTGTCCACGAATAATTCAGCTTTAAAAAAGTATTAGCTAAAATCCTAAAGCTCTGATAGCAAGCCTACATTGAGTTTGTTTAAAATTAACAAAAAATTAACAATCCTACATATTTTTTGTAAGATTTAATTCTGTTAATTTGTTATTAAGTAAGTTAAAAGCTATGATAAAAATATGTAATTTAAGAAAATACATATATTTTATCTAGTGAATTACGATTGTGACAAAAATAAATAAAATAGCGTTATTAAGTCTTTTATAGATGTTGGCACAATTTTCAATTTTTTATAAAAGTATGATAAAAATGGGTAAAGTATATTTAATAGTACTTTTTTTAATTATTATTTTTCCAAATGAAATTTTCTCACAAATAAAAATAAGCGGGCAAATTAGAAATCAAAATGATAAACCAATAGAATTAGTAGAAATCCAATTTCAAGATAAAGACTCTGTAATTGTAAAAAGTGAGCTTACAGATGTAAATGGAGATTTTAAAACTTCAATCGATAAAGGAGAATATCTAATACTGATAAAGGGATTTGGTAAAATGTTGCAAAAGCAAAAAGTAAAGGCAGACCAGAATTTAGATATGGGAGTAATTAAAATATTCGAAAATCAGGAACAGCTAAAGGAAGTGACCATTCTCTCCAAAAAGAAACTTATAGAGAGAAAGGTAGACCGATTGGTTTTTAATGTCGAAAATTCTATCTCGGCTATTGGAGGTGATGCAACAGATGCTTTAAAAGTGACTCCCGGAATAAGAATTGAAGAAGATCAAATTTCTATGATTGGTAAAAGTGGAATGTCTGTGATGATTGATGATAAGTTGGTAAAACTTTCAGGGGATGATTTGATCAGTTTTCTTAAAGGAATTCCTTCCGGTAACATTAAAAGTATAGAGGTAATTTCTAATCCGCCAGCAAAATATGATGCTGAAGGAAATAGCGGAATTGTAAATATAAAATTGAAGAAAGCAAAAAAAAATAGTATAAGCGGTAATTTAAAAACTTCGTATTCACAAGCTAAGTATCCGTTAGGAACTTTGGGTGGCGGGTTAAATTATCAAAAGGATAAATTAACAGTTACTTCAAATATTAGTTACAACAATGGAAGTACTGCGCCGTATCAAGAGTATACAATATATTATCCTAAATATACCTGGTTTGAAACCAACAAGGTTAGGAGTTTTCAAAATAATTTAAGTGGCGGAATTACTTTAGATTACCAAATCAATTCAAAGACAACTATGGGATTACAATATTCGGGAGCTTCAAATAAACCTATTCGGAAGGGATTAAATACTTCAAGTATTACAAACAATAATTTTGTTTTGGATTCTTTGATTGTTACGCCTTCTCGTTTGGAAATTGACAGAAAAACGAATTCAGTAAATTTTCATGTAATAACAAAGATTGATAGTATAGGCAGACAACTCTCAGTTGATGTAGATTATTTTAATTATTCTGCAGATTTGAATAATAACTTTAGCACCAATACTTCTTTACCTAATGGTACTGATGTTCCTGACAGGTTTATATCTGCAAACAACCTGAGTGATCAGAATATTGATATCTATTCAGCCAAAATTGATTATGAGCTGCCTTTGAAATGGGTAAATGTTTCTTTTGGAGGAAAAGTTTCTTTTATTGATAATAGTAGTGCTGTTTCTTATTTTAATACAACAAATTCAGATCCAATTTTTGAGCCATTAAAAAGTAATATTTTTGATTATAAGGAGAACACACAAGCTGTTTATATATCCGGAAATAAAAACTTGTCAAAGAAATGGGATTTACAGTTAGGTTTGAGATTAGAAAATACACAAACAAAAGGATTCTCTGAAACACTTAATCAGACAAACGTAAATAATTATTTAAAGCTTTTCCCTACTTTATATTTAACATATAAGGCATCTGAAAACAGCACTTTTGGATTTAATTATAATAGAAGGATCGACAGACCTGCTTTTTCAAAGTTAAATCCATTTAGATTCTATACTTCCTCATTCAATTACACAGAAGGAAACCCTTTTTTACAACCTTATTTTACGGATAATATTGAATTGTCGCATACCGGCAAAAATCTGTATAGTTCTGTTTATGCTTATTATTTAAAAAATGGTTTTGATGAAGTAGCTTTTGTTTCGGCAGGCTCTATTACTCAAATCGTAAGACCTATTAATTTTTATACAGAAAAAAGTATTGGATGGATAGAGAGTTACACTTTTAATAAATGGAAGTGGTGGGAAAGTAATAATCAATTGAATGTTTACTATTCGCAAACGACTTCAGACATTACAAATGTTCTTCCAAATATTGATAGTTGGACTTGTTCCTTTAATTCGACGAATGTTTTCACTTTAAACAAAGCCAAAACTATTAAGTCAGAATTGAACTTTACCGGTAAGTCTCCTTCAACTGCGGGAAGTTACAGTATATCTGGTTTTTATTATTTTGATATGGGCTTTACCTTTTTATTTCTTAAAAATAAGCTTCAGACATCTGTCAATTTTTTGGATGTGTTCAGAACTCAAAAGAAAACCTATACACAGTCTGTGAATGGTATAAAACAAGAAAATTATGATTATCGGGATACTCAAAAAATTAGATTATCGCTAGTTTGGAATTTTGGAAAATCGATTAAGGCTTCAAAGAAAAAACTAAGTAATGAGGAAGAGAAAAAGAGAACCAATTAAAATTTGTCAATTTAAACATTAAACATTTTGTACCGAATTGTACAAAAGAAAGATGTCAAAATATACTTGCAAGGATACACCAACTCGGATCTAATGTGTTAAAACTTTGATTAACTAAAACCTTTAAACAATTTTATCATGAAAAAGACAAAATTTTCAAAAAAAGACCAAGAAGTGCTTACTAAATCTTTATCGTTATTTCAAAATAACAGATTAAAAGATATCGTGGATCTATCAGGAGCGAAATCCGTGCCTTCATTCTCTAGATCTACTTGGGAAAGATCAGTAGAAAATTAATTCTTTGGAGGGAGTTAATTTAATTAACTCCCTCCTTCCCAAATAAAAAAATTATGCCAAAAAATACTGATAATCTAAAATGTCGTTTTGCAGTAGTAAAAGTTGCAAGTAGATGTAATTTGAATTGTACCTATTGTTATGTTTACAATCAAGGTGATAATACATACCTGACTCAGCCTAAAGTTATGAGTTCAGAAGTTGTTAAATCTCTTATATACAGAATAAAAGAGCATTGTTTAGAACATGATATTAAAACTTTTACATTTATAATTCATGGAGGAGAACCTTTGTTGGCGCCAAAAAGTTTTTACGAAAACCTGGTTGCAACATCAACGCAAATTCTTGAAGATACTGATATTAAGCTAAGATTTACGATGCAGACAAACGGTGTCCTTCTTAGTAAAGAATGGTGCGAGTTATTTAATAGACTGAAAATTTCTATTGGAATCAGTATTGACGGTCCAGAATTATATAATGATATGTATCGCATCTATCATTCCGGGAAAGGATCTTATCATGATATTGTTAAGGGAATTGAACTTGCCAATGAATATTCAAGCGTACCTGTAGGAGTACTTTCGGTTATTAATATAGATATTGAACCTGAAATGCTTTATGATATGTATCTCTCCTTAAATGTATCTTCTGTTGATATTTTATTATCAGACGGGAACTATGAAAATATACCTGAAAAATTGGCTTTAGATTTAGAGAACAATACAACTCTACATGCTGATTGGATGATAAAAATCTTTGATTTATGGTTTAATGATACTACAAATAATTTAAAAATTGGCTATTTCGAAAGAATTATGCTTAGTATTTTAGGTTATGATGTGTCAGCGGATAGTATGGGAAACAAAAATACTGATGTTCTTGTAATTGAAACAAACGGAGATATAGAATCACTGGATGTTTTAAAAATATGCGGGGACGGTTTTACAAAAGGAGATGCAAATGTAAAGATTACCAGTTTTGATGATGCTTTACAAACCCCTTTGGCAAAGACATATCAGTTAAGTCATAAGAATTTGTCTCCTAAATGTGAAAAATGTGATGTTAAAGAAATATGTGGTGGAGGATATTTGCCTCATCGCTTTTCTCATGACAAAAGTTTTGATAATCCAAGTATTTATTGCTCCAACCTGATGAAGTTAATTGTTCATATACAAAACAGTATTGTATCAAATTTACCAGAGGAAGTCATACGAGATACTATGATTACAAAATTGGATTATGGAAAAGAAACAGAAAGTATAAGCTAATTAATATGGAAGATCAAGTACTAAATATATCTCTTGCACGTCGTGCGCTATTATTTTCAGATGAAAGTTGTGATATTTTTACAACTGTAGAAAATAAATTTAATCATTTTGTTAAAGATCTTTTTTCTAAATTTATTAAAGAAAATAATTTAGAAGAAGATTATAATAAATTAAATTCCAAACAGAAAAAACATTTATTACAAACTCCTGAAGTAATAAATAAGCTGTTATGGAAAAATGATTATGAGCTTGATCAATTAAAAATATTTTTTGCTTATGCGATGGAGATGGAAGCGGCCAAGTTAAATAAGAAATTTGACTACGCAGAGTATTCTGATAGCTCTTGGGCGTTAGACGGATCATTCTTTATCAACCATACAGGAGATGATAATTTTGATACGTTCTCGACCCCATATTTATCAGATACTAAAATTCCTGTGGATTGTTTTAGTGTATATAATAGAATTGATGAAGAACATATGCCTAAAGAATGGTTGTCTACAACATATGATTATTCTGAAGCGGAAGAATTAACCGATAATTTAAGTGAGATATATGATCGTTTTGATCCAATTATAAAACGTTTGATCCAAAAGCATATCTATACCATATTATTGAGAAAAATACCTGAAAAAGAAACTCTTTTTACATCAGGGTCAGATGGTGGTTTTATTGGACGAATTGTTATCTGCAATGGTCATACTGTTGAGGAAAGCGTGATTGTAGATGCATTGGTACATGAAGCGATTCATGGATTATTATACATGATTGATGAGCTGAATGTTTGGCAGCCAAGTAGAGAATTGTCTAATGAAATAGGAAGGACTGTGGTTTCTCCGTGGTCTAATAATTTCATAACAATAAGAAATCTGGTTCAGGCAATTTACGTTTGGTACGGTTTGTATAATTTTTGGGAAAAGTATGGACTTGCAATATCTGAAACATACAGAGAGGATAGATTAAAATTAATCAGTAAAGGTTTCTTGCTGCTTGATCTTAATCCTTATAAAGAAATTTTAAATGAAAAAACATTTACAGAATTATGTTTAATAAAAAATGGTTTCGCTTAAAAAGATTTCCCTTTTATTATCAACTCTCAAGTACAGATTGTGGATTCGCTTGTATGCGAATGATTAGTGATTATTATGGTAAAGCATATAATGATGAAAATTATAGTGATGATCTTCAGTACAATGGGATATCACTTGGTAAACTAGAACTTTTTGCATCTTCTTTAGGTTTTAGCGCTTTGATTGCCAAAACAGATTATAACGCTTTGGTGAATAATGCTCCCGTTCCTTTTATTGCATATTGGAATCAAAATCATTTTATAGTAGTGTATAACATTACGGATGATAAAGTTCATGTTGCCGATCCCGAATTTGGTAAAGCTATTTATACAAAGGATGAATTCATAAAAGGTTGGGCACAAAATCAGGAAGAAGGAGTAGCTTTGTTATTAGAGTCTACAGATAGCACTGAAAAGACAAACAATTCCGGCAAACAAACGCGAGGCAATTTACAGTATGTAACCCAATATTTAAAGAAGCATAAAAAACAATTGTTTTTAATTGCTCTGACACTTTTAGTATCTTCCTGCATTGAGCTTGTTTTTCCGTTTTTTACACAAAAAATTATAGATAAAGGTGTAGGTCAAAAAGACATCTCTCTTATTTATTTAATTTTATTCGCTCAAATTACTTTATTCATTAGTAGAGTCAGTTTAGAATTTTATCGATCGTGGCTATTTATTCATATAAGCAGCAGGATAAGTTTGTCTATAATTTCTGATTTCCTTATTAAATTAATGAAGTTGCCGCTTAAATTTTTTAATAGTAAAAACATTGGAGATTTAACGCAACGAATTAATGATCACAAAAGAATTGAAGGTTTTTTGTCAAAAGATCTTATTCAAACTGTTTTTTCCATTTTTACTATTGTAATTTATTCCTTCGTATTATTATATTTTAATGTAGATATTTTTCTAATTATCTGTGTTTGTACTACATTAGAGTTATTGTGGATATTTAGTTTTTTAAAGAAAATTAAAATTTTAGACAAAAAAACCTTTTCATTAGATGCTAAAGATCAAAATAAGATTTATGAGTTAATTAATTCAATGCATGAAATCAAATTGAATAATTTGGAGGAGAGCAAACGAAATGAGTGGCAGAAAATACAAACAAATATCTACTTGAATAATATTGATAAACTTAAAATTAATCAACGATACGAGAGTTATAGATTTATAAGTTTTCTTCAAAACATATTAGTTGTATTTGTTTCTGCAATTGCTGTAATGAATGGAACTTTGACTATTGGTAGTATGTTGGCAATTATGTATATAATAGGAGGATTAAATGTCCCGATAAGCCAATTGATAAATTTTGTGATGCAGTACCAATTAGTAAAAGTAAGCTTTGAAAGATTAAATGAAATTCATAATAAACCGGATGAAGAGAATATAAGCAGAGTTTTAAAACTTGATGAAATACAAGATATCAACATAGAAAATCTGGGTTTTTCTTATGWTAACTCCAATTATACGCTAAAAAATATAACGCTAAAAATTCCAAAGGGGAAGACTACAGCTATTGTTGGCGTCAGCGGCAGCGGAAAGACTACGCTTTTAAAACTAATCCTTAAATTTTATAAACCACAAGAAGGTAATTTGCTTTTAAACGAAGTTGCTTTAGAGGAAATTGACAATAAATTGTGGAGAAATAAATGTGGCGTAATCCTACAGGATAGTTTTGTGTTTTCAGATACCATTTCATATAATATCTCTTTGGAAAAAAATGCAAATCAGGAAAAATTGCTCAATGCCGTTAAACTTGCAAATATTGGTGATTTTATAGATAAATTACCGCTTAAATTAAATACACTTATTGGTACAGAAGGTGTGGGAATAAGTCATGGACAGCGTCAGCGAATATTAATAGCAAGAGCTATTTATAAAAATCCGGATTATTTGTTTTTTGATGAAGCTACAAATTCTTTAGATGCAAAAAACGAAAGAATTATTGTTGAAAATATAGATACGTTTTTTAAAAATAAAACAATGATTGTAGTAGCTCATAGATTATCTACAGTAAAAAATGCGGATCAAATAGTGGTGTTAGATAATGGAGGAATTATCGAAGTAGGGAGTCACAATGAATTAATAAAGAATAAAGGAAAATATTTTGAGTTAATACAGAATCAGTTAGAACTAGGCGAATGATGAAAAAAGATGAAAACGATATTTTAGGGAAAATACCAAATAAGTTAACTTTTATTGGAATTGTGATATGTATATTAAGTGTAGTGTCATTAATCTTCGCGATTAAGGTTTTGTTCTATTGATAAAAACTAATTATGTGCGAATATCAATTCGATCAGGTATATAATTTAATACTCTTTATAAGAAAACCCGTTTAGCCAATTAAAAGCTCAACGGGTTTTGTTATTATAAAATATTCAGATTGACTTAATATCTGTAAACAAAAGCATTTACGTTCATTCCTGCTCCAACAGAAGCAAAAATTACCACATCACCTTTATTGATCTCGTGATTTTCAAGTTTTCCCTGAATCAATAAATCATAAAGAGTAGGTACAGTTGCAACGCTTGAGTTTCCTAAATCATGAATACTCATTGGCATTATATTTTCTGGTGCTGTTTTGTCGTAAAGCTTGTAGAAACGAGCAATAATAGCTTCGTCCATTTTTTCGTTGGCTTGATGGATAAGGATTTTCTTTACGTCATCAATTCCGATTCCACTTTTGTCAAGACAGCTTTTCATGGCGCAAGGAACCTGGCTTAAAGCAAATTCATAAATTTTACGCCCGTACATTTTGATGTATTTAATGTCTGGATCTGAGTCAGGATTGTATGATTTCCCGAAGTATAGATAATTAGCTTCGTCATTTGCATAAGTAGCGCTTTCATAAGATAGTAAACCAGTTTCATCATCATCAGAAGCTTCTAAAATTGAAGCACCAGCACCATCAGAATAAATCATAGAATCACGATCGTGATCGTCTACAACTCTTGATAAAGTTTCGGCACCAATTACCAAAACACGTTTTGCCATTCCGGATTTAATAAATGCATTGGCTTGCAAAACACCTTCAATCCAGCCCGGACATCCAAAAAGAATATCATAAGCGACACATTTTGGATTTTTAATATCCAGTTTATTTTTAACACGTGTTGCTAAACTCGGTAAAATATCAGACTGATTTGTTCCTGATTTTACATCGCCAAAATTGTGTGCAAAAATAATATAATCTAAAGTCTCACGATCGATATTAGCATTTTCAAGGGCTCTTTCGGCTGCAAAATAAGCTAAATCAGATGAGGTATGATGGTCTTCGGCATAACGGCGATTTTCGATTCCCGTAATACCTTTGAATTTCTTTATTACAACTTCGTTAGGGTAACCAAAAGGAGTCCCATCTTCATTTAAAAAAACATGATCGCCAAAGTCAGTATTGCTTACTTCTTTATTAGGAATGTAACTTCCTATACCTATTATTTTTATTTTCATTATTCCTCGATTATTCCGGTAAATTTATTGCTAAAGTATAAATAAAATCATGATAACTGTCATAAAAAATACTATGCATGCATATAATTATGAAATAATAATTATTTATTAAATATATTGTTAATTTTCTAACGAATTTTTAGTTTTGCCGAGATTTCAAACGTTTGAAATCAATGGTGGCAGAAATTTTTTTTTCAGGCTTTTTGGGGAAATGGGAAAAAATGTCCCGATTTTTAATTTAAAAAAAAGTTTCAAGTTTCAAGTTTCAGGTTTCAAGTTACGTTAGAACAGAAATTTGAAAACAAACAGCAAACCTATGCCCGCGTTAGGGATAGCATTCAATGTCATTAAGTCGGGGAAAAATCCAATGGAACAATTTGTTTTTGTTCCATCGGAACATTTCATTGGTAGTCCAATAAATACGGTATTTTTTTACGTTCCTTAGGAACGTTTGATTTTATAAATAATAATTGGTAAAAACATATACAGATTATATATACAATTTCTCAAACGTCCCAATGGGACGATGTTTCTCTCGATGCATTTTTTTTCTACCAATGAAATGTTCCGATAGAACAAAATCTAAAATATCTTAACTTAATGACATTGGGATAGGAGGAAACTGCCGAGCAGTACAGATAGCCCGACACTATTTAAGAAAAGACCTAATATGCGCAAAGTGTTTAGGGTCTTTTTTAAAATGGTGGCACGCCCTGATGATTTTAAAAAAAAGTTTCAGGTTTCAAGTGCGTTAGAACCTTAAACTTGAAACCTGAAACAAAAAAATACCCGACAGTTTTTAACATATCGGGTATAATGTGTATTTAAAGAAAATTATTTCTTAGTTTTCTTCCATATAAGCTTCAATAGGAGCACAGCTACATATTAAATTTCTATCTCCAAAAGCATCATCTGCTCTTCGTACTGAAGGCCAAAATTTGTTTTCGGCAATATATTCTAATGGAAAAGCAGCTTGTTCTCTTGTGTATGGAAATTCCCAAGTTTCAGTAGTTAACATTGCTAAAGTGTGAGGAGAATTTTTCAATACGTTGTTGCTGTCTTCGATTGTAGCCGCTTCAATTTCTTTTCTGATAGAAATCATAGCGTCACAAAAACGATCTAATTCTTCTAAATTTTCACTTTCAGTTGGTTCGATCATTAAAGTTCCTGCAACCGGGAAAGAAACTGTTGGTGCGTGGAAACCATAATCCATTAAACGTTTTGCAATATCGGTAACTTCGATTCCTTTTTGTTTGAAAGGGCGACATTCCAAAATCATTTCGTGAGCAGCACGACCCATTTCTCCAGAATATAAAGTATCGTAATGACCATTTAATTTTTCTTTGATGTAGTTTGCATTTAAAATTGCATGTTCTGTACAGCTTTTTAAACCATCAGCACCTAACATCGAAATATATCCGTAAGAAATCAAACAAACTAAAGCAGAACCCCAAGGAGCAGCAGAAATAGCTGTAATGGCAGTTTCTCCTCCAGTTGGAATTACCGGATTTCCTGGTAAGAAAGGAACCAATTGTGGCGCTACGCAAATAGGACCAACACCTGGACCTCCACCACCGTGAGGAATCGCGAATGTTTTGTGTAAGTTCAAGTGACAAACGTCAGCACCAATAGTAGCAGGATTTGTTAATCCAACCTGAGCATTCATGTTTGCACCATCCATATATACTTGTCCACCGTTATCGTGAATCAATTGTGTGATTTCTTTAATAGCACTTTCAAATACACCATGTGTAGATGGGTAAGTTACCATTAAACAAGAAAGATTGTCTTTATGAAGAATTGCTTTTTCACGTAAGTCTTCAACGTCAATATTTCCGTTTTCAAGAGTTTTAGTAACTACAACTTTCATTCCCGCCATAGCAGCAGAAGCTGGATTTGTTCCGTGAGCCGATGAAGGAATCAAAGCAATATTTCTATGATCGTCTCCACGAGATTGGTGGTACGCACGAATTACCATAAGTCCTGCATATTCTCCTTGTGCACCTGAGTTAGGCTGCAAAGTAGTTCCTGCAAAACCAGTAATTACATTTAATTGCTGCTCTAATTTTTTTAACATTTCCTGATATCCCTGTGCCTGATCAAGCGGAGCAAATGGGTGAATGTTGTTCCAGTTTGGGTTACTCAATGGCAACATTTCTGCAGCAGCGTTCAATTTCATTGTACAAGATCCTAACGAAATCATCGAGTGGTTTAACGCTAAATCTTTACGCTCCAACATTTTGATGTAACGCATTAAGGCAGTTTCCGAATGGTATTTGTTGAAAACATCATGCGCTAAGAAAGCAGAAGTTCTGTTTAAGTTTTCAGGATAATGATTTGTTTCTGTAAAATCAGAAACAGTACTTGGCTGTAATGAAAGTGCTTCAGCAAAAATAGTTATGATATCATTTACATCAGAAACACTTGTAGTTTCGTTCAATGAAATTGAAATAGTGTTTTCATCAACATAGTAAAAGTTTACTTCGTTTGCTTCTGCAACTGCTTTTACTTTTTTAGCATCAGCTTTAACTAAGATAGTGTCAAAGAACGCCGAGTTAACTTGCTCAATGCCTAAAGTTTTCAATTCGTTTGCCAAAGTTGCTGCCGCAGCATGAACTTTATTGGCAATATATTGTAAACCTTTTGGTCCGTGATAAACTGCATACATACCAGCCATTACAGATAATAAAACCTGAGCCGTACAAATGTTTGAAGTTGCTTTATCACGTTTGATATGTTGTTCACGAGTTTGCAAAGCCATACGTAAAGCGCGGTTTCCGTTTGTGTCAACAGTAACCCCAATAATACGTCCCGGCATGCTTCGTTTGTATTCGTCTTTTGTTGCAAAATAAGCTGCGTGTGGACCACCGTAACCTAACGGAATTCCGAAACGTTGTGTTGTTCCCACTACAACTGCAGCACCCATTTCTCCCGGAGGAGTTAATTTTGCCAAACTCAAAATATCCGCAGCAACTGCTACTTTAATTTCGTTTGCAGCCGCTTTTTCTATAAAAGAAGTATAATCGTAAACTTGTCCGTATTTTCCAGGATATTGTAAAATTGCTCCAAAGAATTCTGTAGAGAAATCAAAAGTTTCATGGTTTCCAATTACTAATTCAACGCCAATTGGTGTTGCACGAGTTTGTAAAACTGAAAGTGTCTGAGGAAGAATTTCTTCAGAAACGAAAAATTTATTTACGTTATTTTTCTTTTGGTCACGAGAACGAACATCAAGCAACAAAGCCATAGCTTCTGCAGCAGCAGTTCCTTCATCAAGTAAAGAAGCATTTGCAATTTCCATTCCTGTTAACTCGATAACAGTAGTTTGGAAATTCAAAATTGCCTCAAGACGACCTTGAGCAATTTCGGCTTGATAAGGCGTGTAAGCCGTATACCATCCCGGATTTTCAAAAACATTACGCTGAATTACTGCAGGAACGATCGCCTGATTGTAACCTAAACCAATATATGTTTTAAAAAGTTTATTTTTGTTTCCTAATTGCAGAATATGGTTTGAAAACTCATACTCAGTCATCGCTGGATCTAAGTTTAAAGGTGCTTTTAAACGAATGTCATCTGGAAGGGTTTCATAAACAAGTTGTTCGATCGATTCAACTCCAATGGTCTGTAACATGTGTTGAAGATCTGTTTCTCTTGGACCAATGTGTCTTAAAGCAAAAGCATCTGTTTTCATATAGTTGTAATAGTGTTGTTTTTTTGTCGCGCAAAATTAAGTATTATTAATAATTTAATTGGCATTTTTAACTTCATTTTTTATGAAATTTACAACTAAAGAGTTGATTTGTTAATAATTGATTAGATTTGAGGTATGATAGTATCAAAACGGATATTAGATTTTTACCTGAATAGCAGTATTCATGTGGCTTTATCGTGTTATGCACTCGTGCGAATCACGTTTCATGTGTTTCATATTCAGTATGATGAGCCAATGGCGCTATTTGTTTTTTTTGGAACAATTGTGGGGTATAATTTTGTTAAATACGATGCGTTGGTTCGTGTAAAGAAAAAACCAATCGGAATTCAGCTGAAAATTATTGCCGTTTTGAGTTTTATTTCACTGGTTATGGTCGGATATTATTTTTTCCATCTAAAGCGAATTACACAAATTATCTCCGTCGGAATATTTGCCATAACAGCACTTTATACGCTTCCATTTTTTCCAAATCGAAGAAATGCCCGAAACTGGGCAGGCGTAAAAATTTACATTGTAGCAATTTGTTGGGTAGGAGCGACTTTAGTTTTACCTATCATAAATGCCGAAATTCCATTTACTCCCAATTTCTTTGTAAAGTGTATTCAGCGTTTTGTTTTGGTTTTTGTTTTGATTTTGGTTTTCGAGATAATTGATTTGGCAAATGATGATCCCCATTTGCAAACCGTTCCTCAAACCATTGGCGTAAAGCGAACTAAAATTTTAGGCTTTTCACTTATGGTTCCGTTTTGGGTAGTTGGGATATTGACATTTGATTTTCATGATCTTCTCATCAATTTAATAATGGTAATCACCTTGATGCTTTTTATTGCCTTTGCAAATCCAAATCGTTCTAAATATTATACCTCTTTCTGGGTCGAAAGCGTTCCGATTTTTTGGTGGCTTATGATTGTTTTTTTGTAGTATAAGTTCCATTCTTTGGGCGTGTCCCTTCCGGCAATGTCATTAAGTTAAGGGGGAAATCTATAAAATTTCTTAACAGTTTAATCAAGAAAGTAATTAGGGAAATCCGTTTTTATCAGCGTTTTCGCTTTACCGAATCAGTAAAATCAGCGTCTAATTTTGACGCGGATAAAACAGATTTACTTCGTAAAAACGCGGATAAAAACGGATTTGATCTGCAATAATTTATTTTTTAAAAACTTAACTTAATGACATTGAGCTTAGCTGGAGAAATTTAAATGAATCTACTTCATTTATAAATCAGCTGAATCAGCTGAATCAGCGAGAGAAAATTCCTTGCTGTTTTTGAAAAAACTAAATAATCTATTTCGTTTTTTGAGCCGTAACTGCCTTATTCAAATCAGCTTTCGCTTCATCTAGTTTCTTTCTTTTCTTGTCGATTTTTTCTTTGCTTTCGTTGTCCTTGATTGCTTTATTCAGATCAGCAGTTTTTTCACTGACTTTTTGCTGTTTTTCTTTTACTTTTTTGTCAAGGTCACTATTAACTGTTTTTGTTGTACAGTTCTTTTTAGTTTGAGAAATCGCATCTTCAACTCCTTTTATCTGGCTTTTATTACCTGCTTTTTTTGCAGCAGTTAACTTGACGTTTAACTCGCATAGTTTTCGTTCACAACCTTTTAAATCTTTACAATTACTTTGAGCAAATCCAACAAAAGAAACAATGAAAAATGCTATCGATAAAATTTTAGTCTTTATTGTTATAAGTTTAATTTTTAATAAGTTCGAATATATTTTTCTAAAATAGAGAAAATTTCTCACTTTTTATTCAATTTAAGTTCAGTTTAACTTTTTAAAAAATATCTTTTATTCTGAAAATTATTAAAAGTATATTTGAAAATAAATATACCACATGGAAAAACAAGTTTCTTTTTTTGGATTCAAATTCACGAACCTAAAGTTTATAATATTCTTCTTTTGCTGGATGTTTTTTCTGGGTTTTGTTTGGCCATTAATTATAGGATCTTACCTTTTTATGTCCATTTTTGTATGTGGGTTTTCCGTTATTTTCGCTGGTCTTTTCAATAGATTGATGGGATTGCTGATTTTGGCATTGCTTTTTATACACGAATCACTTATCCGAATTTATCAGAACTTCATGTTGGTCCTTACAGCTATTTTTGCGACGTTGATTTACAGTATCTGGATACCAATGAATTTCTGGATTTATATGGCACATCTTGTCATTAATATTTTTTCTATCTTTTTAATGTACATGATGTTCTATAAAAAGGACAGTCAGAATGTATTAGATGAAGTGATTATTTTTGATGATGAAGATAATAATTGAGTATTTAAAACTAAAATAAATCTGTTTCTGAAACTTCCTTCAAAACTTTCTTTCGCTAGAGAAGAAAATTAGTAAGATGTTTTTCTAAAATAAAATATCAAAAAGTTTCTCAAAGATTCCAAACAGAGTTTCGTATTTCAATTTGTGTTTCATGATTGTGAAACCATTTTCTTCTTTAAAGAAATGTTCCTGTTTAAACGATTTGAACTTTCCTTTTTCATTTCATCCACAAAATACCCGTAGAAATTCATGGCGGTAATTCGGCTTCAAACTTCATTTTACGCTGGCAATTGTTTTTTCTTTTAAAGCACTTGCAGATTGCTGAGGAATATCAATATTTCCTGAAGTATCAAAACAATTTGTTTTGGTACTTTTTTTATGATTAATCTTCTATTATGAGATCGTTATGTATTTGTAAATAACTCATTTTTAACTGTTTGATTTTTGCACGTGTATTTTTTATACGAATAATCTCATGACTTGTTTTATTTGTTTCATGACAAAAAATCTTTTTCCTGTAGCATTTTTTCTGTTAAATCAAAATATCAGATATAGCTTTGGTATAGAAAATAAGTACATGCTAGCTACATTTATTTTTCACTATTTATTCCAGGATGTTTGTTAAGAATTTGATTTTAAGTTTTTTGTAATAATTTAAAATGTTTTTTTATTGAAATACCCTAAATAAACAACAAACCAAAAAAGTGGAGCAGAACCCACCTGAAAAAACGAACTGTTTCGCACAGGAAAAAGCGAAGGTAAAACCTGAAAAGCCTTACGAGTAGGGAAACAAATAATATAATATCATGAGTCAAAGCGCAGCAGCCTCAGCGGCACAGATTGATATTCTTGTCGTAATAGACACAGAATATATCAAAAATAATTTTTCTCAGAATTCAGATCCTAATAATCCTCAGGGAATAAATCACAATAGTCAATATATGATATGTTATAGTCCAAGAGGGATTGTTTCAGGTCAAGGCACAGCAGATTTAAGCTTTAGAGCTAACGCTGGGGATTATGTATCTTTTAGAGGGACATCAATTCAACAAAATTCAGATGATTCTGTAATTCTTTACGGAGTTAAATATTGGAACGGGGACCAGGTCTTTAATAATTTTGTAACAAATATTGTTACACGCAATAGAGCTGTACAGCCTAATCCAAGTCAACAAAATGGTATTCCACCGGTTCAAACGGTTCAAAATTTTACCAGCTACGATTCTAGAATAGCCAGAGGCGGAACAGAGAATTTTTATGTATACATCGCTGTTTATACTCTGGCAGGTGATGGACAAACACAACAATTGTATGGATACTATTATTGGGATCCACAAGTAGTTGTTCCGGTTTAATTTTTAGTAAACCTTAATTTATAAACCTTATTGAAAAACACGAACTAATTTTTTTTGTTCGTGTTTTTTTAATCAAAAATAAAATAAAATGGAAACGCCCCTTTCAGTTACCCAACAAGTTATATATGAAATTTTGATCGTTATTGATACAAATTCAATTAAAAATAAATGGCTTATGAATGATATAAATGAGCCAATCAAAATTGATAAAGAAAATTGGTTTACTATTTATAGAAAAAACAATGAAGATAATTCTGTTCATGAGATTTCTATTGATTCTAAAAGAAATGACAAAATCATTATTTCTGGAATTTCTATTGATGGAGGTTCATCGGACTCCATTATTCTCAATAAAATTCAAAATTACAAATCGATAAAAAAGAATATTGTTTCATTTAAGCCAATTTGTGAATCTAAAAATAAGATATTCAATAATGAAGAGGAAGGAAACGAACTGTCAGTTTCAAACGAGAAACAGAATTTTATATGGTTTGAGTCTGTAATTTCTGATTTTGGTAAAAGTAAAATTAAAATAAGCTTCTCGTTGTATTATTTAAATTCAGATGGTAATCAACAAGATTTGTATGGTCAATTTTGGTTTCCTCTGGAAATAAAGTTTTATAAAGCCGATAAATAGTTTTTTAATTATCAGACAAAGACCTTAACTTTTTTCTGAAACTTCTTTTAGAACCTTATTTCGCTCTAAAAGAAAATTAGTAAGATGCTTTTCTAAAAACAAAATATCAAAAAGTTCCCCAAAGATTCCAAACGGAGTTTCGTACTGTAATTTGTCTTTCATGATTGTAAAACCATTTTCTTCCTTAAACAAATGTTCATGTTTGAATGATTTGAACTTTCCTCGTTCCATTTCATCTACAAAATAATCGTAAAAATTCATGGCGGTAATTCGGCTTTTATGAGTAAGATAAAAACCAAAATGTTTACCGCGCCAAGTTACGGTTTCGTTTAAATTGATCAAACCTGATTTTACCCCGGCAATTGCTTTTTCTTTTGATGGACTTGCAGATTGCATATGAATATCAATATTTCTTGAAGCATCAAAAACGATTTGTTTTGGTGCTTTTATTTTGGTTGTGAGGTTTATGGTTGTCATGTTTGAGAAGGAAGTTTAAAATCTGATTTAAAAAAGAATCCTATAGTTATGGCTGATATTGAATAAGATACTGCAATATCAAACCAAAGCGTTCCGCTAATTATAAATGTTGTTATCCATATTCCAATTATAATTATTAGTATGAAAGATATTTTCGCATAATTAATTTTTATGTTTTTGTCTTCGATACTGTTAAAGATTAAAATACAAAATAAGTAAGTTGGTATTGAAAACATAAATCCCATAATTATCATAATAGGATATATTTCTAAAAATTCAATAGTATTACGAGTATCAAAATCAAGTAGATATTTTTTTAAAATTAAAATTAGTGGCCCGGATAATAATGTTAGAATCCAGTGACCCATTATATATATTCTAGTCATTTTTGCAATAAATTTTCAAAAGCCTCATCAATATCTCCAAACTTAAATTTAAATCCATTTTCTAAAAGCCGTTTCGGAATCACATTTCTGCTTTTCAAAACCAATTCGGGCTCTGTTCGAATAAAGAAAGATCCAATTTTTAATAAGAAAGTATTCATCGGAATTCCGAAAGGAAAACCAACTGCTTTTCTAAGTTTTTTCATAAAATTAGCATTACGAATTGGTTTTGGAGAAACGACATTAATAACGCTGGTTATTTCTTTTTGAAGAATAAATTCGATTGCATTTGCAAAATCTTCTTCGTGAATCCAACTTACAAACTGATTTCCTTTTCCTTGTTTTCCTCCAAAACCAATTTTGGACAAAGTTTTAAGCGGAATAAAAGCGCCGCCATTTTTACCTAAAACAATCGAAGTTCTCAAAGCGGTTTTTAAAGTATTTGGAGTTTCGGTTTTAAAAAAAGCTTTTTCCCAGGAAAGAGCAACGTTTATAGAAAAGTCATTTCCGATTTCTCCACTAACTTCATCCATTTCTTTGTCTAAAGAAAAACGATAAATAGTAGAAGTCGATGAATTTAACCAGTGTTTTGGTGAATTTTGACAGTTTAAAACCGCTTTGTTTAAAATCTTTGTGCTTTCAATTCGGGATAATAGAATTTCTTTTTTGTTTTCTTTAGTATAACGGCAATTAACAGATTTTCCTGCAAGATTAATTAAAACCGTTGCGTTTTCTAATTCTTTTTCCCAACCTGATAAAGTCTTTGCATTCCAGTTGACGTATTTAATTCCATCAATTGTTTGAGATTTTCCTCTGGTGAGAATTACAATTTCTTCAAACTTATCTTTGAAATGATTAACTAGAACTTGTCCCAGAAAACCGGTTCCGGCTGCGATTATGAGTTTTTTCATCTTTGAGTGATTTTTTAGCCACGAATTGCGCGAATTTGCACTAATTTTTACATATAAGGATTAAAATATTAATTCGTGATAATTCGTGAAATTCGTGGCGAACCTTTTAATATGAAATGTTAAGCTTTAAAAACTAATCTTTCTTCCCTTTGAGCTTCTTTTGCTTTTCTTTTCCCTCTGAAAAAGAAGTATAAGTTGAAGAATAACATTATACCAAGATAAATAGAAAAACCTCCAATTTTGTAACTTAATCTTTCAATTAATTCCTGATAACTGTCGTGGTTTAATTGCAATTCTAAAATCATTAAAGCAAAGCCAATATTTAAAAGATAAAAACCGGTTTCAAAAAGTTTGTTTGTTGCTTCTGCAATTTCTTCTCGCCCTTTGAAGATGTCCAGCATAAAGATTTTTCCGTTTTTGAAAAGTGTTTTAGAAACGTAATAGGTAAGAAATAAAGCGATTGGTAAATAGATTCCATAACCGATTAAGATTTTTGTAGTTTCCATGATATTTAAATTTAAAGTGTTATTTGATTAATTTATGAATGTACTTGGTTAATATTATGATGTTGAGGTAATGCAAAAGTGAAATGATGAAAATGATGATTGCGGTTTTTGTTCCAATTGTTTCGACAAGATTAGGGAACGATTGTATTTTTTGCCAGGAAATTAAAGTCATTGCGCAATAACCAATATTTAGAAGATAATAGGCTAAAAGTAATACCTGATTGATTTTTTGGCAGATATCAGCGTGATTTGGGATCAATTCCAGAACATAAATGTTTCCATTCCTGTAGCATATTTTTCCAACTTTTAAAATGATGAAAACTGTAATGCCGAGATAAATAAAATATCCAATGATGTTGAGATTCATGACTAAAGCAGTTTATAATGTCCAATTAAATTATAAAGAAACAGTGCTGAATTTACGGTTGCAAACAATACAAATAGTGTATTCATAAAGTAGCTTCCTACTTTGAAAATTAATTTTTGAGGAATTTGATACATCGGATAATAGGCAATTTGAGTCGCAACTTTTCCAACCCAATACAAAGCAATTAATCCTGTTAATGCAACTGCTAAAGCTGATTGTTCTTTCAATTCGTTTGTAAATAGAATTGCGATTAATCCAAAACAAAAATTTAATCCCTGAATGTATCTTCCGTAGGTTTTTGCTATTTCCTGATTAAGAGGTTTGAGCTGTTTTACATCATTATACCAATCAAAAACCTGATGACGAATGTATGGATAAATAAGTGCTGTAAATATTTGGCCTATTCCGCTTAGGATTATTAACCAGTTTGGTATAGTTGCGTTCATAGTTTTGCTTTTTAGAAATTAATAACTATTAATTGTAGTAGTAAGGTTCTCCTGAATTTGTATTTCTGCCAATTTGCATTTGTTTTTTACTTCAATTGCAGATCCTTTCGCCAGGAAAATTGAAGTTGGAATAGTAGTTTCTAAAAACTCAAATTCATTACCATAATTTTCCTGAAAATCAATATCAATTTTGTGATTTAGAACGTTGAATTGTTCCCATCTTGGATGTTGAACTTCATACTCAAAAGTGGCTTTTTCGTCAATTTTGGTATAACCGAAATAATGTTCTGTGATAAACTCCGCTTCAGAATCAATTTCAATTTCTGTAGATTGTTTCTCAGTTTCTAACTCAATTGTATTCCATTGTTCTTTATTTTTCCATTGATAAACAAAAGTTTGTGTATTGTCATTTTCAACGATTTCATGATTCATTTTCTGAGTTTCGTAATGTTCCTGATATAAAGTATTGGCAATAAAAGTGATTGCTTTTTTTGGAACAATTTCTTTAATGAAAACTACACCGCGTTTCCATTCGCCGTTTTCAAAACGCTTTACATAAAATCTTAAATTGACTTCTTCAAAATTTACATGAAACGGAATTTTTACTCCCAAAACTTTTGTGTTCTTAAACATAAAACCAACTAAGCTTACATAACATTTGTTGTTCCAAATGTCTATTTGAGTTCCTGCTGGAATATATTTTTCTAAAATTTTAGGATCAACTTCATAATTAAAAAGTGCTAAGTTTTTCCATTCTGCTTTTAGAAATGAATCAGAAGTAATATTTGCTGTTAGAAAATAGAAGTAAGTTGCTATTAACATCGGAAACACAAAAAAACTAAGAAAATTTCCTAAATCATTTCCGAATGCACAGTTGCTCAGAATTAATATAAAAGCTGTAAAAACTAAAAGCCAATAAAGCTGAATTTTTCTCTTTTTTTCTTTGCTGAGTTCCTTCATTTTTGTGAGCAAAATAATTCCTAGTATTATTTGTACAATTCCTAAGACGATTTGAAATAACATTCCAAAATATACAAGAAGATAAAGTCCCAGAGTTGTAAAGTAAAATATTTTGTTGATTTTATGTAATGTAGTAAAGGTCATGATTTTGTTATTTTTAAACTTTCAGTAGTAAAAAAAGAAAGTTTTGGGTGAATCTTATTTTGATGAAATAAATTGCTGCTAAGTTTTTTTATCCTGCTTTTAAGAAGTTGTTAGTTTTGCTTTTTGATGGTATATAATTATGGTTAAGAAAAATATTAGGCAAATTGGTATTACGAATAACCAGCCAAAACCTCCCTCCCAAAACGAGAAAAAGAGAATTACTAAAGCAAAATAGATATATATTAATTTGTTTTTTGGGAAGATTAAAACAAATAGAATTGCTGCCAAAACTTGTAACGCGCCAGTAAAAGGTAAACCGTAACCACCGGCTAGTACAAACATAAGTGCCGCTATATTTATGATCTCGATTATTTTAAATATTGTTTTCATGGTTATTGATTGTTTTAAACTTTCAGAAAAAAATGAAAGTTTTGATTAAATTTTTTTAGTTTGATGTTTTATTTCATGATTTTCAGAACCAAACGTCCCAACCAGTTTTCATTAAATTCTGTCATTTTATCCAACATATTATCAGCTTTTAAAACAAAGTCATACAATTTAGTCGTTTGATCTACAAAGTGTTTTTCTTCAGCAGAATCTTTTGCTTCAATAGTCGAAACTTCTTTTAATATCTTAAGAGCCGGTTTGATTTCTCTTTTGCTTCTTTCTCTTGCAATTTTAGAAGCCAATTCGTCCAAATCTTTTTCGGCAGTAAAAAACTCTCTTCTTTCTCCCGCTTTATATTCTTTATAGACAATTCCCCAATCCATTAAAGCCCTAAGGTTCATACTGGCATTTCCGCGGGAAATTTGCAATTCATCCATAATGTCTTCCATAGAAACAGCTTCGTTCGAGACCATTAATAAAGCATGGATTTGCGCCATTGTTTTATTAATTCCCCATTGAGAACCTAATGCTCCCCAGGTTTGTACAAACTTATTTTTTGCTTCTTTGAATTCCATAGATCAAATGTAAGCAAAAGTTTTTAAACTTTCAAAAATAAATGAAACTTTATTAGGTAAGATTTTTATTTCGCTTTTTTGGAATTGTAAAAACAGGTGTTTTTACGCACTGAATTTTCCTGTGCCATCCTTTATCTGTTTCATGCTTAATAATCTCTATCCCATTACATTTTGTCAAAAGCATTTATCCATTTGATATAATTTTGAAATAGAAAGTAGACCAAAAATGTATTATCTAATATGTTTTTGAACTATTTGATTACAATTTAACCAAGTGGAGCAGAACCCACTAAAAAAAACGAGGCGGCTCCGAAAAGCCTTACGAGTAGGAATCCTAAATCAAAAAAATTATGTCAGATTTATTAGCAGGTGCTTATTTAGCACAAGGCACAATCGGAAATGTGGGAACACCAGGTGCTCCAATCGCAAAATTTAGTTTAGTAGTAGTACCATCTCAACATTCTGTGACAGGTACAGTTGTAATCACTCAGGCGATACAAGGTCCAGATAGTCATATTGTTGTTAACGTAACAGGAAAAATATATGGAGCCGGAATTGGTAAGGTTACACAATTGGTTAGTCTTCAGGGAGAATATATTCACTCTGTTCCTCCACCGAAAATTGGTTCTTTTTTAGCAAAATTTGATGCTCATTTAGCAATCGATAATGCATGGAACGGAACTGGAGGTTTTTCATACTACCAACATAATATTGAAAACGTACCAGTTACAGCAGCAAAAAACTTAAAAGAAGAATTAGTTTAGAAATAAATTTTCCCCAAAAACAAATTCAACAGGATAACGAAACTTCCTGACTCGATTCGAGTTTTGATTTAAAAGATCGCCTGACTTTGGCGGTCTTTTTTGTTCAGTGAATCCTGATTCTGAATAATTATTAAACCTAAGAAAAAATGAAAAGAAAATCCATCATTATAATCGTATTAGCTGTCTTTGTAATAGCAGCTATTTCATTATTTTTTCTGAACAAAGAAAAAATAATGGAAAAATTTGGCACCTCTTCAGGATATGCCACAAATGGAAAAGCGGCTGAATCATGTGAATGTGAGAAAAGCTGGTTTCCGCATGATCAAACTCCGGCGCCAAAAGAAGGTGACGGAAGTCCGTTTGATAATGCAAGTACAACAAATTGTGATTTTCACCAATGGTCGTGGCAAAAGTTTTTGTGGGTTACAAAACCATTGCCAAGCGGAAATCCGTTCTTTTTAGATTCTCTGGATTTAGTTAGTCCGCAAATGGAAGATGTTGCGCCACAATTAGGTCTTAAACTTACGTTGAGTTCTATTAATCAAGCTGGTTTTAGTGCTGTTTTGCGTTCTAATCCTAAATTTAATAATGTTGCAGATACGGTTTATTATTCCATACATATTAATGCGCTGCTAAAAGACAAAGCCGTTTTAATGGCTTCTTTAATCAATAGTGGGAAATTACCTGTTGCTAATTTAGAGACATTTCCGGTTGGCGCATTAGAAATAAAAGCTTCCTGGATTAATATCGATGCAATTGCCAAGGCGCAGCAACAAGATTATTTTACAACTAAGGCGGCTGTTCAAAATAGTAAAGGAAAATATGTTCAAAAAACCGTTGCCTTATTAGGTATGCACGTAGTGGGAGTTGTAAAAAATCATCCTGAATTTATTTGGGCAACTTTCGAACATAAAGATATGGCGCCAGTTTATGACAAGAAAAATAATTCGGTAACATCTGCAAACGAAATGTTGTTTTACGAAAAAGGAACAAGTACAGGTATAGATGGTATTAGATGGATTAATGGTGCAACTTCTCCAGTTGTTGCTAATAAAGCTTTTATTCTATATGAGTATGGAGTACCAAAGAATTTGAATACAGGTGAATTTATGGCTACAAGTCAGTCAGAACCTGCTAATTTTAATAATATTGAGGATATCAATAAATGTGTAGCATCTAACTTGAAAGATGTTTTTAGAAATTATTTTTACAATGGTTCTATCTGGTTAAATTTTGACGGAGTTTCTTCTGAAAATCAAAAGAAAGCAATTGTAACAAAAAACATTGCAAGTGCGCTTCCGGATTCGTTAGCCAGAGGTTCAGTTAATTTGGCAAACATTACGATGGAAACTTATACGCAGACTTTTCAAGATGATATACATAAAATTAACAATGGTAATTTGGCAAATTGCTTTTCTTGTCACAGATCTACAAACTTTGATAAAAAGAGACCAGGAAAATCCCCTTTGTTTTTAAGTCATTTATTTGGAGATTATTTACTATTTACCAAACCTCAAGTGACGGCTACTGGTAAGAATGCAAATAATTTAGATAATTCACGTGCGAAACGTATTAAGGAAATAGAAGCATTGAAAACACAACAACTTCTAGATTTTATCAATGCAGAAAAGCAAAAAAAATAAACTATGAATATCCAGGAAAGAATGCTGGGCATAATCTGAAAATAAGTACAAACAAACAATAAAAATATATTAAATCATGTTAAATATGGGAGCATTAAATTCAAGAACTAATTATACTATTTTTTTAAGAAATGAAAGTAGGGATACGAAAAATTTTTGGTTATTTTTAGAAAAACCAAATGGACTATCTAATAATGAAATTTATGCAAATTCATCTGTTTATCTTTCTGTTTCCCCAAATGATAGGGGAACAAATACGATCGTTATTCCGACTAAATATTCTTTGGGAGCAGGTGCATCAAGTAAAGCAGTAGGTTTGGGCGTTCAAATTGACTCAAATGTTGTCGTAGATGCTGAATTAAAACAAACCTGGGAAGCTCATTATGCGAGTACACCTCCTAAGCAAGGAGCAAATCTGAATTTGGTACAAGGTCAAGGAAGCCCGGATAACAGTATAGTTTTATTATCTAATTCATTTGATAAAGCTAAAAATGAAAGTGACAATTGGTACAGTAATGCTAGCTTTGGTATTCAGACACAAAATGGATTTTTGGGAGTTACTTGGTCTCCATATCCAAATGAACAATGCCTAATTACTCCAAATCTTTCATTTTATATCGCTACCGGTTCTTTTAAAAGTAATGAACTTGCTGATCTTGCAACAATTTCCGGACAATCTGCAAAAGTTGAATTAAGGGATTTTAAAAATTTCGAGGTTACTGTTACCTTAAATAGTAGAGGACAATGGATGGTGCAGCCGGGACGAGTACAGGAAATTTAGAAGGACTACATATAATGTAGTCCTTTATAAATAAAATCTAAACACAATCATACATTGATTGTTGTTCGGAGTAAATTCAAAAAAAAATCCGAAGTAAATTTTACTTCGGATTTTTCTTTATCGTTTATCTTCTTTAGAATAATTAGAAGGTCCATTAATATCAATTGAATGTCCTAAAAAATGGGGCTCCCGATTTCTTAAAACATCAAAAAAGGATTTAAAAACAGAAAGATACTCTCTAAAACAAACATATTTGTAACCAAGATATTCTCCTTTATTAGCAGAATATCCAACAGATTTTATTCCGAGTTTTTGTCCGATATAAATGGCACGGTTTAAATGATATTCCTGAGATATTAAAGTCGCTTTTTTGATATTAAAAATATGTTTGGCGCGATACATTGTTGAGTAAGTGTCGAAACCTGCATAGTCAATGAATATTTTAGTTGTATCAACTCCATTTCTAAAACAGTAATTTTTCATCACCGTTAGTTCGTCATGTTCGTCATTTCCGTTATCTCCTGAAAGCAAGATTTTGTTTATACGTTTTGATTTATACAATAGAATTCCCGCATCCAATCGATCTTTTAGATATTTGCTTGGTTGATCTCCATTAATTCCTGCACCAAAAATAATTCCGACATCATTTTTCGGGAACTTTTTAAGGGAATAATTAATGTGTTTTTTGGTTGTAGATTTTACGTATAGATTTACAGAAACAATTGCAATTAATCCAATAATTGCAAGGTAAATGAAGATTTTTAAATATTTTTTCAAAATGTGTTTTTGTAAGATTAAGATTTAAAAGTGGTGAAGATAAATAACATTTGTTTATAGTCAAAATCAAATAAAAAAACCGAAGCTAAAATAGTTCGGTTTTTATTATCTCATTTCATTTAAGTTCTATTTCTCTTGTAATATATTATACAATTTCTTGTAATCGCCTTTTTGTCCAAATTGATCTGTATTAACTTTAGTTCCTACAATTCTGTTTTGCTTACAACCAAAGCATATTTTAGCAATACCAACAATTTTGTTTTCCTTTTTAAAAACTAAAATATCCCGATAGATAGCCATACAAGCATATTGTTCCGACATATTGAATTGTTTAAATCTAAAAATATCTTTTATCTTTTCGATTTTATTTTTGAATATTTTTTGTTTTTTAAATCCAATATCTTCAATATAGGACAGAAATGCTATGTCATCTATTGATTTTGGAGGGGTATTTTGCATAATAATTGAAATTAAACGCTCTTCTTTTTGAGTTTTTTTGTTTTTATCCCAAGTATTCATTATCCATTCTTCGCTTAGATCAATATTATAATACTCAATTTCATCAAAATCAAAATAATAATTGCCATTAGTAATTTCTTTAACTAATTCGAGTTTTTTCTTTTGTGGTTTTATGGGATCATTCTTTTTCTCATTACAACTCAAAAGTAAAATCAGAATATTTAATATTATAATTTTCTTCATCTTAAAGAAGTCCCGCTCTCTTCAATAAAGCTTCCGGTTTTGGTTCCTGACCTCTAAAGCGTTTGTACAAAATCATCGGATGTTCAGTTCCCCCTTTTGAAAGTACATTATCTTTGAATTTTGTTGCTACTTCGTGATTGAAAATACCGTTTTCCTGAAAATATTCAAAAGCATCAGCGTCCAGAACTTCAGCCCATTTGTAACTGTAATATCCAGAAGAATATCCGCCTTGAAAGATGTGTGAAAAAGCAGTACTCATTGCATTTTCTTTTACATCAGGATATAATTGTGTGTTGGCAAATTGTTCTGTTTCGAAAGCTTTAAGATCTGTAATGTTTGTAGGATCTTGTCCGTGCCAAGCCATATCTAAAAGTCCAAAACTTAACTGACGCAAAGTTGCTAATCCTTCCTGAAAACTGGCACTTTCTTTAATTTTCTGAACATATTCAATCGGGATAATTTCTCCCGTTTCGTAATGATTCGCAAACAAAGCCAAAGCTTCTGGTTCGTAACACCAGTTTTCCATAATTTGACTTGGTAATTCTACAAAATCCCAAAAAACAGAAGTTCCGGATAAACTCGGGTAAACAGTATTCGCCAACATTCCGTGTAAACCATGACCAAATTCGTGGAATAAAGTCGTAACCTCATTAAAAGTCAATAAAGATGGTTTCGTTTCTGTTGGTTTGGTAAAGTTACAAACGTTCGAAATATGTGGTCTTTCATTAACGCCGTCTTTTTTATATTGATGTTTGAATGAAGTCATCCAGGCACCGTTTCTTTTTCCTTTTCTTGGGAAAAAATCAGCGTAGAAAATTGAAACCAAATTACCATCAGCATCAGTTACTTCATAAGTCGTAACTTCTTCGTGGTATTTGTCAATGTCAAAAACTTCTATAAAATTTAATCCGTATAGTTTTTTGGCAACCGTAAAAGCGCCGTTCAGTACTTTTTCTAATTGAAAATAAGGTTTCAGTTTTTCATCGTCTAAATTAAAAAGCTTTTGTTTTAATTTTTCAGAATAATAAGCACCGTCCCATTTTTCCAATTGTTCGATTCCGTCTAAATCTTTTGCGAAAGCAGTTAATTCAGCAAATTCTTTTTGAGCTGCGGGTTTTGCTTTTGCTAATAAATCATTCAGGAAAGAGAAAACTTTCTCCGGACTTTCGGCCATTCTTTCTTCCAAAACAAAATTTGCATGTGTTTTATAACCTAACAAATTAGCTCTTTCGAAACGTAATTTGGCAATTTTCAAGACATTTTCCTGATTGTCGAATTCGTTATTTTGAAAAGCTTTTGCACCAAAAGCAATTGCCATTTTTTTACGCAATTCGCGATTGTCTGCATAAGTCAAAAACGGAACATAACTAGGATGATCTAAAGTGAAAATCCAACCTTCTTTTTCTTTGCCTTTTGCTAATAAGCGTGCCGCTTCGATTGTTCCTTCGGGTAAACCGGATAAATCTTTCTCGTCAGTCAAATGCAATTCGAAAGCATTTGTTTCTGCCAAAACATTCTCGCCAAATTGTAAACTCAGCTTTGATAATTCTTTGTCGATTTCGCGTAATTTATCTTTTTTGTCTTCCGCTAAATTCGCTCCGTTTCTGGAAAAGCTTTTATATTTTTTATCTAATAAAGTTGTTTGCTCCGGATTTAGATTCAGACTTTCTTTTTGATCGTAAACCGTTTTTATTTTGGCAAATAAAGCAGCATTCAAAGTAATGTCATTTCCGAACTCTGAAAGTAAAGGTGAAACTTCCTGAGCGATTTTTTGCATTTCGTCATTCGTTTCCGCCGAATTCAAATTGAAGAAAACACTCGAAAGACGATCTAGAATATCTCCTGAGAAATCCATTGCTACGACAGTATTTTCAAAAGTTGGTGCTTCAGTATTGTTTACTATAGCATCGATTTCGGCTTTAGCCAAAGCAATTCCTTCCTGAAAAGCAGGAAAATAATCTTCGATTTTAATTTGCGAAAAAGGCGCAGTGTTATGTTTGGTTGTGAATTTTGAAAGTAAAACGTTCATGTATGATATAATTATTTTATTAATTGAAGCCGAAATTTTTGAATTCCAAAGATAGCAATTTAAAAAATCTTCCCGTCAAAACAAGATGGATTGTCTGTATAAAAGCCTTACTAAATTGTGTTATATATATGTTATTTATTTTTATACTGGTTTTAAAAATCTTAAATTGTACAAATTAGGATTAGAAATATAAGATACTAATCAGAAATAATTGTAAAAAAAAGAAAACGATGAATTATCAAATTGTAATAAAGAGAATCGATACTGTTAATGAAGTTGAAGGATATTGGTCTGATGAAGATTTTGTCCAGTTACTAGAAAAATTCAATTATCCGGATGGGGCAACAGCAGAGAAATCGAGTTTACCGGAATTATTAGAAATGGCTATTTCGGATTACGAACCAAATGAAGCTGCCGAAATTGTCTTGAAATACAAATTCCCTGATAGATTAAATGACGGGCAAGTTGAGCAAATAGCACACAATATGTTAATCGATAAAGTTTGCGAGGAATATCCTGAAATAGACATGCAAGGCACTTTGTTTCATGTTAATCAGTTGCTTTTTAAAGCTTACAACGGAAAATTCCCGAATGCAAAAGCTTCTATTGTTCATTTTTCATTAACTCCAATTGATGGAGAAACGCAAAAATTGACAGCCGAAAACGTATTGAAATTATTGAACGGAGGTTTGTCTGATAGAAACCTTATTAAAAGATTGTTCGAAAATCAAATGTCCCAAAATATTCCATTTCCTGAAGCGGAAGGTATTGTTTGGGAATTGAGAACAAAAGACGATGTAAATTACAATCTGGTTACTTCAGAAAACTGGATAAATAAAGAAGATATAACGCAATATGAATTTGAATCTGTTCTGGAGGATATTGAAGAGGAAGCGTAATTTTCGTTTTCAGTTTTCAGTTTTGAGTCGCAGTTTATACTGAAAACTGCGACTCAAAACTGAAAACTATTTCAATCCTTCAGCTGCTTTATTAACCGCTGCTTTCAATTCTTCTTTATAAGCAATAATCGTATCAAGCACTTTTTTATCATGACTTCCGATGATTTGCGCTGCAAGGATTCCAGCATTTTTTGCTCCGTTTAAAGCTACAGTTGCAACCGGAACTCCGCCTGGCATTTGTAGAATCGACAAAACCGAATCCCAACCGTCAATAGAATTGCTTGATTTTACAGGAACCCCAATTACAGGAAGCGGTGACATCGAAGCAACCATTCCCGGTAAATGTGCAGCTCCTCCGGCTCCGGCAATAATTACCGAGATTCCGCGAGTATGTGCATTTTTACTGAAATCGAATAATTTCTCAGGCGTTCTGTGTGCCGAAACGATATCTACTTCGGTTTCGATATTAAATTGTTTTAGTATGTCGATGGCATCCTGCATGACTGGCATGTCTGAGATACTTCCCATTATAATGGCTACTTTGCTCATGTTTTTTGTTTATTTTGTTTCAAGTTTCAGGTTTTCGCTGTGACTGAAAAGTTATTTTGTTTAAAGACGTTTTAATAATTTATAAATCAAAAATGTAATTACTAAAATGGATGCAATAGAAAACAATGTCAATATTGTAAATGAAAGGAAGCTTTTTATTCGCTCACCTAAATATTCATTTTTATCAGTAAATCTTTCAAAATGAATTTTAAACAGATTTGATGGGTCAGATAAATTTAAAAGATTGCTTACTAATTCTATAAATTCCATTTTAATTATATTGATTAAATCAAGATTAAAAACTGGTTTCTTGTTTTTTTTAAGTTTCAGGTTTCCGCTGTGACTGTAAACTGCGACTGAAAACTATATACTTATTACTTTAATAGTATTCTTAACCTGCTCTGCAATTCTTCTTGCTTCTGCCATATCTTCATTTACGATTGTAACGTGACCCATTTTTCTGAAAGGACGTGTTTGTTTTTTACCATAAATATGTGGTGTAACGCCATTCCAACCTAAAATAGTTTCGATATTTTCATAAACAACATCTCCGGAAAAACCTTCGGCACCAACTAAATTTACCATAATTCCGGCAACTTTACTATCTGTATTTCCTAACGGAAGATCTAGAATCGCGCGCAAATGATTTTCGAATTGTGAAGTATAACTTGCTTCGATAGAATAATGACCCGAATTGTGTGGGCGGGGAGCAACTTCATTTACCAAAATTTCATCGTCATTGGTTTGGAACATTTCAACTGCTAAAAGTCCAACGTGATTAAATTTCTCCGAAACATTCAAAGCAATTGCTCTGGCTTTTTCGGCAACTTTATCATCAATTCTGGCAGGACAAATTACATATTCTACCTGATTGGCTTCAGGATGAAATTCCATTTCTACAACCGGATACGTTTTAATTTCTCCAGATGGATTTCTGCAAACAATAACTGCCAATTCATTTTTGAACGGAATCATTGTTTCTGCAATACATTCTACATTTGGTAAAGCATCCAGATCAGAAGCCTGACGAATTACTTTTACACCATTTCCGTCGTAACCAAATTCAGTGCATTTCCATACAAAAGGTAATTTGAGATCGCTGATTTTAGATTTTAAACTTTCTAAATTTTCAAATCTTTCAAATGGTGCAGTCGGGATATTATTATCTGCGTAAAATTGTTTTTGGATTCCTTTATTCTGAATTCCTTTTAAGGTTTTTGGAGAAGGATATATTTTTAAACCTTCTTTTTCTAATTGGGTTAGCGCTTCAAGATTAACCAATTCGATTTCAAAAGTCAGAACATCAACTTGTTTTCCAAAATTATAAACCGTTTCATAATCCATTAAATCACCCTGAAAGAATTTATTACAGGCAATTTTACTCGGAGCTTCATCACTCGGATCTAAAACATAAGTTTGTATATCAAATTTTCTGGTGTCGAATAAAAGCATTTTGCCCAATTGTCCGCCACCTAATATTCCTAATTTAAAATCAGAAGAAAAATAATTCATTGTAGTTGTGTTTTTGCAAAGATACTTTTTAATCTTTTTTTTGCCATGAATTTCGTGAATTTCATGATTTTTTTCCAATTTCAATTTTAAACACAATACAATTAGTGAAAATTTGTGGAATTCGTGGCGAACTTTTTTTAAATCTGTGGCTAAAAAAATTAACCGCAGAGGCCGCAAAGTCTTTTCGCAAAGTTCGCAAAGCTTGATTGGAGTTTTTGGCTAAAATTCAGCAATAAGTTCACAAAGCTATACGTGTAAATTTGTGGCAAGATTACTTTTCTATTTTCTTCAAAACTTCTCTCGCAACTGCTTTATACGCTGCCGAATGATCTGCGTAATCTTTATTTAAAATAATTTGTAATTCGGGATGAATCCAATCGTAGTGGTTTCCTAAAAGATATAAAGTTCTTATCGAATAGGCTTTTGTGGCAACTTTTACGTCATTTATAAGCCAGTCAAAAGAAGCCTCGATGCAATCCTGCAGATTTTCTTCAGAAAGTAAGATACTGTTTTCACCTTTCTTATAATGTGCTTTTACTAAAAGCTGAACAATTTTTGCAATAGGGCGAATGGAACTTTCATCTTTCAAAATCTTCAAATTTGAGCAGAAAAAATCAAGATGAGGTTGCAGCCAAATCAATTCTTCGTAAGATACAAACTCCAGAATCCAACAAGCTTTATGATTGTTCTTGTCTGATGGAGAAAAACAAATCGAAACCAATTCCTTAAATAAAGAAGGATTTTCTAAAACATCTTGTGCGACATTAAGACGGTTTTCTCTATAAGCTTTTAGGTAATCAAGTTTTGATTGTAATTCCGAAGACATTTTTGTGAGTTTAATACACATCTAAAATAAGTAATTTATCGAAACACTTCCGTAATAATTTATAGGAAGACCAGGATAATAATATCTTGGCGTTGAGCTCCCGACTGCAACTGCATTTGGTAAAATTAAGGAAGCATATTTTTCATCAGTAAGATTATTTATGCCAAAAGCCAATTGTGCATTTAGATTAGGAAGAATCTCAAAACGATAACCCGTCTTTAAATTTAGAATCATATAAGAATCAGAATAAACGGAATTGGCATCATTTAAAGGTATTTTGTCCACAAACTGAAAATCGGAAGAAAAATAAATACCTAAGTTAGTGTTCAGCGTTATTCCGGCATTTACTTTATTGGCGGCAACTCCGGTTAATTTATTTCCCGAGTAATCATTTCCGTTATCGACAAAATCTTTAAATTCATATTTCCCTAAAGAAGCACCGATATAAGAGTTTAAAGAGAAAAATCGATTAATGGACCAATTGTGTTTTGCTGAAATTTCAATTCCTTCATGAAATGTTTTGCCTGCATTTATACCTTCATATTGATCGTCGCCAATTCGTTTTGCAACCAGTAAATCTTTTATTTCCATTCGATAAACGGCAAATTCAGTATAGAGGTTTTTGCCGAAAAGGTAGAATTTTCCACCAACTTCAAAATTATAACCGCTTTCAGGTTTTATATCCGGATTTATGTTTCCCGTACTTGTGAGCGTTTCTTCTGTAGCGGGCAATGAAAATCCTCGGCTTGCAGAGAAGTAAAGAGTTTGTTCCTGATTTGGTTTAAAAAGAAAAGACAATTGTGGCGAAAGGATTCCGTCATAACTGTATTTTTCCGTTGCCGTTTTTTGAGGAAGAAAGTTTGTGAGCTCAAAATGAGTTTCATTATAGTTTAATCCTGCTTGAAACTCAAATTTTTCAGAAAGCAAAGTTCTTATTTGCGAAAAGATATTATAAAAATGCCTTTTCTGATCTGTTTCTGTCAGTTCTTTTCCTTGTAAACTTCCTTGACCATTGTTGGTTTTGTATAAATTTTCAAAAGTATTTCCGTTATAATTGTCTGTAAAATATTCAATTCCGGCAATAAACTGGTTTTCAATTTTACCGATTTTAAACTTACCTGAAAATTGCGTTCTTGCTCCGGTACCAAACGTATATTGACGCAAAATATCAAAAGGTCTTGGTTCGTTACTGTCTTTATAATTAATAAAAACCGAAGTTGAATTGCTTAGATTGTCGTGGATTTTAAAGTCATAAGCCAATCCCACCAAAGTCGATTTGTATTCCTTAAATCCTTTTGACGCAACCCACGTTGGTGCACCCAATTGCGGGTTCGTATCATAAACTTCTTTACTGATCGAACTCGGAATATAAGCTTTCAAATAAGTATAATTCGAAAAATAAGTAAGCTTGCTATTTTGCTTCTTGAATAATTCTCCTGCAAGTGTTATTCCTTCCCGATTATAAGAACTGTTCTCGCGCCATCCGTCGGTTTTTAGTTTGTGATAACTGATGCTTAAACTTGATTCTTTTTCTGTCAGACTATAATTCAGGCTGTTTTTCAATAATCCAAATGAACCAAAAACGCTGCTTATGTTTGCATTTTCTCCTTTTGTTTTGGAAAGCTGAGGTGAAATCAAAATAGCACCGCCCAAACCGGCACCATAAATACTGGAAAGCGGACCTTTTATAACTTCGATCTGACCAATGTTTTCGAGATCAATATCATCAATAACAGTTTCGCTATTTCCTGAAGTCAGCGGAATACTTCCGTAAAATGCTCTTATTTTATTAGTTCCGTAAGTTGTTCTTGCACCAATACCGCGAATCGAAATTCGGGTTGTGGTGAAATTCGAAGATTGCATAAATACTCCCGGAATCGTGTTGATTACGGTGCTAATATCTGTAGCATTATTTTGCAGAAGGTCTTTTTTTGATAAAATTCCTATTGAAGCAGGCGCATTTTGTAAACTATCATTAATATGAAGCGAACTAATAACAACTTCTTCTAATTTTTCTGTTTGAAGAGAATCAATAGATTTACTTTTCTGTTCTTGTGCAAAAGTATTTTGGAAAACAAAAGCGATAAAAACAAGAAAGCAATATTTTTTTAGAATCATAAAAACAGAGTTGAAGGTTTTTACGTAGAATATTAACACATAGAAACATAGATTTTGATAGTTCAAAAAAAGGCGTTTCACTTTACATCAAGTCACATAGCTATGTGTGTTTAAATAAGTAAAACGCCTTTTATGATGTCAAGTAACTATGTTTCTATGTGTTGAAATTCTCAGCGTGTAAAGTGTATAATTGGAATTTGGTCCCGAAGCTTCGGGATTAAATATTGGAATTTAATTTTATTTATTAGCAGTAACCTTCCAAATTGTATTTCCGCTATCATCATTTACAAGAAGAGATCCGTCTTTCATAACAGTTACCGCGACCGGACGTCCATAAACTTCAGCAGTATCTGCGTTGGCTATAAAACCAGTTAAAAAATCTTCAGGTTTTCCGGAAGGTTTTCCATTTGCAAACGGAACAAAAAGAACTTTATAACCCGATATTACGGAGCGATTCCAAGAACCGTGTTGACCTACGAAAGCTCCATTTTTATATTTTGCAGGAAAAGCATTTTTATTATAAAAAGCCAATCCCAAAGAGGCAGTATGACAACCAACCGGAACGTCAGGAACAATCGCTTTGGCGGCAAGATCTTTACGTTCACCTTTCATTCTTGGGTCAAGGTTATTTCCGTAATAAGAATAAGGCCATCCATAAAAACCACCCAGTTTTACGCTCGTAATATAATCCGGAACTAAGTCGTCGCCCAATTCATCACGCTCATTAACAGCCGTCCATAATTCCTTATTAACAGGGTTCCAATCCATTCCCATTGGATTTCTAAGTCCTTCAGCATAAGTTTTTTCGCCAGTTCCATCAGGATTAATTTCTAAAATTGCTGCACGACGCACTTCTTTATCCATTCCGTTTTCTCCCACATTACTTCCGGAACCAACTGCGATATAAATTTTTGTTTCCTGAGGATTCGAAATTATATTTCTAGTCCAGTGATTGTTGTATCCTCCGGCAGGAAGTTCTACAATTTTGACACCTTTTGTTTCTAATTTGAGAGGCGCATTTTTATAAGGATAACGATATAAACCGTCGGTATTGGCTACGTAAAAAAAGTCTTTTAGAATTAACATTCCAAAAGGCCTGTTCAGACCTTTTAAGAAAACTTCACGAGTTTCAAATTTTCCGTCTTTATCTGTATCACGAAGAACTATAATTTGATTTTTACTTGTTTTAGTTCCGCTTTCCACAACAAAAATATCATTATTCGGACCTATATAACTCCAACGCGGATTATCAAAACCATCAGCAAATTTTGTCACAGTAAATCCTTCTGGTGCTTTTGGTGTTTTGCCTTCCGGCCAGCCAAGAACTTTACTGTTCTTTGTTTTAGATTCGGTAGCATACGGTGGAGGCAAAGTAAGATCGCCAATCGCAGTTTTTACAACTACCGAAGGTTCTTTGGATATAATTTCTTTCTCTGCTTTCGATTGTCCATTGCAAGCTGTAAGTATAGCTAAAAAGGATATTGATAATATTTTTGGAACGGTTTTCATAGTAGTTTGAGGTTAAAAGTTTAAAGGATAACAATTTAGTGAAATATTGAATATTTCAAAGAAAAAAAATGTAAATCTTTAGTGATATTTAACAATCTTAAAAAAATATGTTCGTGACCTATTTTGATACTTACAGTTTGGTTGTAATTCTGTATCTTTGCGCATTATTTTAAACACAAAAAATAATGATACAACTTCACGATAAACAATTTGTTCCGTTTATTTCGGCCAAAGAAATTGATTTTGCTTTGACCAAAATAGTAGCACAAGTAGAAGATGATTTTGGAGATGATACCCCAATTTTTATTGGCGTTTTGAACGGTGCATTTATGGTTGTTGCCGATTTTTTAAAGAAATACAAAAGCCCTTGTGAGGTTTCATTTATCAAAATGTCATCTTATGAAGGAACGGAAACTACCAATACTGTAAAAGAATTAATTGGTATCAATCAGGATTTATCCGGAAGAACCGTTATAATTATCGAAGACATTATTGATACCGGAAATACGATCGAAGAATTAAAGCATTTGTTTAAACAACAAAACGTAAAACATTTTAAAATTGCAACATTGTTTTTTAAACCGGAAGCTTATAAAAAAGACATTAAAATAGATTATATCGGAATCAGAATTCCAAATAAATTCATCGTTGGCTACGGATTAGACTACGATGGTTTAGGACGAAATCTGCCTGAGGTCTATAAATTGGCGGAATAATTAAAAACACACACAACTATATATTCATTTAAAACTTCTTATAAAAAACAGAAGTAACAACACTCACTCATATTATGATTAACATTGTTTTATTTGGAAAACCAGGAGCAGGAAAAGGAACTCAGGCTGAATTTTTAAAAGAAAAATACAATTTGACACACCTTTCAACAGGAGATATCTTTCGTTTCAATTTAAAAAATGACACAGATTTAGGTAAAAAAGCAAGAGTTTTTATGGACAATGGAGAATTGGTTCCTTGCGAAGTTACTACAGCAATGTTAATTGACGAAGTAAACAAACATCCTGATACCGCTGGTTTTTTATTTGACGGTTATCCAAGAACTTTAGATCAGGCAGAAGCTTTAGATAAGTTTTTACCAACAATTGGGTCAAGCGTTACGGCAACAATTGCATTAGAGGCTGATGACGAAATTCTGGTAGCACGTTTATTAGAAAGAGGAAAAACAAGTGGAAGAGTTGATGATCAGGACGAAGAAAAAATTCGTGTGAGATATCAGGAATACAACGAAAAAACAGCTCCACTAATTGGATATTATAAAGAACAAAATAAGTTTCACGCCGTAAACGGTATCGGAACTATCGAAGAAATTACACAACGATTAACGTCAGTTATAGATAATTTGTAGAAGCTATTCCAGCTGTACGTGAAATCCCGATAGCTATATCGGGACGCTAAAAAAACTATTTTTCTAACTAGAAAACGAGCTTATCCCGATGCTTCAGGAGTCGACTGTTTTCCGGCAAGAAAAATTAGTTTTTTTAGCTCCGGGCTTTTCACTTCCATCTGGGCTATGAAATATTGGAATTGCAAATTACATTAACGAACTATTAAATAACGAATAATCCACAAATTGGAAATACTAATAATATTTTTTCTAATACTATTAAACGGCGTTTTCTCTATGTCCGAAATTGCACTTATTTCGGCAAGAAAAAACAGATTGGAAACCGCTGCAAAAAAAGGAAATAAAAGTGCCAAAATTGCGCTCGATTTAGCCAATTCGCCAAATAAGTTTTTATCTACAGTACAAATCGGAATTACCTTAATCGGAATTTTGACAGGTATTTATAGTGGTGATAAAATCACGATAGATGTAGAAACATTTGTTAGCGGATTTGCCGTTTTAAAACCATACGCACATTCAGTTGCGGTTGGAATTGTTGTAGTTGTATTGACCTTTTTCTCATTAGTTTTAGGAGAGTTATTGCCAAAAAGAATTGGTTTGAATTATCCTGAATCGATTGCAAAAATGGTAGCATTACCAATGAAAATTGTTTCGATTATTACTGCACCATTCATTTGGTTACTTACAACTTCGACTGATTTTTTATTGAATGTTTTACAAATAAAACCTTCAGCTGACGGAAAAGTAACGGAAGAAGAAATTAAAGCCATCATTAAAGAAGGAACCGAAGGCGGAGAAGTTCAGGAAATTGAACAAGATATCGTAGAACGTGTTTTTCATATTGGTGACAGAAAAGTAAATTCATTAATGACGCACCGTAAATCAGTAGACATGTTGCCTTTTACTGCTGACAAAGCAAAAATAAAAGAACTTGTTCTTCAGGATTTGCATACTGTTTATCCGGTTTACAGAGATAATTACGATGACATTGTTGGAATCGTAACTTTAAAAAATATATTTGCCAACATCGAAAGTGATCATTTCGATTTGGGCGCAATAATGACAGATCCTCCATATTTAATGGAGCAAACAACAGCTTACAAAGCATTAGAAAATTTCAAAAAAACAGGCGTACATTACGCTTTAGTTTCAGATGAATATGGTGTTTTTCAAGGTATTATTACCTTAAACGATATTTTGGAAGCTTTAGTTGGTGATGCATCTGATTTTTATAAAGATGAATTCCAATTAATCGAACGAGAAGACGGTTCATGGTTGGTTGACGGACATTATTCCTTACACGATTTCCTAACTTATTTTGAGTTAGACGAATTGACAAATGATTACGAAGTTAATACCGTAAGCGGAATGATTATGACGGAGCTTTCTCATATTCCGAAAGAAGGTGAAAAATTAATCTGGCAGAAATTTGTATTAGAAGTCATCGATATGGATGGCGTAAAGATTGACAAAGTGTTGGTGAAAACACTTAAAGAGTAAAGAAAATAAAATAGTTTTTAGTCGCAGTTTGCACTGAAAACTGAGATTGAGATTGAACATAAAAATAGTTTTCAGTCGCAGTATTTAGTCGCAATTTGCACTGAACAACGTGACTGAGGCTGAGTACTAAAAACAATAGAAGTTAGAAATATGATTTAGAGCAATCTAAAATCTAAAATCTAAAATCTGAAATTTAAAACAATGACAGAAGGAAATTTTGTAGATTATGTTAAGATTTATGTTTCTTCCGGAAAGGGAGGAAAAGGATCTACACATTTACATAGGGAGAAATTTATTGAAAAAGGAGGCCCGGACGGAGGTGATGGTGGTCGTGGAGGACACGTATATTTAGTTGGAAATAAAGGTCTTTGGACATTGTTTCACTTAAAATTTGCTCGTCATATTAAAGCTGGTCACGGTGGAGATGGAGGAGGAGATCGTAGTACTGGTGCTGATGGTGACGATAAATTTATCGAAGTTCCATTAGGAACTGTTGTAAAAGACAAAGAAACTGGAGAAACTTTATTCGAAATTACCGAAGACGGTGAAAAAAGAATTCTTTCTAAAGGTGGAAAAGGTGGATTAGGAAACTGGCATTTTAGAAGTTCAACGAATCAAACGCCAAGATACGCTCAACCTGGTTTACCGGGAGTAGAGATGGATGTGATTTTGGAACTTAAAGTTTTGGCAGATGTTGGATTAGTAGGTTTTCCAAATGCTGGAAAATCAACTTTGTTGTCTGTATTGACTTCAGCAAAACCCAAAATTGCCGATTATCCTTTTACAACTTTAAAACCAAACTTAGGAATTGTCGCTTACAGGGATTATCAATCTTTTGTAATTGCTGATATTCCGGGAATTATTGAAGGTGCTGCCGAAGGTAAAGGTTTAGGACATTATTTTTTGCGTCATATCGAGCGTAACTCAACATTACTGTTTTTAGTTCCTGTTGATACGCCGGATATTAAAGGCGAATATGATATTTTGGTTAATGAATTAACCAAATACAATCCGGAAATGTTAGATAAAGAACGTCTTTTGGTAATCTCAAAATGTGATATGCTGGATGATGAACTTAAGGCCGAATTGAAAGTAGAACTTGATGTTGCTTTCAAAGATATTCCGTATATGTTTATTTCTTCTGTTGCTCAACAAGGTTTGACTGACTTAAAAGATAAACTTTGGAAAATGTTAAACGACTAAGTTATCTATTTTAAAAATATAAAAACCCGACAATTTAACTTGTCGGGTTTTTTGTTTTCAAACGAAAAAAACAAATTTATTTCAGATGAGTTTTAATTAGAAAACTAAAGTCCGAAATTTTTTGAGATCCCAACATTGAAGTTTTTTCCAAAGTCGAAACCTATACGTTCTTCTCTTGGAGTTCCTTTTCCGGAAAGATTATCATAGTATACTCCTCCAATAGAGAAATTTAAACCAAAACCTTTTTTCATGTTTATGAATAATGCCGGCGTTAAGTTTGCGTACATTCCTTTAGCATTATTAAGCGTTGTATCTTGATAACCAACTCCTAAATCGGTATAGAAAGAGAATAAATCAGAAAGAGGTGTTGAGTAACGTGCAAAAGCTCCAATTTTGTATGCTTCTTCTCTTGCGGAGCCTGATTCTTTGTAGTTTTGAATTGAACCCTCAACTCCGGCTGTCCAATGATTGGTAAACTGATACCCTACTTTTGGAGAAAATTCAAATCCTTCAATTTTATTGTCACCAATTTTTTCTGACGCAAATCCAACATTTCCGCCTAATAATATTGAACCTTTTTGAGCATTTGTAATTGTTGCAATTAATAATGCAACAGCTAATAATAATTTTTTCATTTTGTTTTGATTAAATAATTGGTCACAAACATAGGGAATTAAAATTTGTAAGAAATAATTTATTTTAGTTTTTATTTATTGAAAGTATATTTTTACAATTTAATTATGGTATTAATTAATTTCAACGATTTTTGTTTTAACTTTTAAGAGTTTTGCAGAACAAAAATTTGAAAAAGAGGTTGTATTCTTCTCTTTATGAAATTATGAATTTCGTAAAATTGTTTTAAAAAGCATTCTGTATCTTTTGGTTTTGATAATCTGAGTTATTTTTTGTTGCGAAAATGAGTTATATTCGCAGGACTTAAACAAAATAACATGAAAAAAATAGTTTTATTCTTGACCATGTGCTTAATGGCTTTTCCTGTAAAAGCTGATGAAGGAATGTGGTTTTTGATGTTTATCGAAAGATTGAACCATAGAGATATGGAAAAAATGGGCTTGCAATTAACAGCCGAAGAAATTTATAGTATTAATCATCATAGTTTGAAAGATGCTGTTGTACAGTTTAACGGAGGATGTACTGCTGAAATCGTTTCTAAAAACGGATTGGTTTTGACAAATCACCACTGTGGATATAATGCAATTGCAGAACTTTCGACAGCTGAACAAAATTATTTGAAAGATGGTTTCTGGGCAAAAGAAAGAAGTGCCGAAATGAAACCAAAATCTTTATATGTACGTTTCTTTGTTCGTATGGATGATGTTTCTAAAAGAATTTTATCAAAAGTCAATGATAAAATGACAGAAACAGAAAGAAATAAAGTTATTCAGCAAGAAATTGCTTTAATTGAAAAAGAGAACAATGAAGGTGGAAAATACACTGTGTCTGTTCGTCCTTTCTTTCAGGGAAATGAATATTACTATTTTGTTTATCAAGATTATACAGACGTTCGTTTAGTAGGAACGCCACCGGAAAGTGTTGGTAAATTTGGTGGAGATACGGATAACTGGGAGTGGCCTCGTCAAACCGGAGATTTCTCTATGTTTAGAGTTTATGCTGATAAAGACGGAAATCCTGCAGCTTATTCTAAAGACAATGTGCCTTTGCAGCCTAAACATTATTTACCAATAAGTATTAAAGGTGTAAAAGAGAACGATTTTGCTATGATCTTAGGATATCCGGGAAGAACAAACCGTTGGATGCCCGCTGGGGGAATAGAGCAAAATGTTAAGTTTGCTTATCCTGCCTGGGTTGAAGGTGCAAAAACCGGAATGGATGTAATGAAAAAGTATATGGATAAAGATGCAACAGTTCGTTTGCAATATGCGTCTAAATATGCTTCGACAGCAAATTACTGGAAAAACCGTCAAGGTATGATCGATGCTTTAACAAAAGCGGGAACTGCTGCTGCTAAATCTGAACAAGAAGATAAGTTTTATGAATGGGCTACTAAACCTGCTAATAAAGAGAAGTACGAAAATGTAATTCCAACGATCAATGATTATTACAGAGAAACAAACTTAAAAGCGACTCATGATAATTACTTATCACAACTTTTACGTACTTCAAGTTATGGAACCGGACCTGCAAATTTAGGAAATGCATTGATCGCATATTATAATGAAAATGATGCTAAAAAAGCGGAGATGTTGCCTAAGATTAATACAATGATCGACAACATTTATGGTGAGTTTTATGCTCCTCTTGAGAAAGATGTTTTAACGGCACAATTAAATCTTTATGCTTCTAAAGCTGCTGAATATGGTTTAGCTCCGCAAATTGCTAAAATGAAATCAGAGAATAAGGGTGATTTTACTGCTGACGTTGCAAAAGCAACTGAGATAAGTTATTTTACTTCTAAAGATAAAGTATTGGCATTTATGGCTGATCCAAAACCATTGGCAATTGTACACGATCCATTGTACATTATTTCTAATGATTTGTTGACAAAATACCGTGCTAAAACAGATGATCAGGCAAAAGCTGATGATGGTTTTGCAATTGCTTACCGCGAATTAGTTGAAGGTTTGAGAGAATCAAAATTGAATGCAATTCAATATCCGGATGCAAACTCTACTTTGAGATTGACTTACGGAAAAGTTCGTGCTTTACCTGCTGACCCGCGTAATGATGCTAAAATAAACAATTATACAACCATGGAAAGTATGGTGAAAAAGTATAAAGCAGGTGATCAGGAATTTGATTTGCCAGCTCGTTTATTAGAATTAAACAAAGCAAAAGATTTTGGTCAATATGCTGATAAAGCAGGATATATGCCAGTAAACTTCTTAACGGATAATGATATTACAGGTGGGAATTCAGGTTCTCCGGTTCTTAACGGAAAAGGGGAATTAATTGGAATTGCTTTTGACGGAAACATTGAAGCTATGGCTGGAGATGTTATTTTTGATCCTAAATTGCAAAGAACAATTAACGTAGATATTCGTTATGTACTTTGGATTATTGACAAATACGCAGGAGCTAAAAATATTATTGACGAAATGACGATTATAAAATAATCTCAATTTATTTATAAAACAAAACCCGACAGATTTTAAATCTGTCGGGTTTTTTTGTGCTTAAAAAATAAGATATTCTCAAAGTATGTCATTTCGACGCAAGGAGAAATCACACTATCCCGAAGCTTCGGGACGTAAAGAAATGTTGTCAATCTTTGTCGAGTTACGTGTGTGATTTCTCCTTGCGTCGAAATGACAAAACGAAACGAAATAATGGTTTATTTGTGAATTTTACATACCGTTATTAATTTACTTTTACTCGAATTCCTTTAGTGTGACTTGCAAACTCGGGAGCATACATACTTTCAATTGTGGTAATTCCGTTGGAGAATTCTCCACTGTTGTTTACGCGAATCTCATATTCTAATACATAAGTTCCTTTGTTTATAGAATCAAAGAAGAAATGCGTTGCGGCATCTTTTGTGCTCATATAATATCCCAAACGATCTTTGTATTTATATTCTGAAAGTGTATTTACTGGTTCAAAACAAGAAGCTCTCATGTCTTTTAGGTGAACAAATTCCATATCTTCTTTGGATTTTATAATTAATCTTACGGTAACTAAATCTCCCGTTTTTAAAGGGTTTTTAGTTGTAATTCTTTCCAATTGATCTCCTTTTAATGAATTCTTCTTCAAATATAATTCTTTAGAAACGGATAAAACTGCTCCCGAATTTGTTTTGATTTTATCTAAATCTTCAAAATACTGCCAATAAACACCGCCAAATCCCGGAACTTTTGATTTGTTTTGAATCTTTATAGTAGCCATTTCTTTTTTCACTTCATTCGCTTTCCAGTTCAATTTGATATATCCGGTTTCAGCTTCTTTTTCGTTTTCGGCTAATTTTTCGGTTAAGATTTTTTCGTCTCCAATTTTAATAACAGTATTGTCTTTTACGGATAACCAATCATTTCCTTGCATCAATAAAGCATAAATAGCTTCAGTTGTAGCTTTTGTTGTGGGCCAGTTTTTAGTCTGTTTATTTTTTAGCAACCAAACTTTCATAGCATCTACAGATTTGGTATCGTGATTTACTTCGGCGAAAGCCTCAATTAATAAAGCCTGAGTTTCTATTGGCGCCTGATACCAATACCAACCTGCTTTGTTGGCAATCCAGTACATTCCCCAATCTTCATTGTTTGATGACGTTTCTTTTAGACTTTCGATGATTTTCTTGGCAGTTTCACTTTCTCCAAAACGATTTAAAGTCAAAGCGGCTAATCCTTTTTCGTAAATAGAATAATTTAACCAATCTTTTTTGGCTGTCTGCAAGTACAATTTGGTTGCTTTTTTCAGCGTATCTGAAAGTGGATATTTATCTAAATAAAAACTTCTGGTATATAAATAGTGCAAATCAGAATAAGGATTGATCCAGATTATTTTATCAGTTGTTTTTAAGTTTTTTGTTCGACCTTTATAATATTCCAGGAATTTATTGTCCAGAAATGGGATTCCGGTTTTGGCAATTACATCGATTTTATCCTCATTGTCTTTTGTTTTATTTAGTTTAGACAAATGACCCAAACCAGCCAGAATATGTCTGGTAATATATTCGCTTTCGTCATTTCCGTCAAACCATGAAAATCCTCCTGATGGTTTCTGCTTTTGTTTTAATTTTTCGAAAGTGGCTTCTTGCGAAGTTTTCATTTTTTCTAAATCAAATAAAAGTGCGAGATTCTTTTTCTTTTCATCTTCGCTTTGAGCGTCATTTAACCAAGGCGTTTCTGCCAGAATAATTGATTTTAATTCTTCATTTTCTTCTAATTTCGAATTCAGTTTTCCATTTTTTCTCCAATCTTCAAAAACAGTTGCAATCTTCGGATTACTGGAAATGATTTCTGAAGCCAAAGCATTGGCATAAAAACGAGCGAAAGTTTGTTCCGCACATTCATGTTCATATTCCATTAAATACGGCAAGGATTGAATTGCAATCCACGAAGGATTTGAAGTATATTCAAACGTAAGTTGATGATTTTTTAAAGTCGTCGAATTGTTGTTTTTTAAATTCGTAAACGTATATTCTTTAGTCGAATTTTCACGAACCCAAACCGGAATACTTTCTGTAACCAACATATTGTTTGTCAAAACCGGAAGTATGTTTTCTTCTCCATCAGAAAAATTACCAGATTTAGCCAGAATTTTATATTGCACGCCTTGCAAACCTTCAGGAATTGAAATGGTCCAACTTGCCGTTGTGTTTCCGAAAGCGCCTACAGTAAAGTTTCTAATGTTTTTTGCATTCAGCATTTTAGCATCAATTGGCTGCATTGTTACAGCATCAAAAAACTGTAGAATCGCAATTCCTGTTTTGGGTTTATCTGTAATATTCGAAATTTTAGCCGAGATTACAATCGTATCTTTTTCTCTAAAGAAACGCGGAAAATTTGGTAAAAGCATTAACTCTTTTTGAGTCACAACACTTTTCTCTAAAAGACCGGAAACAGCATCTTTATTATGCGCCAATAAACGAAGTTTCCAAGAAGTTAAAGCTTCGGGAGAAGTAAAGTTGAAACTTACTTTTCCGTTTGCATCCGTTCTTAAATTAGGATAAAAGAAGGCAGTTTCTGAAAGATTTTTTCTTGCTTTGACTTGTGTTAAGGCTTCTAAAGCTTTTTTGGTTGTGATAATTATAACGCCATTTGCACCTTTGCTTCCGTAACTTGCTTGTACATCTTTATCTTTTACGACGGATATATCAAGAATGTCTGCCGAATTTAGATTGTTAACATCATTTTCAGTAGCAATTTCTCCATCTATAATGTATAAAGGATTTATTAGTTGAGAAGAATTTGAAACACTACCTTTTATTTTGAAAGAAGATTTCTCCGAACGACTAATATATAATAAGGCTTTTTTCTTTTTTAAAGTGTCACTAGAGATTGCGTTATAAACTTGATTGTCTTCCTCAACTAATACGGCCGCAGGTCCAGCACCAACAGGAGAATCAACTGTTAAAACAGCTTCAGGATCTCCTTTGATAGTTTCAATGCCTACTTTTTTGTCTTTAATTTCAGTTATAGAGTAATTAAGAGAATCACCATATCTACTATTGTAAAAGTCAAAACCAAACCAGTTTAATTTTGTTTCTTCTTTATAGAATTTATCTATAGACAGATCTTCATCTAGGTTTTCTAAAGAAGCATTTATTCTTTCAAAACCTAAACCAGATTTAAAATTGGTGGAGTTGTAATGGTAATTGTTTATGTTTAAAAGATTCCAATCTTTTATTGTAAACTGATCAAGAGAACTGTCATACATAGATGCTAACACTTCTGCCTCAGTTTTGGCATTGATTGACTTTAGTTTAAATGACCACTTTTCAGTACTTCCGGGTTCGATTTTATTTCTAAAACTCTCGACAGTGAATTCTAGTTTAGATTCTTCTGTTTTTAATGGAACGTTTATTTCATCTTCAAAAATTTCGTTCTCAAAAATACTTTGAAAACCCAAACGCATTGAATTTTCAAATTCATTTTTTAACGGAATTTTGATTGTTAGTTCATTGTTTTGTAAATGATAGGTGTTTTCAAAATAAGACTGATTGCCATAATTTCCGTTTGTAATGATATATAGATCTGGAATTACTGAAGAAAGTTTGACTTCGACAAAACCATCTTTTTTTGGATCAGTATTAATTTGTTCAGCCGTAAATAATTTACTCGGATTAAACTTGTCTTTGCTTTGTTTGATTTCAAAAGTCGAAACAGATTCTATAGGATTATTAAAAGTGTCCTTTGCGGAAAAAACAAGTTTATAATTTCCGGATTTATAATTTGAAATAAAATCAAGTGCTATTTTTTTGTCTTTTTCGGTATCTATTTTCTTTGAGAATAATAAAGTTTCGCTAGGTTTTTCGGTTTTAATTTCGCGGATTTCATAAGGAAATAATCTTTCAAAATCAGCTGTCGAAATGGTTTCGATTTCTGGTTTTGGCCAAACTTGTTCTTTAAATTTATTAGAAAATGGGCTTACGAAATACAATTTAATTTCGCCTTTTGCTGCTAAAAATTCTCCGTTTAAATTGGTACTTGTAAGGATGATTTCATTTTTGTTTTTAGTTTCAATACGACTTGGAATACTTGCATTGATAATCAAATCATGATAACCTACTTTTATGATGGTTTCTGAGGTGTGTGTTTCTCCATTGATATCCGTAACATCCGCGGTTATTCTGTAGTTAAAGACAGGTAATTGTTCTTTTATTGTATTTTTTGAAGGTTCGGCTATAAATTCAATTACAAATTTTCCCGAAGCATCTGTTTTGGTTTCACCTGTTGCCATAACTTCGTTTTGTTCTTGTCCGTAATAATTTCTAAAATAGCTTATAAATCGATTTACAGTATAAGTCACTTTTGCATCAGAAATATTGCTTCCTGCAAATGCTTTTGCAATTCCGTTTACTTTAATAGACTGATTTATCTGAAAACTTTCTTTTTTAGGATCAAAATCTACTTTGAATTTTGGACGTTTGTATTCTTCAACTCTAAAGTTAATTCCTGCGCTTTCAAGTTGTACATTTTTCCAGAATTGTTCATTTTGGTTGCTTTTTGTATCAATGTTTCCTTTTGCAAAATCTTCAGGTCTTGATACATAAATATTGAAATTGCCGGTTAGGCCACTTTTAGGCAAAACGAATTCTCCTGAAAATGAGCCAAATTCATTTGTAGTAACTTCAAATTCTTTAAAGTTTTGATAGTTAGCATCTTTAATCATAATTTTAAAAGAAGTATTAGCAACAATTCTTGTTTTGTTTTCTTGCTTTTGAATTGCAATTCCTTTGTAGTAAACCGTTTGCCCCGGACGGTAAATTGCCCTGTCTAAATAAAACTCGACTTTGGCGTTTAAAGTCTTGTTTTCGTTTGTATTGTATCGCTCTGTATATCGAATATAATTTTGAAGTGGAAAAATCGTATCATTCTCTAATGAAAACTGAGTATGATCATTGTAAGAGTGGTTGTTACTTCCAACATAGGATGCTAAGCCGTTTGTATCTGTTTTAAGGATATAATAGGACGATTTTATAGACACATTTTCCAGAGGTTTTCCTGTTTTTCGATCCAAAACCTGAAAGTTTTCTTTACTATCTCCTTGAGATGCCAGAATGCTTAAGTTTGAAACTGTCATAGTTTCAAATGCAGAAGCTTTCTTGTCTTTTAATCCGGAATCGCTTTCAAAATAAACTAAATAACTTCCTGTTTCTAATTGTGGAAGAAGAACTTCTGTTGTATATTCAAAATAATCATTTTTGTTTTGAAGTTTGTACTCTTTAGAGGCAATTGCACTTTTATTTTTTATAATTATCTCAGTTAAACTATCCTGATTGTAGTATCCTTCTGAGTATGAAAATCTTTTTAGGGTTTTTTGATCTATTTTGTAGAATGATATTTTTAAGTTATCAATATTTTTATAGTTGATAAAAGCTCTGGTATTCTCTTTGGTATAACTGTATTTTTGAAGTCGAATATCCAATGATTTAGCAATAACGTTTTGTTTTTGCTGTAAGGCGGTTTGGGATTCATTCGTTTTATCATTGATCTTTATTATATCGTCATACATTTTGACAGCTTCAATTTTATAATCCGGATGAAATTCTTTTGAAGCTTGAGCAAGTAAAAGTTCAGTCTTTTTTAGCAGGATTTTTTGAGTAAGAATTTTGTCGTTCGTCTGTTGTTGAAGTTCATTTAAAAACTGCGTTAAATCATCCGTAGGTTCCGGTATGAAATCACTGCAGAATATAACTCGGTTAAATTGATTTTCTAAAGAAGGATTACTTGATTCTAACTTTTGATATAAAGCAATAACTTTTCTAAGTTTTTCATCTTTTATAAAACTTAAATCAAGTTTCAAAAATGCATCTGAATTTCCTAAAAGTTCGTTTTTATGTACTGCTATTTCACTATTTTGAATTTGCCAACGCTCTATTTTTTCGGTAAAAAAATCGATATTTTCTTTGAGTAAATAATCATATAAGTTTTCCGTTTTTAATTTTTCTAAAGACAAAAAATCAAAGATAGCCTGATAATTTGAGAGTGGAGTGTTTTTTAGAATTGACTCGTTTTCCAGTGTTTTTTCCATAACAGCAATAACTTCCTTTTCAGATGTAAATTCTGTTGATGGACTCTGATAATCCTCAGATGAAGGAACTTCAACACTGTCTGCCACGGCATATGCTGCTTCGTCTACAACTGCAAGGGCACTATCAACAACTGTGACAGCATCATCATAATTAGAATAATTATTTATACATTTTGCATACACTAAATTCAAAATTGCTTTTGACGGTATTGAAACCCTATTAATATCGGTTTTAAGATTACTTAAGATTTTAGTTTTTGCATTTTCATCAACTACCTGAAGATACTTAGATTGATAAAAAAAACATTTTATCATTTGAACTTCATCTTTTCGTGCTACAGCTTTCTTGTAGATTTGATCAACAATTTTGCTAGCGGATTTTATTTTACCGTCATTTTCATAGGAGGTAACTTTAATCCATTTTTTATCATTTTGTTGCGCAAATAAAGCTGTTGTAAACAAAAGGAAAACAAATAGTATATTTTTCATAAGTCGGTTTTAGGTATATAGAGTGCGGTTTTGGATTAAAGGTTGGGAACGTTGTAAAATAATTCCGTACAAATTACTAATTTATCTGTAAAAGCAAATGATACATTTTATATTTCCTTATTTTTGAAACATGAAAAAACTGCTATTCTTTTTTTTGTTGATACCTATTTTAGGATGGTCGCAATCGAATTTCGAAAAAGGAGAAAAGTTGTTTCAATCAAAAAAATATGCTGAAGCACAAGTTATTTTTGAAGCTATTCTAAAAACAAAAGCTTTAGACATAAAAACACTTGACTATTTAGGAGAAATTGAAGCGCATCAAAAATCATGGGTAAAAGGAGCAGAGTATTTCAAAAAATTAAAAGAATTGAAACCTACAGAAGCCGATTATTTTTTTAAATATGGAGGTTGTTTAGCCATGAGAGCTGTGGAAGTGAATAAAATAAAAGCTTTTACGATGGTACCTGGAATGGAAGAAGCATTTGAAAAAGCAATTGCTCTAAACCCAAAACACGTTCAGGCGAGATGGGCTTTGATCGAAATATACTTGCAATTACCCGGAATTTTGGGAGGAAGTGAATCGAAGGCAATTTCATATTCGAATGAGTTGGCCCAATTTTCACCTGTAGACGGATATTTATCGAAAGGAAGAATTGATGAATATTTCAAAAGATATGCATCGGCAGAAAAAAATTATATAAAAGCAAATGAAATTGGTAAATCAAAAGTTACATTTCAAAAATTATATAATTTATATTTGAATAAATTAAAAGACCCTAAAAAGGTACAAGAATTGAAAAGAAAATTTGAAGCTTAGTAATTAGTTTCAAAATTGAATTCCTGCAAAATGGAATTTGGAACTTAAAAATTGGAATTTTAAATGAGAACACATTTCATCGCAATAGGCGGGAGCGCTATGCACAACTTAGCATTAGCATTGCATAACAAAGGATATCAGGTTACAGGTAGTGATGATGCTATTTTTGAACCATCAAAATCTAGATTAGAAAAAAAAGGAATTTTACCGATTGAATTAGGTTGGTTTCCTGAAAAAATCACGGCTGATATTGATGCGATAATTCTCGGAATGCATGCAAAAGCTGACAATCCGGAGTTGTTGAAAGCACAGGAATTGGGTTTGAAAATTTATTCTTATCCTGAATTTTTGTACGAACAATCTAAGAATAAAACGCGTGTTGTAATTGGAGGTTCTCACGGAAAAACTACAATTACTTCAATGATTTTGCATGTAATGCATTATCATAATATCGAAGTCGATTATATGGTAGGCGCACAATTGGAAGGTTTTGATACTATGGTGCATCTTACTGAAGAAAATGATTTTGTCGTTTTGGAAGGCGATGAATATTTATCTTCTCCAATCGACAGACGACCAAAGTTTCATTTGTACCAACCTAATATTGCTTTGATTTCCGGAATTGCCTGGGATCATATTAATGTTTTTCCAACGTATGAAAATTATGTTGAGCAATTTGAAATTTTCATTGCCAAAATTACCAATGGTGGAATCTTGGTTTATAATGAAGATGATTCTGAAGTAAAACGTGTTGCCGAAGCCGCTACGAATCCAATTCGTAAATTGGCTTATACAACTCCAAAATATAGCGTTCATGATGGTGTAACTTTGCTGGAAACTCCGGAAGGCGATATGCCAATCGAAGTATTTGGAGCGCACAACTTGAACAATTTGGCTGGAGCCAAATGGATTTGCCAAAACATGGGCGTTGATGAAGCTGATTTCTACGAAGCGATTGCTAGTTTTAAAGGAGCATCAAAACGATTAGAAAAAATCGCAGAAGGAAAAGGAAAAGGAAAAGTTGCCTATAAAGATTTTGCACATTCACCAAGTAAAGTGGCTGCAACTACAAAAGCGGTAAAAGAACAATATCCAAACAGAACTTTGGTTGCGTGTCTGGAATTACATACTTATAGTAGTTTGAATGCAGAATTTTTGAAAGAATATGAAGGAGCACTTGAATATGCGGATGTTGCAGTTGTATTCTATTCGCCTGACGCTGTAAAAATTAAACAACTTGAAGAAGTAACTTACGAACAAATCGCGAGTTCTTTCAATCGCAAAGACTTGATTATTTATACCAATCCTGCAGAATTCAAAGAATATTTGTTCAACTTGAATCTTGAAAACTCAGCTTTGTTATTGATGAGTTCTGGGAATTACGGAGGATTGAACTTTGATGAAGTGAAGGGATTGATTAATTAGAAAATTAGTCAATTAGTCAATTAGAAAATTTGATAATGTGCCAATGCAATTTTGTAGTTGGCACTTTTTTTTAGCTTTAAGTTAGAGTTTAGATTTTTTCTATTGGAATTTATTGAAATTTTATTCCCAATATCTATAATGTCCTACGATCTTGTATTTGAATAAACAATCTTCGAGAACTTGTCCGTTGCTGACGTTGTGTACAATTAGATTTCGTTTTCCGTCTGTTGATTTTTTGCTTGTAATAATTCCTATATGTGGCAATTTGTCGTTAATCATCCAGGTTACAATTTCTCCGGTTTTATAATCTTTTGGGTTTTGAGTTATTGGTAATTCTTGTCCATTTCTTTCAAAGAAAACTTCTAAATTCGGAACTCTTCTATGATCGATATTTGTATCAGTTTTTGTCATTCCCCATTTTTGTAAATTCGGATATGCTGAAAAATTCGCTATCATATCTTCATGAATTTCTTTTTGTAAATCGATACCTAATATTCGATAAGAACGGATAATAACATCTGTACAAACTCCTTTATTTTTTGGAATATCGCCGTTTGGGTATTCTATCGAAAAATAAGACGGATCGTATTCTATCGAAGAATCAATAATAGAGAGCGCCGCATTTGACAATTTATCTGCAAAAGTGTTTGATATTGCTGTAGAATTTTCGGTTAGAACTGCTGCTTTTTCTTTTTGATTGCAAGAAAAGAATAAGAACACGATGATAAAAGTATGTATAGATTTCATTATGATAAATATAGGAGTTTGATTGATAGTTATTTTACGTTTAAAATTAATTAATTTTGAAATAGTAATTCATTATTTATGAATGATTTTTCTTATTTTTTAATATATTAGCCCTTCAAGAATATAATAAGTATGAGTGCAAGAATAGAGGCTGTAAGAACCACAAGTGAGAATCCTGATTTTGTAAAATTGATCGATATATTTGATACCTTTTTATGGGAACGTTATCCGGAGTTGAAGAAAGAGTATTGGGGTAACAATTTGATTGAATTTAATGATAATGTTTTTCTTATTTATTTAGAAGGAAAACCCGTTGCAAGTGGGTGTTTTAAAAAATATAATGAGAGTACAGTAGAGTTAAAACGTATGTTTGTTTCGCCAGAAGCAAGAGGTTTAGGATTGGCACAACTGGTTATTAAAGAACTCGAAACAGAAGCAAAGAATCAAGGTTTTGAAACCATGATTTTGGAAACGCTTTATAAACAAATTGAAGCCATAAGTTTATATCAAAAAGTAGGGTTTGAAATTGTAAAAAACTATGAGCCTTATGTTGGCTTGACAAATAGTGTTTGCATGAGTAAATCTATTAATGTTTTGCAATAGATGGACATAACTTATTTTCCAATTTCAGATTGGTCAGAAGAAGATCGTCCCCGTGAAAAGTTAATTTTAAAGGGAAAAGAAGCTTTAAGTAATGCTGAATTAATTGCCATTCTTATCGGTTCTGGAAGTCGCAATGAATCTGCTGTTGATTTAAGCCGTCGTATTTTAGCTAGTGTAGATAATCTGAATTCTTTAGCAAAATTATCTCTGTCTCAATTAATGAATTTTAAAGGAATAGGAGAGGCGAAAGCTATTGCTATCGTTGCCGCTTTAGAATTGGGCCGTCGTCGAAGAGTTGAAGAAACAGTTCAGTTGATTCGAATAACTTCAAGTAAAATGGTTTTCGATATTATGCAGCCCATTATTGGGGAATTATCACATGAAGAATTTTGGGTGCTTTTTCTTAATAATTCTAATAAAGTAGTTTCAAAATCACAATTAAGTCGAGGAGGAATTACGGGAACAATCGTTGATGTTCGCCTTATTTTTAAACTTGCACTTGAAAACGGAGCTACTGGTTTGATTTTGAGTCATAATCATCCTTCCGGGAATTTGCTTCCAAGTGATGCAGATAGAGAAGTTACAAAGAAAATTAAGTTAGCGGGAGATAGTTTAGATGTTAAAGTTTTAGATCATTTGATTATTACTGAAACAAAATATTATAGTTTTGTAGATGAAGGAATTTTATAAGTTATGAATACCACTATTACCGACATTTTTTTTGATTTAGATCACACACTTTGGGATTTTGATAAAAACTCAGAGATGGCTTTTGATCGTATTTTTAAAAACAGATTTCCTGAAATTAAAATTCAGGATTTTATAGCCCATTATGCTCCCATTAATCAAGCTTGCTGGAAGTTATATCAAAACGATGAAATTACACATGTCGAATTGCGTTACAATAGATTAAAGTTTTCTTTTGATGCTTTAAATTTTGAAATATCGGATGAAGATATTAATCAAGTTGCAAATGATTATATCGAATTTTTAACCGATAATAATCACCTTTTTGATGGTGCAATTGAAGTTTTGGAATATTTAAAACCAAAATACAATTTGCACATCATTACCAATGGCTTCGCAAATGTTCAGGACAAGAAAATAAATAACGCTGCACTTGCGGGTTATTTTAATACTATAACAAATTCTGAACTTGCAGGCGTTAAAAAGCCGAATAGTATTATCTTTGATTATGCTGTCAATTTGGCTAAAGCTTCAAAAGAAAATAGTATTATGATTGGTGATTGCCTTGACGCAGACGTTAATGGAGCATTAAACGCTGGTTTGGACGCTATATTTTTCAATGATAAAAAAATTGAAGCTCCTGAGAATATCAAACAAATAAACCATTTATTAGAACTTAAAAAATATTTATAATTATGAGAATAAAATTTTTGTTAATTGCATTTCTAGCTTCGTTTATTGGGTTTTCGCAATCTGTTAATGACTATAAAGCGGTAATTGTACCTTTAAAATATGATTTTCTTAAAACCGAAAATCAATATAGATTGTCTACAATGACAAAATCTAATTTAATTAAAGCTGGTTTTCAAGCTTTTTATGTAAATGAAGAACTTCCTGCAGGATACGGAGATCGTTGTGATCTTTTGTATGTGGATGTAAAAAGAGATAATGGATTTTTAGTAACTAAACTTTATATTGAGTTTAAAGATTGTTACGGAAAAGTGATTTATACTTCGGAAATTGGTAAAAGTAAAGAGAAGGATTACGAAGTTGCTTATAGAGAATGCTTAGATCTTGCATTTGTTTCTGTAACAGGATTACATTATAAATATAGTGGTAAAGCCGTTGCTCCAACAGTAAGAGCGACGCCTGTTAGTCCTGCAGCTGCGGCAGTTACAACATCAGCAGCAGTTGCTGTTGCCGTTGCTCCTTCGCCAGATCTTAAAGATTCTAATTTATTGTATGCACAACCAACAGAATCAGGATACCAATTAATTGATAAAACACCAAAAGTGGTTATGAAGTTGCTTAAAACTTCTCAATCTAATGTGTTTATTGCAATAAAAGATAATRTGCAAGGTTCATTAATTTTGAAAGAAGACGGATACTGGTATTTCGAATCTTATCAAAATGATAAATTGGTTTCAGAAAAAATTGTCGTTAAATTCTAAATATAAAATGTGGTTTTAATAACCATATTTATCTTTCCAACGGTTCTTTAAAAATTCACGGTTGCTATTCTCTCTAGAATTGTTTCCCGGATTATAAAGAACCGTTTCTTTTATAGCATCTGGTAAAAATTCCTGCTCGGCAAAATTATTGGCATAATCATGCGAATATTTATAATCGTCACCATAACCTAATTCTTTCATAAGTTTGGTTGGCGCATTTCTTAAATGTATTGGAACAGGTAAATCGCCAGTTTGCTTAACGAGTTGTTGTGCATTTCCAATTGCCAAATAAGATGCATTACTTTTAGGAGAAGTAGCCAAATAGATTGCACATTGACTTAGTATGATTCTGCTTTCGGGATAACCAATTGTTGTTACAGCCTGAAACGTATTATTCGCCATAATAAAAGCGGTTGGATTTGCATTTCCAATATCTTCGCTTGATAAAATCAGCATTCTTCGGGCAATAAATTTCACATCTTCGCCACCTTCAATCATTCTTGCCAGCCAATAAACAGCTCCATTTGGATCGCTGCCACGAATTGACTTGATAAATGCCGATACAATATCGTAATGTTGTTCACCACTTTTGTCATACAAGACAGTATTTTGCTGCACCAATTCAAAAACACGATTATTTGTAATGATTATTTCGTCTCCGGACGAAGCATTTACAACTAGCTCAAAAATGTTTAATAATTTTCGGCCATCACCTCCGGAAAGTCGGAGTAAAGCTTCTGTTTCCTTAAGTATAATATTTTTGGTTTTTAGATAAGTATCGGTTTTCATCGCGCGATGCAATAAAGCTTCCAGATCTGCTTTTGTAAACGCGTTTAAGATATAGACTTGGCAACGTGACAATAATGCAGGAATAACTTCAAAACTTGGGTTTTCGGTCGTTGCGCCAATAAGTGTAATCCATCCTTTTTCGACCGCAGCCAAAAGAGAATCTTGCTGCGATTTACTAAAACGATGAATCTCATCGATAAACAAAATAGGATTTTTAGCCGTGAATAATCCGCCGCTTTGTTTTGCTTTTTCAATTACATCACGAATATCTTTAACACCGGAATTTATAGCACTCAAGATGTAAAACGGACGTTTTGATTCTTGTGCTATAATTTGTGCCAATGTCGTTTTTCCTGTTCCCGGAGGTCCCCAAAATATTAATGAAGGAATTATTCCTTTTGATATTTGTTGTGTTAACGAACCATTTGGACCAACCAAATGACTTTGACTAATGTAATCTTCTAATTGCTGTGGGCGAATACGCTCGGCTAAAGGTGCTTCCATTTTGTAAAATTACTATTTTCAATTTTAATTTTATAGTATTAAAGGGTTACAAATCATAACAAAGGATGTGGAGGCTTTAGCTGACAAATTATCAGTATATTGTAATTGGATAGTTTTTTGATATTGTTATTTTAAATTTATTTCCAAAAATCATGAACGATAACCATTTTAAATTTACAACCGCCGTTATTGGTCTTCCTGTTTTTTTTGTTCTTTTTCTGTGGATTGTTTATTGGGTTCAGATACGGTTTGATTTTGACTTTTATCAAAACGGAATTTATCCGCGAGATTTTTCAGGTTTACAAGGCGTTTTGTTTAGTCCTTTTATTCATGAAAATTTAAGCCATTTATATAATAACTCCATTCCGCTTTTGGTTTTATTGGCGGCTTTACAATTTTTTTATCCAAAACAATCTTTTAGTGTTGTTGTATATGGTATTTTGTTTTCAGGATTAATTACCTGGATCATCGGGCGAGAAAATTTCCATATAGGCGCAAGCGGTTTAATTTATGTTATAGTAAGTTTTATTTTTTTCAAAGGAATTCAAACTGGTTATTATCGTTTAGTGGCACTTTCGTTTGCGGTAACTTTACTATATGGAGGAATGATTTGGTATGTGTTTCCAGACGTTGACAAAACGATTTCGTGGGAGGGGCATTTGGCAGGTTTCATAACAGGTTTTGCAATGTCTTTATTTTATAAAACGCCTGAATACGCAAAACCCATTGTTTATGATTGGCAAAAACCCGATTTTAATCCGGAAAATGATGCTTTTATGAAACACTTTGATGAAGATGGAAATTTTGTTAATACCGAAATTCCAGAAGAAGATTTAGAAGATATCTCGACTTATTACAATTCAAATCTTTCAATCAATTATACCATAACGAAAAGAGAATCAGAGGATAAAATCGGAATGTAACTATTTGTTTTGATTCTAATTGACTATTTTTGCTAAAGACATTCTAATTTCATTTCTTCCTTTTTATGAAAAAAATCAGCTTTGCAATAGTGTTGCTATTAGTAGTTTTAATTAGTTCAGGTGCATATGCGCAATGTGAAATAAAAAACAGAGTCCTTGCTGATGGAACAATGATGTATTATTTTGAACCGGCTGTTTTCTATACCACAAAATCTAAATCTTTAAAAATAAATATTGTTACTGATAAAGAGCATTATTTTATTGCTTTACAACCAACTCCATTTCCTCCTAAAAAAGATGGGAAGAAAATCAAAGATGATTTAATAATCCATTTGGCAAATAGTAATACGTATAAGTTATCTCATTATGATACCCAATATAGACACAATGATTCTATAATGCAGGTGCTTTATTTAATCGATGATAAGGATATTGAGGCTTTTTCTAAATTTGAAGCTAATGTCGCAGAGATTAATATGGCAGGAACTGATTTTATTCGCGATTACCAGTTTAAATTACATAAGGATGCGATTGTTAAGCAACTTGCTTGTTTTCTTAAAAAAGAAGAAGATAAATGAAGATAAATAATGATTAGTCTTCGTTTGCTGCTTCAGTTTTATGTAATAATTTTTTATTAAGATTTTTAAAAAGGTTGTTAAACGTTACCGTTAGTGATGCGGCATTTACGATTTGATTTCCTTCATCTCTAGGCAGATATTCGTTTGCGTATGTTAGTTCTACCTGTATATCATCTGTGAACAAATAACCTGCTCCAATATTGAGTCTGTTTCGGTCAAAGAAACTAAGTCCTGTTACTTTTGTGCCTGATTTAAAGAATAATTCATCTGATGCGATTGCATAAACAACTCCTTCCCGCAACACTTTACTGTTGATTGGTTTTAGATATTTTACTTGCTGACGATATCTTAAAACATTGTCATAGGTGCCATCTTCGCTTCTCATATGTCTAAGTTCCATTCTCATTCTCGTACTTAAAGTGTAACCGGTTTTATGAAAATAGTAAATACCCTGAAGAGCGAATCGTACTTCAGGTGATTTAAATTGTCCTATTTCCGGAACATCTTTGTTGTAATTGTATGCTATAAAAGAGGAAAGCTTCCATCGTGGAGAAAGGTAATAATGTCCCCAAACCCTGGCTGATCTTTGAATGTTTTGCTGAAAAATATTAGAAGAAGATTCTGTACTGCTATAAGCGGCACCAAGATTTAATTCTGTTGACCATTTTTCGTTTATGGTTCTATTGAATTGAATTTCATTCCAAAACTGATTGTAAGTAGTGGTTTGTCCATAGTTTATACTTGTAATTAAGAATATTACAAGTATAAAGCGGAGTTTTTTTAATGGTATGTTATGAGTAAATCTTGAAGACATTCATTGTTGTATTTATTTGACGTCTTTATTCTCAACATTTTTTTAACTTCTTTGACGGACTGCTTCGTATAAAAATGCTCCACAAGCTACGGAAACATTTAGAGATCCTATTGATCCAAACATTGGTAATTTTGCTTTTTCATCTACAATTTTAAGTACAGACGGGTTTATTCCTCTGTCTTCAGATCCCATGATAATAGCTACAGGTTCATTTAGGGCTACATCATAAATGTTTTGATCTGTTTTCTCAGTTGCGGCAACGGTTTTTATTCCTGAACCCTGAAGATAAAAGATAGCGTCTTTAATATGTTCAACTTTACAAATTGGCACATTAAACACTGCCCCGGCTGATGTTTTTACAGTATCACCATTTACAGGTGCCGAACCAGCTTTTTGAACAATGATTCCATTTACTCCCGTACATTCAGCAGTTCTAATGATAGCTCCAAAATTTCTTGCATCAGAAATTTGATCTAATATTAAAAACAATGGTTTTGATCCGGATTCAATTGTTGATTCAACTAAATGTTCTAATTCTATAAAGCCAATAGGGGAAATGGTAGCAACTGCACCTTGGTGATTGTTTGGCGTTAAGCGATTTAGTTTTTCCACAGGTACATATGAAAAATTTATGTTGGCACGTTTCATGACCTTCATTAAGTCTTTCATTAATTCTCCGGAAATTTCTTTTTGTATAAATACTTTATCAACTTCTTTTCCTGCTTGAATTGCTTCTATAATGGCTCTAATTCCAAATATTTGATGTTCTTTTTCCATGGGACAAATATAGGTATAATGTTTATATAAAAAAAAACCACTCTGAATGAACAGAGTGGTTTAGTATGTAATTTAAAGTACTATTTAATTATAGTGGGCTTTGTACAATTAGTGGATTTGCATCAACTTCCGCTTGTGGAACCTGGAAGATAAATCTATTATCTGTTGCAGGGATGTTTAATTTTCCAAAAGTTGGGTGATTTGTTCCAGGATAATCTCTAGTAAGACCAACATGTAAACGTTTCATGTCAAACCAAGCATAACCTTCTCCCCATAATTCAATTCTTTTTTGAAGAATGATTTCATTGATTAAAGCAGCTCCTGTTTTTGTAGATAATACATAAGATGGATCTCTTGTAATTGTAATATCATATAAAACTTGTTTTGCTGTACCTTCATTTCCTGATCTTGCAAGGGCTTCAGCTTCAATGTAATATAAAGCGGCAGATCTCATRTAGATATAATCTCCAGAATCAATAGTTGGATCTCTGAATTTCGTATTAGCATATGCTGGTAATGAAGGATAAGTTGCATTTCCAGTAGAAGGTGATACAAAAGCAGCTTTTCTATAATCAGTATTAGAAATACTTTCGTAAAGATTTTTATCTATGTTTTTGTATACCCCTAGACCTCCAGCATATCCAGAATCATTTGTATTATCAAAATGACCAAAGAAACTTGCTACGAAACTACTTTGTGCAGAAGTTATTGTTGATCCCCACATTGTTTCATTACCAGTAGTGATATCGTAGAATCCAGTGTTCCAATCTACTTTAGTAAGTAAAGTGTAGTTTTGTCTCGCTTTGTGAGCAAAATCTGCAGCTTGTGGATATTTCCCCATTTCTAAGTAAACATCAGCTAAGAATGCTTGTGCTACAGATTGGTCTAATCCATCTTTGTTTTTACGTACGAAACCCTCAAGTAATTCAACAGATTCTTCCAAATCAGCTTGAATTACAGTATAAACTTCAGCAACAGTAGCTCTTGGTTTACCTACATAAGATACTTCAGTATAAAGCGGAACAGATAGTTTTGACTCATTACCAATGTAAGTAGGACCATACATACGCGCTAACATAAAATAAAAATAACCTCTTAAAGCTAGAGCTTGTCCTCGTGCTGCATTTAGTTTTGCATTGTCAGTTTTAGCTGGGATAGCGGTAAGAACTATGTTTGCAGTTTTAATTTGAGGATAGTATATACTCCATGCTAATTTTGATCTTGAGTTGGTTTGTGTTCTTCCTAAGTAATTATAGAAAGATCCATACCAGCTTGATTTTGTCATTAACATATCGTTTGACATCATATCTGTTGCAGCAAGAATAGATTTGTGACCGTAATCTTCGTGGCTACCTGCAATGGATAGACCGAAAGATCTTAAGGCTGAATAGATCCCGTTGATAATTGCACTATTTGCCTCGGCAGATGTTGCAAGTTGCTCGTCATTAATTGTTGATTCCGGTTGCGTATCAAGAAAATCCTTTGAGCAGCCTGTGAGTATCAATAGGGACATTGATAATATTAATAATTTTTTCATGTTCTTAAAAATTTACTGTTAAACCAAATGAGATAGTTTTCATTACTCCATACACATTCAGGGACTGACCATTGTTTGATCTAGAACCTAAATTGTTCAATCTTGGGTCCATACCTTTTCTTTCTGACCATAATGCTAAGTTGGTCCCCATTACGCTAAATTTAGTAGATGTAATTCCAAGATCAGTAAGTTTACTGTTTTTGAAATCGTAAGATAAAGAAACATCTTGTAAGCTTATGTAATCTGATTTTATTAAGAAATAGTCAGAAGCTGCCATTTGTAAAGTTGAAACGTGATCAATTCTTGGTATATTAGAATTAGGATTGTCTACACTCCATGCTTTTTCTGAGTCTTTATGGTAGTTTTGTCCAATATTATCTCCTCCAGAATACATTGCGCTTTGGTAAACTCCATCAAACATGTAACCTCCAAATTGATAAGCGAAACTTCCTTGTAATGTTAAATTTTTGTAACGTACTACTGTTCCAAATCCTCCATATACAGTTGGATTTGCATCTTTATCGCTTAAATACTGAGTTGCGTTCCCGTAAACATTAGTTGTCGTTTTTCCAGTTACGGCTCCAGAAGCATCTTTTTGATCTACATACCATAAAGCATCTCCGTTAGTTTTGTCAACACCTGCAAATTCTCTTAAGTAATATGCATAAGCAGGAGCTCCAACTTCAAAACGGAATATTCCAGATGTAAATGGACTTGGTAATGAAGTTACTTCGTTTTTGTAATGCGTTCCGTTTGCCCAGATATTAAAGTCAACATCTTCAGTTTTAATTATGTCTACACCCAGGTTAATCTCAACTCCTCTGTTAACCATGTCTCCAATGTTTTCACTAATAAAGTTCGTTCCTGTTGATGGAGAAAGTGGTCTGTTGTAAATTAAATCACTAACTTTTCTTTCAAAGTATTCAGCTTCAAGGTTCACTCTGTTGAATAATTCGATTTCAAACCCAACGTTCAGGTTTTTAGAAACTTCCCATTTGATGTCTCTGTTTCCGGTAAATACCTGAATAACTGTTGCATCTCCGCTAGCATCTGGTACAATATCATATTGATTTTGGTAAGCATAATAGTTTCTGCCAGAACCAAAATAACTACGGTGTTGAATTGATGTACTTGCAGGGTAGAAAATGTTATCATTCCCTTGTTCTCCGTAACTCCCTTTAATTCTTAAATCTGTAATAACTTTAGATTTAGGGAAGAATGATTCTTTCATTACAGACCATGCTGCTCCAAAACCATAGAAATTACCCCATCTGTTTTCAGGTGCAAATACGGATGATCCATCTCTTCTGAAACTACCATTAACAAAGTACTTTTCTTTATAGTTGTAAGTTACTCTTGAGAAGTATCCTTCAACTTTGTATAAGTCATTATAACCATCTACATAGTTATATTTAGTAGCATTGCTTAATACTGGTAAACCAGGTATCATAACTCCACTTTTTTGTCCTGCTAGCATTTTTGATGTAAAATCAGATGACTCATGACCAACAAGTATATCCAAAGTGTGGTTTCCGAATGATTTTTTCCAAGATAATAATTGTTGGTTGGTGATCGTGTAATCATCTTCTGAAGCGGTTCCAATTCTACCACCTACTCCTGCGTCATCACCACCTTCTCCGGTAGTACTGTTTAAATAGTATCCAGATAGTAAATCATATCCAAGGTTGTATCTGAAATTGAAGTTTTTTAAGAAATCAATAGAAACATATCCTCTTGCGCCAAATTTATTTTCTTGATTTAAATTTGTGTTTAATAAGGTAGTTGCATATGGATTTAAATTTGCTCCATAAGGACGATTTCCGTTTTGATTAAAGTCGTAAACTTTGCTTCCATCAGGTTTAGTTACATAATTACCAGCAGCATCTCTTTGGTAGATAGTGTAAATAGGAGCGATATTTCTAGCCCAGCTAAATAAGTTACTATAAGTTGCAGATCCTACTTGAGAGATTGGAGCATTTTGATCTGAATTCGCATAGTTTAAGTTAGCTCCAACTTTTATTTTGCTGTTTACATTGTAATCTACATTTGCTCTAACCGTAGCACGTTTAAAGTCTGAATTAACGGTATAACCATTATCTTTTAGATATCCAACAGATAAATAAGAGCTAAGGTTGTCAGTGCTACTTGATAAGCTTAAGAAATGTTCTGTTCTTGTAGCGTCTCTGAATAATGCTTTAGACCAATCATCATGGTACAATAATTTTGCATTAGGATTTATTTGTCCTGTTGCAGGATTTATTACTTGATTGTCAGCAACATTATAATTGTTATACCCTAAAGAGTATTCTGCTCCACTAATCAAAGTTTGAGATGCTACAGTAGATGCTGCAGCAGGAGTTGCACCATCATATATTAATCCAGTTCTAATTCTGTTGTAAACAGTTTTATAGTATTCTCCTGGATCTGTAATCATGTCGTATTCAGGAACGGCTCTTGAGTTAACTCCGATTTTTGTTTCGTAAGTTACTTTCATTTGTCCTTTTTTACCTTTTTTAGTTGTAACAATGATTACACCATTTGCTCCTCTACTACCGTATAAGGCGTTTGAAGATGCATCTTTCAAAAAGGAAATAGATTCAATATCTTGCGTTGCAATAGCATTAATGTCACCATTGTATGGGATACCGTCAACAACGTATAAAGGTGAATTAGAAGATGATAATGATCCAATACCTCTAAAACGTACTTGAGGAGGATCTCCTGGTTGTCCTGAGTTTGCTTGAATTTGTACACCGGCAACTTTACCAGTTAAAGACTGAATTGCATTTGAAGCTTGAGTGTTTTCTAGTGCTTTTGCGTCTATTTTTGTAACTGCTCCAGTGATCTCAGATTTTTTCTGAGTACCAAAGGCAACTACAACAACTCCTTCAAGTTCTAGTGCGTCTCCTGCTAGTTTAGCGTTAACAGTTGTAGACGTTGCTGGCTCTTCTTTTGCCTTCATTCCAATGTAAGTAAAGACCAAAATTTGGCTTGGAGAAGCTTTAATAGAGTATTTTCCATCAAAATCTGTTTGTGTTCCTGTTTTTGTTCCTTTTACAAATACACTAACACCTGGTATAGGCATTCCTGTATTGTCAGAAACAATCCCTGAAACAACTCTTTCTTGCGCAAAAGTTAGTTGCGCCACTAGTACCAAAAGAAGTACTAAGAATCCATTGAACTTTAGTTTCATTTTTAATTATTTTGAATTAGTTCGACAAAAATCTTAATAATTTGTTAATCTACCTAATATAAAAAGCTTTTTTTTTAGTTAAATTATGATTTTACTATAAGATATTGTTTTTTTATAGTTAAAAAAGATATATAAATTATAAATTCGTAATTTTTTGGTCGAAATATGATAATAATAAAAAACATTGGTACGGTCTGAAATGTTAAATTTCAGAAAATTAGTGTTGTTTTTCTTTTTTTTATAACTTTTGCAAAAAAAAGCCACCCTTTTTGAGGGTGGCTTTATGTTAAATTATGTTATCTTATAGGGGTTTTAATGGAGGCTGTTTTACGTCCCAGAAAATTCTGGTTGTTAAAAGATCTCCGCCAATTGCTGTAGAAGCGGCTTGCCAGTTTGTACCATTAACTGTTTGTTCGGCATTTGGATAAAACCATCTAACTGGTACTTGTCCTCTTGCGATAGATAAAGAAGTTGAGCTAGATATTAAAATAGGGAAATCTAATCTTCTAAAAGCAGTCCATGATTGGAAACTTCTGTTATATAGGGCAATCCACTCTTGGTAACCAATTTTTTCTTGCCATAATCCAGTTCCGGTTCCAGGGAATCCATCAATTGGAGTAGTTGCAGCTGTTGTATAAGCTACCGTAGGTTGAGCTAAATATGCAGCGGTTTCTTCTGGAGTAACTCCCCAGTAATTACATGATAAAGTAATTGCTTTATTGTAATAGTATTCAGGAGTGTTTCCTACTGCGAATCCTCTGGCAGCAGCTTCAGCTAAATAAAAGTTAACTTCGAAAGCTTCTAGTAAAACACCTGGTGCAGCTGGTTTTTTGATTGCATCACCAACATGTGAGTAAGATGTTTCGTAAGGATTAGCGTTACGTGATCCTGGATTTCCTCCCTTGTAGGTTCCGTCAGCCATTGGCGTAAAGAATATAGGTCTTCTTGGATCAGATAATGCATTCATTCTGTTAACCAAAGTGTTTGCAGGAACGTTGTCATTTCTTTGACTTGCAACCAAATTGTCGAAAACTGGGTTGTAATTAGGAGCGAATGATGCATATGTAAATAAAGCATTTTTAGGATTGTCTAATATTACCCCTGCATTGTAAGCTTCTTCAATAGTTGTTTTAGCTAAAGCAGCGAATTCTACGTTCTCAGCAATGTTTATTCCTATTTTTAGTTTTAGCGAATTTGCAAATAACTTCCAGTCAGTAGCATTTCCTTTATAAACAAGATCTCCTGTGTCAAAACTTTTTCCAGTTGGGTCTAGCTTTGCAATAGCAGCATTTAAGCGAATGATTAGTGCTGGGTATATTGCCTTATCATCATCATACTTTGGTAGAATAATTTTCGGATTCTGTAGTGACTCTGAATAAGGAATATCACCAAACGTATCAACCAATATTTGGTAAGTGTAAACTCTTAAGATTTCCAGTATTGCAACTTTGTTTTGTTGTTGTTTTTGCCAGTCGCTATCTGTTACGTTACCAGGTTTTACTTGCTTAGATAATACTTGTTCTGAAGTTTGTAAATTTCCTAAAACATTTTGATATAAGTTCGTCCAGTGTGTGTCAGGGATAGTTCTTTGTGTTAAGTTATATCTTGATTCAGTTGCATATAATGTAGCGGCCCAATATTGAACGTAATAGCGTAATGGATTGTTGTTTACGCTAGGTGTTGTTAATTGATCTGTTAATTCTTTTTGTGCATCTGTTAATAATGATTCTGCAGAAACGTCATAAGACTTTTTCTTATCATCATTAAAATTGTCATTGTCGCTAACACAACTCGAAAGAGTTAAAACGGTTAACGTTACTATTGATAATAATATCTTTTTCATTTTGTCTAGAAGTTAAGTTTTACATTAAACGAGTATACTTTTGTTGCTGGCATAACTCCTGATTGAAATCCTTGAATATTTCCTGCTGACGAACCTGCTTCAGGGTCAGCATATGGAAGATTTTTTTGGATAATCCATAGATTGTTTCCTATTACGCTAAAAGATAATCCTTTAAGTTTTAGTTTGTCTGAAATTTGTGATGGTACGCTATAAGTAAAACCTACTTCTCTTAATTTTACAAATGAACCGTCGTATACGTAAGCTTTTGTTGGGTTTGTGTCAGAACTGAAAGCAGTTCCTCCAGATGTTGATGCGTCAATTCTTGTAGTATTTGCTGTTCCGTCAGCGTGAACTCCAGGCAAGATTACACCTCCGCTATCATTACCACTTGTTAATGGGTCTCTAACTGAGTTTCCAAGATCATTTATTCCTAAGTCATATATACCAGTTTCTCTTCCGTAAGCTTGATCTAGAGAGAAAATATCTCCACCTTTTTTAATGTCAATTAAGAAATTAAGCGAAAGGTTTTTGTAAGAGAATTTGTTGGATATACCACCTAGCCATTTTGCTTGAGTGTTACCAATAACTTGGTTTTTATTTAGTACATAGAAGCCACTAGCGTCAATTACTCTGTTTCCATTTGCGTCATAAGTGTAATCTGTACCTCTTAGTGTTCCGTATGATTGTCCAACAGTTGCATTTAAAGAAGCTCCTCCTTGAAAAGTTGCTAATAATAAATTGTCTCTTCCTTGGTTTAAAGAAACTACTGTGTTTTTATTAGTAGACCAGTTAACTCCAAGATCCCAAGTGAAATCTTGTGTTTTGATTACTTTTCCAGATAAAGCTAACTCGATACCTTTGTTTTCGATTTCTCCGGCATTAACTGTTGCGTAGTTTACCCCAGTTGAAGTAGATTGTGGTACATTGAAAATTTGATCTTCTGTATTTGTTTTGTATAAAGATAAATCAAAATTTAATCTGTTTTTAAACATTGACATCTCTAGACCTGCTTCCCAAGCTTTTTGAGTTTCTGGTTTTAAGTTAGCAAAATTTAAATACGTTGGGCTGTTTCCAAAAAGAGGATTTCCGTCGATACCGTAGTTGTTAACTTTAGCGCCAAGTCTTCCTGCAGCAGGGTCATTACCAACTTGTGCGTAATTAATTCTTACTTTTCCTAATGATAACCAATCTGCTTGTACGAATTCAGAAAAGATTAAACTTGTACCGATAGAATAATAGTTATAGTTACTGTTTTCTGATGGTAGAGCTGTACTCTTATCGCTTCTGAATGATCCCTCTAAGAATAAGAATTTGTTGTAGTCTAACGATAATTGAGCGTACAATCCTGATTTTTCATAAGAAATTTGAGATTCTCTTGCTGGTAAAAATACGTTAGAATTTTCTAAACTATATAATCCTGGAGATGCTAAACCACCGGTTGTAGATGATTGAATTGAATATGCATCAGATCTTAAGTATGTATAACCTCCTAAAGCTTTAGCTCCAATGTTTTCACTTAAGTGAAAATTGTAAGTAGCAATGAAGTCATAAGTTTGTTGCATGAAGTCTCTTTTGTAAAGAGAGTATCCTGAACCGTCGTTAGCTCCACTGATACCAAATGTTTCAGCATGACTTCCAACTGCTTTTCTTAATTCTTGTTGGTCGTTAGAGTAGTCAATAGTTGCACGTCCTAAAAGTACGAAGTCTGGTGTGATTTTGTAAGATAAACTTGTACCGGCTAAGAATCTTGTTCTAGAATCTTGTTCGTAATTTTGATATCTGTCAAAATATGGGTTATTCCAGAAAGCAGGAGCTAAGTTTCCACTAGTTGGATCAGTTTGGTTCCATGTAATGTTTTGACCTGTTCTGTTGTATTCTCTTTCTAGTTCTTTGATGTCATTGTTAACTGCCCACCATTGTCTGAATCCTCCAATGAAGTTGTCTCCGTATCCTGTGTTATTTCTACCTGTTGTGTTTTGGTCAGTAAAAGTAAAGAATGCTGTTGAAGTTAATTTATCTGATAAATCTCTTGAAAAGTTACCATTAAGAGAGTTTTTGTTTAGTAAACTGTTCGGTAATACACCAGTGTTATTGATGTTTGTGAATCCTAAATTGTAAGCTCCTTTTTCATCACCACCACTTAAATTTACGTTGTTTGTGTATGTAGTTGATTTTTGAAAAAATGAAGTAGGATTGTTTTGGGCAGCTACCCAAGAAGTTGCTTTTCCATAGTTAGGGTTTCCTAATACGAATGCATTCCATTGGTATACTTTAATGTTTGGGTCAAATTTGTTTCCGTAAGAAGCATCATCTCCAGTTGAAGCTACAAGTCCATTTGGATTTCCAAAGACGTCAGCAGTATAGCTACTGTCTTCTCCACCATAACCTTCACCATATTTAGTTTGGTAAGTTGGCATAGTGGTTTTGTCTATTGATCCAACAGAAACAGTTGAACTAACAGAAACTCCTAAAGCAGAATTCTTTTTTCCTTTTTTTGTTGTAATCATAATCGCTCCATTTGAAGCTTGACTACCATAAAGAGCTGTTGCAGCAGCACCTTTTAAAACGTTGATTGATTCGATGTTGTTTGGGTCAATATCAGATGCGGCGTTACCAAAGTCAAATCCTTGTCTTCCGTTTTGCGAATCTGTGTCATTTAAATTTGCATTGCTAACTGCTACTCCGTCTACAACAATTAAAGCTTGGTTGTTACCAGTGATACTTTTGATACCTCTAAGTACAATGTTAGTAGATCCTCCAAAGTTAGAGTTTGCTTTGATTTCTAAACCGGCAACTTTTCCAGATAAATTGTTAAGAAAGTTGTTTGTTGGTGAACTGTTAACTTGTTCAGCGGTTACTAATTGAGAAGAATAACCTAAAGATTTTTTCTCTCTTTTTACACCTAAGGCAGTTGTTACAACTACGCCTTCAAGTTCTTGTGCTGCATCGCCTAGTTTTACATTAACTAATGATGAGCTTGCTGCTACCTCTTGGGTTTTCATTCCGATGTAGCTAAATACCAATACTTGGCTTGTTGATGCTTTGATAGAAAACTTTCCGTCAAAATCAGTTTGTGTTCCAGATTTAGTTCCTTTTACTAATACACTCACGCCTGGCAAAGGCATTCCTGCATTATCGGAAACTGTACCTGAAACGGTTCTTTCTTGCGCAAAACTTAGCTGCGCCATTAGTACTAGCAGTAGTACTAAGAATCCATTGAACTTTAGTTTCATTTTTAAATATTTTGAATTAGTGTTGCAAAACTCTTAATAATTTGTTAACTTTCCTAATGATAGTTTAAAGTTTTTTCGAGTTGGGTCAAAATTTAACATTATAACATATACTTACCATAGTGTTAAATAAATGTATTTCTTTAATGCTTTCCCCTCCATTTGCGAGATTAATCCTCAACAAACCGCCAGATGTTTGGATTGTTGCTCCAATTCCGATTCCTGTTAAATTGTTAATTTTTTTGGGATTTAAATTTTTTGTTAAGTCTTGATATATCGCATAATCGATAATTGAGTTTATGTACAAATTGGTTGAAACAATGTATCTGTATTCTGTAAGAAGCATAGCTGTGAAATTGGCTTGAAGACTATTTTCTGAAAAACCCCTTATTGAGTTTATTCCGCCAAATCTAAATAATTCGTTAGTAATGTAATTTTTACTTTTTAAATAGAAAATTTGTGGATTTATGTAGATATAGTTTTTTTTGTTTATTTCAAAATTGTAAGAAAGATTTGAATTTGTGTAAAATTGCGGGCTTGAGTCTGCCGTTTTGGGGTCGTTGTTTGTGCTTCTTTTTCCGTATCCAATAATAAAATTCACAAAAGCTTTTTTAGGGAAAAGAATGTTTTCTGTGTCACTTTTTTTGTATTCAAAAGTTGAAGTGGTGTAAGAGTTTTTATAGTCGCTAATGGTTAAATTGTTTGTGTTTTGAATATCACTTGATTCAGTTGCCTGGTAGCCAAAGTATATTTTTGTATTATAATTTAGAAGATATCCTAGATCTATCGAAGTCTTTGTGTTTTGAAAAGTGCTGTCTTGTTTGAAGATATTTAATTGTGCTTTCAGTCCTAATGAGGATTGAAATATATATGGGATTTCTATTTTTGTGTTAAAGGTTCTTTGTTGGTTTCCGTCGCTTTTCCAGTATAATGAAAATTGTTCACCAGCATGAAGAGTGTTTAATAATGCTATGTCAAGGTATCCGTTAAGTGTTGTTTTTTTATTTTCGTTATTCGAAAATCCAATATATCCGTCAAATGTATTTGCTTTCCTTTTTTCGATATAAGTGTAGATTTTAGTAGAATCGTTTGTGAATAATATTTGAGGATATTTTGTTTGAGTGATGAATTCGTAGCTGTTGATGTCATTGTAAAGTTCTTTTACCGTTTCTTGGTTAAAAGTCTTGTTGAGATATTTTTTATTGAGTTGTTTTAAGTGTTCTTTTGGAAAATAATTTTGGTTAGATCCGTTTTCCTGATTTAGAATTATTGAATTTATCGCTCGTTTTTTTTCGGATTTAAAATTTAAATCGGCATAAATTATTGAATTCTCTCTTTGAATATTTTCAAGTTTTATTTTACTTAAGGCAAAACCTCTTTTTTCGGCATCAATTATTTTTTGATTTAAGAAATTTTCGATTTCCTCATATGGGATGACTATGGTATCTTGTTTTATTTCTGATATGTCAAAAAAGGACTTATTTGTACCTATATATATATGTATCGTTTTTGCTTTTTTGTTTAGGCCAATTACTGTTGTGTAAGTGCTGTCGTTTGTTTTGTTAGTTTCTAATATTTGATTGTCTATATATCCTTTTTTAGCTAGTTTTTCAGATGTATTTTTTATTTCATTAAACAATGATTTTATATTGGTGTGATTTGTTGTATAGTTTACAGAATCAATTATTTGGGTTTGAGTTTGATTAGATCCGTTTATTTTTAAATGGAAGTTTTGTGCGTAGCAAGATATGCTGGCACAAAAAAAGAATAGGTATAAAAAAGATTTTAAAAGCAATTTTTTCATTTATTAAAAGTATTGCAAATATCTATTGTTTGTTTGTAAAATCATAAGCTTAAATAATGTTGTTGAAAATTAATGAATTAACGTTTGTATAGTGAAAAATATTTTATACATTTGCAACCCCGTAAAAAGCGGGAATTTAATATACATAATAAATTTTTAGTATTAATTATGCCAACAATTCAACAATTAGTAAGAACAGGAAGAACTCAGATAACTAAGAAGAGTAAATCGGTTGCTTTAGATTCTTGTCCTCAAAGAAGAGGGGTTTGTACGCGTGTTTACACTACTACACCAAAAAAACCAAACTCTGCAATGCGTAAAGTTGCGCGTGTACGTTTGACAAATGGTAATGAGGTGAATGCTTACATCCCTGGAGAAGGACACAATTTACAAGAGCACTCGATAGTATTAGTTAGAGGTGGAAGGGTAAAAGATTTGCCAGGTGTTAGATATCATATCGTTCGTGGAGCGCTTGACACGTCAGGAGTTGCAGGAAGAACGCAAAGAAGATCTAAGTACGGTGCTAAACGCCCAAAAGAAGCAAAAAAGTAATTTAAAACGTTAAGAGTTGGAGGTTAGGAGTTAAGGGTTTGAAATTTGAAGCGTAAGCTAAAAACAGATAACACATAACATTTAACGGATAACCTATAACTTTTTATTAAAAAAAAGACATGAGAAAAAGAGCGGCAAAGAAAAGACCACTTTTACCAGATCCAAGGTTTAATGACCAATTGGTAACGCGTTTTGTGAACAACTTAATGTGGGATGGTAAGAAATCTACAGCTTTCAAAGTATTTTATGATGCGATTGACATCATTGAGTCTAAAAAGCAAGATTCAGAAAAATCTTCATTAGAAATTTGGAAAGATGCTTTAACAAACGTTATGCCTCACGTAGAAGTGCGTAGTCGTAGAGTTGGTGGAGCTACATTTCAAATTCCAATGCAAATTAGACCAGACAGAAAAATTTCTATGGCAATGAAGTGGTTAATACTTTATTCTAGAAGAAGAAATGAAAAATCTATGGCACAACGTCTAGCGTCAGAATGTTTAGCTGCGGCTAAAGAAGAAGGTGCTGCGGTTAAGAAAAGAATGGATACTCACAAGATGGCAGAAGCTAACAAAGCTTTCTCTCACTTTAGATTTTAATTCGTAAGAAATGGCTAGAGATTTAAAATATACAAGAAATATTGGAATTGCTGCTCACATTGATGCTGGTAAAACAACAACAACAGAGCGTATCCTTTTTTATACTGGAAAATCACATAAAATTGGTGAAGTACACGATGGTGCTGCAACAATGGACTGGATGGCTCAAGAGCAAGAAAGAGGTATTACAATTACATCAGCTGCAACAACTTGCGAGTGGAGTTTTCCAACTGAGCAAGGTAAAATTTTGCCTGAGTCATTGCCATATCACTTTAATATTATTGATACCCCGGGTCACGTTGATTTTACTGTAGAGGTAAACCGTTCTTTACGTGTGCTTGATGGTTTAGTTTTCTTATTTAGTGCTGTTGATGGTGTTGAGCCTCAATCAGAAACTAACTGGAGACTTGCAGATCAATACAGAGTTCCTCGTATGGGATTTGTAAATAAAATGGACCGTCAAGGATCTAACTTTTTGGCAGTTTGTCAACAAGTTCGTGATATGTTAAAGTCTAATGCTGTTGCGATCACTTTACCAATTGGTGAAGAAAATGATTTCAAAGGTGTTGTAGATTTAGTAAAAAACCAAGCTATTATCTGGCATGATGAAACTCTAGGGGCAACTTTTGATATTGTGCCAATTCCTGAGGATATGTTAGCTGAAGTTAAAGAATACAGATCTATTCTTATTGAAGCAGTAGCTGATTATGATGAAAATCTATTGGAAAAATTCATGGAAGATGAAAACTCTATTACAGAGGAAGAAATCAACGTAGCTCTTAGAGCTGCAACCATGGATATGGCTATCATTCCTATGATTGCTGGTTCTTCTTTCAAAAACAAAGGAGTTCAATTCATGTTAGATGCGGTATGTAAATACTTGCCATCTCCAATGGATAAAGAAGGTATCTGGGGAATTGATCCTGATGATGCTGAATTGTTAGAAGAAGATCAAACTAAAATCTTGCGTAAGCCAGATGTAAAAGAGCCGTTCGCTGCTTTAGCATTTAAAATTGCTACTGACCCATTCGTTGGTCGTTTAGCTTTCTTCCGTGCTTATTCAGGACGTCTTGATGCTGGTTCTTATGTTTTGAATACACGTTCAGGAAATAAAGAAAGAATTTCTCGTATTTACCAAATGCACGCTAATAAACAAAATCCAATCGATTATATCGAAGCTGGAGATATTGGAGCTGCTGTTGGATTTAAAGATATTAAAACTGGAGATACATTGTGTGATGAAAAACACCCAATTATTCTTGAGTCTATGAAATTCCCTGCACCGGTAATTGGTATTGCAATTGAGCCTAAAACTAAAGCTGACGTTGATAAGATGGGTATGGCTTTGGCTAAATTAGCTGAAGAGGATCCGACATTTACTGTTAGAACAGATGAAGCTTCAGGGCAAACTATTATATCAGGTATGGGTGAGCTTCACTTAGATATCTTAGTTGATCGTATGAAACGTGAATTTAAAGTTGAAGTAAACCAAGGTGAGCCTCAAGTTGAATATAAAGAAGCGTTTACAAAAACTGCAACACACAGAGAAACTTACAAGAAACAATCTGGAGGTCGTGGTAAATTCGGTGATATCGTATTTACACTTGAGCCTGCTGATGAAGTTGATGGTAAGGTTCCAAAAGGATTACAGTTTATTAATGCAGTAAAAGGTGGTAACGTTCCTAAGGAATATATCCCTTCTGTAGAAAAAGGTTTCCGTGAAGCTATGAAAACTGGTCCTTTGGCTGGTTATCAGGTGGATAGTTTGAAAGTAACTTTGACGGATGGATCTTTCCACCCTGTCGATTCTGATGCTCTTTCTTTTGAGTTAGCAGCTAGAATGGGTTATAGAGAAGTGGCGAAAGCTGCTGGGGCAATTGTTCTTGAGCCAATCATGAAAATGGAAGTTATTACTCCTGAAGAAAACATGGGAGATATCGTAGGTGATATCAACCGTCGTAGAGGTCAGGTTAATGACATGGGTGATAGAAACGGTGCTAAAACTATTAAAGCTGATGTGCCTTTATCAGAAATGTTTGGATACGTAACAACGTTGAGAACATTGTCTTCTGGTAGAGCTACTTCAACAATGGAGTTTTCTCACTATGCAGAAACACCTTCTAATATTTCGGAAGCTGTAATTAAAAAAGCAAAAGGTAACGCTTAATTCTTAAGAAAATGAGTCAAAAAATCAGAATAAAACTAAAATCTTATGATCATATGTTGGTGGACAAGTCTGCTGAAAAGATCGTAAAAACAGTAAAAACTACTGGAGCAGTTGTAACAGGTCCAATTCCGTTGCCAACTCACAAAAAACTTTTCACTGTGTTGCGTTCTCCGCACGTTAACAAAAAAGCGAGAGAGCAATTTGAAGTAATGTCATACAAGAGATTGATTGATATTTATTCATCTTCATCTAAAACTATTGATGCATTAATGAAACTTGAATTGCCAAGTGGAGTTGAAGTAGAGATAAAAGTATAATTTTTTTATTATATTTTATATATAAAAAGCGAGACAGAAATGTCTCGCTTTTTTTGTTGTCAAGAATTTTTGCTTCATGATTTTTAAAGTGTTTGTTTTTTAATTCATTAAACCAGTTTTGGGTGAAATGTCTTTTATTTAGGTAGTTGCCGATGTTTTTTTTGTTAGTGGATTATGTAATTGTTAAGTCTAATGTTGTTGCAAGTTAAGAAGTTTAGGTTTAATTTTTGGTATAGATAAAATATTGTTAGCGGTTAATTTGATCGTTGAATTTTGATAATGAGCGATTTAATTTTTGTAACTGTTTGGTATATTCGATTTTAATATATACTTTTGCACTCCCTGTTTGGAAATTTCTGTTATTTTCAAATTGAAGGGAATTTTAGTAATTAATAATTAATATTTATGTCTGGGTTAATTGGTAAAAAAATCGGCATGACTAGTATTTTCGACGAAAACGGGAAAAACATTCCTTGTACAGTAATCGAAGCTGGGCCGTGTGTTGTTACCCAAGTCAGAACCAAAGGTGTTGACGGGTACGAAGCGTTGCAACTTGGTTTCGATGACAAAAACGAGAAACATTCCACTAAAGCGGCTCTAGGTCACTTTAAAAAAGCTGGAACTGTTGCTAAGAAAAAAGTCGTTGAATTTCAAGATTTTGCAACTGAACAAAAATTAGGAGATCTTATTGATGTTTCTATTTTTGCTGAAGGAGAATTTGTAGATGTACAAGGTGTGTCTAAAGGTAAAGGTTTTCAAGGGGTTGTTAAACGTCACGGATTTGGTGGTGTTGGACAAGCAACTCACGGTCAACACAACCGTTTAAGAGCGCCAGGTTCTGTAGGAGCTTCTTCTTATCCATCTAGAGTATTCAAAGGAATGCGTATGGCTGGAAGAATGGGAGGAGACAATGTAAAAGTTCAAAACCTTAGAGTTTTAAAAGTGGTTGCTGAAAAGAACCTACTTGTTATTAAAGGATGTGTTCCTGGACATAAAAACTCTTATGTAATCATTCAGAAGTAATGGAAGTAAAAGTATTAGATTTCAACGGAAAAGATACTGGAAGAAAAGTTCAACTTTCTGATTCAGTATTCGCAATTGAGCCAAACAATCACGCTGTATACCTTGATGTAAAGCAATATCTTGCTAATCAAAGACAAGGAACTCACAAAGCTAAAGAAAGAGCTGAAGTGACAGGAAGTACGCGTAAGATTAAAAAACAAAAAGGAACAGGTACTGCTCGTGCGGGAAGTATCAAAAATCCATTGTTTAAGGGTGGTGGAACAATTTTTGGACCAAGACCAAGAAGTTATTCATTTAAATTGAATAAAGGCTTGAAAAGATTGGCGAGAAAATCAGCTTTCTCAATCAAAGCAAAAGAGGCGAATATCATCGTTCTTGAAGACTTTAATTTTGAAGTGCCAAACACTAAAAATTTCATTAACGTTTTGAAAGCTTTAGGGTTAGAAAATAAAAAATCTCTATTTGTGTTGGGAGAGTCAAATAAAAATGTATATTTGTCGTCACGCAATTTAAAGGCTTCTAATGTCGTAACTAGCTCAGAATTAAGCACTTACGCTATTTTAAACACTAATAATTTAGTGCTTTTAGAAGGTTCTTTGGAGTTAATCGAAGAAAATTTAAGCAAATAATAGGAATATGAGTATCATAATTAGACCTATAGTAACAGAAAAAGTAACCAAAGAAAGTGAAGTTTTAAACCGCTTCGGATTCGTTGTTGACAAAAAAGCAAACAAAGTTCAGATTAAGAAAGCTATTGAAGCTGCTTATGGAGTAACTATCGTTTCAGTTAACACGATGAACGTAAGACCGGATAGAACTACAAAATACACTAAAAGTGGTTTGATCAGTGGAAAGACAAATGCAATTAAGAAAGCGATTGTTCAAGTACAAGAAGGAGAAACAATTGATTTTTACAACAATATCTAAGATAGAAAAATGTCAGTAAGAAAATTAAAACCTATTACCCCAGGTCAGCGATTTAGAGTTGTGAATGGTTATGACGCCATTACAACTGATAAGCCGGAACGCTCTTTGATAGCGCCGATAAAAAACTCTGGAGGTAGAAATAGTCAAGGAAAGATGACCATGCGTTATACGGGTGGTGGTCACAAGCAGAGATATCGTATCATTGATTTCAAACGTACAAAAGAAGGAATTCCAGCTACAGTGAAATCAATTGAGTATGATCCAAATCGTACTGCATTTATCGCTTTATTAGCTTATGCTGATGGAGAGAAAACATACGTTATTGCTCAAAACGGATTGAAAGTTGGTCAGAAATTAGTTTCTGGTCCAGAATCTCAACCTGAAATTGGTAATACATTGCCTTTAAGCAGAATTCCTTTAGGAACTGTAATCTCTTGTATTGAGTTACGTCCAGGTCAAGGTGCGGTAATCGCTCGTTCAGCTGGAACATTTGCTCAATTAATGGCAAGAGATGGAAAATATGCTACAATTAAAATGCCGTCTGGAGAAACAAGATTGATCTTGTTAACTTGTTCAGCTACAATTGGAGCAGTTTCTAATTCAGACCACCAATTAGTTGTATCAGGAAAAGCTGGTAGAACAAGATGGTTAGGAAGAAGACCTAGAACAAGACCTGTTGCAATGAACCCTGTTGATCACCCAATGGGTGGTGGAGAAGGACGTTCTTCTGGTGGACATCCACGTTCAAGAAATGGAATACCAGCAAAAGGTTATAGAACTCGTTCTAAGAAAAACCCGAGTAACAAGTATATCGTAGAACGTAGAAAGAAATAATAAGATATGGCACGTTCATTAAAAAAAGGACCTTTCGTTCATTATAAGTTAGACAAGAAAGTTCAGGAAAACATTGAAAATGGAAATAAAGGAGTAGTAAAGACTTGGTCTAGAGCTTCTATGATTACTCCAGACTTTGTTGGACAAACTATCGCAGTTCATAACGGTCGTCAATTTGTACCAGTTTACGTAACAGAAAACATGGTAGGTCACAAATTAGGAGAGTTTTCACCAACTAGATCTTTTAGAGGTCATGCTGGAGCAAAAAATAAAGGTAAAAAATAAGAAGCAATGGGAGTTCGTAAAAGAGAAACAGCAGATGCGAGAAAAGAGGCTAATAAGTCTATTGCTTTCGCAAAATTGAATAACTGCCCTACTTCACCTAGAAAAATGCGCTTAGTAGCGGACTTGGTAAGAGGTCAGAAGGTAGAAAGAGCACTTAACATCTTAAGATTCAGTTCTAAAGAGGCTTCAAGAAAATTAGAGAAACTATTATTATCTGCAATCAATAACTGGGAGCAAAAAAATAGCGAAGGTAATTTAGAAGAAGCTGGATTATTTGTTAAGGAGATCAGAGTAGATGGTGGAATGATGTTGAAAAGACTTCGTCCAGCTCCACAAGGTCGTGCACACAGAATAAGAAAACGTTCTAATCACGTAACAATCGTGCTTGGAGCTATCAATAACACACAAAGCAATTCTTAAGCAGCATGGGACAAAAGACAAATCCAATTGGAAATAGACTTGGTATCATCAGAGGGTGGGACTCAAACTGGTATGGTGGAAATGATTACGGTGATAAACTTGCCGAAGATCACAAAATCAGAAAGTATATCCACGCTCGTTTATCAAAAGCTAGTGTATCTAAAGTAATCATCGAGAGAACTTTGAAACTTGTAACCGTTACTATCACTACTGCCAGACCTGGTATCATTATCGGAAAAGGTGGACAAGAGGTAGACAAGTTAAAAGAAGAACTTAAGAAAGTTACTGACAAAGAGGTTCAGATCAACATCTTTGAAATCAAAAGACCTGAATTAGATGCTTATCTTGTGGCGACAAGCATCGCTCGTCAAATCGAAAGCCGTATTTCTTACAGACGTGCAATCAAAATGGCTATTGCTGCCTCTATGCGTATGAACGCTGAAGGTATCAAAGTTTTGATTTCTGGTCGTTTGAACGGTGCTGAGATGGCACGTTCAGAAGGTTTCAAAGAGGGTAGAATTCCTCTATCAACTTTCAGAGCTGATATTGATTATGCTTTGGCTGAAGCTCATACTACTTACGGTAGAATGGGAATCAAAGTATGGATCATGAAAGGTGAAGTTTATGGAAAGAGAGATCTTTCTCCACTTGCAGGAATGGATAAAAAACAATCTGGAACTGGTGGTGGTAAAGGTGGCGATTCTCCAAGAGGAGATAGAAAGCCTTTTAATAAAGGTGGAAAACCAGACGCTCGTAAAAGAAAGTAAATTTTTAAACTAAAGAAAAATGTTACAGCCTAAAAGAACAAAATACCGTAAGGTACAAAAGGGTAAAATGAAAGGTAACTCTCAAAGAGGGCATGAACTTTCTAATGGAATGTTTGGTATTAAATCTGTACATGAAGATGGAATGTTCTTAACTTCTCGTCAAATCGAAGCTGCGCGTATTGCTGCAACTCGTTTTATGAAGAGAGAAGGACAATTATGGATCAAAATATTTCCAGACAAACCAATTACTAAGAAACCTCTTGAGGTACGTATGGGTAAAGGTAAAGGTGCCGTTGAATATTGGGCTGCCGTTGTTAAACCCGGAAGAATTATGTTTGAAGTTGGAGGGGTTCCTTTATCAGTTGCAAAAGAGGCATTACGTCTTGCAGCTCAAAAGCTTCCAGTAAAAACTAAATTCGTCGTTGCTAGAGATTTCGAAGCATAATTAAATTTATATTATGAAACAATCAGAAATAAAAGATCTTTCTGCAGCGGAGTTGCAAGAAAAACTTAGTCAAACTAAGAAAATATATGCTGACCTAAAAATGGCTCACGCTATTTCTCCAATTGAGAATCCACTTCAAATTAGAGGTGTAAGAAGAACGGTTGCAAGATTGGCTACAGAGTTAACTAAAAGAGAGTTACAATAATTGTATTCTGCTGAAAGATGGAAGAAAAAAGAAATTTAAGAAAAGAAAGAATAGGTGTTGTTACTTCAAATAAAATGGATAAGTCTATTGTTATTGCTGAAGTAAGAAAAGTAAAACACCCATTATACGGTAAGTTCGTGTTGAAAACAAAGAAATACGTTGCACACGACGAAACAAACGACTGTAACATTGGAGATACTGTAAGAATTAGCGAAACGCGTCCTTTAAGTAAAACAAAATGTTGGAGATTAGTTGAAATCTTAGAAAGAGCTAAATAATTATGGTACAACAGGAATCAAGACTAAAAGTAGCAGATAACACGGGAGCAAAAGAAGTTTTAACTATCCGTGTTTTAGGAGGTACCAAAAGAAGGTATGCCTCTGTTGGTGACAAGATTGTAGTATCTATTAAAGATGCAACTCCTAACGGTAACGTTAAAAAAGGAGCTGTTTCAACTGCAGTTGTTGTACGTACCAAAAAAGAAGTGAGAAGAGCTGATGGTTCTTATATCCGTTTCGATGATAATGCATGTGTTCTTTTGAATGCTGCAGGGGAAATGAGAGGAACACGTGTTTTTGGTCCGGTAGCAAGAGAACTTCGTGAAAAACAATTCATGAAAATTGTATCATTAGCACCAGAAGTGCTTTAATTCGTTTTAAGATGATAAAGCTAAAAATAAAATCAGGAGACATCGTAAGAGTTATTGCTGGAGACCATAAAGGTGCTGAAGGTAAAGTTTTACGCGTTTACCGTGAGAAAAATAAAGCGATAGTTGAAGGTGTAAACATGGTTTCGAAACATACAAAACCAAGTGCTAAAAACCCTCAAGGTGGTATCGTTAAGAAAGAAGCTTCTATACAAATATCTAACATTTCACTAATTGATCCTAAAACTAAGGAAACAACTAGAGTTGGTATTAGAGTAGAAGGAGATAAGAAAGTAAGATTTTCAAAAAAATCTAATCAAGTACTATAGTAATGGCATATACACCTAGACTAAAAGAAGAATATAAGAGTAGAGTAATCTCTGCTCTTAAAGAGGAGTTCGGATATACAAACGTAATGCAAGTTCCAAAACTTGAAAAAATCGTTTTGAGCCGTGGAGTTGGTGCAGCTGTATCTGATAAAAAACTTATTGACTATGCAGTTGATGAGTTAACAAAGATCACTGGACAAAAAGCAGTATCTACAATTTCAAAGAAAGACGTTGCGTCATTCAAATTGAGAAAAGGGATGCCTATTGGAGCAAAAGTTACTTTACGTGGTGAAAGAATGTATGAGTTTTTAGATAGACTTGTTACTTCTGCTTTACCGCGTGTTAGAGATTTTAGTGGTATCAAAGCTACTGGTTTCGACGGAAGAGGTAATTACAACCTTGGAGTTTTAGAGCAAATCATTTTCCCAGAAATTGATATTGACAAAGTAAACAAAATTTCAGGAATGGATATTACATTTGTTACTACTGCAAAAACAGACAAGGAAGCAAAGTCATTATTGGCTGAATTAGGATTACCTTTTAAAAAGAATTAAGACATGGCTAAAGAATCAATGAAAGCCCGCGAGGTTAAGAGAGAAAAAACGGTAGCAAAGTATGCTGAGAAAAGAAAAGCTTTGAAAGAAGCTGGAGATTTTGAAGGTTTACAAAAATTACCTAAAAATGCTTCACCAGTTCGTTTGCACAATCGTTGTAAATTAACAGGTAGACCAAGAGGGTATATCCGTCAATTCGGTATTTCACGTGTAACTTTCCGTGAAATGGCTAACAATGGGTTAATTCCTGGAGTTAAAAAGGCATCTTGGTAATCTCGTAAAAAGTTATTACTTTTGCAAACCAAAAAATAATTTTAATTGATTAAAGGTTCGGGAGACGAGTGTCTCCCGAAAACCATAATCGCAATCAAATACATATGTATACAGATCCTATTGCAGATTATTTGACTAGAGTTCGTAACGCTGTGGCTGCAAACCACAAAGTTGTTGAAATTCCAGCTTCTAATCTAAAAAAAGAAATAACTAAGATCTTATTTGATCAAGGTTATATCTTGAGTTACAAATTTGAAGACAACTCTGTTCAGGGTTCAATCAAAATCGCTTTAAAGTATGATAAAGATACTAAAGAGCCTGTAATTAAAGATATCCAAAGAATTAGTAAACCTGGTTTACGTAAATATGCAGGTGCTGCCAAATTACCAAGAATCCTTAACGGATTAGGAATTGCAATTGTTTCAACTTCAAAAGGTCTTATGACTGGAAAGCAAGCGAAACAATTAAATGTAGGTGGTGAAGTAATTTGTTACGTATACTAATTTTAAAGACTAAATAAGATGTCAAGAATAGGTAAAAGCCCAATTGTAATCGCTGCTGGAGTAACTGTTGAAGTTAAAGATGGTATCGTTACGGTAAAAGGAAAAAAAGGTCAACTAACTCAGGAGTTTTCGGACATTACTGTAAAAGTTGAAGGCGATCAGGTTCTATTAGAAAGATCGTCTGATCATAAAGACCAAAGAGCAAAGCACGGATTATACAGATCATTAATCAATAACATGATAATTGGTGTATCTGAAGGTTTTACAAAAGAACTTGAATTAGTTGGAGTTGGTTATAGAGCTTCAAACCAAGGTCAAAAGTTAGATTTAGCTCTTGGATATTCTCACAATATTGTTTTAGAAATTGCTCCAGAAGTAGCTTTAGAAACAATATCTGAAAAAGGTAAAAACCCTATCGTAAAATTAACATCATTTGATAAACAACTTTTAGGCCAGGTTGCTGCGAAAATCAGAGGTTTCCGTAAGCCTGAGCCGTACAAAGGAAAAGGTGTTAAATTTGTGGGTGAAGTATTAAGAAGAAAAGCAGGTAAATCAGCTTAAAAAATAAGATTATGTCATTAACAAAATCTGATAGAAGACAGAGAATTAGATTCAGAATTAGAAAATCGATTAGTGGTACTGCTACTAACCCAAGACTATCTGTATTTAGAAGTAACAAAGAAATTTACGCTCAACTTATTGATGATGTAAGTGGAGTTACTTTATTAGCTGCATCTTCAAGAGAAAAAGAAATAGGAAAAGGTACTAACGTTGAAATCGCTGCTGCTGTTGGAAAACTAGTTGCAGAGAAAGCGTTAAAAGCTGGGATTGATACCATCACTTTTGACAGAGGTGGATATTTGTATCACGGTCGTATTAAATCATTAGCAGAAGGCGCAAGAGCGGCTGGACTTAAATTCTAATATATTATGTCTAAATACAAAAATGTAGAATTGGTAAAACCAAGTGGTCTTGAACTTAAAGATCGTCTGGTAAGTGTTAATCGTGTTACTAAAGTTACAAAAGGTGGTAGAGCTTTCGGTTTTTCTGCTATTGTAGTTGTAGGTGATGAAAACGGAGTAGTTGGTCATGGATTAGGAAAATCTAAAGACGTTTCTGAAGCAATTGCGAAAGCAGTAGAAGATGCTAAGAAAAATTTAGTAAAAATTCCTTTAAATGGACAATCTGTTCCTCACGAACAAAAAGGTAAATTTGGTGGTGCACGTGTATACTTAATTCCTGCTTCTCATGGTACAGGAGTTATTGCTGGTGGAGCTGTTCGTTCAGTTCTTGAATCAGTAGGTATTCACGACGTATTATCTAAATCTCAAGGATCATCAAATCCTCATAACGTAGTGAAAGCAACTTTTGATGCTTTATTACAAATGAGAAGCGCTTACACTGTTGCAAAACAAAGAGGTGTTTCTTTAGAAAAAGTTTTTAAAGGTTAATTCAAGGAAATTATGGCTAAATTATTAGTAAAACAAGTAAGAAGCAAAATCAACTGCCCTCTTTCTCAAAAAAGAGGTTTGGAAGCTTTAGGTCTACGTAAAATGGGACAAGTTGTAGAGCATGATTCAAATCCTGCAATCCTTGGGATGATAAACAAAGTTAAACACTTAGTTTCTGTCGAAGAAGCTAAATAACAAATACTGTTATGAATTTAAGTAACTTACAACCAGCTGAAGGGTCAACACACAATCAAAATAAAAGATTAGGTAGAGGAGAAGGTTCTGGAAAAGGTGGTACTTCTGCAAGAGGTCACAAGGGAGCAAAATCTCGTTCTGGTTATTCTAAAAAGATTGGTTTTGAAGGAGGGCAAATGCCACTTCAAAGACGTGTGCCTAAGTTTGGTTTCACAAACATCAATCGTAAAGAATACGAAGGTGTTAATTTAGATACGCTTCAATTATTAGTAGACAATGGTGTGATTACTGATTCTGTTTCAATGACAGATTTCGTAGCAAATCGTCTAGCTACCAAAAATGAAATCGTTAAGATTTTAGGTAGAGGAGAATTGAAAGCAAAATTAAAAGTAACTGCCCACAAATTTACTGCTACTGCAAAAGCTGCTATTGAAGCTGCTGGTGGAGAAGCTGTAACTATATAACTTATCTACTAAGATGAAGAAATTTATTGAATCAATAAGTAATGTTTGGAAAATCGAAGAACTGAAAAATAGAATCTTAATTACATTAGGATTGCTTTTAGTATATCGTTTTGGTGCACACGTAACGCTGCCTGGAATTGACGCAACTCAATTAACAGGTTTAGCGGGACAAACTAAAAATGGTTTAGGATCTATCCTAGACATGTTTACAGGAGGTGCTTTCTCTAAAGCTTCAGTTTTTGCTTTAGGTATTATGCCTTATATTTCTGCATCTATTGTTGTTCAGTTAATGGGAATTGCTATTCCTTATTTACAAAAACTTCAGAACGATGGAGAGAGTGGTAGAAAAAAGATTAATCAAATCACTCGTTGGTTGACTATAGCTATTACACTGGTTCAAGGTCCAACTTATATCTACAATTTATACAGAACGTTACCTGGAAGTGCATTCTTACTAGGCTTTAATTCACCTGAATTTTTGTTTTCGTCTGTTATTATCTTAGTTACAGGTACTATTTTTGCTATGTGGCTTGGGGAAAAAATTACAGATAAAGGTATTGGAAATGGAATTTCATTATTGATTATGGTTGGTATTTTGGCAAGATTACCTCAGGCATTTATGCAGGAGTTTTCTTCAAGAGTTACCAATAACAATGGTGGTCCAATGTTATTAGTTATTGAAATTATAGTGTGGTTATTGGTAATCATTTCTTGTGTATTGCTTACAATGGCAGTACGTAAAATTCCAGTTCAATACGCTCGTCGTACAACAACTGGAGATTACGAGCAAGACTTGGCTGGTGGTAATAGACAATGGATTCCTCTTAAGCTTAATGCTTCTGGAGTTATGCCAATCATTTTTGCTCAGGCAATTATGTTTATACCTGCAGCTGTAGCTGGATTGTCTAAATCAGATACATCACAATCTATTGTTGGTGCGTTTAGTAATATGTTTGGTTTTTGGTATAATTTTGTATTTGCAACTTTAATTATTGTATTTACATTCTTCTATACTGCGATCACTGTACCTACTAACAAAATGGCCGATGATTTAAAAAGAAGCGGTGGTTTTATTCCTGGCGTTCGTCCAGGTGCTGAAACTTCAGACTTCTTAGATAAAGTGATGTCTTTAATAACTTTCCCAGGATCTTTATTCCTTGCTTTGATTGCTGTGTTCCCAGCCATTGTTGTAAGTATTATGGATGTACAACAATCTTGGGCAATGTTTTTTGGAGGTACCTCATTAATAATTATGGTTGGAGTTGCAATAGATACTATTCAACAAATCAATTCATACTTGTTAAACAAACATTATGATGGTTTAATGAAGACTGGTAAAAATAGAAAAGCGGTAGCTTAATATATTTATGGCAAAACAATCAGCAATAGAACAAGACGGATCAATCATTGAAGCATTATCAAATGCGATGTTCCGTGTGGAGTTAGAAAATGGACATATCGTAATTGCTCATATTTCTGGAAAAATGCGTATGCATTATATCAAGTTATTACCTGGTGATAAAGTGAAACTAGAAATGAGTCCTTATGATTTGTCAAAAGCAAGAATTACTTATCGATATTAAAGGATATTCACTATGAAAGTTAGAGCATCAGTAAAAAAGAGAAGTCCCGAGTGCATCATTGTGCGTAGAAAAGGGAGATTGTACGTAATAAACAAAAAGAATCCTAGATTTAAACAAAGACAAGGATAATTATGGCAAGAATAGCAGGGGTAGATATCCCAAAAAATAAAAGAGGTGTTATAGCACTTACCTATATCTTTGGATTAGGAAGAAGTAGAGCTATTGAGATTTTAGAAAAAGCTCAAGTTAGCCAAGACAAAAAAGTTCAAGATTGGAATGATGACGAGATCGGAGCAATTCGTGAAGCTGTTGGAGCATTCAAAATTGAAGGAGAATTACGTTCTGAAGTTTCTTTGAACATCAAACGTTTGATGGATATTGGTTGTTACAGAGGTATTCGTCATAGATCTGGTCTTCCGTTAAGAGGACAAAGAACTAAAAACAACTCTAGAACAAGAAAAGGTAAAAGAAAAACTGTTGCTAACAAGAAAAAAGCAACTAAATAATAAGTAATATGGCTAAAGCAACTGCAAAAAAACGTAAAGTTATCGTTGAATCAACGGGAGAAGCTCATATTTCTGCTACCTTCAATAACATCATTATTTCTTTGACTAACAAAAAAGGTGAAGTTATTTCTTGGTCTTCAGCTGGTAAAATGGGTTTCAGAGGTTCTAAAAAGAATACTCCGTACGCAGCCCAAATGGCAGCAGAAGATTGTAGTAAAGTAGCTCTTGAAGCTGGACTTAAAAAAGTGAAAGTTTATGTAAAAGGACCAGGAAACGGACGTGAGTCTGCTATTCGTTCTATTCATAACGGTGGAATTGAAGTTACAGAGATTATCGATGTTACTCCAATGCCTCACAACGGATGTCGTCCTCCAAAAAGACGTAGAGTTTAATTTTATTTATTCATAGTATAAACAAGGTAGAATATAGATTATCGAAGGATTTGACCTGAATTCATAATCTCTACCTTAAATTTAATTTTTTAGAAATGGCAAGATATACTGGTCCAAAAACTAGAATTGCTCGTAAATTTGGCGAAGCAATCTTCGGAGATGATAAATCTTTCGAAAAAAGAAATTACCCACCTGGACAACACGGGATGGCTAAAAAAAGAGGTAAAAAATCTGAGTACGCTGTTCAGTTAATGGAAAAGCAAAAAGCTAAATATTCTTATGGAATTTTAGAAAAACAATTCAGAAATTTATTCAAAAAAGCATCAGCTACTAAAGGTGTTACTGGTGAAGTTCTTTTACAATTATGTGAAGCAAGATTAGATAACGTTGTTTTTAGAATGGGTATCGCTCCTTCTAGAAGAGGTGCTAGACAATTAGTTTCTCACAGACACGTTACTGTTAATGGTGAAGTTGTAAATATCGCTTCTTACCACCTTAAACCTGGTGATAAAGTTGCAGTTCGTGAAAAATCTAAATCTTTAGAAGCTATCGAACGTTCTTTATCAAATTCAAGTCATGTTTATGAATGGATTACTTGGAACAATGATCTTAAAGAAGGAACTTTCGTTTCTGTACCTGCAAGACTTCAAATTCCAGAAAACATTAAAGAACAATTAATCGTAGAGTTGTACAACAAATAATAATTGACTTAGTCGAAATTTATGGCAATATTTAATTTTCAAAAGCCCGATAAAGTTATCATGATCGATTCAACCGATTTTGAAGGTAAATTCGAATTTAGACCTTTAGAACCTGGTTATGGATTGACAGTTGGTAATGCACTTAGAAGAGTTTTGCTTTCAGCATTAGAAGGTTATGCAATTACATCTGTTCGTATCGAAGGTGTAGATCATGAGTTTTCTACTATTTCAGGTGTTGTTGAAGATGTTACCGAAATTATCCTTAATCTAAAACAAGTACGTTTCAAACGTCAAATTGAAGATATCGATAACGAAGCAGTTACAATTTCTGTTTCAGGTAAAGATCAATTAACAGCAGGTGATTTTCAAAAATTTATCTCAGGTTTCCAAGTTCTGAATCCAGACTTAGTTATCTGTAATTTAGATTCTAAAATCAAATTGAACTTCGATTTAACAATCGAAAAAGGTAGAGGATATGTTCCTGCTGAGGAGAACAAAAAACAGAACGCTGCAATTGGTACTATTTTTACAGACTCTATTTTTACTCCGGTAAAAAATGTAAAATACGCAATTGAAAACTTCCGTGTTGAGCAAAAAACAGATTACGAAAAATTAGTTTTTGAAATTAAAACTGATGGTTCTATTAATCCAAAGGATGCTCTTACTGAAGCTGCTAAAGTTTTAATTCACCACTTCATGTTATTTTCTGACGAAAGAATTACACTCGAGGCTGACGAAATTGCACAAACAGAATCGTATGATGAAGAGTCATTGCATATGAGACAATTGCTTAAAACTAAGCTTGTTGATATGGATTTATCTGTGAGAGCATTAAATTGCTTGAAAGCGGCTGAAGTTGATACACTTGGTGATTTAGTATCGTTCAATAAAAATGACCTAATGAAATTCCGTAATTTTGGTAAAAAATCTTTAACTGAGCTAGATGAACTTGTAGCTGTTAAGAATTTAACTTTCGGAATGGACTTAGCTAAATACAAATTAGATAAAGAATAATTCAATCCGCTACGGCGGATTAAATTTAAAATAGCAATGAGACACGGAAAAAAATTCAATCACTTAAGCAGACAGACTGGACATAGAAAAGCTATGTTAGCTAATATGGCTTGTTCTCTTATTGAGCACAAACGTATTAACACTACTGTTGCTAAGGCTAAAGCGCTTAAACAATTCGTTGAGCCTTTAATCACAAAATCAAAAGAAGATACGACTCACAATCGTCGTATTGTTTTTGCTTACCTACGTAGTAAATATGCGGTAACTGACTTGTTCAGAGACGTAGCTGCTAAAGTTGGTGACCGTCCAGGTGGATACACTCGTATCATTAAAGTTGGAAATCGTTTGGGAGATAATGCTGATATGGCAATGATCGAACTTGTAGATTTTAATGAACTTTACAATGGAGGTAAAAAAGAAGTTAAAAAAGCAAAAAGCCGTCGTGGTGGTAAAGCAAAAAAAGCTGATGAGACTGCAGAGGCTCCAGCTGCTGAGTCAGAATCGACTACTGAAGCTTCTGAATAATTATGAAAGTAATGATTCTATAGAAATCAAGGATAAACTAATTTTTAGTTTATCCTTTTTTTTTGATTTTTTTTAAAATAGTTTAAAATGTAACTTATTTTGAAATATAGGTTTTAATTTTATCAATGAAATTTTTAAAAAATCTTGGAAGCACTCTTTTAAAGAAGTAAATTTGCAAAATATCTAATTACAAATGAAAGACGTCTAACGAATTTCATGGCACAATTAAAAAAACAATACACAATTAAAGAATGAAATACACTACACGACAAAGCGCCATTTTATTATTAAGTGATGGAACTATTTTTCACGGAAAATCTATCGGAATTAGCGGTAAAACTTTTGGTGAAGTTTGTTTTAATACTGGAATGACCGGATATCAGGAGATTTTTACTGATCCATCTTACTTTGGACAAATAATGGTGGCTACTAATGCTCACATAGGGAACTATGGTATTAATGATTTGGAAATTGAATCTGATAGCGTTAAGATTGCTGGTTTGGTTTGTAAAAACTTCAGCTTTAATTATTCGAGAGAAGATGCATCCGGAAGTTTAGAGGATTATTTTATCAAACAAAATTTAATCTGTATTTCTGATGTTGATACTAGAGCTCTTGTAAGTTATATTCGCGACAATGGAGCAATGAATGCTGTTATTTGTACTGATGGAACTTCTGTTGAAGATTTGAAAAAAGAGTTGGCAAATGTGCCAAATATGGAAGGTTTAGAGTTGGCATCAAAAGTATCAACTACTGAGCCTTATTTTTTTGGTGACGAAAATGCTACTTATAAAATATCAGCTTTAGATCTTGGAATTAAAAAAAATATTTTAAGGAATCTTGCAAAAAGAGATTGTTACATCAAAGTATTTCCATACAATTCTACTTATAAAGACCTGGCGGAGTTTAATCCTGATGGTTACTTCTTATCAAATGGGCCTGGAGATCCAGATCCGCTATTAGGAGTTATTGAAGTGGCAAAGGAAATTATAGAAAACAATAATCCACTATTCGGAATCTGTTTAGGACATCAAATTATTGCTTTGGCAAACGGGGTTAAAACTTATAAGATGTTTGGTGGACATAGAGGAATTAATCATCCCGTTAAAAATATTATTACTGGTAAGGGCGAAATTACTTCTCAAAATCATGGCTTTGCTGTTAAAAAAGAGGCTTTAGAAGGTCATCCTGAATTAGAAATTACCCATATACATTTAAATGACGACACTGTTGCAGGTATGCGTATGAAAAATAAGAATTGTTTTTCAGTGCAATATCATCCCGAAGCTAGTCCGGGACCACATGATTCATCTTATTTGTTCGATCAATTTGTAGAGAATATAAAATTGGCTGCTGCTAAAACGATGTAGTTAATAAATAAAGGAGTTTAATAGTGATAATGCGTTTTTACTATTAAATAATTTTATAATTTCGAAAAAAAATATAATTTATTAATAAAAAAACAAAAATAATGAGTATTATAATTAAAGTTCACGCAAGACAAATTTTTGATTCCAGAGGTAATCCTACTATTGAAGTTGATGTAGTAACTGAAAATGGAGTTTTAGGAAGAGCTGCTGTTCCATCTGGAGCATCAACTGGAGAACATGAGGCTGTTGAATTACGTGACGGAGGAAAAGCATTCTTAGGAAAAGGAGTTTTGAATGCAGTGAATAATGTAAATACTATTATTGCTGAAGAATTAGTTGGAACTTCTGTTTTCGAACAAAACACAATTGATCAATTAATGATCGATTTAGACGGAACACCAAACAAATCTAAATTAGGAGCAAATGCTATTTTAGGAGTTTCTTTGGCTGCTGCAAAAGCTGCTGCTAATGAACTGGGGATGCCATTATACAGATATGTTGGTGGAGTTTCTGCTAATACATTGCCTGTGCCAATGATGAATATCATCAATGGTGGTTCTCACTCTGATGCGCCTATCGCATTTCAAGAGTTTATGATTTTCCCTGTAAAGGCAACTTCATTTACACATGCTATGCAAATGGGAACTGAAATTTTCCATAGTTTGAAAAAAGTTTTACACGATAGAGGTTTAAGTACTGCTGTAGGTGATGAAGGTGGTTTTGCACCAAACTTAGCAGGTGGTACTGAAGATGCTTTAGATACTATAAAATTAGCAGTTGAAAATGCAGGATATTCTTTTGGTGACGAAATTATGATTGCTCTTGACTGTGCTGCTTCTGAGTTTTATGTAAACGGTAAATACGATTATACAAAATTTGAAGGTGAAACTGGAAAAATCAGAACTTCTGAAGAACAAGCTGATTATTTAGCTGAACTTGCTGCTAAATATCCAATTATTTCTATCGAAGATGGTATGTATGAAGATGACTGGGATGGATGGAAATATTTAACTGAAAAAATTGGACATAAAGTACAATTAGTAGGTGATGATTTGTTCGTTACTAACGTTGAGCGTTTATCGACAGGAATTGAAAAAGGAATTGCCAATTCAATTTTAGTAAAGGTAAATCAAATTGGTACTTTAACTGAAACTATTGCAGCGGTAAATATGGCTAAAAATGCAGGTTATACTTCAGTAATGTCTCACCGTTCTGGAGAAACAGAAGATAACACAATTGCTGATTTAGCTGTAGCTTTAAACTGTGGTCAAATTAAAACAGGTTCTGCTTCTCGTTCTGATCGTATGGCAAAATACAATCAATTATTAAGAATTGAAGAAGAATTAGGAAGTACTGCTTATTTCCCTGGGTTAAACGCTTTCAAGATTAAATAATTGTAAGTTTATATATAGATTTAAACCATCCATTTCTTAATGGGTGGTTTTTTTTTGGAGTTTTAACAAATTCATAGCAGTATTCTTTTTTTAATTAGTCTTAAATTCCTTAGATTTGATAAATTATTATTTTAAAGAATTATTTCCGATATATTATGTCAAAAATAGCTACATTAGAAGTAGATGGTCAAAAAATTGAACTTCCGGTAATCACAGGAAGCGAAAATGAATCAGCTATCGATATTAACAAATTACGTGATTTAACTGGTTTTATTACAATCGACCCAGGATATAAGAATTCTGGATCTTGTACAAGCGAAATCACTTTCTTAGACGGAGAATTAGGAATTTTACGTTACAGAGGATATTCAATTGAAGATTTAGCTGAAAAGGCGAACTTCTTAGAAGTGTCTTATCTTTTGATTTTTGGAGAATTGCCAACTGCTAAAGAATTGGAGCAATTTGAAAATGGTATTAAAAAACATACTTTGGTTAACGAAGAAATGAAAAATATCATTGATGGTTTTCCAAAGACAGCACACCCAATGGGTGTTTTATCTGCCTTAACAAGTGCTTTGACAGCATTTAATCCAAAAGCAGTAAATGTTGAAAATGAAAAAGAAATGTACGAAGCCATTTGTAAAACAATGGGTAAATTTCTTGTAATTGCTACATGGACTTATAGAAAATCTATGGGATATCCATTGAACTATTACGACAATACACAAGGATTTGTAGAGAACTTTATGCAATTAATGTTTAAATTGCCTACAGGACCTTACGCTGCAAATCCGATTATCGTGGATGCATTAGATAAATTATTTATTCTTCATGCAGATCACGAACAAAACTGTTCTACTTCTACAGTAAGAATGGTTGGTTCATCTCACGCCGGTTTATTTGCTTCAATTTCTGCAGGAGTTTCTGCTCTTTGGGGCCCACTTCACGGAGGTGCAAATCAAGCTGTTCTTGAAATGCTTGAAGAGATTAATAAAGATGGAGGAGATACAGATAAATTTTTGGCAAAAGCAAAAGATAAAAATGATCCTTTCCGTTTAATGGGATTTGGTCACAGAGTTTATAAAAACTTTGATCCAAGAGCTAGAATCATCAAAAAAGCAGCTAAAGAAGTATTGGAAACTTTAGGTGTTGACGATCCTATTTTAGAAATTGCTAAAAAATTAGAATCAGCTGCTTTAGAAGACGAATATTTCAAATCAAGAAACTTGTATCCAAATGTTGATTTCTACTCTGGAATTATTTACAGAGCACTAGGAATTCCAACAGATATGTTTACAGTAATGTTTGCTATTGGTAGATTGCCAGGTTGGATCGCACAATGGAAAGAAATGCGTGAAAACAAAGAACCAATTGGAAGACCAAGACAAATTTATACAGGGCATCCCTTGAGAGACTTTAAGTCTAACAAATAAATAACTTTAAAAGCTTCACTTAACTGTGAAGCTTTTTTTATATTTGCCCAAAATCTAATACTATTATGTTGCAATTAAATATAAAGAACGAAACGTCAAGATTACGTGCTGTAGTCTTGGGTTCAGCTGTTCATAATGGGCCAACCCCATCTTTAGATGAGGCTTATGATCCTAAATCATTGGAACATATTAAGGCAGGAACCTATCCTATTGAAGAAGATATGGTTGTTGAAATGGAGGCTTTTAATACTGTTTTTAAAAAGTATGATGTAAAGGTTTATCGACCGGAAATGATCGAAAATTACAATCAGATTTTTGCGAGAGATATTGGTTTTGTAATTGATGATACGTTTATAAAATCAAATATTTTACCGGATAGAGAACGTGAGTTAGATGCAATTCAATATGTAATTGATCAAATGGATCCGTTAAAAGTGGTTCGTCCACCGGAAGAAGTTCATATTGAAGGTGGAGATGTTATGTTGTGGAACGATCATGTTTTTATTGGAACTTATAAAGGAAGTGATTATAAAGATTACATCACAGCAAGAACAAATATGCATGGTGTAAATTATATTAAAGAATTGTTTCCTAATAAAATAGTTAAAGAATTTGATTTAGTGAAATCTAAATTAGAAGCTCGCGACAATGCTTTACACTTAGATTGTTGTTTTCAGCCTGTTGGAAAAGATAAAGGAATTATCTATAAACGAGGTTTTCGTGAGGAAGCTGATTATTTATATTTAGTAAACCTTTTTGGAATTGAGAATTTATTTCATATCGAAAGAAACGAAATGTATAATATGTTTTCTAATGTTTTTTCAATCGACGAAAATGTCGTTGTTTCAGAAAAAAACTTCACCCGATTAAACAATTGGCTTCGTGCAAACGGATTTACAGTAGAAGAAATTCCTTATGCAGAGATTGCAAAACAAGAAGGTTTATTGAGATGTTCAACATTGCCATTAATTAGAGACTAAAAAAGTTTCAGGTTTAAAGATTCAAGTTGCTGTAACTTGAATCTTTAAACCTGAAACAAAAAAAAATATAAAAATGAAACAAACAACAAACGCAATCCTAATGATTCGGCCAGTTGCTTTCAGGATGAATGAGCAAACTGCTGTAAATAATTATTACCAAAAAGTATTAGACGGACTTTTGCCAAGTACAGTAAATGCTAAAGCACAGCAAGAATTTGATGCTTTTGTTGAGAAACTGAGAGCAGTAGGAGTTGATGTTACGGTTATAGATGATACTTTAGAAACAGATACTCCAGATAGTATTTTTCCAAACAACTGGGTTTCTTTTCATGAAAATGGAGATGTGGCATTGTATCCAATGTTTGCAGAGAATCGTCGTCAGGAACGTCGTGAGGATATTTTAGACACTCTTGAGGATAAAGGTTTTGAAATAAGCAATATAATGGATTATACTTCAGCTGAAGAAGATGGTTTTTTTCTGGAAGGAACCGGAAGTCTGCTTTTAGATCGTGCTAATGCAAAAGCTTATTGCGCTTTGTCGCCTCGTGCCGATGAAGAATTATTTATAGAATTCTGCGAAGATTTTGATTATGCTCCGGTAATTTTTGAAGCTTTTCAAACTGTTGATGGAGAACGTAAACTAATATATCATACTAATGTTATGATGTGCTTGGGAGAAACTTTTGCAGTTATTTGTGCAGATTGTATTGATGATAAAAAAGAACGTAAGATGGTTCTTGAAAATCTAAAAGCGGACAAAAAAGAAGTTATTCTAATTACGGAAGCTCAGGTAAATAATTTTGCGGGAAATATGTTGGAAGTTCGTGGAATGGATGATAAAAAATATATTGTGATGAGCGCCTCAGCACATCAGAGTTTAACTCCGAAGCAGATTGCTCAATTAGAAAATCACGCCGAAATTTTGAGTTCAAGCCTTGATACCATCGAAGCTTGCGGAGGAGGAAGCGCAAGATGTATGATGGCTGAAGTATTTTTGCCAAGAAGTTAAGTTTGTTGTTTTTATAACTAATAAAATTTGATATAAAAAAGGCTCAACCATTTGGTTGAGCCTTTTTTATTATGAATAAGAGCTTCTTATTTATTGATTAATTTTTCAAGCCTTGCCATCATTTCATCTTTCTCTTTCAACATACGCTCGTATAAAGCAATTTTTTCTTCGTGAAGTGAAACTAATTTTTCAATTGGATTTAAATTAACTGTTCCATTAAATGAATTAGTAAATGCGTGTTCTGCAAAAGTATTCGAAATAATATTTACGGCTTGTTCCTCATTAAAATTTTGAAAAGCTTCCACAGGAATTTTTAATGCATGTGAGATTTGATCCAATATATCATCTTCAATTATATCTTTTTGCTCAAGCATAGAGATCTTCTTTTGATTCCAGTCATTTCCCAGATCAAAAGCCAATGACTCTTGTTTGATACCAAGCATTTCTCTAAAACGTTTTACGTTTCTTCCCTGATGTATTTTCTGTTCCATAATAAATATAAATTTTCTGAAGGCTCAAAGATAACGCCATTTGAATTAAAAATTTTGAGTTTTAAAGATAAAAGAATATTCTATAATATTCTTTTTGTAGGATATTATATCCACATTTCGAATAGATTGTCATCTTCAAATAGTGGAACTTTACTAATCAATATTAAATATTCTAATGATACAGTTTTTAAACTTTAAAATATCAAAAAGAGTAAAATTGAAATGCCTCAAAAAGTATTATCTATGGACATTGTTACGAAGTAAAAAGAATTTACATCAAATTCCCTTTAACGATATTAATAATAGAACTCACGATATATTGAATTCCGATAGAAATTACAATAAAACCAACAATTCTGGATATCGCCACAATTCCCGAAGCACCAAGTATTCTTGCTAAATAATGCGCACTTTTTAAGATTGCAAAAATTGCAACCGCAATTGCCAGAATTGCCAAAGACGAAATAATAATTTCGTCCATTCTATGATGTTCCTGATAAAATGCTATTAGTAAAGACATTGATCCTGGACCTGCTAACATTGGTATTGCTAACGGAGTTAAAGCAATGTCATTTCGCTGTTGAGCTTCATTTTCAATCTTTTTATTGATTCCGCGTTTTTTGTTGAATTTTCCCGAAAGAAGTGAAAATCCTGAATTTACAATTACAATTCCGCCAGCAATACGAAGTGCATCAATGCTAATTCCAAAAAATGATAGAACATATTGTCCTATAAAAAAGGAAACCATCAAAATAATGAAAACGTTTATAGCAGTCCAAAGTGAAATACGGGAACGTTCTTTTTTTGAATCATGTTGTGTCAGTCCAACAAAAATTGGAACTGTTCCAATTGGGTTTAACACTGAAAAAAGAGCGGCAAATAAATAAATGAATAAATCCATATTGTTTTGGTTAGTGAAGTAAAAATAGTCTTTTTTTGATATCTGAAAGCAAATTCTTGTTAGGATATTATCTTTATTGTTGTTATTTCTAAATCAATAACCTAAACTAAGCTCATTCTTTTTGATTACTTTTGTAGAATATTTAAAAATGATGAAAAATAAAAAAACTTTAGTTCTGGGTGCAACCACAAAACCAGATCGTTACGCTTTTAGAGCAATAAATATGTTAGTTGAAAAAGGACATACTGTTTTAGCAATTGGTCAAAATACTGGTGAAGTTGCCGGTGTTAAAATTTATACTAAAGCAATTCCTGTAAAAAATATAGATACCGTTACTTTATATTTGAATCCTACGCGCCAACGCGATTATTATAATTACATTATTGAAGCTCAGCCTAAGAGAGTTGTATTTAATCCAGGAACTGAAAATCCGGAATTTTATCAATTGTTAGAACTTAATAATATTAAAGCCGAAGTTGCCTGTACTTTGGTTCTATTGGCCACAAATCAATATTAATTTTTTTAAGGAGCTATTTCTCCCGAAGTTTCGGGATCCACTATATCTTTTGTGGCTGCCGATAGCTATCGGGACTGCCACAAAAGTATGTCGTTTCTATTTAGGCTGGAAAAAATTCTTGTAATTCAATTTGCATTTTTGGTTAACATTGAATTTAGTTGCCCCAAAGCCTACTAAATCATTAAAAGTATTACTTTTGTCTTCATGGAATTTTCATCAAAATTAATAGAAAAAGCAGTCAACGAAATGTCACAATTGCCTGGAATTGGTAAGCGTACGGCATTACGATTGGTCCTTCATTTATTAAAACAACCTAAAGAACAAACAAGCTTTCTCTCGCAGGCATTGTTAAATATGAGAGCGGATATTAAGTTTTGCGAAAGTTGCCACAATATTTCGGACACAAAAGTGTGTGAAATTTGTGCAAACATGGCAAGAAATCATCAAACAATATGTGTAGTTGAAGATATTCGAGATGTTATGGCTATAGAAAACACTGGACAGTTTAAAGGAATTTACCATGTTCTTGGTGGAAAAATTTCTCCAATTGAAGGAGTTGGTCCCAGTCAATTGAATATTTCAAGTTTGGTAGAAAAAGTAAAATCAGGAGAAGTAATTGAGATTATTTTTGCTTTAAGTTCTACAATGGAAGGAGATACGACTAATTTTTACATTTATAAACAAATTGGCGAATCAGAAATTATAATTTCTACAATTGCGAGAGGTATTTCTGTGGGTGATGAATTAGAATACGCAGACGAAATTACACTCGGACGAAGTATTTTGCATCGGGTTCCGTTTGAAAAAACTTTCAAAAACAACTAAATATGCCTCAAATAAAATATAGATTTCTTGAAGATTAAAGGAAAAGCTATATTTGCGATAAAATCCTAATAATGACTAAAAATACCATTTTTATACTACTATTAATCAGTGCGCTATTTACATCTTGTATTCCTATAAAAGATCTAGTGTATTTGCAAGATAAAAATAGTACAGGAGAACAAAACACGATCTCTGCAGTACAAACCAAACCTTACAGATTGCAAACAAATGATGTTTTAAGCATTACCATAAAAGCAATTGATCCTAAGTTGGTTTCAATTTTTAGTACCACAGAGAGTGCCTTAACAGTTGGTAAGACAGAATCGGCTTTGTATTTTGATGGATTTACGGTAAATGATCATGGTAATATTAGAATGCCAGTTTTAGGAGAAATTAATGTAATAGGGTACACTCTTGAAGAAGTTCGAATTACAATTGAAAAAAAACTACTTGAAGAATATTTTAAAAGTGAAGCAAATATTTTTGTTACAGTAAAATTGGCCGGTTTTAAATACACTATAAATGGAGAAGTAGGAAGTACCGGAACAAAGACATTGTTTCAGGAGCATGTCAATATTATGGAAGCAATTGCTAATGCAGGAGATATTAATACTGTTGGCGATAGAAAAACTGTAACCGTAATTCGTCAAACTCCAACGGGAGTGCTAATGAATAATATAGATCTTACGGATGTGAATGTAATGAAATCACCTTATTATTACCTGCAGCCAAACGATTATATTTATGTAAAACCATTGAGACAGAAAACGTGGGGAACGGGTCAGACTGGTATACAATCTATAGGTACAATTATTACCTTATTATCATTGGCAACAACAGTTTATTTAATTATCAAAAATTAAAACTAAATTCAGAAGATGTTAGATATAAAAGATTTTTCCATTTTTGAGAATCATTCAAGTTTTGATTTTAAAGGATTTTTGTTGAAAATTGCCAGTTATTGGAAATGGTTTCTGGTTAGCTTAATAATCGCTTTTACCATAGCATACCAAGTAAATGTTCGAAAAGAGAAAATTTACTCCATGCAGACCATGATTTCAATCAAAGAAGAAAGTAACCCTTTTTTTACCTCTAATACCAGTTTAGTTTTTAATTGGGGAGGTATTTCAGATCAGGTAAATGGAATTTCTACCATATTACAATCACGTTCACATAATGAATTGGTTGTCGATAAATTACAATATTATATAGATTATCTGGAACAGGAAAAATATAACTTAGTAGATTCTTATGGAGCTGCTCCTTTTTATGTAAGTATTGATAAGACAAAACCACAACTTGCAAATACTTTAATTAGTATTAAATTTTTGAGTGAAAATGAATATCAGATTCAAATACCTTTTGAGGCTAATTCAGTTTCTTTAATTACTTATTCGGTCAATGCATATAGTAATACATCAGTTCAACCCGGAATGTTTGTTAAAAAATATAGAGTTGGAGAGCAAGTTACATTACCATTTTTAAATTGGAAACTGCAAATAAATGATAATCCTGGGTTTTATAAAGGGAAAGAATATTTTGTAAGATTTAATGATTTTGATGGGACTGTGTCTCGATACAGAGGAATAAGTGTTGATGGGGATAAAGGAGGAGGTTCGTTATTGACACTTAGCATGTCAGGCACAAATAAAGCCAGAATGGTTGAATATTTGAATGCGACTGTAAGGATGTTGATTAAAATACAACTAGACGGAAAAAATCAATTTGCGACTAATACCATTAGATTTATCGATAGTACTTTGGTTGCGATGGAATCACAGTTGAAACAAACGGGTAATGAATTAAAAACCTTCAGGAAAGATAAAAATATTTATGAAATTGAAGGTGGAGGAGCAAAGGTTTCTGATAAAATCATGGATTTTGATGTTGAGCGAGATCAGGTTTCCAGAAAAATCACTTATTATAACTCTTTAAAAGCATATTTAAATAACAGTGTTGATTATTCAAGATTGCCGGCGCCTTCTGTGGCGGGAATTGAAGATCCAAATATTGTAACAAATGTTTCAAAACTCATCGCGCTTTCTACACAAAGGTCAGAAATGTCTTATGCTGTAAAGAGTGATAAAATTTTCAAAGATTTTGATAATCAAATGAGAGCTATTAAAGATGTTTTGTTAGAAAATATCGCCTCGGCAAAAACATCCTTATTATATGATCTATCTCTTGTTAATGCAAAAATCGGAGAAGCCGAAAGTACTGTCAAAAGGCTTCCCGAAGAGCAGCAAGAATTACTGAAAATTAAAAGAAAGTATGATTTAAATGATAATATCTATACAGAATTTCTTCAGAAAAGAAATGAGGCTGAAATTGTAAAGGCTTCTAATTTATCAGATATTCATTTTATTGATCCTGCAAAAGATATTGGAGGAGGATTGATTGGTCCAAAAACTTCTGCAAATTATGTACTGGCACTATTCTTAGGAATATTGGTGCCTCTGTCATTTGTTTTTTTATTGTTTTTTATTAATAATTCAATTCAGAATACGGATGATATCAGTAAATTAACTAATATACCCCTAATAGGAGTTGTTGGAGTTAATAAAGACGCTATCAATTTGGCTGTTTTTGATAAGCCAAAGTCGGCGCTTTCAGAAGCTTTTAGAGGAATTCGTTCTTCACTTCAGTTTTTGTATAAAAAGCAACAAGTAAATGGATCCAAAACACTAATGATTACATCATCTATTAGTGGAGAAGGAAAAACATTTTGTTCCATAAATATCGCTACAGTTTTTGCTTTAAGTGAGAAGAAAACAGTTGTTGTTGGATTAGACTTAAGAAAACCAAGATTGGCAGATGAGTTTGGTTTAGTAAATCAATTGGGTGTGGTAAACTATTTGATTAAACAAAATAGTTTGGATGAAATTGTCAATAAAACACAAATTCCAAATCTGGATGTTATACTTTCCGGTCCGATTCCTCCAAATCCATCTGAATTGATTTTGAGTGACGCCATGAAGGAAATGATAGATGAATTAAAGCAAAAATACGATTATGTCATCTTGGATACACCTCCTGTTGGTCTTGTGTCAGACGCACTAGAACTGGTTCAATATGCTGACGTTTCACTTTATATCGTTAGACAGAACTATACTAAAAAAGATATGATAACGTTGTTAAATACCAGGGTAAAACGTGGCGAATTAAACAATGCAAGTATTGTTTTAAATGGTTATGAAAATAAAGCAAAGTATGGTTCAGCGTACGGTTACGGTTATGGTGCATATTCAAATGGATATCATGATGATGAAGTTAAACCTGATTTCTGGCAAACTATTTTGAAAAAAATAAAAAAATAATAATTTGAAGTAAATGAAAACGTCAAACCAGAATACTATTCTAATTACCGGAGGAGCTGGTTTTATCGGTTCAAATTTATGTGAGCATTTTTTAAATCTAGGTTATAACGTAATTTGTTTAGATAACTTTTCGACAGGACATCACCATAATTTAAAAGATTTTATAAATAATCCTCATTTTAGATTAATCGAGGGAGATATTAGAAATATTGAGGATTGTAATTTTGCAGTTCAAAGTGTAGATTATGTTTTGCATCAGGCCGCTTTAGGTTCTGTTCCAAGATCTATAAACGACCCAATTACTACAAATGATGTAAATGTTTCTGGCTTTTTGAATATGTTAGTTGCTTCAAGAGATGCAAAAGTAAAACGTTTTGTATATGCAGCCAGTTCATCTACTTATGGAGATTCTGTAGGATTGCCAAAAGTTGAAGATGTAATTGGCAAACCTTTATCACCATATGCGATTACTAAATATGTGAACGAATTGTACGCTGAAATTTTTAGTAGAACTTATGGATTAGAAACTATTGGCTTGCGATATTTCAATGTTTTTGGAAGAAAACAAGATCCAAATGGGGCTTATGCTGCGGTGATTCCTAAATTTGTTATGCAATTAATGAAGCATGAAAGTCCTCTTATTAATGGTGATGGTAATTATTCTCGCGATTTTACATATATAGACAATGTAATTCAGATGAATGAGTTGGCTATGACAACGCAAAATCCGGAAGCAATTAATACAATTTATAATACTGCTTTTGGAGATCGAAATACATTAAATGATTTAGTTGGATATTTAAAAGAGTATTTAGCTGAGTTTGATTCTAAAATTGCAGATGTAGAAATTGTTTACGGAGAAAATAGAGCAGGAGATATTCCACATTCACTAGCTAGTATTGCTAAGGCAAAAAGTGCTTTAGGATATAATCCTAAATATTCTCTACAAGATGGTTTGAAAGAAGCAGTGAGTTGGTATTGGAATAATTTGAAATAAAACAGGATCAAGATAATAGTAAATTAAATGAAAATTACAAAAATTTGTTGCATTGGTGCAGGTTATGTTGGAGGTCCAACAATGGCAGTAATTGCTCAAAAATGTCCAAATATTCAAGTGACTGTAGTCGATTTGAATGAACAAAGAATTAAAGATTGGAATGATCCAAATACAGATAATATTCCAATCTATGAACCGGGACTTTCAGAAATAGTCGCAGAAGCAAGAGGTAGAAATCTTTTCTTTTCTACAGAAGTTGAAAAAGCAATTGATGAAGCTCAGGTGATTTTTATTTCAGTTAATACGCCAACCAAAACTTACGGTAAAGGAAAAGGAATGGCTGCAGATTTGAAATACATAGAACTTTGTGCCAGACAAATTGCAAAAGTAGCCAAGCAAAATAAAATTGTTGTTGAGAAATCTACTCTTCCGGTGAGAACTGCCGAAGCAATAAAAAGTATTTTAGATAATACAGGAAATGGAGTTCAGTTTCAAATTTTATCCAATCCTGAATTTTTAGCAGAAGGTACCGCCGTTACCGATTTATTAAATCCAGATAGAATTTTAATAGGTGGAGATTCAACACCAGAAGGCGAAGAGGCAATTAATGCATTGGTTGATGTGTATGCTAATTGGGTTAGTAAAGATAAAATTTTAAAGACCAATGTGTGGTCTTCAGAATTGTCTAAACTTACTGCAAATGCATTTTTGGCGCAACGTATTTCCTCTATAAATGCAATGTCTGAATTATGTGAAAAAACAGGAGCAGATATTAGTGAAGTAGCCAAAGCAATTGGAATGGACAGCCGTATTGGCTCAAAGTTTTTAAAAGCATCAGTTGGTTTTGGAGGATCTTGTTTTCAGAAAGATATTTTAAATTTAGTTTACATCGCAAAATCTTATGGATTAACAGAAGTTGCTGATTATTGGGAACAAGTTATTATTATGAATGATTATCAGAAAAGACGATTTTCAAATAAAATTGTTCAGACATTATACAATACTGTTGCCGATAAAAAAATTGCATTTTTAGGTTGGGCCTTTAAAAAAGATACGAATGATACCCGAGAATCGGCTGCAATATATGTAGCAGATGATTTGATTAATGAGCAGGCAAAAATTGCTGTTTACGATCCGAAAGTTTCAAGAAATAAAATGCTAAGTGATTTAGATTATTTAGAAACGAGATCTGCTGAAGAAAATAATTCTAAAGTTGTAACGTTTGATAATGCCTATGATGCCTGTAAAGATGCTCATGCTATTGCAATTCTTACAGAGTGGGATGAGTTTACAAGTTATGATTGGCAAAAAATTTATGATTCAATGCATAAACCGGCATTTCTTTTTGATGGTAGAAACATATTAAATTCAAAAGAAATGGAATCAATTGGGTTTATATATAAAGGAATAGGTTCTTAATTAGAGATTTGTTGGGATGATATTGAATGGAAAGTGATAAAATAATTGATGGATTTAAAAATTTTATTTCAATATAAAAAGAAAAGATGAATTGGTATGTAGTATACACAAAACCTAAATGGGAGAAAAAAGTTGCAGAAAGACTGATTCAAACAGGTATTGAGTGTTATTGTCCATTAATTACTCAGGTGAAACAATGGTCAGATCGGAAGAAAAAAGTTGAAGTGCCTCTTTTTAATTCCTATGTATTCGTTCAATTGGCAGATATTGACCGTAATTCTGTTTTTCAAGTGTCAGGAGTAGTACGTTATTTGTTTTGGCTCGGGAAACCTGCTATTGTTCGTGATGAAGAAATTAATAGTATAAAAACAAGTCTTAAAGCTCCAAACATAAGCGATATATCAGTGACTTCAATTCAGGTTGGAGATCGTATTAAAATAGAAGCAGGAGCTTTTAGTAATCAGGATGCTATTGTTCAGGAAGTCTCAAATACACATTATATACTCGTTTTGGAATCTTTAGGCTGTGTGCTTAAAATAAAATATAAATAATGTAGTTATAGTTTAACGATTTTCAATTAAAAACAGAAGATGAAATTCTTTAATCTGAGAATTAATTTTTCTGTTTTTTTTTATAATGTATTTTTTTACATACTGATTGATAGAAGGTTGATGAACATAGTTTTATTTAATTAGTCCGTTTTTACAGGATTACGGGAAACCGTATTGAATAAATTGAGTTAATATGTTATATTTGCCGAAATTGGTTTTTAATTATCTGTGTCAAATTTTTGTGATTCAGAGAGGCGAAGCCGTGAATTTTAATGACTGAATTGGATAAAAAAGAACATAAAAATGGATAAAAATATTAAAATAGCAGTTATTGGCTTAGGTTACGTTGGTTTGCCTTTAGCCAGATTATTTGCTACGAAATATTCCGTTATTGGATTTGATATAAATCAGTCACGAGTGGAATCTTTAAAATCAGGTACAGACACAACATTGGAAGTTGATGATGAAACTTTGCAAAAAGTTTTGATCAATCAGCCTAATGGGGAAACTGGATTATATTGCACAACTTCATTAAATGATATTGCAAATTGTACTTATTTTATAATTACAGTTCCAACTCCTGTAGATCGAAATAATCGTCCTGATTTAACGCCTTTATATAAGTCGAGTGAAACGGTAGGTAAAGTTTTAAAAAAAGGAGATATTGTAATATACGAATCAACAGTTTACCCCGGAGTAACAGAAGAACAATGTGTTCCTGTTTTAGAGAAAGTTTCAGGACTAAAATTTAATGAAGATTTCTTTGCCGGTTACTCACCAGAAAGAATAAACCCAGGTGACAAAGAACATACTGTTGAAAAAATTCTGAAAGTAACTTCAGGATCAACTCCCGAAATTGGATTAAAAGTAGATGCCTTATATAAATCTGTAATAACTGCAGGAACATATTTAGCACCAACAATAAAAGTTGCTGAAGCTGCTAAAGTTATTGAAAATTCACAACGGGATATTAATATTGCTTTTGTTAATGAGTTGGCTAAAATATTCAATTTAATGAATATTGATACTCATGAAGTATTAACAGCTGCAGCTACAAAATGGAATTTCTTACCATTTAAACCTGGTTTGGTTGGAGGACATTGCATTGGAGTAGATCCTTATTATTTAGCACAGCGTGCACAAGAATTTGGATACCATCCTGAAATAATTTTGGCAGGTCGTCGACTAAATGACAGTATGGGTGAATATGTAGCTTCTCAGGTTGTTAAGCTAATGATAAAAAAAGGAATTTCAGTTAATGGAGCTAATCTTTTGATGTTGGGAATTACATTCAAGGAGAACTGTCCCGACGTAAGAAATACGAAAATTGTTGACGTTATAAGGTCATTAAAAGAATATGGAATAGCGGTTACATTATATGATCCTTTGGCTAATATTGAAGAAGTTAAAAAAGAATATAAATTAGAGACTATTAATTCTGTTCCAAAAGAAAAGTTTGATGCCATTGTACTGGGTGTAGCTCATAATGAGTTTTTAAACTTAGATTTTTCAGCATTGCAAAAAGAAAATAGTTTATTGTATGATGTAAAAGGAGTTTTGGGTACTATAGCAGATAATAGGTTATAATTTTTAAATTTAAATTATGAAAGTGGGAATAACTTTTAGTGCTTTTGATTTGTTACATGCTGGACATATTAAGATGTTAGAAGAAGCAAAAAGAGAGTGTGATTATTTGATAGTTGGTTTGCAAACCGATCCAACACTTGATCGTCCTGAAAAAAATACTCCTTCTCAAACAGTAGTTGAAAGATATATACAATTAAAAGGATGCAAATTTGTTGATGAAATTGTTCCTTATGCAACGGAACAAGATCTAGAAGATATTCTGCGTTCCTTTAAAATTGATGTTCGCATTATTGGTGATGAATATCGTGATAAAAATTTTACAGGACGTGCATATTGTGAACAAAAAGGAATTATATTGTATTATAATGTTAGAGATCATCGTTTTTCAAGCAGTAATCTTAGAAAAGAAGTTGCTGAAAAACAATTAAAAAAAATATAATTATGAGCGAGTCAATAACTCATGTAATTTTAACTGGAGGGGTAGGAAGCAGGCTTTGGCCGTTATCTCGAAAAAGTCAACCAAAACAATATTTAGAAATATTTGAAGGGAAATCTTTATTCGAAATGACTGTTGATCGCAATAGACATTTAGCTAGTAAAGTAATGGTAGTAGGGAATATTGATAATCATCATTTAAGTAACAAAGTGATGGGTAAAACTCAAACTTCCTATATTAATATCGTAGAAGCTACACCAAGAAATACTGCTGCAGCTATTGCATTTGCAGCATTTGCATCAGATCCTGATGATATATTAATTATAACTCCTTCGGATCATATTATTGATAAGATGGAGAATTATAATTTAGCAATTAGTGAAGCGATTATCAAAGCGGAAGATGGTTTTATAGTAACATTCGGAATTATTCCAACTAAGCCCGAAACAGGATATGGCTATATTGAATCTAAGGGAGATAAAGTAATTTCATTTAGGGAAAAGCCTAATGAAACTACGGCAAAAGAATTTATCTCGAAAGGAAATTTTTTATGGAATAGCGGAATGTTTTGTTTTAAAGCTGGTGTACTTTTAGAAGAGTTAAAGCAATATCAGCCTGATGTTTATGAAAAATCCAAAGCTGTTTGGGAGGCAAATAAAGAAGGTTTTTTAAATTTGGATTTATCCTTAGAAATCCCATCAATTAGCATAGATTATGCTGTTATGGAACGCAGTAAAAAAATAAAAGTAGTACCGGCGGCTTTTTCATGGTCAGATTTAGGATCTTTTGAATCAGTATACGACTATTTAGTTTCAAAAAATCACCCTATTGATAAAAATGGGAATATGGTAATTGGGTCTGGTAAGCATACGACTTTTTTAGGATTGAAAAATACTATTTTTGTATATACTGACACAGCCAATTTGATTTTACAAAAAGAAAATTCACAAGATGTTAAAGATATCTACAGTGAGTTGGAAAAAATAAATTCCGATTTATTAAATTAAAGCATAAAATGAAAAAAATTCTTATAACTGGCGGAGCTGGTTTTATTGGATCTCATGTCGTAAGACGCTTTGTGAATAAATATCCTGAATATCAAATCATCAATTTAGATGCTTTAACTTATGCTGGTAATCTTGAAAATGTTAAAGATATTGAGCATTTGCCTAATTATAAATTTATAAAGGGAGATATCGTAGATGAAACTTTTATAAATGATCTTTTTTCAATTCATAATTTTGATGGTGTTTTACATTTAGCGGCCGAGTCACATGTTGATCGTTCTATTGAGGATCCTTTGTCATTTGTAAAGACAAATGTAATTGGAACCATGAATTTATTGAATGCTGCGAAGAATCAATGGAAAGATAATTTTAAAGGAAAACGTTTTTATCATATAAGTACTGATGAAGTTTATGGTTCACTGGGAGCTGAAGGTCTTTTCACGGAAACCACTTCTTATGATCCTAACTCTCCATACTCTGCTTCAAAAGCGAGTTCAGATCATTTTGTAAGAGCTTATGGTGAAACATATGGCTTGCCATACGTTTTAACAAACTGCTCAAATAATTATGGGTCATATCATTTTCCGGAAAAATTAATTCCACTTTTCATCAATAATATTATTAATAATAAGCCACTACCAGTTTATGGAGATGGGAATTATACCAGAGATTGGTTATTTGTAGAAGATCATGCGATTGCAATAGATTTAGTTTTTCATGAAGGGAAAAATCATGAAACATACAATATTGGAGGATTTAATGAATGGAAAAATATTGATTTGGTTAAATTACTATGTAAAATTATGGATCAAAAGTTGGGTAGAGCCGAAGGTAAATCTCAAGAACTGATTACATATGTAAAGGATAGACCAGGTCATGATTTTCGCTATGCAATTGATGCTTCTAAAATCAACAAAGAATTAGGATGGAAACCGTCCGTTACATTTGAAGAAGGATTGGAAAAAACTATTAATTGGTATTTTGATAATGAAGACTGGCTGAAAAATGTAACTTCTGGAGCCTATAAAGAATATTATCAAAAACAATACTCATAACAAAGAAATGTTTCTATTTAAACCAGTTTTAGGTTAAATTATAATTCAATATGAAAAAGATAACTTGTGCTCTTGTCCTGTTTTTTATGCTATTAATCTCTTTTGCTACTAATGCTCAGGGAATATTACAATCTAAAGACCTAAGTACCATAAAAGTAGATTATTTATCTCAGGAAGATCTTGTGAAAATTGCAACTCAATTAAAGAGTAATAATATGACTATTGATCAAGCTGAACCAATGGCAATTTCTAAAGGGATGAGTCAAGATGAATTTGATAAACTTAAAATGAAGTTGAAAGATTTGTCAGTAACAGCTGATAGTGGTAATAATGTCAATCAGCTTAAAAATAATAAAACAGAATTTGTTGGAAGAAATCAAGATAAAATTACTAATAATAAAGTTAAAGATTCTGCCAACGCTTTGATTTTTGGCTCCGAATTGTTTGATAATCCAACTTTAAATTTTGAGCCAGATTTAAAGTTAGCAACTCCTGTTAACTATATTCTTGGACCAGGAGATGAACTACAAGTTAGCGTATACGGAGTTCAGGAATACAATTCGAGTATACCTGTAAGTGTTGAAGGAAAAATAACAATTCAATATGTTGGACAGATTGCAGTTTCGGGAATTACTGTTGAGGCTGCTACTCAAAAAATTAAGTCGGCAATTGCTAAAGTTTATAGTACTGTTAGATCAGGACAATCTCAAGTAAGTGTAAGTTTGAGTGGAATACGTACAATAAAAATTACTGTTGTTGGAGGAAAACAACCTGGTAATTATTCGGTTTCATCATTGGCTACAGTTTATAATGCTTTGCATTTAGCAGGTGGTCCGGGTAAGAATGGCAGTTACAGAAATATTGAATTAATCAGAAATAACAAAGTTTACAAAAATGTAGACATTTATAGATTTTTAGTAAAAGGGGATCAATCTGATAATGTAAGCTTAAAAGAAAATGATGTCATACGTATTCCGGCATATAGCCAACGTGTAACTGTACAGGGGGAAGTAAAGCGTCCGGGGATTTTTGAAATGAAAAAAGGAGAGACTTTTTCTGATTTATTAAATTTTGCTTCAGGATTTAATGAGTTTGCATATACTGCTTCAGTAAGTGTAACACAAAAAACCGGAAAAGAGTTTAAAGTTCATGACATCAATGAAAGTGAATTTAGTACATACAATCCTCAATCAGGTGATGTTTTTAAAGTTACTAAAATTTTAAGTAGATACGAAAATAGAATTAAAATTGAGGGCGCAGTTTTTCGACCTGATTATTATTCCTTTACAGAAGGCATGCGAATTGCAGATCTTATTACAAGAGCGGAAGGTCTAAAAGAAGATGCATATAGTAAAAGAGCAAGAGTTATTCGTTTAAAATCAGATCTGACGACAGAAATATTAAATATTGATTTAGGAGCTGCATTATCTGGGGATTTAAATTCTAACATTGAGTTAAAAAGAGAAGATATTGTGACGGTTTATTCTATTTTAGATTTTAGAGAAGAATATAAAGTAACTATAGATGGTGAAGTTAAAAATCCTGGAGTTTATAAATTTGTGGAAAACTTAACATTGAACGATTTAATTATTCAAGTTGGAGGTTTGACAGGTGCAGCATCTAAGAGGGTAGAAATTGCGAGAATGGTAAAGTCTGATGTAATAAATGATGCTGATCCAAAACGTATTGAATTGGTACAGCTCGAAATATCAACTGATAATAATGAGCAAGTCAAAAAATTTCTTTTAAATCCCTTTGATGTTATAAACATTAGGAGAATTGCGGTTTATGAAAAACCTCAAATGGTTACTATATCCGGAGCAGTGACTTATCCAGGAAAATATGTATTAGCTAACAAAAAAGAAAAAGTATATGATATAGTGATGAGGGCTGGTGGACTAACTTCTATATCAAATGTAGAAGGTATGAAAATTAAAAGGCCAATTAAACAAGATGAAATTGATAAAATAGAAAGTATAGATTTAAACTTGTCTAAGAATGATTCTTTAATAGAAAAATTAGCCGAAACCAAATTTTCTACTATTCCTATTAATTGGGAAAAAATCGAAAAAGATAAAAATCATTATTCTAATGTTACTTTGTTTCCAGGTGACGAAATTGAAGTAGCTGTTTATAATGAAGGAGTGAAAGTTTCAGGGAATGTTTTACTCACATCTGAAATTCCGTATAGAAGTGGAAAAGGATTCAAATATTACATAAATGCAGTAGGAGGAGTGAACAATAAAGGTTGGAAGAAAAAGGCATACATAATATACCCTAATGGTAAAGCTGATGTAACGAAATCATTTTTATTCTTTAGATCATACCCTACCGTGGAGCCTGATTCCCAGATAGTTGTTCCTGAAAAACCAGAGACTAAAAAAATGAGCACCGGAGAATGGGTTAGCATAGGAAGTGTAATTACCAGTTTAGCATTACTAATTGTAACTGCCTTTAAATAAAAATCATTTTAATGGAGAATACTACTGTCGAAAATGACGAAATATCGTTGAAAGAATTGCTCGTAAAAGTAAAAGAATGGTACGGTTATTTGTTTTCAAAATGGAAAATTATTTTGCTTGCTGGAGTTATTGGTGCTTCTTTAGGTATCGGATATTCTCTAATAAAAAAACCAGTTTACACCGCTAAATTGTCTTTTGCTTTAGAAGATGAAAAAGCAGGTGGAGGACTTGGTAGTGCATTAGGTATTGCAAGTACATTAGGATTAGATATTGGAGGTACTGCTGGTGGAGTATTTACAGGTACTAATTTGGTGGAGCTCTTTAAATCAAGGTCAATGGTAGAAAAGACGCTTTTAACACCTGTGAATGTGGACGGAAAAGTTATTTCTTTAGCAGAAATGTTTATTCAAGATAATAAATGGAGAAAAAACTGGAATGAAGAACCAAGTCTTAAAAATATTCAATTCTTACCTAATCAAGGGCGTAAAGGATTTACTAGAGTGCACGATAGTATCTTGGGATCAATTTATGAAAAATTGTCTAAGGGGGGATTGATCGTTGATCAGAAAGATAAAAAGATATCTATCATTACAATGGAAGTTTCATCTACAGATGAATTGTTCGCTAAATACCTTTGTGAAGGTTTGGCCAGGCAAGTTGGTGGCTTTTATATTGAGACCAAAAGTAAAAAGGCAAGAATAAATATGGATATACTTGAGCGGCAAACAGATTCGATTCGAGGTGAACTTAATGGTGCTATAACCGGTGTTGCTGTTGCAAATGATAATACTTTTAATTTAAATCCTGCATTAAACGTCCGAAGAGCTCCATCGGCACGAAGACAAGTTGATGTACAGGCAAATACAGCAATTTTGACTGAGTTAGTAAAACAAAGCGAAATGGCAAAAGTTACATTAAGAAGAGAAACGCCCTTAATTCAAGTTATTGACAGACCTATTTTACCATTGGAGAAAGTACGTTTTGGAAAAGCGAAAGGAATAATCTTGGGTGGATTCTTAGGTGGGTTTTTAATTGTAATTTTCCTTATCATTAAACGTATATATAAACAATTACTTAAATAGTTTTTATTAAAATAATCAAATAACAATTACATACAATGTTAAACAATAAAACAGTATTAATAACGGGAGGAACCGGTTCTTTGGGGAAAGCTTTAACAAAACATATATTTGAAACATATCCATCCGTAAAAAAGGTTATTATTTTTTCTCGTGACGAGCAAAAGCAATTTCAAATGGCCCAAGAATATCCGTTGGATAAATATCCACAAATTCGTTTTTTTCTTGGAGATGTGCGTGATGAACAAAGATTAATACGAGCATTTCAAGGAGTTGATTATGTAATACACGCAGCTGCAATGAAACACGTTCATTTGGCCGAATACAATCCAGATGAATGTATTAAGACAAATATTGGAGGAGCACAGAATGTTATTAATGCCGCAATGCAAACAAATGTACAAAATGTAGTTGCACTTTCTACGGATAAAGCATGTGCCCCAATTAATCTTTATGGAGCTACAAAATTAACTTCAGATAAATTATTTGTAGCAGCAAACAATATAAAAGGATTTAATCCAATAAAATTTTCAGTAGTTAGATATGGTAATGTGATGGGGTCTAATGGATCCGTAATTCCTTTCTTTATTAATAAAAAGAAAGAAGGAAAATTACCAATTACAGATATTGCAATGACCCGTTTCAATATTTCGCTTCAGGGAGGTGTAGATATGGTAATGCATGCTATGGAAAATGCATGGGGGGGAGAAATTTTTATTCCAAAAATACCATCATACAAAATTACAGATGTTGCTAAAGCAGTAGCTCCGGATTGTCTAATTGAAGTTGTGGGAATAAGGCCCGGAGAGAAAATACATGAAGAGATGATTACAGCTTCGGATTCGTTCTATACTTATGATTTAGGGAAATACTATACTATTCTACCTTCAGTGCCTAGCTTTAAATTAGATCAATATTTAAGTCATTTCAATGCGAAAAAAGTCGAAGAAGGGTTTAATTATAATTCCGGATCAAATGAAGATTGGGAAACTGTAGAAACGTTAAGAAGTTTGATAAAAGAACATGTTGATGCTAATTTTGAGCTATAATGGAAAATAAAATTATCCCTTACGGTCGACAAGATATTACAGAAGAAGATATTAAAGCAGTAATTGAAACATTACAGTCTGATTTTTTAACACAAGGTCCTAAAGTAAAAGAATTTGAAGACAAATTTGCAGCATCTGTAGATGCAAAATATGCTGTAGCAGTTAATAATGCAACGGCTGGTCTTCATATTGGTGTGATGTCGTTAGGATTAAAAGAAGGTGATCGAGTAATTACTACTCCTATAACATTTGCAGCGTCAGCAAATTGCGCGCGATTTGTTGGGGCTGAAGTATGGTTTGCAGATATAGACAGAGATACTTATTTATTATCTCTAGTTAAAACAAGAGAGCTAATAGAAAGTAAACCTAAAGGTTTTTTTAAAGGGATTATTCCTGTAGATTTTGGAGGACTTCCTATAGATTTGGAAGCTTTTAGAGCATTGGCAAACGAACATAATCTTTGGATTTTAGAAGACGCTTGTCATGCGCCGGGAGGTTATTTCCTAGATTCAAAAAATCAGAAACAATTTTGTGGCAATGGTGTTTATGCTGATGCTGCTGTTTTTTCATTTCATCCTGTAAAACATATTGCTTGCGGAGAAGGAGGAATGGTAACTACTAATTCAGAAGAAGTTTATAAAAAATTACTTCTATTACGTTCTCATGGAATTACAAAAGAGAATATGTCGGAGAATCAAGGAGGATGGTTCTACGAAATGCAGACATTAGGTTTTAATTATCGAATAACAGATTTTCAAGCCGCTTTAGGGATTTCTCAATTAGCCAGAAATGAAAAAGGTGTTATCAAAAGAAATGAAATTGCGCAAAAATATAAAGATGCTTTTGAAGGAAAATTTAAGGTTCAAATTTTACCTGATAATTTTTTGAATGCACATCATCTTTTTATTATAGAAGTTGAAGACCGTAAAGGTCTATATGATTATTTGCATTCAAATAAAATATATGCTCAAATTCATTATATTCCTGTTCATCAATTGCCCTACTATAAAAATATTGGTTACAATGAAGTTAATTTGAGTAATTCTGAAGATTATTATTCTAAATGTATCAGTTTACCGATGTTTCCAACTTTGACTGCAGAAGAGCAGGACTTTGTAATCGAAAAAATCATTTCATTTCATTCAAAAAAATAATAAAATTTTCATGGCATATACTATAATTGAAGTAGCAAATACTCATGGAGGGGATATAAAATATGTTAAAGAATTAGTTTTGCAATTTTCGTTATTCAAGGAAAATTTCGGAATTAAATTTCAACCATTACACCCAGATAAATTAGCAACAAAAGATTTTGAGTGGCATTCAGTTTATCAACAATTATTATTTGATTCATTAGAATGGAATGATATAATAAATTTAGCAAAAGAAACAAAAGATGTTTGGCTAGATATATTTGATGAATATGGAGTGCAAATTCTAGAAGAGAATCATTCAAAGATTTATGGAATCAAGTTGCAAGTTTCAGTATTATTTAACTATGCAGTATTAAATGCATTGTCAAAAGTTGATCTTTCTCAGAAAAAATTAATACTTAATGTTGCTTCGCTTGATTTAAATGAAATTCAGTATTTTTTAAATAAATATGAAGAAAGTTTAAATCCTGAAGAAATTTTACTTGAGGTTGGATTTCAAGGATATCCAACTTTATTGCAGGATTCGGGGATTTCTAAAATTTCTAAAGTTAAAAATGCATTTTCTAAAAGAATAGTTTTTGCAGATCATGTTGATAGAGAGTCAGATTATGCGGTTTGGCTGCCAGCTTTAGCTATCGCATCTGGAGCAGATATTGTTGAAAAACATGTATTGCTAGAGAATGTAGAAACTAAGTATGATATGTATTCAAGTCTGGGAATTTCCCAGTTTACAAAAATGATTGAGGTTATTAATAATTATGAAGAACTTTTAAAGGCTGAATTTATTAATGACAGAGAGATTTTATATTTAGAAAAATCTATTATGAAGCCTTTATTGAAAGAAGCGAAAGAAAGAGGGCAATATTTATCAATTGAGGAAGATTTTGATTTTAAAAGATCTGGAAAAAATGGATTAAATTCAAAACAAATTAAAGATTTGGTTTCTGATTTTCATGTTCTTTCCGTTTCAAAGAGGAAAGGAGAAACCCTGCAGAGAGAAGATTTTAAAAAGGCTAGTATAGCTGTTATTATCGCTTGTCGATTAAAATCAACAAGACTTAAAGAAAAAGCATTACTAAAAATTGGGGATTTAACTTCTGTAGAATTGTGTGTTAAAAATGCTTGCAAGTTTGAGAATGTAAATAATGTAATTTTAGCAACATCAAATTTAGATTCTGATTTGCCTCTTAAGGATTTTACATACAATGAATCGGTTATTTTTCATCAAGGTGATCCGGAAGATGTAATACAAAGATATTTAGATATTACAAGAAAATTAAAAACAGACGTTGTAATTAGAGTCACAGCGGATTGTCCATTTATTGATAACGAAATTTGTGAGATTTTGTTGAAATCACATTTTGATAATGGTGCTGATTATACTGCAGCTAAACACGCAGCGGTTGGTACAAATATTGAAATTATTAATGTTCAGGCTCTTGAAAAAGTGAAAAGCCATTTCCCTTCTGCTGATTATTCAGAGTATATGACATGGTATTTTATTAATAATCCCGAGCATTTTAAAATTAATCTAGTTGATCTTCCAGAGCATTTGGTTCGAAATTACAGACTTACATTAGACTACAGTGAAGATATAGTTTTGTTTAATAAAATTCATGAAAATCTTGCTTCAATAGGGAACTATACAATAAGAGATATTTTTAATTTATTAGATACAAATTCGGATTTGCCAACTATTAATAGTCATATTCAGCTTAAATATAAAACTGACCAAGGCTTAATAGATACTTTAAATACTAAAACAAAGATTAAAACACTTTAAGTAATCAAAATTTATTATGATAACCGATACAATTGAAAACTTATCGATTTACAAAGCAATATATCCAGAAATTAATGAATTGTTAAATGTTCTGGAATTTAATAGATTAGAATCTTTGTCCGAAAAAACGATCAGTAATAATTTAACTTTAATTCCAATATATAGTAATGAGGTTTCATCTTCGTTTGATAGTAAGATATTAGAATCTCATAAAAAACTAATGGACATTCATATCACACTTTCAGGAACAGATGTTATTGCTTATGCAAATGTAAATACAGAAGTTGAAGAATATAAAACTTATTCTGAAGTTGATGATTACGCTTTACATACATCGAATAGAATTAAGGAAATTTTAGTTCCTTCAGGTTATTTTTGTATAATACCTAATAATTTTGCTCATATGGCACTCTATAAAGGACATTCTGAAGTGAAAAAAGTAGTTGTAAAATTACAGGCAAGATAATTAAATAATGAGAATATTGTTTTTGACCGATTCATTATCATTACCTCGTAAATACGAGGGAGGTGAAGTTAATTATGAAGATACTTATATTTCTCTGGTTAGAGAAAAGTACCCTCAGGCACTTATTTGTGATTTTGCAATGGGAGGCGGAAGAATTACAGATTTGCTTGGACAATGTTTTTATTACAAACAGTTCAAACCTGATCTTGTTTTTATTCACTGTGGAATTGTTGATTGTGCTCCACGATCTTTTAGCTTATCCGAGAAATTAATTATTGAAAAATTAAGATTAAGGGGGATTACGAAACTTTTTGATAAAAGACTTAGGAATCTAAGAAATTGTACATACACAAAAAAAGATCTTTTTTTAAATACTTTGTTAAATATAAAAAGATATTTTGCCGATGTTCCTTTATATTCAATAGGGATTTTGCAAATTTGTGATGAGTATGAAAAATTGGTTCCGGGAATAAAAAAAAATGCGGGAGAATACAACAAGATATTAAGTGCTAATACTAAGTTTATTGATAATGATAATTTTCCGATAGATGCCATTATTTCTGATTTTCATCATTTGAATGAAAAAGGTCACACGCTAATTTTCGAAAAGCTAAAATGTATTGTCGAATTGCATAATTTTAGTAATTCGGACAATAACATATCATGAAAAGGGTAGTTTTTCGAGCAGACGGTAATTCTCAAATCGGCTATGGACATTTTATACGATCATTAGGTTTGGCAGCACTTATAAACAAAGAATTTAATTGTGTGTATGCGACGCAAACACCAACTGTTTATCAATTAAATGAAATTAAGAAAATTTGCAACCACGTAATAGAGTTAAGTGATAGTGATAAGCATTACGAAGAGTTTTTGAATTTTCTAAATGTAGGAGATATTGTTGTTTTAGATAATTATTTTTTTAATTCAGAATATCAGATTAAAATTAGGAAAAGAGGCTGCAAATTAATTTATATTGATGATCACAATGATAAAGATTATGTATGTGATGTATTAATTAATAATATACCAGGTTTTCCCTACGAGTCTTTTAAAAAGGAGGATTATACAAAATTATGTTTAGGGACAGATTACGCCTTATTGAGGGAAGACTTTTTTAATCCTAAATATAGAATAATTAAAAAAAAGCCTCATACAATATTTATGTCGTTTGGCGGAGCAGACTTTTTTAATATTTCAGAAAAGATTATGACTTTTTTAGAAGAAATGAATTTGTTTTCTGAAATTCATTTGCTCATAGGTGATGCGTATAGGTTTTTTCCTAGTCTAGAAAAATTTCATAATTTAAAAATTCACAAAAATATCAATGCAAATGAAGTTGCGACATTAATCGCTACTTCAGATATCTGCATAGTACCTGCAAGCTCTTTGTTGAACGAAGCGGCGTCTATAGGAAGTAAAATCTTGTTAGGTTTCTTTGCTGAAAATCAGGTTCAACCATATAACTATTTTGTTGATAATGATTTAGCAATTGGAGTTGGTGATTACAGAACTCTTAATTTTAATTTGTTTAAAGAAAAAGTTGAAGAAGTAATAAAGTCAAGTTTTTTAATTGAAAATCAAAAAAAAGTGTATACTTATCAGCAATGTACTAATTTAAAAAAAGTATTTTATGATTTATAAAGAAGCAAAAATTGGATTAATTGGTTTTGGAAGTGTTGGAAAGCAATTATACAATACATTATTAGAAAACAATTACTCAGAAGAAAATATCTACATTTTTGCGGATGATATTGATATTAATACGAATGAGAGGAGATTTGGATTTAATGATTTTAAATTAGATGTTTTTAATGATTTACTTTTTATACCCACGTTGGGATATTTGAGTAAAAATTTAAAATATGATATTTTAAACTATTTAAATGAAAAAAAACGAAATATTTTCACGTTCATACATCCATCAGCTTTTGTAAGTAAAAATGCTAAAATTGGAAAAGGAGTTATCATTTATCCTCTTTGTAACATAGATCAAGGAGTTGTAATAGAAGATGGAACAATAATTTTAAATTCATCGATAATTGCTCATGACACTCATATTGGTAAATGTACATATATTGCCCCTGGAGTATGTTTAAGCGGATTTATTAGTGTTGGAGAACTTTCCTTCATTGGGACGGGTGCAACAGTTGCTAATAACATTGTAGTCGGGCGAAATAGTACAATTGCTATAGGAACTTGTTTAACAAAGGATATTGCACCAGATAGTTTTGTGATAGGAAATCCATTCAAGCATAAAGAAAAGATTATACTGTATTAATTTAATTAAAGAATCTAGATCTATTGAGAAAAATTATTATTATCACTGGTGCAAATAGAGGTTTAGGTAAAGCTCTCGTTGATTTATCATTGAATGATAAAGAGTCGAAAATTATTTCTATTTCCAGATCTTTACATGACGATCATGTAGACGTAAGTTCAGATAAGTTAATATTGGTAAAAACAGATTTAGCAGAACCCTTTTCTGCAACATTTATTGAAGTTTTAAAAAAGGAGATGCTAGAAAACAGTATTCTTTATTATTTTAATAACGCTAGTATAATTTTGCCTATCGATAAAATAAGTAGTTTTGAAATAGCAGATGTTAATAGATCAATTAATGTCAATATAAATTTTCCTGTAAATTTGATAAATTCACTTTTATCTAATTTTAAGAGTAATGGGATCGTACTAATTAATATTACTTCCGGAGCTGGTAATAATGCAATACTACATTGGTCATTATACTGCTCAGCTAAAGCTTATATGAAGATGTTTTTTAAAGTTTTGGAGGATGAGAATAGAAATAATAATAAACTTAAAATTTTCAGTATAGATCCGGGAGTACTAGATACTAAAATGCAACAAGATATCAGAAATAATGAATTTCCAGAAAAGCAGTATTTTGACTCTTTAAAAGAGGATAATAGATTAATTAAAGCCGAAGATGCAGCAAAAAAAATATTTATTGAAATTAATTTAGATTTATGAAGATTGCAGTTATTTCGGATATTCACGGTAATCATTATGCTTTGGAAGAAGTTTTAAATGATGCAAGAAAAATTGGAATTGAAAAATTTTTTGTTTTAGGTGATATTGTAGGATATTATTATCATCCTGAAAAGGTTTTGAAAATGCTTTCAGAGTGGGATTATGAGATTGTTAAGGGAAATCATGAAGTAATCTTGCAAGATTTATTTGAAAAAAAAATAGATCCGGAAAAACTTGTTCAAAAATATGGTAGAGGACACGAATATGCTTTAAAAAATATTGATGGAGAAACATTGAATTGGTTATTTTCGCTGCCAATACAAAAATCAATTACAATAGAGAATGTTTCTTTTCAATTAAATCATGGAAGCTCGGAAAGTATTGATGAGTATCTATATCCTGATTCACCACATGATCAATTAGAAAAATGTAATTCAAGTATGCATGATTTTGTACTTATAGGTCATTCGCACTATTCATTTTCATTTAGATGTACTAATAGTACTTTAATAAATTGTGGCTCAGTTGGTCAATCAAGACAAAAAGGAGGTCATGCATATTGGGTTGTAATCAATACAGATAATAAAAGCTATGAGGTAAAAGTATCCCCATATAATCCAAGTAAACTAATTGAAGAAATTAAAGAAATAGAATCTAGGATTGGATATTCTTCTAAGGTCTTATTAAGATAATGTATAATATAAAAAAATAGCAGCTTAGCGAAGCTTTATTTAAAATTTATGATAAAAGAAAAAATAAATATATTAGTAACAGGTTGTGGTGGAGATATTGGACAAAGTATTGGTAAAATACTCAATGAATACCATTTAGTAAATAATTTATACGGCTGTGATATTTCTGATAAGAATGCAGGAAAATTTATTTATAATAATTTTTTCTTAGGTCTTCGATTTAGTGATTTAAATTATATAAATAATTTACAAAAAATAGTTGTTGAAAAAGATATTGATTTAATTATTCCAATTTCTGAACCAGAATTGAGGTTTTTTTCAGAAAAGGGAATAAATAAAATTGGGAAAGCCGAATTAATTTTGGCATCTGCAATGGCACTCAAAGTTGGTTTTGACAAATTAAGTACAGCAAATTTTTTAAAAGAAAATAATCTGCCTTATCCTATAACTGAATTAATTGAAAATGTTGAAGAACCTGCAACGTTTCCTGTTATATTAAAATCTCGAACTGGTTCAGGAAGTTCAAATGTTAGCATAGTTGAAGATTTAGATACTTTTATTTCAATAAAAAAGCATAATCCGGATTTTATTGTTCAAGAATTTTTGGAAGGGCAAAATGGAGAATATACATGCGGGGTTTTTAGAGGTAAAAATGGACTTATAAGATCAATTATTCTCAAAAGAGAATTAATGGGTGGATTTACAGGTTATGGCGAAGTCATTGAAGATAAGAGTATTGAAGATTTATTGTCTAAATTAGCTGAAAAAATCAATTTAGTAGGAAGTATTAATGCCCAATTAAGACTTACAAAGAAAGGACCTGTGGTTTTTGAAATTAATCCACGGTTTTCAAGTACAGTTAGGTTTAGACACTTATTTGGTTTTAAAGATTTAGAATGGTCAATTGAGGATAAATTAAATTTATCTCTTTCTCAATATCAAAATAATTCAGTAGGAAAAAAATTGTATAAAGGATTTAATGAGTACATTCAATAAAATGATGAAAAAAATAAATATAGATAAAACCATTATTGGAGAAGGATACCCTTGTTTTATTATCGCAGAACTGTCTGCGAATCATAATGGAAGTATAGAAACCGCAATTGAGACAATTAGAGCAGCTAAAAGAGCAGGAGCAGATTGTATAAAATTACAAACATATACTGCAGATACTATTACAATTGATAGTGATAAGGATGATTTCTTGATAAAAGGGACTATTTGGGGAGGAAAAAATTTGCATAAACTCTATCAAGAAGCCTATACTCCATGGGAATGGCATGAAGAATTATTTAAAGTAGCTAAAGAAGAAGGTTTAGTATATTTTTCATCACCTTTTGATAAAAGTGCGGTTGATCTATTGGAAAATCTAAATGTCCCTGCTTATAAAATTGCGTCATTAGAAATTACGGATATTCCTTTAATTGAATATGCGGCATCTAAAGGCAAACCAATTATTATTTCGACAGGTATTGCAGAACAAGAAGATATTGAACTTGCAATTGATGCTTGTAAAAGAGTAGGTAATGATGATATTGTGTTGTTAAAATGTACAACCAGTTATCCTGCGCCAATTGACGAGGCTAATATGTGTATGGTAAAAGATTTGGCGGAGCGGTATAATGTTATAAGTGGTCTGTCTGATCATACAATGGGTGCAACAGTTCCAATTGTTGCAACGGTTTTTGGCGCAAAAGTTATCGAAAAACATTTTATATTAGATAGATCCATAGGCGGTCCAGATGCTTCCTTTTCTATGAATGAAGAAGAATTTACTGCAATGGTAAAGGCAGTGCGTGAAGCTGAAAGTGCAATTGGAATTGTTAATTATTCTTTAACAGAAAAGCAAATAGAGGGTAAAGATTTTTCAAGATCTTTATATGTTGTAGAGGACATAAAAGAAGGAGAAAAATTTACAGAAAAAAACATTCGCTCGATTAGGCCTGGTTATGGAATGCATCCTAAATATTTTAAGGAGGTTTTAGGAAAAAAGGCTGCATTTAACTTGGAAAAAGGAGATGCATTAAAGTGGGATTACATCATTAATTAAATTAAGGTATATGAAACTAAAATTACTAAATTTCCTGTTTATATTGATATTTTGTTTTTCTTGTACTGCACAAGATGAAGATGATTCTACAAAAGTAATTACAAAAAGAATTACTAATAATCAGGGGCTTAGTAATGCTTTTACTGATTTAGTTTTTTTTGACAATAATTGGTTCCTTTCTTTCAGAGAATCAGATAAGCACGCACTCGGACGTGATGGTATTGTGAAAATTTTAAGCAGTCCCGATGGTGCTAAATGGAATTTAGTTAAAGAGTATCAGGTTGATAATTTAGATTTACGAGATGCAATGTTCGCAGTTAATGGCAATAAATTAATGACATATGTTCACGGTTCAAGATATGATGGAACAACTTTAGCCGTATTTAAAGATTTTAAATCAGACTATGTTAAAGGACAAGGTTGGAATAATTTGCAAGCCGTTGTTTTAGATAAAAGAAAAGGATATACCAGTAAAATTGAAGGCAATCAGGCTTGGCCATGGAAAATTACCTGGTACAAGGGAAGTGCATATTCATTTGCTTACGGAAAAGATGGTTTTTTTGATTTTTATAGAAGTACAGATGCTCTGAATTTTCAGAATATGTTTTTTGACCAGACTATTAAAGGAATACCTACAGAGGCAACTTTAAAAGTTGATGATAAAGGAGTGTTTTATGTTGTTTCAAGAAGAGATGGTGGATCGGCAATTATTGGAAAATCGACAAATTCAGGAGCGACATTTGAATGGTTTGGAGAAATTCCTATTTATAGTTTTGGAGGACCAGATTTCGTGTTTTATAAAGACGGTTTGTTGATAAGTGGAAGAGAAGACCATAAAGTTATTTTGGGATATTATAATTTAAAGACTAATCAATATAAAAAAGTTTATACCTTAAAAAGCGGAGGAGATTGCTCATACCCAGGGATGGTTCTGAGAGATAATACTCTCTGGATGAGCTATTATTCAGGACACGAAAATCAAGCAGGTACCTCAATTTATCTTTCGCAAATAGATTTAAGCACACTTACATTTTAAATTTATTTTACAATAATATTTCACTATCAAAGTGAAATGCAGTTTTTATGTTTAAAAAAATAATCTCGCACAGTTTAATATATGGTTTAGCTCCATTTATCCCCAAAGTTATTAATTTATTGATGCTGCCAATTTTTACGGCAGTTTTAAATCCAGTAGATTATGGTGTTCAGTCATTATTAAATTCAAGTATGGGATTAATTGGTGTACTGGCAATGCTAGGCTTAAATCTTCCTTTAACCAATGTTTTTTTTAAACACAATTATCACTATAAAAAAAGATGGGGCCAATTTTACGGTTTTTTAAATTTATGGATGGTAATATATGCTGTTTTATTAGCTGGAATAATTTACTGTATTGTCCCCATAGAAGCTCAGGAAAATGTATTCTTGATAATCGTATTTAATGTTGTACCAATTGTTTTATTTGGCCCAACTGCTGATATTGGTCAATTATATTATCAACTTAATCAGCAGCCAAAACAGGTAGTTATCAGAACTGTAATTGTATCATTTATTACAATTGTTTTAAATTACGTGACCATCGTAATATTGAATCTGCATTATATGGGATGGTTCTTTTCCACTTGTGTTTCAACATTATTATTAAACGCATCTTATTGGTATCCATTGCACTACAAACTGAATATAAGGCCAATTTATCATTTTAAGACATTAGTAATTAAGAAAGGGTTAAAGGTTTCTTTGCCTATGATTCCCCACTATTATGGTTCTTTTTTACTTGGGTCGGTTGATAGTTTAATATTAAAATATTATACAGTAGCCACAGTTCAAATCGGCTTTTATGGTTTTGCAGCAACATTTGGCAATTTAACAGCTCTATTTGTTGGAGCCATCAATACTGCAATAAGTCCAATACTATTTCAAATGATGAGTAACAAGCAATATTTATCCATTCGTAATTTAATTTGGGCGATACAAGGATGTTTTTTAATTGCTGTAACTGTGGGCTGTATGTGGATGAAAGAAATTTTTCAAATCGTGGTTAAAAATGATCATCTGCAAACAACATATTTTTTAGCCATTGTCTTTATTATGGGCCATTCTTATAGACCTATGTATTTTGGTTCAGGAAGTTTTTTATTTTACAATGAAAAAACCCGCAATCTTTGGAAAGTAACATTAGGGGCAGGGCTAGTATGTGTTATTTCAAATTTTTTATTGATACCTGTTTTAGGATTTACCACTCCAGCGTATGTTCTATTTTTTAGTTATCTTATTATGGGTTATGGTGTGTTTTTCTTGAAAGATTATAAAGAAAGCGCGGTTATTGATTTTAAGCCAATAACCTGGTTTTTTGTAACAATACTCTGTTTTGCTTTAGCACTTTTTTTAGTTGAAGTCAATTATAAATTTAAATTATTTATTAGCTTCATAATGTTAGTTTTTTTAGTTGTTTTTTACTTAAAAAAACACGTAAAAAAGATATGAAAGAAAAAATTATAAAGTACTTTTTACAGCGTTCTCTGACGCGTAAATATCTTTACATATTATTGAAATTGAAAAATCACAAACGAATCCAAGAAATGGGTGCAGAATGTAATTCTAGACGAATGCTTGGGCTTTTTGAATATGATAAATTAGCTAAAAATATTGCGCCTTTTTTTTATCCAAATGAAATACAATTTTATGGTTTTGATCATGTTATTTCTAAATACACAGGGTTGACAAATTTAAAAAGTATAATTTCTAATGAACATGGTTTCATGTTTTCAACTTTTGTTTCTAATCATTACATAAAAAATGATGTAATCATGACCTTTAGTGATTTTAGGGAAGAACAAATAAAAAAGAAATACTCGGATGAAGTAAATGTTGTTAAAATTGGTCCCTATATTCATTATGCTGATTCTTTATTATCTCTAGAAGAAAAAGTCAAAATAAAAAACGAAATTAGCAAAACRTTATTAGTTTTTCCCTTTCATTCAATAGATGGAGTTCTAAGCAGTTTTGATACAGATACATTTATTGAAAATATAGAAAAATATAAGACAGAAAATAATTTTGATACGGTGTTGGTTTGCCTGTATTGGAAAGATATTCAGATAGGCAGGGCAGAAAATTATATTAAAAAGGGTTATAGGGTTACCACTGCAGGACATATAAACGATAGATTTTTTCTAAATAGACTTAAATCGATTATTGAATTGTCTGATTTTGTAATTTCAAACGAGGTGGGTACCTATATTGCATACTGTCTGTGCTTGAATAAAAAAATTAAACTCATCAATCAAAAGAGTGAAGTTGTTGGAGAACAAGGTAATGAAAACCATATTAATAGGCTTGGTTTTTTAAAAATTGAAAACCATATGATTAGTTATTATCAGATACAAGAGAAATTGATGTCTATTTTATCACATGAAAATCCAACAACAGAAGGTTTAGAGTTTGTAAAAGATTTTTTTGGTCTCCAGCATTTAAAAACTGCTTCAGAATTAAAAAAGATTTTAATGAATTAAAAAATCACACATATTTTTTTGATTTACAATTCCATAAATTTAATATGGATATCTCCAATTTTTTATTTTAATTCTTTAAGGCTATTCCCTTTTAATTCAAGTTTTAAAAAATTTCTTTTTATATACAATTTAATATTTGCATAAATTGTAAATAAATTCATGATTCAATAGGTAAATAAGATTAATACCTAAATTAAAACATTGTAATACTAAATTTTAACTGAGTTTATAATAATGAAAATAGTAATAGTTAATTCGTTTGATAATGTTGGAGGAGCTGCGAGAGCAGCATATAGATTGCACAAATCACTTTTATCAAAAGGAATTGACAGTAATATGATTGTACAGCGTAAATTAAGCGATGATTATACTGTTCAGTCTTTTCCAAAAGGTCTTTTTCAAGAATTGCTTGCAAAAATTAAACATATATTAGACCTGCTTCCGTTAAGATTTTACAAAAATAAGACTAAGACACTTTTTAGCCCTTCCTGGTTAGGTCTTAATAATGTTGTCAATCAAATTAATGCAATTAACCCCGATGTTGTTCATCTTCATTGGATTTGTGGAGGAATGATAAAAGTGGAGGAATTGGCAAAAATTAAAGCGCCAATTGTTTGGACTTTACATGACAATTGGGCTTTTACAGGTGGCTGCCATATTATGTGGGATTGCGACAAATATACTGCAGATTGTGGAAGCTGTCCAAGACTTGGAAGTACAAAGGAAAATGATTTGAGTAGATATGTTTTTAATAGAAAGAAAAAAACATATGCTAAATTGCCCAACATGGTCATAAACGGTTTAAGTGAATGGATAACGGATTGTGCAAAGAAAAGTACATTGTTTAGAAATCATAAAGTCATAAATATACCAAATCCAATTGATACGGATTTATTTACTCCTTTTGATAAAAAGGTAGCAAGAAGTTTATGGAAATTTCCACAAGATAAAAAGTTAGTATTATTTGGTGCTATAGCAGCTACAAGTGATGTTAATAAAGGCTATCAGCAGTTAGAAAATGCATTAGAATTCTTAAATAATGAAGATATTGAGTTGGTTATTTTTGGCAGTAGTGAGCCAAAAGAAAAAGACTTTGTAAAGTTTAAAACGCATTATTTAGGTCACTTAAGTGATGATGTAAGTCTAGTTTCATTATATAATTCAGTCGATTTGGTTGTCGTGCCAAGTCTGCAGGAAACGTTACCTCAAGTTGCTACTGAAGCAATGTCATGTGGTACTCCTGTTGTTGCTTTTGGGCATACAGGACTATTGGATATTGTTGAACATAGGAAAACAGGTTATTTAGCTAAACCATTTGATAATAAAGATTTAGCTAATGGTATTAAATGGGTTTTAGATGACAATAATCATTCCTTGCTTTCTGTGAATTCGAGAAAGAAAATTGTTGATAATTTTAATAGTTCACTTGTAACAGACAAATATATAAAGCTGTACCAAGAAATTTTATTAGACAATAAACACATGCTTTAATGATTAATTTTTTAAAAGATAATAAACTAGGCTATCTATTAATATGGCTTATCATGTTTATGGCATTCCCTTTTTCAATTTCGCAGGCTTATGACCTTCCTGCAAAAATGATTATGTCAATACTGACTGTTTTCTTGATAGTAGGAGTACTGATGAAGCTTAAAGACATTAAATTGAATCCTACGATGTCTTTTATATTCTTATTTCAAATTTTTACGGCATTTGCTTATTTATTTATTCATGGCGATGTTGCCTATATAAATTTATTATTTCAAATTGTAGTTCCACTGATAATATATGTTTATGTTTCCGTTTTTTTAAAGATGGAAAATTTGGCAAACTCCTTAATTAAATTTACTCTTATCATGGGAGTGCTGTCTGCTATTTGTTTTTTACTGTGTATAACTATCAATTTGCCATATTATTCTGTTTTTCATAATCCGGACGGAAGAGAAGGGTTTAATTTTATTATAGCATTTACAAATACTAATATTGACTACGGTTTTGGTAAGTTTATTCGCCCCGCTGGTTTTTTTGATGAACCGGGAACCCTTGCTTTTTATCTTATTGTTGCTATTCTATTAAACGATTTAACTATTAAAAAGCCCAAGGTTCAAATGGTATTAATGATAGTTGGTCTATTTACATTTTCAGTTGCATTTTATATTCTTCTTATTATTTATGGTTTACTTTATTTGAGTAGAAAGAATTTGATTAAAATTTTGATTTCGTGCTTCTTCATTTCTTTGATTTCTATTTATTTATACTCCCAATTAGATAGCGAGTATCAAGGTGTTATTTATGGATCATCAATAGGCAGATTAGAAAGTATAATCAATCCAGATGCTGCATCTGGTAATTTTCAGGCAGATAATAGATCAAATTTAATTTCGACTGCTAAAGAAGCTATTGCAGACTCCCCTCTAATAGGTCAAGGTATTTCGTATTCTTCGAACGAAGACAGTAAGTTTTATGGGACTTTTATGTCGGCGAATTTTCTAGGCATTTTTGGAATACACGGTATTATTGGAGGATTAATATTCTCTTTGCACGTATTTTATTATATCTATGTTTGTTTTAGAAACAGGAACTGGTTGACAATTCCTCAAAAGAGTTGTCTAATTTATTTAATTCTAATTCTGCAGAGACCTGATTACATTGGAGGTATATTAACTTATGTTACTGTGTTTCTTTTGACATTAACTTCATTAAATTATAAAAATGTTACCAAAAATTTCAATTATAACCGTAGTTTATAATGACGGGAAAAATATATCAAGAACTATTGAAAGTGTTATTAATCAGTCATACAATCATATAGAATATGTCATAATTGATGGCGGTTCTACCGATTCTACCGTTGAAGAAATAAATAAGTATAGAAATAAAATTGATGTTTTTATTTCCGAAAAAGATAAGGGAATATATGATGCAATGAATAAAGGAATTCAATTATGCTCTGGAGAGTGGTTGCTTTTTCTTAATTCAGGTGATTTTTTTCATAGCACTGATATTCTGGATTTGATGTCACGCCATATTGAACAAAGTAATAATTCAGACATTATTTATGGTGATTTTAATGTATTATCCGAAGGAGTGAAATTTGGTTTTGTGAATAAAGCTACAGACGTTAATAGAATTAAAAAAGATATGATTTTTAGCCATCAAGCTTGTCTTATTAAAAGATCTTTACATCAAAAAAATATTTACGACTTGAAATATAGAATTTGTGCTGATTACGATTTCCTGCTACAAAGCTATTTAGAGGGAGCAAAGTTTTATAAAGTTTCAGAGGTAATAGCTACCGTTTCTAACGGTGGATTATCCGATATGAATCGTATAAATGTTTTTAAAGAAAGGTTGCAAATTAAGAACACCTTAACACCATCACTTATGAATCATTTTTACTTTTTTAAAAGTGTTGCTTATTTGTCTTTTGTCGAATTAGTTAAAAAGTCTATTCCTGATTCAGTTTTTGAAAAAATCTATAAATTAAAATACAAAATTAGAGGTACAAACAATTAAAGTTTGATAAAGCTTTTTGTTTCCTTAAAATTTAAACCCATCGCAAATTGGGGAATAATTTTTAAATATTGTAAATGAAAAAAAATATTTTATTTTTTTGTCCTATTCCCCCTCCAATTGGAGGACAAGCATTAATATCTAATATTGTTTATAAATTAATTAAGCCTAAGTTTCTAATTAATACGAATGTTAAAAGTAAATATTTTGGCACGATAATAATTTTATTAAAAACTTTTTGCATTTTATTTTTCCGCAAAGTTGATTTAGTTTATTTTACATGTACAAGAAGTAAAAAGGGAGCCTTAAAAGATATTCTTCTGCTTTCTTTATGCAAATTACGAGGAGTTAAAGTGATAAATCATCTACATGGTAATGAGGTCATGGATCTTTTTACAGGAGGAATTTTTTCAAAAATTATTCTTTGGGCATACAAGCAGATAGATTTAACAATTTTTGTAACTGAGCGCCAAAAAGAACTTATGCCTTCAGTATTGTCAAAAATGAAAAAAGTTGTAATTCCAAATTGTTACGATTCAGTTTTAGAAGATGTTGATTTTAGCCTTAAAACTAAAAAAGATGAAATACAAATTTTATATATTTCATTTTTGATGAAAAGTAAAGGAATTTTTATTGCGTTAGAAGCATTTGAAAAAATAGCAGCAAATTATGAAAATGTTACATTTCATATTGCTGGAGAACCGTTGTCAGATTATTTAATGTCTGCATCAGATGTAAAAACATTATTTGATGATAAAATTCATGCGTTAAAGCAAGATTACCCAAAAAGAATTGTATATCACGGAGTTGTTACAGGGGATGACAAAAAAGAATTGTTTTTAGAGAGCGATATTTTGTTGTTTCCAACATTTTTTAAAACAGAATCATTTGGATTAGTGAATGTTGAAGCTATGAGAACAGGGAATGCGGTAATTACAACAGATCATAATTTTTTGGCTGATATTGTAACAGCGAGAGAAGGCCTTTTGGTTAAGCCCAATGATGTCAAAAGTGTATATAATGCAATAGAATACTTTCTTGAAAACCCAGATTTGCTTTCAGAAATTCAGCAGCATAATATCGAACATGCTAAATTAGAATTTTCTCCAGAACAGTTCAATGCTAGAATAAAGCAATTATTCTTAGAATACTTGAATTGATATAAATTAAAATAATTTTTTTAAAAATAAAAAATAATGTCTGCCAAATATAGAATTCTTATTACAGGAGGATCAGGTTTTATCGGAACTAATTTAACAGAAAGTTTAGTTTTAGATGGTTACGAGGTTTTAAATTTAGACATCCTAGAACCCAAAAATCCTGAATTTATAGAGAATTGGAAAAAAACAGATATCAACTCTTTTGATGTCTTAAAAGTTGATGTTGTCGATTTTAATCCTGATTATATTATACATTTGGCGGCTCGTACTGACTTAGATGGTACTAATTTAGAGGATTACAAAACTAATATTTTGGGAGTCGAAAATCTTCTTAAAATATCGAGTGAATTAAAGGTGTTAAAAAAAATTATTATAACATCTTCTATGMTAGTATGTCATGGAGGATATTATCCTAAAGACCAATTTGATTTTATGCCAACAACAGTTTATGGAGAAAGTAAAGTGATGACTGAAAAACTTGTCTGGGAGAATAAACCAAGTTGTGATTGGGCAATAATAAGACCTACATCAATTTGGGGACCTTGGTTTGGAATACCATATAAAAGTTTTTTTGATATGATTCTTTCAAAAAAATATTTCCATATAGGAAATAAAGGATGCACGAAAACATATGGTTATGTTGGTAATTCAATTTATCAGATAAAAAAAATTCTTTTCACTGACACAAATTTAGAAAGCAAGAAAGTTTTTTTTATAGGAGATGAACCTGCCACTAATATCGAAGAATGGGCTAATGAAATTGCTAATGAAATTGGCGATAAAATTGTAAAAATGCCTTATTTATTAATAAAGACCGCTGCAATAGGTGGAGATTTTTTAAAGTTTTTTGGTGTTTTAAAATTTCCAATGAATTCATTTAGATTGCATAATATGACGACTGATAATGTAATAAATTTAGCTAATACATATGAAGTGGCCCCGGTGTTGCCTTTTAAGAGAAAAGAAGGAATAATAAATACATTAAAATGGATATCTGATTACAAAAAGAAATGAAAATATCAATAATAACAGTTTGTTACAATAGTGCTGCAACTATAGAAAAAACAATTCTTTCTGTAGCTGAGCAGACTAATAAAAATGTAGAATATATAATTGTAGATGGGAATTCTACTGACAGTACTTTAGAAATTATAAAAAAACACGAGAGTAAAATAACTAAATGGATTTCTGAGCCAGATAAGGGACTTTATGATGCGATGAACAAGGGGATTGAGATGGCAACCGGAGATCTGATTGGTATTTTAAATTCTGATGATGTTTTTAATAATGAATCAGTTCTTGAAGAAATAGCAAATTTTCATCAGAAAAATGATACACATGCTTCAGTTGGAAATATTAGTCAACATAAAGAAAATGGTAAAATTGTAAGGCTATATTCGTCTAAATTTTGGAGCCCGGAAAAACTTAAGATCGGTTTTATGCCACCACATCCTTCTATTTTTTTCAAAAAAGAACTTTTTAATAAGTTCGGGAATTATGAGTTAGGATTTAAAATTGGAGCCGACTATGAGTTAATTACCAGATTCTTTTTGAAAAATAATATAAGCTGGAAATATTCAGGAATTACTACTACAGCAATGCTGGTTGGCGGTTTGAGCAGTTCCGGATCAGCTTCATATTCGTTGATTACTAAAGAAATTCAAAAAGCGCTAAGTATGAATAATATTCAATTTTCTCCTCTAAAAATAAAAGGGCGTTTTTTATGGAAAATAATCGGATTTTTGAGAAAATGAAAGTAGCAATTACAGGAGCTTCAGGTTTTGTTGGTAAGAATCTTCAGGATTATTTAAAAGAAAGTCACGAAATAAAACCTTTAAGTGTACGTTTTTTATCTGATCAAAAATTTAACGTAGAAGCAAATGCTATAGTACATCTGGCAGGTAAGGCACATGATTTAAAAAAAGTTTCAAAACCAACAGACTATTACGAAGCCAATTTTGAGTTAACAAAACAACTATTTGATGGTTTTTTAAATTCAGACGCTCAGGTTTTTATTTTTATGAGCAGCGTCAAGGCTTGTGCAGATAAAGTTGAAGGGATTTTGAACGAAAATAATATTTCCGATCCCAAAACACATTATGGGATTTCTAAATTGCAAGCAGAACAATATATTTTAAACAAGAAATTGCCAGTTGGAAAAAGGGTGTACATTATTAGACCTTGCATGATCCATGGTCCGGGTAATAAGGGAAACTTAAATATATTGTATTCTTTAGTGTCAAAAGGAATTCCGTGGCCGTTAGGAGCTTTTTCAAATCAAAGATCTTTTTTAAGCGTCGAAAATCTTTGTTTTGTAATTAAAGAACTGCTGGAAAACGAAAATATTGAGTCAGGAGTGTATCAAATCGCAGATGACAAGTCAATTTCTACAAATGATTTAGTTTTAATATTAAATCAGGCCTTAGATAAAAAATGTACTATTTTGCAAATCCCAATTCCGGTAATACAAGGTATTTCAAAATTGGGAGACTTTTTACACTTACCATTAAATTCAGAAAGACTTCAAAAGCTTACTGAAAACTATGTAGTAAGTAATGATAAAATTATTAAAGCAATTGGAAAATCTCTTCCAATTACTACCAACGAGGGACTAATTAAGACTTTTAAGTCTTTCAAAAAGATATAATAAATTAAATATTAATTAAAGAAGATAAAATGAAAGTAGCACTTATAACAGGTATTACAGGGCAGGATGGTTCGTATTTGGCAGAGTTATTATTAGAGAAAGGTTATATGGTTCATGGTGTTAAAAGAAGAGCATCTTCTTTTAATACACAACGTATTGATCATATTTATCAGGATTTACATGAAGTTCATGTAAATTTTAAATTACATTATGGAGATTTAACGGATTCTACTAATATTATTCGAATTATTCAAGAGGTACAGCCTGATGAAATTTACAATTTAGGAGCAATGAGTCACGTAAAAGTTTCTTTTGACTCGCCAGAATATGTTGCAAATGTTGATGGTATTGGTACATTAAGAATTTTAGAGGCAGTACGTATTTTAGGTCTGGAAAAGAAAACACGTATTTATCAAGCATCAACGTCTGAATTGTATGGTGGTTTGGCTGAAAATAAAAACGATAAAGGGTTTTATGATGAGAATTCTCCTTTTTATCCTCGTTCACCTTATGGCGTTGCTAAAATTTATGGTTTTTGGATTACTAAAAATTATCGTGAAGCCTATAATATGTATGCTTGTAATGGAATTTTGTTTAATCACGAATCACCTCGTCGAGGAGAAACTTTTGTAACTCGTAAAATAACTATGGCTACAGCAGCTATTGCTTTAGGAGAACAGGATTGCTTATATTTAGGAAATTTAGATGCTCAACGTGATTGGGGACACGCTAAAGATTATGTAGAAGCTATGTGGCGTATTCTACAACAAGATGTTGCGGAAGATTATGTGATTGCTATGGGAGAAACTACTTATGTACGTGATTTTGTTAAAATGTCATTTGGAGAAGTAGGAATAAGCATCGAATTCAAGGGAGAAGGAGTAAATGAAAAAGGTTATGTTGCTTCTTGTAGTAATCCGGACTATCAGATTGAAGTAGGGAAACAGATTATAGCCATTGATCCGCAATATTTCCGTCCAACAGAAGTAGACTTACTTATTGGAGATCCTACGAAATCAAAAACACAGTTGGGTTGGGTTCCAAAATATGATTTGGCTGGATTGGTAAAAGAAATGATGGCATGTGATCTTGACAATGTTCGTAGAGAAAAGATGTTGAAAGAAGTAAGATCATCAATTAAATATTAATTTTAAATTGATCAAACAATTTTATTCTTACATTAGAAAGTAACATTATGAACTTAAATGATAAAATATATGTAGCTGGACACCGCGGAATGGTGGGTTCAGCTATTCTACGTCGATTAAAAGCTGAAGGATATACAAATTTTGTTTTAAAAACTTCTGCCGAATTAGATTTAAGAAACCAACAAGCTGTAGTGGATTTCTTTGCCACAGAAAAACCTGATTATGTTTTTTTAGCCGCTGCAAAAGTTGGTGGAATTATTGCCAATAATACTTATAGAGGTGATTTTATTTATGAGAATTTGATGATTCAGAACAACGTAATTCATCAATCTTATTTGAATAACGTAAAGAAATTAATGTTTCTTGGTTCCTCCTGTATTTATCCAAAAATGGCTCCACAGCCGTTGAAAGAAGAGTATATGCTTACAGGAGAGTTAGAACCAACAAATGAACCTTATGCAATTGCTAAAATTGCCGGTATTAAAATGTGCGATGCATACAGAGATCAATTTGGCTGTAATTTTATTTCGGTTATGCCTACAAATTTGTATGGACCTAATGATAATTACGATTTAAAAAATTCTCATGTATTACCCGCAATGTTGAGAAAATTTATAATAGCAAAACGTAACCAAGAAGCTTCAGTAACTATTTGGGGAACAGGCAGTCCTAAAAGAGAATTTTTACATGCAGATGATTTAGCAGAAGCTTGTTTATTTTTAATGGAAAATTATAATGATTCCGGATTAGTAAATATTGGAATTGGTGACGATATATCAATCTTAGATCTTGCAATTTTAGTTAAAAAAGTTGTAGGATTTGAAGGAGAAATTCTAACAGATACAACGAAACCAGATGGTACCCCTCGTAAATTAATGGATGTTTCAAAATTAAACAGTTTTGGATGGACAGCTAAAATAGCTTTGGAAGAAGGAATCCAAAAAGTGTACAATGAAATTAAGGATACCAACTGGGAATAGATCAATAGCTTAGAAAATAATGCAATACACAATACTTGGGTTGATTTTAATGATTTTAATGCTTCTTTATTTTAAAGTTGCAAATCGTTTTAATATCATTGATAAACCAAATCAAAGAAGCTCGCACACAGAAATAACATTAAGAGGAGGAGGAATTATTTTTTGGTTTTCTGCTTTACTTTATTTTGTGCAGCATTTTCAAAATAACTATTTTTTCTTTACCGGAATAACTTTAGTTAGTCTCGTTAGTTTTTGGGACGATATTCAAAGTTTATCTAATAAAATTAGAATATCCATTCACTTTCTTGCAATAACTTTAATTTTTTATGATTTAGGATTGTTTACTGCTGTTCCTCTTTTTGCCATCGTTGCAGCATATATTTTAGCAATCGGATTAATAAATGCTTACAATTTTATGGACGGCATTAATGGAATTACAGGGCTATATACTTTAGTAGTTCTAGGAGCTTTATTATATGTTAATTCAAATATTCAGCTTTTTATAGATGGTGGTTTTATAAAGTATGGAATGGTTGCAAGCTTAGTTTTCCTTTTTTTTAATTATAGAAAAAAAGCCAAATGTTTTGCCGGCGATGTAGGAAGTATTGCAATTGCATTTTGGGTAATTTACTTAGTTCTCAAATTGGTTTTGGTAACAAATTCTTTAATCTGGCTTTTATTTTTGGCTGTTTATGGCATTGATGCTGTTTGTACAATTTTGCATCGTTTATACTTGAAACAGAATATTTTTGAAGCACATCGTCTACATTTATATCAGATTTTAAGTAATGAATATCAAATACAACACAGATTAGTGTCGTTGTATTATGCTTTGGTTCAAACTATCATTTCCACTTTGGTTATCTTTTTATATCAAAAAGTTAATGATACATTATTGTTTTTAATTGTCATAATGCCTCTTCTTTTGATCTATACATTGAAATTTTATTTGTTAAACAAGAAAAAGCTAAAACTGGATCTATGATTCCGAATATAATTGAAGGAGGTAATTTTTTAGATCATCGAGGGAGTATTTCCTATGTAAATGATTTTAGATTTGATGATATTGAAAGATTTTATATCATCAGTAATTCCGAAGAAAATCCAATTCGTGCCTGGCAAGGACATAAGCTGGATGCTAAGAACTTTTATTGCATTAACGGATCTTTTAATATTCATTTTGTCAAAATTGATAATTGGGAAAATCCATCTAAAAATCTGGAAATAGAAATGATATTCGTTTCTGCCTCAGAAAGTAAGATTGTTCATATTCCGCCAGGTTATGCAAATGCAATCGAATCATTGGAAAAAGATTCTAAGTTAATCTCATTTTCTACTTTGCCATTAGCAAATGTAAAAGAAGATGAGGCTCGTTATAGTTCTGATTATTGGGAAATTAATGGAAAATAACAGAGTTTTTCTATCATTATCTCAACAAAGTGGTTTTGAGCAAGATTACGTAAAGAACGCATTAGATTCAAATTGGATAACTTCCGGTGGGCCAAATGTTTCTGAGTTTGAAGAGAAATTAGAAAATTATATTGATGATGAATCTTTAGTAGTTGCCTTAAATTCTGGAACATCTGCAATTCATTTAGCATTAATTTTGTTGGGTGTCGCATCCGGAGATGAAGTGATATGTCAAAGTATGACTTTTTCGGCTTCTGTGAATCCAGTGTTATATCAAGGCGCAATTCCAGTTTTTGTAGACAGCGAATTTGACACCTGGAATATTTGCCCGGAGAATCTTGAAATAGCAATAAAAGACAGAATCCAAAAAGGGAAAAAACCAAAAGCGATTATTGCCGTTCATATTTATGGTAACCCCTATAAAATTGATGAAATTCATTCTATTGCAGATAAATATCAAATTCCGATTATAGAAGATAGTGCTGAAGCACTGGGGAGTTCTTATAAAAGTAAAAAGTGTGGGACGTTTGGTGATTTTGGTGTTTTTTCATTTAATGGGAATAAAATTATTACTGCTTCAAGCGGAGGGGGATTAATTACAAAATCAAAATTGCTAAAGGAAAAGGCTATTTTTTATGCCAATCAGTCAAAAGATAAAGCAATACATTATCAGCATAGTGAAGTGGGATATAATTACCGGATGAGTAATATTTGTGCTGGTATTGGTCTTGGGCAAATGCATATATTGGATGAAAATATTAATGCTCGTAGGGAAATGCACCTTTTTTACGAATCAATTTTTAAAGATATTCCTAACGTAAAATTATATCAAAGTATAAATGAGGATTATTTTTCTAATTATTGGTTAAGTACTATTTTAATTGAACCTGATATTGAAAATAATATAAATGGAGAAAGTTTAAGAAAAGGACTTGAGATTGCTAATATTGAATCTCGTCCACTTTGGAAACCACTACATTTACAGCCTGTTTTTGAAAAATATCCTTATTATGGAAATAAGGTTGCGGAAGATTTATTTAAAAAGGGTTTGTGTTTGCCTTCAGGGTCAAACCTTACATCGGAAGATAGAAATAGAATCAAGGAAGCAATTTGTCTTTTCTTTGAAAAAAAATGAAATAAGATTTGGAATTTTAATATGAGAATAGAAAAAACATTTATAAAAGATTTATTAATAGTCGAGCCGATAGTTTTTGAAGATGAACGAGGTTATTTTTTTGAAGCTTACAGCAAGACAAAATTCCGTGATTTGGGTATTGATATCAAGTTTGTGCAAGATAACCAGTCTTATTCAAAAAAAGGTACATTACGTGGCTTACACTATCAAAATCCACCCTATGCACAAACAAAATTAGTACGCGTTCTAGAAGGTGAAATTATGGATGTTGCTGTAGATTTAAGGAAAGATTCTCCAACGTACGGTAAATCATTTAGTGTTTTACTTTCAGCTGAAAATAAAAAACAATTACTTGTTCCACAAGGTTTTGCTCACGGATTTTCAGTTCTAAGTGATACGGCATCTGTTATGTACAAATGCGACCAATTTTATAATAAAGAGTCGGAGGGCGGAATTAAATTTGATGATCCGTCATTAAGTATTGACTGGGGAATTAGTTTAGAAGAAGCTATCGTTTCTGAAAAAGATCAAATTTTGCCTTTTATTGAAAATTGTAATAGTTTATTTTAATGAAAAAAATTCTTGTAACGGGTGCAAATGGACAATTAGGGAGTGAACTTAAAGTTTTATCTTCAAGATATTCTCAATTTGATTGGGTTTTCGCAAATAGAATAACAGTTACGTTAGATAATTTAGTATTGCTGAAAGAACAATTAAATGAGATTGACCCGGATATAATATTGAATTGTGGTGCCTATACAGCTGTAGATAAAGCAGAAGCAGAGAAAGAACAAGCCTTTATGGTTAATCATCTGGCTGTTGAGTTAATAGCTAGATATAGCGAAGAAAATAAAGCGAAATTAATTCATATTTCTACTGATTATGTTTTTGACGGATCATCTTCTATTGCATTAAATGAAGAAGCTGAAACAAATCCTATAAACATATACGGGGAAAGCAAAAGAGCAGGAGAGATTGCATGTATGAAAGAAAATCTGAACTCAATTATTATTCGAACATCTTGGGTTTATAGTAAATTTGGAAATAATTTTGTTAAGACAATGCAACGTTTAATGCAGGAAAGAGAATTGATAAATGTTGTAAACGATCAAATTGGTTCGCCAACTTATGCTGCCGATTTGGCACAGGCAATGATAGAAATTATTGAATCTCCAAATTGGATTCCTGGAATTTACAATTATTCTAACGAAGGTGAAATAAGTTGGTTTGAATTTGCGTTGGCTATAAAAGAATTTGGTGGATATAATTGCAATATTAAAGGTATTCCATCAGCATCTTATTTAACACCGGCAAAACGTCCTAAGTTTTCGCTATTGGATAAATCAAAAATTAAATTGATTTACGGTTTGGGTATTCCAAATTATAAAAAGAGTTTAAAAAAAATGTTTGCTTAAAATAGAAACGGTTTTAATATTTCAATGAAAGAGTTTTTTAAAAACAATCCTTTGATCTAAAATTTAAAATCAAAAATCAGAATTTATGAAAGGAATTATTTTGGCAGGAGGTTCTGGAACTCGTTTGCATCCTTTAACACTTGCGATGAGTAAACAAATGATGCCGGTTTATGATAAACCAATGATTTATTATCCATTATCAACTTTGATGATGTCTGGTATTAATGAAATATTGATTATTTCTACTCCGCATGATTTACCAAATTTTAAAAAATTATTAGGAGATGGATCGACTTTGGGGTGTAAATTTAGTTATGCTGAGCAAGCTATCCCGAACGGTTTGGCACAGGCTTTTGTAATTGGAGAGGAGTTTATTGGTACTGATGATGTCGCTTTAATTTTGGGAGACAATATATTTTTTGGATCAAATATGCAGGAACTTTTAAAATCAAACACAAAACCAAGTGGCGGAGTTGTTTTTGCTTATCATGTTTCAGATCCGGAGCGTTATGGAGTTGTAGAATTTGATGAAAATTTGAAAGCAATTTCAATTGAAGAAAAGCCGGAAGAGCCTAAATCTAACTATGCAGTTCCTGGGTTGTACTTTTATGATAATTCAGTTGTTGAAATAGCAAAAAATATTAAACCCAGCGCTCGTGGCGAATATGAAATTACTGATGTGAATAAGGTATATCTGGAAAGAGAAGCATTAAAAGTTGGTATTTTAAGCAGAGGAACAGCTTGGTTAGATACCGGAACGTTTAATAGTTTAATGCAAGCTGGACAATTTGTTCAGGTACTTGAAGAAAGACAAGGTTTGAAAGTAGGTTGTATCGAAGAAATCGCTTGGAGACAAGGGTTTATAAATGATAGTCAACTTGAAGAACTGGCATTACCTTTAGTCAAATCCGGATACGGATCTTACCTAATAGAATTCTTAAAACAAAAGAGAAAAGGTGTTAAATTGTAATTTGCATTAATAAATGATTTTTTAAAACCTTTAATTTGTATTTTTGTAAGTCATACACAGCTTATACAATTAAACTGAACCAAATTGGATACAGATAAATCAACCCAAATAGTCTCTTTATTACTTAATGCTTTCTCGCCAAGAAATTTGAGGGCAAGTATTAATAATCTTAGTTACTTACCTAGATGGATCATTATTGCAATAGATATAATGGTTCTTATTTTTTCATTTACTTTTACTTATATGTTGTTTGAAGGGACAGCATTAGGTTATATTGTAACTTCTCATCATTTTTACTTTGTTGGGAGTTTGATCGTAGTAAATATTTTTTTCTTTTGGCTTTTTAGAACCTATTCAGGAATTATTAGGCATTCGTCATATATAGACGCTATAAAATTGCTGTTTTCTCAGATGTCAGTCTTGGTGTTCTTTTTATTTTTCAATTTAGTTTTTGAATTGTATACTGGACATAAGGCATTTCTAAATACAGCTCTTTTTATTAATTTAGTGTTGTCATTTTGCGGTTTGTTTTTATATCGTGTTATTGTAAAACAAACTTTCGAATTGTATTTTTCAGAGAAAACGAATTCTAAGTTAATCAGAACAGTTATTTATGGAACAGATGCAAATGCAATTTCAGTAGCAAATGCATTAAAATTTGAAACCCCTTCTAGATTTAAAATTGTTGGTTTTGTAGATAAAAATAATCAAAATGCATCTAAGCGAATGCTCGATTTGCCAATTTTGATTTTGAGAAAAAAATTACCTGCTTTGATGCGTTCTGTAGCCGCAGAAGGTGTCATTATTGCAGATAAAAGTTTGTCTAAGGAAGAACAATTAATTATTGTTGATCAATGTTTAGAATTTAACTATAGAGTTTATACCGTTCCACTAATTTCGGATTGGGAAAATCAAAAGGAGATTTCTCAGAAAGTAAAAAATATCCAAATTGAAGATTTGTTAGAAAGAAAACCTATCGTTCTGGATAGTAGATCAATTTCAAAACAATTAAAAGACAAAACGGTTCTTATTACAGGAGCTGCCGGTTCAATTGGTAGTGAAATAGTAAGACAAGTATTAGGCTTCAATCCTAAAGTGGTTATTATTTTAGATCATGCCGAAACACCGCTTCATAATTTGTGCTTGGAAACCTTTGCAATAGGCTCTCAATCAAAAATTGTTGCAGTAATTGCGGATGTAAAAAGTAAAAAAGCACTCGAGAAAGTTTTTAAAAATTATAATCCACATGTTGTTTTTCATGCTGCTGCATATAAGCACGTTCCCTTGATGGAGGAAAATCCTTCGCAGGCTATTTTGACAAATATTAAAGGGACTAAAACCTTAGCAGATTTATCTTGTAAATACCAAGTCAAAAAATTTGTTATGGTTTCAACAGATAAAGCTGTTAACCCTAGTAATGTCATGGGAGCGAGTAAACGTATAGCCGAGAAATATGTACAATCTTTATATTTAAAAAATCAAAAAGAAAATTCCGAAGTTGTCACAAAGTTTATTACAACCCGTTTTGGAAATGTTTTGGGATCAAACGGATCTGTTGTTCCCTTGTTTACAAAACAAATTGCCGAAGGTGGACCAGTTACGATAACACATCAGGATATAATTCGTTACTTTATGACTATCCCAGAAGCTTGTCAATTGGTTTTAGAAGCAGGAGCAATGGGTAATGGAGGTGAGATTTATATTTTTGATATGGGTAAACCGGTTCGTATTATTGATTTGGCTAAAAAAATGATTAAACTGGCAGGATTTATTCCGGACAAAGAAATCAAGATAAAAATTGTTGGATTAAGACCTGGAGAAAAACTTTACGAAGAGTTATTAAATGATACTTCTAAAACATTGCCTACTTATCATAATAAAATTATGATTGCACAGGAAATTCAGGATGAATACGAAAATCTTCATACAGAGATCGACGAATTAATAGGTATCGCAGATTTTTATGATAATGACGACATTGTTGCTAAGATGAAAAAAATTGTCCCGGAATTTAAAAGTATGAATTCAGCTTTTGAAGTCTTAGATAAATAAAAATTTATAAAACAGAATTATATAAAATTCAGAATATAGAAAAGTAAAAGGTGTTTTTTTAAAAACGCCTTTTTGTTTTTTTAGCAATTTTTAAACGATTAAAAATCTTGTTAATTTAAAAAATGAAAGTAATTTCATTAATTGCACAATAGATTTGTAAATATATTTTAATAAATAAAGAAATTCCCATAGCATTAATTGTTGGGAAATATAAAAAATGAATACAACAAATAATACCAATCAATGGCTATTTGAAATAACGCCAAAAAACAAGTTCTTCTCATTAAATCTTAAAGAAGTTTGGCAATATCGAGATCTATTATTTCTTTTTGTTAAGCGAGATGTAATAACGGTATATAAACAAACTATTTTGGGACCGCTTTGGTACTTGATTCAACCCTTATTTACTTCTATAACCTTTACGATAATATTTAATAATGTAGCAGGTATCGATACAGGTACAATTCCTCCATTTTTATTTAACTTAGCTGGAATTACAGTCTGGAATTATTTTACAGCTTGCCTCAATGGTACTTCAGATACATTCAAAGCCAATGCCGGAATATTTGGTAAAGTTTATTTTCCTAGAATTATTACACCTCTATCTGTAGTTATTTCTACTTTGATCAAATTCGGAATCCAATTTCTAATTTTTATAGTCTTTTATATTTACTATTACTTTAATGGTGCCAATCTATCTGTAAATAGCTCAATCTTATTTTTCCCTATTCTGATAATCATCATGGGGATTTTAGGTTTAGGATTAGGAATGCTGATTTCTTCAATGGTAACAAAATATAGAGATTTTAGTAATTTAATTGGTTTTGGTATACAGCTGCTTATGTATTTATCGGCAGTTATGTATCCCATGGAATTAATTAAGCAAAAGTTGCCAAAGTATGGTTGGATTGTTGATTATAATCCTTTGGCATATGTAATTGAAACCAGTAGATATATGCTTTTAAATGTAGGTCAAATTTCAATTTTGGGATTAGTCTATACATTAGGAATAACAATTGTCATATTTTTTATAGGTCTTTTAGTTTTTAATAAAACAGAAAAAAGCTTTATCGATACGGTTTAGTTTTTTTAGATGAAAATCATAATTCATAATTTATAATTACATTTTACAGTTGGAAAAAGATATTATTTTAAAAGCCGAAAACATTTCTAAACAATATCGTTTAGGACAAGTAGGGACTGGTACATTGAGTCATGATTTAAATCGATGGTGGTATCAAATACGAGGAAAAGAAAATCCATACTTAAAAATTGGAGATATAAATGATCGCTCAACAAAAGGAACTTCTGATTACGTTTGGGCTTTGCAGGATATTAATTTTGAAGTTGAACGTGGAGAAGTTTTAGGGATTATTGGAAAAAATGGTGCAGGAAAATCAACACTTTTAAAAATATTATCTAAAGTAACCGCTCCAACAACAGGAAGTATAAAGTCGCGTGGAAGAATCGCATCTCTGTTAGAAGTTGGAACTGGTTTTAATGGAGAAATGACAGGAAGAGAAAATATTTTCTTAAATGGAGCAATTCTTGGAATGACCAAAAAAGAAATTACTTCAAAACTTGATGAGATTATTGAATTCTCAGGTTGTGAGCGCTATGTAGATACGCCAGTGAAAAGGTATAGCAGTGGAATGACAGTTCGTTTAGCATTTGCTGTTGCAGCTTTTTTAGAACCGGAAGTTTTAGTAATTGATGAGGTTTTAGCAGTTGGAGATGCTGAATTTCAAAAGAAAGCAATTGGTAAAATGCAGGATATTTCCAGAGGTGAAGGCAGAACAGTTTTGTTTGTGAGTCATAATATGGCAGCTGTAAAAAGTTTGTGTACTCGAGGAATTGTTTTAGAGCATGGAAAAGTAGTTTTTGAGGGAGGAATTGAAGATTGTATAAATCAATATTTTAATGATTTAATGCAGTTAACTCAAAGAAAGTGGAATCCGGAAGCAAGTCCGCAAACTGATTTCTTGAGATTACTGGAGGCAAAAGTATTAAATGAAAATGATGAATTAACATTGAATCATTTGATCTCTAATTCGATAATATTGGAGTTTACATATGAAATTATTAAAGAAGAAAGATTGTTTACTCATGGATTTAATTTATATAATAGTCAGAATATCCATATATTAAGTTCTCATGATAAAGATTCTCAGACTCTAAAAAGCTCATTAAAGAAAGGGATATATAAAAAGAGAATTGTACTACCGGGCAATTTACTGGCTGAAGGAAATTATTCATGTAGTTTTGCTATAATGACATATAATCCTTTTTTTGTTGAATTTCATGAAATAGATATTGTAGGGTTTAATATTATTGATGAAGTTGGCCAACATACTGCAAGAGGAAATTATAGTGGTAATTTCCCTGGAGTTGTTAGACCAATCTTAAAATGGAAATAAAAAATTATGAAAAATTGGACAGGCGAAAGATTAGAAACTTTTATTTATAATCGAATAGCAATTGAACATTTACATAGATATGCAATCGCAAGTGATTATGTAAAAGATAAAGTAGTTTTAGATATTGCCAGTGGAGAAGGGTATGGTGTAAGTTTAATGAGTAAGAAAGCTTCGTTTGTATATGGAGTTGATATTGATAAATCAAGTATTGATGAAGCTAAATTAAAATATAAAGACGAAAATATTGAATTTTTAGAAGGCAGTACAAGCGCAATTCCTTTAGAAGACAATAGTGTTGATATTGTTGTTAGTTTTGAAACAATTGAGCATCACGGTGAACACGATGAAATGATGATCGAGATAAAAAGAGTTTTAAAAGCAAATGGGTTATTGATAATATCTACGCCAGATAAATTACACTATTCAGAAAATCGAAACTTAATAAATGAATTTCATGTTAAAGAATTATACAAAGATGAATTCTCTGATTTAGTTTTTAAATATTTTAATAATGTTCAATTACTTTCGCAAATTTTTAGTAATGGTAGCTCAATTGTTCAAGAGGATAAATATCAAAAAGATTTGAGCTTTTATTATGGGAATTATTTTGGGATTAAAAATAGAGTTATAAACCCGATGTTTTTAATAATAATAACCTCCGATGTTGATTTTCAAAAACAAAATACTTCTATTTTTGACGGCGGAAATTTCATGAAGAATGAGTTATTTGAAGAGTTTCGAACGAGTATTACATATAGAGTTGGACATTTTGTATTATTGCCATTCAAATTTTTGAAAAGGATATTAAAATAAAGTTATTATCAGGAAAGTTAAAGAAATGAATAAAAAGATATTTGTTGTCATTGTAACTTTTAATGGTATGAAATGGATAGAAAACTGTTTAAATAGTGTTTTAAGCTGTTCTATACCGGTTGAGATCATTGTTGTTGATAATAATAGCACTGATGGAACCATTGAATTTATAAAGACAAATTTTAAAAGCATACTTTTTTTTGAGCAAAAGCAAAATCTGGGCTTCGGAGCGGCTAATAATATTGGATTAGATGTAGCTTTAGAAAACGGCGGAGAGTATTTCGTTTTACTTAATCAAGATGCGTATTTAGAACATAATACGATACAGTTATTACTTGAACAATTAGAATTAAACACAGATTACGGGGTATTAAGTCCAATTCATTTAAATGGTAAAGGAGACAAGATAGATTTATATTTTCAATTTTACGTATCTCCAAATAATTGTCAAGATTTTTATTCGGATGTTTTTTTACGAAAAAATATAAAAAAAATATATAATGTCAATTTTGTAAATGCGGCAATTTGGGCAGTTTCTAAAAATACTTTACAGAAAGTTGGTGGATTCAATCCTTATTTTTTTCATTATGCTGAAGATAATGACTACGTGAACAGATGTCGTTTCAAAAAATTAAAGATTGGTATTGTACCTGAAGCTATTGCATATCACGATAGAGTATTGAATGATAGAAAGTTTGATTTAAAAACTTTTACTGATATAAATGACTTAAAACTTATGGATCCGGGTAATTATTGGTCAGTTAATAGAATGACTAAATTTACTATACGAAAAATAGTTACATCAACGATAAAATTAAAAAAAAGAGAGTTTTTTTATAATTTCTGCTACTTTAAAAAACTTTTGAAAAATTATAATTTAATAAAGAGTATTYAAGAAAACAGCAAAACTCTTAATTATCCTTTTCTTAATAAACATAACGATTAAAGCATGAATAACCTGCCTAAGCTTTTAGCGGTACTAGTTAATTACGGTGACGAACAACTTGAGTTTCTGAAAAAAGTCGTAAAAGAACTCAAGAGCTTTAAAAAATTTGACGTTACTATTATTGTAAACTCAAATATAGAATTAAACATTATAGGAATTGATGAGGTAAATGTTTTTGTTCTTAATGATTATCAATTATTACCATTGACTTGCAGAAAGGTAATATGGGAGAATAAAGATAAATTTGATTTGTTTGTTTACGGAGAAAATGATCATTTATTTCTGGAAAAACATATTGAAAAGCATATTGAATATTCTAATATTTTACCTAAAAACAGAATTTCAGGATTGATTCAATATGAAGAAAATGGTGAGGGATATCACTATCCGGCTTACCATGCTTCCTTTGATTGGGATTTTAATTCAGTAGAAGAATATAACGGTAAAAAGTTTGCACATTTTTCAAATATCCATCAAGCTTCTTTTATTTTAACAAAAAAGCAATTAAACCTGATTAGTAAAAAAATCAATTTCGAAGAATTATATATAGATCCTGAAAATAAACTGATTAATAAGTTAATTAGAAAAATTAAAATCAGTTTAGGTTTTAAAACGGAGAGATTAAAAATTTATAGCGTAAAATGTAAGGTTAATACTGATATATATAAATATGGAGGCATGAAGAAAATGATTTGTATTTCTGAGTTTGAAGACAATTTAATTCATCATTTGCCAAATTTATATATTGAAGGTAAAAGCGGGAGAAATAAATTGTCTTCGGATTCAAATAGAATGAAAGAAGCCTTAGATAAATTAATGTAAATTTAAAAGTGATTCATGCTTGGAGTAATTATTCCATATTTTAAACTGTCTTTTTTCGAGGAAACATTACAATCTTTAGAAAATCAAACAATTCAACAATTTAAAGTTTATATTGGAGACGATGCAAGCCCAGAGTCGCCGCTTGCTTTATTAGAAAAGTATAAAGGAAAGTTCAATTTTGTTTATCATAAATTTGAGGAAAATTTAGGGTCAATTTCTTTAACAAAGCAATGGGAGCGTTGTATTGAATTATCTAATAACGAAGAATGGCTAATGATTTTAGGCGATGATGATGTAATGAGTCCAAATGCAATAGAAACATTTTATAACAATTTGACCGAAATAGAAGAAGCAAAATCTAATATTGTAAGGTATGCTTCGCAGATTATTGATGAGAATGGAAATCCAGTTTCAGAGATCTACCAGCATCCGAAATTGGAAAACGCTGCAGATTCTTTCTGGAGAAAATACACTTGGAAAACAAGAAGTTCCCTTTCAGAATATATTTTTAGAAGAGAGGTTTATTCGAAGTTTAAATTTGTTAATTATCCACTCGCATGGCATAGTGATGATCTGGCATGGATAAAGTTTTCAAATTTTAAAAATATATACTCGATCAATCTTGCACAGATTTATGTTAGAGAATCGTCATTGAGTATTTCCGGAAAAACAGATAATTTCGAACAGAAAAAAAATGCTTCTTTACAATTTTACACGACACTTTCAGATAAGTACCTTTCTATTTTCAGAAAAGAACAGAGGCTTGTAATCATCGCAATATTAGAAAACGAGTATTTTGAAAAAAAAGAGTTTTCACTATTAATTAAAATAGTGAAATGGCATTTAAAACACAGCGATATATATAATTTGGCCAAATTTTTTAGAAGGATTTACATTAATAGATAGTATTTATTTTATGACCCCACTTGTTTCGATAATAATTCCATGTTATAACCAAGGCCAGTATTTACAGGAGACTTTGCAATCTATATTAGATCAAACATACTCAAATTGGGAGTGTCTTATTATAAATGATGGAAGTATAGATAATACAGATGAAATTGCCCAAAAATGGCTTCAAAAGGATAGCCGATTTAGTTATTATTATCAGGAGAATCGAGGTGTAAGTAGTGCAAGAAATCTTGGACTTAGATTTTTAAAAGGGGAATTTGTACAGTTTTTAGATTCGGATGATGTTTTAGCTATTGATAAAATAGAGATCGCAATAAATGAATTGGCGAAAAAGAGTGTAAAAGAATATGGAATAGTTATTTCAAATTTTGAATTGTTTAGAGAGAATCAAAAAGATGTTTTACCTCCATATTGTAATTTTGAAGAACGATATTTTGATTATGAATCAATTTTGTTTATTTGGAATGAATTATTTACAATACCTCTGCATTGTGGTTTTTTTGATGTAAAATTTTTTGAAGATTTCAAATTTAATGAGTCATTAAATGCATATGAAGATTGGGTTATGTGGGTGTTGTTTTTTAAAAATAATAAAACCGAATGTATTTTTATTGACAAACCATTGGCATTGTATAGGATTAATCCAAACAGTGTAACAATGACAAAAAACATGTTGCCGGATTACATTAAGGCATATGTTTATTTAAAGCAATTTTTATCTGTAGAAGAATACAATAGGTTATCATTAATTTTAATTGAAAGGTTTTCTAAATCAACGAACTTATTTAAATGTAAATTTGAAGATTTAAAAAAAACTAATGTTTATAAATTAGGGTTGCTTTTAAAAAAAGCATCTATCAAAAGTGGTTTTAGAAAGGAGCTGAGAATTCTATTTGTAAAATTGAATCATCTTTACGAAGATAAGTTTAATAAAAGGAAAACGTAATTATTTGATATTTTAATACTATATGCTTGTTTCAATCATAATTCCTGTTCATAAAACACACTCTTTTTTTATAGCTTGTATAAAGAGTGCTTTATCGCAAACACATCAAAATATTGAAATTATAGTAGCCTGCAATGGGAATCTGGAAATAAAAGAATGCCGTCTTTTTTTAGAAATAGAAGATTCAAGATTGATATTTATAAAGACAAGCAGTGGGCGGGATAATGCGAGAAATGAGGCTTTGGCTTTGGCTAAAGGAGATTGGATCCAGTTTTTGGATTATGATGATTACCTTTTTCCAGAAAAAATAGAACTACAGTTGGAAGCATTAAAAAAAAGTCCTAATTGTAAACTTTCTATTTGTCAGTGGAAAAAGTTTTTTACTAAAATTGAAGTCGATTATAATTTTCCTTTCAATACATTATATGATGAACCTTTAGTTACTGCAGAGAGTCTGGTTCAAAAAATGGGAGTAAACGGAGGTTTTATTGCGACAGGCGCATGGTTAGTTTCCAAAGAATTTATTCATGGACTAAAATGGATCGATAGTCCCAACGATGATGCTGTTTTTTTATCTGAAATTTTAAAAAAATCTCCCCAAATTGTGATGATTTCCAGTGTTTTAGTAGGATATAGAATTCACGGTGATAATACAAGTTCTATTAGAACAAAAAGTGAATTTGATAAATTATTAAATAGCTGGACGAAAATATATCACAATTTGAGAGTTCTCAAAGTTTTTGAAATAAACAGGTACTTATACCTAACCTATTTAAATTTGATTTACTATTCAAAAGAACTCAAAGGATATCGAATTGGAATAATAATTTTTAATGTTTTCTATTTCGGTTTTAAATCTAAAATTGGCTTTTCAATTTTTAGAGACATTAAAAAAGAAATACTTAGATAATTAATTTTGATGCTTAATAAAAAGAAAATATTAATTATTGGACCAATTGGTGATTTTGGAGGAAGAGAACTAGAAACTGCATATATTGCAAATGTTCTTTCTTCAAAATATGATGTAGCTGCATGCACCACAGGAAACTTGTCTTCTAAGTCCCAAGTTTTTGATTTTAATAAAAAGCTTAGCGTTTTTTCTTTGAAAGAATTATTATGCCAGAAGTATTTTGGGATAAAATTATTAGCTTATTTAAGTTATTACAAAAATAAAAAGAAAGGCTCTGTTGAAGCATTCGCAAATAATAAATTTGCTAAAAAACATTTGAATTATGAAAATCGTATAAAGGTGATTCTGGATCAGATATTGTCAAATTATGATATGATTTTGATTGTAGCGCAACTTTCATCTGCATACATAGAAGAAATTATTAAAAAAAGCCAATTTCAGAATAAAAAAATTATATTTAGAACAACAGGTTGTATCCAGGACAATCAAGACTTTTCTTTTCTTAATAAGGTGCATCTATTTTTACATCATTCTGAAAATAATGCAAAGCGATTTAAGATCACAAAGCACAATTATAAAATTATTGATCAATGCGCTTTTAATGAAACAGAATTATTAGAAATTCCCACACTTAAAAATAAAGTAAAAGTTTTTTTGACAATTGCCCGTATAGAAAAGGAAAAAAATATTGATGTCGTTATAAAAGCATTTTTGAAGAGTTTTAACAATAAAAATCAGTTAATAATTGTAGGTGATGGGACTGAATTGAGTAATTTGAAGGAGATGTCACAAAATAATAATAACATACAATTTACAGGATTTGTTTCTAATAAAAAAGTTTTAGATTTTTTTAAAATATCTGATTGTCTCATAATCTCTCATTACGATTTAGAAACAGGACCTTTGACCGGAGTTGAAGCAATGGCATCAGGAAGATTAATACTATCTGCTAAGACTGGTGCAATGCAAGAGAGACTGCTAGATTATGATTTTTTCTTCGATAATACTTTGGAAAGTCTGACAGAACAAATGAACAAGATTAGTAGTTTAGAAAATATGGAGGTTTCGAATTTATCACAAAATATTAGAGAAAAATATGAAAATGAACTTAGCAATAAAATAATATCAAAAAAATATATAGAGGCAATCGACGCCGTTTTTAAGATATGCGAGTAGGTTTTAATCCACATAAAGATAAAGTTCAGGAGACATCAGATTATTTTCATCAGATCATTATTCCTGTTTATATACCTAATCAGGACGACTATTTTAAAGATGGTTTTGAGATTTTAAAACTATGTCTGAATTCACTTTTTGCTACAATTCATGATAAAACGTTTATTACAATCGTAAACAATGGCAGCTGTGATTTGATAAAGAATTATTTGAACGATTTATATGCAGAAAATAAAATTCAGGAGATAATTCATACCGTTAACATTGGAAAACTAAATGCTATTTTGAAAGGTATTTCAGGGAATAAATTTTCTCTAATTACTATTTCAGATTCAGATGTGCTTTTTTTAGATAATTGGCAAAAAGCAACTTATGATGTTTTTGAAAATTTCCCTAAAACAGGTGCTGTATGTCCTACACCATCTTCAAGATCTTTAAGGTCTAATACGGCAAATATATATTGGGATTTGTTTTTTTCTAAAAAATTAAAATTCACAACTGTTGAAAATCCTGAAGCATTAAAAAAATTTGCACATAGTGCCGGCAATATTGATTTTTACAATTCGGTACAATTAAAAAAATACCTCACAATAACACATAAAGATAAAAAAGCAGTTGTTGGAGCAGGACATTTTGTTACAACTTACAGAGCTTCTGTTTTTGATAATTTGCAAAAGCGATATACAAATTACAAACTTGGAGGGAATAGTGAATCTGAATTTTTGGATATTCCGGTTGTAAAAAATGGTTTTTGGAGATTATCCACTTCCAACAATTATGCTTATCATATGGGGAATGTTATAGAAGACTGGATGTTTGATTTAGTCTTTAAAACACATGATAATCATAAAGAATATACTAACGATTTAAAAGTGATTAAATCAGGTTCTTCTTTTTCCTATTTTATTAAAAGCAGACTTTTTGCCAAGTTTATATTGAATAAAAAAATCATGAAATACTTTATAATCAGGAAAGGGCTTTCAAGAGAAGAGGCAGATACTTATTTATAAATTGAAGGAGAAAATGGAGAATAAAATTAAGATTGCCTATCTTATAACCGCTTATCACGATTATGATCATCTCAAAAAGTTAATTTTAGCACTTACTGATCGTCATGTTTTTTTCTATATACACATTGATAAGAGTTCTTTAATGCCTGCTAATTTGGATGATTTTAATAACATTCAGTTTATTAAAAGGCATAAAGTTTGGTGGGCAGGCTGGTCCCATCAAAAAGCCATACTTAACTTAATGTCAGAAGCTATTAAAAAGAACCATGATTATTATGCTTTAATAAGCGGAAGTGATTATCCCATTAAAAAGAATAATTTTTTATATTCAAAATTAAACGAAGGCGGCGAATTTATTAGTATAAAAGAAGGTTTTCCTTCTGAAATGAAAAAAGGCTGGGTCACTAAATTTTATTTTGATTTGTTTTATAGAAGAAAGCCAAATAAACCAATTTGGATAAAAATTCTTTTAAAATTAGAAAAGAAGATAAGCTTATATTTTCCAAAAAAGAATTTCCCGTTTCAAAAAGTTTTTTTTGGACCAACTTGGTGGATTCTAAGTCATTCAACCGTTGATTATATATTAGAATTTTTAGATTCTCATCCGGAATATGAAAGTTTTTTTAAGCATTCGTATTGTTCCGAAGAGATTTTGATACCAACCATAATCGGAAATTCTGATATTGGCAATTTAAAAGGAAATTTAACATACGTAGACTGGTCGGTTCATCCAGGTCCGGCTTATATCTCTGAAAAGCACCTTAATGTATTTGAAAGCAATTTTGTACCCAATGAAATAGGAGACAATCAAGCTTTTTTTGCCCGAAAATTTAGAAATGATAGTCAGGAACTTTTACAGCAAATCGACACCAATTTAAGAGCTTAATTTTTATGCTAACTATACTTTATCCTTATCGCAATAGAGAAACAGAACGTGTTAAACGTTCTTTAGATTCGTTAATGGAGCAAACCAATCCTGATTTTAAGGTGATTTTTGTAGATTACGGTTCTAACATTTCTTCGGCATCTGAGATTAAAAAGCTTGTTTCATCTTATCCATTTGCAAGATATATTTATAATTTTTCTGAACTTCAGCCTTGGTCAAGAGCCAAAGCTATTAATATTGGATTAAGAAATGTTACAACAGATTATGTTTTTACGGCAGATGTTGATATGATTTTCAGTCTCAATTTTATTGCAAAGTTGCAAGAGTTGAAAAATCCATTAAAAGCTTATTATTTTAAAGTTGGCTTTTTGAATGAGAAAGAATCTCGGACTATAAAACCATTTGATAATTATACTATCGACTCTAGCAGCGGAGTTGGCGCTCAGGGATTATCGCTATTTTCTATTGAAGAGATTAGCAAAATTAATGGTTATGATGAGTTTTTGCATTTTTGGGGAGCCGAAGATATTGATATTCACAATCGATTAGACAGAATAGATGTAGAAAGTGTTTTCTATAATACCGAAATTTTAATGCTTCATCAATGGCATAAAAGTTATCGCAGAGAAGAAACCGATATTCTTGCAAAAGATTTACAACTAACAAATGTGGTTCAAATAAACCATAAGCATTTGTTATTCAACAATGAAAATGGAAAAGCAGCCGTAAATAATGAAGATTGGGGAAATGGATTTTCAGCATCCGATTTTCAAGAATTAAAACAAGATCAAACGCAAAAAATATTGCTTAATAAAGTAGATGTTATAACTCATTTTTTATTTTATGAATTGCCAAATTTCAAAAACGGAATTATCAATGTTTGTTTTGTAAAAGATGATTTTCAAGAATCGTTAAAATATAAAATAAAGAAATTACTGGGGAAAAAAGTTCCCAAATACTATTCACTAAAAGAAATTAATGACATGATTTTACTTCATATAATTTCGTTCTATCATACTTCTCCTTACTCTTATGAAGTCAGTGATGATCTAAAAAAAATTACTTTTAAAATAAAAAAATAAGAAAGATTTAAATTTTATTATTTTTACGCAAATCCTCATAAAATGCCTCAAGTAATTCTGATTTCACAAGTTCCTTTGCCCTATTCCAAAATTGGAAGCTGGACAACTTTATATCATAATTATTTAAGTAATAATCATAAAGTTGATTACATTATTTGTGAGCAGCCAGAGCAATTATATCCTGAAATTCAATATCAATTTGTTGGTAATACTTTTGAATTAAAAATTAAAAAGAAAATTTCCGGAAATTCATATTTGGGTTATTTTAAAGCTTTGGAGAAAATTCTAAAAAAAGAAGATAAATTCATTATTCAAATCATAGATAATTTTGGAATTGTAAAACCACTTCTTGAATTTTTGGAAAAGAAAGGAAAGAGAAAGCAATGTTTTCTTCAGTTCTTTTATCATGGATTTCCACCTTTTTATGAAAATTTTACCGGAAGATGGTTTTTCGAAAATATTGATGAAATGGTTTTATTGACTAATCATTCTTATAAAGTACATAAAGAGTATTATACTATTTTACCAACAAAATTTTCGGTATTGCATAACGGAATTGATACTTCAAAATTTCACAAAATAGCAACTGAAGAAAAGACACTATTAAAAAGCAAGTTGAATATTACCGGTAAAAAAGTATTTGTCTGGTGTTCACAAGACCGTCCAAAAAAAGGATTAGAACTTATTTTGGATGCTTGGAAAAGAATATATACTCAAGACAAAGATATTAGTTTACTAATAATTGGAGCTAATCGGGATGTAAAAATCGATGGAGTTTCTTTTTTAGGAAAGATTCCTAATGATGATTTACCTCAATATTATCAAATTGCCGATTGTTATTTGTTTTCTACACTTTGTCACGAAGGTTTCGGAATGAGTTTAATTGAAGCTCTACATTGTGGTTGCTATTGTATCGCTTCTGCAAATGGTGGAGTTCCTGAAGTTTTGCAATACGGGAAACTCGGAAAATTAATTGACAGACCAAACTTTATTGAAGATTGGACAGAAGCCATAGAAGAATTTTTGCAACAGGATGAAAATAATAATTTTACTATTCCTGAAAATTTATATTCCATGCAAAATTGGAACAAGACGATGAATACAATAATCGAAAATGCTAAAAATAGTTTGAGCTAATGAAAACAATTGCTATAATTCCGGCACGTGGAGGCTCAAAACGCATTCCTGAAAAAAACATTCAGATTTTTGATGGACTACCTTTATTAGCGCATTCTATTATCTATGCCCAAAAGAATAAAACATTTATAGACGAGATTTATGTCTCAACAGATAATGTTGAGATAAAAAAAATCGCATTGCAATTTGGCGCTAAAGTTATTGACAGGCCAGCATCAATTTCAGGAGATTTAGAACCTACTGTTTCAGCACTTAAACATGTTCTGGAAGCTATTGATAGCAGTGATGTCGAAAATGTAGTTTTATTACAAGCCACTAATCCTTTGCGACCGGAGAATTTGTTGAGTGAAGCTTTTGAGATTTATAATAGTGGAAGTTATGATAGCTTGTTTACTGTTTCAAGGAATCATCAGAAATTTGGAAAAATAATAGAAGGTAAATATCAACCTTTCAATTATACAATAGGACAAAGAAGTCAGGATTTAGAACCACTTTATTTTGAAAATGGATTATTATATATTACAAAAGCGCACTTGATTATGAGCGCGATTGTAATTTCAGAAAATGCTTTTCCCCTAGAAGTAGAGCATGCTTTTGCTAAAGTTGATATCGATACATTTGAAGATTTAGATTACGCAAAATTTATAAGCGCTGCTCGAAATGACAAAAAATAATATTTATTTCCCTAATCTTAATGGTGTTCGGTGCATTGCTGCTTTAATGGTAATAATAAGTCATCTGGAATTAAACAAAAGTTACTTTAATTTAGAGAATCACTTTCATGAAGTAAAACATTTAGGAAGATTGGGTGTGTCTTTATTTTTCGTTTTAAGCGGTTTCCTGATTACCTATTTATTAATAAAGGAAAAAGAAGTAAATGGAAGAATTAAAATATCTTTTTTTTATTGGCGAAGAGTACTTAGAATTTGGCCTCTGTACTATTTTATAGTTTTACTCTCTTTATTTGTTCTTCCAAAAATAAGTCTTTTCCACATTCCAAATCTTCATTTAGATTTTGATACTAATTCTCAGTTTTTTTTAGTTTGTGTTTTATTTATTTGTTTTTTATCAAATCTGTTAATCAGTATTAAATTAGTGCCTTTCGCTACACAAACCTGGTCAATAGGTACAGAAGAACAGTTTTATTTTGTTTGGCCGCTCCTGATAAATAAAATTTCAAATCTCAAAAAATGGTTCTTATCTATAATAGTGTTTTATAATGTTTTATTGTTTTTATTATCTTTTTCATTTTTAGACGGAATAAAATATATTACTATAATTCGGGATTATAGCGCTTCAGTTCAATTAGATTCTTTAACAATTGGAGCATTAGGAGCCTATTATTTTCATAAGAATGATCATGTCATAAAAAGGATTGCAAACGATGTGAGTTTTGTTTTTTCCATTTTAGTTTTAATCCTGGCACTACTGTATAATTTTCAAGTGCCCCATTTTAATTCTTCATTTTATGCATTTTTGTTCATAACAATAATTCTTAATTTAGTTTACAACAAAAGACTTTTAAAAGTATTAGAATTTAAACCTTTTACCTATTTAGGCAAAATTTCATACGGACTATATATGTATCATCAGATTGTGATTGTACTGTGTATAAACATTCTATTGAAATTTAATTTTGAAAACACAATCCCATTATATATTCTTTCAATAGTTAGTACGATATTAGTTGCGGGATTATCTTATGAGTTTTTAGAAAAACCCTTTCTTAAGATGAAGCATAAATGGTCCATTTTTAATACTAGTACAAATCCAAAAACAGTTAATAATATAAGCATATAATTTTTATGAATCCATATATTGAAATAGCAGGCCGAAAAATAGGATTAGATTATCCGCCATTAGTAATTGCAGAGATCGGAATTAACCATGAAGGATCTCTTAAAGTAGCTAAGGAAATGGTTGATGCAGCCCAAAGAGCAGGTGTTGAGGTAGTAAAACATCAGACACATATTGTAGAGGACGAAATGAGTGGAGCTGCAAAAAAAGTAATCCCAGGAAATGCAGATGTTTCTATTTACGAAATTATGGAGCGTTGTTCTTTAAATGAAGCTGATGAATTTGAACTTAAAAATTATGTAGAAAGTAAAGGCATGATTTTTATTTCGACACCATTTTCTCGTGCAGGAGCAGAAAGACTTAAGAAATTTGATATTCCTGCTTATAAAATTGGTTCAGGCGAATGTAATAATTATCCCTTGCTGGAACATATTGCTTCTTTTGGAAAGCCAGTTATTTTAAGTACCGGAATGAATACCATAGAAAGTGTTCAGAAAGCAGTGGCAATTTTTGATAAACATAAAGTGCCGGTTGCCTTATTACATACCACTAATTTATATCCAACACCAATTCATTTAGTAAGATTTGGTGCTATGATCCAATTGCACGAAGCATTTCCGGATAAGGTTTTTGGACTAAGCGATCATACTTTAAATAATAATGCCTGTTTAGGAGCAGTTGCTTTAGGAGCAAGCATTTTAGAACGTCATTTTACAGATCATATGCAGCGAACAGGTCCGGATATTGTATGCAGTATGGATGAGAAAGCTTGTCAGGATTTAATTATTGGTTCTTCCGAAATTACTCAAATGCGCGGAGGATCTAAGGGACCAGCTAAGGAAGAGCAAGTTACAATAGATTTTGCTTTTGCTACAGTTTGTACAATTACTACAATTAAAAAAGGAGATAATTTTACAAAAGAAAACATATGGGTAAAGCGTCCGGGAACAGGCGAAATATTAGCGGAACATTTTAATGATTTAATAGGCAAAACCGCCACACGAAATATTGAGAATGACGAACAATTAATTTGGGAGGATATTCAATAAAAATAATAATGAAAAAAATCCTTTTTTTAACCGGGACCCGTGCTGATTTTGGAAAAATTAAATCATTGATTTCAATTCTTGAAAAGCAAGAAGAATTTGAAGTTTTTGTATTTGTAACAGGCATGCATTTGCAAGAGGAATACGGTTATACTTTGATCGAAATTGAGCGTTGTAATTTTAAAAACATTCATGTATTCGAAAATTACACACACGAAACTACGATGGATTTAACCCTAGCAAAAACTATTGAGGGTTTGTCAGGTTATTGCAAAAACATTAATCCCGACATGATTGTGGTTCATGGCGATCGCGTTGAAACACTTGCCGGCGCAATCGTTGGTTCACTTAATAATATTCTCGTTACACATATCGAAGGAGGTGAGATATCAGGAACTGTAGATGAATTAATCAGACATAGCGTGAGTAAATTAAGTCATATTCATTTTACCTCAAATGCCGAAGCTAAGAAAAGACTTTTGCAAATGGGCGAAATTCCGGAATCGGTTTTTGAAATTGGTTCGCCGGATATTGACATCATGTTTTCAGATCAATTGCCGCAACTTGACGTTGTTAAAGACTATTATCAAATTGATTTTGATCAATATGCTATTGTCATGTTTCATCCGGTTACAACCGAGTTTAAGCATATGCAAAAATATGCAGACGATTTTGTAAGTTCATTACTTAATGATAATCATAATTATGTTGTTATTTTTCCAAACAATGATTTAGGAAGCCAGTTTATTATTGATGCTTATAATAGAATAAAAGATAATTCAAGATTTAGGATTTTTCCATCATTGCGATTTGAATATTTTCTTACATTATTAAAAAACAGTCAATTTATAATTGGTAATAGCAGTGCCGGAATTCGCGAAGCTCCTTATTATGGAATTCCAATTATAAATATTGGTACCAGACAAAACAACCGTTCAGTTCATGCAGATATTGTAAATGTAGACTATACTTTTGACAGTATTAAAGAAGCATTGTCGATAATTGATACGCATCATGTTCAGATTTCAGATGCAGAATATGGAGATGGAAATAGTACACAATTATTTCTGGAATCACTTTTAAAAAACGATCTTTGGCAACTTAATCACCAAAAACAATTCAGAGACAGTTAGATGTTAACAGTAAGTAATTACCATTATATCAGAAATAATTTTGACACTAAATATCCAAGTATATTTGGTGTAACTCCATTAAAATTTAAAGAGCAATTATTGTTGCTTCAAAATGAAGGAGATATTATTAAACCAAAAGAACTGCTAAACGATATAAATGGAGTACTGCAATCTCCTGAAAATAAGTTTTTAATTACTTTTGATGATGGGTTAAAAGAGCAGTTTGATTTTGCAATTCCTATTTTAGATGAACTTGATATTCAGGCAATATTTTTTGTTAATTCGATGAATCATCAGGAAAAAAAAGTGAGTACAGTTCATAAAATTCATCTTTTAAGATCGATTATTTCTACCGCTGAGTTTTTAGAAAAAATTCATAAAGTTGAAGGTTTTAGTTTTTCCAATTCAGAAAAAGATAAAGCTGAGGCAACTTATATTTACGATGACAAAAATAGCGCAGTTCTAAAATATATTCTGAATTTTAAATTGACCTTCATTCAACAAGAAGAGATTGTTAAAGAATTGTTTGAGATCTATTTTAATGAAGATGAGGTTTTAGATTCATTATATATGTCAGAATATCATATTAAAGAACTGGCAAAAATTAATTGTCTTGGAAGCCATACACATAGCCATTGTCCGTTAGGCTTGCAAACTTCCGATGTTATTAAATTTGAATTAGAAAATTCAAAAACGTTTTTGGAAAAATTAACCAATTCAAAAATCGAAATGGTATCATATCCATACGGAACTCCCGAAACTTGTACAAATGAGGTTGCTGACTTTGCAAAAGAAGAAGGATATAAACTAGGATTTACAACAAAAAGAGGAAAAAATACTTTTACAGAAAATCAATTACTATTAAATAGATTTGACTGTAATGACCTTCCCGGAGGTAAAAATTATAGATAGAATAATATTATGATAACTAGAGAAGCTACAATTGAAGATTGGGATATCTTATTAACTTTTTTTAAAATTATATATAGAGAAGATCATCCTCTTCATCAAAAAGAGTTTTGGGTTTGGCAATTTGGAGATGAGAAATGCGGACGCTCTTTTATTTGTTTAAATGACAAAGGTGAAGTAGTTGGACATGTTGGAGCTAATTTTGGAGGAGATTTAGCATGGATTATAAATGTATATCTAAACGAAGAATGCCGTGGAAAAGGTATTTTAGGCAAATTATATGAACTGGCAAGACAATATTATCCTTTAGCTGCTACCGCAGCAAATGCAGCCGGGTTAGGATTGTATAGAAATATGCGTTGGGTTCGTTACTATGATTTAGTTAGATACGTAAAAATAAATCCCAACTGCGAAGTAAAAACAATTGATACCGTTTGTAAAGATATTACAGTTGATATTGACCATCTAATACAAAAAGGAACACATTATTTTCAGCAGCCATCCTTAAAAGGAATTATTCTTAGCGATGGTTCAACAGCAGTTAGTCAGGAAAATGTTGGTGGATTAAGAGTTGTAGATATTAATAATCTTCAGAAATTAGAAGAAGAAGCTTGGTCATTAGGCTATTTGTGGATCGATTATATCACATCCTGGAATGATTTAAAAATTAAAGATTTAGAGAAAAACAATTGGGTTTTAGATCATGAAAGTGTAGTGCCTTGGAGACTGAATCCTATTGAGGAAAATTATTTCTGTGATATCACTTTTCTTTCAGAATTTCCTTTAGATAATGAATTCATAGTACATAGATCCTATTCTGACCACGGCCGAATAGGAAGTTTAAAGTAAAAAAATGCAAAATAAAAAAATACTCATATTTCTTCCTGATGGAATAGGTTTACGCAATTTTGCCTATTCTAATTTTTATAATGTAGGTCAAAATGAAAATTTTGAAGTTACTTTTTGGAACAATACGCCTTTTAATTTAACAGAATTGTCTTTTAAGGAAATTAAAATTGAAAATTCAAAAAGCAATGTATTAACCGAAGTTTATAAAAATGCGAGGAAAGAAATTGAGCTCAATTTAAATATAAAGAAAACAAAGGATAAGGTTTACGATTCTTATAGATTCCCTTTGCCATATAAAGGGATAAAAAAAACGGTAAAAAGTGTTGCAATACGTTTTTTAACCTTTGCTTATTCAACAGATAAAGGACTTATTAAAATAAGGGAAAAAATATCTCAATTAGAAAGAAAAACACTTTATTATGATCAAAGTATAAAAACGTTGCAACGTGAAAATCCTGCAATGGTTTTTTGTACGAATCAACGTCCTTTAACCGCAATTGCACCAATATTAGCTGCAAAAGATTTAGGAATTCCAACAGCTGCATTTATATATTCATGGGATAATTTACCTAAAGCGATGATGGTAATTGAAACTGATTACTATTTTGTGTGGAGTAATCATATGAAAGAAGAATTGTTGTTTTATTATTCATATATCAAAGAAGAAAATATTTTTGTTACCGGCACACCTCAATTTGAAATTCATTTTGATAAAGAAAAGTTACTTTCAAGAGAAGAATTTTTCCAGCAAAATGAGATGGATCTAACAAAAAAATACGTTTGTTTTTCCGGAGATGATGTTGTCACAAGTCCTGATGATCCTAAGTATTTGGAAGAGGCCGCTGTGGCAATTCAAAAAATGAATGATAAAGGATTTAATTTAGGAATAATTTTCCGAAGATGTCCGGTAGATTTTTCCGGGCGTTATGATGAGGTTGTAAAAAAATACCCTGATATAATTAAAACAATTGATCCACTATGGAAGCCTTTTTCATCTTCCTGGAATACGATTTTGCCAACAAAAGAAGATGATTATCTCTTATCTAATTTAGCAGAACATTGCGAAATGGTTTTAAATCTGGGTTCTTCTATGGTTTTTGATTTTGTTTCTCATGAAAAACCATGCGGCTATTTCCGTTACAATCAAAAAGTACAATTAGATAACACTTGGGATATTTTTAAATGTTATAGATATGTACATTTTAGATCGATGCCCACCGAAAATCCGGTTTTCTTCATGGACAGTCCGGATTTGATTCCTGATGCAATAGAAAAAGCATTAAAAGAAAATGAACAGATTCTTATCAATACCAGAAAATGGTTTGAAAAAATTAATCAGCATCCGCCACAATTTGCTTCCCAACGTATATTTGAAGCCATAAAAAAAATAGTTGCATAATTTTGAGGCCAATCTCATTAAAATAACAAACAGATACATTTTTATTATCTAATATTGATTTTACCATATGTTTTTTAACTCTTTGGCTTTTGCCATTTTTTTACCAATCGTGTTTTTCTTGTATTGGTTCGTTTTTAATAAAACAAAAAGCACTCAAAACGCTTTATTAATTGTTGCCAGTTATTATTTTTATTCTTGTTGGGATTGGAGATTCCTGTTCCTTTTAGTTTTTTCTACTTTTTTGGATTATTACACAGGAATTCAAATCGAAAAAGGGACAACAGAACGGAATCGAAAATTTTGGTTTTGGCTTAGTGTTTTAACCAACTTAGGGTTTCTTGGGGTTTTTAAATACTATAATTTTTTCGCTTCATCATTTGCAGAATTATTAAATAATGTTGGTTTTAAAGCAAGTCCAATTTTGCTTAATGTAATTCTTCCGGTCGGAATTTCATTTTATACTTTTCACGGATTATCATATGTAATCGACATTTATTATAAACGAATAAAAGCCGAATACAATTTTGTAGATTATTCATTATTTGTAAGTTACTTTCCGTTATTAGTTGCCGGACCAATCGAAAGAGCCACACATTTACTGCCTCAGGTAAAAATTAAAAGAGAATTTGATCTTCAGATGGCTAAAGATGGTGTATGTCAAATCATATGGGGATTGGTCAAAAAAGTTGTTATTGCTGATACTTGCGCAACTTATGCCAATGCTATTTTTGATCACTATACGGCTATGAATTCATTCTCTTTAATTTTGGGAGCAATATATTTTGCTTTTCAGATTTATGGAGATTTTTCAGGATATTCAGATATTGCACTTGGGGTTTCAAAATTATTTAGTTTAGATTTACTTAGAAACTTCAATTATCCTTATTTCTCCAGAGATATTGCCGAGTTTTGGCGTCGTTGGCATATTTCGCTTTCTTCCTGGTTTCGCGATTATCTTTATATTCCTCTTGGAGGGAGTAAAGGCGGACTTTGGATGAAGATCAGAAATACGTTTATTATTTTTGTCGTGAGCGGTTTTTGGCATGGAGCCAATTGGACTTACCTCGCTTGGGGTTTCATAAATGCGATCTACTTTTTGCCATTATTGTTGTCCAACAGTAACCGAAACAATATTGACGATGTAAAAATTTCCTGGAATTTTGATTCAGTAAAAGTAATGTTGAGTATCCTTTCGACTTTTTTAATTACTTGTATTGCCTGGGTATTTTTTAGGGCAAAAACGATCACTGATGCTATTTTATATTTAAAAAGAATTGTTACCAATAGAGATTTTGGTTTTCAATATTTAGATAATGAACGTTACAGCTATGAGTTGTTGGCAATGATAGGCTTTTTTGTTTTGGTTGAATGGAATAGTCGTACCAGAACAGAACCACTTTCAGGTAATAAGAGTACATTAAAAATAGCACTGGCAATAGTTGCAATTATGGCTTTTGGAACATTTTCGGATTATAAGGAATTTATATATTTTCAATTTTAATGAAACGTTTTTTAATTTATAGTACTAAGATTTTTGTCATAACAATTTTAGTTGCAGTTGTTTTAGACGGAATTTATACCGCTATTTTTTTACAAACAAAAAATAGAGGAAAAATTGAAGATGTATATAATTCAACACCCAAAAAATTTGATGTTGTTTTTTTAGGATCTTCTCGGGCCAATAATCATTTTGTTGCACAAATGTTTGGAGATAAAGGATTAAAATCCTTTAATTATGGGATGAGTGGCGGACATCTATTTGAAGCTTCATTGCTTTTAAAACTTATGATCGAAAGAAAATATGCTATAAAAAATGTCATTTTAGAAGCCGATTTAAATTTATCAAACGAAGACGAAGCAGAAGGAATCTCAGCTTTGTTTCTGCCTTATATACATAACTCTGAAATGATAAAAGAGCATTTTTCGACGGAAGATAATTTTAAGGAATTGTATTACATTCCCTTTTACAGATATATTAAATACGGTACCAAAATTGGATTTAGGGAAATATTTTTTGGGGCGATTAATAAAAAGACAAATCAATTGGATAATCTTGGATATCATCCATTAGAAAAACACAAAAACGGCAATATGAAAAATAATATTGCAAATCTAAAACCCCTTCCTCATAATAAATATTATGAAGAGATCAGAAGTATTTGCAAAGCCAATAATATTAATTTTATTGCAGTAATGACGCCAATGTGCGAAAATGTTGTTGGAATGAATTATTTTGAAAAAGTAAAAAAGGCATATCCCGAAATTCATAATTATGAAAACGTAGTAGTCGAAAATAAATATTTCTCTTCTTGCGGTCATATGACTGATGAAGGTGCAAAAATGTTTACAGCCCGAATTATAAAAGATTTTTTTAATAAGTAGTGCCTTGGACTCAAGATTCTTTAAAAAATGATAACATACAGTAAAATAGGTAAGAAAGGACATTTGGGAAATCAGCTTTTTCAAATCGCATCTACTATTGGGTTGAGTGTTAAAAATGAACAGGATTTTGTCTTTTTAAATTGGAAATATCAGGCATACTTTAAAAATAAATTGCCTCTTTTAGACACAGTTTTTCCTGATTTTATTAATATTGAAGAAAAAGGGTATCATTATCAGGAATGGGATTTACAAAACAAAAATTATGACCTTTCAGGTTGGCTGCAAACTGAAAAATATTTTGATACAGTATTAACTAAACATTATTTTGAATTTTCTGATTCGGTAATTGATCGTGTTAAAAGCTTGTATAGTAGCATATTTGATAAGCGAACGATTCTACTTTCAATCAGAAGAGGAGATTTTGTAAATCATCCGGATTATTTTCAATTGCCAATAAATTATTATTTAAATAGTTTATCACAATTTTTTCCGGATTGGGAATCTTGTAATTTGATAGTTTTAAGTGATGATATAAAGTATTGTAAGTTTCATTTTTCATTTCTTGAAAATGCTTTTTTTGGATCTGGTTTGAATGAAGCCGAACAGCTTTGCCTAGGTTCAATGTGTGATGATTTTATAATAAGTAATTCTACTTTTTCATGGTGGACTGCGTGGCTGGGAGAAAAAAAAGATTCAAAAGTTATACGACCATTAAAAAATTTTGACGGTTTGAAAAGCCAAGAACTTGATGATAAAGATTATTATCCGGAAAGATGGATAAAATACGATCATCTAAAAGATAAAGTTAAACTTCAGGATATTGTTTTTGATATTAAAACAGAGAAAAATCGCAAAGAAATTGAAGGATATATTTTAAGCTATTTTGATGTAAAATTCATTCAGGACAATGATGAGATTAATTCTTTTACCATCTTATATGTTTTAAAGAAAGACTATTTTTTACCTCCTTTTTTGATTTATGTCTCTTATTTAAAGTCCAGAAAAATGGCGGACTGTTTAGTGATTAATCAATTAATTAAGGTATTCAAAGTTTCAAAGTTTTTTAATTATAAAGAGTTTCTTTTGCAAAAAGATTTTGGTATATTTTCTACTATTTTTTCTTTTACAAAAAGAGAAGAAGGGAAAGGAAATTTTGATGTTTATTTAAAAAAAAACATAGATATAATGAAAGATCAGGACAATATTTTTGCGTCCTATGATTTTCTATTGTGTTTTTACGGAGGAAAGTTCAACGATTTTGGAGGTTATAATTTTAGCTTTAAAAGGTTTGTAAAGAGAAGAAAAATAGAACTTAAAAAGAGTGTTAAAAAAATGCTTTCAATAAAAAAAACATGATAACAAATTTACATATTGGATACATAGTTTCTCATTATCCTCATAAAGTTTTTGGACACGATGGCGGATTAGGAACAAGCGTTTACAATTTAGTTGAAAAACTCAAAAAGGTTGATATTAAGGTTTCGGTTTTTGTTTACGGACAAAATGAGGAGTTTATTCTGGAAGAAGAAAATGTAGTTATCTATAGTTTAACAAATAGTAAAGCAACTTTTTTTAAGTTTTATTTCAATAGAAAGAAGATTGAAAAATTGATAAATAAAGTTATTGAGAAAAAGAATATAAAGATTATTGAAGCGCCAGATTGGACTGGAATAACTGCTTTTATGAATTTTAAGATTCCATTAGTAATCCGTTTCCATGGAAGTGATGCTTATTTTTGTCATTTGGAAAATAGAAAACAAAAAACTAGAAATTTCTTGTTTGAAAAATTAGCAATAAATGGAGCACAGGCATTTATTTCGCCAACGAGTTTTGCCGGGAATGTTTCTAAAAAACTTTTTAAAATAAAATATAAGGAGATAAAAACGATTCACCACGGTTTAGAATTGAAAAAATTCACTAATAATTTTGCTTTAGAATATGAAAAGGGACTGATATTGTACGTAGGAACTTTAATTAGAAAAAAAGGAGTTATGGAATTACCGGAAATCTTTAATAAAGTTAGGAATATTTTACCCCACGCAAAATTGATTCTGATAGGCAGTGATTCTCATGATATAAAAACAAATTCAGATTCGACCTGGAAATTAATGCAGAATCAATTCAAAAATGAAGATTTAGAAAATGTCAAATATTTAGGCAAAATTCCTTATGATGAAATACAGAACTATATAAAAAAGGCAAATGTCTGCGTTTTTCCAAGCTTGGCAGAAACCTTCGGAATGGTTACAATTGAAGCAATGGCTTTGCAAAAAGCAGTTGTAAATAGCGATATTGGCTGGTCAAAAGAATTGATTATTGATGGAGAAAGCGGCTTTCTGGTTCATCCTGAAAATCATGATTTATATGCCGAAAAAATTATTCAATTGTTAAAAGATAATTCGCTTTGTTTGCAAATAGGTAAACAAGCCAGAATCAGAGTCGAAGAGAAATTTGATATCAATAAAATTGTCAAAAGAAATATAGAATTTTATCAGAAAACAATTAATCAAAATAAATAAAAAATGGTAATTGTTTATCATCAAAATAATAAAGTTGTTGAAGTTCAATATGATGAAAAACGTATTGATTTTGAAAAAATAAATATACCTAAAGCTTTATTTAAAATAGCTGTTTCCTATTCTGATCAATTAATTATTTGGTGTCATACTGATTTAAAAACAAGTTTAAATCTTTCAAAACTCCAGGAAATTTTTCATCATAATAAAATAATGGCATCTTATAATTTCTCTGATAGTCCATTTCTAACAGAAGCAATCGGCTATGTTGAAGGTACTCCATTTATAAAAATTAAAAAAGACGTATGTTATCCAACCTGGCAAATGAGCAGTTCCGTAGGCGGAGTTCATGCATCGGTTTTATTGTCTTTCAAAGGTAAAATTAAAAAATCGGAGAACTTTGGTTATTTTTTGAATTCATTAGCGAAGTTAGCGATGCCTGCAGGTCTTTTATGTTATTCAGAACCAGCGTTTTTAAATAACATTCCAGATAAAAAACAAGAGGAAAAACAAGGCCTGTTTACCTTATTCCGATTTGTAAAACAGCATTATAAAGGAAGCTGGATTTTTTTATTGTTACTCAATTTGTTTTTATATGAGAAAAAAATTGCCTTTTTGCCCTTCATCTTTAGTTTGTTTTATCGCAGGAGAGTAATTAATAAAGAATTGTTAGATCGTATTGAAGTTCAATCTTCAAAAAAGATAGTAGAAAAAGGTACTATAGATGTAATAATTCCAACAATTGGAAGAAAAAAATACTTATGTGATGTATTGAAAGATTTGTCAAAACAAACGCATTTACCAAAAAAAGTAATTGTAGTGGAACAAAATCCAAATCCCGTAAGCACATCAGAACTTGATTATATTACAGATGAAAACTGGCCCTTTACAATAAAACATATATTCACACATCAGGCAGGAGCTTGTAATGCCAGAAATGTGGCATTGGCTGAAGTTGATAGTGAATGGGTTTTTCTTAATGATGATGACAATAGATTTGGAAGTGATCTAATAGAAAAAACTCTTGAGAATTGTATAAAATATGGCTCTGAAGTTTCGAGTAATTTTTATCCAAAAATTAATGAAAAAAGAAAGATTGATCATGTAAATCAAGCTGATTTTTTTGGTTCTGGAAATAGTTTTATTCTAAGTAGTTTACTTGATAAAGTTTCCTTTAGAATGGGTTTTGAGTTTGGTTACGGTGAAGACAGTGATTTTGGAATGCAATTAAGAAATTCCGGAGTTGATGTTTTGTATTTTCCTAATCCTGAAATCACACATTTAAGTGCACCAACAGGAGGATTTAGAACCAAACCACTTTTAGCCTGGCAAAATGATGTTGTTCAGCCAAAACCTTCACCAACAATAATGTTGTTTAAATTATTGCATAAGACCCCGGAGCAGATTAAAGGATATAAATTAACATTGTTTTTTAAATTTTATAAAGTTCAAACGGTTAAAAATCCAATTAAATATTGGAGTAGTTTTCAAAAACAATGGGCTCAGAGTTTATATTGGGCCAACGAATTAAAAAATAAGAAATGAAATTTTCCTTAATAGTTTGTACGTATCTAAGACCAGATTCATTAGTTGCATTGCTGCAATCTGTTCAAAATCAAAATCTTTATCCGGACGAAATTTTAATTGTTGACGGTTCTACAAATGATAAAACAAAAAATGCTTTAGAGCAATTCCAATTTAAAAATGTAAATTATTTTTTAGTCAATAAGGAAAATAGAGGATTGACAAAACAAAGAAATTTTGGAATCACTAAGATTGCCAATGATTCAGAAATTGTTTGTTTTTTGGATGATGATACCGTTTTAGAAGAGGATTATTTTTCGGAAATATTAAAAACATTCCAGACAAATCCTGATGTTATTGGTGTAGGAGGTGTGGCGGTAAATGAATATAAATGGGAACCTCAAATCGAGAACTTTTTTTATAACCCGAAAAAATATTATCTGTTTGAAGGGTATGCTTATAAAGAAGGTTTGCGAAATGTGATTAGAAATTATCTCGGGCTTGCTGCTAATTTAGGACCTGGAAAAATGCCTGCGTTCTCTCATGCAAGACCATGTTTTTTTCCGATGACAGGAAAAACATATGATGTAGATTTGCTAATTGGAATGTCGATGTCTTTCAGGAAAAGTGTTTTTGACAAGATTAAATTTTCAAGTTTTTTTGAAGGTTATGGTCTATATGAAGATGCAGATTTTAGCTTAAGAGCTTTAGAGTTTGGTAAAAATGCTGTCAATACAAATGCAAAATTGTCCCATTTTCATGAGCCTTCGGGGAGACCAAATCAATTTCAATATGGTAAAATGGTTGTTAAAAATGGTTGGTATGTTTGGCGCATTAAAAATCCAAACCCAACTTTGAAAGACCGGTTTAAATGGCACTCAATTACGGCACTTTTGACAATTCTAAGATTTAGCAATATATTCACAACCACAAAGCGCAAAGAAGCTTTTACAGACACAGCAGGAAGAATTGTTGGGTGGTTTCAGATTTTAATAAAGTAACAATGATAGAAAATATAATACATCCTGATTCTCATTCTAAATTAAAAGAAAGAACAAATGACTTTTTACTTTTTGAAGACGGATCTAAATTAATTGTTCACGACGGCACTCCAATTTTATTCAGTGTCGAATCTATATTTAGTCAGGAGGACATTATCAATTCAAAAAAAACAACACAAGATAGTTCTCATTTAGACACGTCTAATTTTAAAAATTATATTAGAAGAAAACTGCTTCCGGCACTTTGTACTGATTTTAATATAGAAAAAAGATACGAAGAACTTTATAAGCTCGTTCCGGCTAATAGTAAAATGTTAATAGTTGGCGCTGGTGAGAAAATTGATTATTATAAAAATAAATTCCCTGCCTGCGAAGTAATTACTTCAGATGTTCATAATCAATTTAAACCTGATTATGTTTTTGATGGTCATTTTATTCCGTTCAGTGATAATTCTTTTGATGTAGTTTTGGCAGCGCAGGTTATAGAGCACACAATCAATCCATGGAAGTTTTGTTTAGAATTACAAAGGGTTACAAAAGTTGGAGGTTTGCTTCAGATAGAAGCGCCTCAGAGTTTTCCTTATCACGCTGAACCTTACGATTTTTTTAGATTTACCTATACAGGATTTAGAAGTTTGTTTTCTCAATGTGAAGTGGTAAAAGTTGAAATAACCGAAGGAAATGCTGCTAACATGGCAGTTACAATATCAAATTATTTCGTAAATCTAAGTTCAAAAAAAATAATTAGAAGTAGTTGGTTATTTTTGACCAGGTTATTATTTGGTTGGATGAAATATTTGGACAGACTTCAAAAAACTCCAAATAGAAGAAGCGTTTCTATGCCAAAAGGGTATGCTTTTACATTAAAAAAGGATACAATTAAAAGAAGTTCAAAAGACTTGCTAAAGGAATTTTACAGTTTGAAAAAATAAATTTGTAATAGTTATACGTATTCTCAATTAGAGAGTTTGCCAGGTATTTTTGGGATAAAAAGCTGGTTTAATCAGTCAAAACATAATGATGTTTGTAATAAAAAAGAAGATTCAAAAAAAGCTTAAAGAATTTAAATTGAACTATTCATCTGTTCGGTTTTATAATGGGCAGCAACCTGTTGTTTATGTGAATTTAAAGCATCGTACAAAAGTTAGAACTTATTTAAATCTTTTTTTTAGAATTAGAAATGTTTATGATGAACCCATCGTTTTAAAATTTTCTGTTTTACGAATGTTGTTTTTGGCAAAGTGGTTCAAGGAACTTGATTATCTTTATTTTGAAAAACCTTTCTCAAAATTAGAGAAATTGAAAACCTTCAGCCATTCTAAAAAAGATGATTTTGTGGTGAATTTTGGATATAAAAAAGTATACACCACTGATGATTATCAGGAAAATGTTTTGCCCTATATAATGCATCCAATTAATTATCTGCAACCTGAAGTTCAAGTTTTACCAAAAAATATTGGTATTATAATGAGCGGAAATTTTGATAAAAAAATTTATGATACAAAAACTATCGAAGATAATTTTGGATTATTAAACAGATGGAGAATTTATCAAGAGGTTTTGAAACACGATAAACTAAAATTAGTTTCGGGCGATGAAGTAATAAAAAATTTAAATTCAGGAATCTTCAATGAAAATCTGATTTTAATGAAATGGCAATCTGGTGCTATTCCAGCAGACAAATGGAGAACCTATTTATCGTCGGCTCATTTTATTTTGTGCGCGCCCGGAATGACAATGCCCATGTGCCATAATCTTTTAGAAGCTATGTCAGTGGGGGTAATTCCCATTTTGAATTATTCAAATTGGCTTAATCCATCATTAAAAAATGATGTTAATTGTTTAGTATATCAGGAAATATCAGATATTTTGCCAATTATAGATAAAGCCCTTTCTTTACCTCTTGAAGTAAAGACAGAAATGGCAAATAATGCGCTTAAATACTATAAAGAGTATTATGAGAATTATTCTTTTAATGTAAATAGTGAATTAGTGGTTTTAAACGAAAATATAAATGACCTTAAGTAAAAGGTTAAGTATTTAAATTTCGCCAAAAGCTCCGCCAATTTACATTCTATAAAAGATGTTGATTTAGCCAAAGAGAAAACCAGAAAAAAAATTAAAGTTAAATTGTCTCAATATAATATTCAATAGACCAATGAAATTTGCCATAATTACTCATGTAAATCACATTCAAAGCGGAGAGGACTATTTTGCTTATGCTCCTTATGTTCGTGAGATGAATATTTGGCTAAAATATGTTGATGAAGTAATTGTTGTTGCACCTTCGTCAAAAGGAAATCCAACGACAATTGATTTAAATTACATTCACCATAAAATTGATTTCAGGCACGTATCAGAATTTAGCTTTACGAGTTTAAAAAGTAATTTAATATCACTTTATAAATTACCGGCGATTTTCTGGAGTATTTTTTGGGCAATGAATAAAGCAGATCACATTCATTTGCGCTGTCCTGGTAATATGGGATTGATTGGTTGTTTTGTTCAGATTCTATTTCCTAAAAAAATAAAAACAGCCAAATATGCTGGTAATTGGGACCCGACGAGTAAACAACCATGGACCTATAAATTGCAGACGTATATCTTGAGAAATACATTTCTGACCCGAAATATGCAGGTTTTGGTTTATGGAGACTGGAAAAATCAATCAAAAAATATAAAACCTTTTTTTACAGCAACGTACGCAGATATTGAAAAGAAAAGTTTTGAGGAAAAAAATTTCGATTCGGCAATAGAATTTATTTTTGTGGGTAGTTTAGTTGCAGGCAAAAATCCAATGTATGCTTTAAAATTAGTAGAACAATTGGCGAAGAAAGAAAATAATGTCGTTTTGAATTTTTATGGAGAAGGAATTGAAAAAGTTGCTTTAGAAAATTATATTAAAGAAAATCAGCTACAGAATATTGTTTTTTTAAATGGAAATCAAAATAAGGAAACAGTAAAAAATGCCTATAAAAGAAGTCATTTTGTTATATTGCCATCAAAAAGTGAAGGTTGGCCTAAAGCAGTCGCTGAGGGTATGTTTTATGGATGTGTTCCAATTGCTACTTCAGTTTCATGTGTTCCTTTTATGTTAGATAATGGCAAAAGAGGAGTTCTGCTTGAAATGGATTTAGAAAGTGATTTAACACGAATAGAAAACATAATTAGAGATCAAAATAGTTTCTTTTCTAAAAGTAAATTGTCTACGGAATGGTCGCAAAATTATACCACCGATGTTTTTGAAACTGAAATTAAAAACATATTAAAAAAATGAGAATTGTACAGATTATTGATTCTCTTGAATCCGGAGGAGCAGAACGAATGGCGGTCAATTATGCAAATGCTTTGTCCAAAAAGATTTCGTTTTCTGGATTAGTTGCAACGCGAAAGCAAGGATTACTTTTAGATCAGATTAATAAAGAAGTGTCTTATCTGTTTTTAAACAAAACTAGAAAAGTCGATTTTCCGGCTGTTTTTCGATTAAGAAAATATATTAAAGAAAATAGTATTGACGTTATCCATGCACATAGTTCTTCGTTTTTTATTGCTGTTTTAGTAAAATTTACTTTTCCGAAAATAAAAATTATTTGGCATGATCATTATGGTATTTCACAAGATTTGGATGCCAGAAAAAGTTTAGGATTAAAATTTGGATCTCTCTTTTTTAGTGGAGTTATTTCAGTTAATATCGCATTAAAAAGATGGGCAGAAACTTATTTATGGTGTCCTAACATTATTTATTTGTCTAATTTTATTGAAGAGAAAGCCTCTTTTAGCGATAAAATCCTTTTAAAAGGAACGGAAGGTAAAAGAATAATTTGCGTTGCCAATTTAAGGGCTCAAAAAAATCATGAACTGCTTATAAGTGCAGCACTTTTAATTAAAGAAAAATTTCAGGATTGGAGCTTTCATTTATTTGGTCAGGATTTTCATGATTCATATTCAGAAAAATTAAATAATAAAGTCAATACCTTAAAACTTCGGGAAACAGTTTTCTTTTATGGCGCAGTAAATAATGTTGCTTCTGCTTTAGAGCAATGCAATATTGCCGTTTTGTCTTCATTTTCAGAAGGACTTCCATTGGCTGTTTTAGAGTATGGATTATACAAATTACCAGTTGTAGCCACAAATGTTGGCGATATTTCTAAGATTATTACTTCTGAAAAAGAGGGATTACTTGTAGAATCTAATGATTTGTCACAATTTGCCCAATCAATTCAAAAATTGATTGAGAATGAAAATTATAGAATTGAAATGGGACTAGAGTTAAATAAAGTTATACGATTAAATTTTAGTGAAGAATCTATTATACAAGACTATGTTTTATGGTTGAATTCTTTGACTATTTTTGTCGCGTAAATACTTTCTATAATAAATGAAAAACTCCAAGGTATCATATAATTATCTTCTTTTAATTCATGCAGTAATTGCTTTAGCAGTTTTTGTGGTACCATTTTTATCAAAACTATTGSCACTTATAATTCCTGTAATAGGTTTTTTTATTGTTGCAGGAAATAAGAATAAAAATCAGGAAGTTTTAATGGTAGCTGCCTATATGGTTGGTGTTGAGGTTTTTTTGCGTATGACCGGAGGTAATTTTAATAACGAATATGTAAAATTTTCTGTTATTTTTTTCATGTTTTTAGGCATGATATATAGTAATTTTTCAACAAACGGAATTATATATTTATTCGTACTGATATTATTAATTCCTGCTGTTTTAATTACAACTAGTAATTTGGATTTTAATTTTGATACCAGAAAAGTTTTGGTTTTTAATTTATCAGGTCCCGTCTGTTTGATATTTTGTGCTGTATATATGTTTAATAGAACAATTTTATTTTCAGATGTACAGCGTATTTTGAATGTAATGGCATTGCCAATTTTTACGACTACAATTTATTTGTTTTTATACAATCCCAGCGTTAAAGACGTTGTTACAGGAACACAATCCAACTTTGCAACTTCAGGTGGGTTTGGACCAAATCAGGTCTCAACAATTTTAGGATTAGGAATTTTTATATTTTTTACACAATTAGTTCTATTCTCAAAGTCAAAATTTGAGATGTTTATAAACGGAAGTATATTAGTATTTATTAGTTATAGAGGTGTTGTAACTTTTTCCCGAGGAGGTATTTTTACTGCTGTGGTGATGGTTATTTGTCTTTTATTTTTATTGTATTATTTCTCAAATTCAAAAGGAAGAAGCAAGTTTACCTGGGTTTTTATCTTAACCGGTTTAATGGCAGTAGGGATTTGGAGTTATAGTTCGCTTCAAACCAGTGGCTTAATTAATAAGCGATATGCAAATCAAGACCGATTAGGAAGGGTAAAAAAGGATCGTTTGGGAGGTAGAGAGGAAATTATGGATGCCGAAATCAAGCTTTTTGTTGATAATCCTATCTTTGGAGTAGGCGCAGGATTAAGCAAATACAAAAGAGTTGAAGATTTAGGAGTAGAGGTCGCATCACATAATGAAATAACCAGAATGTTAAGTGAACATGGCTTGTTTGGTATATTTGGACTTTTGATACTTTTTATAACACCATTTGTTGTGTATATAAATAATAAACAACATCTGTATTTTTTATCGTTTTACTTTTTTTGGCTATTAACCATAAATCATGCTGCAATGAGAATTGCAGCTCCAGCTTTTGTGTATGGTCTGACACTGCTTTTTGTTCAGGTTAAAATTCCTGAAAAAGCAGAAAATTCGGTCGATTAAGTAATTTTTTTTATAATACATTTGCTTCAAAATAAATAACTTAAAAGTATAGAATAATGCTGCTTTCAAATAAAAAAATGCACTTCGAAATCTCCGAAAGGAAAATTCTGCTCCGTATTTGTGATGCTTTTTTTGTTTTGCTAGCATTATACTTATTAAGTATAATGTTTGAATACCATTATTTTAATTTGGAAAAGGCCAACTTTTTTGGACCATTTTTACTCGTTTGCTATATCTATATTTTTGGATCTATATTCGAAATGTATAATTTGCAAGTCGCGAGTAATCAGTTCCAAATTCTTCGAAGCGTAATTCTCACCACCTCCACAGCAGTTTTGGTTTATTTATTTACACCTATTTTATCTCCGGAACTTCCTAAGCAACGATTAATTATACCGCTTTTTTACTTTTCGATATTGAGCATTTTATTGTTGTGGCGTTTTTTTTATGCCTTTTTTTTKGCATCACATCGTTTTTCACAAAATGTCGTTTTAATTTGTGATCAGGATCAGGTAGAAGGATTAGTTTTGGGACTTGAGAACGTAGATCCGCATTATAAGATTATTGGATTTGTAAATTCAGACACAATTTCTGAAGAAAATTTAAACTTCCATTACGTAAAAGAGATAAAAAAAAATGATTTAGAGTCTTTTGTAAGTAAAAATAATGTTTCAGAAATTGTTATTGCCTCTCAAAAAACAGATGGAATTACGACTGATTTATACCAACAACTACTTCATTTATTAGAGTCAGGAAACGTAATTAGAGAGTACACCCAAGTTTACGAAAGTAAGACGCAGCGTATTCCTGTTCATTACATTTCTCGGGATTTCTATCGTTTTTTTCCTTTTAGCCGCAGTAATAACAATAAGTTATATTTATCCTTAATTAGACTTTTTGAGTTTTTTTTATCTTTCGTCGGTTTGTTAATTTGTAGTGTTTTTGTTCCTTTCATTGTTATCGGAAATCAGCTTGCCAATAAAGGGAGTTTATTTTATACACAAGAGCGCGTTGGAAAAAATGGCGTTGTTTTCAAAATCTATAAGTTTAGAACAATGGTCGAAAACTCAGAAGCAAATGGAATTGTTTTTGCAACTTCAAATGATAAACGCATAACTCCATTTGGAAAATTCATGCGCAAATCAAGAATCGATGAATTGCCTCAGTTTATCAATATTTTAAAAGGCGATATGGGGGTTATTGGACCAAGACCCGAAAGACCATTTTTTGTTGATGAAATTGCACAAATAATGCCCTTCTATGAGACAAGACATGTTATAAAACCAGGATTAACGGGTTGGGCACAGGTTAACTATTCGTATGGAGAATCTATAGACGAAAGTTTAATCAAGCTTCAATATGATTTATACTACATCAAACATCGTAGCATTTTTCTTGATCTGAGTATCACTTTTAAAACAATTACAACGGTTTTATTCTATCGCGGACAATAATTAGATAATAATCGGAATACGTTTTTTATTTCGAAGAGCTATTCTAACTAAAACGAATCCGCTTGTAATTATCATGGGTAACATAATAAAGAAGTGTGCTTTACTGATCAAAACAATGAGGTAAATTGCCAGAAACATCAAATGTAAAACGGCAAATCTGTAAGTCCATCTTTTGTTCTTTATAACTGAAAAAAGCAATAAAATCAATAAAAGAGGACTGAACAAAAGTACATTATAATTCATCGCCAGTTCTTGGTGAAGAGAATAAAATCCCACAATAACAAAAAACACCCCGATTAAAGACAGAATTAAAAGATAAATTTTGTCAACTACTTTGTTGTGTGCCAAAACAACAAAAGCAAGAATAAACAAATACGTATAAATGTTGTTCCACCATGAAGTTGGTGTTTCTTTTTCAAAACTAAGCAATGTTTTGCTTTCAGCTGCTAATGGGTGATTTTGAAAAGTAGTTTTTTCCAAACTGTTTTTCAATTCAAAAGGTAAAAATATCTTTGTTCCTAATTGATCTACTTTAGTTCCAAAAATTATACTTGTTCCTAATTGTTCGTAAAAATGGCCATTAAAATAAGGGAATAAAATCGAACGATAAGTTGTATCGGTGTTTCCTTTTTTGGTAATTACATTTCCGTTCAAGGCTGAATTGATAACATCGACAACCATTGAAGTACAATTTTTATCAATAAATTTATACGTATAGAAACGTTCCTCAGAAAATATCACTGTATTTAGTTTGTCGAAAAGCTTTTGCTTTAATTCTTGCGGAATAAGTAATTCTTGTTCAAAAATGCTTCTTTTTTCGTAAGTATAATCATTTACGAAATCTCCAAAACCATGTGCAGTAGCATAATACTGTAAGTCGCCTTTGGCAAATTTGGCAACAAAATTTGGCGTTCTAAAATCGAATGTACCATAATTGTAAACTACATCAATATTGTTGGAGGGATCAGCAACTCTAATAGCGGTATGACCAAAAAAAGAATACGATTCGTTCCCAAGTCCACAAGTCAAAACGCTAATTTTGGCATCTTTTGATAAAGGTAAATTTTGGCTAAAACCAATAAAACTTAATAAGAATAGTAAACTAAAAAGTGTTTTTTTTATAATGACATTTTTCATAATTTAAAATTTTAAGAAGTTTAATGGTTAGTAAATATTATCTAAAGATACCTAAATCTACCTTTAAAGAAAAAATATTTGAGTACAAAGCAGTACTTTGATTCCCTAAGTCAGTCAAGGCATAATCAACCTGAATACCTTTGTACTTAAAACCCAGACCAATATTGGGTTGAAAATTCACTTTTTCAGTATTGTCTAATTGTGTGACATTCTGAAAATTTCCTGCTCCGGCTCTCAGGAAAACAAGATCAGTATATCCAAATTCGAAACCAAGAGCAGGATCAATACTTACCGCTTTTGTCGATATGATATCATTAGTTTGCTCAAAGCGCATATTCAAATTTGTTGCAACTAACAGACTGTAATCATTATGAAAATCAAACCTTTTTGAGACTCCCAATTGTGCTTTTGGCAAAGTTATTTCAGTGCTTTGAGGTAATTCATTGTTTTCACCCGGAATAGCGTTGGCAATTTTGGCATATTCCTGTTCATCAATATTCCAGACATTATAAGTAGTCGTAATGTCTCGAAGCATCAAACCAAATTTCCAGTCATTTCTTTCAAATTGTAATCCAATATCAAAACCAAAACCCCAGGAATTGGCAAATTTTCCAATAATTCTCCTTATGATTTTTGCATTTACACCATATTGAAATCCTTCTATAGGAAGTTTTCTGGCATAGGAGAAAGTAAAACCATAATCTGCTGTTGAAAATAAGCTAATTCGGTTATAATCTATGTTTCCTTGATTATCGATCAATTGTGTAGTATCCATAATGTCATCCACACCAAAACGGATCATCGAAATTCCCCAGGCACTTCTGTCATCAATTGGACTTGCATAACCTATATAATCATATTGCGCGATATTGGCAAAATAATTGGCGTGCATTAAAGATATCTGATGATCTTCAAGGTTGGTCAAACCTGCAGGATTCCAATAAACAGAGTTTACATCATCTGTAGAAGCCACTACAGCACTCGACATTGCCAATGCGGCAGCATCAACACCAATATTCATGAATTCATTCGAATATTTTCGAACAGTTTGCCCATATTGTACTGTGCAGCTACTAAATAATAAAAACGCAAGGATTTTCTTCAACGGATATTTTTTTGCAAACCGAAGTCTGTTTTAATTTTTACCAAAAATATAATATTTTAGTCAGCAAATTTATTCCTTTTGATAAATATTGCGAAAGTCGAATTTTCAAATAAAAAACTCTTGCAAAAACGCATTTTACATAGAGTTATTATGCTAAATTTGTTCCCTGTCATTATCTAAAATTTTAAAAGATGAATATTAAAAAACACATTCCTAATCTAATTACATTAATCAATCTTTTTTGTGGCTGTATCGCCGTTGTTTTTATTTCTCAAGCCAATTATGAAATGGCTTTTTATATGGTTTGTTTAGGAATATTTTTTGATTTTTTTGATGGTTTTTTTGCCAGATTATTCAAAGTTTCAAGTCCGCTTGGATTACAGCTTGATTCCTTGGCAGATATGGTAACCAGTGGTGTTGCGCCAGGTTATGTAATGTACAGTTTATTTGTAAACAGTGCGCACGAATTAGGAACAAATCCGGCAATTCCTTTTTTAGGATTTATAGTCACTTTGGGTTCTTGCTACAGATTGGCAAATTTTAATATTGATACACGTCAAACAGATTCATTTATAGGTCTGCCAACTCCGGCAAATGCACTTTTTATATTGAGTTTGCCTTTAGTTCTGAAATTTTCAGATTCATTAATCATATTAGAAGTTCTAACAAATCAGTGGGTTTTATTGGTTATTATATTATGTAGTGCCTATATTTTAAATGCCGAAATTCCGTTATTTTCTTTAAAAGTTAAGAAGTTTAATTTAAAAGATAATGCGCTTCAAATGGTATTTTTGTTGGTTTCGATTGTAATGGTTTTATTACTTCATTATATAGCAATTCCCTTAATCATCATTTTTTATGTGTTATTATCAGTGGTGAATAATTTGTTTTTGAAAAAGTAGTTTTATTTGAATGGCAAGAAAAACAACTACACGAAGAACTTCTTACTCCAGGAAAGCTAAACCTCAAAGATCATTTTTAGCAAGTGGACTTCGTTTCATTATTTATTCCTTTTTAGTATTGCTTTTCTTTGCAACGGTTTATCACTATCGGGATGGACTGGCGTATTATCTTGGTTTTAAATCAAGTAAAGTTCTGGACGAAGACGAAGTTGACAAGCATCTTTCGGATGTTAGAAATATTCAGGTTCTCGAGAATCATAAAGGAAAAGTAATTGGTATTGATGTATCAGAATTTCAGGGAAAAGTTCAATGGGACGAAGTTGAAGTTCTGGAAGAAAAATACCCCGTTAAATTTGTTTTTGTCCGTGCAACTGCAGGAAATGACAGAGTTGACAGGCAGTTTGAGAAAAACTGGGCTGGCGCTAAAGAACATAAGATTATGCGAGGCGCTTATCATTATTATCGACCGAATGAAAATTCTATCGAACAGGCAAATCTTTTTATTAAAACAGTAAAATTGCAAAAAGGTGATTTACCGCCCGTTTTAGATATCGAAAAATTACCAAAGAATCAACCTTTGGATAGTCTAAAAAAAGGTTTAAAACGCTGGTTGAATAAAGTTGAAGCGCATTATCAAGTACGTCCAATAATTTATACAGGAGAACGTTATTATGACGATTTTTTGAAAGAAGAATTTGGAGAATACTTATTTTGGATTGCCAACTATAATTTCTACAGAGAAAAAATTGAACCAGATTGGCTTTTTTGGCAATTTACAGAGAAAGCATCTTTGCCGGGAATTAAACACAGAGTAGATGTGAATATCTACAACGGCGATTTAGAACAATTGCAGTTTATAACCGTAGAGTAGTTTTTAGTTTTCAGTCGCAGTTTACAGTCTAAGTAAAAACTGAAAACTGCGACTGAAAACTGAAAACTTTTTACTTAAGCTGAGTAAGAGTATAAATAAAGAAAAGGAAAGCAATAGTGATTAAAATTGCTTTTGTATTTGCAAAGTTCACAGTAAAACCAGCCCATTTCATTTTTTTTGGAACAAACATTCTCGCGTCTTCTTTGTTATAATAGAACATTCCCAAATGCCAATTATTAGGATCTTTATGCCAGTTGTTGTAATCTTCCTGCGTTGGTTTTTGTGGAATCATATTTTTTACTTTTCAGTCGCAGTCGCAGTTTTCAGTATTTCACTGAGACTGAAAACTGCGACTGAATCTTTTTTTTAGAACTCTAATTTTTTCTTACGTAATTCGAAGTTTTGTCCAAGATAAACACGACGAACCATTTCATCTTCAACTAATTCTTCTGGAATTCCGGCTTTCAAAATTCCTCCTTCAAACATTAGGTATGTTTTATCGGTAATCGCTAAAGTTTCCTGAACGTTGTGATCTGTAATTAAGATTCCGATATTTTTATTTTTTAATTGCGCTACAATTCTTTGAATATCTTCTACGGCAACCGGGTCAACTCCTGCAAAAGGTTCATCTAATAAAATAAACTTTGGATCAGTTGCCAGAGCACGAGCAATTTCAGTACGACGACGTTCTCCTCCCGAAAGTAAATCTCCTCGGTTGGTACGAATATGTTCCAAACTGAATTCTTCAATTAAACTTTCCATTTTGGCAACTTGCTCTTCTTTTGAAAGTTTAGTCAATTGTAGAACGCTTAGGATATTATCTTCAATACTTAATTTTCTAAAAACTGAAGCTTCCTGTGCCAAATAACCAATGCCTTGTTGTGCACGTTTGTACATCGGATAATCAGTAATATTTAAATCATCAAGATAAATATTTCCCGAATTTGGTTTTACCAATCCTACAATCATGTAAAACGAAGTTGTTTTTCCGGCACCATTTGGTCCCAAAAGACCTACGATTTCTCCTTGATTTACTTCAACAGATATTCCTTTTACAACGCTGCGACCTTTATAGGTTTTGATTAAATTATCGGCTCTTAACTTCATTTTTTTTTAATTAGATAATTTGTCAATTAGAAAATTAGATAATTGACTGTACGTAAGATTCATCTCTTATATTTGAGAAGGGCAAAATAAGTTAAAATAAGTCAATCAATTAAAGGAATTAACATATCCTTATTGAAATTATCTAATTGACTAATTATCTAATTTTCTAATTTTCTAATTTGCAGCTTCTTCTTCAAGAGCTTCCCAGAATTCGTAAGCTCTTCTTAAATGCGGGATTACAATTGTTCCTCCAACCAAAGTTGCGATTCCCATTGCTTCCATCATTTCTTCTTTGGTAACACCTTCTTTATGGCTGGTTTCCAAGTGATATTTTACACAATCATCACAACGTAAAACTGCCGAAGCTACTAGTCCTAAAAGTTCTTTTGTCTTAACATCAAGTGCTCCGGGAGCATATGCATTAGTGTCAAGATTAAAAATTCGCTTTACAATTTTGTTATTGTCAGCCAATAATTTTTCGTTCATTTTAGAACGATAGTCGTTAAATTCTTGTATGATATCAGACATTACTTTCTTTTAATTTATTTCTATAAACAATTCTTGAGATCAGAATACTCACTTCGTAGATAAGCAACATAGGTATTGCTACAATAGTTTGACTTACTACATCTGGAGGTGTTACAATTGCTGCGATAATCAAGATGATTACTACGGCATATTTCCAATACTTTCTTAAAAAATCAGGGGTAACTAATCCTAATTTAGTTAAGAAATAAATAGCGATTGGTAATTCAAAAAAGATTGCACTACCAAGAATACTTGTTTTTACCATTCCCATATAAGAGTCAAGCGTAAATTGATTTTTTACCACATCACTCACAGAGAAAGTGGCAACGAAATTTACGGACATTGGAATTACTACAAAGTATCCAAAAAGCACTCCTAAAAAGAACAGTAATGAAGAAGTGAATATAAATACTTTAGCATTTTTTCTTTCTTTTACATACAAAGCGGGGCTGATAAATTTCCAGATTTCCCATAAAATATAAGGAAAGCTTAATATGAAACCTGCCAAAAGACACATCCATACAAAAATATTTACCTGGCCTTCCATTTCAGTATTTTGAATAATAAAATTCAATTCTGTAATACAGATACTATCTGCAAAACCCAGTTTATGAGATAAATCACAAAACCATACATAGGTAAAAAAACTAGGTCTGGTTGGACCTAATATAATTTTATCAAATAAATAATCACTAACAAAATAAGTGACAAATGCCATTATCATTGTTGCAATTGTACTCCTAACTAATAACCATCTTAATTCTTCAAGATGGTCTAAAAATGACATCTCGCCAAGGTTTTTCTTTGCCATTATACGATTCCTTCTTTTAAAATGTCATGTAAATGTAATACTCCTTTGTACTCGCCGTTGTCTGAGACAATCAATTGTGTTATAGAAAAATCTTCTAAAATATTTAAGGCATCAACTGCCATAGTTTCTGAAGATACTGTTTTAGGATTTTTTGACATAATATCTCTTGCAGTTAAGTCAGCAATAGTATCTACGTCATTTAGCATTCTTCGGATGTCTCCATCCGTAATAATTCCGATAATTTTATTGTCTTCGATAACAGCCGTTACACCAAGTCTTTTTTCAGAGATCTCAAAAATAGCTTTTTTGATTGAGGTATCTGGAGTTACCATTGGTTTTAACGAGTGTTCAATCATGTCCTTAACGCGAAGCAATAGTTTTTTTCCAAGAGCCCCACCAGGATGATATACGGCAAAATCTTCTGGTTTAAAATCGCGCATTTCCATTAAACAAACCGCAAGTGCATCTCCCATTACAAGCTGTGCAGTAGTACTGTTTGTTGGAGCCAGATTTATCGGGCAAGCTTCCATGTCAACCGTAGTATTCAAAACATAATCAGAACCTTTTGCTAAAGATGAAGTTATGTTTCCTGTAATTGCAATCAAAATATTTCCAAAGCGTTTTAATAAAGGTACCAAAACTTTTATTTCAGGACTATTCCCACTTTTTGAAATGCAAATAATAATGTCTTCTTTTTGTATCATTCCTAAATCTCCATGGATGGCTTCTGAGGCATGTAGAAACATAGAAGGAGTTCCGGTGGAGTTAAAAGTGGCTACCATTTTTTGAGCAATGATGGCGCTTTTTCCAATGCCGGTAACGATCAATCGGCCTTTGGTTTCATAAATGCGTTGGGTTGCTTCGTAGAAATTTTCGTCTAGAAAATCAATTAACTTTATAATTGCTTCACTTTCAGATAGTATGGTTTTTTTGGCGATTGCCAATATATTTTCTTTTGTGATCAAAACAGAATATTTAAAATTTGTATGTATAAAAGAAAGTTGTATCTTTATGTGTTGCAAATTTATACAAAATATCCATTAATATAAAGAATGAATTCAAACGAAATTGAAATACACAAGGAATTAAAGAAGTATTTCGGCTTTAGCCAATTTAAGGGCTTGCAGGAGCAAGTCATTACGAGTATCTTAGGTAAAAAGAATACTTTTGTAATTATGCCAACTGGCGGTGGAAAGTCTCTTTGTTATCAATTACCCGCTTTAATTCAAGACGGAACAGCAATCGTTGTTTCTCCCTTAATTGCTTTGATGAAAAATCAGGTTGATGCCATCAGAAGCCTTTCTTCGGAAAACGGAATTGCGCATGTGCTAAATTCCTCCCTTACCAAAACAGAAATTGCGCAAGTAAAAAAAGACATTAGTTCTGGTTTGACCAAACTTTTGTATGTGGCACCGGAATCTTTAACTAAAGAAGAATATGTGGCCTTTTTACAAAGTGTACCAATTTCTTTTGTCGCTATTGATGAAGCACATTGTATTTCAGAATGGGGCCATGATTTTAGGCCTGAATATCGGAATCTAAAAAACATAATCAAACAATTAGGACAAGTACCTATTATTGGACTTACCGCAACTGCAACCCCAAAAGTTCAGGAAGATATTCTGAAAAACCTTGATATGTCTGATGCGAATACTTTTAAGGCATCATTCAACAGACCGAACTTGTACTACGAAGTTCGCACAAAAACTAAAAATATTGAATCGGATATCATTCGATTTATCAAACAACATAAAGGCAAATCTGGAATTATTTACTGCTTAAGCCGTAAAAAAGTAGAATCGATTGCCGAAGTTTTACAAGTTAATGGAATCAGTGCCGTTCCTTATCATGCAGGTTTAGATGCCAAAACACGCGCCAAACATCAGGATATGTTTCTGATGGAAGACGTAGATGTGGTTGTGGCAACAATTGCCTTCGGAATGGGAATCGACAAACCAGACGTTCGTTTTGTAATTCATCATGATATTCCAAAATCATTAGAAAGCTATTATCAGGAAACTGGTCGTGCCGGACGTGATGGAGGAGAAGGACATTGTTTGGCTTATTACTCTTATAAAGATGTAGAAAAGCTCGAGAAATTTATGTCCGGAAAACCCGTTGCAGAGCAGGAAATTGGTTTTGCTCTTTTGCAGGAAGTTGTGGCTTACGCCGAAACCTCAATGTCGCGCAGAAAGTTCTTATTACATTATTTTGGTGAAGAATTTGACAGCGAATCGGGAGAAGGTGCAGATATGGACGATAATGTTCGCAATCCTAAAACGAGAATTGAAGCACAGGAGCAAGTCGTTAAATTATTAGAAATTGTTCGTGATACTAAACACATCTATAAATCCAAAGAAATTGTCTTTACATTAATAGGTCGTGTAAACGCCGTAATTAAAGCACATAAAACAGATACGCAATCTTTTTTTGGATCAGGTTCAGATCATGATGAAAAATATTGGATGGCATTATTGCGACAAGTTTTAGTTGCAGGATATTTGTCTAAAGATATTGAAACCTATGGCGTGGTGAAAATCACAAAAGAAGGTTTGAACTACATTAAAAAACCAGTTTCATTTATGATGTCTGAAGATCATGAATACAATGAAACTGAAGATGAAGCAATCGTAACCGCAGCAAAATCATCAGGAACTGCTGATGAAGTTTTGATGGGAATGTTACGAGAGTTACGTAAAAAAGTAGCCAAAAAATTAGGAGTGCCTCCGTTTGTTGTTTTTCAGGATCCTTCTCTTGAAGATATGGCTTTGAAATATCCAATGACTCTGGCCGAATTGTATAACATTCACGGTGTTGGAGAAGGAAAAGCTAAAAAATATGGTGGAGAGTTCGTTACCCTGATTAGCCGTTATGTTGAAGATAATGATATCATTCGCCCGGATGACTTGGTAGTGAAATCTACCGGAGTAAATTCGGCGAATAAATTATACATCATTCAAAATATAGATAGAAAATTATCCTTGAATGATATTGCTTCTGCAAAAGGATTATCAATGGACTCTTTGATCAAAGAAATGGAACAAATTGTTTATTCCGGTACCAAACTAAATATTAAATATTGGGTTGATGATATGCTTGACGACGATCAGCAAGAAGAAATTCACGATTATTTCATGGAATCAGAATCAGATAAAATCGAAGATGCTCTCAAAGAATTCGATGGAGATTATGATATCGATGAATTACGCTTAATGCGAATTAAGTTTATTAGTGAAGTAGCGAACTAAAAAAGTTTACAGTCTCGGTTTACGGTATTCAGTATTCAGTCTCAGTTTGCAGTTTCTCACTGAGACTGAAAAGTGCGACTGCGACTGATTACTGTTCGCTATAAACTTCCCCTCGATGCGGTTTCAAAGCGTCACGAACCTGAATCATGTTTTCATCGGTTACAACCATAAAAGCGATTGCCTGCATTTCATTTACGATTTTAAAACCTGTAATATTCAACGGAAGTTTTTCTATCGTAATATATTCTTTCAAATGAATTTCATGATGCTCCGCTGTTTTTGCGGATGCAGGACCACGAAAATCCCAAATTAATTTTATTTTTCTAGACATTTTTTTTAAGGTTAATCCCGAAACTTCGGCACAGAGTGGCAAAGGTACAAAGTTTAAGTCAAAAAGATTAGGAATAGATTAAGATCTGAAAATTGTATATACAGTATATACTATATATATTTGTGTAAAATTTTATTGTTATGAGAAAACTTATAGATATTGATGAAGCCACTTTAACAAAATTGAAAGTAATTTCAATATTTGAAAAAACAAGTGTCAAGGGATTGATTGAAAATGCCGTACAAGCATATGTGAAAAATAAGCAATCAAGTCAATTTAATAATTTGTCTGATGAGGAAAAAGAAGATTTAGGTTTGCTGATGTTAATGCAGGAAGCTGATCGGTCAGAACGGGTTTCAAGAGAAGAAATCATGAAAATCCTGAAATCTTGAAAGTCATATTTGGAAAATTATTTTCTAAAGATTTAATAAAGATAAAAGATTCCACTCTAAAAGATAATGTTATTCAGGTAATTATTGCTCTTGAAAATGTTGAAGATATTCAAGAAATTCCAAATATAAAAAAAATGAAAGGCCATCCCGAAGCTTACAGAATCAGAATCGGAAAATATAGATTGGGATTTTTTTTTGATGGAGAAGTCGTAGAACTTACTAGATTTGCAAAACGGGAAGACATTTATAAGTTATTTCCATAAAATTTCAGAATACATAAAAAATGCCAAAAGAACTTCTATTACAAGTTTCTCCTGATATAGCTGCAAACGAATTGTTGCTAAAAGACTATTTGTCTAAACAAATAAAGGTTTCTCCAAAGGAAATTCAACATGTTTCGATTTTGAAACGATCTATTGATGCGCGTCAAAAAGCGATAAAAATCAATTTGAAAGTCATTATTTATTTACAGGGCGAACCTTTTCAGGAAACTAAAATTGAGCTACCTATATATAAGGACGTTTCTTCGGCACAGGAAGTGATTGTTGTTGGAGCAGGTCCGGCAGGACTTTTTGCGGCTTTGCAATTAATTGAATTAGGATTAAAGCCAATTGTAATCGAACGTGGAAAAGATGTTCGGGGACGCAGACGTGACTTAAAAGCAATCAATGTAGATCATTTGGTTAACGAAGATTCTAATTATTGTTTTGGCGAAGGTGGAGCAGGAACTTATTCGGATGGGAAATTATATACGCGTTCTAAAAAACGTGGAGATGTAACCAGAATTTTAGAGCTTTTAGTAGCTTTCGGTGCTTCTGAAGATATTTTGGTAGAAGCACATCCGCACATTGGGACTAATAAATTGCCAAAAATCATAGAAGATATCCGAAATAAAATCATCGAATTTGGTGGTCAGGTTTTATTTGACACGCGAGTAACAGATATCTTAGTAAAAAATAACGAAGTTGAAGGAATTGTAACCCAAAATGGAGATAAAATTCTTTCTAATAAATTAATCTTAGCAACGGGACATTCGGCACGGGATATTTTTGAATTATTAGATAAAAAGAAAATTTTTATCGAAGCAAAACCTTTTGCCTTAGGAGTTCGTGCGGAACATTCGCAAGAATTAATTGATAGTATTCAGTACAGCTGTGATTATCGCGGTGAACATTTGCCTCCGGCGCCATATTCTATAGTAAAACAAGTGAATGGGCGCGGAATGTATTCGTTCTGTATGTGTCCGGGTGGTGTAATTGCACCTTGCGCTACAAGTCCGGGTGAAGTGGTTACAAACGGTTGGTCACCATCTAAACGCGATCAGGTTACGGCAAACTCCGGAATTGTAATTGAATTGAAATTGGAAGATTTTAAGCCTTTTGAAAAATTTGGTGCTTTGGCAGGAATGGAATTTCAAAAAAGCATTGAGCAAAAAGCATGGCATTTGGCTGGGGAAACTCAAAAGGTTCCGGCACAAAGAATGATTGATTTTACTCAAAATAAAGTCTCGGCAGATATTCCGAAAACATCTTATGTTCCTGGAACTACCTCAGTAGAAATGGGACAGGTTTTTCCTGGGTTTTTGACACAGATTTTACGTGAAGGTTTTAAGGAATTTGGAAAATCTATGCGTGGTTATTTAACCAATGAAGCAATTTTGCATGCTCCGGAAAGCAGAACTTCATCTCCGGTTCGTATTCCGAGAGATCCTACAACTTATGAGCATTTACAAATAAAAGGATTATATCCGTGTGGCGAAGGAGCAGGTTATGCAGGCGGAATTATATCAGCAGCAATTGATGGTGAAAAATGCGCTTTAATGATTGCTGAAACTTTAAAATAGCATATTTTGGTAAAAGACTTCTTTTCTAATTTCTTTGGTAGAAATAACGATCCAAAAACAATAGTTTCTTTTGATGTTATATATTCTATTTACTCTTATTTGTATAATGAAGTAAATAGTTTTGATTTTAAAATGAAAGGAATTCATGATACAGTTTCTGTGAATTTCTATTCGTTTCCAACTTCGTTTGATCATGAAGAGGGAAGAAATGAAATTGAGAAAAGCGGTTTTAAAAATGCTTATGAAGTTTTAAATGAAGTATATAAAAAGATAAATATTGATCCAATTTCTGAAGAAAATATTAAGGCAGAATTAGAATACGATTATATCCATATTCAGTTTTATACAGAACCGCCAACTTCAGAAATGAAAAAGCATTTAAAACATGTTTTACATAATTTCGTCATTTTCTTTTGTTGTACAAATAGCTTAGAAACAAACGATTTCAGGATTTTATACAACAACAGTTATTTTCTGGATTATACAAGAGGATTGTTAGATACTGAATATATTGATGTTAACGAACCGAAGAATGATATTCAGAAAATAGGTTTTAAAGAATTTGAAAGAGTGTTGCAGGGAATATGTCAATATGCAGAAATAGAATTGCCGGAAAGCATTGAGCTTCTTTCGCAAGAAAATTTAATTCCTGAAGAAATTGAAGTGACTCAGGAAACTTTTGAAGAATTCATTAAGTTGATTTCAAGAGGGAATGTTGAAGATAAGTTGCTTAAAAAACAATCAAAAAAACTTTTGAAGAATTTTAAAAAAGAATCAAAAGAATATCACGCAATTGTAGAAGGTTATTTTGATGCCTTTGAAAGTGTGGATTGTTGGAATAGCGACTGGAAATTTGATCCTGAAGATGCCGAATATTTCATCTCAGAAATGATTGGCGAAGATCTTAATTTCGAATATCCGGAAGAAACCTATAGTCATGATTTGTTTCCTTATATACAGTCGGCTTTAGAAAAACATGATCTTGAGTTAATGACGTATGATACGCACGGAGACAATTATTTGTTTTTTGTGGCAAATAAAAGTGATGTTGGAAGAATTTTAGAATTATCAGAGTTAACTAAGATAGAAGTGAATCAGTTGTAAAATTGGATTGATTTTACCGCAAAGACCGCAATCCCGATAGCTATCGGGATTCGCAAGGTTCGCTGGGCTTTGTGTTGAGTTGCTAGAGATCGCAAAGAGATTGTGAAAAAAGAAATACGCAGATAAAACGGATTTTATACGCTCATTTTATGTCATCCCGAGGAACGAGGGATCTCCGCAAGCAGCTCTACAAAGATTAGCGATTTTGATTGAGGAGCTTCTTACGAAGATCCCTCATTCTTCGGGATGACAAGATTGCGGTGAAAACTGAGACTGAAAACTGAAAACTTTTTGTCGGTGACAACGCCCAGATTATTCTTTACGGAATCAAAATTATTTTCCCTGTACTTTTTCGACTTTCGAGATAATCATGCGCTAACTTTCCTTCGGATAATTTGAAAGAAGTTGGTGTCGCAAGTGTAATTTTTCCTTCGATAATCCAATTGAATAATTGATTGGCTCTTTTGATTCGTTCTTCTTTCGAATTTAAATAACTCCATAAATCTCCTCCTGTTAAGGTTTTTGAAGTATCCATTAACATTCTTGGATTTATGGGTTCAGGATCTCCACCCGCCATTCCGAAGAAAACGACCTGACCACATTCTTTCGTAACTTCAAAGCTTTCCATTAATGTACTTCCAATACTGTCGTAAACTACATCAACACCATTCGGAATTGTTTTGAAAATATCCGATTTCCAATCTTCATTGTATAGAAAAACATGATCTGCACCTTGCTCAAGTGCAACCTTTGCTTTGTCTGCTGATGAGGTTAAACCAATTACATTGGCACCTAAAAGTTTACTGATTTGAGTTAGAAATTGTCCAACTCCACCAGCAACTGCGTGAATTAAAACGGTTTCACCTTTCAGGGTTTTATGACTGTCGGTTGCTAAATAATGGGCTGTTAGACCTTGTAATAAAATAGCAGCGGCAGTTTCAAAAGAAATGGCTTCCGGTAAAGGGAGAACATGATTTGTATTTACGACAACCAACTCAGCATTTGCAAAGGGAACATCGGCGAAAGCCACACGGTCACCAATTTTATATTCAGGATGGTTATTTGCATCGACAACAATTCCGGCACCTTCGTAACCTGCAATAAAAGGTGGATTTCCTTTTAAATGATAATTTCCTTTTCGTCTGTAAACATCGGCGAAATTCAATCCAATGGCTTTCATTTCGACTAGAATTTCATCTTGTTTTAAATGTGGATTCGGGATTTCAATATATTCCAGAACATCAGAATTTCCGAAAGTAGAGAAGGTAAGTGCTTTCATTTTTAATGTATTTAAGAATACAAAGTACGGTAAAAATCAGCTTAAGTTTTGAAAGCTTTTCTTAAAACTGCATGCAAAAATAGTTTGCCACGAATTTCACAAATTTACACTAATTAATTCGTGCTAATTCGTGAAATTCGTGGCAAAAAAAATCATTTTAATCCTTAGAATCTGTGGCAAAAAATCATTTATATTTTAGGGAATTTTATTTCATTGAAAGTACTTTTCTGTGCTGCTAATTTTTCTACATCCTGCCATTTTCTTGGAGATTCTGCAGATAGATTTTCATATGAATCTTTTTTGATTGCAATATCATCTTCGATACGAACACCAATATTCCACCATTTTTTATCACATTTACTATTTGCAGGAATGTAAATTCCAGGTTCAACAGTAATAATCATATTCTCTTTTAGTGCACTTGTTGGGCCGCTGTAGTTTCCTTTATCATGAACATCTAAACCCAGAAAATGCGAACAGCTGTGCGGATAATACAATTTTACATCTTTAGGATCTGTGATGATGCCTAATTTTATTAAGCCGTTTGCGAGAACTTCTTTTGCGGTCTTATTTAGATCGATAAGTGGTGTTCCTTCTTTGCAAATTTTAAATACAGCTTCTTGTGCGTCATAAACCAATTGATAAATGGCTTTTTGTTCTTCGGTAAATTTTCCGTTTGCGGGAACTGTTCTGGTAACATCTGCAGAATAGCCGTGATATTCAGATCCAACATCCATTAATAGTAATTGATTGTCGATTTTTGTACTGTTGTTTTCTTCATAATGTAAGATACAGCCATTTGCTCCAGCGCCAACAATTGGCGGATAGCCTTCGTCTTCGGCGCCATATCTTTTGTGAATATAAGCATGAATTCCGTTAGCTTCGTTTTCGCTCATATCCGGACCAACAGCTTTCATGACTTCGTTGTGAGCAATGCAGGAAAGTTTAACGGTTTCGCGCATTAACTCCATTTCTTCCGGGGTTTTAATCTCTCTAAGTGTGCATGTAATTGATCTGAAATATTCTAAAGAAACAGGATCTTCTTTTATGATTTCGGCTTTGGTTTTGAAGGTTTGTAGTAATCCGGAAAGATCAAAACCAGAATTATCATTTCTAAGATCTACGGGTATATTATCATAAATTATCTTGTCGAATTTTTTAAAATCAACCGCAAAATCCTTAAAATCCTTTCCGTTGTAAACGTTAGAAATTCCTAGTTGAGATTTTACGCCATCAACGCCCAAACGTCTTCCTGTCCACATTTCTCTGGCAGCATTTTTTTCTCTTATAAAAAACACTTCATTATAGGCTTGCTCTGTTCCTTGGGTTTCTTTAAAAATCAATAAAACAGCGTCCGGCTCTTTATATCCTGTCAGGTAATATAAATCCGGATTTTGATGAAAGTTGTAATTAATGTCTTTCGAAAAAACTCTCTCCGGATATGCAAAAATTACTGCGACAGAATTGGCTGGCATAAGTTTTCTAAAAGCTTCTCTGCGGCCTTGGTGAAATTCTTTGGAGAGATAATCTGTCGGTAAGTTTTCCTGCGAATGAATTTGTGAAGCCGTAATCAATAAGGCAAGGAATAAGAAAAATTGCTTCATTTTGTAGTTTTTAGTTTTGGTTTTTGACTAGTTTATTGCTGCAAATTACAAAAAAAATAAACTGATACTCTAGAAAATTTTTTGCCACGAATTTCACGAATCTTCACGAATTATAATTGAGCTTTCTGCAGAAAAAAATTAGTGTAAATTAGTGAAATTCGTGGCAAAAAAGCACAAAAAAACCGTTCACGAAAGTGAACGGTAACATAGATTAACCTTGATAATTGTCTGTTATTTCTTTTTTAGTTTGTCTTTAAAAACCTTTTCGAATTTCTCGATTTTAGGCTGAATTACCATTTTGCAATACGGCTGGTTTTTGTTGTTCGCATAATAATTCTGATGGTAATCTTCGGCTTTATAGAAAGCTTTAAAAGGCTCTACTTTAGTTACAATAGGACTATCATAAACTTTTGCTTTATTAAGCTCGGCTATAATGCTTTGGGCAGCTTTTTTTTGTTCTTCATTTTTATAAAAAATTATAGAACGATATTGCGTCCCAACATCTGCGCCTTGTCTGTTTAATGTTGTTGGATCGTGAACGGTAAAGAAAACTTTAAAAATTTCATTAATGTCAGTTACGTTTTTATCATAGGTAATCTGAACGACTTCGGCATGACCAGTTGTTCCCGTGCAAACTTCTTCATAAGATGGGTTGGCAACTTTTCCTCCTGAAAATCCTGAAACAACAGATTTTACTCCGTCCAGATTTTCGTAAACAGCTTCGACGCACCAATAACATCCTCCGCCAAGCGTTATGGTTTCAAGGTTTGAAGCTTTTTTATTTTGCGCAAAACCATTTAAGGATAAAGCGAAAAGGCAAATTAAAATTGTATTTTTCATGTCTTTAATTATTTATTATCAGGAATAAAATCAAGTGCAATCGAATTCATGCAATAGCGTTTTCCTGTAGGTGGAGGTCCATCATCAAATAAATGACCTAAATGTCCGCCACAGCGACCACAAAGTGCTTCGGTTCTCTCCATTCCAAGAGAGTTATCGCTTTTATAAACTACGCTGCTTTTGTTTTCTTGTTCAAAAAAACTTGGCCATCCGCAACTGCTGGCAAACTTAGCACCGGATCTAAAAAGTTTATTGCCACAAGAAGCACAGTAATAAGTTCCTTTTTCGTCCGATTTCCAGTATTTTCCGGTAAAAGGTCGTTCTGTATCAGCTTCGCGCATTACAGCATAGACATCATCTGGAAGTACTTTTTTCCATTCGGCGTTACTCACGTTCAATTTCTTCGTGTCTGTATTCGAGTAATAAGGATTTCCTGGTTTAGAGATTTTGTTTTCCATGACCACTGTTTTTGTATTTTGTTTTTTTTCGCTTTGTCCACACGCCTGAAAAATGAAGAGCGGAATTAAAAAGCAAAGGCTGAAGATTTGAGTTTTTGTTTTCATTGTTTTTGTGTGCTTTAATTCTGTAATTCAAAGATACGACTAGATTTTACCTTGAAATGTCGTGTACTTTACAATTCAGATTTATTTAAGTATGTTTTAACTTTTCATTATTTACGTAAAACAGAAGGTTGTAGTTTTTATGTCTTATTTTTAAAGGTTTTTTTAGAGGAATATTGTTGTAATTATTTGTAAATCAGTTTTGTATAAAATGCAATGCTCGTTAAACTTTTCACAATCTTTTCTAAGATTTTCAAGCCATTTCTTTTTTCGTATTTTTGTTTGTACAAAACGCCCTAATGATAGAAGAAAACGTAATATTAGTTAATCAAAATGATGAGCAAATTGGTTTAATGCCAAAATTAGAAGCACATGAAAAAGCACTTTTGCATCGCGCTTTTTCGGTTTTTATTCTAAATAGTAAAAACGAGATTATGTTACAACAACGTGCTCATCAAAAATACCACTCACCTTTACTCTGGACAAATACTTGCTGTAGTCATCAGCGTGAAGGAGAAACAAATTTAGAAGCAGGAAGTCGACGATTGTTTGAAGAAATGGGTTTTAAAACAGAATTGAAAGAACTTTTCCATTTTATTTATAAAGCTCCTTTTGATAATGGTTTGACGGAACATGAGCTGGATCATGTTATGATTGGATATTATAATGATGACCCAATCATAAATTTTGATGAAGTTGAAGCTTGGAAATGGATGAAGATTGAAGATATAAAAAATGATATTGAAAAACAGCCCGAAATTTATACCGTTTGGTTCAAAATAATTTTTGATGAATTTTATCATTATTTAGAAGACCATAAAATATAAAACCATACTAACCAGGAAACCTAAATGAAAGTAACCATATCAAGAAAAGCACATTTTAATGCTGCACATCGATTGCATAGAAAAGATTGGACGTTTGAGAAAAACAATGCTGTTTTTGGAAAATGTAATAATCCTAATTTCCATGGTCATAATTATGGTTTAACAGTAAGTGTTACAGGAAAAATTGACCCAGAAACTGGTTTTGTTTTAGATGTGAAAGTATTGGCGGATATTATACACGAAGAAGTAGAAATACCGTTTGATCACAAAAATCTGAATCTGGATGTTCCGGAATTTCAAGATTTGAATCCAACTGCTGAGAATATTGCAGTTGTGATATGGAATAAAATTAGAAAAAGAATTCAATCCGATTTTGATTTAGAAATCGTTTTGAATGAAACGGACCGCAATTTTGTAACTTATAAAGGAGAATAATAAATGTCATTAAAAACAGGAGATATAGTTCCGAATTTTACTGCAAAAGATAGTCATGGTGAAGTTTTTGAAAGCCAAAGTGTTTTGGGTAGAAAACCTCTCGTGATTTATTTTTACCCAAAAGACAATACGCCCGGTTGTACTACCGAAGCTTGTAGTTTTAGGGATCAATACGAAGATTTTAAAGACTTAGGTGCTGAGGTTATTGGTATAAGTAGTGATAGTGTTAAATCACATCAAAAATTCGCCAAAAAGCATCAATTGCCTTTTATATTATTATCAGATCAGGACAAAAGAATCCGACACATTTTTGGGGTTCGCGATACCTTGTTTGGTCTTGTACCAGGAAGAGTAACATATGTTATTGATCGAAATGGTGTTGTTATTTTGATTTTTGATAGTATGAATGCTGCAAAACATATTCCGAAAGCACTTGAGACTATTAAAGAATTAGTATTATAAAACTAAAAAATAGTATTATATCGGAGTCTAATTAATAAAGATATTAGCCAAAAAAAACATATTTATGAAGCCAAAATTATATCCATTGCAATTCGAACCTATTCTAAAAGAAAGAATCTGGGGAGGAGAAAAACTAAAAACAGTTCTTAATAAGCCAATTGTTTCTAAAATCACAGGCGAAAGTTGGGAATTATCTACTGTTGAAGGTGATGTAAGTATTATTTCTAATGGTGTTCTGAAAGGAAAATCATTAATGGAACTTATTGACGAAACGCCAAACGAAATTTTGGGAACAGAAGTTTATAAACGTTTTGGAAAACAGTTTCCGTTGCTTTTTAAGTATTTGGATGCTCGCGAAGATCTTTCAATACAAGTACATCCGAATGATAAATTGGCAAAAGAACGCCATAATTCTTTTGGAAAAACCGAAATGTGGTACGTGTTACAAGCTGATACCGATGCCCGAATTATCGTAGGTTTTAAAGAAGATTCCAGTAAGGAGGAATATTTAGAGCATTTACATAATAATACACTTGTTTCGATTCTTGATGATGTAAAGGCAAAAGTTGGTGATGTTTTCTTTTTAGAAACCGGAACTGTTCATGCTATTGGTGCAGGACTTATGGTTGCCGAAATTCAGCAAACATCTGATATTACCTACCGTTTGTACGATTTCGATAGGGTAGATGCACAAGGAAACAAAAGAGAACTTCACGTAGATTTAGCACTTGATGCCATAAACTATAACAAGGTAGATACACAAAAAAAATACGATACAAAAGCAAATATTTCTAATACAGTAGTGGATTGCCCTTATTTTACAACCAATTTTATTCCGTTAAAAGATAAAATAACGGTATCTAAATCCGGAGCAACTTTTACCGTTTATATGTGTATCGAAGGAAGTTTTGAAATTGAATATGATGGTTTTACACATACCTATAAAAAAGGAGATACGGTTTTGGTTCCTGCTGAGATAAATGCATTTATTCTGGATGGAAATGCTTCAATTTTAGAAATTTACATTTCATAGCAGTAAATAAAAAGATTATGTGTACTTTTGCAGTCGCAAATTTAAAATAAAAATAAAATGGCAAACGTTAAGAATTTAAAGAAAGACATCAATTTCGTATTAGGAGATATTATTGAGGCAATTTACTTGTTTGAAATGTCAACAACAGGAAATCCTACTCCGGAAACGAATGCTTTGATCGATCAGGCTATTGCAGCTTTTGATACTTTGATCACAAAAGTGAATGCTAAGAACGTTGAAAACAAAAAAGCACACTTTAAACAAATCAATGTTGAATTGGAAGAAACTGCTAATCAATTGATTGCTAAAATCAACGAATTGTAAGCAAAAAAAAGTATAAAAAAGTGCAAATTTATTTTGGTAAAACGAAAAACCGCTTTATATTTGCACCCGTAATGAGTCGCCAGCGTAGCTCAGTTGGCTAGAGCAGCTGATTTGTAATCAGCAGGTCGTGGGTTCGAGTCCCTCCGCCGGCTCAACATAAAACCATCACTTTTAGTGGTGGTTTTTTATTAAAATAAGCAGTAAATTTATTTTGGAAAATACAAAAATCCACTTTATATTTGCACCCGTAATGAGTCGCCAGCGTAGCTCAGTTGGCTAGAGCAGCTGATTTGTAATCAGCAGGTCGTGGGTTCGAGTCCCTCCGCCGGCTCAACGTAAAAACATCACTTTTTTAGTGATGTTTTTTTTTTGGAATAAAGTCAAAAAATGAAATTCCAAAAAAGGCGAGTTATAAATGGAATGAATTTTTAACGTAAAGCACGCTAATATTTAATTTTGCTTTACGCATAGAAAACACAAAGTTCACAAAGCTGGTTCGACACAATCCCAATAGCTATCGGGATTGTGACTTTATGTTTTTATAAAACCAGGCATATATTTTTGTTAAGTATAAAATTGTCATTTCGATTTTATAATAATGCCAGATCTTTTTTTTCGGAGCTAATCCTGTTATCCGTTTCAATCTTTTATGGCTCCCGTCCCGAAGTTTCGGGATCGGGTAATGTCATTAAGTTAAGGGAAATCTATAAAATTACTTAACAGTTTAATCAAGAAAGTAATTAGAAAAATCCGTTTTTATCAGCGTTTTCGCTTTAGCGAATCAGTAAAATCTGCGTCTAATTTTGACGCGGATAAAACAGATTTACTTCGTAAAAACGCGGATAAAAACGGATTTGATTTGCAATGATTTTATTTTTTAAAAGCTTAACTTAATGACATTGCCCGATCTCGTCCCGATCCCGTCCCGAAGTTTCGGGATCGGACGGGATCGGGACTATCAGGCTACGGCATTCATTTTTACAAGAATGTTTTCGTTCAGTTTGTCATTTCGATCCCGAGGCTTCGGGAGAGAAATCTCACGCGGGATTCGACAAACATTGGCGATTTTGATTGCGTCCCGAAGCTTCGGGATAGTGCGATTTCTCTCCCGAAGCCTCGGGATCGAAATTGACAAGATTGAAGCAGAATCTTATAAACCCGACAGTCCCGAAGCCCAATGTCATTAAGTTAAGGAAAAATGCAATGTAACAATTTGTTTTTGTTCCATTCGGAACATTTCATTGGTAGCCCCCAATAAATACGCCATTTTTTCACGTTCCTTAGGAACGTTTGATTTTATAAATAATAATTGGTAAAAACATAAACAGATTATATATACAATTTCTCAAACGTCCCAATGGGACGATGTTTCTCTCGATGCATTTTTTTCTACCGATGAAATGTTCCGATGGAACAAAATCTAAAATATCTTAACTTAATGACATTGCCCGAAGCCTCGGGATAAAGCCTGTCGGGTTTGGAAAGCTAAACGAAAATACTCTTATGTAAACGGTTGCCATAGCCCTGATAGAAGTGGAAATCCTTTTGTGTAATGAAATGGAACAAAAGATTGAAACGGATAGCAGGAAATAGCTCCGAAAAAATAGTTGATTTTATGTAATTTATCATTTCGAAGCAAGGACAAGATTGTGTTTTAAAATCTAAAACAAAACTGTACTTGTTCGAAAAATTGTATTTTTGTAAGTATCTTACATCGTTAAATATGTTTCTTACATATTGCCGTTATTACACTTAATCATTATCTTTGAATTATGAGCACACTAGCAAAACCAAATCATATAGGGCGAAAAATAAGCCGTATTCGTGAACTTCGAGATATGAAACAAGAAGCTTTGGCGCAAGCTTTAGGGACAAACCAACAAACAGTTTCGGCTATTGAAAACAGTGAAACAATTGACGAAGATAAACTTGTAGAAATTGCAAAAGCTCTTGGTGTAACTGCAGAAGCAATCAAAAATTTCTCGGAAGAAAATATGATTAATTATTTCAACACATTTAATGACACTGATTTTAGCAATAGTCAAGGAGCTTTCAGTCAAAATCATCAGTGCTCATTTAATCCACTTGATAAAGTTGTAGAACTTTACGAACGTTTAGTTCAGGTTGAAAAAGAGAAAAATGAATATTTAGAAAAATTGCTAAAGGAGAAATAGGTCTTTTTAATTATTGCTGTTATTACACTTAATCATTATCTTTGAATTATGAGCACACTAGCAAAACCAAATCATATAGGGCGAAAAATTAGCCGTATTCGTGAACTTCGAGATATGAAACAAGAAGCTTTGGCGCAAGCTTTAGGGACAAACCAACAAGCAGTTTCGGCTATTGAAAACAGTGAAACGATAGAAGATGCTAAACTTGTAGAAATTGCAAAAGCGCTTGGTGTAACTGTAGAAGCAATCAAAAATTTCTCAGAAGATGCAGTTATTAATTATTTCAATACTATATATGACAATGATTTTAGTCATAGTAATGGAGCAATACAATCAAACAATTGTTCCTTTAATCCATTAGATAAAGTCGTAGAGCTTTACGAACGTTTGGTTCTTGCTGAAAAAGAAAAAGTTGAATATTTAGAAAAATTACTAAAGGAGAAATAGTCTTTTAATAAAACATATATCAATAATAAGAAAGAGGTCTATAAGGACCTCTTTTTTGCATTATGAAATTATTGGAATTTGGAATTTATTTAGATGGATATTATAACAATGTTTTTCTTATGTTTGTTGCTTAACCAAAAAACATAATAAACATGGAAGAAACTTCTGTATTTGAAAAATTTGAGTTGCAGTTAGACCAAACTGCAAGAGACTTTTTGAAAGAAACCGCAAAATGGGCTTATATCTTATCGATTATAGGCTATGTAGGAATTGGGCTTATGCTTTTATTAGCTGTTTTTGCAGGAAGTATTTTTTCGTCAATGGGAAGTGCTATGCCGGGAATGGGCGGATTGGGCGGTTCTTTTGGAATAATAATGGCATTTGTGTATGTTTTTATTGCAGCTATTTACTTTTTCCCGATCTATTATCTAAATAAATTTGCCGTAAATGCCAAAAGAGCTTTTAGAGATAACGATTCTGAAGCATTAACCAATGCTTTGGGATATCTAAAATCACACTATAAATTTATTGGTATTCTAATGTTGGCTATCATGGTATTGTATGGACTTATATTTGTGGTTGCAATTTTGGGCGCTTTGTTAGGAAGATAAATTAAGAGACAATGTGTTTTTGAAATCAAAGATTTATATAACAAAAAGAGGTTGCCTGTTTTCAGGCAACCTCTTTTCGCATAAATAGGATTAATTCTTTATGTCGAATGATTTTTTTAATTTGATATTTGTTTAGTGTATTTTGGAAGGAATATTATCGTCCAAATTTTTGATGGGCAGCTGTAAATTGTCCCGCTGACATGGCTGCCATAATTGAAATTTCACCTGTTAAACATAAGGCAATTGCAATTTCGGCAAGTTTACCGCTTTTTCCCGGACCGTAACAATCTATTAATTGTAAGCATTCTTTTTGTGTGGGAAAAGAGGTTCCGCCGCCAACTGTTCCTACAATTATATTAGGCATTGTGATTGCGCAATATAAATCTCCATTATCATCGATTTCTATTCTCGTAATAGCAGTAGAAGCTTCACCTGTACAAGCTACGTCTTGTCCGCAGGCAATAAATAAAGCGGCAATAGCATTGGCTGGATGCATACCGGTACCTATACTGCCACATTTTACAGCTCCTGAAACATTTATTCTCCATTGCCGATATAATAGTTGCGGAGTTGTTTTCAATACAGATTGGACAACTTCTTTTAGTAATGTAATTTCGGCAGTTATTTTTCTTCCTCTAACGCGCTTGGTTAATGAAGTTGCTTTTTTATCTCCGGAAGTATTACCTTCGATAGTCCAGAAAACTGGCTCAACGGGACAGTTGGCTACGATGTACTTGCATATTTTATCAGTACATATAGTAGTCATGTTTTGACCTGACGCATCACCTGATGTATATTCGAATTTTATGATAAGAATATTTCCTTCTATATTTATACCTACATCATTTAGTATTGCATAATTACTGGACTCTCGGGTTATTGTAGCAAAAGTTTCTTTGTGTTCCAGAACCCACGATACAAATTTTCCAAGATCAATTAGGTTTTTAAATTTAAAAGTAGGTGTTCTTTGTAAGCCTTCTTGCAGAGTGATAACAGTAATTGCTCCGGATTCTCTACAGGCTTTTGCGCCTCTACTGTAGGATGCAAGCAGAGTTCCTTCAGTAGTAGCCATAGGAACATAGAAAATTCCCTGAGCGTTACTGCCATTAATTACTAATGGCCCGATAATTCCGGTGGGAATTTGGCTCATTCCTATATAGTTTTCAATATTGCCTTTTAGGCTTTCATTATCGTCAAATATTTTATCTCCGGCTAGATAATCAACATTTGTTTTTAATTGTTGTCGAATAAAATTTAAACGCAATTTTTGACCATTTAAGGTGTACGGATCCTGTAAAGGAATTTTTTGTGATTCTAAAATAGGTTTAGAATGGTATGATTCTATTTTTTCGATCGTAGAGGAATCGATAAAATCATACTTTGCACGACTGATAATGCTAGGTGGATTCTTCATAAGATTATTGTTTTATGAAGCTAAGTTATTACAAATAAAAATTGTATTGCTGAAATTTCTGACGTTTTTAATCGGAATTATCTAAGTGTCAATATTTTGTGGTTTTAATGTCAATATTTTAAAAAATGGGCAATAAAAAATCCTGTTCTAATAATAAAACAGGATTAATGTATTTATGACACTACAACTTTTTGGGTTTAAGTTGTTGGTTTTTAGTATTGTATGTTATTTTTTATTGCTGTTTTTTAAGGTCGGCAATGTATTTTGTTAGCTTTTTTCCATAAAGTGATTGAGCTACTTTTGGAGTCATTGATTTTTCAATAGTATCAAGAAATTTGATGTTAATGTCATAAATTTCCGCTAAAGCAATATAAGGTGCTATTTCGTGATCTTTGTTATTGATAGCAAAGTTTGTAGCATATAGATATTTTCTTTTGATATTTGAAGATTGTTTTGCGTCAATACTATCAACCGCTTTTTGATCTTGTCTTTTTAAAGCTTTAAATCTTGGTTCAACCAAAGAAAGATTTTCATCAATAAAACGAGAATTTATTTTTTGATATTGCTCGTACAATTCCTGATTTTTAGATCCTGTGATTTTAGCACTGGAAATAAAATTGTCCAAATTAGTATCAATGTTGATGTTTCCTGCCTCTGCAAAAAATAAGATGTTATTGTCTAACGAATTGGTTACTCCGCGATCCAGGAATAAATACAGCATTTCAGGAGATTTTAATTTTATATCGCTTTCAAAGGCTGAATTTCCGTCGATTTTGATGCTGTCAATAGCAACAAGAGAAGTGTCAACAATTCTCTGAATATATAAAGTTCCTTTTTTTAATCCTTTTATATTTCCGGTAATATGTAAGTTGTCAGCCGATTCTTTTTTGCTACAAGATGCTAATACAGCGAGAGTAACAAAGGCAATAATTGATTTTTTCATTGGGTTTTTAGATTTTGCTGCAAAATAAAGAAAATAGTTTGAATGTATAGAAGTAGATGTTAAATTTTGCAAAAAATAAATCCCAATCTATTTTTAAATTGGGATTTATGTTATTTATAGAAGAAAATTCTGTTACATTCCTAAATTGTATACAGTTCCATTTTCGTGAGTATAGGTGTATTTGCTATCACAATCGTTGTTTCCAAAATCAACAACTCCGTTTAAAAATCCTCCCTGAACTTTTAGTTTTCCTTTAGAAACAAACATACAAGAATATTTCTTTACCAATGTTTCCAGAACGGTCAATGTTAAAGTTCCTCCTTTTTCAGAAGTTACAGTGTGATTTCCGTCAATCATTTCATATACATTATCATCTAATAAAAAAGGAGTATCAACACCTGCAGTCTGTTTTATAGTGTGTATGCCAGAATTTGTAAAGATTCTTCCCTGTGTATCGGTAAGTTTTCCATTCGTTACTTTTCTAGTCCATTGTGGTACAGTTGGAACGGTTGTAGTGTTGGTGTATTCAATAGTTCCTTCCAGTTTTAATCCATTGATCGAATAGTCAATTCTTTCGATTGTCATTTTACTTCCGGTAGTAGTTACAGGACCGGTAAGTGTAATTTTTAATTTTCCTTTTCGTGTAAGTTGGTTGGTTGTACAGCCTGCAGTTCCAAAATCTACAGTAAATACTTTTGGGTAAGTATCTGTTGTTGGAGATACTGTGATTGTAGCGCAAATTCCTGCTGGTGGAGTTTCGGTTGTTTTTCCGGTTGAAGCAGTTGGTGTTGTTACAAGTAATCCTGTGCTAATGTCCATTTCGTTTGCGGCGTCAATCGCAACAGAGGCTCCAACTGCGGTTACATCCGTTTGTTCAACAACGCTGTCATTGTTAGAACAAGAAATATAAGTTAGTGCTGTTGCACAAACTGCTAGAAATAAAAAGATTGGTTTTTTCATAATGGTTTTTGTTTATGTTAGATAAAAGGCATTTCAAATGTAGCAAAAAAAATGAATTGCAATAAAAAAATCCTATCAGCTAAACTGATAGGATTTTACAGCATATTTTTATTTTTTAATGTTTCATTCACTTTTGCAGTAAAACAAAAAGTCCCGTAAGTTAAACTTACAGGACTTTTTAATAGTATAGACTTATACAGTCGGAAATCTTATTTAATCATTTCAAAACTTCTTTTTACAAAAGCAGTCAAAGCTTCCCCTTTTAATAGGTTTTGCGATAATTTTGCTAAGTCTAAAGCTTGTTTTACCAAATGTTCCTGATGTGTTTTGTCTTCAGTATTTAAAATGTTTGTTGCCAAATCAGAATTGGTATTTACAACCAAGTTATACATTTCAGGCATATTTCCCATTCCAAACATTCCGCCACCGCCAGACTGACTCATTTCTTTCATTCTACGCATAAATTCCGGTTGCGTGATAATGAACGGAGCAGCTTGACTATCCATAGCTTCCAATTGTACAGAATATGCTTTTGGAATATAAGCTTCTAATGAAGTTTTTAAAATTTCTTTTTCTTCATCAGATAATTTAGAAATCGTGTTTTCATCTTTTTTGATTAAATTATCAACATGATCAGAATCTACACGAACAAAAGTTACATCTTTATTATCACCTTCGATTTTTTGAATCAAGTGCGAGATAATTGGTGAATCTAAAAGTAAAACTTCGTATCCTTTTTCTTTTGCTGTTTCAATATAAGAGTGTTGTGCATCTTTGTTTCCAGCATAAAGAACAACCAATTTTCCGTCTTTATCTGTTTGATTGTCTTTTAACTTCTCTTTTAATTCTTCAAGAGTAAAGTACGTATCGTCAACTGTTGGATATAATACAAACGCACCAGCTTTTTCGTAGAATTTATCCTCAGAAAGCATTCCGTATTCCAGAACGATTTTAATATCATTCCATTTAGCTTCAAAATCAGCACGGTTTTCGTTGAATAAAGCTTTTAGTTTATCAGCAACTTTACGAGTGATATAGTTAGATATTTTCTTAACCGCACCATCAGCTTGTAAACCGGAACGAGAAACATTCAAAGGAATATCAGGAGAATCAATTACACCTTTTAGCATAGTCAAAAATTCAGGTACAATTCCTTCTACGTTATCTGTAACGTAAACCTGATTTTGGTACAATTGAATTTTGTCTTTCTGAATTTGCATGTCTGAACCTAACTTAGGGAAATACAAAATTCCGGTTAAGTTAAACGGATAATCTACATTTAAATGAATGTGGAATAATGGATCTTCAAATTGCATTGGATACAATTCTCTGTAGAAACTTTTATAATCTTCATCAGATAATTCAGTTGGCTGTTTCGTCCAGGCTGGATTAGGGTTGTTGATGATATTGTCAACTTCAACTTCTGTAAAAATATTATCTACATCTTCGGGAGCAACTTCTTCACCCTTTTTTTGCTCAATTTTTTCTTTTTTTGTTCCGAATTTAATTGGAATAGGCATAAACTTATTATACTTATTCAATAATCCACTGATTTTAGAATCTTCTAAAAATTCAAGAGAATCTTCGGCAATATGCAAGATGATTTCTGTACCACGTGAAGTTTTGTCAGCAGGCTCTAAAGTAAATTCAGGGCTTCCGTCACAGGTCCAATGTGCAGCTGGCTCATCTTTGTATGATTTTGTAATGATTTCTACTTTCTCTGCAACCATAAATGCAGAATAAAAACCAAGACCAAAATGACCAATAATTCCAGAATCTTTAGCAGAATCTTTGTATTTGTCAAGGAATTCTTCGGCTCCTGAAAAAGCAACCTGATTGATGTATTTTTCAACTTCATCAGCTGTCATACCTAAACCTTGGTCAATGATGTGGATTTTTTTTCCTTCCTTATCAATTTTGATTTCGATTATCGGATTTCCGAATTCTACTTTAGCTTCGCCAATACTAATTAGGTGTTTTAATTTTAAAGTAGCATCAGTTCCGTTTGAAATTAGCTCACGCAAGAAAATTTCGTGATCGCTATACAAGAACTTTTTGATTAAGGGAAAGATGTTTTCTACCGAAACATTAATTTTACCTGTTGTCATATTTATTTTAATTTTTAGTTTAATGTGATGATACTCATTTCTTCAAATAGAATACCAATTGTTTTTTGGGTGACAAAATGGCGTAAGTGTTAATTTTGAAAGAAAATAATTAGATTTTGGAACCCAAGATATTCCTATGAATTGTATCTTTGTGGTATAATGATTGTTAAACGTGTCAGTATTAACTTAAAAAAAATGTACAAAATGAAGAAAGTTATTTTCATTTGCATGATCGCCACGATGTTTTTCGCGTGTAAATCAGCTTCGTCTACAACAGCTTCAACTGAAGCAACTACGCTATCGACTAAACTTGACAGACCTACTCAAGTAGCGCTTAAAGGAAATTGGGTGTTAACCAATGTTTCTTACCCTGGTTCTGAATACATCAAAGTAAATTCTTTTGATCTTGCAGATTCTAAATGTTTTATTGGAAGTACATGGAACTTTATTTCAAATAATAATAAAGGGACTATGACTCTGACTGCGCCAAGTTGTACCGCTTTTACTTCTCCAATTGTTTGGAGTATAAACAATCAGGGGCTTTTAGTACTTAAAATTGTAGATCCGGGATTGAAATCCAAAAATGTAAAATCAGGATATTTACTTAAAGTTGCCGGATTATCAGATAATTCATTTCAGTTAATCGACAATATTAATGTTGGTGGACAAGTTAAGGATGTAACTTACCAATTTCAAAGAGCTAATTAATATAAAAATATATAAGATGAGAAAGATATCAGTTTTAGGTTTAAGCAGTTTACTTGTATTAAGTAGCTTTTTTATAAGTTGCGATTCGGTAAAGAACGCAAATAATACACAAAAAGGTGCTGGGATAGGAGTTGCTGCAGGTGCTCTTATTGGAGGTATTTTAGGAAATAATTTAGGTGGACATAATGCTGCTTTAGGTGCTGCAATTGGTGCTGCCGTTGGTGGTGGAACCGGTGCGCTTATTGGAAACAAAATGGACAAGCAAGCCCGTGAAATCGATCAGGCTTTACCTGGAGCTTCTGTAGAAAGAGTAGGGGAAGGAATTCACTTAACATTAAATGAAAATTCTGTTCGTTTTGATACTAATAAATCAACTTTGACTTCTACAGCAAAAGCAAATTTAGATAAATTAGTTCCTGTATTTAACGAGTACGGAGATACTGATATTCAAATTTTTGGTTATACTGATAATACAGGAAAACCAGAATATAACCTGACACTTTCAGGACAAAGAGCTGCTTCTGTTCAGGCTTATTTAGTTTCAAAAGGATTAAAATCAAGCCGTTTCAAAACTTCTGGTTTAGGAATCGCTGATCCAATTGCAACAAATGATACTCCGGAAGGAAAAGCACAAAACCGTCGTGTAGAGTTTTCAATTACTGCAAATGACAAAATGGTAAATGATGCTAAAGCACAATCTGGAAAATAAGTTTTCAAACGCAATAAAATTTCTTAAAAGCTGTTTCGTAATTGAAGCAGCTTTTTTTGACTTTAGAAATTAAACATTGTAAATTTGGACTTTCAAATACAACCCATGCTCGACATTCAAAATATTTCTTTTTCGTATACCGAAAACCCTGTTATAAAAAACGTTTCTTTTACTATAAATAAAGGCGATAATATTGCCATTATAGGGGAGAGCGGCTGCGGAAAAAGTACGCTTCTTAAATTAATGTACGGTTTATATGATTTAGATGAAGGCAAGATTTTTTATAATGAAAAGCCCATTTTAGGTCCAAAATATAATTTAATTCCCGGAATGCCTTATATGAAATATCTGGCTCAGGATTTTGATTTGTCCCCTTTTGAAACTGTAGCCGAAAATGTTGGGAAGTTCCTTTCGAATGGTTTTGCAAACATGAAAAAACTTCGTGTTCAGGAATTATTAGAGATGGTCGAAATGGAATCATTTTCTAATGTAAAAGCAAAATTTTTAAGTGGAGGACAACAACAAAGAGTAGCTTTAGTAAGGGTTTTGGCATTAGAACCGGAAGTGATTTTGCTGGACGAACCTTTTAGCCAAATTGATGCTTTTAGAAAAAATGCTTTACGCCGAAATTTATTTCGATACTTAAAACAAAAAGGAATTACCTGCATCATCGCAACGCATGATAGTACAGATGCTTTGTCATTTGCAGATGAAGCGATTGTAATGCGCAACGGAGAAGTTATTGTAAAAGGTGATCCAACTAAAATCTACGAAGATCCGGAAACTAAATATGTAGCATCACTTTTTGGAGAAGTAAATGAAATTCCAACGCATTTATTGGTTCCTTATGAAGATGAGACGCATAAAACTTTGGTTTATCCGCATCAGTTTAAAATGGTTACAGAGTCTAATTTACCGGTAAAAATCAGAAGAACTTATTTTAGAGGAAATCATTTTTTGATAGAAACAGTTTATAAAAGACAACTGGTATTTTTTGAAAGTGAAATCGATTTGCCTCTTGAACAGGAAATATTTCTAGGTTTAAATTATCTATAATTAGAGAATGTGCCAATTAAAAAATTAGATAATTCTTTTATCTATAAAATGACAAACCCGATAGTTTAAAAAACTATCGGGTTTGTTGTATAAATTAGTTCTTGTTATTAGTTTTTCAAATACTTCTCTAAAAATTGATCTTGTTCCCAAAGTAAATGTAGAATATTTTCTTTAGCCACATAACTATGTGCTTCTTTAGGTAAAATCACCATTCTTGCAGGCGCTCCTAAACCTTTTAAAGCCTGAAAATAACGTTCAGTCTGCAAAGTAAAAGTTCCCGGATTATTATCGGCTTCGCCATGAACCAATAAAATTGGAGTTTTCATTTTATCCGCATTCATAAACGGAGACATTGCATTGTAAACATCCGGAACTTCCCAGTAATTACGTTGCTCGCTCTGGAAACCAAACGGAGTCAAGGTTCTGTTGTAAGCACCACTTCTTGCAATTCCGCAGGCAAATAAATTAGAATGCGTTAATAAATTAGCCGTCATAAAAGCGCCATAAGAATGTCCTCCAATAGCTACTTTTTTGCGATTAATATAACCTAAAGCATCAACTGCATTAATTGCAGCTTCGGCATTATCTACCAATTGAGAGATAAAGTTATCGTTAGGTTCCGTAGTACCTTCGCCAATAATTGGGAAAGCGGCATCGTCCAGAACCACATAACCTTTAGTTACCCAATACACAAAAGATCCGTAATAAGGAAAAGTAAATTCGTTTGAGTTTTGAGTTGATTGTCCAGCACTATTTCGGTCTTTATATTCTGCGGGATAAGCCCAGATCAATAATGGTAGTTTTTCTTTTTTTACTTTATCATAACCAGCCGGAAGATATAAAGTTCCGGAAAGTTCCAATCCATCTTTACGTTTGTATTTGATCACTTCTTTGCTAACATCTTTAATACTTTCAAACGGATTTTTGAAAGTTGTAATAGGAGTTAAGCTGTTTTGTTTTTTAATATTTCTAAAGTAATAATTCGGATATTCACTTTTAGACTGAATCTGAACCAAAACTTTACCAGATCTGAAATCCTCAATTTCCAGTAGATCTTCTTTTTTATCTTTATAAGAAGAAGTATAAATACGTTTGGATTGTAACGTCTTTAGATTGAACTCATCTATAAAAGGAAACTGACCGTTTTTAGTATATCCGTCACCAATTCTGTAAGTATTATCTTTTTCTATCGCAAGAACATATTTATTATATTCATTCTTTTTTGTTTCAAAAATACCCGGATCCGAATAAACATCTTGTTGATTTCTATCTGTAACTACTTTTGCTTGCTGGCTTGGATTTGAAGGATTAATTAAATACGTTTTGGTATTACGGGTATCATACCATTCATCCTTAATAAAAGCAATATTGTCATTACCCCAAACAACATCAGAATAACGCTGAGGTGTTTTTACCAATGAAGTTGCATCGGTTGTAAAAGGGGCATCCCAAAGAAAAACTTCATCTCTAAAGTCGACTTTGTTTGCCGGATCACCTTCGTCAAGAGCTGCAACATACGATAAAGTTGCAGGTTTGTCATTTCTCCACGCCATTTCTCTTTTTCCTTTTCGAACTGCCATAAAACCTTTAGGGATAATTTCGTTCAACGGAACTTCATTAACCGTTTTAATTTCTTTTCCTCTTATGTCGTAAACAATTGACTTAGATGGAAATCTGCTTAAAGGAACAACGTATGAAAATGGTTTCTGAATTGTAGTCAACATAATGTAGTTGCCGTCAGGAGAGATTTTTTCTCCCGCAAACATTGCAGCTTCTTTAAATAAAACGGCATTTCCGTTAATGTTTACTTTGTATAATTCAGATGTTATGATGTTTTCGAAATTAACTTCGTCGTTTTTGTTTTTCAACATATCAGGATACGTTCTGTTTTGAGATTTTTCTCCGGAAGTATTAGAGATAATTGGTCCGGTTGGTAAATCTTTTTTAGAATCTAAAAGAGGTTTTCTATCCTTTGGAAGCATTTTTACCAAAATAGTTTCATTGTCTAAAAACCAGCTAAACGGATTCCCAAGATTTGCATTTACAGTCGCTTCTGTCAATTTTGTAGCTTGCGCCGATGCAACATCCAGTACCCAAAGTTCAACACCTGAAGCTGTTGTATGCGAAAACAAAATCTTCTTGTCGTTTGGTGACCAAAGGATGTTACTTATCTTAGGATTGTTTGGCAAACCGGTAACTTGAATTTCGTCTTTACCACTTATCTTTCTTAGTTTAAGATTGATAATATAAGTAACCGTGCTCGAAATATTCGTAACAGGATTGATTCTTAAACCTCCTAAACGAAGTTCTTCCTGATTTAAATCGTCTAATGTTTTATAGGTATTCCCGTATGATAAGAGTATATTTTCTTTTTTAGTATCCATTGATACTGTCGGAGCTCTTTCATAATCGGCTAAATCTAAAATTGATTTAGATGGTTTTTGATACGTTAAGTTTTCTTGAGCAAAAGCGAAGAAACCAATATTTAAAAATAAGAATAATGTAACCTTTAATTTCATAATTTGAATTTTAGGGGTTTGAAAAAGTGGTACTCATAAATGTTTGTCTAAGGTAGTTTACTCTTGTTACATTTTATGCGTTATTTTTCATACTTTTCATTGTTTTGGGGCAAAAACTGATTTTTCAAAAGAGAACTTACTTTAATAGGTTTGATAATTAAAGTATATTAAATTGCTAATTACGAAAAAAAGAGTAATTTGTACCCTTATGTTTTAAACAATACTTAAATTTGCAATCCAATTTTTTAACAAATAATAAAAGAATATGTATCATTCAAAAATAACGGGCTTAGGATATTATGTTCCTTCAAATGTTGTGACCAACGATGATTTGTCCAAACTTATTGATACCAATGATGAATGGATTCAGGAGCGAACAGGAATTCAAGAGCGCAGACATATCATTCGTGGAGAAGATACCACAACAACGATGGGAGTAAAAGCAGCTAAAATTGCTATAGAACGTTCTGGCGTTGCCAAAGAAGATATCGATTTTGTAGTTTTTGCTACATTAAGTCCGGATTACTATTTTCCAGGGCCTGGAGTTTTGGTACAGCGTGATTTAGGATTGAGAACTGTAGGAGCATTAGATGTTAGAAATCAATGTTCAGGATTTGTTTATGCAATTTCTGTTGCAGATCAATATATTAAAACCGGAATGTATAAAAACATTTTGGTGATTGGTTCAGAGGTTCATTCAACAGGATTAGATATGACAACCCGCGGACGTGGAGTTTCGGTAATTTTTGGAGATGGAGCAGGAGCGGCAGTTTTAAGCCGTGAAGAAGATTTGACAAAAGGAATTTTATCAACACACTTACATTCAGAAGGACAGCATGCGGAGGAATTAGCTTTGCAGGCACCTGGAATGGGAGCACGTTGGGTAACGGATATTTTAGCTGATAATGACCCGAATGACGAAAGTTATTATCCTTATATGAATGGACAATTTGTATTTAAAAATGCAGTAGTTCGTTTTGCTGAGGTAATCAACGAAGGTTTAGAAGCAAATGGTTTACAAGTTTCGGATATCGATATGTTGATTCCGCATCAGGCAAATTTGAGAATCTCACAATTCATTCAGAATAAATTCAAATTGACGGATGATCAGGTGCATAATAATATCCAGAAATACGGAAATACAACTGCAGCCTCTATTCCAATTGCTTTGACAGAAGCTTGGGAACAAGGAAAAATCAAATCAGGAGATACAGTTGTTTTGGCTGCTTTTGGTAGTGGTTTTACCTGGGCAAGTGCTATTATTAAATGGTAAATTAATTCATCTTGCATTATATTTTAAAACCTGCTCTTTTGGAGCAGGTTTTTTTATGCACATTTGTCAGGCTGAGCGAAGTCGAAGCCCCCGTTCCAATTGTTGAGCCTTTGCTCAGGAAGACATATTAAAACGTGGATAATAGTATCATCCGTATTTATTGTTTGAAATATTTTTCTTACTTTTAAATTTGTTAATCAGAAAATCAAAACTTATTCTAATTTAAAGTAATCACAAAATGAAAAGATATTATGTCTATATTTTAAAATGCTCCGATAATAGTTATTACACTGGAGTTACAAATGATATAGAGAGGAGATTAAATGAACACAATTTTGGTTTAAATAAGGAAAGTTACACTTATAATAAAAAGCCACTTGAATTAGTGTTTTGCACGGAGTTTAATGATGTAAATCAGGCTATTTTATTTGAAAAACAAGTAAAAGGTTGGAGTAGGAAAAAGAAAGAGGCAATTATAGCTGATAATTGGGAAGATTTGAAAAAGCTATCAGAATGTTTGAACGAAACTCACTTTAAAAATTATAATAAAAAGAAGATTTAGTAGTAAATTTGCCTTCGACTTCGCTCAGGGTGACACTTAGGTTTTAATGAATACTTTGTACTCAATATTTGTCAGTCTGAACGAAGTCGTATTGTCAGGCTGAGCGAAGTCGAAGTCCCTGTTCCAATTGGCACGCCTTCGACTTCGCTCAGGATGACAGTAGATTCCGAATAAGTAGATTAGAAGTGCCTTCTTTTAAAATAAAAAAATGAAAAAAAATCAATTAGAAATAGCCTGTTTCAATTACGAATCGGCAATAATTGCACAAGAAAGCGGTGCAGACAGAATTGAACTGTGCGAAAATATGCAACTTGGCGGAACAACTCCTAATTATATTCTAGCACTAAAAGTAAGAGAAAATATAACAATAAAAATGCATGTCATCATAAGACCTCGAGGTGGAGATTTTGTTTATACCGATGAGGAGTTTACAGAAATGAAACAAGACATAAAACAATTTAAGAAATTGGGAGTTGATGGGTTTGTTTTTGGAATTCTGAATTCTGATGGCAGTGTCAATAAAAAGCAAAACCAGGAATTGGTAAATTTAGCAAGTCCGCTGTCGTGTACTTTTCATCGTGCTTTTGATGTGGTTAATGCTATAGAACAAGGGCTGGAAGATGTAATTGCTTGTGGTTTTAGTACTATTCTAACTTCTGGCAGAGGAAAAAATGTTGAAGAAGGAATTGACGATTTGGAAATGATTCAGAAACTTGCCAAAGACAGAATCGAGATTATGCCTGGCGGAGGTTTGCGATCCTCCAATATTAAATTATTACAGGATAAACTGGAACCAACTTTTTATCATTCATCGGCTATAACAGATAATTCAGAAACTGCAAATCCGGAAGAGATAAAAGAATTAAAAGACTTTTTATAAAATATCAAATAAAAAAGCCTGGAGTTGGCATACTCCAGGCTTTTCTTTTCTACAAGAACTATTAAAATCTACTAGTAAAAGCGGGATTAAAACATTCCACCACCACCTTTATTAGTGTTATCTTCTCTTTGTTTGCGTTGCAGGTTTTTGATTTTTCCACCTCCAAAGTTGTATGTCAATCCTAAATAAACCGTTTGACTTTCCCATGTAAACTGACCAGTTTGAGGATAAGGGTAGATTCCGTCAAAAGCATATTTCATAGTATTGAAAACGTCGTTGAAACGTACACTTATATTCATCTTATTGTCTAACAATGTATAACGTGAACCTATGTCCATTTTGTACATTTCTTTTCTGTGTTGTTGAATTTCATCAACTGGACCTCTGTAAAAACCGAATAATAAAAAACTTAAACGTTTTGTAGGCTTGAAGTTTGAGTTCATACGAGCATTAAATGCCGATGTTGTTACAGTGCGTTCAAGCGGAGAACTTAGTTTCGTTGCAGGATCAAATTCAAATACTACACCATGTTGTTTTATACTTGAAAAATCAATAGATGGCTGGATATCCCACCATTTTGTAATCTTATAATTTAATGAAACATCAAAGCCATAAGAGCTACTGTTGTCATAATTGGCAAAGCTTAAAATTTGTTTATATCCTGATTCGTCATTTGGATCAGGACTTAAAGTTCTGCTGATTTGATCGTTAATTTTTCTTACGAAAACACCTGCTGTTATGCTTCCTTTTTCAAGAGTTTTAGTGTAATTTACTTCAACAGAATTGGTGAACTGAGGTCTTAATTCTTGATTTCCATAAGATGTTACCAGCGGGGTAGAAAACTCACGAATAGGTTTTGTCTGCTCTAAACTCGGACGGTCAACACGACGACTGTAACTTAATTGCAATACGTTTTTCTCGTTTAGATTATAAGTAAAATAAGCTGAAGGGTAAAGCGTGATGTAATCATCATTAAAAGTTTTATAACCGTAATTTAAATTTGCAACTACTTTGTAACTTTCAAAACGAGTTCCTACCTGATAGCTGAATTTTTTGAATTTCTGACCAAAAGTCACATAAGCCGAATAAATATCAGTATCATATGTATAAATAGAAGCTTGATTATTAGGATCAGTAACCGCCGGATTACCGGTATTGTAATCATTATCTGTTCTTGTAATTCTGGCTTCGGCACCAGCCTCAAGAGTAGTTTTGTCGTTCAAAGGGTTTACATAATCAACATTTAAAGTACCTAGCTTTCTTTTCTCGCCTGTAGCATCATTATACACAATATCGTTAGAGGTGTTATTAGGACTTGTTGTTTTAGTATCAAAACTTGCATTTTGAGTTTCTTTAGTATCACTATAGTTTCCTTCAAAATCTAAAGTGTGACCTTCTTTTTTAAAGATGTGTTTGTAAGCTAAATTATAAGTCCCGGTTTGATTAGGTCCCTGGTATCTTGCTTTTTGATAGATGTTTTTAATATTCGGATCACCGTTATTATAATCAATATCAGTTAATACAATTCCGGTTCCGGTAGATTTATTTTGATTGGTATAAAAAGATAAAGTATTATGATCATCGATTAAATAATCCATACCAACTTTGTACAAATAGTTATCATTATCATTAGAGATTTTTAATTTTTGGTTAACATCCTGATCTAATCGTTGGATTCTTCCATTGTTAAAATAAGTTCCAAAATTTTCACCCACATTCCCAAAGAAATTTACTTTTCCGGTTTTGTAATTCAAATCAAGTGATTGATTGTATTTAGCCGTTTCTCCAAAGGTAATGCCACCACTATAGCTTCCGTTGAAACCAGTGTTAGCATTTTTATGTAGAATAATGTTGATAATTCCAGACATTCCTTCCGGATTGTATTTTGCACTTGGATTTGTAATCAACTCAATTTTTTTGATAGAAGTCGATGGAATTTGTTTCAATAATTGGGCAGGATCAATATTAGATGGTCTTCCGTCAATTAAAACACGTACATTGTCGTTTCCACGAAGAGAAAGTTTTCCGTCCTGATCTACGTTTACTGACGGAATGTTACTCATAATATCAGAGGCAGAAGCGCCCGCAGTCGTTAAGTCTTTCCCGACGGTAATTACTTTTCTGTCGATTTTTTGTTCTATTGTAGAGCGTTCAGCAACAATGTTTACACCTTTAAGCTGAGTAGCTTCTTCTTCAAGAGATACATTAACAGTTGCTGTTTTTTTATTATCACTTAAAATAACAGTACCAATATATTTTCTGAATCCAATATATTGAATTTCAATCGTATAGCTTTTTAGGGCTAAATTTTTAATTGTAAAATCACCATTGTCGTCTGTGTTTACTCCAGTAACTACTTTTCCGTTGTCTTTGATAGAAACGGTAGCATAAGAAATTGGTGCATTATTTGTTTTTTCGGTAATTTTTCCGGAGACCGTTCCTGCATTCTGGGCCTGTGCTGTTGCAAATACACCCAGTAATGCAAACAGAAAGAATTTTAGTTTCATATTGTAATAATTGATTTTTTTTGATTGATTGATGATGATGATTGTTATTTTGTTTTTTTAGTTTTCTGCTTTAAACAAATTTAAAGTCCCTATTAAGACTCTTTTATCATGGATATGTTACAAGAAAATTAAAATAAAAAATATCTTTTAAGTTATATATCCTGTTTTATAAGAGATTAGTGTTTTGATTTTTTGATAATTTTAACATTCAGAACAGTTTGCTTTTTAAGAAATTCTAATCGTTTTCTTGTATTTTATATGTTTTTCATTTTCTGTAATTGATGAATAAGCAGTATCTTTGCTCACTTTAAAAATAAGTTTACATGTCATTATCACAAATTCTTACTCCTTCTATACAAAAAGCAATACAAGCATTATTTGATGTTACTGTTGAAAAAATCGAATTTCAAACTACCAGAAAAGAGTTTGAGGGCGATATTACTATGGTAATTTTTCCTTTATTGAAAGTGATCAAAAGCAATCCTGTTGAATTGGGAAATAAAATTGGAAACTATCTGGTTGAAAATGTTTCTGAAGTGTCTCGCTTTAATGTAGTTTCAGGTTTCCTGAATATTGTAATTGCAGATAGTTATTATCTGAATTTCTTTAATGGAATAAAAGACAATAGCAAGTTTGGATATGTAACGCCTAATCCGGAGGATAAAGCAATAATGGTCGAATATTCTTCGCCAAACACTAATAAACCGTTGCATTTAGGACACGTTCGTAACAATTTGTTAGGATATTCTGTTGCTGAAATTATTAAAGCTTCAGGTAAAAAAGTTTATAAAACGCAAATCATCAACGATCGTGGGATTCATATCTGTAAATCGATGTTGGCCTGGGAAAAATTTGGTAACGGAGAAACTCCTCAAAGTTCAGGTTTAAAAGGAGATAAATTAGTTGGGAAATATTATGTTGAATTTGATAAAGCTTATAAAGGGGAAATCAATCAATTAATAGAAACCGGTAAAACCGAAGAAGAAGCTAAAAAACAAGCTCCAATTATTGTTGAAGCACAAGAAATGCTAAAGAAATGGGAAGCTGGTGACGAAAAAGTAATGGAACTTTGGAACAAAATGAACCAATGGGTTTATGCTGGTTTTGAAATTACTTATACTAATCTTGGAGTTAATTTTGATAGATATTACTACGAAAGCAACACTTACTTATTAGGAAAAGATGTTATAAAGATAGGTCTTGATAGCGGTGTTTTCGAAAAAGATCCCGATGGTTCAGTTTGGATTGATTTAACCGATGAAGGATTAGATCGTAAAATTGTTTTACGTTCAGACGGAACTGCGGTTTATATGACGCAAGATATAGGAACAGCAATTCAGCGTGTAAAAGATATGCCCGATGTAGGGGGAATGATTTATACCGTTGGTAACGAACAAGATCATCATTTTAAAGTTTTATTCCTAATTCTAAAAAAACTTGGTTTTGACTGGGCTTCAAATTTATACCATTTATCATACGGGATGGTTGATCTTCCGTCTGGAAAAATGAAAAGCCGTGAAGGGACTGTTGTAGATGCTGATGATTTGATGCAGGATATGACCGATACAGCAAAACAAATTTCAGAAGATTTAGGAAAATTAGACAGTTATTCAGCAGAAGAGAAAGCTAAATTGTATAAGACAATTGGTTTAGGAGCGTTAAAATATTACATCTTAAAAATAGATCCCAAAAAACGTATCTTATTTAATCCGGAAGAATCGGTTGATTTTGCAGGAAACACAGGTCCGTTTATTCAATATACATATGCGAGAATTCAATCTATTATTCGTAAAGCTGATTTTGATTATAATGTCACACTGAGCGGAGTCGAAGTGCTTCATGAGAAAGAAAAAGAATTGGTAAAACAAATCGAGCTTTTCCCCGAAGTAATTCAAAATGCAGCTCATAATCATAGTCCAGCTTTGATCGCAAATTATACTTACGATCTAGTAAAAGAATATAATTCATTCTATCAATCTGTTCATATTTTAGGTGAAGTTGATTTAACCAAAAAAATATTCAGAGTACAGCTTTCTCAAAAGGTAGCCGAAGTTATTAAATCGGCCTTTACTTTATTAGGAATAGAAGTTCCGGAGAGAATGTAAAAATCTAAATGATTACAAATTATAAAAGCCAATAGTTGAAAAACTATTGGCTTTTTTTATTGTTTTTATGACTTATTGTGTCAGATTAAGATGATATTCTGTAATACTTTTGCTACAGGTTTAATTAGGTTAGTAATTAGTAAAACACCCTTATATTTATTTTTAACTATTTTGAATTAGTAAGCTTTTAGAAGAAAGTAATAAAAGGATAAAACCATCTGAATTGAATTTTAGATGGTTTTTTTATTCGAATAAACATTCTTTTCAATGCAATTTATAATTCATGTTAATTGCTGAAAACTTAAAAAAATAACAGTTTTAATGTTTTTATTTTGGTTTCATATTTTTAATTTATTCTTACAAAAATAACTCAAGATTGTAAGATAAGGTTCTTAAGGCCAACAACTTCTACTACTATTTTATCATTAAAATAAGTTAATTGTAATATTTATATTATAATTTATAATATTAAATAAAATAAAAATCTTGTTAAAATTATATTTTTGTGATAAGTTGCGCTCTTAAATCAAAAACTCAAAATAATGAAACAAAAATTAAAAGGATTTGTAGTACTGGTTTTTGTACTTGCTTTGCAATTGACATTTGGTCAAGGAAAAGTAATTACAGGGACAGTTTCCGACAATGCCGGAATACCTTTACCAGGGGTGAGCATTTTAGTTAAAGGAACCAAATCAGGTGCACAAACTGATTTTGATGGAAAATATGCTATTAAGGCAGAAGCTAACCAAATTTTAGTATTTAGTTATATTGGGATGAAAACCCAAGAAGTAACGGCTAGTTCTTCAGTAATTAATGTAAAATTAAAAGATGATTCTGTAGAACTTGAAGGAGTTGTAGTAACTACTGCGATGGGTGTCAAAAGAGAAAAGAAATCTTTGGGATATGCAACACAGCAAATTTCAGGAAAAGACTTAGATGGCGGGGCAGGAAATGCAAACGTGGCCAATCTTTTATCCGGGAAAGCTGCCGGAGTTGAGGTGTCGAGAAACACCAACTTTGGAGGGTCTACAAATGTTGTGATTCGTGGTAATAAGTCTCTTACAGGAAATAATCAGGCTCTTTGGGTAATTGATGGAGTTCCTGTAGATAATTCAAGTTCAAACAAATCGGATCAGGAAACAGGCAGAGGTGGTTATGATTATGGTAATAACGTAGCAGATATTAATCAGGAAGATATTGAAAGCATTAATATTCTTAAAGGAGCTGCCGCAACGGCTTTATACGGTTCCAGAGCTGCTAACGGAGTTGTTATGGTTACTACTAAAAAAGGAAAAAAAGGAGACGATAATAAAGTAGGTTTCACTTTTTCGAGTACTATGACAGTTGGTACAGTTGATAAATCTACGTTTCCTAAATATCAAAATAAATACGGAGGAGGTTACGGATTTGGCACCTCTTTTCTTGACGAAAAAGCAATACCTACAGTAGACACTTCAAATGACGCTTCTTATGGAGATCCATTTACAGGAAATCAGGTTTATCAATGGGATTCTTTTACACCATATTCAAAAAACTACAATAAATCTACTGCATGGAGTGCTGCCGAAAATGGTCCGATTACTTTTTTTAAGTCAGCAATAACAAATACAAACAGTCTGTCTCTTGAAAAAGCAACTGAGAGATCAAGTTTGTCAATGTCTTATGTCAATACACTTCAAACAGGAATATTGCCAAATAGTGAGTTGAAAAAAAATCAGTTAAGTGCCCGATTCAGTCAAAAAATCACTGATAAATTAACAGCAAATGCTTATGCGGCAGTAACATTACAAAGTACTGTTGGTAGAAATACTACAGGATATAGTGATAATATTATGTCATCATATCGACAATGGTGGCAAACTAACGTTGATGTAAAAGAATTGCAAAATGTTTACAACGCGTCAGGAGGTCAAAACATATCTTGGAACTGGGCAGATCCAACAGCTTCTGAACTAAAACCTGCATATTGGGATAATCCTTATTTTAGTCGTTATCAAAATTATTCTTCAGATAATAAAACACGTTTATTTAGTTATGCCTCACTTGATTATAAAATAGCTCCTTGGTTAAGTGCATTAGGGAGGGTCTCTCTGGATACCTATAAACAATTGCAAGAGGAGAGAAGAGCGGTAGGATCTACAGCGGCTATTTTTGGATTATCACCAATTGATGAAAATTCCGGTTATCAACGATATGACATTAATTTTCAGGAAATCAATTATGATTTTATGCTGAATTTCAATAAAAAATTCGGAGAAAATTTAAGCTTAACAGGAGTTGTGGGAGCAAATATTAGAAGAAACAATAGAGATAATATACTTTCTTCTACAATGGGAGGTTTAGTTACTCCCGGAATGTATGCTCTTTCTAATTCCAGATTTGAACTGCCTTTTCCTCTTGAAGATAAAGTCAATTGGGGAGTAGATGGTATTTATGCACAAGCTTCTTTAGGATATTTGGACACCTATTTTATTGATGCTTCTATAAGAAGAGACGCTTCTTCAACATTACCAAAAGGGAATAATAAATATACATACCCTGCAATTTCAGGATCATTTTTGTTTTCAAATGTAGTAAAAGCAGACTGGCTTAACTTAGGGAAATTTAGATTAAACTATGCAGAAGTGGGTAATGATGCATTGCCTTTAAGTTTAATAAATACGTATACCAGAATTCCTAATTTTAATGGGCAGCCAATGTATATTTTGCCAAATGTTAATAAAAATAAAGATCTTAAACCCGAGAGAACAAAATCTTTTGAAGTAGGTGTAGAAACAAGCACTTTCAACAGACGTTTAGGTTTAGATGTTACCTATTATATAACAAACTCAGTAGATCAAATTGCGTCGGCAGCGGTTCCGTCAGCTTCTGGATATACAGGTGGATGGATTAATGGTGGAAACATTGAAAATTCCGGTTTAGAAATTCAAGTTACCGGAACTCCTGTAAGAACAGAGAGTTTTAGTTGGGATGTAACTATAAACTGGTCTAATAATAAGAGTAAAGTTATTTCTTTACCAGGTAATATAGACAATCTTGAAATTGCTTCTTTTCAAGGAGGAGTTACAGTTAATGCGACTAAAGGGGAAGCTTACGGAAGTCTGAAAGGAACAGATTATGTATATACAAATGGTCAACGAACAGTGGATCAAAAAACGGGTAAATATTTAATCTCTGGTACATCAGACAATACTATTGGAAATATTACGCCAGATTGGAATGGAGGAGTTAGAAATAAACTGACCTATAAAAATGTTTCTATGAGTTTCTTAATCGATACTCAAAAAGGAGGAGATATCTTTTCATTAGATATGTATTATGGACTTGCCAATGGTTTATATACGGAAACAGCAGCTGGTAATGTTAGAGAAAACGGTATTGTAAATGTAGGTGTAGCTCCTAATGGTATCCCCAACACAGTTTCGACAGTAAACACTAATGATACACCTGGTAAAACTGGTCCGGGCGCTTATTCAAGCAATTACGGATATCTTGCTGAACCAACGAAAGCTTTTATTTATGATGCTTCTTATGTAAAATTAAGAGAAGTTTCTATTTCGTATAATTTTCCTAAAAGAGTCTTTGAAAGAACATTCGTAAACGCGGCGACTTTAAGTTTGTTAGGTTCAAATTTATGGATAATAAGTAAAAATTTACCTTATGCAGATCCTGAAAGTGGATTGTCATCGGGAAATAAATCGAGAGGTTATTCGGTTGGATCTTTACCTACAACGAGAGATATTGGATTCAACTTAACGTTAAAATTTTAATAAAGAAAAAACATGAAAAAAATAATATATTTTTTAACTATCACATTTCTGATAAGCTCTTGCAGCGATTTAACGGATTTAAATACAGATGAGAAAAACTCATCAAAACCTCCAGCCTCGTCACTATTTACAGCTGCAGCAAAAGGAATTGCAGAACAGGTAGTAAATACAAGTGTAAACAAAAACATCTTTAGACTGGTAAATCAGCAATGGACAGAAACCACCTATACAGATGAATCTGTTTATCAATGGACAACCAGAAAGATTTCTGATAATCATTGGGGAGCTTTTTATGCCGGTACAGTCAAGGATGGTTCATTAGGTGATTTAATTCAGGCAAAAGTTTTTATAGAAAATGAGGTTATTATTGCTTCTGATCCACAGTTTGCTGCTAAAATGAATATCAAAAAGAATCAGCTTGCTATGATTGATATTCTGATTGTTTATTCGTACCAAATTTTGGTTGATACTTTTGGAGATGTTCCATATTCTGAAGCATTCAAAGGATCGAAATATTATTTGGGAAAATATGATAAAGCATTAGATATTTATAAAGATTTAATTGTACGACTTGATAATGATATTGCAAACATCGATACTTCGCACCCTGGCTTTGGAGATGCAGATATCATTTATCAAGATAATTTGACTCAATGGGTAAAATTTGCAAATGGTATTAAATTGAAATTAGGGATTAACCTTAAAGCTTCCGGCTTGGAAGACGCTATCGCAGATGCCGCTATTATTTCAGCTTCAAAAGGAGTTTTTAGCACAAATGCTGACAATGCGAAAATATCTTATGAAAAAAATGTTCCTAATACAAATCCTATATACGTAGAGTTGGTTTCTTCGGGAAGACATGATTTTGTGCCAGCGAAACCGTTTGTTGATGCGTTGGTAGCAAAAAATGATCCTCGAACAAAAACTTATTTTAATCAAACTTATAAAGATATAGATCCTGCAAATCCCACCGGTGATTTAATTGTTGTAACAGGTTATAAAGGTGGTATTGTGGGAGTAAAAAATACGTATTCAAGATATACCCACGTAAGCGATAAAATTCAGGCACCGGACTTTAAAGGAACTTATATGGATTATGCCGAAATTGAATTTTTATTGGCTGAAGCCGTTGAAAGAGGAGTTGCAGTAAGCGGAGATGCAGCATCTCATTACACAAAAGCAATTACCGCATCTATGGAAGATTGGGGAATAATACAAGCAGATATAGATACTTATTTAGCTCAATCGACTGTTGCGTATTCGACTGCTACAGGAACCTGGCAACAAAAAATTGGTGAACAAGCTTGGTATGCATTATTCAATAGAGGATTTGAAGGTTGGACATCAACAAGAAGACTTAATTTTCCGGCTCTTGTTCCGCCATCAAATGCTGATGCTTCTGCAGAAGGTCAGATTCCGTCAAGAATGACTTATCCAATTAGAGAGCAAACTTTGAATGCTGCAAATTACAATGCTGCGGCTGCAGCAATTGGCGGCGATAAATTGAAAACAAAATTATTCTGGGATAAAAATTAAATGCATTTTATTGCGTTTATAAAGTATTAAAACAAATCCCTATATCGTTTTAAATTATATTGGATTAGTAAACATTTAGTAGAAAACATAAAAGGGTACACCGTCTGGATTGAATTTCAGGCGGTTTTTTTTGCATAAAAAAAGCCGATAGTGTTTAGACTATCGGCTTTTTTACAACTAACAGAAACATTTTTATTTTACGTACTTGTTGATAATTGCATCCGTTTCTGCTTTTGTAGCGTCTGGTTTTAAATCAAACAAAAGAGAATAAAGAGGTTTTCTGTCAACTTTAGCTTCTAAATTTAAGTCCTGATGTCTGTCAAATAGCGTTTGCCATTTGTCACGAACATTTTTCCAAAGAGCATTGTTGGCAACCCACCATTTTTGAGCAGCAATACATTTTACATCTGGAACTTTAGTATAAATATCCATTCCTTTTTCTTGTGCTAACAAAACATCTTTTCCACTGTCATCTCTGATCAATTTATCGTTGTCTTGTTCGTGATTCCATCCTGTAGCAGTAATTTCATGAATGTTTCTTCTTTTCAAAACATTGTAATCATTACGTTTTGTTTGCTCTCTTCTTGGTAGAGGAGCATCAGCAACATTTGCCCAATAATCTTGTCCGTCAACGTGAACCCAAGTTGAGGAACCTTCATATCTTGGACTATCATCTACTTGATATACTTTTTGAGTCCACTGTCCTTTAACAGCTTTCTTGTCTAATTTTTTGTATTTCCAGGAAGAACCTTTGTCAAAAGAATATAAGTCAGTGTTTTCATATAGCCAATCTTGTCTCCAGTGTTTGATGATCATATCATCACTTACAATTAATAAGTGTTGCATGGAGATTTTGTTAGGAGTGTCTTCTAATAACTCTACCCATTCTAAACCAGATTCATGTTTGGTCTCTGATGGCTTATAAGTAGCAGAATCTTTAGGGTATTGAAAAGTTTCTGTAAAATTAAATTTCACTTCATAACAACCACACATTGATTTGATTGAATTAATGTCTTGTTGTTTTTTGTCCTGACTGAAACCAAGGCTACAAGTCAAAGCCATTACGGCTGAAAAATAGAGGCTTTTTGAAATCATAACTTATTGTTTTGTTTTAAATTTTTTGGCAAATATATATAATTTATTTAGAACAAATAAAAATAGTTTCTATATTTGCGCCATTATTAAGACTGAATAAAAATAATGAAAATAACATTTACCCTTTTAGCTGTGTTCATTTTTTGTCAAATTTCTTTTGCGCAGGAAAAACAAAAAGATAGTATTAAAGCGAACGAATTGTCAGAAGTAACGGTTACAACGGCAACAAGAACCGAGAGAGTGCTTTCTTCCTTGCCATTACCAATGACAGTTATTACATCTGAAGCAATTATAAAATCTGGCGTTACAAGATTAAATGAAATTCTAAATGAACAAACAGGTATTATTTTGATTCCGGATGAAAGTGGTTTTGAAGGTGTTCAGATTCAGGGTTTAGATGCAGCTTATACCATGATTCTTATTGATGGCGTTCCGCTTGTAGGAAGAAGTTCAGGAGTTTTGGATTTATCAAGAATTTCTGTAGGAAATATAGAAAGAATTGAAATTGTAAAAGGAGCGTCATCGGCTTTGTATGGTTCAGAAGCAATGGGCGGAGTGATTAACGTAATTACAAAAAGACCTAAAAAAGATATGTTTTCTGGTAATCTGTCTTATCGATATGGTACATTTAATACCAATGATGCGAACGCTAATTTACTTTGGAAAAAGAAAAAATTTGCTGCCAACTTATTTGCTAATTTTTATTCAACAGACGGATTTGACTTAGATAAAAGTACGTGGTTACAAAATGTTGAAAAATTTCATAACACGACAATTCAGCCAAAAATATATTACGATTTTTCAGAAAATCTTAAACTAACTGTAAACAACCGTTTTTTCAATCAAAAGATAGACAACAAAGCTATAATTGAATCTGAAAGATATACAGGTGATGCAAAAGAAAATGAATGGAATTCGCAAATTAAATTAGAACACAGATGGAATTCCAGATTATATTGGGAATATGAATTTTATGCTACTAATTATAAGAATGATGCTTTTTTGAATGATCCCGATAATGTGCTTTTTGAGAAAACATATTATAATCAATGGCTTGTTAGACCAGAAATAAGAACAACATGGTCTATAAATAGGGATAAATTAACAGCAGGAGCAGGATTAAATTATGAAACCTTGGATCGTACGTATTTTGCGAATAATGTCAAGTTTAATTCGCAGTATGTTTACCTGCAATATGATTATAATCCCACGGAAAAACTAAATATTCTTGCAGGATTCAGATATGATAATCATAGCGAATATGCATCGCAATTAAGCCCGAAATTAGCGGTAAATTATAAATTTAATACCAGTTTTTCTTTAAAAGGTGCAGTAGGATATGGTTATAAAGCACCAGATTTCCGTCAGTTATATTTCGATTTTACAAATCCATCAGTAGGATATACCGTATTGGGATATAATGTAGCTGAAGCTCGTTTGGATGAATTTGATAGTCAAGGACTTCTGTCTTCCAGAGTAGCGGGAATCAATTTTGATGAACCATTGAAACCGGAAAGTTCCATCAATTTTAATTTTGGAGGATATTATAAAAAAAACAAGCTCAAAATAGAACTAAATGCTTTTTACAATTCGATTAGTGATTTGATTGATACAGGTGTTGTTGCTGCAAAAAAGAGTGGACAAAACATTTTTAGCTACTTCAATTATAGCAAAGTTTTTACCTATGGTTTAGAGTTTAATTCTGCTTATGAATTTACGAGAGACTTTTCAGTTTCGGTTGGATATCAATATTTAACTGCCAAAGACAAATCAGTTGTTGATAATTTTGAGGAGCATCAATACATTCGAAATTCGGATTTACAAACCATTAAAATTGATAAATCAGATTATTTCGGACTATACAATAGATCGAAGCATACGGCCAATATTAAATTTGCGTATACTATTCCTTCAATTAAAACAGACATCAATTTACGTGTTCTTTATCGAAGCAAATACGGGTTGTTTGATACCAACGGAAATGGAATTCTCGACAAATATGACAACTTTATAGGGGATTATTTTATAGCAAACTTATCAGCCACAAAATATATTATGGATAAATTCATGCTTCAGGCCGGAGTTAATAATCTATTTGACTACACAGATCCTAGCCAAATTCCGAGTTTGGCAGGAAGACAAATTTATGCAAGAATTCAATACAATTTCTAATTTAATAATTATTTAAAACCTTTACAATGAAAACAAATTTCTTAAAATTTTCGCTTTTAGCACTAGTACTTTTTACTGCATCTTGTAGCAGTGATGATGATAAAAATACAACTCCTGAAGTAGTTGTAACAACAAAAGTGTCTGATCTTAATGCTCCGCAAACTGGAGGAGGTGGAACGGGATTACCAACAGGTGGTGCGTATACAAAATTCAGTTTTTCTGAAAATAAAGTTGTTACTACTGATAAGTGGGATATCGCTTTTCGTGGAACGTTCATTATTGTAAACGGGGGAGCAAAAGTCAATGTTGATGATGCAGGTGAACCAGCAAGAACTGGATCAGGAGCTATTAGTATTGTTTCTAACACTTTCGCCGCTGTAACAGCATTTCCGGCAACAGCTACTTTTAAACAAGATGCCGCTACTGTGTACGCAATTCCTGGAGTAAGTGGGCAAGGATGGTACAACTATGCTAACACAATAATTTCTCCAATTGCAGGGAAAGTTATTGTTGTAAAAACTCATGATGGGAAATACGCAAAATTCGAAATCTTAAGCTACTATAAAGGAGCACCAACAACTCCAACGGCAGAATCTACGTCAAGATATTATACTTTCAATTTCGCATACCAAGCTAATAGCACAACAACTTTCTAAAAAAGTATTAGTAACCTCGAATACGAATTTATTCGGGGTTATTTTTTAACCTATAATTAATTTTAACATGTAGAAAGTTACTTTTATTCTATTGTAAATTTTGTTTTACGTCTTTGTTTTATAAATAGAGATCTAAAATAAATTTTAAAAACAGATGAGGATAATTACTTAATGTTATGTAAATCACTATAAATATGAAATTAAAATTACTTTTATTGTCTTTACTGGTTTTTGTAGAGATTGGTTTTGCTCAAAATTCTGTGACATACTCATCCAAAAGTGGTACAGTAACAACTAATTCAGGTGTCGAAGGATCTCTGGATATTATAATTAGTTGTTATGGAAATAGTGGTAACCCCGTAATTCTTAATCAGCACTTCTTATGTGGTGATCCTGATGGATTTGTTTCTAATCTAGCTTCAAATGGATTATCCTTAATTCCAGGACAAACAACAACATTAAAATTTAAATTTAAAAAAACGGTCACTTCGGATACTCAAAAAGTTTATAAGTTTACTACCAATGGAAGTTGTTTTCAGAGTGAATCTGAAATGATTAAAATTACTGTAAATTATAAAAATGGATCGACGACAACTCCAACCAACCCAACTAACCCAACAAATCCGACAAACCCAACGAATCCAACAAATCCAACGCCAAGCACTAATATAATTACTTATAATAATTCTTCCGAAAATGATCAGACTGTTAATGAAGGGACTGAGTTTAAAAAGCTAATAGGGAGCGATATGGGATCTACCTATCAGTGGTACAAACTACGTACAGATGCAGTTGGAGGTACAGTTGCTATTCCAGGTGCTGTCGGGAAAGATTATTTGCCTGTCGAGCAATACTCAACGTATTATTGGAGAAGAGCGTATGGTGTCTCTAAGGATGTCTATAGTAATAGAATTGCAATTTGGATAAAGCCAGCACCAGCTATACAAAATAATACAATTAATTTAGTTGACTGGACAATTAAAGGAACTATTCCTACGGGAGGCATAAATTCTTCCTACACTTTTTCTTGGGTGTTATTAGGGGCTGAAGACCCTTACACTTTTCCAGATAATGGACAGAATTTAGAAATCACAGAAAGCTTATATAATTTTTTAAGTTCATATCCAAATGCAACTATCGTAAGATATATAACTTCTGGAAGTAGAAGCTCTACAAGTAATCATGTTAATATATTGCCAGTACCTTTGCCTATTACTGATATAGAAAACAATAGCATATCAATTAGTGGTTATAAAATAACAGGCAGTCAACCGACTGGAGGAGTTGGTGAATATAGATACTCATGGTTTTTGGGAAGTCAAGAAGATCCAATTGTATTTGATGAAACTACAAAGGATTTGGATTTGACTCCATACCCCCTTGCGATAAGTCTTTTACAGAATGATCATACTGCAGTTATATTTAGGACTGTAAGATCTGTAAAGAGGTCAAATAGCAATAAAATAAGTTTATATGGTATATCTGCTTTGAAACAACAAACTTTAAAGTTTCAATCAGAGAGTGATTTATTAACAGTTTATCCCAATCCAACATCCGAATCAATTAACTTCTCAACAAATTTCTCTACGAATAAAGAAATTGAAATTGTTGTGTATTCAGATAAATTAGGAAATGAAAAATCAGTTTTTAAAGGAACAGTAACGCCAAATCAAGTTGTGAACTGGAATATTCCTGCTAGTTACCAAAAAGGAATTTATTTTTATAAAATTCTTTCTGGAAATAAGGAAGTTAAAACTGGTAAAATAATAGTTCAATAACAGCAAATCAAGATTGCTTGTTTTATAATTCAGTTAATCATTAGCTTTGTTTTTTTTATTTTTTTTTGAGAAAGAGGTTGGATTCGTCTAACCTCTTTTTTTGTTTTTACTGCAAATAAAATGCGCCAAACATTCATTTTTAGTCCTATCTTTGCGCATATTTTTTTTACAAGCAATTAACAGAGATTTAAAAACGGTTTAATTCTTGTAATTATATCCTTCAAATTTATAATAGTAGGTGAATACAAAATCTTATTTTTTTCAGTCTTTTGCAATTGTCGCTTTAGCGTTTGTAGCTTTCATTGGGTTTAAGCAAATCTTACCGGATAAAATATTTTCGGAGAGTAAAATCGATTCCAAAAATATACTAATCGACAGTATGCTTTTAGAATCAGTAGCAAAAGATTCATTATCGCTAAAAAGCGATAGTATCGAGGAAAGCGAGCGAAAACTGGGTGAGGAAAAAATTGTTTATGATGCTTCAGAAGGAATTGAATTTCCGTCTGAGACTTTTGACAATTACAAAGGGTATCAATATTTGATTTCTTTTTACGAAAAATTATATCAGCTGGAAAAAAACCCCCAAGGCAATGTTAGAATCGCTTATTACGGAGATTCTATGACAGACGGAGATTTAATTGTACAAGATGTTCGTGCCAATTATCAGGAACGTTTTGGCGGAAACGGAGTTGGTTTTGTATCCATAACCTCAGAATCTGCTGCTTCCAGAGGTTCTGTAAAATCATTGTATTCTAAGAACTGGAAAATGCAATCTTACTTGAATGTGAGAAGACCATCAAGTCCTTTTGGAGTAAACGGGCATGTGTTTTTTGCAAATGATAAAGCAAACGCAACCTGGGTTCAATATGAAGCAGGACCTAATAAAAATTCAACCTCGTTAGATAATCCAACCTTGTTTTACGGAAGATCTTCTAAGAGAGGAAATGTGAATTTTGTGATTGGAAAAGATACCTTGAGAAAAAGCCTGATTCCGAATAATTTGGTAAATACCTTAAAAGTAACATCGGGAAGTATAAAAGCTTTCAAGGCAAATTTCATTCATGCCGATTCAATTCCGATTTACGGATTTAATTTCGATAACGGAAAAGGAGTTCACGTCGACAATTTCTCGCAAAGAGGAAATTCAGGATTACCAATTTCGGCTTTTGATGCCAGTGTAATGCAAGCCTTCAATACTAATTTGAAGTACGATTTGATTATCTTACACTACGGAACCAACGTATTGAATTACGGTACCAAAAATTATTTCTGGTACGAAAGAGGAATGAAAAAAACGGTGAATAAAATCAAAGAATCTTTCCCGGGAGTTTCTATTCTTATTATTTCGACTGCAGATAAATCAACAAAGTATGATCTGGAAATGAAAACAGATTCTGCTGTTGTTCCTTTAATGAAAGCTCAAAAAAGATATGCACTGGAAACCGAATCCGGATTTGTAAATTTATACACTTTAATGGGCGGCGACGGATCTATGGTGAAATGGGTTGATGAATCTCCTGCGAGAGCCAATAAAGATTACACGCATTTTAATCAACGCGGTGCAAAAGCAATAGGTAAATTATTATACGATCAATTAAATAAAGGATACGAACAATACAAAGCTCTTAGAGAGAATAGAGAAGTTGTTACCGATAAACGGAAAACAGCAAAAAAAGCAAATACAGATTCCGTTTCTGTAAAAAAAGATAGCGTATATGACTAGACTTATAATTTTGTTTTGTTGCCTTTTTTTCTCAACAAACGATAAACCAAAAACGACAGATTCACATTCAATAGAAAAAAATATGATTCAAAAAGTCGATTCAGCAGCGATTGAACCTATTTCTGATCAGGATATTTATAATGCGAAAGCATTGGAGAGTTTTTTCAAGAAATTACAGGAAAATGAAAAGCATAACAATCAAAAGATAAACATTGTTCATATTGGCGATTCTCATATTCAGGGCGATTTAATGACCAATGAAATCAGAAAGAATCTACAACAGAAATTTGGAAATGCTGGTCGAGGTTTAGTTTTTCCATATCAATTAGCCAAAACAAACGGTTCTTATAATGAGCGTTTTCGCTCGAACAGAACATGGGAAAGTTATAGAAACATTCATCCCTTTAAAAATGTTCCCATAGGTTTAAGCGGAATAGGACTTTGGAGAGATAGTGGCGGTTTTGCCGTCGAATTGAATGTCAAAGATCCTGCTTATAAGTTTAATACAATACGCATTATTACGCCTAGAAACCAGAATATGTTTGATTTGGCAACATCATCTCAAACCAATATTATTCAGTCTACAGAGCGAAAAGTAATTACACACAAAATCAAAAAGGGAGAAGCGATATCGACTATTGCCGATAAATACAATGTTTCAGTTGCCGAAATTAAAAGAAACAATCACTTAAAGTCAGATAATATTCGTGCCGGAAGAGTATTGAAAATTCAGACAAACGAAACAAAACCCAAAGCGATCAAGAATTCGGCATTTGTTTCTTTAGATTTAGAATCAGATTCATTTAGTCATTATTACAATTCTGAAAAAGCATTAGATAAAATTTTTCTAATTCCGAATAAAGACGCTTCAAAATACGAATTGAACGGAATTGTTCTCGAGAAAGATTCACCGGGTTTAATTTACAGCAGTATTGGAGTAAACGGATCTAAGTTTTCAGATTACAATAAATATCCTTTGTTTTTTGAACAGTTAAAAGCATTACATCCCGATATGTTGGTTCTTTCTTTAGGAACAAACGAAAGCTATGATCACATGGAAGCTCCGGCTTATATTGAGCAATTGCGCCAGTTTATAAAGAAAGTGAAAGAACAAAACATACACGTTCCAATAATTATTAGTACACCAGCGCCTTCTTTGCTTAAAGCAAAAAGAACCAATACTTACATATTCGATTATGCGAGAAGTATAATTCAAATTGCAGAAAGCGACAATGTTGCTGTTTGGGATTTATATGATGAATTTGGTGGGATGCACGGTATTAATCAATTAAAACTTCAAGGATTAATTGGACCGGATTGGGTTCATTATTCTAAAAAAGGATACGAAAAACAAGGTGATTTGTTTACACAGGCATTTTTAAGCGCATACAATAATTTTAAATTAAAGAATTAAGTTGATTACAATTGATAGCATAAATAATTGGTTTGTTCAAAATTTTGGTGCAATTACCTTAGAGCAGGCTAAAAGCTGGTTTATATACAATCCCGAAGAAAAATTATTGTTTAATACAGGTTTATTCTTAGGACTGTTTTTGGTTTTTTATTTTGTGTATGCTTTTTTACGCAAAACATTTTATTTGAGATTAACGTATGTTATTCTGTTTTCGCTTTTCTTTTACTATAAGTCAAGCGGAATTTACTTTTTACTCTTATTGCTTTCCTCTGTAGTTGATTATAGTCTGAGCCAGATTATTTTTAAAGCAACAAAAGACAGTACCAAGAAAATTTATTTGGTAATAAGTGTCATCCTGAATTTAGGATTACTTGGATATTTCAAGTACATGAACTTTATGATTGTAACGTTCAATGATATGTTTCATGGTAATTTCCAGCTTCATGATGTTTTTCTTCCAGTGGGAATTTCGTTTTATACTTTTCAGTCGATGAGTTATATTATTGAGATTTACCGTGAAGAAATTAAACCGACAAAAAACTACATCGAATATTTATTTTTCGTTTCGTTTTTTCCACAATTAGTAGCCGGACCAATTGTTAGGGCAAAAGATTTTCTTCCTCAGATTTACCAAAAATTAAACTTAACAAAGCAAGATGTAAACAACGCCTTGTTTTTGATTATTGGCGGATTAATCAAGAAAACAGTAATTTCAAATTACATCTCTATAAATTTCGTTGACCGTGTTTTTGATACGCCAATGAATTATACGTCATTCGAAAACTTAATGGCATCTTACGGATATGCGATACAAATTTATTGTGACTTCTCGGGATATTCAGATATGGCAATCGGAATCGCTTTGTTATTAGGATTCAAATTACCAGCCAACTTTAGAACACCATATAAATCAACTTCGATAACGGATTTTTGGAGAAGATGGCATATTTCACTTTCAACGTGGTTAAAGGATTTCTTGTATATCTCTATCGGAGGAAACAGAGAAGGAACATTTGCAGGGTTTTTATTCCCGAGTTTATTCTTCTTTGGATTATTGCTTTGGGGAATTTCAAATGTAAATGTGAGCTTTATTCCGTTAGGAATAGCAATTGGAGCGCTTGTAGTTTTTTGTTTGACATTTTTACTTTCGAAGAAAAAAAATCAAACGCTGGTAACCAATTTTAATTTATTTACCACAATGCTTTTAGGAGGATTATGGCATGGAGCAGGAGCACAGTTTATTATTTGGGGAGCGTTACACGGTTTAGCATTGGCGGTTCATAAAATTTTCTTAGAATTTTTCCCTTCCAAAAAAGAAGGTAAAAGTTCCGGTTTTGTATGGAGGTTCTTTTCAATCGTAATAACATTTCATTTCGTGGTTTTCTGCTGGATCTTTTTCCGCGCCAGAGATTTCGAAACAGCGATACAAGTAATCAACAATATTGGTCAGTTAACATTCGAGCCGGAACAATGGAAAGTAATAGTTTTAGGATATAAAAATGTGTTTGGATTAATGCTTTTCGGATATGTTTGGCACTTTTTACCAGAAGTATTTACATCCAAAATGAAATTTGTTTTCGATAATACACCTTTACTGCTAAAAGCCGTAATTCTGGGCTTCGTCTATTGGATTGTTTACGCAACAGCCGTTGCAGGTTCACAACCCTTTATTTATTTTCAGTTTTAAAAAATATTGCCACAAAGGCACAAAAGCGCAAAGATTATTTTTCTTTGCGCTTTTTTTATATAAGCATTACCAGATATAAATAAAAAACTTTGCGTCTTAGTGCCTTTGTGGCAAAACCAAAAAATTGCCCTTAAATAAAAATTGCCTGAAATGTCTAATTAGATTATCTTTGCACTTCAAATAAAGAAAATAGTATGTTTGATAATTTAAGTGATAAGTTAGATAAAGCGTTCCATATATTAAAAGGACACGGTAAAATTACAGAAGTAAACGTTGCCGATACCTTAAAAGAAGTTCGTCGTGCCTTATTAGATGCCGATGTTAACTTTAAAATTGCTAAAGATTTTACAACTAAAGTAAAAGAAAAAGCAATTGGTCAGGACGTTTTAACAACACTTCAGCCGGGACAATTATTGGTGAAGTTAGTAAAAGACGAACTAACTGAATTGATGGGTGGTGATGTTGCAGGAATCAATCTTTCAGGAACACCAACAGTTATTTTGATGTCAGGACTTCAGGGTTCTGGTAAAACAACTTTCTCTGGTAAACTTGCCAACTTTTTAAAAACAAAGAAAAATAAAAAACCACTACTTGTAGCGTGTGATATCTATCGTCCTGCGGCGATCAATCAGTTACATGTTGTTGGGGACCAAATAGGTGTTGAGGTTTACTCAGAACCGGAAAATAAAAATCCTGTTGAAATTGCTCAAAACGCAATCAAACATGCAAAAGCAAACGGTTTCAATGTAGTTATTGTCGATACGGCTGGTCGTTTGGCAGTAGACAAAGAAATGATGGATGAAATTGCTCGTGTTCATAAAGCAATCCAACCTCAGGAAACCTTGTTTGTTGTGGATGCAATGACAGGACAAGATGCTGTAAATACAGCAAAAGCCTTCAACGATATCCTGAATTTTGATGGAGTTATCTTAACCAAATTAGATGGAGATACACGTGGTGGAGCTGCAATTTCGATTAAATCGGTTGTAAACAAACCAATCAAATTTGTAGGTACAGGCGAGAAGATGGAAGCAATTGATGTTTTCTATCCGGATCGTATGGCCGAGCGTATCTTAGGTATGGGAGACGTTGTGTCGCTTGTAGAAAGAGCTCAGGAACAATTTGATGAGGAAGAAGCCAGAAAACTTCAAAAGAAAATCGCTAAAAACGAATTTGGTTTTGATGATTTCTTGACACAAATTCAGCAAGTAAAGAAAATGGGTAATATGAAAGATCTGGTTGGAATGATACCAGGAGCTTCAAAAGCCATGAAAGATGTAGAAATAGAAGATGATGCTTTTAAACATATCGAAGCAATTATTCACTCGATGACACCAATCGAAAGAAGTAAACCTGCCATAATCGACGTAAAGAGAAAAGCCAGAATCGCTAAAGGTTCCGGAACGAAAGTCGAGCAAGTAAATCAGTTAATGAAGCAATTCGACCAAATGAGCAAAATGATGAAGATGATGCAAGGTCCAGGCGGAAAAAACCTGATGAAAATGATGGGAGGCATGAAAGGAATGCCAGGCGGAATGCCGAGATAAAAAAATAAGAAAAAAGTTTCAGGTTTAAAGTTTCATGTTCGGGACTAAAACTTGAAACTTTTTTGATTACAATAAACACAAGTTTTAGCTTTTTAAAACTTGAAACTTTAAACCTGAAACATTTTAACTAAAGAATAATGCAACTACTAGACGGTAAAAAAACAGCTGAAGACATTAAAAACGAAATTGCAGCCGAAGTTCAATCGATAAAAGATGCCGGAGGAAAAGTACCTCATTTGGCAGCTGTAATCGTTGGTACAAACGGGGCAAGTTTAACTTACGTAGGAAGTAAAGTAAAATCTTGCCAGCAAATTGGCTTCGATTCAACTTTAGTGAGTTTACCGGAAGATATTACCGAAGAGGATTTACTAGCTAAAATTAAAGAATTAAACGAAGACGACGATCTTGACGGATATATTGTTCAGTTGCCTTTGCCAAAACACATCGATGAGCAAAAAATTTTATTAGCAATCGATCCTGATAAAGATGTTGACGGATTTCATCCAACAAACTTTGGTAGAATGGCGCTTGAAATGGAAAGTTTCATTCCTGCAACGCCATTCGGAATTATGGAATTGTTGGAGCGTTACAAAGTAGAAACTGCCGGAAAACATACAGTAGTGATTGGTAGAAGTCATATTGTAGGACGCCCAATGAGTATCTTAATGAGTCGTAAGGGAAATCCAGGAGATTCTACCGTTACTTTGACACACAGCCGTACTAAAAACTTAGCAGAATTTACTAAAAATGCAGATATTATCATCACAGCTTTAGGAGTTCCTGAATTCTTAAAAGCAGACATGGTTAAAGATGGAGTTGTAATCATTGATGTTGGAATTACTCGTGTAGACGATGCTTCAAACCCAAAAGGTTACGTTATAAAAGGCGACGTTGATTTTGACGGCGTAAGCAAAAAAGCATCATATATTACGCCAGTTCCTGGTGGAGTAGGACCAATGACAATCGCAATGTTGCTTAAAAATACGCTTTTGGCAAGAAAAATGAGAAGCGCAAAGAAATAATCTTTTCGACTATAATAATAAACAAAGCCTATTCAATCGAGTAGGCTTTGTCGTTTTAATTTACTTTGGGCGTGACCGTATTTACAAAAGGCGCTATTTAACATGACGCTTATGTGCGCCTTTCGCAAATACGGTCGGGCTATCCATGCTACTGCGGTAGCTTATTCCTATCCCAATGTCATTAAGTTAAGCTTTTTTTAGATAATTAAGACTGAAAAAAAATCGCGCAAAGTTGCAAAGCCGCCAAGTTTACACACATTTTCTTTGCGACTCTGCGACTTTGCGCGAGATTTATTCGGCAATATTCCCTTAACTTAATGACATTGATTCCTATCCCTCACGCAATTTTACGGTAATGAATCAAGTCCCATTGGGACGATATATTTATAGAAAAACAGTGATTCGTTTTTCAGAACCCCATCGGGGTGACATATAAAAATTATAATTAATTTCGGCACATTAAAAAAATCAAATTTTATACTTGTCAATTCAAAATAAAACATAACTTTGCACTACAAAGTACTTTATTATGAATCAGAAGCACCAAGAAGATTTAGCACATATTCGTTCCATGATGGAACGCTCTTCCAGATTTATATCGTTAAGCGGGCTCTCAGGAGTATTTGCCGGACTTTCAGCGTTAATAGGAGGATTATATGTTTATCAGTTGTTCAAAGCAAACGGACTTGAATATTTTGATGGAGAACATAAATTGTATTCCGCCAATTTAGTTTCTCACTTATTCATTACCGCAGTTATTGTTCTGATTTGCGCTTTTACATTTGGCCTTCTTTTTACGATCAGAAAAAGCAAAAAATACGATTTGCCTATTTGGACATCAGCGACAAAAAAAATGTTGTTTAATTTGGCCGTTCCACTTTTGGCTGGAGGTATATTTTGTTTAGCGCTTTTGTATCATGAAATTTATGGTTTAGTAGCGCCGGCGACTTTAATTTTCTATGGTTTGGCACTTATAAATGCTGAAAAATATACTTTTTCAGATATTAAATATTTAGGATTCTGTGAGTTGGTTTTAGGATTTATTTCACTTTTTTATATTGGATATGGTTTAGTTTTTTGGATCATAGGATTTGGTATTTTGCATATCTTGTACGGATTAATAATGTTCAAAAAATATAAATAATCCAAGCAATGGGAATTATTGATAAACTAAATAAAGATTTTGAAAGCCGTGTCAGATTGGGTATTATGTCCATACTGATGGTTAATAAATGGGTTGATTTCACCGAGATGAAAAATCTCCTGAACATCACCGATGGAAATTTAGCCAGTCATTCCTCGGCACTTGAGAAATCAGAATATATCGAAGTAAAGAAAGAGTTTGTAGGCAAAAAGCCCAAAACTTCATACCAAGTTACACCTAGAGGACGTGCAGCCTTTAAAGAACACTTATCTTACCTTGAAAAATTAATGAAATCTTAATAACTATATTTTTTTACCTAAATACTTTGAAATGCAAAGTACTTTTAAATTTAAAATTATGAAATCGCCACTAAAAAATAAAACCTATAAAAAAGGCGATAACATATTTGACCACTAATAAATAAAATCAACAAATATGAAAAAACACCAGATTATTCTAGCTTGCAGTTTGATATTTACACTGCTTTTTTACAACGAGTCTATAGGAGTGAACCTCGCTATTTTCGGACTATTATTAACCTGTTTGGTTTCGTATTCATTTCAGGATCGGTCGGTTGACAGATCACATTTAGTTTTGGTAATAACATCGGTTTTATCTTGTTTGGCATTTGCTTGGTATGGTGATTTTGCTTCATTTTTGGCTTTAGCAATGTCAGTTCTCTTTTTACAATTTAAAACACAAGACTCAAAACTTAAAGTAATACAGATTTTTCCTCTTGTATTTTTAAATGCATTTGCCACTTTGGGTCGTGTTTTTATGTTTAGCCAATGGCTTCCGGAAAGAAAAATTCATAATAACTTTGCTAAGAAGTTGGTGGCTTATTTTATTATTCCAGCAATTTTTTTAATTGTGTTTTTTGCGGCATATTCATTCGGAAGTACTCATTTTTCTTCTTTACTAACAGATTATACTTTAGATCTTGACATTGTACAAGTTATTCTAATTGGTTTATTGGGGTTTTATATTTCTTTCAGTTTTTGGAATTATTGGGTTCCGGAGCTTTGTTATGAAAAAAATGAGTTATTAGACAATGATTTCGAAAATATAGCCGAAGTCAAAAATCAACAGACATTTTCGTTTCTTGATCTCGATTTCGAAAGAAAAAGCGGCGAGATAACGTTGGTACTTTTAAATTTTATGCTCTTAATTTTTATTGTTACCTATAATTACGAACAGTTTTTCGAAGTGGTAGAAAAAACGAAACTAAGTTCAGATACACACGAAAGAGTAAATGCGGTTATCTTTTCGATTATTATGGCAGTTGGTGTGATCTTGTTTTACTTTAAAGGCGGATTTAATTTTGATGAAAAAGCAACTAATCTAAAAAAACTCGCTAAAATTTGGATCGTTTTAAATGTTATTCTTATTGTAAGTACAATTATTAAAAATTCAGAATATGTTTCTTTTTTCGGTTTAACCTATAAACGATTGGGAGTTTACGCATTTCTGATACTGGCAATAATTGGATTAGTTTTTGCATTTTTTAAGATTACAAAGCAAAAAACAAACGCTTATCTTTTTAACCAGATGGTTTGGTGCTTTTATGGAACAATACTTTTATGCAGTTTTGTAAATTGGGGAAACTTAATTACTATCTATAATATTTCAGTTAATAAAGGAGTAGAAACGACATTTTTAAATGATTTAAATTTTAATGATGAACTACGTCGGGAATATTTTCTGGAAAATAAAATTAAAGAGACAAATGCAGAATTAAATAAAGAGAATGATATTTATATCTATCAGGAAAAAACGTTTTTATCGAAAGCTTTGTATTATGAGTTTTTAAAATAAGATTAATAAATTGTAATAAAACCGTCTTGATGTAATCTTAAGACGGTTTTTTAATGCCTAATTATTTTTGATTCTAAAAATAAAGGATACTTTTGCAGCACTTAAAAAAAAACTTCTCCAATGGACGATTATTATTCGTTACTATTTAATTAAAAATAGCTTTTTGATCTTTTTCAAATTGCTATAATAAACCCCGCAATTTTGAAATGAAAGCCTTTTACAAAAACAACAACGGATTAATCGAGACACAAAAATGGACTCCAAATTGCTGGATCAACATTGAATCTCCTACAGAAACTGAAAAAAAATATCTACTCGAAGAACTTCAAATTCCAGAAGCATTTTACAATGATATTGAAGATATTGACGAAAGACCGCGTATCGAAATAGAAGATGGCTGGACATTAATTATCATGCGTGTTCCCATAAAAAGTAACGACATTAAATTGCCTTTTCAAACCATTCCGATCGGTGTGATTTTTAAAGCTGATATTTGTGTTACCATCAGTTTTTATAAAACAGAAATGATTTCTGATTTTGTACAATACACAAAACGCAAAAACATAAATACAAAAGACAACTTCGATTTAGTTTTAAGATTGTTGTTATCATCAAGTGTTTGGTATTTAAAATATTTAAAACAAATTAATCAAAAGATAAAACTGGCAGAAGACAATCTGGAGAAATCTATTAAAAATCAGGAACTACAGGCACTTTTGCAAATAGAGAAATGTCTGGTGTTTTTCATAACTTCTTTAAAAGGGAATGATGTTTTGTTTCACCGAATTAAAAACCTAAAAGCCCACAGAGAGCATTTTGATCCGGATTTGCTGGAAGATGTTGATATCGAATTAAGTCAGGCACAAGATACAGCCAATATTTACAGTAATATTTTGACGGGAATGATGGATGCGTATGCTTCGGTAATTTCTAATAATATGAATAATATCATGAAGCAAATGACTTCAATTTCTATTATTCTAATGATTCCTACCCTGATCGCCAGTTTATACGGAATGAATGTCCCAAATGGATTAGAAGAAAGTAAATATGGTTTTTGGATTCTTCTTTTTGTATCTGTTATTTTGTCTTCTTGCGGAGCATTCTTGTTTAAAAGAAGAAGATGGTTTTGATAAAAATGTATTCAATATAATTAAAAGAAAAATTCCCATTTGTCATAAACAAATGGGAATTTTTTATAATCTAATAATCTCCTTTTTTCTTAAATCGGGGATCATGTTCTGAGATGAATTCTGTTCTTCTGGTTGGAGGACTTTTAGGCGTTTCTACTTTTGGTAAACTCGCTTCCTCGGTTTTACTGGATGGTTCAATCAACTGATTTAATTCTTTAATCTCATCATCAGTCAAATCTCGATAACGACCCACCGGAATATCAAGCGATATATTGATAATTCGGATACGCTTAAGTGCCGTAACATCATAACCCAAATATTCAGTCATTCTACGAATCTGACGGTTTAAACCTTGTGTAAGGATGATTTTAAAAGTATATTGGCTTATTTGCTCCACCTTACATTTTCGGGTAACCGTATCCAAAATCGGAACACCATTTCCCATTCGTTCTATAAATCGATCTGTAATTGGTCTGTTAACCGTTACCGTATATTCTTTTTCGTGATTGTTTCTGGCGCGTAAAATCTTGTTTACGATATCACCATCATTGGTCATGAAAATTAATCCCTCACTGGCTTTATCCAATCTTCCAATCGGAAAAATACGTTTTGGGTAATTGATATAATCCACAATATTATTTCGAACCTCCAAATTGGTTGTACATTCAATACCAACAGGTTTATTGAAAGCTAAATACACTAATTTTTCGTGTTTCTCTACAATCAATTTTCCGTCGATACGTACTTCATCATTTGGTGAAACCTTGGTTCCCATTTCTGGTACAACACCATTTATTGTCACACGCCCTTCTTCGATAAGTTTATCGGCTTCACGACGAGAACAGTAACCTGTTTCTCCAATAAATTTATTAAGACGTTTTAAATTCTCTTCCATACTGCAAAAGTAGTCAAAATTTAGACTTCTTAGAATTTTAGATCTCAGAGTTTAGATTTTTCACAATCTTGTCATTTCGACCGAAGGGAGAAATCGCACAAGTAATTCGACAAAGATTGGCGACTACAGGCACGGAGTTTCTAGTATGATTTCTCCCTTCGGTCGAAATGACAAACTCAAAAGAAAAACCTTTGTCCCTTTGAACCTCTGCACCTTTGAACCTTCTTCAAGAATGAAACTCAGAACTATCTTCAGGAGTTTCTTTCCTGTCAAACATTCCATAATCACGAACTACCGTCGCAATTCTTAAGTGATAATCCTTAAAAACTTCATTTCTTCCTTTTGATTGGGCGTCGCGATGCATCTCGAGATTTCTCCATTGCTGAATACTTTCTTCATCTCTCCAAAAAGATAAAGACAAAACCTTTTCAGGATTACTAAAACTCTGAAACCTTTCGATAGATATAAAGCCATCTATATCGTCTAACTTTGGTCGCAAACTTGCTGCGATATCAAGATATTCTTCTTTTTTTCCTTCGTTTGGAATCACTTCAAAAATTACTGCTATCATTTTTTTTTGTTTTTTAATTATAATATCGAAACCCAAATATTCTTAGGTAATCGGGCATTAATCATAGGTTCGTATTGAATGTTGTGATCTAAAATGGTTATCGTTTTATATTCATCAAATAAAAGCCATAAAGCTTCTGTCGCTAATTGAATCGAGAAATATTTTGCAAGACACATATGACCACCAATCCCAAAAGTTAGATTTTCAAAGTTATTACTTCTTTCAATGTTAAATTCGAATGCATTTTCAAACTTTTCAGGATCACGATTTGCTGATGCCAGAACAATTAATATGAAGTCATTTTTTTTAATAAGGCTTTCGCCGATAAAAAAATCTTCAGTTGCAATTCTTCTCGTATTGTGAATGGGCGGATCAAAACGAAGCGTTTCTATAACTGATTTTTCTATTGCTTTTTTATTCGAAAAAGTTTTATTTTGAATAATTTGCAACAACGCATTACTCAAAATTCCACGCCCCGCATCATAACTCTGAATAAATAATCCGATTAAATTACTCACAACTGTTTTTATAACCTGTTCAAGTGTCATTTTATGTTTTTCTGCAATGCTAGATAATAATGATTCAAGGGCAAGAGATGATAAATGCTTTTTAATTATGAAAAACAAATCCTCTGAAATTTCATTGATAGAATTTACTTCCTCAACGGTTTTCTTTGGAAGCATTATTTTAACGATAGTTTCTATTTTCTTAGAAATAAAATCAGAATCATTAGTGTCAAAACTGAAACTTTTCAGAAGAATTAAAACAGGTAGTTTTTTACATATCGAATCTACCCAATCTATTTTATTTTCGACTAAACCATTTTGAATTAACGCAGCGGTAACCGGACCGATTTCAACTGATTTCATCTTCGAAAAAATTATTGTTGTGATTTCTTTCGCAATTTCATGTTCAACTCCATTTGACAATCGAGTTAAGTTATTCAAAATATATAAAGCATCTGTATTTAATTTTTGAACGTTATCAGGATTTATATCCGGAATATGTGTTTTAGTATTTTTTAGAATTTCAACGCAATGTTTATAAGAATATATTGCCCAGGTTTTATTTGGTTCATCCCAATAAACGGGATTTATATTCAACATATTTTCATATATTAAATAAGGATCAGGAACATCAGATTGCAAGAATAAAGAAGAGATCATGTTTACTTTTTTAGCAAAGTTATTTAACTTTACACAAGGATACTTCATTCTGTACTTAACTATAAAAACCTAAATGGAAGATCAATTTATAAAAGCGGCAACTTTAATAGGAGATCCAACTCGTGCCGCAATTATGTGGACATTGCTCGACGGAAGAGCCTTTACAGCTACAGAATTGTCAGTTGCAGTAAATACATCGCCACAAAATCTGAGTATGCATCTGGGAAAACTTCTGGATGCTGATTTGTTAAGTGTTGAAAAGCAAGGACGTCATAAATATTACAGATTTTCGAATAAAGAAGTAGCGTATGTTGTTGAAGCAATGGCAAATCTTATTCCGAAACTTGAAATTCAATCCAAAAAAGACACAGAGAAATATCCTCCAATAAAGTATTGCCGAACGTGTTATGATCATCTAGCAGGAAAAATTGGCGTGGCTTTAGCCGATAGTTTATTAAAACAAAAGATAATAATAGAAAATAAAAACACTTTTGAAGTCAGCTCTGAAGGAGAAAAATGGTTTTCTAATTTTGGGATTAATTTAGAAGAAGCCCAAAAACAAGAACGGATATTTTTAAAGCCTTGCCTGGATTGGAGCGAAAGAAGAAATCATATTGCAGGTTCCATAGGTTCGCTTTTATTCAATAAAATGATAAACGAAGATTGGTTGAGGAAAACCAAAGATTCAAGAGCTATAATTATTACCGGAAAAGGAGAAAAAGAGCTGTTGAAATATTTTAAGATAGTGGTTTCTTAGAATTTTAGATTGCAGATTATTAGATTTCGCGCAATCTTGTCAATTTCGACGGAGGAGAAATCACACTCGTGACTCGACAAAGATCTGCGATTTTGATTGTCGAATTTCTATTGTGATTTCTCCTCCGTCGAAATGACAATACTACGGCTTTTAATCAAAAAAAGCTTAGTGCCTTAGCGACTTAGTGGCTCAGAACCTTCCTTAAACAAAAATTCCATCACTTTGTCATACAATTCATCGTCATGCATTCCGTGGCCTAAGCCTTTGGTTTCAACAAACTGACTGTTTTTCCAATTACTTGCGATTTTTTTACCTTCTTCAAAAGCCACAATTTTATCTGATGTGTCATGTGCAATTAAACCGGCAACATTAAATTCTGAAGCGAATCTTTGCCCGGAAAAATCTTCCAGTTTAAAGTTGAAACGCTTCATAAATTTGCCTTCCAGAAGCGAAAACATTTTGGTATTCAAGCTTAGCATCGAAATGTAATTATTAATTAAAATTTTCAAATCTGATGGCGCTCCAAGAATCACCATTTTGTTAATGCTGGTATTTGGGAATAAATATTGGTGATAAACACAAGCTGCACCGCCAATAGAATGACCAATAATAATACTTGGCTGATATTTCTCGACAGCTTTATTAATGAATTCGGCGTAAAGCGGAACATTAAATTCTTTACCACTGCTTTGTCCGTGAGCCGGAGCATCGATGGCAATAATGGTACTTCCTGATTTTTGAAGATGTGGTAAAGTTTTTTTCCAGCGAGAAGCATTACTTTCCCATCCGTGAACAAGAAGAATTTTGGTTTCGTTTCCTTTCCAAACATAAGTTTGAAAATGATGTTCATTATGATGAAACGTTTCTGTTTCAGTATTTTTTAGAATTTTTGGCAAACTGTTTTTTTGTAATCTCCCAATTCTGGGCTGACTAAAAAGGGCATATGAAAGTTCAACAGCTTTTTGTGGGCGAACATAACTCAGAAAGTTAATATATGATCCAACCGATTTTAATGTAATGAAACGAATTCCTTTTTTAATTCCCAAAACTTAATTTTTTTATAAAGATAAAAAATGTTTTGCCACAGAGTAAAATGATTTTCACAGATTAGTAAAAAGTTTCGCCACGAATTAGCACGAATTCACACTAATTAATTCGTGCTAATTCTTGAAATTCGTGGCGAAAAAATACAGATTAGTAAAATCATTTTAATCTGTGGCAAAAAATTAAATGCAAAAAAAAATCCCGATTAAATCGGGATTTTAAATATTTAGAATTTAGAGAACAATTGTTCCATTTTTTCTTTTTCTTCTTCAGCTAGTGCGCTGTCAACTAAAATTCTTCCAGAGTGTTCATCAGTAATGATTTTCTTTCTTGAAGCAATTTCTACCTGAGTTTGTGGCGGAATAGTGAAGAATGATCCTGCAGATGCTCCTCTTTCGATAGATACAACAGCTAAACCATTACGAACACTTGTTCTGATTCTAGTATAAGCAGCTAATAATCTTTCTTCAATCTGAGCAGAAAATTCAGCTGATTTCTCAGACAAGAAGATTTCTTCTTTTTGAGTTTCAGCCATGATAGCGTCTAATTCAGATTTTTTATGTTTTAAATGAGAGCTTTTAGCGTCAAGTTTTTCTTTTAAATTAGAAGTAACTTCTTTTTTATGTTCGATAGAAGCTTTCATTTCTTTGATTTGCTTTTCAGCCAATTGAATTTCTAATTCCTGAAATTCAACCTCTTTAGTCAAAGAATTAAATTCTCTGTTATTACGAACTGATTCTTGTTGTTTTGTGTATTTTTTGATAACCTCTTTGTGCTCATCAATCGCATTTTTTTTCGATTTGATAAGATCTTCAATCACTTCAAGTTCACTTTTCAGTTTCTCTGAACGCGTGCTTAAACCTGCAACTTCATCTTCTAAGTCTTCCACTTCTAAAGGAAGTTCCCCTCTTACGTTTCTGATTTCGTCAATTCTAGAGTCAATAAGCTGTAAATCGTATATTGCTCTTAACTTGTCCTCAACACTTAATTCTTTCGTATTCGCCATATTCTATAAGTACTTAACTGGATTTGTATTTTCTTCTGATAAAATGATTGCAAAATTAAGGATTTTTTTTCGAAGATAATCAACAATATAGTTTTTTGTATAGCGTTCGCTCTCAAAATGACCAATATCGGCTAAAAGTAGACGGTTTTCGGCTTCATAAAACTGATGGTATTTTAAATCGGCAGTCAAAAAAGCATCGGCACCTGCCATAATTGCATTTTTTATTGCAAAACTTCCAGAACCACCCAAAACGGCTACTTTCTTTATTTTTTTTCCTAAAAAGGCAGAATGACGAATTCCGTCAGCAATCATTTTATCTTTTACGAAATGTAGAAAGTCTTTTTCATCCATTTCAGTTTCAAACTCGCCAGTCATTCCCAATCCAATATTCTGATGCGAATTTTGAAGATTGTAAATTTCATAAGCGACTTCTTCATAAATATGATTGGCAAGCAGCGCTTTTAAAATTTTAGATTGTAAGTGTTTTTCAAAAATAACTTCAATTTTTACCTCTGTTCCTGTATGTAATTTTCCTCTTTCACCAATTACAGGATTACTGTTTTCATTTCCTTTAAAAGTAAAAAAACCTTCGGTATTAAAACTGCAATTGTCATAATTTCCAATTGTTCCCGCACCAGCTTCAAACATCGCATTGCGAACTTTATCTGAATTATCAGGAGTTGTATAAGTAACTAATTTTTGAATGAAGTTTTGCTTCGGAATCAAAACCTTTGTATTGGTCAAACCTAAAGCATCACAAAATATTTTATTAACACCTTGCGAATGATTGTCAAGTGCAGTGTGAACGGCATAAATAGCAATATCATTTTTAATAGCTTTGAGGATCGCACGTTCCACATAATTTTTACCTGTGATTTTTTTAATTCCAGAGAATAAAATGGGATGGAAGCAAACCACTAAATTGCAATTTTTAGCAATAGCTTCGTCAATTACGTTTTCTAAGGCATCATGGCAAACTAAAACTCCTGTACTTTCAGTTTCAGAATTACCGACTAAAAGTCCAACATTGTCAAAATCTTCGGCGTAAGCCAAAGGTGCCATTTCTTCGAGAACTGCTAATATTTCTTTGATTTTCATTTTTTGCTTTTAGTTTCTGGTTTTATTTGTTTCAAGTTTCATGTTACTGGGAAAACCTTGAAACAAATTAACGAATTAAATTTAAAATATTTGAATGGTATTGTTTTATGCGGATAAGTAACATTAGTAACACGAGTAACATAATGTTACTAAATTTGTATCTTTGTAATTATAAATCAATAATCATGACTACGGTAATAATAAAAATTAACGAACGGACTAAAGCAGGAAAAGCTTTTATGGCAATTTTGTCCGAAACATTTAGTAATAGCGCTGATGGTGTGGAGATTGTTGAAACAGATTCTAAAAAATTAATAAAAGAAAAAAGTATATATAGTCCTGAATTTATTGCGAAGATTAAAAAAGCAGAAGAAAATATTAGACAAGGAAAAACAACAAGATTAAATCCTGAGGATATATGGGGAAGTATTTTGTAGAATTTGACGACATTGCTCGTAAAGATTTGAAAAATCACTATAAATCAGGAAATAAAGCTACTATTAAAAAGATTGAAAAAATACTTTTAGAATTGACTGAAAATCCATTTTTAGGCGAAGGACAACCTGAGGAACTGAAGCATAATTTTAATGGATATTGGTCTAGAAGAATTAATCAAAAAGACAGAATGATTTATCGGGTAGAAGAAGAAATTGTAACTGTTATTATAGTTTCTGCAATGGGACATTATTCTGATAAATAACTTTATGAAATTACTTCGAAAAATACTTTTTCCGTTTGCTGTTTTATACGGATTCATTACTACAATTAGGAATTTTCTTTTTGATAGAATAAAATTTTGTAATTAATTATGCCGAAGGATAAAAATAAATGTCAGGGAATTGATATTGTTATATATGAATTTAGTACTACCAGTAATTTTGTATCTTTGTGTTTAAATCAAGAATCATGAAAACGCTAACCGTAAAAATAAACGAACGCACTAAGATAGGGAAAGCTTTTATTGTCATGTTTGATAGTTTTAAAGGTTTTGAGGAAATTGAAATTGTTGAAACAGATGCTTATGGACAAGTTAACGAGGAACAAAGTGTATATAGTCCAGAATTTATTGAAAAAGTTAAAAAAGCAGAAGAAAACATTAAAAATGGAGAAACTACAACGCTAGATCCAAAAGATATATGGGGAAGTTTAGGGTTGAAGTAACCAAAATCGCAAATCAAGATATTGAAAAACATAAAAAATCAGGAAATAAAATTTCAATTAAAAATATTGCTAAAATTTTAATTGAACTGTCAGAAAATCCAGATCAGGGTTTTGGAAATCCTGAGGCATTGAAATATGAATATTCGGGATTGTGGTCAAGACGTATTAATCAAAAAGATCGCTTAATTTACAGGATAGAAGAAGATGTTGTAACTGTTTTTGTGATTTCTGCAATGGGTCATTATTCTGATAAATAACTTTATGAAATTACTTCGAAAAATACTTTTTCCGTTTGCTATTTTATACGGATTCATAACTACAATCAGGAGTTTTCTTTTTGATAAAGGAATTCTGAAATCAACTTCATTTGAAGTTCCGGTTATTGCAGTTGGAAATCTAAGCGTTGGCGGAACCGGAAAAACACCTCAAATAGAATATCTGATTCGGTTATTATCTGATCGATATAAAGTCGCAACTTTAAGCCGTGGTTACAAACGAAAATCTGAGGGTTTTGTTCTGGCAGATTCAACTTCAAATGCCGAAATTTTGGGTGATGAACCTTTTCAGTTTTATCAAAAATTCCCTAATATCCAAGTTGCAGTTGATGCCAATAGAATAAACGGAATTACAGAATTACTTTCTCAAAAAGAAAAACCTCAAATAATTTTATTGGATGACGCTTTTCAGCATCGAAAAGTAAAAGCTGGTTTTTATATCTTATTGACTTCTTATGGTGATTTGTATGCGGATGATTTTATGTTGCCAACCGGAAATTTGCGTGAAAGCAGAAGTGGAGCAAATCGTGCGAATATTGTTGTAGTAACAAAATGTCCGAAAGATTTATCGGCTCAAAAACAAGAGGAAATCAGATCGAAGTTAAAACTAAATTGTTCGCAACAATCTTATTTTACATTCATCGATTATGATGATGCAATTTATGGGAAAGAGGAAAAAATTGCTGTGGATGAAATTAAAGACGAGCCAAAATTGCTTTTAGCGGGAATTGCAAAGCCAACGCCATTTTTTGATTATTTAAAAAATGAAAAAGATGAATGTTTGACTTTTCCGGATCATCATAATTTCTCTGATTCAGATCTGGCTTTGATTCAAAGTAAAGCGCAAAGCAAAAAGATTATTACGACAGAGAAAGATTATGTACGTCTGAAAGATTCTAAATTGGTTTCGCAATTATATTACCTTCCAATAAAAAGTACGTTTATTCAGAATCAGCAAAATTTTGATGCAACCGTTTTGGAGTATGTTAAGATTAACTTAGAATCTTAGTCCCGAAGTTTCGGGATAGTACCTCAGAAACTCAAAAAACTAATCAAAAAACTTAGCAATAGTGCTGTAAAATTCATCTGGAACAAATGGTTTTGTAATAACATCATTCATTCCAAAAGATATCAGCATATCTCTGTTTTCGTCAAGCGAAATAGCTGTCAAAGCAATAATTGGAGTTGTTTTATCAAATTCCCTGATTTGTTTTGTTGCTGTCGTTCCGTTGATTCCGGGTAAATGAACATCCATTAAAATCATGTCGAAACGTTTGACTTTTAAAAGTTCTACAGCATCTTCGCCATTATCGAGGATTTCGCAACAAATCGCTTTGTTTTCGAGCATTTTTCGGGTAATCATTTGATTGATTTTGTTGTCTTCAATCAATAGAATCGATTTGTGTTTTAATTGCTTATCGTTATAAGGTTTTACTTCTTCGACTACTTCCAATGGTTCATAGTTAATTTTGAAATTAAGTTTGAACGTAAAAGTAGATCCTTTGCCAACCTCGCTTTTTAGTTTTATTTCGCCACCCAAAAGTTCAATCAGTTTTTTTACAATGGTTAGTCCCAGTCCCGTTCCGCCATACTTTCGATTAACCTCAATAGATCCTTGTGAGAAACTTTCGAAAACAGTTTGTAATTTATCCTCGGGAATTCCAATTCCGGTGTCAACTATTTCAAAATAAACGGTTGCAACTTCCTCTTCCTGAGCATACAGTTTTGCTATGACATTTACGTTTCCGTTTTGCGTAAATTTTAAAGCATTGTTTATTAAATTAAGTATGATTTGGGATAACTTGGTTGGATCGCCAATTAAATTATCCGGAATTGTTTCGTCTATTTCCAGATTAAAATAATTTTTATTGGCTGTTGCTAATTCTTTCAAAGAGCTCTGAATGTTGAATAATAATTCTTTTAAGTTGAAACTAATATGTTCTATTTCAACTTTAGTCGAATCTATYTTATTGATTTCAAGAATTTCATTAATAAAAGTAGTCAGATAATTTCCGGAGAATTTTAAAGACTCCAGATATTTTAATTGTGTTTTTTTAGGATTGTCTTCGAGTAGTAAATGTGTTATTCCGTTAATTGCATTTAGGGGCGTCCGGAGCTCGTGACTTACAGTTGATAGAAATTCTGATCTGGCTTTTGATGCTTTTTCGGCTTTGTTTTTTGCCAGAATGAGTTCTTTGTTTTTTTCTCGTAAGAGTAAATTATTCTGATTTCGAATAATATTATTTTTGTATAAAGCTAAACTCAAAAGAGATAAAATCGAAATAAGGGCAATGGCTAAAATACTGACAAGTTTAGAGTATCGGTAGGTTTTTAATTGAATTTTTTCTTCACTTTCGCGTTTAAGCGTATTGTTTAAAGATTGATTTTTTTTGAATTTTTCAAACTCATTAAGATCAACCTTTGCATTTTTCAACTTTAAAAGATAGTTCTCAATTTGATAATGTTCATCTAAATAAGAGTAAGCAAGACCATAATTTTTATTTTGTTTGTAATACTCACTGATGCCTAAAATAATTTGGGATTTTTGAGCCAGATTATTAGTCCGGGCATTATAATCTAAAGCATTGTCAAAATAAATTATGGCAGAATCATTTCGTTTCAGCTTTGTTTCAATTAAACCAAGCTCGTAATAAGCGTTAGTTTTTGTTTTTAAAATAGAAGGATTGTCTGGTTTTTTAATTATATCTTGAAAAGATTTTGCGGCTAAAGGCAAGTTTTTATTTGTTTTTAGCGCCATTGCCTTCTGATAATTTAAAACTTCGGCATGGTCAATAATATTCAGTTGTTTTAAAAGATCCTCTGCTTTTTTATAATAGATATCAGCTGTTTTGTAATCGCCTTTTGCAGTATTGGTTACGCCAATATAATGCAACGCCAAAACTTTAGTACAAGTAGGATTTACGTTATCAAAGAAAGAAACACTTTTGTGGAAATTTTTTAACGCTTCTTCGTATTTTTTTTGATTGTAATAGATTTTACCAAGCTTAAAAGTCTGGTTGGCTAAATTCTCTGTTTTATGATTGGTTTCGCAAAAATCAATTGATTTTTTAGTGTAAAATACAGCCTGATTATATTCCTTTTTATTAAGATTCTTGTTTACCAGTTTATTATAATAGGAAATGCTATCTGTACTCTGTTTGGTTTGAGAATACAAAAATGAATTAAAAAAACAAACAAGAATAAAAAGATGATATTTCATGTATGGCTATGCTTTTACAATGAACCTTATGTTTTCCTTATTAGTAAAATCAAATCTATCAATCTTGATGAATAGCCAATTTCGTTATCATACCAACCCACAACTTTTACCATTTTGTCAATAACAGAGGTTAGCTGTGCGTCAAACAAGCATGAATGCGTGTTGCCAATTACATCAACAGAAACGATTGGATCTTCTGTGTAATCTAATATTCCTTTTAAATTTGTTTTTGAGGCTTTTTCAAATGCGTTATTAATTTCTTCAATAGTAACAGCACGTTTTACATTAAACGTTATGTCTGTCAATGAACCATCGGGAACCGGAACGCGAATTCCGCAACCTCCGATTTTATGATGCAATTTAGGGAAAATTTTCGTTAATGCCTTAGCTGCACCCGTAGTTGTTGGAACAATCGACTGACTTGCACCTCTTGCGCGTCGCAAGTCCTTATGTGGCTGGTCATGAAGACTTTGATCTGTTGTGTAGGAATGTATTGTTGTGATGTAAGCTTGCTCAATTCCACACAATTCATCGATGATTTTTATCATTGGAGCAGCATTATTTGTCGTGCAGCTTGCATTCGAAACGATATTTTCGCTTCCGTCCAGGATATTTTCATTTACACCAAGAACAACTGTTTTTATAGTATCAACTTCTGAAGGGGCTGAAAGAATAACTTTTTTTGCTCCGGCTTCAATATGTGCATGTAGTTCTTCATGAGTTTTATATTTTCCGGTAGACTCAATCACAAAATCAATATCATGACTTTTCCAGTCTAAATTCGAAATATTTTTTTCATGAAAGAATAAAAAATGTTTTCCGTCAACAATAATACCTTCGTCATCGTGACTAACTTTAAAAGGTAAAACACCGTGAATACTGTCGTATTTTATCAAATGCGACATGGTTCTGTTATCAGCAATATCATTAATTGCAACGACTTCAATTTGGGGATGGTTTATAAGAAGACGGAATAAATTTCTGCCAATTCTTCCAAAACCGTTTATGGCAATTCTAGTTTTCAATGTTTTTATTTGTTCAGTTAATCGTTTGTTCGGCTAATTGATTTAACGATTAAACGAACAAACGGTTAAACTTTTAAAGAATATGTTTTTGTGCTTTGTATGAAGAACGAACTAATGGTCCGCTTTCGACATGACGGAAGCCTAATTCAAGACCAAATTTTTCGTATTTGGCAAATTGGTCAGGTGTGATAAATTCTTTTACAGGTAAGTGTTTTTTACTTGGTTGTAAATATTGACCAATTGTAACAACATCAACATTTGCGTTTCTTAAATCTGTCATAGTTTGAAAAACTTCCTCTTCAGTTTCTCCAAGACCCAGCATAATTCCGGATTTGGTTCTGTTGATTCCTTTTTCTTTCAAATAACGTAAAACTTCCAAACTACGATCATATTTCGCCTGAATACGAACTTCACGGGTTAAACGACGAACCGTTTCAACATTGTGCGAAACTACTTCAGGATTTGCTTCTACAATTCTATCAATATTTCTTTCGATTCCTTGAAAATCAGGGATCAAAGTTTCAAGAGTAGTATTTGGGTTCATTCTGCGAATAGCTTTCACAGTTTCGATCCAGATAATAGAACCGCCATCTTTCAAATCATCTCTGTCAACACTTGTAATTACAGCATGTTTGATGTTCATGATTTTTATAGAACGCGCTACTTTTTCAGGTTCGTCCCAATCTACCGTTTCAGGTCTGCCGGTTTTTACACCACAAAATCCGCAAGAACGAGTGCACACATTTCCTAAAATCATAAATGTTGCTGTTCCTTCGCCCCAGCATTCGCCCATATTAGGGCAACTTCCTGAGGTGCAAATAGTATTTAGGCTATATTTATCAACTAAACCACGTAGTTCACTATATTTTTGTCCAATTGGAAGTTTTACTTTTAACCATTTAGGTTTTCCAGTTGGTATATTTTCAATGACTGTTTCCATATATCAAAATTCAAAGTACAAAGATAAGCAATGTAGTTTATTTGGGGATTCGTTTAAGATTTAATTTGGTATTGATCTATTTGGGATTTGCAAAAGCTTGTTTTGACGAAAGTTTTGTCTTAATGTTAAATCATTGTTTTTAAATCATGAAGTTGATTGAAACGTCTGTTTTTTGTTTGTTAATTTGAATAAGACGAATAATTTTGATAGAAGTCTGATTTTTACTCGTTTAAAATTTATATCTTTATTTGTTAAAAAAATAACCTTTAATCAAATAAAAGGTATTGATGTTGTACTACATTTGCTGTTAAATTGTAATAATAAAAAACATGAAAAAGAAATTTATTGTATTGGGAGTTTTATTTGCCACTTTTGGTTTTACTCGAATGAATGCGCAAATTAATTTAGGAGATAAAGCTATAGGAGCTCTTCAAAAAGGCGTTACAGGTTTTACATTTAGTAATGCAGATGCAGCTGCACTATCAAAAGCTGCAGTGGACAAAATGGATACTGAGCATGATGTCGCAAGTGCAACTGATCCTTATACATTAAGATTGAACAGGGTTTTTGGAAAATATACTGCAGGTGAGGGTTATACACTAAACTATAAAGTTTATAAATTAAAAGAAGTAAATGCTTTTGCAACTGCTGACGGAAGCGTTCGTGTTTATACTGGTTTAATGGATATTATGGATGACAATGAATTACTGGCTGTAATTGGTCATGAAATTGGTCACGTTGCCAATCATGATTCTCAGGATGCAATAAAGGCAGCATATAAAAAAGAGGCTTTAATGGATGCAGCAGCTTCGCAATCAGCAACAGTTGCAAGTGTTACGGATAGTCAATTAGGGAAAATTGGAAGTTCTATTATCGATAGTAAATTTAGCCGTAAACAAGAAGCTGAGGCCGATTTGTTTTCTTATAATTTCATGAAAAAGAATGGTTATAATGTAAATGCCGAAGAATCTGCCTTTAGAATATTGGCTAAAATGAGCGAAGGAACCGAAGCTTCATTTATTGATCAAATGATGAGTTCGCATCCTGATTCAAAACAAAGAGCTGAAGATGCTAAAAAACGTGCAGAAAAAGACGGTTTGTATAAACCATATGTACAGCAAAAAATTGTAAATACTGCGCCGGCAAAAACTACTACAACTAAAAAAGCGGCAACGAAGAAAAAAACAACTACTAAAAAGAAATAATAATTTCTTTTAGAAAATAAAAACCGACAAATTTCAAGAATTTGTCGGTTTTTTTATTTTAAGATTAACCTAAAACGTGATAGGCTAATACTTTTTGCACATCATAAACATTTACAGATTTATTGAATTGTTTTACGATACTAGGCTGTAATTCGCTGGCAACCCAGATTTTCAATTCGGCATCAAGATCAAAAGTTCCTGCAGTTTCTACACTGAATCTTGTGATGCTTTTGTAAGCAATTGATTTGTATTCGGTTTTGCTGCCTGTTAATCCTTGTACGTCAACAAGAATTAACCTTTTGTTAGTGAAGATAAAAGTGTCACGGATTAATTTAAAACCCATTTCAATTTCTTCACTGTCAGTTAAAAGTTGTCCGTATTTTTTAAGTAAATCTTCTTGGCTTACTGAACCAGCATTACCAAGAATAGCTGAAAATATTCCCATTTTTTAGTTTTTAATTTAATTTACAATTTTTTAGCCTTCTTAGGAACTGTAAAAGTAATTAAAAATAAAAAAAGGAGGTTGTTTTACCGTTAAGAGATTAAGTAATATAAAGGAGAATGTTTTTCTGTGTAGGTTGATTTATTTGGAAAAGCAAAAAAAAAGCAGAACCTAAGTTCTGCTTTTTCCAGTTTATTATTCTAGTTCTGTTTTTATAGTTATTGGGAGATTGTAGGCAGTTCTAACCGCTTTTCCGTTTAGCATTCCCGGACTCCATTTTGTTTTTAATGATTTTAAAACTCTAATCGCCTCTTTACCCATTCCGTAACCAGGATCTCTTTTTACTTCGATGTCAGTCATTGAACCATCTCTTTCGATCACAAATGAAACATACACTTTTAATGTTTTTTCTGCATCTAATTCAGGTCTGTTGAAATTATTCCCCACGAAAGTGTAGAATTTATTGATTCCTCCAGGGAATTCTGGTAATTTGTCTAATGCGGCAACAATTACAGGAACCTCTGGATTCACTGATGGTGTTACTATTATTTCTGGTCCGTTACCACCAGGTAATACATTATTACTAGGAGTTCCACTTCCTGGCGTAGCATTGTCAATAGCAGGACCATTTTGTTTATTAGTTGCAATTTCCGGTGCGGCCTCGGGAGCTGCAGCAACCACAGGATGTGTTAACTGAACTACTTCAGGAGCTGGTGCAGTTTGTTGTGGAGGCGCAATTGGTTTTGGCGGTTCTACTACGTGCGGGTGAATGTCAACTTTTGTTGGGTGTATTGGAATATCAGGAGCGGTTGGTGTTTCTATGACAGTGCCGCCTCCTAATTTATTAATCAACATCGACGCAGTTCCCAGACTTGCCAATAATAGCAGTCCCGCAAATAGAGCTGTAATTGTTGTTTTGGAATTCTCTTGGCGTAATTGATACGCGCCGTACTCTTTGTTTTTGTTTTCGAAAACAAGGTCGGTCCAAGTGGTTTCGTAGATGTTTGATTTAGACATGATTTTTGGATTTTAAGGTTAAGTAACTTTAAATCATAAGCAATTGGGTTTTGGTTTTAGCTAACAACGTAGGGATTGTTATTTTAGTATGTGAATAATTTATTTTTTTAAGAATAAAAGTGTAGATGTTTTATTCTTTATCTAAAGATAATAAATTATCTATTACGTTCAATGATTTCTGCTAATAATTTTTTAGCACGAAGTAACTTTACTTTTACATTGCTCAGAGGCTCGTCAATTTTCAAAGCGATTTCCTGATAAGTCATTTCCTGAAAGTAACGTAACTGGATTACTTCCTGATAGTGGGGTTTTAATTCTTTGATGCAAAGAAGCAATCTGGAGAGGTTTTGCTCTTTAATTAAAGCATCCTCAGCAGATGGAGTAGTGTCAGCAATATTGTAAGCCTGCTGATCCTCGGCGTCAGTGATTTCTATAAAAAGATTGGTTTTCTTTTTTCGAAGTAAATCAATATAAACGTTTTTTGCAATTGCAATTAACCAGGTATTGAATTGAAATTCAGAATTGTAAGAGGCTATTTTGTCAAAGGCTTTTGAGAAAGTCTCAATCGTAATATCTTCGGCAGTTGTTTCGTTTTCAGTACGTTTTAGCATGAAGCCGTATACTTCATTCCAGTAATAATCTAATAAAAAAGTAAAGGCAATTTGGTCGCCTTTTTTTGCTTTTTCTATTTTAGAATTTATTTCCAATGTACAGGTTTTGAAAAGATATTAGTTATAAAGATATTAATTTGCGTGAATATAAGCACGATTTCTACAATAGGAAACCAAATTTTAAGATCATTTTCTTTTAGTTTTCCTGCAGAAAATCCAATTACTGTCCAGATAACAGTGTATCGCGTTGCCAAAATTGCCAATACTGCAATCCATTGAAATTGGAAAGCCAGTAAAAGAATAACTAATAAAAAGAATAATAATTGTGTGCTAAAAAATAAACCCAATTGCATTTTATCAAAAAACTTATAATATTCTGCAGTAGAAGTATGTCTTCTTTTTTGGGTAAACCATTCTCCATAAGTTTCCTTCGGTTTTGAATAGGTAAAACTTTCCGGATTATATGAAATTGCGGTGTTTGCTTTATGTGCAGCCTGATTAATAAACAAATCGTCATCGCCGGAACGAACCTGAATATGATCTATAAAACCGTTAACATTAAAGAATTCTTCTTTTTTGTAAGCTAGATTTCGTCCAACTCCCATATATGGAAGTCCGATTTTTGCCCAAGAAAAATATTGAACTGCTGTTAAAACAGTTTCAAAACGAATTACTTTATTTAATAAGGAACGCTCTATTTTTTCATAACCGCCATAACCCAAAACAATAGTTTTGTTCATTGTAAATTGCGAAGTCATTGCAGTAATCCAATGTTTTGAGGTTGGGTAGCAATCAGCATCAGTAAATAATAAGTAATCTTTTCTTGATGCTTTGATTCCCAATGTCAATGCATATTTTTTGTTTCCCCAAAAGGCTTCATTATTTTGTACTTTAACCAAGCGGATGTTGGAGTATTGTTTTTCAAATTCTTCAAAAGCTTCTAACGTTTCGTCGCTTGAAGCATCGTCAATTAAAACAATTTCGAAATCAGGATAATCTTGTTCTGCTAATAGCGGAATGAATTTCTTAACATTTTCTTCTTCATTTTTAGCACAGACAATTACTGAAACGGGGAGGTTTTTGGGCGTAATCTCTTGTGGTTTACCAAAAGCAAATTTTCCAAAAATCCCTAAATAATAGAAAATTTGAATAACAACAATAGCAATAAAGAAGTAAAATAAAGTTATAAGCATCTGATTTTAATGTCTTTTAATTTCTGAATCTTGCGAGTGCAAATGTACTTATGAATTCCTAGATTTCAATGGCTAAAGCCAATTTACTTTCGACACTTCGACATTTCTTTTGCAACAGCAATAGCCTGAGGGTTTTCAGTTTTTTCTAATTCCGAAATTATATTTTTATAATTGTGATCATCTCTGTTTTGAGATAGTTTTTTAGTGGCTTGAATCTCATCAATTTCAATTTCAAAACCAAATATTCCTCTGGCTTCGCGCATCGTTTTTGTTGATAAATCTTCAACACGAACCGGATTTACAGAACCAGCTTCGTATTTATCAACTAGTTTTTTAAGCTGTTCTATTGTAGTTGTTTCATCAACAATCTTAATTCGCCCATAAACATGTACGGCTATATAGTTCCATGTTGGTACATTTTCGTGATCGTACCAAGATGAAGAAATGTAACTGTGCGGACCTGTAAATACGGCTAAAACGTGATCGTTTTCGGCAAAACCTTCTGCTTGCGGATTAAGTTTAGAAAGATGTCCTTGCAGAATCTCTTTTCCATCAGCATTAACTTCAAGTTCAATTGGAATATGAGTTGCACATAATTTTCCGTGAGTTTGATTGATCAGAATTCCAAAACTATTTTCTTTCAAAAAAGTTCTGATAGATTCCGGATCTTCGTCTTTGTATATTTTAGGAGTATACATTTTTATGAATTTTGATTTAAAGATTTTCCAAGGCAAATAGCTTCCGGTCGATCTGTATATTTTCCGTAATTCGGAATTGTTTTATATCCTATTTCCTTTGCTTTATCTTCTAAAAAAGCCAAAATACGTTGTCCGATTTTTTTTCCGGGAAATTTAGAATACATTCGTTTTACTTCACCAATAACATCATTAAAAGGTCTTATAGCGCCACAACCCACAATTTCATTGTCAAGATTGGCGATTACAAATGCAAACTTCGAATTGTTATATTGCCAATCTGTAAAAGAATTTTTTCCGTCACTTCCAAAACGAAGATAAAGATTTATGGACAATTCTTCGATAATTGCAGCGACTTTTTCATCGTCAGGATTTGCCGTTTTTATGGAAAGTGTCTGAGTCATTTTTTAAGGTGTAATGAAGTCTTTTTTAATGTTAAACAGCTTTGGATGAACACTAATCCATAAAATTGTAATTCCTGTCAAAGTAAAAAGAACTCCTCCAACAATTAATTGCACCGTAAAGTCATCAGAAAACGCAGCTGTAAAAGAGTGGAATAATTGGGAAAACACGCCTCTTCTAAAAAACTTAAGCCTTATAATAATGTACATTACTATGGCAACTATAAGTGTATTTAGGGATGAAAATTTATGTTTCCAATTCAGGAAAGAAACCAGAAGAATCCCAACTGATAAACCCAAAAAGATCCAAATATAGATACTTGGCCAAAAATCTATTATAATTTCTTTGTTAGGGAATAATTCGTTAAAGCATTCTGATCGTTGACCTTGAAAATGTTTTATAGCACAAATGTACTCTTCGGCTACTGAGTAATATCTTAATTGCAATATGCCATGAATCAGGAAAATCATTCCAAACAATTGTATTAAAATAACAAGGATATTAATTTTTTTCATTTAGAAATTAAATTGTTTATGCTTGTTTTTAAATGACATTGACTTCAGCTTCAATATGAATCCCGAAAGTTTCAAAAACAGTTTTCTGAACATCTCTCGAAACTGCCAAAATTTCTTGTCCGGTTGCATTTCCGTAATTTACCAGAACCAAAGCTTGATTTTTATGAACTCCCGCATCACCAAAACGTTTTCCTTTAAAGCCTGCTTGCTCAATTAACCAACCAGCCGGAACTTTTACTTCAGTTTCTGAAACTTCATAATATTTCATTTCAGGGAATTTCTGATGGATTTTATCGAAATCAGATTTCAACAAAATCGGGTTTTTAAAGAAACTTCCGCTATTTCCTAATTCCTTAGGATCCGGTAATTTGCTTTGTCTGATTGCGATTACAGCATTACTCACGTCTTTTAAAGTTGGATTTGCAATGTTGTTTTTAGCCAATTCCGCAATTATATCTCCGTACGAAGTATTGATTTTATGATTGCGTTTCGTTAATTTATAAATTACCGATGTAATAATATATTGATCCTTAATCTCATTTTTAAAGATGCTTTCACGGTATCCAAAATTACATTCTGTATTTGTGAAAGTTTTCATTTCCTGCGATTCAATATTTATTGCTTCACAAGAAATAAAAGTATCTTTTATCTCGGTTCCGTAGGCACCAATATTCTGAACTGGAGTTGTACCAACATTTCCCGGAATCAGGGACATATTCTCTAAACCGCCAAAATTATTATCGATCGTCCACAATACGAAATCGTGCCAGGTTTCTCCGGCTTGACTTTCTACCCAAACGGAATCGTCATCTTCTCTAATGATTTTTTTACCTTTTAAATCAATATGAATTACCAAAGCGTCGATATCTTTAGTTAAAAGCATATTGCTTCCGCCTCCTAAAATAAATTTTTTCTCGTTTTTGTGCTCTTCTAAAATAGTTTTCAATTCAGCAACAGAATGTACTGCGACAAATTGTTTAGCACTGGCTTCAATGCCAAAAGTATTGTAGTTTTTTAAAGAAAAATTGGATTGGATCTCCATAAATAAAAGGCTTTTTTGAATCCCGAAATGTTGGGATAATTCTGAGGTCAAAAGTAAGGATTATAATTTATTTCAGTTAGATTTTGTTAAAATATCGAATTGAAATTTTAATTCCATTTACAATACTTTTCGTAAGTTTTCTTAATGAAACATTTTTAATTTCGTAATTCAATTTTTACATTGTTCCCGCAATATTAAAAATTTTCTTTTGTATGTTTGATTCCCCTTATCAAAAAAACAAATAGATGAAAGTAACCTGCAAAACATTATTTCTTTTAATTGTAATTTTTCAATTATTCAGTTGTAATAAATCTAAATCAGAAACTGCAATTATTAGCAGTATAAATAAAGACACAAATGATGAATCAAAACTAGCAGTTAATGATCCTGTAAAAGATGATTTTTCTTTTCCTGTTGATAGTACTTTACAAGTTAAAATTCTTCAGTTGGAAACGTTTCATAGTGATGAAATTGATGAAAATTTCGATAAAAAAGTTTGGTTTGGACTTTTTAAAAATAATAATGATTATTCTCTTTCTGAAACGAAAGTATTTTTTAAGCGTGTCAATGATCCCATAATTGATGAGAATGAGCAAGACAAAACAGGTTGGGAAGTCAGCGCTTCTGTAAAAGATACTTGTTTGATTTTAATTGAAAAACTGCCTTATTTTATCGATGGGAATATATCAAATGTCAAAATACCCGAAAATATTTATCCAGAAGACAATTTTAAATTTAGCTACAAAGGCATCGAGTACACCTTGTTTGCGACAGGTAAAAAGAAAAGGGAACAATCAGATGCAGATTGGATTGTAGTTTCGAATTACAAATTATACTTAACTGCTGTGATTGACGGAAAACAAATTACAGAACTCCTGGTTGCAAAGAAAGATTTTGATGACCAGATGATTCAAATAATGTTTGCCGGAGATCTTGACGACGACAATAAATTAGACTTAATCATTAATACAGCAAGTCATTACAATGTTTCGAGCCCAACATTGTATTTGTCTAAACCTGCTAAAAAGGGAAGAATAATTAAGCCTGTTGGAGTTTTTACAACTGTTGGGTGTTAATTAATAAACCAAAAATAGTATTGTAGTCTTTATTTTATAGCGGCAATAAATCGTTGCATTTCTTTTTGGGTTCCTATTGTAATTCGGGTCCATTTTCCGTTTTCTTCATAAATTCTGGTTCCTTGAATGTTATGATCTTCCAATTGTTTGAAATAATCTTTTTTATAATTCTCTAAAGAGAAATAAATAAAATTGGAATAAGACGGAATACAAGTTAGGTTTAATTGAGTGAGTTGTTCTGTAGTATATTTTTTTACTTCTTGATTCGAAGTATAAACTTGGTGAATGAATTTTTCGTCGTCTAAAGAAGCAATTGCCGCCACAGCCGATACAATACTCACAGACATATTTGGACTTGATTTCAAAGTATTGAGTTCGTCAATTGTTGCCGAATGTGCAACTGCATAACCAATACGACCGCCTGCCAAACCATACATTTTTGAGAATGTTTTGGTAACAATCAGGTTTTTATTCTCAAGAACCAGATCGCTTAAGGATTGTTCTTTTGTATAATTGATATAAGCTTCATCGACAAATACAGTGGTTTTTTGTGTGGCTTCTTTTATAAAAGAGACCAATTCTTCTCTATTACAGATTGTTCCTGTTGGGTTATTTGGATTACAGATATAAATCATTTTTGTCTCTGAATCAATAGCTTTCAAAATGGCGGGTAAATCATGTTTTTTGTCTTTGGTTAATGGAACAGTTATTTTCTTGAGCCCTAATTTTTCATAAGGAGCAGTCCAATAATCAAAAGTGGTTTCGGCCATTATAAAATTCCCTTTTTTGGATGCCGTGTATTGAAGTACTAAATCCAGAATTTCTGTTGATCCTGCACCAAGCGTAATATTATTATCTGAAACGTTATTCTTCTTAGCAATGAGAGCGATTAATTCCGGCCAAAGTTTCCAGCCGTATCGATTGCTGTTATTAATGCTTTTTGCCATCGCAACACGAGCTAATGGAGACGGACCATAAGGATTTTCATTTGATCTGAGCAAAATTGGAGAATTGTCTAAATCAGGTAAAATGTATTCTTCTGTAGGGCTTGCAAAAGCTTCAATTTGACAAAATCCCAATCCTAGCGTACCTAAACCTATTTGTTTTAGCCAATTTCTTCTGTTATTCATTTTTTACTATTAGATTAAATTAAACAATTCATTACAACAATATGTCGTTGAGATGGAAGAAAAGTTACGCTCTGATTTGAATATAATAATATGTTGTTTTTTTAGGGTTTATTGATTGTCAAAATCAGCTTCTTCTTTTAAATGTGATGCTATTATACAGCCAATAACAAAGCCACTTATAAGCCCTCCAATGTGTGCTGCATTATCAATGTTTCCAAATAATCCCATTAATAAATTGTAGCCCACAAATATTGCACTGAAAATTAAATAAGCTTTGTTTAATAGTGGTGAAAAAACTTTTCGAAACGATAACGCAATAAAAAGTCCATAAAGCCCAAAAATTGCTCCTGACGCTCCAACGCTTACAGTTGCGTTATGCCACCAAATGCTGGCGAGACTTGCAAAAATTCCTGTAGCGAGATATATTATAAGATATTTTGCTTTTCCTAAAAGAGGTTCCAGAAATAAACCAACAATATAAAGACCAAACATATTTGAGACTAAATGCATTATACCGCCATGTAAAAAGACAGATGTAAGCAATCTCCACCATTGTCCGTCTTCGACAAAAGGTCTGAAGTTTGCGCCCCAATCAAGCAGATCTTTTCCTTTAAAAGTAAAAAGTCCAAAACCTGTACAAACCATTAAAATGAAAATGAAGAAGTTGAGGTTAATTAAAATTGGAGTGATGTAAAAATCTTCTCTTGGCACTAAAAAATCAAAAGTATCTTTTAGACTTTGTAATTTTGATTTTTCCCCAATTTTAGAATTTCTGAAACTTTGTGGTTGAAGTTTGGTAAAAAATATTAGGATAAACCAAAATAAAAGGCCAATTCCTAAACTGCCTAAAAACCATTCGAGTTTTTTACCGTTTCGATTTTTAAAAGGTTCTTCGTGAGCTTCTAATAAAATAGGTTTATTAAGATCGTAATGTGTGTTTTGCTCAATTGCCGAATTAAAATTGTCATGATCCTCGGTATTTCCTACTAACTCTAAATAAGTAAATTGATTAAAGTCTGTGTGTTCAAATTCCTGTTCAATTCTCTTAGCAAATTGTTTGAATCTAATCTGTTTTTCGATATTGGATAAACGATTACTTGCCTGTTCTGAATATTTTTTTCCTAACCAATATTTGCATTCATGTTTAGACGTTTCTTTGGCATTTTCTAAGATGGGCATTGCAACGTAAATAAGCATATCAAAGTATTCGTTGTTCTTTCCGGATACATTGGCAGTATTTAAGACTCCGATATTCTTTTTGTCAATATAGAATTTTTGTAAAGTATAATATTTTGTCTTTTCATGTTTTGGAATCTCTGAAATAGTTTCAATTGGAGTTAGTTTTCCAGTTGCAGTAATCAGATATTCTTGTGCAATCATAGTGGGAAGTGCAATTACAACAACTGCCATGAAAAGAAAGAAGATAGATTTATTATCGTCTTTAAATTTTAAATTTTTTAATCTTGGTCGTAAGAAAAAATAAACAAGTATGCATGGAATACCACAAGGAAGCCAAAATTTTAGAAGCATTTCCTTAACAGAAAATAAGTCTAATTTGATAAATAAAAACCAATGTAAGAAAGTATAAATGAAAATAAAACCTATTGCAATTATTAAAAAAGGCAAGTAAATTAATTTGATTTTTTCAAAAAGATCTTTCATTGTGAAATATAAATAGAGTTGGTTTTTATTGGTTTTTTTTAAATAGAATGTTGGTTCAGCAAATCATGATATTTATCTGCAATCACCTTCATATTAATATTATAATTCGCATTCTCTTCTACAAACTTTCTGTTTTGTAAAATAGCTTTATTTCGGGATTCGGCATTTTCAAAAGACCAGATTAATTCTTCGGCGAGCATTTCGATATTGTCGATTTCAATCAATTGTCCGTTTTCGCGATGTTTAATCCAACTTTGATTTCCGGCAATATCTGAAACTATCGGATAACAATTACAAGCCATTGCTTCAAATAATGATGCCGAAACGCCTTCGGTAATTGGCATGCTGATATAAATATTGGATTGCTGTAATAATCCAGGAAGTTCTATATTTGGAATTCTTCCTGTGAAAATGACTTYATTTTCGATTTGTAATTCTTTTGCTAAATCTTTCAGGAATTGCAATCGTGTTCCGTCACCAACGATAGTTAACGAAAAATCAATTCCTTTTTGGTTAAGAATTGCAAAAGCTTTCAAAATAGAATCGTGACGATATTCCGGTTGCAAAGAACGTGTTACAATTGCCTCAATTTTATCCGAATTATTAATAGAAGGAGAAAAAAGTGATAAATCAATACCTTTCGGGATAACCAAAACTTTGCTCATATCAACTCCAATTGCTTTCATAGAAATCGTCATAACCGGACCCCAAGCATGAATTAAATCGGCTTTTTTGAACGCGTGTTTCTGAATAATTTTCTTAAGAGGAAGTAAAACAGAACCGTCCGGCCATAAATCAGTTCTGCCTTGTTGAGCAATTGCAATTGGATGCATTCCTGAAATAGCAGCAAGAAAACCGTAACTGGTTGTTCTTTCGGCGATAATCATATCCGGTTTTTCTCGTCGGATTGTTTTTCGAATAGAAGTAGGAGAGAAGGCATATTCTAATATTCGCTTGAATCTGTTGAGTTTTGAATTGTTTGGAGTTTGAAGTTCCCAAGTGCAGATTTCAAAATCGCCAAATTCTTTCAAACCTTTCATCCAAGTGATAGCGTCGGCGCGATAAGATTCTCCCAGAAAAAGTATTTTTCTTTTTTTCATTCGGCAAACATAAATTTTTTTGCCACGAATTACACGAATTTCCACGAATTTTTATTGTTTGGCTTTGAGAAAGTTTAAACTTTGTTAAAGCTTTTAATAGGTGAAAATTAGTGTAATTCGTGGCTACCTTTTTTTTCTAAAATTCGTCAGTATCTAAAGCGCGATTGATAAATTCATTTAATGGTTTTAATGCGATTAGTTTTTTGCTCATTTTGGCAACGAAGTCTTTCTGAGTCACTTCAGAAATATCATATTTTTGAGTTGCAGTAAAACTTTTCAATTTTAAAAATTCAATTGCAGGATGTTCTTTTTCGTAACCTCTTGGCGGATTTTTAAGCGAATTAGTTTCGTTTACATCCAGACTTCCAAATTCTTTTTTGAATTCTTTATTGGTTATAATAGCTTCCAGATCATCATGGAAAAAAGCAATTTCTTTACGGACTTTCTTTAAATCCGGAGCTTCAGGCGAATAAAATCCACCGGCGATAAAACTGGCGCCTTTTTCGATATGAACATAATATCCGGCACGATTTAAGCCTTTCGTTCCGCAAGACATCCAAACTCCAAGATGTGCTTTGTAAGGAGATTTGTCTTTAGAAAACCGAATGTCACGATTGATTCTGAAAATACAATTTTTAACTTCCAATAATTCTAATGAAGGATCAAGTGGTTTCATCACATCCAGAAAATCGCTGACCAATTGATGGTAATCTTTCTTGAAAACCTCGTATCTTTTTTTATTATCCTGAAACCAATCTCTGTTGTTGTTCTTTTTTAAATCGTCTAAAAATTGCAATGATTCTTTCGTTAGCATATTTGATATATTATTGCAGTTGTTTTTTTAAGTCTTCTTCGCTGATGTAACCGATCAATTTTTTTTGTACCGCTTTGTTTTCGTATAAAACCATAGTAGGAAGCTGCTCAATTTTCATTTGAGTTGCCAGAGTTTTGTTTTTATCCACATCAATTCTAATGATTACCACTTTATCGGCCATTTCTTTCTGCATTTTTAAAAGATACGGTTCCATTTGTTTGCACGGACCACACCATTCCGCATAGAAATCAACCAGAACTTTTTTGTCAGAAGTTAATAAATCATTGAAATCATTCATTGTCATTCCTACCTGAGCTGTTGAAGGAGTTGATAATCCTTCTGCATTCCATTTCATGATTCCGCCTTCTAATTCATAAACGTTGGTAAACCCCAATTCATTTAGTTTTGCAGCAGCTTTTTTACTTCTTCCGCCACTTAAACAATAAACAAAAACAGGTTTCGATTTGTCGTAAGTTGCTACTTTTTCGGCAAAACCTTCGCCGTTCCAGTTTACATTTGCGGCATTGTCAATATGCTCTGATTCAAATTCTTCAGGAGTTCGAACGTCCAATATCTGAGGATTCTCGGTTGTTTTAATTTTTTCTGCAAAATCTTTCGGAGCAATTTCCTTAAAAGAATTGTCTTTCTTTTCGTTACAGGAAAATAATACAACGGAAACTATTAGTAATAAAATTTTAGGAAATTTCATAAGAGTGAATTTTAAAAATAGAATTGCTAAAGTAGTGATTTTTCAATTTTTGAGTTCATAATAGAAAGTGAAAAAAAATGGTTTGCCACGAATTTCTCATTTAAAGCGAATACTCGCATTTTTGTCATTCCGAGGAACGAGGAATCTCCGCAAGAAACTCCTCAGGCAAAATCGCCAATCTTTGTCGAGCTACTTACGGAGATTCCTCGTTCCTCGGAATGACAATATTGAGTTTACTTTGCTTCAAAGCATTCTAAAAACATAAAATCCGTTTAATCCGTAAAATCTGTGGCTAATATTTCAAACAAAGTAAATTCGGGGAAATTCGTGAAATTTGTGGCAAAATAACTACCCCAAATTAAACATCTTATAACTCTGATGTGTCGATTTCACAATCGCTTCGGTACGTTCCGGATGTGTGTCCGAAATAAAAAGCTGACCAAAAGTTTCGCTATTAACCATTTCGATTATTTTGGCAACGCGACTTTCGTCTAATTTATCAAAAATATCATCAAATAATAACAACGGTTTTACGCCGCTTTGTTTCTTCAGAAATTCGAATTGAGCTAATTTCAAGGCAATCAAAAAAGATTTCTGCTGACCTTGAGAGCCAAATTTCTTTATCGGATGCGAATCAATCTCAAATGACAAATCGTCTTTATGAATTCCGACACTTGTGTATTGAAGCGCGCGATCTTTATTGATATGCTCTCGCAAAAGCGTCAGTAAATCTTTTTCGTATAAATTACTTTCATAGACCAATTGCACCGTTTCTTCAGATCCTGTTATGGTTTGATGATGTACATTAAATATAGGTATAAACTGTTCCAGGAAATCTTTTCGTTTCTCAAAAATAGATTGCCCAAAACTATTCAGCTGCTCATTATATATAGATAAAGTATCATTGTCAAAAACATGATTCAGGGCAAAATACTTCAATAATGCATTTCGCTGCACAATCACTTTTTGATACTGAATAAGCTGGTGTAAATAAGTAGAGTCCAATTGTGAAATCACACTGTCCATAAATTTACGGCGTGTTTCGCTTCCTTCAACAATTAAATCACGATCTGCGGGAGAAATAATCACAAGCGGAATAAATCCAATATGATCTGAAAATTTATCGTAAGCTTTTCCGTTTCTTTTTAAGATTTTCTTTTGTCCTTTTTTTAAACTGCAAACGATTTGTTCTATTCTGTCATTTTTTTCTAATTCGGCATCAATTACAAAAAACTCTTCTCCGTGTTTAATATTCTGAACCGCCAGCGGATTAAAATAACTTTTTCCGTAAGCCAAATGATAAATTGCATCAAGCACATTGGTTTTTCCAATGCCGTTTTTGCCCACAAAGCAATTGATCTTGCGGTCAAAATCAAAACTGACTTCGGAGAAATTTTTATAATTGAATAAAGAAATTTTATTTAAATGCATTTTTTTGGAAACTCTAAGGGTAAAATCGGGTGTTTATAAATAGGACTTCGCTTCAGATTGAATGATTTTTAAAGGATTTCTCTTGAAAAATATTTCTAATCTGTGAGAATCTGTGAGAATCTGTGGCGAAAATTATGCTCGCAGCTCCCGAAAAGCCCTGTTTTGAACAGTAAAAATTTAAGGGTGCAAATTATTGAAAATTATTGATATAATAGACTTTTAGGGCGTTGCAAGATGAATTATTTTCCCTTAAACACTAAAGATGGTACTGTTTAGTGAATTATTTTTTTAAAATGGATATAAATTTGCTTTTTTTTGCTTTAGTTTCAATAAAAATTTTATTTTTGCCGTTCACTAAATTAAATTGAAATGGCTACTTATAATAAAAGAGGATATAAAACACCAAAAGAAAAGGAAGTTAAAGATGTTGTTACAGAAGAACAACAAGTAATCATTGACGAGAAGGATAGTACAACAGCCGGTGTGTTCTCAAAATTAGATGAAACTGCTTCAAGAACTGAGGATTGGGTTGCTAAAAATCAAAAAATCATTATTGGTTTAGTTGCTGGTATTGCAGTTGCTACAATTGGATACTTGGCTTACCAAAAATTTATTGAAGCTCCAAAACAAAATGAAGCTGCAAGCGAAATGTTTGTTGCGCAACAAAATTTTGAAAAAGCGACAAATGGTGTAGCAAGCGATTCATTATATAAATTAGCTTTGAATGGTTCTGAAGGTAAATTCGGATTCGTTAAAATTGCTGACGAATATTCTGGAACTGATGCAGGAAATTTAGCAAACTACTATGCAGGTATTGCTTCTTTGAACATTGGTAAATATGATGACGCTATTAAATACTTAGGGGAATTTAAGTCAAAAGAAGCTATCGTTGGAGCTTTGGCAATTGGTGCGATTGGAGATGCTTATTCTCAAAAGAACCAACAAAAAGAAGCTTTAGACTATTATGTGAAAGCTGCTGAATCTAACAAAAATGATTTCACAACACCTCGTTTCTTATTAAAAGCAGGTAAAACAGCTTTGGCTTTAGGTCAAAAAGAAGATGCTATTAAGTACTTAACAGATATTAAAGAAAACTACGATGCAACTCCAGAAGCAGCTTCTGTTGATGTATTGATTGGATTAGCGCAATAATTTTATTTATAGAGTTCAGATTTTAGATTTTAGATTTGTATTTTTACATTCGAAAATCTATTACCGATACCTGTCGGGATTAAAATCTTAAATATTAAAGATGGCTACTGAAAATAAAAATTTATCAGAATACGATAAAAACACGATCCCAAATGCGAAAGACTTTCGATTTGGGATTGTTGTTTCTGAGTGGAACGAAACCATAACAGAAGGGCTTTACAATGGTGCTTTTGATGCGTTAATTGATTGTGATGTGCCACAACAGCAAATTATCCGTTGGAATGTTCCTGGGAGTTTTGAGCTGATTTATGGTGCAAAGAAAATGTTACAGACGCAAAATGTAGATGCGGTTATTGTAATTGGATGTGTAATCCAGGGACAAACCAAACATTTTGATTTTGTGTGTGAAGGTGTAACGCAGGGAATTAAAGATTTGAATGTTCAGACTGATATTCCGGTTATTTTTTGTGTTTTAACAGACAATAACATGCAGCAATCGATTGACAGAAGTGGAGGAGTTCACGGAAATAAAGGAACTGAAGCGGCAATTGCAGCAATAAAAATGGCATATATTCGTCAGCAAGCTTCAATGTCACATCCGTTTCATCAACCATTATTGTCTTCAGGCGCGCTTCAGATAGAAGACAAGCCAATAACGATTGAAAAAGAATAAAATATTTTTCTTCTAAAATATTAAAAACCTGTGCTGTGTAAAATAGTACAGGTTTTTTGTTTTTTTTATGACAAGACTTATTCTAAAAGCCAACAGAAATTCATTAAATTTGTACACCTTGGTTTAGATTTTAAATCAAAAATCTTAAATCGTTAATCTACAATCTAAAATTTTAAATGTCGAGTATAATTCAATTACTTCCTGATCACGTTGCTAATCAAATTGCTGCCGGAGAAGTGGTCCAAAGACCTGCTTCAGTTGTAAAAGAGCTATTGGAAAATGCTGTTGATGCAAAAGCAACTGATATTAAATTGATTATTAAAGACGCTGGAAAATCATTGGTTCAGGTGATTGATAATGGTATGGGAATGAACGTTACAGATGCTCGTTTGTGTTTTGAGCGTCATGCAACTTCAAAAATACGTCAGGCAGAAGATTTATTCTCTCTTCATACCAAAGGGTTTCGTGGAGAGGCTTTGGCTTCTATTGCGGCAATTGCCCACATGGAAATGAAAACCAAACAAGATCAGGATGAACTTGGTACCCATATTATAATAGAAGGCAGTAAATTTGTTTCGCAAGAAGTCGCAGTTTTACCAAAAGGAACTTCGTTTGCGGTTAAAAATTTGTTTTTTAATATTCCCGCTCGTCGTAATTTCTTAAAATCAGATACCGTTGAATTTCGTCATGTAATGGATGAGTTTCAGCGTGTAGCATTGGCACACCCTAATATTCACTTTACATTCTACCATAACGGAAGCGAAATGTATAATTTGCCCGCGGCAGGTTATCGTCAGCGAATTGTTGGGATAATGTCCGGTAAAACCAACGAAAAATTGGTTCCCGTTAATGAAGATACCGAGATTATAAATGTTCAGGGATTTGTTTGTAAACCTGAATTTGCCAAGAAAAACAGAGGAGAGCAATTCTTTTTTGTAAACGATCGTTTCATAAAAAGTGGTTATTTGCATCACGCAGTAATGGCAGCTTACGACGGACTTTTGAAAGACGGTTCACAACCCAGTTATTTCCTGTATTTGCAAGTTCCGCCAAACACGATTGATATTAATATTCATCCGACCAAAACAGAAATTAAGTTTGATGATGAACAGGCTTTGTACGCTATTCTAAGAGCTTCGATTAAACATAGTTTAGGACAGTTTAATGTAGCGCCGGTTTTGGATTTTGATCGCGATGCAAATTTGGATACACCCTATCATTATAAAGATTTAGAAGCTGAAACACCAACGATTCAGGTTGATGGAACTTTTAATCCGTTTACGGATGATAAAACAAATCAGCATTATTCGAAAGCAAGTTCGGGATCTGGTTCAGGATCAAGTTCTGGTGCAAGCTATAGTTCCGGATCAAATTCATATTCAGGAGGATATTCCAAACGAGTAGAACCAACCGCAAGTTGGGAAAGTTTGTATGTAGGTTTGGAAACTGAAAGTATCGAAAGTTCGCCTTTTACATTTGAAAACGAAGAAGTAACATCATCATTATTTAATGATAATGAGATAGAACAAGCGAGTCAGGGAACCTACCAAATTCATAAAAAATATATAGTTTCGCCAATAAAATCAGGAATGGTTATTGTCGATCAGCAACGGGCACATCAACGTATTTTATATGAACAATTTTTGTTGAATATGACTGTTAATCAAGCATCAAGCCAGCAATTATTGTTTCCTTTAGATTTGTTTTATTCTTCAGATGAAATGACATTAATCGAAGAATTAAAGCCTTCATTAGAAACAACGGGTTTTGTTTTTGAAGAAGCAAAAACGGATCATATTGTTATTTCCGGAATTCCGGTAAATATCACAGAAAGTGAAGTTTCTCTTGTAATCGAGCAATTATTGACAGATTTGCAAGACGGAATTCCAGCCAGCAGTTACAGTCAGAATGATACAATTGCGAAATCTATGGCAAAAAGTTTAGCGGTTAAAACCGGATCTTATTTAACCGAAAAAGAACAAGATAATTTGGTAAATGGTTTGTTTGCCTGTAAAGACCCAAATATTTCACCTTTTCAAAAACCTACATTCATCACCATGCGTGTTGAAGATATAGATAAAAAGTTTGCCTTATGATGAAAATAACAGAAACTGTTAAACAGTTAATAATTATAAATGTTCTCTTTTTTATAGGAACGATGGCATTGGGTAATTTTTCGTCCTATAATCCTGCCTTCCGTATTTTTGCGCTTTATTATCCAGAGGATCAAAGTTTTCAATTTTGGCAATTACTTACACATATGTTTATGCATGGTGGTTACATGCATATTTTGTTTAATATGTTCGCTTTGTATTCTTTCGGATCAGCTTTGGAGCATTTTTGGGGTGGTAAAAAGTTTCTATTTTTTTATATATCTTGTGGTTTAGGAGCGGCATTACTTCATACAGGGATAAATTATATTCAAATACATTCTCTTTTAGATTCAGTTTCAACTTTGGGGCTTTCAAAGGCTGACTTGCATTTGGTTTTAAATATGGATTATAAATCTTTATTTGATGCAAGCGGGCATATGATTGAAGGTCCTATTAAGGCTGTTTTAGATAGAGCGCACTGTAATCAGGAGCAATTTGGCATTTTAACGGAAGCAGCAGCAATTTCTCAGGGAACTGTTGTTGGAGCTTCAGGTGCAATTTATGGATTACTTACTGCTTTTGCGTTTATGTTTCCAAATGCTGAGTTGGGTATAATGTTTATACCTATTCCAATTAAAGCAAAGTATTTTGTTCCGGGTATTTTAGCTGTCGATTTATTTTTAGGATTTAAAGGAAGTTCTTTATTTGGAAGCGGTGGTACTGGAATAGCGCATTTTGCTCATATTGGTGGCGCACTAACTGGGTATTTGATGATGTTGTATTGGAAAAAAAATCAGTTTAATCAAAATCGTTGGAATTAATTTTTAACTTTAATATAAAAAATAAAAACTAAAGAAAGCTTTTATGAATATTCTGGACGATCTGAAATTACAATATAAATTAGGGGGAATCGCAATGCGTGTCATTTACTGGAACATTGCTTGTTTCTTGATTTCGTTAGTGTTTTTCTACCAATTTTCTATTGGTCAATTTACTTTTCCAAGTTGGTTGGCATTGTCGTCAGATCCCGAAGTTTTCCTGTTTAGACCCTGGACTTTTTTAACGTATGCCTTCTTTCATGACGGATTTTTGCATTTGTTATTTAATATGATGGTTTTGAACTTTGCCAGTCAATTATTTTTGACCTTCTTTACACAAAAGCAATATTTAGGATTATACATTTTAAGTGCTATTTTCTCCGGAGTTGCTTTTGCCTTGAGTTTTTACTTTTTAAATTTTTCGGCTTCTATCGTTGGTGCTTCTGCTGCTATCATGGCAATTTTGGTCGCTACTACAACCTATCAGCCGTTAATGAATGTGCGTTTGTTACTTATAGGAAACGTAAAATTATGGCACATTACAGCTGTAATTTTGATTTTAGATTTAATGCAGTTTCGTTTAGACAATACCGGCGGGCATATCTCACATTTAGCCGGAGCAATTTTTGGATTTATTTACATTAAATTACTTCAAAACGGAACAGATTTGAGTATCATTATTTCTAAAACAATTGATTTCTTTACCAATCTATTCAAAAAATCCCCATCGACCCCATTCACAAAAGTTCATAAGAATTACAAAAAACCTACAGAAAAAGTGACGTCAAGAATTGTTACGAAAGACAAAACGCAACAGCAAATCGACGAAATTTTAGACAAGATTAGCCAGTCCGGTTATGATTGTCTGACAAAAGAAGAAAAAGAGTTTTTATTTAAAGCTGGAAAATAATCCTTTTAGCAAACAAATATGAAAAACCTTTCGTGGTTTAATAAAATAATGTTCTTTTTGAATATAGTGCTGACTGTTCTAACATTTAGTATCTATATTTTACCATTCTTAGCACCTAAAAGCTTTCCGCTTTTATCGGTGCTTACGCTGTTTATGCCAGCTTTTTTTGTCCTGAACGGATTGTTCTTCGTTTATTGGGCGATTCAGTTTAAAAAGCGTCTTATTTTATCAGGTTTGGTATTATTGACCGGAATTACCTTTATCAGTAAATTTTATAAATTCTCGGCTAAAGAATATGTTCAGGACGAAAAGGATTTTTCTGTAATGAGTTATAATGTGCGTCTTTTTAATGTTTTTAAATGGTTGGATCGAGACGATATTCCTTCAAATATAAAAACTTTTATAGACGAGAAAGATCCGGATATTTTATGTATTCAGGAGTATTCGAATTCGGCACATATTGATTTAAAAGTATATCCGCATCGTTATATTTTTATAGAAGGAAATAAAATTAAAACCGGTCAGGCAATCTTCTCGAAGTTCCCAATTTTATATGAAGGAAATATTATTTTTCCGAATTCTGATAATAATGTCATTTATGCTGATATAAAGCGCGGAAAAGATATTATCAGGGTTTATAACATGCACCTGCAATCGATTAAGATTTCGCCTGATGTTAGTGATATTTCGAATAATATAGACAATGTAAATCAGGAAAAATCGCAATTGATTTATACCAGAATCAGTAAAGGATTCAGACAACAACAAGAACAGGCCCAGATCTTTAAAGAAAATATTAAAGAATGTAAAAATCCGATTATTATTTGTGGAGACATGAATAATAGTCCGTTTTCATACGTTTATCGAAGTATAAAAGGCAAGCTAAAAGACGCTTTTGAAGAAGCTGGAGAAGGCTTTGGAGCCACATATAAATTCAAATACTATCCCGCCCGAATTGATTATATTTTTACAGACAGTAAAATGAAAGTAAAACAATTCGAAAGTTTTCCTGATTTTGAAAACTCAGATCATTATCCGATAATGACAAGGCTTTCTATAGAATAGTTTTTTACCACAAAGGTTTTTTTACCGCAAAGTGCGCTAAGATTTACTTTTATTTTACGCATATAAAACACAAAGTTCGCAAAGTTAGATCAACACAAAGCTTTGCGAACTTTGTGTTTTGCAAAAAGCTTGTATATAAAAAACTTTGCGCACTTTGCGGTAAAAAAACACTATTCTAACTGCAAAGATTCGCAAAGTTTATCAGCCGCGAATTTCACGAATCAGCACGAATTAATTTGTGATAATTTGTGAAATTTGTGGCAAAAAATCATTTTTAATCTTCTAATCTGTGGGCAAACATAGGAGTGCGCTAAGGTTTACTTTTACTTTACGCATATAAAACACAAACTTCATAATCCCGAAGCTTCGGATGTATTGATCTAGCTTTGCGAACTTTGTGTTTTATAAAAAGCTTGTATATAAAAAAACTTTGCGCACTTTGCGGTAAAAAAACACACAGTCTACAAGTTTAGCTTTCTATACTGCAATGGAGAAGTTTGTTTTAACTCTTTAAACTTTCTGTTGAAATTGGAGATGTTATTAAAACCACATAATTCGGCGATTTCCAGAACGGACAGTTCGCTGTTGTTTGCCAATAGTTTTGATGCATGCTCAATTCTCACTTCGATTAAAAACTGGAAAAAAGACTTGTTGGTCCGGACTTTAAAATACCGGCAAAAAGCATTTTTGGTCATATTGGCAATTGAGGCAATTTCGTCTAGATTTATGTTTTTGCTAAAGTTAGTCATCACATGTTCAAAAACCGTCTGCATGCGTTTTCCTTCATTATCCGTAATTTTCTTATCGTATAAATGATTCGACAAGAGTTCTTTATCGTTGTTTGAAAGCCATTTCATGATTTCCAGAAACAAAATAAAGCGCTGATAATTGTCGGCTTTATTTAACTTTTTAAAAGACTTGGTTATTTTTTTTGGAGCATTATGAATTATAAAGCCGTTTTTGCTGCTTTCTAAAAAAGGATGAATGTTTTTGAACGTATTCAGATTAAAAAAATCTTTGCCAAATGAAGATGTTGTAAAAAATAAGGTAAGCATTATTGAGGGTTCATTTTCGCGTATTTCACTCCTGAAAACATGAGGTAAATTGCTGCCAATCACCAATATATCGCCTTGATTGTAGTGCGATATAGTGTCGCCGGCAAAAACTGCACCTTCGCCTTTTTCGATAAAACTAATTTGAATCTCTTCATGTTGATGAAGCTTGTCATAGAAAACAATTTCTCTATCTTCTTGATATATAAGGGGATCTTCTCCCGATTTAGGGATTTTAAATGGAAAAACTTTCATGGTTGGGTTAGTTAGTTACTTCAAATATATTTTATTTATGCAAAAAAATAGCAATATATTAGTTAGTTTTTTACATAAACGGCCTGTATAAGGTAATATAGTATTGTTTTAAGGTAATTTATTAGCCTTCTGCTTTGTTCAATATAAATAATTTTGGTTCCAATTAAAATCAATATTATGAGTATTCAATGGAAAGGCGTAATGCCGGCAGTAACTACAAAATTTACTGCAGATGATAAGTTAGACTTCAGAATGTTTGAGGTAAATTTAAAAGCACAATTAGACGCAGGTGTAGAAGGAATTATTCTTGGAGGTACTTTAGGAGAAGCCAGCACACTGTTAGAAGAAGAGAAAAGAGAGTTAGTAACAGGTACGGTTAGCATGGTTAACAATCAGGTGCCTGTAATAATGAATATTGCCGAACAAACTACCCGCGGAGCAATTTTGGCGGCTAATAAAGCAGAAAAAGATGGAGCAAAAGGTTTGATGATGTTGCCTCCAATGCGCTATAAAGCTTCGGATTATGAGACAGTTGTTTTTTTCTCTGAAGTGGCTAAAAACACATCGCTTCCAATCATGGTTTACAACAACCCAATCGATTATAAAATAGAAGTTACACTGGATATGTTCGAAGAAATTTTGAAATTCGATAATATTCAGGCAGTAAAAGAATCAACCAGAGATATCTCTAATGTAACAAGAATGATCAACCGTTTTGGAGATCGTTTAAAAATATTATCAGGAGTAGATACATTGGCTTTAGAAAGTTTATTGATGGGATCTCACGGATGGGTTTCAGGTTTAGTAGACGCTTTTCCTAGAGAAACTGTTGCGATTTACAAATTGGCAAAAGCGGGTCGAATTGATGAAGCTTTGAAAATATACAGATGGTTTTTACCTTTATTAGAATTAGATATTAATGCTTTTTTAGTTCAGAATATCAAGCTTGCAGAAGTAGCAACAGGTATTGGAACAGAAAATGTTCGTGCGCCAAGATTACCGCTTCGTGGAGCTGAGAGAGAACACGTTTTAGGAATCATCGCCAGATCATTAGAAACGAGACCGGAATTGCCGGATTATAAAAATCTATAGTCGTTAGGAGTTACAATTGGTTTTACAAACTTCATCTTTTAAGAATTGTAAAGTATTTATTCTAAAAATAAAAAAAGAAATATGATTACAGGAAAAAATTACGTGGGGAGCAAACTTAAAGCTGCCGGAGAAAAAACATTCAAAACCTTTAATCCGCAGTTAGATATAGAAAATCCTTGGGTTTTTACGGAAGCAACTCAAGAAGAAATAGAAGAAGCTGTTACGTTGGCCAATCAGGCATTTGGAACTTATAAAAATTGTTCCGGTCTTGAAAAAGCCAATTTTTTAAATGCTATTGCCGATGAAGTTTTAGCTTTAGGAGATAATTTGTTAGTTCAGTATTGCAGTGAATCCGGGTTTCCAATCGGTCGGGCAGAGGGTGAACGCGGCAGAATGGTTGGTCAATTGCGTTCGTTTGCTCAAATGCTTACCGAAGGAAGCTGGGTTCAGGCTGCAATTGATACTGCAATAACAGACAGAGTTCCTGCTCCAAAAGAAGATTTACGCAAAATGATGGTGCCATTAGGTCCCGTTGTGGTTTTTGGATCAAGTAATTTTCCGTTTGCGTTTTCAACAGCAGGAGGAGATACCGCTTCAGCTTTGGCTGCGGGTTGTCCTGTGATTGTAAAAAGTCACTCGATGCATGTGGGTACGGGCGAAATGGTTGCTACGGCAATTATTAAAGCGGCACAAAAAACAAATATGCCCGAAGGAGTTTTCTCTAATCTTGTTGGAGGCGGCACAACACTTGGAGCCAGTTTGGTTCAACATCCGTTGGTAAAAGCAGTTGGTTTTACAGGAAGCATTCGTGCCGGAAGAGCCTTATTTGATCTTGCTGCACAACGCCCAGAACCAATTCCGGTTTTTGCCGAAATGGGAAGCGTGAATCCGGTAGTGTTTTTGCCAAAAGCATTAGCATTAAATAGTCAAAAATGGGCTACTGCTTATGCAGGATCAATTACGATGGGTGCAGGTCAGTTTTGTACCAATCCGGGTTTATTAATAGGAGTAAAAGGAGCTGAATTAAATAATTTTTCAGAAGAATTGACAAAAGCCATTGAAAAAGTTGAACCATTTTGTATGTTGCACCCATCAATGAAAAATAGTTTTGAAGAAGGAGCAGCAACGATGATTTCTCAAAATGGCGTTTCGAAGATTGCAGAATATAAAGGTGAAGCTCCTGCAAATTACGGAGTTCAAAAAATTCTTACTGTAGAAGGCAAAACTTTTTTAGAGAATAAAACATTAAGTCATGAGGTTTTTGGACCAGTTTCTATATTGGTACAATGTGATAATGAGGAGCAGTTAGTAAAAATTCTCAACCAATTGGACGGACAATTAACAGGAACGATAATCGGAGAACCAAATGAGTTAAAAGAATATAATAAACTGATTGCGGCGATGCAAAACAGAGTAGGGCGTTTGATTTTTAATGGCGTGCCTACAGGAGTCGAAGTTTGTCCGTCAATGATTCACGGAGGTCCTTATCCGGCTTCTTCAGATTCAAGATTTACTGCAGTTGGCATTCACGCTGTCAATCGCTGGGTGCGACCATTTAGTTATCAAAACTGGCCAAATGAGTTATTACCTCCTGAATTGCAAAATGAAAATCCGTTGCAAATACTAAGAACGCTAAATAATATTCAAACAAAATCTCAGATATAACAATGTCAAAGAAAACTTTTTTTTGTGTAGATGCACATACTTGCGGAAATCCCGTGAGAGTTGTGGCTGGCGGAGGACCAAATTTGACAGGCGCTAATATGAGCGAAAAACGTCAGCATTTTTTAAAAGAATTTGATTGGATTCGCAAAGGATTAATGTTTGAACCTCGTGGTCACGACATGATGAGCGGAAGTATTTTATATCCGCCAAGTGATCCTGTCAATGATTTTGGAATTTTATTTATCGAAACTTCCGGTTGTTTGCCAATGTGCGGTCACGGAACAATTGGAACCATTACGATAGCAATCGAAGAAGGTTTGATAACACCAAAAGTACCCGGAAAAATAAAAATGGAAGCTCCTGCAGGTTTGGTAAATATAGAATACCAACAAACTGCAGGAAAAGTAGACTGGGTACGTTTGACCAATGTAAAATCGTATCTGGCTGCCGAAGGTTTGACTATTGATTGTCCCGAATTGGGCGAAATTACTTTTGATGTTGCCTATGGAGGAAATTATTATGCGATTGTAGATCCGCAGGAAAATTTCTCCGGGATTCAGAATTTTACTGCCGGAAAAATTATTCAGTTTAGTCAGGAAGTCCGTAGAAGAATTAATTCGAAATATCCCGATTATTTTATCCATCCGCAAAATGACACCATTCGTGATGTAACACACATGTTGTGGACAGGTGAACCTTTAGATCCATCATCATCCGGAAGAAATGCTGTTTTTTATGGAGACAAAGCCATCGATCGTTCGCCTTGCGGAACAGGAACTTCGGCAAGAATCGCACAATTACATGCAAAAGGAAAACTTAAATTGGGTGAAGATTTTATTCACGAAAGTTATATTGGAAGCAAATTTATTGGCAGAGTCGAAGAAGAAACAACTATTGGAGATATTCCTGCAATTGTACCAAGTATTCAAGGCTGGGCAAAAGTGTACGGTTATAATACAATCATGATCGATGAATCAGATGATCCGTATGCACATGGTTTTCAGGTAATTTAAAAACTTATAAAAATTTAGATTCATTGAAGGGAGATATAAAAACTTCCTTCAATGAATTTTTTAATTCTGTTTAAATGAAAAGAGTAAGTATAATTGGAGGAGGAATAATAGGGCTTTGTTCAGCTTATTATCTTGCTAAAGAAGGATATGAGGTGACCATTTTTGATCAGTCGGCGATGGATGACGGCTGTTCTTATGGAAACGCCGGAATGATTGTACCGTCGCATATAATTCCGTTAGCGCAACCCGGAATGATTGCACAGGGAATGAAATGGATGTTTGATAGCCAAAGTCCGTTTTACGTAAAACCAAGATTAGATGCTGATTTGATAAAATGGGGATTACAATTCTACAAACATGCAAATGAAAAACATGTAGAAAAAGCAATGCCAGCACTTCGGGACTTGTCTTTGTTAAGTAAAGAGTTGTATCAGGATTTTGCTAAAAAGAACAATTCTTTTTTCTATGAAGAAAAAGGACTTTTGATGTTATACAAAACAGAAAAAGTGGGACACGAAATGTTTCTTGAAGGAAGAGAAGCAGAAAAGTTAGGTTTGAAAGTCGATTATCTTTCGGCAGAAGCCGTTGCAAAATTAGAGAGTGGCACAAAAACGGAAGTTTTGGGAGGTGTACATTATACAGGTGATGCACATTTATATCCTCAAAAATTTATGAAATTTATCAAAGAGGAATTGGCACAATTAAAAGTCGAAATTCATTCGGGAACAACGGTGCAGGATTTTGTTTTCGATCATAATAAAATCACAAAAATAATAACGAGCAAAGGTATATTTGCAACAGACGAAGTAGTTTTGGCAGCAGGTTCCTGGAGTCCTTCATTAGCGAAAAAATTAGGAATTTCAGTTTCAATTTTACCGGGAAAAGGATACAGTTTTACCTTAAAAGATAAAAGCCATAAACCTTCAATACCTTCTATTTTATGCGAAGGGAAAGTTGCCGTAACGCCTATGAATAATGATATTCGTTTTGGAGGAACTATGGAAATTACGCATACCGGAGATACTAAAATCAATAAAAACAGATTACAGGGAATTGTGAATAGCATAAATGAATTTTATCCCGAAATGAAAATCGGAATGCCCGAAGAACAAGATACCTGGTTTGGATTCCGACCTTGCACACCTTCCGGAATGCCGATTATTACGCGATCAAAAAAAGTTGTAAATTTGACTTTCGCCACGGGACACGCCATGATGGGTTTAAGTCTTGCGCCGGCGACAGGAAAAGTAATTACTGAATTAATTTCGGGAAAAACGACCTCTGTAGATACCAAAATGTTTCAATTATAAAAGATGAGATACGATTCAATTCCAGTTTCTTTGTTCGAAAACAACCGAAAAAGATTTGTCGAAAAGATGCAAAACAATAGTTTGGCAATTTTAACCTCAAATGATGTTATGCCTAATAACGCAGATGACGTAATGGGATTTGCCCAAAACAATGATTTGTTTTATTTGTCAGGAATTGAACAAGATGAAACTATCTTAGTACTTTATCCGGATGCTTTTAAAGAAGAAAATAAAGCCATTTTATTTGTAAAAGAAGTAAGTGAGCAAACTTTAATTTGGGAAGGAGATTTTTTGACAAAAGAAAAAGTTTCGGCTATTTCCGGAATTAAAAATGTAAAATGGATTCATGAATTCGAAAAGACAATACAGCTTTTTGCTTTTGAAGCAGATGCAATTTATTTAGGACATAACGAGCATATTAAAAGAATAACATCGGAAATGAATACGCGACAAGATCGAATGATTCAATGGTGCAAACAAAAATATCCATTGCATCAATATGAGCGTGTTGCCAAAATTACCCGAGAATTGCGACCAGTAAAATCTCAGGAAGAAATTGAGTTGATTCAGAAAGCAGTTTCAATAAGTGTCAAAGGATTCAAAGGACTTTTGAATGCTGTAAAACCTGGCATAAAAGAGTACGAATTAGAAGCAGAATTGGCGTATCAATATATTAAAAACGGAGGAAATCGTCACGCGTTCAAACCAATTGTGGCTTCGGGCAAAAATGCCTGTGCGTTACATTATAATACCAATGATTCAGTTTGTCAGGATGGCGAAATGATTTTGGTAGATTTTGGTGTTTGTTATGCCAATTATAATTCAGATATTACACGTTGTCTTCCGGTAAACGGAAAATTTTCGGCACGTCAGAAAGAAGTTTATGAGTCGGTTTTATATTGCTTAAAAGAAGGATCGAAGTTTTTGAAACCGGGAGTTTTGTCGAAAGATTATGAATTGCAAATGGCAAGTCTGATCGAAGCAGAATTGGTAAAATTACGATTGATTACCATAGAAGAAATTGCCAATCAGGATCCTCAAAATCCTGCGTACAAGAAATATTTCATGCACGGAACGGCGCACTTTCTAGGACTTGATGTTCATGATGTTGGTTTGTATTCAAAACCGTTCGAAAAAGGGATGGTGCTTACTTGCGAACCCGGAATTTACATTCGGGAAGAAGGAATAGGCTGCCGTTTAGAAAATGATTATTTACTGATCGAAAATGGAAACATCAATTTATCTGAGGAAATACCAATTGAAATTAAAGAAATAGAATTGATAATTAATACCAAATAACCAAAATGAAAAAACACTTTTTACTATTACTTTTTATTTGCTCAGGTGTCTTTGCCCAAACGGGTATTGATATAAATGAATTAAAATGGTTACCCAATTCGCATTCGTTCTGGGTAAGTTCTGATCAGAATGTTTTGGTTTACGATGTAGATAAATTAAATCAAAGTACTACTGTTTTAACAGGTGAACAATTAAAAAATTCAGGCTTCAATGGTGAAGTTGAAGATTTGGTTTGGAATCAAAACAAGACGAAAGTTTTGGTTTACACCAATTCAAAAACAGTTTGGAGAGCCAAAACTAAAGGTGATTATTGGTTTTTTGACCTGGCAACCGGAAAAGGAAGAAAACTGGGAGGAAATCTGGAAGCGTCTTCATTGATGTTTGCTAAATTCTCTAACGATAATGAAAATGTAGCTTACGTTTCAAAACACAATATTTATCTGGAAAATCTGGCTTCGGGCAAAATAACGCCTTTGACAACAGATGGAACTGATAAGATTATTAACGGAACTTTTGACTGGGTTTACGAAGAAGAACTTGCTGCACGCGACGGATTTCGCTGGAGCCCTGACGGAAAAAGTATTGCTTACTGGCGTGTTGATGCTTCGGAAACAAAATTCCATTTAATGATTAATAATACAGATGCGCTATATCCATTTGTAGTTCCTGTTGAATATCCTAAAGCAGGTGAAAAACCTTCATCGGTAAAAATTGGTGTTATAGATATTGCTTCTCTAAAAACAAATTGGCTGGATATTCCGGGTGAACCTGATAATAATTATTTGGTTCGTATGGAATGGACTGCTAAAGATGCAATAATGGTGATTCAGCTGAACAGACATCAAAATCAGGCTTCGATCTATAATTGCAATTCACAAACAGGGAAAGCGAATTTAATCTATCAGGAAAAATCAGCGGAGTGGATCGATGTTTTTGATATTTCCTCAGGCGTTTATGACGGTTTCCCATGTCAGTTTGTAGATAATGGAAAAGCCTTTTTATGGAGTTCAGATGCTGATGGCTGGATGCATATTTATAAAATTAGCAGTGACGGAAAAAAGAAAGAATTGATTACAACCGGAAACTTTGATGCTTATTATAAAGCTTATAATGATAAGACAAAATCAATCTACTATATTTCAAGTCCTAAAGATGCGACGCAAAGATATTTGTATGAAACCAATTTGAATTCGGGAAAAACAAAAAGAGTTACTCCCGAAGTATTTGAAGGAACCAATGAATATGAATTCTCAACAGACGGATCGTATGCAAAACACATGAATTCTAATATCAATCGTGATTTTAATATGCGATTAGTTTCGGTATCAGATCATAAAAAAATATTACCAAAAGAAGCAGATGTTTTTGCGAAACCAAGACGTGATTTTTCTCTTGAAAAGTTTAAAGTGACAACTGTTGATGGAGTTGAAATGGATGGAATCATGGCTAAACCGCTTGATTTTGATCCGAATAAAAAATACCCGCTGTTTTTTTATGTTTATGGAGAACCAATGGCTTGTGTAGCAAATGATACTCCTTATTTTAATGAATTTATAGATTTATTAATTCCAAAAGGATATATCGGAATTGCTATGGATAATAGAGGAACTCCATCCTTAAAAGGAACAAAATGGAGAAAATCGATTTATAAGAATATCGGAATTATTAATACTCGTGACCAGGCAATGGCTGCAAAAGAAATTTTGAAATGGAATTTTATTGATTCAGATAGAGTTGCTGTTCACGGATGGAGCGGTGGCGGCGCTGTAACGTTAAACCTAATGTTTCAATATCCTGATATATATAAAACCGGTGTAGCTATTTCGGCGGTTACAGATCAGCATTTTTATGATAATATATATACAGAGCGTTATATGGGATTGCCAAGCGAAAATGAGGCGACTTATGTTAAAGCTTCACCAGTAACTTATGCAAAAAACTTAAAAGGAAATCTGCTTTACATTCACGGAACGGGAGATGATAATGTGCATTACAAAAATGCAGAAGTTTTGATTAATGAGCTTATAAAATACGATAGAATGTTTAATTTAATGATCTACCCAAATCGTTCGCATTCGATTTATGAAGGAGAAGGTACTACTAGACATTTAGTAGATACTTTTATAAAATTTATATATGAAAAAAGCCCTCCGGGAGCAAAATAAAATTTAATTGTTAGAATAAAAAAAGAGAGAATTTCTGTAAAAGGAAATTCTCTCTTTTTTGTTTTGGAATAAATTTTACCGCAAAGCACGCTAAGATTTAATTTTACTTTATGCACAGAAAACACAAAGTTCGCAAAGCTAGATCAACACAAAGCTTTGCGAACTTTGTGTTTTTCAAACATAGTATTAAGATAAAAATCTTAGCGTGCTTTGCGGTTAAAATGATTAGCCAATGCAAAATATTTTATATTTCTCCACTGATTGATTTACAAGGTATAAAGGAGGTTGATTTTAGAAGGTAAGATAATACATATAAAAATGATAAATATGTAATTAAGGGTAATATAGTAGGTTTTTGTGGTAATATATTGGTATAAAAATTATCAAAAAAGCAAAACATTTGCCAATACTAATTATAAAATCATTTTATGAAATTTAAGTTTTTTCAAAGAAAAATGGCGGTACTTTTTTTTGTACTGCTAGCACAATTTGCGCTCGCACAAGAGCGGATTGTATCGGGAATTGTTTCAGATAATGCAGGAATACCTTTACCAGGTGCGAGTGTATTAATTAAGGGAACAAAAACGGGAACACAATCGGATTTTGACGGTAAATATTCTATTAAAGCAAGTGCAAATGCGGTTCTTGTCTTTAATTATATCGGAATGAAAACTCAGGAAATTACAGCTTCAAAAACTGTGGTGAATGTAGCTTTGGCTGGAGGTTCAGAACAGCTTCAGGAAATTGTTGTGACGGCTTTGGGTGTAAAAAGAGAAAAGAAATCTCTGGGATATGCCACTCAGGAAATAAAAGGTGAGGATCTGACAAAAGTAAATACGGGTAACGTTGCCAACTCAATTTCGGGTAAAATTGCCGGTGTACAAATCAGACGTAATAATAATATTGGCGGTTCGACGAATGTTATTATTCGTGGTACAACTTCGCTAACCGGAAACAATCAGGCATTGTGGATCGTTGATGGTATTCCATTAAATAATGATAATACGAATAGTGCTGATCAAAAAAGTGGTGGTAATACTGGTGGTTATGATTATGGAAACGCTGCTGCGGATATTAATCCGGATGATATCGAAACCATGAACGTTCTAAAAGGATCTGCAGCTTCTGCTTTGTACGGTTCGAGGGCTTCAAACGGAGTAATTTTAGTAACCTTAAAAAAAGGAAGTAAATCTAAAGGCGGTTTGGGAGTGACTTTTAGCTCTGGAATTACTATTGGTGTAGTCGATAAAAAAACATTGCCGGAATATCAAAATCAATATGGCGGCGGATATGGTGATTTTTATGGAACGGTAAATTTAGGAAGCGGAGTTCATCCTTATGCAGCGACAGATGATGCTTCATGGGGACCAAAATTTGATCCTAATTTACTGGTTTACAACTGGAAATCATTTTATCCTGAATTGCCGGGTTACGGAAAAGCAACACCGTGGAAAGCAGTACAAGACAATCCAAACAGCTTTTATCAAAAGAGTATAACGTATGTAAATAACGTTGCGGTTGCAGGATCTAATGAATTTGGTGATTTCAGATTTGGATATACAAATTACAATATGGATCAGGGAATTTTGCCAAACAGTGACAATCGTAAAGACAATTTCAATTTCTCGGCAAGTTACAACCTAAAGCCAAAGACTAAATTATCGGCTTCTGCCAATTATTTAAAAGCAAATGCCAAGGGAATGAATGAAACGGGTTATGGTGATGGTGGAAATAATTTTTTAAGCAGTATAAGACAGTGGTATTCTACAAGTGTAGATTTTAGGGATTTAAAAGAAGCCTATAATTTGACCAAAGAAAATACAACATGGAACGTGGCCAGTCCTACAGATTTGACGCTTCAGTTTCATGATAATCCTTATTTTCAGAGATACAATAATTACAACAGTTTAGATCGTGATCGTTTTTTCGGTAACGTAGCTTTAACTACACAAGTAAACGACTGGTTTGATATTACAGGTAAAGGTGCGGTAGATTATTATCATCAAATGCAGGAAGAGCGCATTGCTGTGGGATCAAAAAGAGTTTCAAATGCACTTGGACAATATACAAGGTATGATAAAACTTTTAGAGAGATCAATTTTGATTTAATTTTAAATTTTAAGGCTGACATTGCAGATGGAATTAAATTCAACGGATTGATTGGAGGAAATTCAAGACGCTCTATTAGCAATTCAATATTTGCGGCTACAAATGGAGGATTGGTAGTGCCTGGAATTTATGCTTTGAATAATTCTATTGATAAAATAAACAGTCCGGGGGAATCTCAGACAACTTTGGGGACAAATAGTATTTATGCCAATGCAAGTTTTAATTTTTTAGATACTTATTTTCTGGAAGGAACTTATCGTGTAGATCAGTCCTCAACATTGCCAAAGGATAATAATACCTACTCTTATCCGTCTATTACAGGAACCTATATCTTTAGTAATCATATTAAAGCAGATTGGCTGTCTTTTGGGAAACTACGTCTGAATTATGCAGAAACAGGAAATGATGCTCCTTTTGCGGTGACTTCATCAACATATCCTAAGAATGATAATTTTGGTCCTGATGGAATTCGCTTTTCTACAGAAAATAATAAAAGTAACTCTAATTTAAAAAGTGAGCTAACAAAAGGTATCGAGGCAGGTATTGAACTTAAATTGTTTAAAAACAGATTAGGTTTTGATTTCTCTTACTACAAAACCAATACTACGAATCAAATTCTTTCCATCGAAACTCCTTCACAAACAGGATACACAAGAGCTTATATAAATGCTGGAGATGTTCAAAATAAAGGATATGAAGTAACGATGACTATAGTTCCGGTAAAAACAAAAGATTTCTCCTGGGAAGCAAAAGTAAACTGGTCTACAAATAAAAATGAGGTAATTTCATTAGGAGGAGCTGACAGAATCTCGTTAGGATCTTTTCAGGGTGTAGGTTATGTTGCTGAGGTTGGAAAACCAGTTGGACAACTTATTGGTTCAGGATTTACGTATTTAAACGGACAAAAAGTAATTCGTGCAAACGGAAGATATCAGCAAACTGCCGGAGCTACAATTGGGGATATAAACCCGGATTGGATTGGTGGTGTAAATAATGTTTTAACCTATAAAAATTTCACATTTAACTTCTTAATCGATGTGAAAAAAGGAGGAGATGTTTATTCATTAGACCAACGTTTTGGACATACTACAGGAATATATGAAAGTACGGTATCTAACAATTATTTAGGAAATCCACAAAGAGATCCTGTTGCAAATGGCGGAGGAATTTTGTTGCCAGGTGTAAAAGCAGACGGAACTCCAAATGATAAGGTTGTAAGTGTGACGGGAGCTGATGGATATAATTTTTATAATTCGATGCCGGAACAGCAATATGTTTATGATGCTTCTTATGTAAAGTTACGTGAGGTTGGATTAAGCTATAGATTGCCTTCAAAATTCCTTACAAAGACTTTTATAAGCAATATAATTTTGGCTTTCAATGGATCTAATTTATGGATTATTAGTAAAAATTTACCTTATGCAGATCCGGAAGCAGGAATGTCTTCAGGAAATCTTCAAGGATTTCAAACCGGAGTTTTGCCTACATCAAAAGAGTATAACTTTAATATGAAAGTTCAATTCTAAAAAACAAATAAGATGAAAATAGTAAAAACAATATTTTTTGCAGGAGCCATTTTACTTTCGGTTGCTTCGTGTGATAATTTAGAAGATTTAAATCAGGATAAAAAAGCATATACAACTGTTTTGCCTGGTGCCTTAATGACGAGTTCACAAGTTAATTACGCTTATTTCCTGACAAATGCCTCTGTAAATGATAACAATTTTAGAGGATATGCTCAATATTGGACGAGCACAACGTATACAGATGAGGTAAATTACAATCAGGAAAGAAGGAATTTAGGAAATTCTCATTCCGTAATATTGTATAGGGATGTTTTGCAGGATTTGATAAAAGCGCAAAATCAAATTAAAGATAAGGAAGCACTTGGTTCGGTTGATATCGCCATTAAGAAAAACAAAATTTCAATTCTTGAAGTTCAGATTATTATGGCTTATCAAGCGCTTGTCGATTTGTTTGGGAATGTTCCGTATAGCGAAGCTTTGGACATTACGGCGCATCCACTTCCTAAATATGATGATGCAAAAACCATTTATTTGGATTTGGCATCACGACTAGATGCTGCAATTGCTGGTATGGATGGTTCACAGGAAAGTTTTGGCAAAGCCGATTTAATATATAAAGGCAATGTAAACAACTGGAAAACATTAGCCAACAGCGTAAAACTAAAATTAGGGTTACATCTTGCTGACGTAGAACCTGCAAAAGCCAAAAGTATAGTAGAAAGTGCCTATAATTCAGGAGTAATGACAAATGAAGGTCAGACGGCATTGTTTCAGTATTTTTCGTCAAATGTTGATATGAATCCTTTGTACAATACTTTGGTAAACGAACAACAGACTGTACCTACAGAATTTCTTGTTAATGAACTGAATGCAAAAGAAGATCCAAGACGTGATGCTTTCTTTAACCCTGCTTCTAAAAAAGGAGGTGTTTACAAAGGCGCTCCTTATGCTAAACAAGTAACTTATGGTGATTTTTCTAATGTAGGAACAAGGCTAAAGGAAAAAACAAATCCTGGTGTTATTTTCGATTATACAGAAACTTGTTTTTTATTGGCAGATGCTTCTAATAGAGGATTTTCTGTAGGAGGAACTGCTGCTGACTACTATAAAAAAGGAATTTTGGCAAGTATGCATTTTTGGGGAATTCCAGATGCAGATGCGCAAACATATGCCAATAGAGCCGATGTTGCTTTTGCTACAGCAACTGGAACACCTAAAGAAAAAATCGCCTACCAACTTTGGATTGCCTACTACAATAGAGGATTTGAAGCCTGGACAGAATATAGAAGATTGGATTACCCAGTTTTACAAGCGCCTGCGACCGCGGTTGAAGCGGCACAAGGGAAAGTACCGGTCCGTAATATTTATTCACTTTTTGACAAAACACTGAATAAAAATAATTATGATGTCGCTGCCGCTGCTATTGGAGGAGATGCAATGACAACAAAAATATTTTGGGATAAATTTTAAAAAATTGAGTTAGTTTCTGTTTTTGAAACCGGGAGTCTTTAATTAGATTACCCGGTTTTTTTGTTTTTTAAAGATTTACGCAAAGCGCACAATCTCGTCCCGAAGTCTCGGGATTGGGAGAAAGATTTTTTTGCTCGCAAAGTTTTTTTGTTTCACGCAGATTTTAAAAAGATTTTAGCAGATTTTAAAAAAAATTATAAATCATCTGCCTACATCTGCTTAAATCTTTTTAAAATCTGCGTGAAACATTTTTTTTAATTCTGATAATCTGCGACTTTCTCTCTTTACGAGATTTTTTTTGCGTTTTTGTATTATTCCGTTCTTTGCGGATTATTTATTCTTATATATAATTGTTTCACGCAGATTTTGCAAATTTTAGCAGATTAAATTTATAAATCTCTGCGTACATCTGCTTAAATTTTTTTAAAATCTGCGTGAAACATTTTTTTTTAATCCTGATAATCTGCGACTTTCCCTCTTTGAGAGATTTTTTTGGGTTTTGTATCATTCCGTTCTTTGCGGATTATTTATTCTTATATGTGTAATTGTTTCACGCACATTCTACAAATTTCAGCAGATTAAATTTATAAATCCTCTGCGTACATCTGCTTAAATTTTTTTTAAAGTCTGCGTGAAACATTTTTTTTTAATCCTGATAATCTGCGACTTTCCCTCTTTGTGAGATGTTTTTGTGTTTTTGTATCATTCCGCTCTTTGCGGATTATTTATTCTTATATATAATTGTTTCACGCAGATTCTGCAAATTTCAGTAGATTAAATTTATAAATCTCTGCGTACATCTGCCTAAATCTTTTTAAAATCTGCGTGAAACAAAAAACTTTGCGCCTTTGCGAGATTTTTTTGAGTTCTTGTTTCCACTGCGCTCCTTGCGGTTAAATTTGTAAGGGTGCAATTTTAGAAATATTTGTTCTTTTATATGTAATAAAACCTACTATTTAGCTGTGTATAAATAATATTATAAGAATATTTTTTAATATAACGTTTTTTTAAGGTTAAAAAGCTGTTAATTATGTATTATTTTTAAATAACATAGTATCAGTCAAATAGCCTCTATGTTGGTAATTTTGGTGGCAACAATTTAACCTAAACATATTATGAGAATAAAATTACTAATGTTATTGTTGGTTTTTTCGATAGGAAAAATCAGCGCGCAGGGACTTCCTTGCCGGACGACGGAAGAAAACGCAAAAGTGTATCGGGCGAACCCAAACGCACTTCAGGAGAAAAAGAATTTTGAAAACTTTACAAAGAATTTCACGCTTCAGCGTAAAAGCAAAACTTCAAAAACTGAGGCAGTTACTTATACCATTCCGGTCGTTTTTCACATTTATGGAGATGTACAAAGTGGTAAAACAATTACGTATGAAAAAATTGTCAACCATCTGGCACAATTAAATGATGATTTTAACGGAAGAAATACAGATTACCAAACCGTTGAACCTTTTTTTCAGGCGAGAAGAGGAACGATAAACATCGAATTTAAATTAGCCAAAAAAGATCCTAATGGAGGCTGTACAACAGGTGTCGTTTTTCATACCGCAAAAAACGGTTACGGAAACGGTGGCGGTTATGATGATCAAATTGCTGCAGATGCCTGGGATAATACAAAATATATGAATGTTTACATTCAGAACGACTTGTATAACGATGGTGCTTTAAATAATTCCGGAGTTGCATGGTATCCGGATTCTGGAATGACGGCAAGCAATACAGCGCGTGTTGTTTTTAACGGAGCTTATCTTTATGATAATTCCTATAGCAAAGAATTCTCTTCAACCTTAACACATGAGTTTGGTCACTTTCTAAATCTAATTCACACTTTTGAAGGAGGCTGTACCGGAACTGATGAAGTTGTAGATACACCTCCGGAAGATGGTTTGCATACACTTGCTTGTACGCCCGGAACCAATTGTAGCGGAGACAAAGTAAACGTTGAAAACTACATGGGTTATAATGGAGCACAAGGTTGCTACAAAATGTACACTCAGGGACAGATAGACAGAATGTTGGCAGCATTGCAGCATCCGGCGAGGATAACGCTTTGGCAGCCACAAAATTTGATAGACACAGGAGTCAACTCAACAGAGAGCAGTTTAGTGGCAAGTGTAACTACATTAAAAGAAACAGTTGTAAACGATGGAGCTTTTGATACACCATCGATTGTAACACTTAGTGCAGGAAAAACTTTTGCATTAAGTTCAGGAACGATGTCAGCCGGAACACATTATACTCACACTTTTCCGGCGGGTATTACACCAATAGTTACAGTAAATTCAAGCGGACAAGTAACGGTAACGCTTACCGGTAAAGCGGTTAATCACGCTGCAGCACAAAACACAACAGCCGGAATTACATTCTTGCCAGCTGCATTTACCGGCGGAACTACGGGATTATCGTGTTCATCTTTATTTTTCAATTTGAAATTTACAGATCCATACGGGATATTTTTTGTTGATATGCCTAACATAAACATTTCTTCAAGTTTAACCTGGAAAGCTTTTGACATCGCAAAAGGAGATGATACTTCATTTGGAGCTTGGCGTTATGTTGCCAATGCGTTAAAAATTGAAACTTATGGCAAAAAATTAGCTTGTGAAACAGGAACGAGAAATATTACTTTATTAGGACAAAACGTAGCAGTAGGACCGGCAAGCAACATGACGGCTCCGGGCGCATATCCTAATCAATTAGATTTGAGAACGGCAACTTATACTGCATGGGAAGGAAAATCAGGATATGTAGGTTTTGAATACCAAATCGAAGGACAAACGTGCTACGGATGGTTCAAAGTTGATGTTGCGGCAGGTGGAGATGCATTTACCATTTCTGAGTATGCTTATAATACACAACCAAACGCGCCAATCTATACCGGAATGTCAAATAAAACTGCGGTAACATTATCTGATAGTATTTTGTATGAGGCAAATGCAAATGATGGTGGTGTTACGGCAACCAGTGTGATTTCTTTATCGACTAACAACGCAACATTTACAAAAAGTACAGGAACTTTTACAGCAGGAACTGATTATACAATTAGCGGAGTTCCGGCTGGATTAACGGCAGTATTAACACTTCAGGCAAATAATAAAGTTGCATTATCATTTACAGGAAAAGCAACTGCACACCTTCCGGCAAATGATGCTTCTGTCATTATTAGCTTTAAAGATGCTGCAATTACAGGCGGAATCTCAACTCTTGATAGTGCTTCAAAAACAATCAATGTCAAATTTGATGCGCCTTACGGAATAATCTATGTTAATAACCCTGATTATGTTGCTTCTGCAGCACAAACATGGCAGTATTTTAATATGGGAATTGGTGATAATACAGAGTATGGAGCATGGCAATTTGCAGCTGCGGCTTTAAAAATAGAAACCTATGGCAAAAGATTAGTGAGCCAGACGGGAACTAGAAATATTACTTTAATTGCTCAGGGAACTTCAATTGGTGTCTCAAGTAATTTTGTGGCTCCGGGAGCAGCATATCCGGATCAGTTAGATTTGAGAACAGCAACTTATACAGCTTGGGACAATCAAACAGGATATGTTGGTTTTGAATATACAAGCAGAGGACGCACTTGTTACGGATGGATGCATGTAAAAGTAGAAGCAGGCGGAGTAGGATATAGCGTTTTAGATTATGCTTATAACACAAAACCGGGCGAAGTAATCTTAGCAGGAACTCAAACGACAACAACAGTTTTGGCTCCGACAAGTTTAGCAGCTACTATAAATAATACGGCATTCGAAGTACAATTAACTTGGGTAAATAATGCTGTAAATGCAACAAACATTGTAATCGAAAGAGCAGGAACTGATAATGTTTATGCAGAAATAGTAACATTGCCAAGTACAGCATTAACGTATACGAATACAGGTTTAACAGCTGGAAGTACTTATAAATATAGGGTTCGTGCAAAAGCAAATACTATTTATTCGGCATATTCTAATGAAGTATCTGCGACGATTACAGCAAATTCAGCATATTGTACGACACAATCAGATAATAAATACGAATATATTAATTCAGTAACAATTGGAAGTTTTACTAATGCTTCTGGTAAAAACACAGCTGGTTATGCTGATTATACTTCAAAAACAATAACCGTTGCGCCAAGCACTGTTACAAATGTAAGTTTGACGCCTGGTTTCTCTGGTGATGCTTATTTGGAATATTGGGGAATCTGGATTGATTACAATAAAAACAATATTTTTGAAGCTTCGGAAAAAGTTATTGATGGAATTTCTTCTAACGGAACTGCAACCGGAAGCTTTACGGCAGCTGCATTTACAGGATCGACAAGAATGCGTATTGTAATGAAATACTATTCGAATCCATCAGCTTGCGGTAATATTACGGACGGAGAAGTTGAAGATTATACCGTAGTTTCAGGAACAGTTACAAACCCGAATCCGACAACATTGGCTATGCCTGTTGCAGGTAACTCTGGAGTTTATTCTTCAGGATTCTACAGTTCATGGACAACAGTTTCGAATGCTACGAGTTATGAAGTGCAATTGAATAATGCCACTACAGGCTGGACAACATTTGGAACTTCAACAAGCTATTATCTATGGATTCCAAAACAGGGAACACAAACTGTTTATCAGTTTAGAGTAAGAGCAAAAAATGCTACAGAATTTAGTGATTGGAGTAATCCATTGACAATTGATTTACAAAGCGGAAGTGCCGGAGCAATCGATCTTGATTCAACGAAATCATTCTCAATGTATCCTAATCCAGCTTCAGATATCGTTAATTTCAATTTTAATAATCTGGACTTATCAAATATTAAAATAACTATTTATGACAGTACGGGAGGTTTGGTAGATGTTTTACACAACGTAACATCATATCCTGCATATCGTCTTAGAAAGGGGATTTATATAGTGGTGGCTACAGACGGAAGCTTCACTGAGAACAAAAAATTATTAATTAAGTAATTCTAGTTTGGTTATTAGAAAAAAGGGGAAACGATTAGTCGTTTCCCCTTTTTGATTCTTACAAATCAAGAGTTGAAATGTGCCGTTAGGCACTAAATATTGGTAAAAAAGATGGATTGCAAAAATAAATAGCGTGCCGTAGGTACGCAATGGTATCGTTTTGTTGCGTACCTACGGCACGCCATCGAATTTCAAATCTAATGACTACCAATATTTAGTGCCTAACGGCACAATTATAAACTTTAAACTCTTGATTTTTTATGATCCGAGAGAAATGATAGATGAAGCAATTGTATTTAAAAACTCATAAATTAGTTCACGCCAATTCCAAAGGGATTTTCAATACTATGCATGGGAGTCGTAAACCATTTTGGACCTTCAGCTGTCATATAAAAATGATCTTCATGACGAATTCCAAATTGTCCCGGAATACAAATCATTGGCTCATTACTTACAACCATTCCTTCTTGTAAAGTAGTAGTGTTTCCTCGTACCAAATATGGGAATTCATGTATGTCTAATCCCGTTCCGTGACCCACACGATGAGGTAATCCCGGAAGTTCATAATCAGGGCTTAAACCTGCTTCTGCAATTACTTTTCGGGCAGCATCATCAACAGAGCCACAAGTTGCGCCTAATTGTGCTGCATCAAAAGCTGCTTTTTGTGCCGCTTTCTCTAAATTCCAAATTTTGATATGCGCTTCAGTTGGAGTTCCATAGATATAAGTTCTGGTAATATCGGACAGATAACCTTCAAGGCGACAACCGGTATCAATTAGTACAACATCATTGTCTTTTAAATCCTGCGGAACAGTTACACCATGCGGATATTGCGAATCATCGGCAAAGAGAACAATACAAAAGTATGAACCGGAAGAAATTCCTGCTTTAATATGTGCATGATGTATAAAATCAACCACAGTTTCGACTTTTATTCCGGGATGTAAAATTCGGGCAGCAGCACGTTGAACCACCATCGTGATTTCTTTAGCCTGCTGGATAATAGCGATTTCGTTTTCTGATTTCTGCATACGGCATCCGGCAGTAACAGGTTGCGCATTTACAAATTCATAAGCAGGATTGGCTTTTACTATAGCATCAATTAAAAAATAACCTGCAGATTCGTCCAAAGCAATTTTCCCTGAATTGATGTTTTTATTTTGAAGTAACTTCCCAAATAGAGCAGAAGGAGATTCATGTTCTTCCCAACAATTAATTTTGCCATCGATTTTCATGTATTTCTTAAAAGTACCTTCCTCAAATTTAGGAGCAATATATTCTAAGCTTCCATCTTCAAATAATAGGGCGCCAACCATTCTTTCAGAAGCATTCCATTTGGTTCCTGTAAAATAATATAAATTGGTTCCGGCATTTAAGTATAAAGCTTTAAATCCCGCTGTTTTGATAAGAGACACTGCTTTCTGAATACGCTGTTGGTATTCTTCTATCTGAATGGGTTTTACATTCAGTGTCATATTTTGTATTTTTTCCAGTTCTGTATTTATAGTAGATCCGCCAACTCCAATTGTCATTTTTTATATTTTAAAGTTAATAATTCAGGTCAATTTCCGTCACGGATTAAAATTAAGTAATTATTTTGGTATAGTGTTATTTTAACTCCAAGTAGATAAAATAGAATAATTTGATGGTAATATACTATCATAATTAGAGCGATAATGCCAGTATTTTTAAAATTCAATTAAACCTTAAAAAATGAAAAGAATACAAAGTTTGCTGGTAATACTGTTTTTGGTTTTAACGCCATATTTAGGTTCGGCACAAACATCAAATCTATTTCAAAAGCTAACAGAATTATTTCCCAAAGCCGAAATCACCGCCATAGAAAACTTAGAAGGTTATTCAGAATCATATCAGTTGATTTTGGATGAGCCATTAGACCATAAAAATCCTGAAAAAGGAACATTTAAACATTATGTATATCTCTCGCATGTTGGTTTTAATAAACCACTGGTAATTGAAACGCATGGCTATAATACCAACAATATTAAAAGCGAAGTAAGTACCTTATTAAGTGCCAATCAAATTGCTGTCGAATATCGTTTTTATGGAAAATCACGTCCGGAACCACTTCCGTGGGAATATTTAGACAACGATCAGGCAATTGAAGACTATCATAATATTGTAACCAAACTAAAGCAAATATATTCAGGTAAATGGATCTCAACCGGAATAAGCAAAGGCGGAGAAACAGCTTTGATTTATAAATCAAAATATCCAAATGATGTAGATGTTGCAATGCCTTACGTGGCTCCGTTAATTAATACGCAGGAAGATCCCAGAACAATAAATCACGACAGAACGGTTGGAACACCAGAATGCAGAGCCAAAATCACAGCATTTCAAAGAGCGGTTTTACAAAATAGAGAAGCCGTATTAAAGGAGTTTGCTCAATATGCAGAAGCTAAAAAAATGACTTTTACAGAAGTTCCTATGGCTGAATCTTTAGAATATGCAGTTTTAGAATTTCCTTTTTCTTTTTGGCAATGGGGAGGAAAGTGCGAAGCGATTCCGCCTGTAACAGCATCACCAAAAGAACTGTTTGATTATCTGAATGATATAGTTGGAGTAAGGACTTACAATGACAAAATATATTTTACTTATCTGCCATCCTATTATCAGCATTTAAGTGAGTTAGGTTACTATGGTTTTGATTTATCCCCCGTTGCTGATTTACTGCAGATTGTAAAAAGCACCTCAAATGATCGATTTGCACCAAAAGGAGTTGCAATAAAATACAATCCGAAATATATTAAGAAAGTCCGAAAATATGTTGAAAACAAAGGAGACAAAATTTTATATATCTACGGAGGTTATGATACTTGGTTCTCCTGTTCGCCAACACCAAACCCAAAACTGGATGCCTTAAAAATGGTTCTTCCTACTGGGAGCCATTCCACAAGAGTAAAAGATTTCCCTGAAAAAGATAAAGCACTTATCATGGAAACTCTTTCAAGATGGCTCGAAATAAAAAGAATCGCTGAAAAGAATTAAAGAGAGATTTTTGTAAAGTTTATCGCCACGAATTCCACGAATGAACACGAATTAATTTGTGGAAATTTGTGTAATTTGTGGTGTAAAAAAAATCATTTTAATCTCTATAATCTGTGGCAAAAAAAAAATTAACCACAAAGGGCGCAAGGCATCAAGCGTAAAGTTCGCAAAGTTTAGAGCCACGAATTCACGAATTAGCACGAATTAATTTGTGAAAATTTGTGAAATTTGTGGCGAAAAAAAATCATTTTATCTCTATAATCTGTGGCAAAAAAAAATAACCGCAAAGGAAACAAAGTAAAAAGCGCAAAGTTCGCAAAGTTTATCAGCCACGAATTTGCTTCGCCTGTTCGCTATCGCTCGGTTCACGAATGAATACGAATTAATTTGTAAAAATTTGTGTAATTTGTGGCAAAAAAATCGTTTTTAATCATATAATAAGTGGCGAAAAAATAACCGCAAAGGAAGCAAAGTAAAAAGCGTAAAGTTCGCAAAGTTTATCAGCCACGAATTTGCTTCGCCTGTTTGCTATCGCTCGGTTCACGAATCAGCACGAATTAATTTGTGGAAATTTGTGTAATTCGTGGCAAAAAAATCATTTTAATCTAGACTAGCAGTTTCTGCGTCTTCAGATAATCCATTGCAAATTTACCTTCATTAAAAAGTAAATCCAAAACACTTAGATTGTTTATAAAGCCATGTTTGTCATCAAAAACCTGCGTATATTTTTCAAAAGAATTAAGATCTTTTTTTCCGTTAGCCAAAACTCTAAAGTCAGAAATATTTTCTGCTTCATGAAAATATTCTGTGGTTTTGCTAAACTCCAGTTTCATGCGCAAACACTTGGTCGTAATGTCTAAAACTTCAAGGTTTAAATCCATTAGGAAGTTGTGATGTTTTTCGAAAACGGGGCGAATATCATCTTCAAAAAATTCAAAAAAAGGAGAACTTCTATAAGCAGCTTCCAGCGATTTGAAATGCTGTTTCTGCCAGTCAAATTCATTCTCAATTAAAACATCTTTTGTTTTTTGATGAAGTGTTTTAGAATGTTTAACCGGAATATTTAATAACTGAATCCCATTCGGACTATAGATATACGTACGATTTCTATTGGTCTGTTTCTGAAAATTATCTTCCATTTCAAAAGTAATATTTTCAGATTGAGCCATAACTGCAAAGTGGCTTATCGAAGGAAAATAGGTAGGAAGTAATAATGAGTTCATTATATTCTTTGTTTAAAAGTTTCAGGTTTCATGTTTCAGGTTCGCAAAGAACATGAAACATGAAACCTGAAACAAAAATAACTAATTTTTTTATGCTTTGTTTTCTTTTCTTTTTCTCCAGAAATAATCTCCAACAAAATAGGCTGCAAGAATAAATAGGAAGTATTTAAAGTAAGATTGTGGTTGTCCTTCACCGTCAACAGTAGTAAATACTCTGTTCCAACGAACTTTATTGATTCCTTTTCCGTTAGTATCCCAGCTCATCCAGATAAAAACCGGTTTACCCACGATGTGATCTTCTGGAACGTAACCCCAATAACGGCTATCTTCAGAGTTGTGACGGTTATCTCCCATCATCCAGTAATAGTTTTGTTTGAAGGTATAAGTTGTTGTAGGTTTTCCATTTATGATAAATTTAGAACCATCCAATTGCAATGTATTTCCTTCGTAATTCGTAATGATTTCTTTGTAAAAAGGCAAAGATTCATTGTTTAAAGCAACAGTTTTTCCAGCTTCGGGAATATATATCGGACCAAAATTATCCTGATTCCATTTGTTGATATGAGGGAAAATTGAATTGTCGTTTCCTTTCTGAATTTGTCTTATTACACCAGTTACGCCAGGAGTATTTTTGAATCGTTCTGCGCTGGCTTCAGTTAAAGCTCTGAAGTAAAGCGTATCTCTTTTTTGTTCATCTTTAAAGTAAGCACCATCCGTAATGTCTAATTCTTTTAGTAAAGATTCAAAATCAATAGACGTTTTTCCATCTAAAGCAATTGCATAGGAATATTGTGGTTTAGCACGTTCCGGTAAAACTAATTTTTTTCCGTTGATAAAAACAAATCCGTCTTTAATAGATAAGCTGTCTCCAGGAATACCAACACATCTTTTTACGTAGTTTGATTTTTTGTCAATTGGTTTTATAACACCAGGTCTTCCCTTTTGTTCATAAAAATAATGTACAGTATCAACCGGCCAGTTAAAAACAACAATATCAGTTCGTTTGATTTTTTCTAATGCAGGCAATCTGAAATAAGGTAATTGTGGCCAGCTTAGGTATGATTTGCGTTTCATTAACGGTATAGAGTCATGAACCATTGGTAATGCAATAGTAGTCATAGGTACTCTGGGACCGTAATTTACTTTACTAACAAATAAAAAGTCTCCAATTAATAAAGATTTTTCTAATGATGAAGTTGGAATAGTATAAGGTTGTACGACATAAGTATGTACTAGTGTTGCTACGATAATAGCAAAAAGCAATGAACTTACAGTATCTGCAGCTTTGTTTTCAGATGTTAATTTACGAGTAGCATTATATTCCAGTTTTTGAGTATAGTTAACATAATAGATATAAAAACCAAAAGTAAAGATTCCTAATACAGTATCTAAAGTAGATTTTTTCCCAAAAGTTCTTAAAGTTTCCACCCAAACAACCGGAAACATAATCAAGTTGATAATCGGGATGAAAAGTAAAATGGTCCACCAGGCTGGTCGTCCAATTATTTTCATTAAAACAATTGAATTATAAACCGGAATTGCAGCTTCCCAAGGTTTTCTTCCTGCTGTGACGTACAATTTCCAGGTTCCTATGAAGTGAATAACCTGAACTGCTAAGAAAAAAACAAACCAAAGATATAGAGTCATGATATTTTGTTTAAAGTTTTAGGATTAAGTTCTAATCTGAATTTTGCCTTAATCGTTAAATCTGTTTATTTTAAGTTTAATACGTCTTTCATGTTATAGATACCAGTTTTTCCTGCTAGCCATTCAGCAGCAATAACAGCGCCCAAAGCAAAACCTTCGCGATTGTGAGCAGTATGTTTTAGTTCGATACTGTCTACAATTGAATCGTAAGTTACCGTGTGAGTTCCCGGAACATCACCAATTCTTTTGGCTTCAATATGAATTTCGTTGTTTTTTGCTTCGTCTAAAGTCCAATTGGCATAATTACTGTTTTCAATAACACCTTTAGCCAGTGAAATTGCAGTTCCGCTTGGAGCATCTAATTTTTGTGTGTGATGAATTTCTTCCATCGTCACTTTATACGAATCAAATTGTGCCATTATTTTGGCTAAATATTCATTTAATTCAAAGAAGATATTTACACCTAAGCTAAAGTTTGAACTGGAGATAAAACCTCCTTGTTTTTCGTTGCAAAGTGCGATCATTTCATCATAATGTTCTAACCAGCCCGTTGTTCCTGAAACCACTGGAACATTTGCGTGAAAACAATTCGAAATATTATCAACGGCAGCAGTAGGAACGCTAAAATCGATAGCAACATCAGCTGTAGAAAGTCCGTCGTATGTATTGTGTTCGTCTTTCTTTAAAACAATTTCATGACCTCTTTCTAAAGCAATTCGTTCAATTACTTTACCCATTTTTCCGTATCCTAAAAGCGCAATTTTCATTTTATATATTTTTTGATTTTTTAAATAACAGCAGCTATTTAAAATTGGTAATTAAAAGTTAGTCCAACATTTGGTCTGAAAGTTACATCGTTAGGATAAACCTCCGGACGCATCGATAATCTTTCGTTGACATTGAATTGGATTAAAGCTGCATCAACGTTAGCGTCAATAATGTTTAAAACATAGAAAGCAACAACAAACAGAGCAGATAAATCCCGGTTTCGTTGATAGAATTTTTGTCCGGCAATAAGTCGGCTGTCATCTAAAAACTTGTAATTATCGTCATTGTAGCCTTCCAATCTTCGTTTGTAGGCATCTCGATAATCGTGGTATTTTTTATTGTTATCAATATAAAAGTATAAACTGGTACCGATTGCTCCATAAACAAGCGGAATTTTCCAGTATTTTTTATTGTATGCCTGACCTAAACCAGGCAGGATTGCAGAATAAAATGCTGCTTTTGCGGGAGTAAGTGGGTCTATTTCCTTATATGCAGTAGTGTCTTTTACGACTAAAACCGTGTCTTTTTTTACCTGAGCAAAAATARAAACGGTTCCTATAAGAAAGAACAATAGACTTATGGGGACAATCTTATTCACTATCCGTTAATTAATTTTATAATTCTATTAAAGTCGGCTTCAGAATTAAATGGAATTGTAATTTTTCCTTTTCCGTTACCGGCTACTTTTACATCAACTTTCGCACCAAAATAATCGTTGAAGGTGTTTTTTTGCGTTTCCTTAACCAGAAAAGAAGAATCTGCTTTTGGTTTTCCTTCGGCTTTTGGTTTTAGGCTTTCGTGATAATTTTTTACTAAAGTTTCTGTTTCACGAACAGAAAGGTTTTGGCTTACTATTGTTTGATAGATATCAGTTTGAATATCTAAATCTTCAATATTGATAATCGCTCTACCGTGACCCATACTGATAAAACCATCACGAATACCAGTTTGGATAATTGGATCTAATTTTAAAAGACGCAAATAATTGGCAATAGTAGAACGTTTTTTTCCAACACGCTCGCTCATTTGTTCCTGCGTTAATTGAATTTCGTCAATTAATCGTTGGTAAGAAAGTGCGATCTCAATTGGGTCTAAATCATGACGTTGGATGTTTTCAACCAAAGCCATAACCAAAGACTCATTGTCATTGGCAATACGAATGTAAGCCGGAACATGAGTTAAGCCAACTAAAGTCGAAGCACGTAAACGACGTTCTCCAGAAATTAATTGGTATTTGTTGAAGTCTAATTTTCGAACAGTTATAGGTTGAATTACGCCAAGTTCTTTAATAGAAGTAGCTAATTCGCGTAATGATTCTTCATTAAAATTGCTTCTGGGCTGAAACGGATTTATTTCGATAGCACTTATTTCAAGCTCTATGATATTTCCAACAACTTTGTCAGCATTTTTGTCTTCTACTGAGGTAATGTCGTTTTCCGGATCTTTTAATAATGCTGATAATCCTCTTCCTAAGGCTTGTTTTTTAATTGCTTTTGTCATAAAAACTATTTACTGTTTTTCTTTATAATTTCTTGAGCTAAATTAATGTAATTAACTGCTCCTTTGCTTGTTGCGTCATAGTTAATGATGCTTTCACCAAAACTTGGAGCTTCACTTAATTTTACATTACGCTGAATCACGGTATCAAAAACCATATCGTTAAAATGTTTTTGAACCTCTTCGACAACCTGATTTGATAAACGCAATCTAGAATCGTACATCGTTAGTAATAATCCTTCGATATCAAGATCCGGGTTGTGTATTTTTTGGATACTTTTTATAGTATTCAATAATTTTCCAAGACCTTCAAGTGCGAAATATTCACATTGAATTGGAATAACCACTGAATCTGCTGCGGTCAAAGCATTCAAGGTTAATAAACCTAACGAAGGTGCGCAGTCGATAATGATATAATCATATTCATCTTTAACACTTTCTAATGCTTTTTTAAGCATATACTCTCTGTTTTCTTTATCAACCAATTCAATTTCGATGGCAACAAGGTCAATATGAGCAGGAATCACATCAACATTTACAGCTGAACATTTTATAATGGTTTCTTTTGGCGTATGACTGTGTTCAAGTATTTGGTAAGTACCAATTTCTACAGATTCTACATCAATGCCAAGGCCAGATGTGGCATTCGCCTGAGGATCAGCATCTATCAGTAATACTTTCTTTTCTAAAACACCTAATGAGGCCGCAAGATTTACAGATGTAGTAGTCTTTCCAACGCCTCCTTTTTGATTAGCAATCGCAATGATTTTGCCCATTTATTTTCTGAATTTTGAACCGTAAAAATACAATTATTTATGGTTTTTGAAAATCTATTTTGTTAACATTTGTGAAAGCCTGATTTCTCATTGTCTGGCGGAGTTTTGTTTGCAAAATATGAGGTATTTTCTTTAGGGATGAAAATATGTATTTGGCATGGAAGTTTTCTAATTATGTAAAAAATCAAATAAAAACGGACTTCAAAAGAAAAATGATTTTCTTTTTTTTTAAGACTCGAAAAATCATTTATGCGAATGCAAATATTTTATTTCAAATTTCTTAAAGCCTTAAAATTGATAATTTTATGTGTTGCAGTGATTTTTTATGAATTAGGGCTAAAGTTTTTTTTAATATGACTTAATTACTTAACGAGATTATAATTATTATAGGAAAATAGCTAAATAATTAACTCTTAACGATCAACGAATTAAATTATTCCTTACTTTTATAATAATCAAATTATCCAATTATTAATGCAGTAATTTTTGTCCCCCGGAAATGCTGTTTCATTACTTTCAAAACAAGCCGCTAAATAAATACTATTTGGTTATGAAAGTTGTAATCGAAAAAATAAAAGCCATTCGTAAAGAAAAGGGTTATTCGCATGAATATATAGCGTATCAATTGAATATTGGACAAGTCGCCTATTCGAAAATAGAAAAAGGCGAAACGAAACTCACCCTTGAAAGACTTATTAGGATTGCCGAAATTCTGGAAACTTCCGTAGGTACTCTTTTGGGGATTGATACAAAAACTGCCAATCAGCTTGAACTGCAGCAAAGCTTGCATCAGACTAACAAAGAGAAATTTGCTCTGATAGAGTTGCTTTATAAAGAAAGACTTAAAGAAAAAGACCGAATTATTGAGCAAATGGAAAGAACTATATCAAAATTGCTTTAGTATAGGATATAAAAAAAAGGAAAACGTAAGTTTTCCTTTTTTGCATTAATTTTAAGGAACTTAAATAACGGCCTTAATTATACCTGCTAAGTCTATATTTAGTGCCTTGTATACCTTAGTAACTGCCGTATTTGCTGCATTTGCAGTAGAATTTACAGTAGTATTAACAATACCTATTGTATCGTTCAGTAAACCTCCTCCTTTTACTTGTTTCATTTGTGAAGCGTCTAATGTTGTAAACTTCAATTCTTTTAAATTTTTCATAATTTTAGTTTTTTGAATTATTACTTAGTTAAAAACAAAATGTGTTTAGTACTTTTTGTATTATCAAATTTCTATAAAAGATTGAAATTCAGATGTTAATAAGTAAGTGGAATTATTACTTTTAAGGAGAAAATTATGCTTTTTAGTTATGAGAATTAATCTTCTATAATCTCAATTTTCACATAAACTACTCCGTCTCCTTTATTTGAAGTAATATCCATAAAAGCTTTTTTAGATAAGTCAATTTCTCTTCCGTTGACAAAAGGTCCGCGATCAGTGATTTCTACAATGACAGATTTATTATTTTTTTCGTTTGTAATTTTTAGTTTTGTTCCAAAAGGAAATTTTTTATGTGCGGCAGTCAATTTAGTATTGTCGAATTTCTTGCCGCTTGCCGTTTTTCGTCCGTTAAATTTATCGTGATAATAAGAGGCATGAGCATTTTCCTTATATAGCGTATATTTTATGCTTGCATCACAGGAGTCTGTTGCTTTTTTTTGTGCATTGACAGCTGTGGAAAAAACCAGGATTATAAGTATTATTAAATTTTTCATTTTTCATTTTTTTGACGGGCAAAGAAAAGCCTACAGGTAAAAATGAAAGTATTCTATAAGGTATATTTATGTTACGAAAAGCCTAATTTTAGTGGTTTGTATAGTTTTTGATGAGAAAATAGAAACTAAAAAGGAACTTATAGGTTAAAGATTATGACTATTTTTCGAATCCTTAAAAACTATAATTACTATTAAACCAAAAAGATTTTTTTATGATTAAAAAAGCGTTCTTAATATGTGCAGTATTTTCATTTATGCTGATTTTATCCAGTTTTGTAACATCCTCTTCATTTGATGAAAAAAGTCAGGAGAATAAAGCAGAAGGCAAAATTGTTTACAACAAGAAAAAACACAGCATGACTTTATCATGGCAAGAATTTGGCTCTTCGGGAAATTATACAATTACAAAAGGAGGAAGTCGTTTGGCATCAGATTTTGTTTCTGTTGGCTCGACGTCTAAATTGATATTTACAGATAATAAGCCAAATAAAGATAAATACGAGAACTACTATAAAGTTACCCGTAACGATATAACAATAATACTTTCATTAGAGAATCAAATTTTTGGCAGTAATATGTATTTCTACGATAGAAAATATGAAAAAGCAGAAACTGCACGAAACGAAATTAATTCGCAATTTGCTGCTATTGGTCTTGGGGGATCAAATGGCGAGTGGACTATAAAACGTCAGGCCTATTATTTTAAAGCAAATGTTAAGGATCAAACTTATGATTCGGGCGGGTCAGGTTCTGCATCATCGGCGGAAGCCAATTCAATAGAATTAGGATTTTATTCTCATATTGGAGGTTTAGGAAAAGTACCATCAGATGTTAAGTTAGGTGCTATATTCACAAGACCACATCTTTCGGGCGGAGCAAATGCTACGTGCACATTTTGGCGTTCTGTAGAAAATGTTGCGGTGATGCGCGATTTTGCCTGGACAGTTTCTCAATCAACCAGTGCACGAAGAATGCTTATTGAAAGTACTTCAAAATATATTTCGGATATTGGCGATACCAACTTTTGGGGCAGTGGTGGCTTTATTGCCGATACTCATTATACATCATCCAGACCAGACTGGGGCGGACAACAACAATGGTATACCAGAAATGCTGTTTTTCCTGAAGGTTCAGGTGTTATGGGCGGTTCGTATAATATGGTTTGGCAAGGTTGTGTCAATTCTCCTCAAGCAGACGACGCCAATTCTCCAATTCCAACGACACCTATTGTCAGAGAAAAACCATTCCTTTTTATAGATAAAGATGGTGAATACAAAGTATTTGTTCCGGCTTGGCAAAGGGATAGAGTAGGAGTTTCGTGGTCCGTAACAGATATGGGAAAAGGTCAAACTCAGGATTTGCTTACTGAATGGTATGTTGCCAAAGAAGGTGATACCGATGTAGAAATTAATAACGCGTTAAAAGCAGGCAAAAATATATTCTTTACACCAGGACATTATGCATTGAATGCTCCAATCCAAGTAAATCGAAAAGATGCAATTCTTCTGGGTGCTGGAATAGCTTCTGTAACATTAGAGCCGACTGAGAAAAATACTTGGGGATGTATTTATGCTGATGATAAAGATGGAATTATCATTGCAGGACTTCTTATGGATTCCTTTAATAGTACAACGTATCAAATTAGAATTGGGGAACAAGGAGCAAATGCAGATCATTCGGCAGATCCTATTTTGCTTGCAGATATCACTTGTAGAGTGGGTGGAGTTCAGTCAAAAAATATTCAGATACAAACTGCTATGCAAATAAACAGCAACAATGTAGTTGGCGATCATTTCTGGCTTTGGCGTGCCGATCATGGTTCGCAAAAGGGCGGAAATGCACGCTGGTTAAGAGACAGATGCAAAAACGGGCTTATTGTTACAGGCAATAATGTTACACTTTATGGTTTATTTGTCGAACATTTTCAAGAATATGAAGTGTTATGGTTAGGAGAACGCGGCAGAACTTATTTCTTTCAAAACGAACCGCCATACGATGCTCCAAATCAAGCAAGTTGGAGTAGTCAGGGAGGCAGAGTTGATGGTTTTGCAGCATTCAAGGTTGCTAATACCGTAAAAGAACATCATACTATAGGAATGGGTTCTTATGCAGTTTTTACAGGAAATGATGGCAATGTAAATAAGAAAAACGGTTTTGAAGTTCCTAATAGTTCAAATGTAAAACTCGAAAAAATGTGTATCACTCGTTTTGCGGGTTCGGGTAATATTCAAAACGTTATCAATAGTACTGGCGGCAGCACGGCAACAGGTGTAAAACGTTTGGCATTATACAATAATGGTACAGGTACTCAACCTTATGATGAAGAATTTGATTTACCCAATCGTGAATCATATCCTTCGTATATTAATATGGAGAAGTAAATAAAACAAAAAAGAGGTTCGAAAGAGCCTCTTTTTTTATTGCTTATAAATCTTTTATAAAGATTATTTACTCTTTATAATATTTTCTAAATATTCGATTTTATCTTTTTCGGCTTGTAATAAACGTTCGTAAAGCTTTTTGATTTCCTCATGAGCTTCCATTAATTTATCAAGCGGATTAAATGTACACGCATTATTTTGTCCGCCAATAGCACCTTGAATATTACTGAAGTCATTATCCGTGAAAGTATTGAAATAATTAATCATATTTTCTTCAGAGAAATTTTTGATTGCCTCAACCGTCACACCAAGTGCTTTGGCAATTTCGGTAAGTTTATTGTCATCTATTGTTTCACTATTTTCAATTGCAGAAACCGCTTGTTGATTTGTTCCTAAAGCTTGTGCCAGTGCTTCCTGCTTCATGTCTTTCAATTCACGAATACGGCTAATTTTTCGTCCGATATGACTTGGTTTTGTTAATGTGCTCATAGCTCAAAGATAATAATTACAAATCAAAAATTAAGAAATTGGTAAAATACATATTCAATATGGTGCGATATCGGTAAAAGTAATTCTGTACCATGCGATAAGCTGAATAATTGAAATGTATTAAACAAAAATACAATTTTTCGGACAAGTAGTATTTGAAAACTTAAAATTGTATCATTTGCTGTAAACACGGATCTTCACAATTTAAACTCGAGAGGTTTTAAAAACCTGTCGGGTTTGGTAATGAATGGTCTTCAACCGGAATCTTGTCATTTCGAAGAACGAGAAATCACATTACGGATTTACGGTTCGTTGCTCTCTGGATGTGATTTCTCCCTCCGGTCGAAATGACAGTATTGCGAATAAAGAAAGGATAATAAGTCTTTTGTTAGTGGTAGTATTTGAAACTGCGGTTTTTTCGATTTTCAATTGGGACGTGATAACGGATCAATGCCAAAACCTGTGGAGCTATAAATCAGGGATGAATTTTACAGCAAAGATTCGCAAAGTTTATCAGCCACGAATTCACGAATTAATTTGTGAAAATTTGTGAAATTTGTGGCAAAAAAAAACATTTTTATATCTATAATCTGCCGCATAAAATCTTAGTGCGCTTTGCGTTAAAATTATTTACAATACAAAATGTTTTGTGTTTCTCCACAGGTTTTTGTGTTGACCCAGCATTTAGGTCAAAATTCAGGGGCGTTAGAAATATAGAATACTTCCTTTTCAGACTAACTAATATTTATGCTTAATTTTTGCTACTCCACAGGTTTTCGTCTTGATCCGTGATAAGCGTATGTTGTAATTTTATATAAAAGAAGATTTCGGTATAAAGCAAAAAAAAAGTCTTTTCAAGAAGATGAAAAGACTTTTGTCGGGGTGGCAGGATTACATGCCTATTCCTTAATTCGTTGATTTTATTGGTGTTCTCAAGCACTCTTCCAAAAAGGGTAGCCGAATAGGTCTCATATATAATGATTTACCTTATAGCCCTTTGTTTTCTTGAACATTCTAATATCAGTTAGTCAATGTACTGTTATAGATGTAAATGTATGAAAATTACAGTTGAAAATCAATTGTAAGGTATTGGTTTTTAAAATTTTATTTTCCTGAAAAATATAGTTATTTAAAGAGCAGTAATATAAACTGCTCTCTATTTTTTTTTTGCTTCAGTATTTTGAAGTTTCATTCTACCAAAAAGACCATTAATTTTCTTAAAAATGTCCTTATGTCGTCCTGGGGACTCCACGGCGGATCATACTTTTTCGGTATAATTTCAGTAGTACTTCTATTATAAATTAACTTCTCTTTATCGAATATAATATTGCTTTACCAGGTTTTACTGCTTTGCAAAAGTATTCTATATTTGTTTAGAAGTAATAACTAACTTATAAACTTAAAATTAATGGTTACATATATTGAGTATGGCAATATCTTCACTTTAGAAGGAATCTTAAATTATGCTCATGGCTGTAATTGTGCTGGTGCAATGGGAAAAGGAATAGCATTGCAATTTCGAGATAAATTTCCTGTAATGTATCAGCAATATAAAGAAATGTGTAAAGAAGGAAAGTTTTCTTTAGGGGATGTTTTTACATATAATCATGATGATAAAATTATTTTTAACCTTGGAACCCAAAAGACTTGGAAAACGAAGGCGGATATTAAAGCTATTGAAACTGCATTAATGAAAATGATGGATTATGCCAATCAAAATAAGGTTTACAAAATCGCATTGCCGAAAATTGGAGCTGGTTTAGGTGGTTTAAATTGGGATGATGTAAAAAATGTAATTGATAAAGTAGCTGGAAGCTTTCCTAATATTGACTTATTTGTCGTAGAAAATTATAAAGAAAATTAATAAAAAAAAAGCTCCGTAAACCGGAGCTTTTTTTTATTGATTATTCCAAATTTTATCAAATTCATTTTCTGTAATGAAATCAGATTCCTGTAAATCGAGTTCATCTAGTGACTGGTCATATAAAAATGAATCACCTATTTGTGGTGTATCTGAAGACAAAAAGAGTTTTTCATTTTCTTTGATTTCAATTTGCCTAATTGCTTCACCATCTTGAAAATGCAGGTAAAACAATATGTTTTCTTCCTCCCAATTTTTTTTTATAAATACGTTTTTCATAATATGTTAAAATGCTGATGTACCACCTTCCAAAATTCTTCCTTCCAAATTTAATGGAATAGAAGAAGGATTTAAGAAATTAAATGGTTTAATAATAATATTAAAGCTTTAATATATTGTGTTAAACACCTACCATTCCAAGGTGCTCCATAGAGCCTGTAAGAGGTTTGCCCTTAACTAAAACTCCACGGTAAGTTAGTACATTCACTCGTAAGAACGGCTGATAGTAGAGGGTTTTTATGAATCAAAGATTTTACAAGAATATAAAAAAAAATGCGCAAATTCAGAGACATTTGCAACTTTTTCAGAAGGAACTCTTCCATAAGTGGAGAATTATTCTAACTTATATTTTTTTATTTTTTTCAAAGTATTTACTTTCAAAATCAACAGTCTTTTCTTTGTGAAAATCTTTTCCATTTAGAATAAATTCAAGGGCTCATACAGGAAATTGAAAGGAAACAATTGGTATTTTTAGTTGTTCATTTGTTAAAGTAGTACCTAAGGGAGTTTTTTTATCATACTGCAATTTGTACCATATACCTGTTTCAATATCTCTCCAACGAAATGGAAGATGTGATTTCATTTCTTCAGGGATCTCTAAATTGCCTAATAATTTCCATTTTTTTAGTTTTACTCCCGTTTCTACCGTAGTATAAAAATAAAAACTGTACCCTGAATTTAAAATTTCATTTAGATTTTCAGTGTCCTCATTTAAATTAAAAATCCAAATTAAGTCACCTCCGAGATAGTTAGAATCTGAATAAAAATATTGAAAATATCTTACTTCTTTTTCAATATTAATTTTAAATATATTTCCTATTGTCATCCTTTTTAATACCATTCTAATGGTTTAGTGTTTAATTCCATATTTGGCCCAAAATTTCTCTGCTACCGCGTTTATTTTATTATATAAATTTTCTAATTTATAAGCTAGAATTTCACTTGGGTCATATTATTTTGCACCATATTAAGATTTTGTCACAAAAAAAAATCTACAGTCTAAACTGTAGCTATTTTTATTAATTTATTTAGATCGAGCATAATATTCATATTTCTCAGTCGCATCTTTTAATAGTGAATCTGTTTCCAATTTGAAGAAAAATTCTTCTGTATTGAAAATTTTGATTACTTTATATGGGTCATGTATTAAAAGATAACAATTACCCAAGAGATCAATAGCAAGTACATCACCATTACTAATATGATCAATATAGAAGAAAATCCCTTCTGGAATTTTTATTGAATAAGTATAATTGATTTTTTGTTCAAATAATACTTTATTAGTACTGTTAAAATTTGATTGTACTAATAAATCGTCGAGTTCTTTATTTTCAAAGTGCTTTTCATTAATATCTGAAATATCAAATTTGGTAAAATCAAAGTTTGAAAATTCAGTACTTTCTACATTAAATCCACCTAAATAACCTGATAAGATATTTAAATTAACTGAGATATAATCATTTTTTACTTTATTCCATACTTTAATATTCTGTAAGATAAAAAAATGGGGTAACTTTTTGTTTATATAGATTGGCTCCAGTTTTGCATTTAACAAAAAAGTATAACTATCTTTAAACCCGAGCACATTTTCTTTAAAAGCAAGTAAAAAACCATCATTTATTTGGGGTAACAGATAACGATACTTACTAGGCAAAACTGTGATCAAACTTTTAAAGAAAGCTAATTCAACTTTTGTTATTAGATATTCTTTTTTCTTCTTCTTTTTAAAAAAATTAAACATATTATCTCCAGATTAAATTGTATTGTTCTTTCCTAGGTTTTGAACGAATTCTTTCGTGTGATACAAAGTAAATCGATAAAAAACTATAATAAACAAAAAAGTTCCAGATTTCTCTGAAGCTTTGTATTACGTATTTCTACGGAACATTTTTTGGACAATTTTGTTAATGATTTAAACACACACATCGCATAAATATTAAGTGATTTAAGAAAAAGGGATGAAAATTCTCTATCGCTTTAAAGAAAAATGTCCTTTGAAAATTCTTCCATCTTCCAGTCTAATCGAATACCAATAGTCAGAAGCAGGCATTTGTTGACCAACATAAGTACCGTCCCAGCCTTCGCCCATTGGGTTTATTTCTTTAAGCAATTTTCCATAACGATCAAAAATTTGAATAGTTGTTTTTGCATTAAAAACAGAATTGACTCCTTTTAAATTCCAAGTGTCGTTTGAACCATCCTGATTAGGAGTAAAAAAAGTTGGAATTCCTAAAACAGCGATTTCTTTTGTGACAACACCGCACCCATTTAGGTCTTTTACATAAACGGTATGAATTCCTGATGGAACATTTTGAAAAACATTACTATCCTGATATTCTTCAAATTCATTATCCAAAGAAAAAACATAGTTTCCCGCTCCGGTTGCTAAAATTGTTATGCTGTTTTCTTCAGATAAATCAACAATATCTACTTTTACGGTTGCTTTGTCAGATGCGTTTACAGTGATAGTTCTTGTTCTGGAGCAGCCATTATTATTAGTGGTTTCTACTTTATAAATTCCTTTTTTGTTGACGGTTAAATCATATTGATTTGCACCAACAATTATGTTTCCATCTAATGTCCAGGTGTAGGTATAATTTGCTTTTTGAGTTTCATCTATTAAACCAGCATTAATTATTTTGGTAAAAGTTGGCAAATCACTACATACCAATTCGTCTCCTGTTAATTGAATACTTGGAACTGAATTAACTTTGAACGGGATAATTGTTGTTGCAGTACAATTTTGATTTACCGGATTAATAACTTCTACTTTAACATCTTGTTTTGCTGATACAAACGGATTTGGTAATGGACTTGGTAAGGCATTACCATTTGCATCATAATATTTTACAATCATTCCGGTTTGATTACCAAGAATATTATCTTGAAGAGCGGCGGTATCAAAAGGATATTTTCCGTCTTGTAAAACAGGGTCAATTTCATCATCACAAAAAGTTGTCAAAGTAGGAGAAACAGGAAAAGCTTGTGGTAAACGATCTACTACAAACGCAATTGTAGTGTCGTAAGAACAAGCTGATGCAGTATTGTTTGTTATTTTTACTTTTATTGTTTGAGAACCCGTTACAAATGGATTTGGTAACGGACTGGATAATGGATTATTATTTTGATCCAGATATGAAAGCGATACATTTGTTAATCCATTTAAAATTCGGGATTCAATAGTTGATGTGTCAAAAGCAAATAATCCATCCTGATTGTCGTCGCATTTAGTTTCTATGAGAGATTTTGAGATAGGAATTGCTTCAACATTTAAAGTAATATATCCTCCCAATCCTAAACAATCATTATTGACTTTGCTATCTACACGTACATATATTTTTTGAGAATTGGGATAACCAACATTACTATAATTCGAAATATCTGTAATCGTATTCTTTTCGGCCAAAGCATCGTTTAGGTTTTTATAATAAGTAATATCTAAAAGTTGTCCTGAAGGGAAAATAGACTGAATCTGATTGGTAACACTACTAAAATCAAATATAGCTATACCATCAGTATTAGTTCCGGAAGCTACATCATCACATTGTGTAAACGATTTTGAAAAACTTGAAGGAATCTGAGTTGTGGAAACAATCAGGTTTAATCGGGCTATTCTAAAACAAGCATTGGCATTACTAACCCTAACATAAACGGCATCATTACTTACAATTGCATTAGTGTAAGTTGTAGTATTAGATATTGAATTAGTATTGTTTTGCGCATCAGCTATCGTCTTAAAAAAAGCAATCGTTTCATTTGAAGCATTTGTTGTTATCTTAGAAATAGCTTCTTCTAAATTAAAAATACTGAAACCATCAACATCATCGTCACACTGTTTTAAATTAGCAATTGCAGTAATTACTGGCAAAGCTAAAACGGCAATTTTAAAAGAGGTAGTTGCTATACAGTCAGGATTTTCTTTGTTTGCAACTTTTACAAAAATAGTTTCAGTAGAAATTGTGTTTTGATAGGTTGTTGGTGTAATAATAGGTTGCGTAAAACCGGCATCTTTATAATAGGATATTGAAAACTGAGTAGCCAATTGTCCTTTTAAAATGGCCGGAGCTCGTTGCGTTAAGTCAAAAGCGATGCGACCATCATTATCCGTTCCAACACTTGTATTGTCGCAAGAAGTTAAATCCACAATGGCAGCTGCTGTTTCTGGTAACGGGCTATCAAAAACATCAATTGCAAAGCTTGTACTGCTTTTACATCTTCCGTTAGCAGAATTTGAAATTTCAGCAGTAATGATTTCCTTTTGATAAGCAACTTTATTGGCGTAAGCAGTAGGTGTTGTGATAGCAATATTGTTTGCAAAATAATTCACCTTGTATAAGTTAGGATCTTGTCCGTTTAAAATAGCTGTATTTTGAATGGTTAAGTCAAAAGTATAGATACCATCATTGTTATCATCACAAGCCAATATATCTTTTGGCTTTGTAGCTGTGGGAACTTTTGATATAATAATATCTCTCGTTTTGCTGCTTGTGCCACCAGGGCTCGTAGCGGTAACTGAAACCGTAAAAGCTCCATCAGCCAGGTAAGTATGCGTTGGATTAATATCTGTCGATGTTGTTCCATCTCCAAAATCCCATGTTGCAGAAGTTATAGATTTGTTACCGCTTAAAGAAAAAGTTGTGTTTTCTCCTAAACAATTATTTAGAACATTGATTCCAACATTAAAATAGGATTGAATGAATTGTGGTAAACCACTAATAGATGTTGCATCATTTCCTAAAAAAAGCCTTTGTGCTACAAAATCACTTCCTACTCCTAAAACGTCCGGATTATTAATAACGGAAACATATCTTTCTGCAAAAAGAGCCCCATAAATTTTACCGTCTGGGGCTAATTGAAGTGCTGATACTATATGTGGGTCAAAATTTTTATAATTGGAGTGCAGAGTAGTTGCGGTACTTGCAATATTTGAAGCTCTTAAATCAAATTGGAGTAGATCCCCATCTTTTGTTGTAACATATGCTATGTTTCCGGAAGGAGAAAATTCAGCACCATAATTTGGCCAACTATTTGATAAAATTACTACTGGATTACTCACAATCCCCGTTGCATTATCAAAATCAAATAATTCGACATTTAGATTTCTATTACTGCTTATTACCTTATCACCATTAGGAGAAATTTTTAAGTAACCTATTGAACCTGATCTGTCTCCATCTACACTATCAATGATACTTCCTGCATTACTTACAATTGGGGTTAAATTTACACCATTTGCTTTTATACTATAAGCCATAAAACGATTGTTTCCAAAGCCATGTGATAGAACCCAATATCCATCACCGGCAGCATTTTTTATAGCCGTAAGTTTTTCACAAGAAGGAGTGTATAATAAAATATTTTTTTTTGAGGTTACATCTCCCAGACCTCCATTTAAGGATAAATCTACTTCTGAATATCTAAGTCCATCCGGACCTGCCAATGCAGGTACCGTAAAAATATAGTAAATACCAGGGGTATTAGGCTTAGGTATTATAATTCCAGATTGTGTACTTGATGAGTCTCCTAATAAGTCGGTACCATTAGGCATCATTTGATGATTTTTATTCCAAACTCTATACCCGTCAGTATAAAACAATAACTTCCCGTTTGCATCCGAAATGGTAGAACAACCTTCGTAAGTTATCATTTGACTATCATTTATAACAACAGGG
>NZ_RCZH01000008.1 GCF_006438875.1 Flavobacterium pectinovorum
CCAAGTATATGTTTCTCCTGAACAGATGGTTTTATTTGTTACTATATCCGATGGTTTCGGGGTTACCGAAAGATTCAAAACCTGATCTGCAGTACAACCGTCGTTTACGATTTTTAAAGCTGATTGATTGGTCGTATAATCAGTTCCGTTAGCGGACCAAGTATATGTTTCTCCTGAACAGATGGTTTTATTTGTTACTATATCCGATGGTTTCGGGGTTACCGAAAGATTCAAAATCTGATCTGCCGTACAACCGTCGTTTACGATTTTTAAAGCTGATTGATTGGTCGTATAAACGGTACCGTTCGCTGACCAAGTGTAACTTTCACCTGAACAGATGGTTTTATTTGTTACTATATCCGATGGTTTCGGAGTTACCAAAAGATTCAAAATCTGATCTGCAGTACAACCATCGTTTACGATTTTTAAAGCTGATTGATTGGTCGTATAATCAGTTCCGTTAGCGGACCAAGTATATGTTTCTCCTGAACAGATGGTTTTATTTGTTACTATATCCGATGGTTTCGGGGTTACCGAAAGATTCAAAACCTGATCTGCAGTACAACCGTCGTTTACGATTTTTAAAGCTGATTGATTGGTCGTATAATCAGTTCCGTTAGCGGACCAAGTATATGTTTCTCCTGAACAGATGGTTTTATTTGTTACTATATCCGATGGTTTCGGGGTTACCGAAAGATTCAAAATCTGATCTGCAGTACAACCGTCATTGATGATTTTTAAAGCTGAGTGATTCGTCGTATAAACGGTGCTGTTTGCTGACCATGTATAACTTTCGCCTGAACAGATCGTTTTGTTAGTTACAACATCTACAGGTTTTGGTGTAACGGTCAAATTCAATACTTCATCTGCTGTACAACCGTCATTTACGATTTTTAAAGCTGTTTGGTTGCTATTGTAAACTGTAGCATTTGCAGCCCAAGTATAAGTTTCTCCTGAACAGATAGTTTTGTTCGTTACAATATCTGATGGTTTTGGTGTTACAGTCAAATTCAATACTTCATCTGCTGTACATCCATCATGTTGAATTCTAAAACCATTTTGATTGGTCGTATAATCACTTCCGTTAGCAGACCAAGTATATGTTTCTCCTGAACAGATCGTTTTGTTCGTTACGATATCTGTCGGTTTTGGCGTTACAGTCAGATTCAAAATCTGATCTGCCGTACAACCATCATTTACGATTTTTAATGCTGATTGGTTCGTGTTGTAAACCGTGCTATTTGCTGCCCAAGTATAACTTTCACCTGAACAAATGGTTTTGTTTGTTACAACATCAGAAGGTTTTGGAGTTACCGTCAAATTCAAAATCTGATCTGCCGTGCAACCGTCGTTTACAATTTTTAATCCTGTTTGATTGGTATTGTAAACGGTGCTGTTCGCTGACCATGTATATGTTTCACCTGAACAAATAGTTTTGTTTGCTACAATATCCGCAGGTTTTGGCGTAACGGTCAAATTCAAAATCTGATCTGCCGTACAACCATCATTTACGATTTTTAATGCTGATTGGTTCGTGTTGTAAACCGTGCTATTTGCTGCCCAAGTATAACTTTCTCCTGAACAAATTGTTTTGTTTGTTACAACATCTGCAGGTTTTGGCGTTACCGTCAAATTCAAAACTTCATCTGCTGTACAGCCGTCATGCTGAATTCTAAAACCGTTTTGATTAGTTGTATAATCAATTGCGTTGGCAGACCATGTATATGTTTCTCCTGAACAGATAGTTTTGTTTGTTACGATATCTGCAGGTTTTGGTGTTACAGTCAAATTCAATACTTCATCTGCTGTACAACCATCGTTTACGATTTTTAATGCCGTTTGATTGGTGTTATAAACTGTACTGTTGACTGACCAAGTGTACGTTTCACCCGAACAGATCGTTTTATTTGTTACAACATCTGCAGGTTTTGGTGTTACGATAAGGTTCAAAACTTCATCTGCTGTACAGCCATCATGCTGAATTCTAAAACCGTTTTGATTAGTTATATAATCAATTGCATTGGCTGACCATGTATATGTTTCTCCTGAACAGATAGTTTTGTTTGTTACGATATCTGCAGGTTTTGGCGTTACAGTCAAATTCAATACTTCATCTGCTGTACAACCATCGTTTACGATTTTTAATGCCGTTTGATTGGTGTTGTAAACTGTACTGTTGGCTGACCAAGTGTACGTTTCACCCGAACAGATCGTTTTATTTGTTACAATATCTGCAGGTTTTGGTGTTACAGCCAAATTCAAAACTTCATCTGCTGTACAGCCGTCATGCTGAATTCTAAATCCGTTTTGATTGGTTGTATAATCAATTGCGTTGGCAGACCAAGTATATGTTTCTCCTGAACAGATCGTTTTGTTCGTTACAACATCCGATGGTTTTGGCGTAACAGTCAAATTCAAAATCTGATCTGCAGTACAACCATCGTTTACGATTTTTAATGCTGATTGATTGGTCGTATAAACGGTGCTGTTGGCTGACCAAGTGTACGTTTCGCCTGAACAGATTGTTTTATTTGTTACTATATCCGATGGTTTTGGTGTAACGGTCAAATTCAAAACTTCATCTGCCGTACAACCGTCATTGACGATTTTTAATCCTGTTTGGTTGCTATTGTAAACGGTACTGTTGGCTGACCAAGTGTAACTTTCGCCTGAACATATTGTTTTGTTTGTTACAATATCAGAAGGTTTTGGCGTAACAGTCAAATTCAAAATCTGATCTGCAGTACAGCCGTTGTTTACGATTTTTAATCCTGTTTGATTGCTATTGTAGGCGGTGCTGTTTGCTGACCATGTATAACTTTCGCCTGAACAGATCGTTTTATTTGTGATAACATCCGCAGGTTTTGGTGTAACAGTCAAATTCAAAACCTGATCCGCAGTACAGCCGTTGTTTACGATTTTTAATCCTGTTTGATTGCTATTGTAGGCGGTGCTATTTGCTGACCATGTATAACTTTCGCCTGAACAGATCGTTTTATTTGTGATAACATCCGCAGGTTTTGGTGTAACAGTCAAATTCAAAATCTGATCTGCCGTACAACCGTCATTAACGATTTTTAAAGCCGATTGATTGGTCGTATAAACTGTACCGCTCGCTGCCCATGTATAACTTTCACCTGAACAGATGTTTTTATTTGTTACTATATCCGATGGTTTTGGTGTAACGGTCAAATTCAAAATCTGATCTGCAGTACAGCCGTTGTTTACAATTTTTAATCCTGTTTGATTGCTATTGTAGGCGGTACTATTCACTGCCCAAGTATAACTTTCGCCTGAACAGATCGTTTTATTTGTGATAACATCCGCAGGTTTTGGTGTAACGGTCAAATTCAAAATCTGATCTGCGGTACAACCGTCGTTTACGATTTTTAAAGCTGGTTGATTGGCCGTATAAACGGTGCTGTTGGCTGACCAAGTGTACGTTTCTCCCGAACATATTGTTTTGTTTGTTACTATATCCGATGGTTTCGGAGTTACCGAAAGATTCAAAACCTGATCTGCAGTACAACCGTCATTAACGATTTTTAAAGCCGATTGATTGGTCGTATAAACTGTACCGTTCGCTGCCCATGTATAACTTTCACCTGAACAGATGTTTTTATTTGTTACTATATCCGATGGTTTTGGCGTAACAGTCAAATTCAAAATCTGATCTGCCGTACAACCATCGTTTACGATTTTTAATGCTGATTGATTGGTCGTATAAACGGTGCTGTTGGCTGCCCATGTATAACTTTCGCCTGAACAGATCGTTTTATTTGTAATAACATCCGCAGGTTTTGGTGTAACAGTCAAATTCAAAACCTGATCTGCAGTACAGCCGTTGTTTACAATTTTGAATGCTGATTGATTGATCGTATAAGCGTTACCGTTCGCTGACCATGTATAACTTTCACCTGAACAGATTGTTTTATTTGTTACAACATCTGCAGGTTTTGGTGTTACAGTAAGATTCAAAATCTGATCTGCAGTACAACCGTCGTTTATGATTTTTAATGCCGATTGATTAGTAGTGTAAACTGTACCGTTCGCTGCCCAAGTATAACTTTCACCTGAACAGATGTTTTTATTTGTTACTATATCCGATGGTTTTGGTGTAACGGTCAAATTCAAAATCTGATCTGCGGTACAGCCGTCATTCACTATTTTTAATGCTGATTGATTGCTATTGTAGGCGGTGCTGTTTGCTGCCCAAGTATAACTTTGACCTGAACAGATCGTTTTGTTTGTTACTATATCCGATGGTTTTGGTGTAACAGTCAAATTCAAAATTTGATCTGCCGTACAACCGTTGTTTACGATTTTTAATCCTGTTTGATTGCTATTGTAGGCGGTACTGTTGGCTGCCCAAGTATAACTTTCGCCCGAACATATTGTTTTGTTTGTTACAACATCTGCAGGTTTTGGTGTTACGGTCAAATTCAAAATCTGATCTGCAGTACAGCCGTTGTTTACAATTTTGAATGCTGATTGATTGGTCGTATAAGCGTTACCGTTCGCTGACCATGTATAACTTTCGCCTGAACAGATGGTTTTGTTTGTTACAACATCTGCTGGTTTTGGCGTAACAGTCAAATTCAAAACCTGATCTGCAGTACAACCGTCGTTTATGATTTTTAATCCTGTTTGGTTGCTATTGTAAACGGTACTGTTGGCTGACCAAATGTAACTTTCACCTGAACAGATGGTTTTATTTGTTACTATATCTGATGGTTTTGGCGTTAGTGTTACCGATACCGAAGTTCTTGGACTCTCGCAACCATTTGTAGTTTGGCTTACATAATAAGTACCTGCTGCCAAAGTTTCATTTCCGACATAAAGTGTACCTCCTGTATTGGCGTTGTACCATATGAAACCTGCTCCTGATGGGGATAAATCACTTATCTTTTTATTTTCCACCAAACAGAAAGTCTGAGCACCAGCACTTGGCGCAGTTGGTGTAGGATTGACGGTTACCAATGTTGCAACAGAAGCTGGACTTTGACATCCTGTAGCATTTGCAACTTTTACAGTATAACTTCCTGAGGTAGATACTGTGATGGATTGAGTTGTTTCCCCTGTCGACCACAAATAACTGCTTCCTCCGCTAGAAGTTAAAACTACGCTTCCGCCCGGGCAAAATGTTGTTGAACCTCCCGTATCAATCGATGGTGCAGCCGGTGTAGGGTTTACTGTAACTGATACTAATGTTCGTGTACTTTCACAACTGTTTAGCGTTTGAGATACATAATAATTTGCTGAAGATAAAGTTTCCGTACCAGTTAAAAGTGTTCCGCCTGAGCTGGCATTGTACCATTTGATACCTGTCCCTGATGGAGATAAATCATTTACTTTTTTATTATCAGAAGAACAAAATGTCTGAGATGAAGCTGTTGGTGCAGTTGTATTATTTACTGTTACCGATACTGAAGTTCTTGAACTTTCGCAACTGTTTGTAGTTTGGGATACATAATAAGTTCCGGTTGCCAAAGTTTCAGTTCCGGCATAAAGTGAGCCTCCTGTACTGGCATTATACCATTTGATTCCTGCTCCTGACGGAGATAAATCATTTACCTTTTTATTATCAATAGCACAAAATACCTGAGACGAAGACGTTGGTGCGGTTGTAGTATTTACTGTAACTGCTACAAAAACTCTGGAACTCTCACCGCAATTATTGCTTTGGCTAACATAATAACTTTTGGTAGATAATGTTTCACTTCCATCATAAAGTGTTCCGCCTGTATTGGCACTGTACCATTTGATGCCTGCTCCTGATGGGGATAAATCATTAACTTTTTTAGAATCATTAACACAAAACGTCTGAGGTAAAGTTGTTGGTGCTGATGGTATTGTATTTATGGTTACTGCTACTGCTGTTCTTGCACTCTCACCACAACTGTTTGCGGTCTGAGTTACATAATATGTTTTGGAAGTTAATGCCGTAGTTATCGCTAAAGGCGATGTTGAACTATTCGTATCATACCATTTTATAGTGGATCCTGATGGAGATAAATCTCCTATTTTTTTATTATCAGCAGAACAAAATGACTGAGGTGAAGCCGTTGGTGCGGATGATGTGCTATTTACAGTTACCACTACTGCGGTTCTTGTACTTTCACAGCCATTTGATGATGTCTGGCTTACATAATACGTTTTAGAAGTCAATGCCGTAGTTCCTGCTAAAGGCGATGTTGAGGTATTGGTATCATACCATTTTATAGCGGATCCTGATGGAGACAGATCATTAACTTTTTTATTCTCAGAAGAACAGAATGCCTGAGCAGAAGCCGATGGTGGCGCTGGGGCAAAGGTTACTGTTATTGATGCAGAACTATTACTGGCACAACCTGAGCTACTTATTATTTTAAGAGAATAAGTTCCTTCATTGTTAATTGTAATAGTTCGGGTAGTTTCTCCTGTTGACCATAAATAAGTACTTCCATTATATGTAGCTGCATTATCCGTTGACCTTAAATTTGTGTTTCCGGCAGTTGTACATGAAGCCAAATTTTTACTCACATAAATTTCTGGTGTCGTTGGCTGCGGATTATTTGTTACTACGACTGGTTTTATAAAAACGCACCCTTCAGGCGAAGTTGCTTTTATATAATATGTTCCTGCAACTGCAGTAGTTGGTGTTGTATAAGATATTGTTGCCAAAGAATTTGTCCAGTACGAAAGCGCCAAATTTCCTGTACTTCCGGCGGTAACTGCCGCAGCTGTCAGATCAACCGTAAACGGTACACAGACAGTTGCAGGATTCGTTACAGCTAAATATGGTAACTTCGGATTTACTGCCGCACTCGCTGAATTGTTTGCTGTATTCGTATCTATGGAAGCGGGTAATGATGCAGTATTTGTATAATTGCCGGATGGATTTACGGTAGCAGTAACTTTTAATGTTAATACTGCTCCTGCATCTACGTCGCCAATACTCCAAACTCCTGTTGCAGAATCATAACTTCCAACTGACGGAGTTGAACTTACATAAGTATATCCCACAGGAAGTAAATCATTTACTGAAATCCCTGAAACATTATTACCTCCTAAATTGCTTACTTTTATCGTAAATTCTACATTCGATCCTATACATGGAGTTGTATTATCAACTGTTTTTGTAATTCCCAAATCTGTACATAAGGTAACTGTCACAGGTTTTGATTGCGTTTGAGCCCCACACGCTAAAGTTGAAGAGACAGAATACGAACCTGTTTTTGTAGCGGTATAAGTTGGCGAATTAGCTCCGGCAATTGCTGCTCCGTTAAAGAACCATTGGTATGGTGCAAAACCAGCAGGAGTTGTTAGTTCTGCTTTATTATTAGTACAACCTCCTCCTGAAATATAGGTTAAAGTTGGATCTTCGGGCTGAGCAGCAAAATTAGAGAAAAATCCAGCCATCGAGAAACCTCCATCTTGCTGTACTATCGAAACGGTTAGTTTGGCAGCACTTGAAATAGAAAGAAAATCAGGACCTCCAATTTGAGTATTTTTAAAGTTTATGATATACCAGCCCGTTGCTCCTATTTGATAACGTGGTGCAACACCGCTTCTAGTTTCAATATTAATTCCGTTTACATAAACAACTTCTGTAGCACTTCTTAAAAGTATATATCCAAAATAATCTAATGTCCCTAATTGGTAGTTTCTAAACTTTGCTGTTTCTATAAAATTAGACCCTCCACATTCTGATACTGGAGCAATTGTCGAAACATCAACTTCACAATTTTGTGCCGTTCCGGAATATACCACCACTTTCTTGTCAGCAACCACACGTGATGCAGTAAAACTTGTACCGCCACTACCATTTACAAAAGTATAAAAATCTCCTGCTAAGGCTAAAGTAACCGTATTTGTTGATGCTAATATCCCTGCAGCTGTATATCCGGTTATCGTTACAGCTGTGTTATCTTTTGTAGCTATTACTGTCGTTTGCTCTGCAGTACTATTTCCAGTTCCTCTTTCAATAAAATACTCTGTTCCTAAAACTGCTTCAGGAGGAATCTGATTGAAAGCACCATCCCCACAACCACCAGGCACATCTATCGCTGCAGATGTGTTCATTACACAAGGATTTGAAGATTCTACTAAAGTTCCCATTGGAGCTTTAAATAAATAACTTTGTCCTGCGTTTAATGTAGCTTTAACAACATTATTTATCTTTACAGAGGTATTATTGGCAGTAGACATAATGCTGTAAATAGGAAATTGTTCACCAAAGCTTCCAAAACTCCCCAATGAACCGTTTCTATAATACCCTACTCTAAAACGCACTCCAACTCCTGCATCACCAAAACTTGTTAGTGCAGCATTTCCTTTAATATTTGCATCATTATTTTCTCCGTTAATGTAATCATCTGAAGCAACATTTCGTAAATTTATAGATGTAGGTTCAGAACTTGTGACAATTAAACCTGCTGCGTTAAGCACTGTATTTAAAGCATTCAAAGGAAGAGTGCTTGCATTAAGTTTAAATCTGTAAACAGCGGGAGTTCCTTTTGTAGCCGTTAAATTTGTTTCTAAAGTACCATCACTCTTAGACAATGTTATATTTACTGTCGCTGTTGAGTTTGTTGCAATAACAATTTCATTTGCTTTACTAAAATACTGCCAGGGTGCCGGCGCGATATAGTGTTTTGTATAAAACTGTGCCGAAGCATGGTGAGATATCAGTAGTAAAAATGCAATAATAAAAGTTAGCCTAAAAAATTTAGGTTGGTTAAAAGTAAAGTTACGCATAGACAGCTGGGATTTGGGAAATAGAAACTACAGATGTCGAATAACCAAATAGGCCATTCAACAAAATCAGATACGATAAAATAAAAGGAATGGATGTCAAAAATCTCAAAAAAGTTTTTTCAAGATTTTCATACAGAAATTGTAATGTTTGGACCATAGTTAAATAGGTTCAAGACACAAATTTGTCTTTTAGGTTAGATTTAGTAGTTTTTGGCGGAGCGAAAATATACAAACACCTCATTATTAACTACATTCGTCGATAAACTGCATGGAAAAACGTTGAAATACACCTTTTAACGATAAAACTTAACCTCAACCTTGAAAAAAATTAACTATTTGATAATAAAACAGCAGAAAATTCTTAATTTTTTATCAATAAATTAGCTTTTATATAATATACCAATAAAAACCCCATAATACCCTACAAAAAAAGGGAGTGTAACAAAATTACACTCCCTTTTTCTACTTACTGATTAACAATATTTTACATTATTCAGAGATATATAAATATCCCGTTAAGCTCATTGGCTCATTTAGGTATGTTTTATAAGTTATTACATAAAAATAAGTTCCGTCCGGCAGTCCATCTTTTTGTTTAACAGTTGCTCTTCCTTCAGAAACCCCTCTAAACACAACGGTCTCATTATCATACCCATAAGCATCGTAAACCAAAACTCCCCAACGGTCATAAATTTCTACATAGGCATCGTGATAACATTTGATTCCATCAATTTTGAAAACATCGTTTATACCATCTCCGTTAGGAGAGACTGCATTATAAACCGCAATTTTACAAGCGTTTAATGGAAGTATTGTTGGATCATCTTCTAAAATTGAATTATCATCAGATTTATCGGTTATTACTTGTTCTTTTGGATCAACTGCCTGAACTGTTGCTTGATTTTTGACACTTCCTACAGCAATATCCTCTCCGGTTAAAGTGTAGATACCAGCAAAGTTATCCGTATTGGTCTCGCCTGCACTTAGAATAATTGGGTCTCCTGTAATCACTATTCCTGGTTTAGGATCTTTGACTATAATGTTTACCAACGGAATATTTCCGGTATTTGTTATCGCAAAATGATAGGTTATGGTTTCTCCTATTTCTGCATATCCATTTTTGTTTTCATCATTGAATGTTGCTGTTTTTATTATTGCAATTGATGGAACTACACCTAAATCGACAACGGTAGGATCATCATCATTTAGAAGTGTCGGGTCATCACTATCAGATACTGCTGTAACCTGTTTTCCGGCTGGTGTATCTCCAACAACAACGGCTGTATTTACTACTGCTCCAGTTAGAGCATCCAGAATTGTTACCGTATAAGATGCTGTCGCTGTACCTGTTTCTCCGGGTACGAGTGTATTTGGAGTAACGGCAATAGCATTATTACTTAATAACGGATCGGCAATTTCAATATTATTCAATATGACATTACCTGTATTTTTTACTACAAAACTGTAATTAATGATGGAGCCCACTCCACCAGTTCCAGTTAATTGTCCGCCTTTTATTAAGGTCAATTGTTTAAATTGATCCACAGGAGTAATCGTAGGATCGTTAGGACCTGTCAAAGTAGGATCATTACTATCTGATAAATCGTGAATTGCTGTTCCGCCTAAAGGCTGAGCTGTAACCAAAGCCTGATTTTTGACATATCCTAAATTAATATCTGCCTGAGTTAAAACATAGGTTCCTGTAAAACTTACTACATTTACCTGACCTACCGCTAATGTTGCAATTGGTGCTCCTGTGATAGTAGCCTTTGGATCTGTAATGGTCACGTTATTCAAATCTATGGTTCCTGTATTTGTAACAGAGAATGAGTAACGAATTAATTCTCCCGGTTGTGCAAATCCATCACCATTTGTATCAGAGAAAACGCCTTGTTTTACTAATGTCACAGAGGGTTGTAAAACTGTAATCTTGATAACTGCCTGATCACAATTTACAGCATTTAGGTTCTCACAAATTTGGTAGACAATTGTGTAGATTCCTGATGAAGTTCCTGCAGGAATGCTTACTGATCCTGTATTTATATCTAGAACAGGAATGGCTGCTGAATTGATTACATCTGCCGGCGAAATCACATTTATTTTGACTTGTGCTAGTGTTGGGGCTGCATTATCTAAAAGATCATTAGTTAATACGTTGATCACATTATTAGCTCCGTCTAGGCCATTAATTCCTCCAATGGTATCATCATTTGCTATAATTGGTCCCGAAATAACGGTCACGATAATATCTGCCTGACTGCAATTTGTAGGATTCAAATTTTCGCAAATTTCGTATCTTATTGTATAAGTTCCGCTTGGCGTGCCAGACGCAACACTTACACTTCCCGTAAGGATATCTAATGTTGGAACGGAACCTCCGTTGATTGAAGTTGCCGGTGTTATTATTCCAATGCTAATTTGTGACAATTGTGCCGCAACTCCATTTAGATTGTCGTTTGTAATTGCATTTACAACATTGGCTTGACCTTGGAAACCGTTAATGTTTAAAACCGAATCCGTATTTGCCTGAATTGTAGCTGCTGTCACTGTTATAAAGACTGTTGCTTCGTCAAAATTTGCTGTATTTAAATTTTCTGCAATTCGATATCGAATCTTGTATAATCCCGCAGGAGTTCCTGCCGGTACACTTACAATTCCGGTTGCCGGATCTAAAACAGGTACATTTGGATTTCCGCTTATTGAACTTGCAGGACTTAAAACCGTAATTGTAATTTGACTTATATTTATGGCTGTTACTTTTACTTTTTTACCCACTATCGAAGAATCGTTGAAGGTATCATTGTCTATAATATTTAAAGCTTTTGGTGTTCCTACATAACCATTAATATCTACCTCAACATCATCATTGGCTATAATTGTAGCGGCATTGACCTCAATTACAATAGCTGCTTCACTACAGTTTGTTGCGTTTAATTTTTCGCAGATTCCATAATGAATGGTGTATGTTCCTGCTGAAGTTCCCGGTGGAACATCAACACTTCCTGTTGCTGTATTTAATAGCGGAACTGGATTTCCTGAAACATAATCTACCGGATTTGTAATACTTATTGAAGTAATATTAATTTGAGATATTTGAGCAGCAACTCCATTTAATAAATCATTAGAAATAGCATTTATCACATTTGTTGCTCCTACATATCCATTTATATTACTCACGGAATCATTAACTGCCAAAATTGATGGTCCTGTTATAGTAATAAATACTGTTGCATCATTACAATTGGTTGGATTTAGTCTTTCGCAAATATGATATTTAATCTCATAAGTTCCTGCCGGCGTACCTGCCAGAATACTCACCATTCCGGTTAATGGTTCCAATGATGGAACCGGTCCTCCTTTGATTGGTGTTGCTGGTGTATCCACCGTAATTTCAACTTTGCTTAAATTTGTTATAGCTCCGTTAAGCGTATCATTTGTTAAAACATCGATAGCATTATTGGTAGCTACATAACCGTTTACATTTAATAAAGTATCATCATTAGCTACTATTACGGGAGCCTGAACCACAATAGTGATTACAGCTGTGTCATTGTTTACTAAGGTCGATCCTTCCCTTAATGTATAAATAATGGTATATGTTCCTGCACTTGTTCCTGCCGGAACGCTGACAATTCCTGTTGCCGCATCTAAAGCCGGTATTAAACCAGAATTTATTGCTGTTGCAGGAATTACGTTGGTAATTATTACTTCTGACGGAATTACAGCAACTCCGTTTAAGGTATCATTATCCAGAACATTTACCGCATTTGTTGTTCCAATAAATCCATTAATTCCGCTGGCATTATCATCTACAGCATCAATTGGTGATCCAATTACAGTAATAAATACTGTTGCATCATTACAATTACTCAGATTTAATTTTTCACAAATAGCATACTTAATTTCATAATTTCCTGCAGTTGTTCCCACCGGAACGCTAACGATTCCTGTTAATGCATCCAGAACCGGCACCAATCCTGAATTTATTGGTGTTGCAGAAATTACATTGGTAATTATTACTTCTGACGGAATTACAGCAACTCCGTTTAAGGTATCATTATCCAGAACATTTACCGCATTTGTTGTTCCAATAAATCCATTAATCGGGGTAGACGAAAGATCATCGTCGACTGCATCAATTGATGATCCTGTTACGGTAATAAATACTATTGCATCATTACAATTGGTTGGATTTATTCTTTCGCAAATATGATACTTAATCTCATAAGTTCCTGCCGGAGTTCCCGCAAGGATACTCACCATTCCGGTTAATGGTTCCAATGATGGAACTGGCCCTCCGTTGATTGGTGTTGCTGGAATGTCTACCGTAATTTCAACTTTGTTTAGACTTGTTATTGTTCCGTTGAGCGTATCATTTGATAAAACATCGATAGCATTATTGGTAGCTACATAACCGTTTACATTTAATAAAGTATCATCATTAGCTACTATTACGGGAGCCTGAACCACAATAGTGATTACAGCTGTGTCATTGTTTACTAAAGTCGATCCTTCCCTTAATGTATAAATAATGGTATATGTTCCTGCACTTGTTCCTGCCGGAACACTGACAATTCCTGTTGCCGCATCTAAAACCGGTATTAAACCTGAATTTATTGGTGTTGCAGGAATTACATTGGTAATTATTACTTCTGACGGAATTACAGCAACTCCGTTTAAGGTATCATTATCCAGAACATTTACCGCATTTGTTGTTCCAATAAATCCATTAATCGGGGTAGACGAAAGGTCATCGTCGACTGCATCTATTGGTGATCCAATTACAGTAATAAATACTGTTGCATCATTACAATTACTCAGATTTAATTTTTCACAAATAGCATACTTAATTTCATAATTCCCTGCAGTTGTTCCCACCGGAACACTAACGATTCCTGTTGATGCATTCAGAACCGGCACTAATCCTGAATTTATTGGTGTTGCAGGAATTACATTGGTAATTATTACTTCTGACGGAATTACAGCAACTCCGTTTAAGGTATCATTATCCAGAACATTTACCGCATTTGTTGTTCCAATAAATCCATTAATCGGAGTAGACGAAAGATCATCGTCGACTGCATCAATTGATGGTCCTTTTATGGTAATAAATACTGTTGCATCATTACAATTAGTTGGATTTAATTTTTCGCAAATATGATACTTAATTTCATAAGTTCCTGCCGGTGTACCCGCCAAAATACTCACCATTCCGGTTAATGGTTCCAATGATGGAACTGGTCCTCCGTTGATTGGTGTTGCTGGAATGTCTACCGTAATTTCAACTTTGTTTAGACTTGTTATTGTTCCGTTGAGCGTATCATTTGATAAAACATCGATAGCATTATTGGTAGCTACATAACCATTGATATTTACCAAAGTGTCATCATTGGCTTCAATTATTGGAGCATCAACCACAATGGTTATATCTGCTACATCATTGTTTGCTAATGTAGTTTGCTCTCGAAGTGTATAGGTAATCTTATACGTTCCTGCTGGTGTTCCTGCCGGAACACTAACTATACCGGTTGCAGGATCCAAAATAGGTACCAATCCTGAATTTATTGCTGTTGCAGGAATTACATTCGTAATTACTACTTCTGACGGAATTACAGCAACTCCGTTTAAGGTATCATTATCTAAGGCATTTATCGCGTTTGTTGTTCCAATAAATCCATTAATTCCGCTGGAATTATCATCTACAGCATCGATTGGTGTGGCAATAACTCTAATTCGGATAACTGCCTCATCGCAATTTGTTGGGTTTAATTTACCACAAATTTTGTACACAATGAAATATTCCCCTGCATGGGTTCCAGCCGGAACATCTACGTTTCCGGTAAGAATGTTTAATATTGGTACGGGCGCACCGTTTATCGAACTTGCCGGAGAAATTAATTCGCCTGTAAAATCCAAGACGTTTATTGGCAGCCCATCTATCGTATCGTTATCATAAGCATTTATTACATTATTGGCTCCTGCGTAACCGTTAATGTTATCTGCCTCATCGTCATTTGCAATAATTGGAGGAGCTACTACCACAATTGTAATAACGGCATCGTCGCAATTTGTTGGATTCAACTTATCACATAATAAATATCTTATTTGATAAATTCCAGCCGGTGTACGTGCCGGAATAGTTACCAATCCTGTTGATGGAACTAAAAATGGAACCAATCCTCCGTTGATAGGAGTTGCAGGCGACAATATTGTTTGCAATACTAAACTCACATCTGCTAAAAGCACTCCATCATACTTATCATTATCTGTAAAAGCATTTAAAACTTCCGGTGCTCCTCTATAACCATTGATATTGGAAATCACATCATCTTCGGCAACAATTGTTGGTTTTTCTACTACGAGTATAATATCTGCCTGACTACAGTTTGCCGGATTCAGTTTCTCACAGATTTCATATCGAATAACATATGTTCCTGCCGAAGTTTTCGCCGGAACGTCAACATTTCCTGTTAGTTCATTCAGAATAGGAACAATTCCGTTTGTTGAAGTTACTGGAACTGTTATTCCCAAATAATGAATATTAACCTGAAGTATTGATGCCGCAGCTCCATTAAGGTCATCATTTGTTAAGGCATTAACTACATTGTTGGCTCCAACAAAACCATGAATATTATTCGCAAAATCATTATCTGCATTAATATTTGTTGCTGAAACGTTTACAGTAATATCTGCTTCACTGCAATTTAACGGATTTAATTTTTCGCAAATTCTATAATGGATTACATAAATCCCTGCCGAAGTTCCAGCAGGTACATCAACATTTCCTGTCACAATACTTAATATCGGAACTGGATTTCCTGAAACATAATCTACAGGATTGGTTGTTGTTAATGAAGTAATATTAATCGCAGTTAATAGAATATCTGCTCCATTTAATCTGTCATTTGTAATTGCATTTATAACAGTAGCAGCGCCAATATATCCGTTAATTGTACTTGTAGAATCATTATTTGCAATAATACCCGGAGCTACAACATCAATTGTTATAGTGGCGGTGTCAAAATTGGTCGTATTTAAGTTTTCGCTCAGGCGATATTCAATTGTGTACATTCCTGCCGAAGTTCCTGGAGGTACATTTACATTTCCTGTCAAAGGATCTAATACAGGAATTGCTCCACCGTTAATTGGGATTGCCGGAACAATATTGCTGATTGTTACCTGAGAAGGAATAACAGCAACTCCGTTTAAGGCATCATTTGTAAAAGCATTCACCACATTTACAGCTCCTGCAAAACCATTAATATTACTTGCTATATCATCAACAGCATCAATTGGTGCACTTATTACGTTGATAAATACTGTTGCTTCATTGCAGTTTGTTGGATTTAGTTTCTCGCAAATCTGATATCTAATTTCGTAATCTCCTGCGGTCGTTCCTGCCGGAACACTTACAAATCCTGTCAATGGTTCTAATACCGGAATTGAGCCTCCATTTATTGGTGTTGCAGCATTTTCAACAGTAATATTAACTTTTGAAATGTCAGTTGTTGCTCCGTTAAGGGTATCGTTTAATAAAACATCGATCGCATTGATAGTTGTTACATATCCGTTAATATTTGCAACTGTATCATCATTAGCGATAATAACCGGAGCCGAAACTTCAACTATTATAACTGCAAAATCATTATTTGACAGGTTTAGTTTTTCGTTTAATTCATAGCCAATAAAATAAACTCCTGCCGAAGTTCCTGCTGGTACACTTACAATTCCTGTTGATGGATCTAATACTGGAATTGATCCCCCATTGATTGGTGTAGCAGGTATAACAACACTAATTGTAATTTCTGAGAGTACTACTCCAGAACCGTTTAATGTATCATTGTCTAAGGCATTTAAAGCATTTGCATCACCTATAAATCCGTTTATTGGAGAAAAATTAGCATCATTAAGTGCATCTATTTGTGCCGAAGCGACTGTAATCGTAATTACAGCATCATTACAATTGGTTGGATTAAGGTTTTCACAAATCTTATAAACAAACTTATATTCTCCTGCTGGTGTTCCTGCGGGAACACTCACGAAACCTGTGGCGGTATCAAATGTTGGAATTGGACCTCCATTTATAGCCGAAGGAAAACTTGTGATTGTTGTAGTAATAGTGGGCAGATTAAGCATTCCGCCATTCAACAAATCATTATCATATGCATTTATTACATTGTTTGCACCAGCATATCCGTTTACATTTAAAACAGTATCGTCATTAGCTTGTATAATTGGTCCAATTACATTAATTGTTATAATTGCATCATCACAATGTCCCGGATTAAGGTTTTCGCAGATTTCATATTCAATTTGATATTGTCCTGCAGGCGTTCCCGGCGGAACTGTAAGCCGACCTGATGATACAAGAAGGATTGGAACTGGTGCTCCCGGAATTTTAGGCGTTGCCGGCGTTTTGACAGAAGCTGTTAGGAGACCCGCTAAATTTATATTTATAATCTCTCCATTGAAGGTGTCTGCTCCCGCCGTATTTGTAAAGGCATTAATAGCCTCAACAGCTCCATCATAGCCATTTACATTATCTACAACATCATCATTTGCAAATATTGGAGCCGGATCTACCACTATTGCTATACTGGCATCCGCGCAATTTGTTGGATTTAGCTTTTCGCAAATCGTATAGGTAACATAATAAGTATCTGCCGGAGTTCCTTCGGGTACACTTACGTTTCCTGTTGCTGTACTAAAAACCGGTACATTGGCACCTGCATACAAAGGCGTAGCTGCAGTGTTTTGAGTAACTGTTATTTTATCAAGATTTGCTGCCGTAATTGGTGCTCCGTTTAAACTATCGTTTACAAATGCATTTACAACATTCATTTGTCCCAAATATCCATTAATATTCTCCGCTACATCATCGTCAGCATCGATTAAAGCACTTCCTACCGGAACAATAATTCTAGCCACGTCGCAATTAGAAGGAATTGCTATTTCACAAATCATGTATTGAATTTCATAAAGACCGCTTACTGTCCCTGCTGGCACATCTACATCTCCAGTTGCAATATTCAAAACCGGAACTGATAAAATCGTTGGGTCAATAGGTACCGCAGGATGAACAATAGAAATTTGAACATTTGAAATTGTTGCCGGTAGAGTGCCAAGTTTATCATTTGTTAATGCATTTATAACCGCTAAATGTTCATTGGATCCATTCAGTAACATAGGAACAATATCGATTACAGCATCGATTCCTGATGTTGTTACACTTATTACTTCTGTTGTTGTGGAACAATTTGCAGGATTTGCGTTTTCACAAATTGTATACGTTAGTGTGTAGTTGTCCGCCGGTGTTCCAGGTGCAACAGATATTGTATTGGTAGTGGAATCAAAAGTTAAAAAATTTGAGATAGAATTTATGGTTAGCGTTACATCAGCAGGGTTTACTGCAATTCCATTCAACAAATCAGAATCTAAGATAGTATGCGTTCCTGTATTTCCTCCTGTACCTCCTGAAATTGCAGTAAAAGTTTCAGGAACTGCACATATTCTATTAAAAATGGTAAAACTTGCCGGTAAAGAAGTACAAGTATTTAAACCTATTCGTCTTACATAGATTTGCACTGACCCGGAAGGTAACGCACTAAAAATATTACTTGCCTGAAAAGTACTTCCGTCTTTACTATACTCATATCCTGTTCCCAGATCCGGAGTTGAAATAGCAATTGTTCCGGTAGCAATATCACATGATGGCTGTTCTGTTACTTGCCCTATTGGAACAAGAGGTTTATCAAAAACATTTAATGTAACATGATTCGAAATGCTCTGACAACCAGATTGAGACTGAGATATCAAAACTCTAAAGTATCTATTTCCTGTTATCGCATAAACTGGTGTAGTATAAGAAGCAGTTGTGCCTCCTGATCCATTAGTTACATTTGAATACGGTCCCGCCAAAACAAGAGCTGTTTGCCATTGATACAATAGAGAACTCGAAGGAATATTACCCGAAGCTACTATTGTAAAAGTATGGGGTTGATTGATACAAACTTCTCCATCTGCTGGTTCTGTACTTATTAATGGAGATTCAAACACATCTATTTTAGCAGGGGCAGAATCTATAGTACCACAACCAATACCGGAATCTGTTACGTGTAATCTAAAGAAAATATCTGCGGTTAAAGTTCCTGTCGTATAAGTAGTTGTATTAGCACCGAAACCGTCTGTTACGTTTGCCCAACCTGTAGTGCCATTTAAAGATTTTTGCCACTGATAAGTAAAGTTTCCGGAACCATTTGCTGCTCCTGATGTCATCGTAAATGTACCACTTTCACAAATATTTCCTCCAACTGGCTGTACCGTAATTGTTGGATCTGGAATAACCGTTGCTTTTACTCCATCAGTAATTAGTGTACAAGTTGGATTTGATGATGTAATTACACAACGATAATAAGCAGTTACTAATAAAGGTCCTGAGGTATAATTAGGGTTTGTCGCTCCTGTACCGCCAGTTACATTTACCCAGCCGCTAGTGCCATCAGAGGAGCTTTGCCACTGATAATCGAAAGATGCAGATCCGTTATTTGCCGAAGCTAATGCAGATAACAACACTGTTCCTCCAATACAAACTATAGGCGGAGTAGCAGGTTGTGTTATTATACTTGGAATAATAACTGTCGAAATACTTGATGTAACCGGAATACAGCCTTGCGTTGGGTCCGAAACTACAACTTGATAATACGTAGTTTCTGTTAGATTCGGAGTTGTATAAGAGGCTGAGGTTGCGCCGGCAATATTATTATAAGGTCCTGCTAAAACAGTAGAACTTTTCCATTGGTAATTATAATTACCTGAACCACCAGCAGCTACAACATTTAAAGTTGTGTTTGAACCACTGCAGATATTACTTTTTAATGGTGGCTGCGTAACAATATTGATAGCAGAGAAAACGGTTATCATCGCTACATTGGAAGTAATCGTAGTACAGCCATTTCCGCTGGCCGAAATATCAACTCTGTAATAAGTGGTCTGAGTCAGAGCCGGAGTAGTATAAGTGGCTGACGTAGCACCGCCAATTATTGTAAATGTTGTATTATTTAAACTACTATACCATTGATATGCTAAACCAGGTGTACCATTTGTAGCTGTTACTGACAGTGTATCATTTCCTCCTGAACAAATTACACCTCCGGTTGGCTGAACTGTAATTGTTGGATCCGGAACTACATTTACGGTAATTGCATTTGATGTTAAGACGCAATTTGTAGTCGAAGAAGTTACCAAACATCTAAATTGTGTAGTTGTATTTATTGCGTCTGATGTAAAATTAGCCGTTGTTGCACTTGCATTCGATTCATTAACAAAACCTAAACCTGAATTACTTTGCCATTGATAACTAAGTGTTCCTGCCCCTCCGTTTAATGAAGCAGTTACACTAACATTTATTGTTCCTCCTTCACAAATAGGTATTGGCGCTACTGGCTGGGCGGTAATTGTAACAACATATACCGATACTGCATTTGAATATACTTCACAACCATTGGCTGATTGTCTGATTCTAACTCTATAGAAAAAATTAGAAGTCAATGCTCCTGTTGTATAAGATGCAGTCGTTGCGCCGCTTCCTCCGGTTGTATTTACCCAACCTGTTGTTCCGTTTGTAGATCTTTGCCATTGATAAACCAAAGGTCCGCCTGTAGAATTTCCTGAAGCCACTACTGTCATTCTATGGGTTCCGCCTGTGCAGATTGTATTTCCAACAGGTTGTTGTGTAACAATCGGATCCGGAATTACATCTGCTAATACACTATTTGAAGCTACAAGACCACATCCATTTCCGGTTGCCGAAACATCTACTCTATAATAAGTATCTGCTGTTAGTGCCGGTGTATTATAAGTATTTGAAGTAGCTCCTGATATTAATGCAAAACTTACATTATCTGAACTGCTGTACCATTGATAATTTAAACCCGGTGTTCCGCCTGTAGCTGTAACAGTCAAAGTAAGTGCTCCGCCTGAACAGACAATTCCGCCAGTTGGCTGTGCAGATATTGCAGGATCCGAAACCACTGTTGCCGTAACAGCATTTGAAGTCAAAGTACAATTTGTAGCTGATGAGGTAACCAAACATCTAAATTGTGTGGTACTATTTAAAGCATCAGATGTAAAATTAGCCGTTGTTGCCGTCGGATTTGTTTCATCCACAAAACCTGAACCTGAATTGCTCTGCCATTGATAACTTAACGTTCCTGTTCCTCCGTTTAACGAAGCTGATAGGCTAATATTCACAATTCCACCAATACAAATAGCAGCAGGAGCCGTAGGCTGTGCCGTAATTGTAGTAACATTCACCGGTGCCGTATTCGAAAAAGTTTCACATCCGCTTCCGGATTGTGTAATTTGAGCTCTAAAATAAAGACTGGAGTTTAATGCTGCAGTTGTATAAGTATTTGTATTTGCTCCTGTGCCTCCTAATACATTTGTCCAGCCAGAAGTGCCATTAGCCGAACTTTGCCATTGATAGATAATAATACCCGCACCACTATTTGTAGTTGTTGCAGCCACACTCATAGTATGTGTAGCTCCTGAACAAATAGTGTTTCCTGTAGGCTGAGTTGTTATTACAGGATCTGCAATTATTGTTAGTCTGGCAACATTACTGGTAACCTGAGTGCATGTACTTAAAACATTTACTCTATAATAATAATCTCCATTTGTCAAAGAACCACTAGTAGTATAAGACGCACTTGTTTGTCCCGAAACATTTGTCCAGCCTGAAACTCCATTAGGAGATGTTTGCCATTGATACGTATAAGGTGCAACGCTTCCTGTTGGGGTTGTGCTTAAAGTTAGTGTTCCGCCTTGACAAATTATACTATTATTTGCTAATGGCGAAGTGGTTAAATCTGATGCTCTTTCGATATTTACTTCATCAGAATAAGGAGTACAAGAACCGCTTGTAATAGTCCATTTTAACCTTGTAGTTCCTACTGAGAGATTCGTTACTGTTGTATTAAAAGCATTTGGATTTGTTATCAATGCTGTACTTCCGACATTCGAAACAAATGTCCAGAGCCCTGTTCCTGCAGATGGGTTATTTCCGTTTAAAGTTGTCGTTGTTGTATTACAAATTGTTTGATCTACTCCTGCATCTGCCAATGGAGGCAATGCATTTATAGTTACTGTAACATTGCTTGAACTTGACGGACAGGATCCGTTTGAAATTGCCCACCTAAATACATAAATTCCCGACTGTGCACCAAAGACAGCTGTTGTTGGCGAAGTTGGAGTTTGAAAAACCACAGTTGACGGACCTGAAACTTGTGTCCACAATCCAGTTCCTACCGCTGGTGTATTTGCTGTCAAAGTCAATGTTTGAAATTCGCATATAGTAATTGATGTTCCCGCATTTGAGTTTGATGGCAAAGGATCGACAACTAATGTCATATCATCAAAAGCCGTACAACTAAGATTTACTGCTGTCCAACGCAAAACATAAGTTCCTGCTCCATTTGGTGTAAATATGGAAGTTGGACTCGTATCATTAGAAAAAGATCCCGCCGCTGGTCCGCTTACCCTTGTCCATTTTCCTGTTCCCGCAGTAATTGCATTTGCTGCCAAAGTTGCTGTACCGGATTGACAAATTGTTTGATCAGGTCCAGCCTTAGGAACTGTTAAATCTGCTGTAACCGTAATTTGAACATTATCTGTTGTAGGCGTACATATTGTTCCGTTGCTAACCGTCCAGCTAAAAACATATACACCTCCAGTTTGCGTTAAATTAGAAACAGTTGTAGTTGGCGAAATTTGAGAACTAAAAACTGCCACAGTAGGTCCCGATACCTGAGCCCATTTTCCTACTCCTGCTAACGGAGGTATCGCTGTAAGATCTGTAACTGATCCGCAAATGACTTTATCTCCTCCTGCAAGTGCTGGTGAAGGCGGCTGAGCATTTTCAATCCTGACTTGATCGGATTGACTGCAACTTCCTGCACTAACTGTCCAATTAAAAACGTAAATTCCGTAAGCAGGGTTTGTAAATATTGTATTGGGATTTGTATCATTAGCAAAAGATCCTCCCGGAGGTCCAGCCAGTATAGTCCATTTTCCTGTTGTTCCAACATTGAGTGGTGAAGCTGCCAGTATAATTTGTACAGGACCGGCATTACAAAAAACCTGATCCGGTCCGGCATTTGGCGGTGTTGTTATTTGACCATTTACTGTTACCTGAATATCGTCAGAACTTAGAGGACAAGATCCATCTGCTGCAATGGTGTATCTAAAAACATATACACTTGGTATCAATCCGGTTACTGATGCAGTATTATTTCCTGTTGCTGTGATTGTTGGAGCTCCGCTTCCTCCTGATACATAACTCCAGGTTCCGGTACTTCCATCATTTCCTTTTAGATAAAGAGGTCCCTCTAAACAAGTCGAAAAATCTGAACCTGCCGCAGCTACTTCAGTTATTTTTATAGTCATTTGGTCACTACTGTCCGGACAATTTACTCCATTGAAAGTTGCCCATTCTAAAGTATACACACCTGTTGTAAGTCCTGACAAGGTAGAAGTTGCAGATGCAGGATTTGAAAATACCGGCGAATTTGGTCCTGTAAATAATGTCCAAAGACCTCGTCCTACTGCTGGAGTTGTAGCAGCGAGTGTTGTACTCGTTTGATTACATAATACCTGATCAGGTCCTGCGATTGCCGCAGAAGGCGGTCCATCAATATTTAATTGAACGGAATCTGAACTCGCCGCACAAATTCCTCTTGAAATTGTCCATTTATATACCCAATTACCTGGAGTTAAATTCGTAATTGTTGTTGTCGGACTTGTTGGATTTGTAATAATAGGACCATCACCTCCACTGACAAATTCCCAAAGACCCGTTTCGCCAACCGCAGGAGTATTTCCGGTAACGGCAGCGACATTGGTACACAAACTTTGATCGCTACCTGCCTGAGCAATGGTTATAGTTGGCGCAATAGTTATAGCAACTCTATCTTCGGCATCTGTACATCCTATATTACTGACTGTCCATTTAAACTCAAAATTACCATCGCTTAATCCGGTTACCGTAGTATTAAATTGTGCAGGATTTGTTATTATTCCAATTGCTCCACTTGTCTGCACCCATAAACCATTTCCGGGAGACGGATCATCTGCTGCTAATGTTATAGATGTTGTACCTGTAGGAAGACATTGATCTGTTCCTGCATCTGCTGTAGCCCCTTGTGTATTATTTGTTGTAACATTAACTGTGTCAGAAGAGTTTCCACATCCATTAGCAACAGTCCAGGTAAAAGTGTAAGTTGTATTTTGGGCTAAACCAAAAGCTTCAGCGTTAGGATCATTTATGTTACTAAAAGTTATGCCTGCATTTGGAGAAACTGTCCAGGTTCCAGTTTCACTGTTTATCGTCATATTTCCGTGCAATTGAACCGGAGTCCCAAAACAAACCGATTGATCATTTCCTGCCTGAGAAATTGTAGGTGTTACATTTGAAACCACAACATCTGAGATACCTTGTGTATCATTACAGGCCGCACCTCCGGAAATAGTCCATCTAAATTTATATCTACCATTTACTAATGGAGAAACACCTGTTGTCGCCTGATTAACATCCGTAAAAGTTACTGTCGAAGGACCTGAAACCTGTGACCATTTTCCCTTACCTCGAGTTGGTATATTCCCCGCCAATGTTGCAGATGTAGAATTACATGGCAAAATTTGAGTTGTTCCTGCATTCGAATTTACCGGCTGGGCCGAAATTGTTATTAAAATAATATCAGAAACCGTTTCACATTGGCTATCAGCAGTTGGAGCTTTAATTATTCGAACAAAATAACCTCCTGATACGATTAGATTATTTATTGTTAAACTACTTCCGGAAAAATTAACAGGACTGGTTGGATAAGAGGGATAAAAAGGGTTAACCGGACCGTCAATAATTTGCCATTTCAACTGACCATTTCCACCCGAAGTAACTGGAATTGTAGCCGAAACTACTCCACATCCTAATTGTTGATTCCCTCCTCCTGATATAGACATGCTTTCTTCCAGAGTAACTGTATGTGTACCTGTTCTGACACAATTTGTTGTACCATTCGTTAAAGTATATAAAAAGGTATAAGTTCCGAGCGTATTCATTCCTGAAATTGTTGTAGAGGGCGAAGTAGGATTCTGAATTACAGCTGATGGTCCGCCTGTTTGTGTCCATTGCACTGTTTCATTTACATATAATGGCGTTGTACCTTTTAAGACTGTTGATGTTCTGCCATCACAAAAATACACCTTACCATCTGCAACATTTGTTACATCTGCTGTGGGAGGAGGAACGATTACTGTAACTTCATCCATTCCATTTGCACAAGTACCGGCGACGGTCCATTTAAAAGTATAGGTACCCTGAACTAAACCACTTACATTGGTATTATTATCATTTACATTAACAAAAGTTAGAATATTAGGTCCATTAACAACAGTCCATGTTCCTTGTTGCTGCCCTGGAGTATTTCCACCAAAACTTCCGTTAAGTTTTACACCCTGAGTCGCTGAATAACAGTTTGAAAGTGTAATATCCGAACCTGCCGTAACGGGCATTTTTCCTCCCAAACTCGAAATAACCACTTCGTCAGATGAAGTACAATTTGAAACTGAATTTGTTATAGTCCATCTAAGTGTTGTTGAACCTGAACTAGTACCAGAAACTGTAATAGCACTATTTGGTGAAACCGGGCTGCTAATATTAACTCCTGCATTATTATTTCCTATAACCGTCCAGGTTCCGGTTTCTGATGCTCCAACTGCGTTCCCGCTTAAAGCATAAGAGCCTTGACAATATGTTTTATCAGGACCTGCTTTTGCCATTGTAATCGGCAACACTGTCATCTTAACATCATCAGAAACTGTTGCGCCATCCCCGCATTGGGCTGTTAATCTAAAAATATAAGTATTTCCCGGAATCACTCCTTTTACCAGTGACTGCAATAGATTTGGATCTACTATCTGAACAGCTGGCCCGGATATTTGAGTCCAAATTGGGTTTTGCAAAAAGTTAGAGCCCGGAGTTGTGTTTGAAGTTCCTAACAAATAAAACTGATCTGGCGGCAAACCTAAATCTCCTCCCGGACATATTGAATTATCAGCATTTGCATTTATGGTACAGTTTTGTGAAAAAGTATAAACTGGAAATGCAAACAAAAAAAAGAGAAGTGTTTTATTTAATCCTTTACGTAATCTATCAGAGTAATTTAATTTCATAAATATAAATTTTTGAATTAAAAACAAAGGAATGATTGTAAAACAGAGGGGATGTTTAACACAAATTTAAACAAAAAATTCTTAAAAATACTACAAACGTGCTGATTATTAAGCGATTGCGTTTTTAAAATTAGCATTTAATCACAACATACTGACTATCAAATACTTAAAATAATAAAACACAAATCTTAAATTGTAAATATTTTAAAATGAGCTATTTACATAAATAAAGACAAGAAAAAAGAAGTTTACAAATTAACTTTTTTTTAATTTATTCCAAAAAGGAAATATTGCGTTTTAAACCATCAAATTTGGTTCTTTTAACAGGAGAGTTTTTAAAAACTGCACGGAAAGTTTCTTCTGTGATTTCGATCCAATCTTTTTTAGAAAAAGAAAGTAATTCGGGATTTGGATTAAATAAAGGTTCTGAATGAGGTTTTGAGAACCGATTCCAAGGGCAAACGTCCTGACAAGTGTCACAGCCAAACATCCACTCGTCAAATTTTCCTTTCATGTCATAAGGAATATTTTCCTTAAGCTCTATGGTGTAATAAGAGATACATTTGCTTCCATCAACCACATATGGAGCCACAATTGCCTGAGTTGGGCAGGCATCTATACAAGCGGTACAAGACCCGCAATGATCTGTTGTAGCGTTATCATATTCTAGTTCCAGATCCAAAATAAGTTCCGCAATAAAGTAAAAAGAACCTACTTTTTGAGTCAATAAGTTGCCGCTTTTACCAATCCATCCTAAACCGCTTTTAGCTGCCCAAGCCCTGTCTAAAACAGGTGCAGAATCAACAAAAGCACGACCGGAAACATCACCGATATTTTCCTGAATGGAATGTAAAAATTCTTTTAGTTTTTCTTTGATTACAAAATGATAATCCTGACCATAAGCATATTTCGAAATCTTAAAACTTTCCTGACTTTGCGTTTCTTCCGGATAATAATTTAGCAATAGTGATACAACACTTTTGGCATCATCAACCAATAAAGTAGGATCTAAACGTTTATCAAAATAATTCTCCATATAGGCCATTTGACCGTGATGATTATTGTTTAGCCATTTTTCAAGACGCGGAGCTTCTTCTTCCAGAAATCCGGCTTTGGATATTCCACAAGAAAGAAAACCAAGCCGTTTTGCTTCAGATTTTATAAGTTTCGAATATGTCTCTTTTGCATTAATTGTCATCTCTTTGAAAATGAAACTTCTATACCAACTGGTTTTAATGTTATTAAAGGATTAAACGCAGCAGTGTCATTGTTGGATTTAATCACGTATTTTTTTACAATTTGAGAAATGGTCAAACACATTTCATAAATAGCAAATCCCGATCCAATGCACATTCTTGGACCTGCGCCAAAAGGATAAAAATATTGCATGGATTGCTTCTTTTGCTCTCCAAGAAATCGCTCTGGATCAAACACCTCTGGGTTATCCCAATATTTAGAATTTCGATGTAGTTCATAAAAAGAAACGCCTATTAAAGTTCCTTTTTTTATATGATAATCAACAAGTGTATCATCTTCTACATTCTGCCTATCTGTAATCCAAGCAGGAGGATACAAACGCATAGCTTCATTTAAAACGGCATTTGTATAAGACATTTTTTGAAGCTGTTCAACAATATCATTTGTTTGTAATTCAATTTCAGTAATCTCTTTAAATACTTTTTCTTGTATTTCCGGATTTCTTCCCAAAAGATGAAGCGTAAAAGTCAATGCATTGGCTGTTGTCTCATGTCCGGCAATAAACAGAACTTTTATTTCATCTATTAATTGTTTAACGGACATTCCTTCTCCCGTATCTTCATAACGGGTTTCCAAAAGCATATGAAGCAAATCATTCACTTCTTCTTTTGAAGCAACTCTATCCTCAATAATTTCTTTTATAATTCTATTATTTTCCTCAGCCAGTTCAAGATGTTGTTTAACCTGTCCGCTTACAGAAAACCACCACGCCTTATGCGGAAGCCGAATCTCCTTGATTAAAAAATTCTGAACTTCTTCAATAATAAATTTTATACGATTTAGTTTTTCATCAGAAATTGAAAGCTGAAATAATGATCTGGCTACAACATTAAATGCTAATTGGCTCATTACAGGAAAAAGATCAATTGATTTTTCTTCAACTAAACCATCTAACTCAGAAGCAATAGTCGCATTCATGTTCTCAACCAATTGATTCATTTTTTGCTTATGAAACGCGGGCTGAATAAGTCTTCTTTGTTTCAACCAAAAATCTCCATCAACCGTCAAAAGTCCTTTCCCTAAATATTTTGAAAGATAAACAGACTGAAATCTCGATTTATGATAATTCTTCTGGTTCTTCTGTAAAATATACTGTGCAATTTCGTTATCCCGTGATAAGATTATATGCTTGGAACGACCTATTTTAAGAGAAAAAGAGTCTCCAAATTTATCGAAATACCTTTTATGAAATGGAATCGGATTTTTACGTACTTTTTCAGCATCCAGAAAGAATCTCAATATTGAGAGCCTGCACGGGTAATTATATTTTCTGTTTTCAGACATTTTGATAGCATTAAACCATCCGCCCTGAACGTTGGTGTTTATTTTTTCTTAAATATTTAAACTTACTTATTATGCTCTGTAATCCAGTCCGTGATATCGTTTATATTCTGAACTTCAGTATCAGGAGAATTCATTCCTACATCATGTCCTTTACCATCTCTAATTATCAGTTTCGTCTCTACGCTTTTGCTTTTTAATTCCGCGTAAAGGTTTTGAGACTGGCTGACATTCACCAACGGATCTGCATCGCCGTGTATTAACAATGTTGGTGTATTCGAGATATTATTAAAAGGGCTTATTGCAACAAATGAAGGATTAGTTCCATTTGCATTAAATTTGGCTCCAGCCAATTTTTCAATAACATCCAAAAGCCCATTCTTTTTAAGAAATTCTAATATTTCAACAGAATCTAATCTTGAAGGTGCACAAAGTGCCGTTATAGACTTCATGTCTTTTTTGGTATACCCATATAATAATGCCAAATGCGCTCCCGCGCTAATTCCAACAATATGATATCCTGTTTTAGCATAACCGTATTTACCAGAAGCACTGGAAACATAAGCAACAGCAGCTTCTACATCTGCTAATAAATCCTTGGCAGAGATCTTATCACTAACATAACGATAATCAACATTGGCAACAATGAGTCCTCTATTGCAAAGGTCTTGAGCATGTTTGCTCGTATATTCAAGTCCCCCCATTGACCATGCTCCTCCATGAAGAAGTATAACAACAGATAAATTCTTTAAATCACCGTCAGGAATATACAAATCTAAAGTCTGTTGAGGATATTTTCCATAAGCAAGATGCGGAAAATTCTTGGTTTGACCGAAAGAACTTAGACAACTAAACAGTAAAAATAAAACAAAATGTTTCATAGAATATCTTTAAAATAATCCGCCTTGAATGTTGGTATTTATTTTTCCTAAATGTTTATACGCTTTATCAGTAACTTCTCTTCCTCTTGGAGTTCTCATGATAAACCCTTCCTGAATCAAAAATGGCTCATAAACTTCTTCAATAGTTTCGCTGCTTTCAGATACGGCTGTCGCCAAAGTTGAAAGCCCAACAGGTCCACCTTTGAATTTATTGATAATGGTCAACAAAATTTTATTATCCATCTCATCCAGTCCATGTGCATCCACATGAAGTGCTTTTAATGCATATCGAGCAATTTCCAAGTCGATAGTTCCGTTTCCTTTTATTTGCGCAAAATCACGTACTCGTCGCAACAATGCATTAGCAATACGAGGTGTCCCACGGCTACGACCGGCTATTTCGATAGCGGCATCCAATGAAATTGGCATTTTAAGTATAGAAGAACTTCTTTCGACAATAGTGGTCAAAAGTTCCGTTGTATAATATTGTAGTCGTGAAGAGATTCCGAAACGTGCACGCATTGGCGCCGTTAATAAACCGGAACGCGTTGTTGCCCCAATTAAAGTAAAAGGATTTAAATTGATTTGTACTGTTCTGGCATTTGGTCCGGACTCAATCATAATATCAATTTTAAAATCTTCCATCGCCGAATATAAATACTCTTCGACAATTGGACTCAAACGATGAATCTCATCAATAAACAAAACATCTCTTTCGTCAAGATTGGTCAATAAACCAGCCAAATCTCCAGGTTTGTCTAAAACAGGACCAGAAGTAATTTTGATTCCAACTTCAAGTTCGTTAGCCAAAATATTAGCCAATGTAGTTTTTCCTAATCCGGGAGGTCCATGAAAAAGTGTATGATCAAGAGCTTCACCGCGTTGATTGGCAGCAGCAACAAAAACTTTTAAGTTCTCTAAAACTTGATCTTGTCCCGCAAAATCATCAAATGACAGCGGACGTAATTTTTTTTCAAGATCTAATTCTTCTGGGTTGTACCCATTTGTAGTGGGATCTAGGTTCTCATTCATTTTACAAAGATAGACAAAGTAATCAGTTTGTAAAATACTTAAATTCCAAATAAAATCCCGAAGCTTCGCGAGCAAATTCCAATATTTCTAATCCCAAATAGAAAAATTCCAAATTCCAATAAATACGAAACATTCATGGAATTTGGAATTTAAAATATTGGAATTTCTTAATTAGGTTTTATCCTAAAACAAAAAAGACCATCTTTGAGATGGTCTTTTTAAAATATTTTTAGTGGTGTAAAACTTCTTCACCTTCTTTCATCGGTACATTTTGCGGTACAAAATCTACATCGTGATTTGGGTTACTATAGTCATACGGCCAACGGTATACGTGAGGAATTTCACCTGGCCAGTTACCGTGAATATGTTCTACCGGAGTTGTCCATTCTAATGTTGTAGATCTCCATGGATTTTGAATCGCTTTCTTACCGTAGAAAATACTACTAAAGAAGTTGTACAAGAATACCAATTGGAAAGCTCCTCCTACAAGAGCAAATGTTGTAATTAAAACATTCACATTTTGTAAATCATCAAATAATGGAAAGTTTGTGTTTGTATAATAACGTCTTGGTAAACCAGCTAATCCAATAAAGTGCATTGGAAAGAATACTCCATAAGCACAAACCGCTGTTACCCAAAAGTGAATATAACCTAAGTTTTTGTTTAACATTCTTCCGTACATTTTAGGGAACCAGTGGTAGATACCAGCGAACATTCCGTAAAGTGCAGAGATACCCATTACTAAGTGAAAGTGAGCAATTACGAAGTAAGTATCGTGAACGTTAATATCTAAAGTACTATCTCCTAAGATGATTCCCGTTAAACCTCCAGTGATGAAAGTAGAAACCATTCCGATAGAGAATAACATTGCAGGGTTAAATTGTAGGTTACCTTTCCATAAAGTTGTAATCCAGTTGAACGCTTTTACAGCAGATGGAATTGCAATCAATAAAGTGGTAAAGGTAAATACAGATCCTAAGAAAGGATTCATACCTGAAATAAACATGTGGTGACCCCAAACAATTGTCGATAAAAATGCAATTGCAAGAACTGACATAATCATCGCTCTGTATCCAAAGATTGGTTTACGAGAATTCGTAGCCATAATTTCAGAAACAAGACCCATCGCTGGTAAGATTACAATATAAACCTCAGGGTGTCCTAAGAACCAGAATAAGTGTTCGAACAATACTGGAGAACCACCTTGGTAATGTAAAACCTCTCCTGCAATATAGATATCAGATAAGAAGAATGAAGTACCAAAACTTCTATCAAAAATCAATAATAAAGCAGCAGATAACAATACAGGGAATGAAATAACACCAATGATAGCTGTTACGAAAAATGTCCAGATTGTAAGAGGAAGTCTAGTCATAGACATTCCTTTAGTTCTTAAGTTAATAACAGTTACGATGTAATTTAAAGATCCCATTAAAGAAGATGCGATAAAGATAGCCATTGAAACTAACCATAAAGTCATACCTGTTCCAGAACCTGGAATCGCTTGTGGTAAAGCACTTAATGGCGGGTAAATTGTCCAACCTGCAGAAGCTGGTCCAGCTTCAACGAACAATGAACTTAACATGATTACAGCAGATAAGAAAAACAACCAGTATGAAATCATATTCATAAAACCAGAAGCCATATCTCTTGCTCCAATTTGAAGCGGAATAAGTAAGTTACTAAACGTTCCACTTAAACCGGCTGTCAGTACAAAGAATACCATGATGGTACCGTGAATTGTTACTAAAGCCAAATAAATATCATTTGCCATTACACCATCAGGCGCAAATTTATCTCCTAATAAAACATTAAAGATCTTGAAAGACTCTTCTGGCCATGCTAATTGCATTCTGAAAAGCAAGGACATTGCAATACCAATAACTCCCATAATAATACCGGTAAGTAAGTATTGCTTAGCAATCATTTTGTGATCAATACTAAAGATATATTTAGTAATGAACGTGTCTTTATGATGATGTTCGTGCTCGTGATCGTGTCCGTGATCGTGATCGTGCGCTTCTGCTGACATATATGTGTACTTTAAATTTTCTTAATAAATATTATTTCATAGTAACTTTAGCTACAACTGCTTTTACGGTATCAATAACCGCTTTTACAGTATCTTTAGCAGTACTATCTGTAGTAGCTTTTGCTCCTTCTGCTTCAGCTGGTTTTTTAGCAGCTTCAGCCGCTTTAATATCCTGAGCTAAAGTAGTTTTTTCGCTTAACCATTTTTTATAATCTTCCGGAGTATCAACAACCACTTTCATTTGCATGTTGTAGTGAGAAGCTCCACAAATTTTATTACATAATAATAAATAATCAAATGTATAAGGATCTAAAGCTGTACCACCTTTTGCAACTAACTCAATGCTTTTTTCAGCTCTAAGTTTGTTGATGTTTGCAACTTTCTCAATCATAAAAGGTAAATCTCTATATTCAGAAGTTGTATAAGTTGGAATAAAAGCAAATTCCGTAACCATTCCGGGAACACAGTTCATCTGCGCTCTAAAGTGAGGCATATAAGCTGAGTGTAATACGTCTTGAGAACGCATTTTGAAATGTATCTTTTTACCTTTTGGAATATGTAATTCAGAAACTACAATATCATCCTGAGCATTAGGATCTGACATGTCAACTCCTAAAGTATTGATACCTTCAATTAAACGTACGTTAGCTTTTCCTAAGACATTGTCTTGTCCGGCATATCTTGCAGTCCATTTAAATTGTTGAGCATATAATTCAATTTCAATTACATCTTCATCTTTATCAATAAACATAATGTTGTTCCAAGCATATAATCCATAAAGAATCAAACAAGCTAAAACTACAGATGGAATAATACTCCAAAGCGCTTCTAATTTATTGCTATCAGCAAAAAATAACGCTTTTCTATCTTTATGTCCTCTATTTTTAAAAGAAAACCAGTATAATAATCCTTGTGTAATAAATTGAACTACAAAAATCAAAACCCAAGTAATATTCATCAAACTATCTACTAAAATTCCATGCTCAGAAGCAGGAGTATGAAGTGCTAAATTACCCCATTTTAGTAAACCGTAAATCGTAAATATGTAGATGAAAGCTAAAAAGCCAAACATCACATATCCCTGAATATTATTATCATTATCTGATGCAACTTGAGAATCGTCCGAAGAAGATCCCACTTGAGTAAGATCAAATATCTTGGTCAATTGCCATAATGCAACTGCTAATAAAACTAAAACTACAATTACCAACAAACTTGTCATCTGTTTATTTCTTTAAATATTAATAATGAAAATGTTTACTTTCTTCAATGAAAGGATTTCTTTTTGCTAACAGAGGAGCTTTAGTTAATGCAGTAAATACTACAAAAATAAACAATCCTAAGAAGAAAAGAATAGATGCAATTTCAGGAACTCCAATAAACCATTTATCTCCAACTGTACCAGGCATAATCATATTAAAGAAATCTACATAGTGACCTAGTAAGATAACAACACCAGCCATCACAATAACCCAGCTAAGACGTTTAAAGTCTGTATTGATTAATATTAATAATGGGAATACGAAGTTCATAACTACAGCACCAAAAAATGGTAAGTTATATAATTGAATTCTTGTTATGAAATAAGTTACTTCTTCCGGAATATTAGCATACCAAATCAACATGAATTGTGAGAACCATAAATAAGTCCAGAAAACACTGATACCAAACATAAATTTAGCTAAATCGTGAATGTGGCTTGTATTTACATACTCTAAATATCCTTTTGATTTTAAATACACAGTAACTAATGCGATTGCAGTAATACCACTTACAAAGAAAGAAGCAAATACATACCATCCAAATAAAGTACTGAACCAGTGTGGGTCGATTGACATAATCCAATCCCAAGACATAATAGATTCAGATACAATAAAGAATACTAAGAAACCAGCAGTTAACTTAAAGTTCTTTTTGTAATATAGATCATCATTGGCATCATCTTGAGCTAAACAGTTTTTTCTTGAATAGTAACGGTATAAATTCCATCCTATTAAAAAGAAAGCAGCTCTAACAATCCAGAAAGGAAAGTTTAAGTAACCTGCTTTACCAGCAATCATTTTATCGTAGTTTGCACTATTTGGATCCGTTACTCCCTCACCTAACCACACAAATATATGATTAAAGTGTAATCCACAAAGAATTAAAATAATAAAGAAAATAATAGAACCAACGGGCAAATAAGCTGTGATTCCCTGCATTACTCTAAATAAAACCGGAGACCAACCTGCTTGAGCAACTTGTTGAATGGCATAAAATGCTAAAGTTCCCATAGAAAGCAGCAAGAAGAAAATACAAGCAACATATAAAGCAGACCAAGGCTTATTTTGCAATTGGTGCAATACATGAGTTAAATGTTCTTTATGCTCATCAACAGCATTAACTTTTGCGTGTTCACCACCATTGTGAGATTCATCTGAGGCTTCAGAAGCTTCGTGATGTCCAGCTTCTTGATGTGAAGTTTCTGCTGTAGCTTCATGTGCAGCACCATGAGATCCATGTGCATCTGCAGCTAGAATTTTCTCAACTTCTTGAATATCTTTAGGAGCAGTTAAAAAACCATATCCAATTCCTAATATACCAAGGGCCATTAGGATGATAGAAAAAGTTTTTAATTTACTTGAAAATGTATACATATCTATTACGATCAGTTTGTTCAACAATTATAATTGGCTTTTTAGTTTTAGAACATAGTCAGCAACTAACCAACGTTCGTGGGCACTTAATTGATTTGCATGTGAACCCATTGCATTTAAACCATAAGTCTCAACATGAAAGATACTTCCTTCTGTGATTTCTCTGTCTTTATAGCTAGGTACTCCAAGAAATTTTTCTCTTTCAACCAATTTACCTTTACCGTTTCCAGCTGCACCATGACAACTGATACAGTAAATTTCGAAAAGTTCTTTTCCTTTTCCGGAATTTCTTTCGATAGAATCCAAAGGTGATTTTAAATTAGCTTTAGCCAATTCATAACCAGCAGTTGAATTTTCATATTCATAAGGCTCAAAACCTCTATTGATAGTTCCTGCCACAGGAAGCTGTCCTTCTTTTCCTCCTTTAAATATTTTTGCTTCTGAATAGGTTTCATAACCTACAGACTCATACATATTAGGGAAATACTGATAGTTTGGTGCCGAATTATTGTGGCAAGATGAAACTAAAATAGTTATACCAACTAAAAGTGTTATTTTATATATCCTTTTCATAGCTACAATTAATTCTTTTCAATTACTTTAACTTCAACAGCTCCTGTACTTTCGAAAAAAGAAACTAGTTCTGCTTCGTTATCATTTACAGCAACTTCCATTAAAAAATGGTCATCTGTTGTTCTTACATCAGGATTTTCAGCTTCTTTGAATGGCCATAATCTACTTCTCATATAAAAAGTAATAACCATTAAGTGAGCAGCAAAAAATACTGTCATTTCAAACATAATCGGCACAAATGCAGGCATATTCTGAATGAAACTGAAACTTGGTTTTCCACCAATATCTTGTGGCCAATCATGAATCATGATATAACTCATCATGGTAGTTGCAACAGAAATACCAACACATCCATATAAAAATGCACAAATTGCTAATCTTGTTGGCGCTAAACCCATAGCTTTATCCAATCCGTGAACTGGGAATGGAGTAAAAACTTCTTCAATATGATGATGAGCAGCTCTGGTTTTCTTTACTGCATCCATCAAAATATCATCGTCATTATAAATGGCGTATATTACTTTATTACTCATGATGTGAATCTTTATTTGCTCTTTCTCTAATGTAATTATCTCCTGTTCCTTTCAAAATTGTTTTAACCTCTGCCTGAGCAATTACAGGGAATGTTCTAGAGTATAATAAAAACAATACGAAGAAGAAACCAATTGTTCCAATGAAAATTCCAATATCAACAAATGTTGGTGAGAACATTGTCCAAGAAGATGGAAGGTAATCTCTATGTAAAGAAGTAACAATAATTACGAATCTTTCGAACCACATTCCGATGTTTACAACAATCGAAATAATAAATGAGAACAGGATACTTGTTCTTAATTTCTTGAACCACATAAATTGTGGAGAGAAAACGTTACAAGTCATCATTGACCAATACGCCCACCAGTAAGGTCCGGTAGCTCTGTTTAAGAAAGCATATTGTTCGTATTCTACTCCTGAATACCAAGCTACAAATAACTCAGTAATATAAGCTACACCAACAATAGAACCTGTAATCATGATTACAATGTTCATTAATTCGATATGCTGTACTGTAATGTAAGCTTCAAGATTAGAAACTTTTCTCATAACGATCAACAATGTGTTTACCATCGCAAATCCTGAGAATACCGCTCCAGCAACGAAGTATGGAGGGAAAATTGTTGTATGCCATCCCGGAATTACAGAAGTAGCAAAGTCCATCGATACAATCGTGTGTACAGAAAGTACAAGAGGAGTAGCTAAACCAGCTAATACTAATGATACTTCTTCAAAACGTTGCCAATCTTTGGCTCTACCGCTCCATCCAAAACTTAGGATAGAATAAACTCTTTTTGTAAAAGGAGTTACCGCTCTATCACGCAGCATTGCAAAGTCAGGCAATAAACCAGTCCACCAGAAAACTAATGATACCGAAAGATACGTTGAAATTGCGAACACATCCCAAAGCAATGGTGAGTTAAAGTTTACCCATAAAGATCCAAATTGATTTGGAATAGGTAAAACCCAGTATGCTAACCATGGACGTCCCATGTGAATAATTGGAAATAAACCTGCTTGAACTACTGAAAAGATAGTCATAGCTTCTGCAGAACGGTTAATAGCCATTCTCCAACGTTGACGGAAAAGTAATAATACCGCAGAAATTAATGTTCCGGCGTGACCAATACCAACCCACCAAACGAAGTTCGTGATATCCCAAGCCCAACCAACTGTTTTATTTAATCCCCATGTTCCGATACCGGTAGATACGGTGTAAATTATACAACCTAACCCCCAAAGGAAGGCTATTAATGCGATTGAAAATACAATCCACCATTGTTTGTTTGCAGGCCCCTCAACAGGTGCAGCTACATCTACAGTTACATCGTGATAAGATTTATCACCTATAACTAAAGGTTTTCTAATGGGTGCTTCGTAGTGAGACGACATAATCCTTTATATGTTTCTTAATTAATAATTTATTTCTAAGTATTTCTAACTTTAACATGGTAAACCACATTAGGTTTTGTTCCTACATGCTCTAATAAGTGATATGATCTTTCATCAGCAGCTAATTTAGCAACTTTACTTTCAGTATCATTAACATCACCAAATATCATTGCTCCAGAAGAACAAGCGTTAGAACAAGCTGTTTGAAATTCGCCATCAGCAACTGGGCGACCTTCGTTTTTAGCTTTTAATTTAGTAGCTTGTGTCATTTGAATACACATTGAACATTTTTCCATAACCCCACGAGAACGAACATTTACGTCTGGATTTAATACCATACGTCCTAAATCGTCATTCATGTGGTAATCGAATTCACTGTTTTTGTTATACAAGAACCAGTTAAAACGACGCACTTTATATGGACAGTTGTTTGCACAGTAACGAGTTCCAACACATCTGTTGTAAGCCATGTGGTTTTGACCTTCACGACCATGAGATGTTGCAGCAACTGGACAAACTGTCTCACATGGTGCGTGATTACAGTGTTGACACATTACTGGTTGGAAAGAAACTTGTGGGTTATCTCCGGGTTTTTCCATTTCATTAAATGTAGATAATGAACTAGACAAACCAGCAATATTTTCTTTTCTTTCGTTATCACCTGCAAAAGTGCTTTCAGAAGAATAGTATCTGTCAATACGCAACCAGTGCATATCACGACTTCTTCTCACTTCTGCCTTACCTACAACAGGAACATTGTTCTCTGCATGACAAGCAATAACACAAGCACCACATCCAGTACAAGCATTTAAATCAATTGAAAGGTTAAAGTGATGTCCTGTAGAACGATCAAACGATTCCCATAAATCAACTGTTGTAGCTTTTACTTCTTCGTGATCTAAAGACACCATTGGTTGTTCGTTCCAAAATTCAGCATCTCTAGTATTGAAAATTTCAAGAGTAGTTTCTTTAATAATATCTCCTCTACCCATTAATGTTTTTTGTCCCTGAACACAAGCAAACTCATGTACTCCATTTGCTTTCGCAAAAGAAACAGACTGAACACTATTGAAATTTTTATAAAAAGCGTAAGCATTTAAGCCTACAACCATTTCTTCTTTCAAAGCAGCTTTACGACCATAACCAACAGCTAAACCTAGTGTCCCAATCGCTTGTCCTGGCTGAACAATTACCGGTACATTTTCTAGTTTCACTCCATCAGCAGTAGTAATTGTAGCATAACTTCCGTTTAAACCTCCGTTAGCAACAATTTCATTTGTCAGGCCTAATTTTTTAGCATCTGCATTCGAAACAGTAACATAGTTATCCCAAGATACTCTTGTGATTGGATCCGGAAATTCCTGCAACCAAGGGTTGTTTGCCTGTTGTCCGTCACCCAAACCTGTTTTAGTATATAATACTAATTCAAATTCACCAGCAGCAGCTTTTGATTTTGAAACCGCATTTGCAGCAGCAGCATAATCAACAGAACCACCAGATAATACTGTAGAACCAAGTACAAAAATACCATCATGTAAAACTTTATTCCAAGAAGAACCTGCAATAATCCCTGCTGAACTAGCTTTAAGATAATCGTAGAAACTTCCGGCAACACCATTTAATGATAATAAAACGTCTTGAAATTGTTTTGTATTGAATATAGGACGAATAGTCGGTTGAGTTAAACTATAAGTTCCTTTTGTAATCATAACATCTCCCCAAGCTTCTAAGTAATGAGGCACTGGAGCAGCAATTGTAGTAACTGAAGCTGTTTCATCTTCTTTTAAAGAGAAAGCAACTGAAGTTTTTACTTTTTTCAATCCAGATACAAAAGAAGCTGAATCAGCTAATGTGTAAACCGGATTAATACCACTCATGATTAAAGTATGAACACTACCAGCATTCATATCTTTTATTAATTGTGATACAATCGCATTAGATCCTTTTCTAATTTGTCTTGTACCAGCCGTATTAAAAGCTTCACTAGCCAATACCTGATTGATAGCTAAAACTAATAACTGAGCATTTTTATCATCAATTCCAGATACTAAAACTCCTTTTGAACCAGCAGCTTTTAACTGTTGAGCAGCTTTAGTAACTTCTGTTTTAAATTTGGCATCTAAAGAAACCGGAACAGAAGCACCTGCAATAATATTATAAACTAAAACTAACGCTTGTTTTTGATCTGATGGTGTCATTGGAACACGCTTATCAGCAGCAGCTCCAGACAATGTCATATTTGATTCAAACTGAAAGTGACGAGACATTTTTCCGTTTTGAGGAATACGTCCCTGAGCATATCCAGCATCGTATCCGCCACCTTGCCAATCTCCTAAGAAATCAGCTCCAACAGAAACAATTAAAGAAGCTTTTGAAAAATCGTAATCAACAAGAGCTCTTTCTCCGTAAACGGTCTCAAATGCATCTAATGCATCAGAAGAAGAAACAGCGTCGTAAACAACGTGTTTTGCATTTGGATTTTTAGCAATAAACTCCCCTATTAATTTCTCAGTAGATGGACTTGCTAAAGTATTTGTCAACAATACCACTTGCCCGCCTTTTGCTTTTGCATCAGCAAGACTTGACTTTAGTTTCAAATCTACAGCAGACCAGCTACTATTTTTTCCATCCAATTTAGGCTCTTTCAAACGCATGCTATCATATAATGATAAGATAGACGCATGAATTCTAGCATTGGCTGAAAACTTAGCTCCAGAAATAGTATTGTTATCAATTTTAATTGGACGACCTTCACGAGTTTTCACTAATAAGTTAGCAAAATCAAAACCATCAAAAACAGTAGTTGCGTAATAATCCGCAACACCAGGAATGATTTGTTCCGGTTGTAACACATATGGGATAGACTTGTGAACAGGACCTTCGCAAGCAGCAAGTGTAACCGCTGCAGTACTAAATCCTACGTACTTTAAAAAGTCACGACGTGAAGTTCCAGATTGAGCTAAAGCATCTGCATTTCCTAAGAATTCTTCTGTAGGAATTTCTTCAACAAATTCGTTATTTCTAAGCGCCTCAACAATAGAACTATTTTCTAGTTCCTCAACACTTTTCCAGTATTTTTTGTTTGATGACATTGTATATAAATATTAAAATCTTAATAATTCGATTAATAGTGGCATTTACCGCATTCTAAACCTCCCATTTGCGCTGCAGTCAATTTGTCTACACCGTATTTTTTAGAAAGTTCAGCATGAATTTTATCATAATATGCATTTCCTTCCATCTTAACATCAGTTTTTCTATGGCAATCAATACACCATCCCATTGTTAATTTAGAATATTGCTTCATGATTTCAAATTCTTGCACTGGACCGTGACAAGTTTGACATTCAACCCCAGCAACAGTAACGTGTTGAGAGTGGTTGAAGTAAACAAAATCAGGAAGATTATGAATACGAACCCATTTCACAGGCTGCGTTTTTCCGGTATAAGCTTGTTTTGCTTTATCCCATCCAACTGCCGTATATAATTTTTGAATCTCACCGTCATAATAAGCCTTACTGTACTCAGGAGTACCAGTAGATTCAGCAACTTCAGAAATGTTTTTATGACAGTTCATACAAACATTCAAAGAAGGAATACCTGCATTTTTACTCACACGAGCAGCTGAGTGACAATATTTACAATTGATCTCGTTATCTCCTGCGTGAATTTTATGAGAGTAGTGAATTGGCTGAATTGGCTCATAATTTTGATCCACACCTACTTGCATTAAGAAAGCATAAACAAAATAACCACTTGCCAAAAGCAAGAATATAGAAGAAACTAAAACCAAGAATTGGTTTTTAGCAAAAGCTTTCCAGATTGGAGTTCTAGCTTCTCTGGGAGCAACTACAATACCATTATTACTAGCAACTTTAGTCAACACTTTGTTTACCATAAACAACATGACAACTAAAATACCCATAACAAGAGCAAGAGCACCTAAAATGATAGTATTAGAAATTCCGCCGCCTTCAACTTTTTCCCCAGGAGGAACAGTTCCAGGACCAGCAGTAGCAGCAACAGGCTTTTCTTGAGAAGTATAAGCGATAATATTATCAATATCACCTGTCGACAATTGAGGAAAAGCAGTCATTACTGACTTATTGTTTTCTTCAAAAAGTTTTACTGCAACAGCATCACCGGACTTAATAACTTCAGAGCTATTATGAACCCATTTGTAGATCCAAGCCATTTCGTGCCTGCCAGCAACTCCTCTTAAAGCAGGACCTGTTGACTTAGCATCTAATTTGTGACATGCAGCGCAATTTGCATTAAAAAGTTCTTTCCCTTTTACTGGATCACCACCTGAAGTTGCAGCCGGAGCGGCAGCAGCAGGCGCCGCCGGAGCAGCAGCAGCATCTTGAGCAAATGAAGTTAGGGAGAAAATCAGCGTTAGCGATAAGCTAAGCAGTAATTTTCTGGAGATCGAATTATGGTTACCCACCTTTTTCATATAGTATAATAATTATCTACTAATTTTTGGTATGATTTTTTCTGTAGTAAATCAACAAAAAACTAATACCTTCTTTTAAAACTTGCACAAAAATACGACTTATGAACTATTCTCAAAACCTTAAAATACTCTTAAATATCAATTTATACTAATTCTAAATAATATTAAAATTTTCCATACAAACTTTAAATACTACTTTTGCATAAAAATCATCACATTATGAGAATTTTAACCTACTCAAAAAGAGTTTTCTTAACACTAACAATGTTCACTTTAGCATATAACATTCATGCTCAAGACCAAAATTTAACACTAAATCAAGACCCTAAATTTGAGCAATTACTCAACGACAAACGCAAAATTAACACGTCAATAAACACAAACGACACTTACAAAATTCAAATCTTCAGCGGAAAAAGTGAGGAAGCAAAAAAAGCACTAGCTGATTTTAAAAGAGAAAACAGCGATATTGACGGTACAATAATTTTCAATACCCCTAACTACAAAGTACTCGTTGGAAATTTTAAAACCAGAATAGAAGCAGAAAGAAATTTAGCCGAAATCAAAAAAAGATACAAAAGTGTATTTTTGATTAAACCAAGCAAATAGAATTTTCCCAAAAAATGACTTAAAACAAAAAAAGCATCAGCCACGAGACTGATGCTTTTTTTTTATCAAAATTAAAAAATTGTATTAGCTATTAAAATCCAAATAAAGCTACCTTTTTTCACTCTCTATATTAGGTAAAAATCCAGTTATAACTCCAATTAAAGGCAAAAAAGCACAAACTTTAAACACATAAGCTATACTGGTTAAATCTGCAAGCTTACCTAAAATAGCTGATCCCAATCCTCCCATTCCAAAAGCAAACCCAAAAAATAATCCAGCTACTAAACCAACTTTACCTGGTAATAATTCTGTGGCGTAAACTAAAATAGCTGAAAATGCTGATGAAATTATTAATCCTATTATTACGGATAAAATACCAACCCAAAATAATGAAACATATGGCAACAAAAGAGTAAAAGGCGCAACTCCCAAAATAGAAATCCATATCACATATTTTCTTCCAAATTTATCTCCCAATGCCCCTCCTAATAATGTACCTGCAGCAACTGCACCCAAAAAAGCAAATAAGTAAATTTGAGATTCCTGAATCGAAACATTAAACTTGTCGATTAGGAAAAAAGTATAATAACTCGTAATACTTGCTAAATAAAAATACTTTGAAAAAATTAAAACTAATAAGATTATCAACGAAAACACCACTCTTTTTTTTGACAACTGATGAGTAAAAATTTCATATGGCATTTCTTTATTTTGTCGTTTTAGCTCTAAATGAGCACTATACCAAATTGCTATTTTATATAAAACAAAAATACCAATCAAAGCAATAAGACAAAACCAAATTATATAGAATTGCCCATAAGGAACCACAATTATAGCAGCTAATAATGGTCCTACAGCGCTACCGGCATTTCCACCAAGTTGAAAAATAGATTGTGCCAATCCCCTTTTTCCGCCCGAAGCTAAATGCGCTACTCTTGATGATTCCGGATGAAAAATAGAAGAACCAATCCCGATCAAACTGACCGCGATCAATAAATAAGTAAAACTGGAAGCTATCGAAACAAAAAACAACCCTAACAATGTAAAACCCATTCCTACAATTAATGAATACGGTTTAGATTTTTTATCTGTATACATACCAACAAACGGCTGTAAAATAGAAGCTGTAAGTTGATACGTAAACGTAATCATACCGATTTGAGCAAAACTTAAATCGAATTTTTCTTTGAACAATGGATAAACAGAAGGTATTACTGCTTGCAATAAATCATTTATAAAATGAGAAAAACTAATTATAAAAAGTATGGAATAGATCGTTTTTTGAACCGTTTCGGGTTGTGTTCTAACATTTGTCATATGGTATTGTTTTAATTTAAAATACTAATAAAATCTTAAGTATTTACTTTTTTACAAAGATGCCATTAATTTTTAGTGTCAGAATTACTACATTTGGACAATGAATAACGATAATCAGACAAATCTAATTGTTGACCTTGGATATCAAGTAAATCCATCTCTGCCTGTTGTGGGATATACCGAAACAATCACAGATGCAGTTTGCTCTTTGCACTCACATCCGCGGGCCCAACTTCTTTATGCAACGAGCGGCGTTATGAATGTTGTTGTAGAAAATCAAATTTGGGTTGTGAATCCACTACAGGGGCTATGGATTCCAGGCGATATTGAACATCAGGTATCTTTTCAGAAGGATGTAAACCTGCATAGTGTTTTTATCGATCCATCATACACTAATAATCTTCCGACTACTAGTTTTTCTTTTGACATTTCGATATTTCTAAAACAGTTAATGTTTAAAATTATTTCTTTTGAGGATCATCAAAATATAACTGACATACAGAAAAGAATCATGGATGTATTTCTGGATGAATTAAGTCTGATACATCCAAGCTCTACTTTCTTACCTACAAGCAATCACATAAAACTTAAAAGCATTATTAATCTCTTAACTAATGATGTTGCCAATAAAGAAACCGTAGAGTATTTCGCTGATTTATCCTGTATGAGCAGCAGAACTTTATCAAGACTTTTTATTAAAGAATTGGGAATGAGTTTTAGCGATTGGAGGATTAGATTAAAACTATTGGAGGCTATCAAAAGATTAGGAGAAAAACAATCCATAAAACAAATAGCCTTTGATTTAGGATACGAAACAACCAGTGCATTTATTTTTATGTTCAAAAAGAATTTGGGTAAGACTCCTTCGAATTATATTTTGGAAAACAAAACAAAGTACTAGTTGTTGTTTTCCCGGTTATCAGCTTCACTTAAAATCTTAAGCACTTCCTGCTTGGCTATTGCCAAATCTTCCTGAAAAACTAAATTATCACGAAGACGATCTACAGTAGCTCTACCCATCACCCTTCCCTTTTCTACGTCACTATGCCAATGTGCATTACAAACAATACGACTTTCACCAAAATCATATCCGCGTCTTAAGATCATGCGCTCGTTATAAGGGAAAATTTCGGTAAAAACCAATGCCCAAGCCCAACCAACAGCAGCATGCCCCGACGGAAAAGAACCAACTTTACGCAACACCTCTTCTTGCTCCGGAGTACAAGTTTTTGTTTTCGTAACTACAAATGGCCGCTCACGATTATAATAATTCTTAGCGGCATAAGTAGACAATCCTGCATCCGTCATTACTCTGCGCATTAATAAATAAAGTTTAGGTGTTTTTGTTTCACTAATCTCAATCCCTAAAGTAGACTCAAAAGATTTAACTGCTGCCGGAAACGATAAATCTGCATCAGTGGCAGCTTGTATAAAACGAATCTTATCTTTAGACTTTATAACTTTTTCAGCATATTCTAAATCAAATTCAAAAGCTTTTGATGTGTGCTCCGGAGGTGGTTCTAACAACATCAAACTATTTGGCATTTCCTCTTCCTTCAAATAACCCTGTAACAAATCGGGCATTATTTCTCTAAGCTGCTCAACATTTGTAAATGTCCGTAAAGTACTTTTTGACTTGAATCCTTTATTTACAAGTGCGTTAATAATATGAAATATTTTCAACCTCATAAAAAAACTTTGTTAGCAAAATTTAATTAAAATAAAAACACTACAAAGAAATCAATAACAGCATTATAAAACATAATAAATATCTTATGTTTTTGTTTCAAATTATAAATTGAAACACATGGACGACAAAAATCACGTTATTCTCTTAAAAAAATTAGTCGACAAATAAATTTCTTTTACAAAATTCGAAACATATTAAACAAAAAAAATCCCGATTTCTCGGGATTTTATATTTGAAAAATATTTCAATTTTATTTCAATTTTTTCTTGATAGCAACTTCATGGTACGCCTCAATAACATCTCTTTCTTCAATGTCGTTGTAACCTTTAATTTGAATACCACAATCGTAACCTTTAGAAACTTCTTTCACATCATCTTTGAAACGTTTCAAGGCAACAAGTTCTCCTGTATGCACTACTACTCCATCTCTAATAACTCTGATCTTAGAACTTCTCATGATTTTACCATCCATAACCATACATCCTGCAATAGAACCTACTTTAGAAATTTTGAAAATCTCACGGATTTCAGCAGTTCCTAAAATTTCTTCTTTCATCTCAGGAGCTAACATTCCTTCCATCGCATCTTTCAAGTCATCGATAGCTGCGTAGATAATAGAATAGTAACGGATATCGATTTCTTCTTTATCTGCAAGTTGTCTCGCATTTCCAGCAGGACGAACGTTAAATCCGATAATGATTGCATCAGAAGCAGAAGCCAACATAACGTCAGTTTCAGTAATTGCTCCAACACCTTTATGGATAATATTAATCTGAATTTCTTCTGTAGAAAGTTTAGAGAACGAATCTGATAATGCTTCAACAGATCCATCAACGTCTCCTTTAAGGATTACGTTCAATTCTTTAAACTGACCAAGTGCAATACGACGACCAATTTCGTCAAGTGTAATATGACGTTGTGTACGTACAGATTGCTCACGCATTAATTGAGAACGTTTTGATGCAATTTGTTTTGCTTCTTTTTCATCTTCAAATACATTGAACTTATCACCTGCAGTTGCCGCACCATCAAGACCTAAAACGGATACCGGAGTAGAAGGACCTGCTTCAAGAACAATATGCCCTCTTTCATCATGCATCGCTTTAATCTTACCATGATGTTTACCAGCCAACATGTAATCTCCAATTTTCAAAGTTCCGTGTTGCACTAAAATTGTAGAAACATATCCTTTTCCTTTATCTAAGAAAGCCTCAACTACAGTTCCCTGAGCCGCTTTATTTGGATTCGATTTTAAATCTAAAATCTCAGCCTCTAATAATACTTTTTCTAATAATTCTTTTACTCCTGTTCCAACTTTTGCAGAAATATCATGTGACTGAATTTTTCCACCCCAATCTTCAACAAGTAAATTCATACCAGCCAAACGCTCTTTGATTTTCTCAACATTCGCATTTGGTTTATCAATTTTATTGATTGCAAATATAATTGGTACTCCCGCAGCTTGTGCATGAGAAATTGCTTCTTTTGTTTGTGGCATGATATCATCATCCGCCGCAACTACAATAATAGCAATATCGGTAACTTGAGCTCCACGTGCACGCATCGCGGTAAACGCCTCGTGACCCGGTGTATCTAAAAATGCAATTTTTTGACCATTATCTAAAGTTACTCCATATGCTCCAATGTGCTGTGTAATACCTCCAGACTCACCAGCGATAACATTTTCTTTACGGATGTAATCCAGTAAAGATGTTTTACCGTGATCGACGTGACCCATTACAGTAACAATTGGTGCTCTAACTACTAAGTCTTCTTCTCTATCTGCAACAACCTCGATTGCCTCTTCGATATCAACTGTAATAAACTCAACTTCATAACCAAATTCATCAGCTACGATAGTTAATGTTTCAGCATCCAAACGTTGGTTCATGGTTACCATGATACCAAGTGACATACACGTTCCAATTACTTTAGTAATCGGCACATCCATCATGATGGCAATTTCACCTACAGTAACAAACTCAGTAACTTTAATAGTTTTACTTCCTTCGTCGATAGCTCTTTGCTCTTCATCAGATTTTTGACGGTGTGTATCTCTTTTATCTCTTCTGTATTTAGCAGCTTTTGATTTTCCACCTTTACCCTGAAGTTTTTCAAGAGTTTCTCTAATTTGGTTTTTTACTTCCTCTTCAGTAGGCTCTACTTTTGCTACAATAGCAGGACGGTTTCCTTTTACAAAACCTGGTCTTGCACTTCTGTTAGCATTAAAACCTCCACCACCGGTATTTGGTGTAATTTTGTTCGGGTTTGGAGTTCCCGGCGCATGACTTGAAGCAGGTTTTGGTGCTCCTGGCGCTCCTGGTTTAGGGGCAATTCTTTTACGCTTATTTTTATTGGCGTTATTGTTATTTGCACCTGGAGCTCCCGGTTTATTAGGGGTTATCTTTGGATCTTCTTTTTTCTTCTTAGGCTTATTAAATTGAGATAAATCAATTGTTTGACCTGTAAGAGTAGTTCCAGATAATTTTTGATATTGAGTAGTGATTGTTTCCTCAGCTGTTGCAGGATCTGTTGAAACAACAGGTTCTTGCGCCACTTTCGGAGCTGTTTCAGCTTTCACTTCTTTTACTTCTTTTTTCTCGGTAATAATAGGTTTTTCTACCTTTTTCTCTTCAGAAACTACAGGAACCACTGCTGGCTCTGGCTGTACAATTTCTTTTTGAACAGGTTTTTCTGGTTGAGTTGGAGCAACAACTACTTTTGGCTCTTCAACCTTAGCTGGTTCTTCAGCAGCAGGAGTAGAAACAGCAGCAGGTTTCTTCGGATTTAAATCAATTTTACCAACCTGAACAGGGCCAGTTACAACAGCTCTCGCTTTTATAACTTCTTGTTGTTTTTGGCGTTCCTCGTCTTGTCTGCGTTTGTCTTCAATTTCTTTTTCGCGTTCTACACGCAAAGCTTCTTTTTCTTTTCTTTTCTCTTCACCCACTTCTTTAGAAGCTTCTTTGTTCCCCTTATCGCCCGCAAATTGGCTTTGTAGGATATTAAATTCGCTATCAGAAATTTTCGCATTTGGATTTGCATCAATAGCAATTCCCTTATCTTTTAGATAATCAACAGCTCTTTCTAACGAAATATTTAATTCCCTTAAAACCTTGTTTATTCTTATTACTCTCTCTTCAGACATATAACCTTTTTATTATTACCTTTTTCGTTGTGTTGTTAGAGCAGATAACTAGCTATCAAACTCTTCTTTTAGTATTTTCATAACATCAAGAATTGTTTCCTCTTCTAAATCTGTTCTTCTTACTAAATCTTCTACTTCTTGCTTTAAGATACTTCTAGCTGTATCTAAACCAATTTTTGCAAATTCTTCGATAACCCAGCCTTCGATTTCATCTGAAAACTCAGTTAATTCAACGTCATCATCTTCACCAGTAGCAACATCACCTTCTCTGATAACATCCAGTTCATAACCTGTTAACTGACCTGCTAATTTAATATTGTGACCTCCTCTTCCAATTGCTTTAGATACTTCTTCTAATTTCAAGAATACTTCAGCTCTTTTGTTTTCTTCGTCAATTTTGATTGAAGAAACTTTTGCAGGGCTTAATGCTCTTGTAATAAACAATTGAATATTGCTTGTATAATTGATTACGTCGATATTTTCGTTTCCTAACTCACGAACAATTCCGTGAATACGAGATCCTTTCATACCAACACAAGCTCCAACAGGATCAATTCTATCATCATAAGAATCTACCGCTACTTTTGCTTTTTCACCAGGAATACGAACTACATTTTTAACTGTAATTAATCCGTCAAAAACTTCCGGAATTTCTTGCTCAAACAATTTCTCTAAAAACTTCTCAGAAGTTCTAGACATGATAATTTGAGGTTTGTTTCCTTTTAATTCAACGCTTTCAATGATTCCACGTACGTTATCTCCTTTACGGAAAAAGTCAGACGGAATTTGTTTTTCTTTCGGAAGTACAATCTCGTTTCCTTCGTCATCTACTAAAATAACAACTCTTGGACGAACGTGGTGCACTTCGGCAGTATAAATATCACCGATAATATCTTTAAATTGTTTGTAAAGATTTGTATTATCGTGTTCGTGAATTTTAGATATTAAGTTTTGGCGTAAAGCTAAAATAGCTCTTCGTCCTAAATCAATCAATTTAACTTCTTCAGAAACTTCTTCACCAATTTCAAAATCCGCTTCGATCATTCTTGCTTCAGTCAAAGTAATTTCTTCATTTTCAAAATCAAGATCTTCGTCAGCAACAATTACTCTTCTTCTCCATATCTCCATATCTCCTTTATCGGGATTTATAATAATATCGAAGTTATCATCAGAACCGTATTTTTTCTTCAATGCATTTCTAAACACGTCCTCTAAAATTGCCATAAGCGTTACACGATCAATAAGTTTATTATCTTTAAACTCTGAGAATGAATCGATTAATGCTAAATTTTCCATGCGAATTCTTTAATTAAAATGTTACTGTAACAATTGCCTCTTTAATTTCTGTATAAGGTATTTGTTGCTCTTTTTGAACTGTTTCTTTTCCTTTTCCTACTTTTTTCGGTTCTCTTGCTTTCCATGACAAAATTATAAAAACATCGTTAGCTTCCACTAATTCTGCCTCAATTTTTTCAGTTTTTGTAGTAACAATCAACATTCTACCAATATTTTTGATGTATTGTCTTGTCAATTTCAATGGCGATCCTACTCCAACCGATGCTACTTCAAGCGAAAAATCCTGTTCTTCACGATCCAGATTATTCTCGATTGCACGACTAACATCAATACAATCCTGCAGCGCCACTCCATTATCCCCGTCTAAGCCAACACTAATTTTAAAAGAGTCGGAAATAGCCAGATCAATCAAAAAGATTGATGGTTTTTCCAGAAGAGCTTCTGTAATTAATCCGTTTACTTTTTCTTTAAATGTCATAATTTTATAAAAAGAGGGGACACTTAGTCCCCTCATTATTTAGATTTTAATAAATAACGGTGCAAATATAGTGTTTTTTTTATAAATCAAAATAAATACATTGCTCTAAAAATATTTCTTATCTTTATGGAAGCATTAAAATAACGGAATTTTCACTATTTAATCTCTAAATATCATGAAACGAATTCTAGTACCTACCGACTTCTCAGAACATGCAGAAGACGCTTTGAAAGTTGCCGCCAAAATCGCCAAAAAAAACGATTCCGAAATTATCATTTTGCACATGCTTGAATTACCCCATCAAATGAACGATGCAATTATGGGCGGAGCAAGCATTCCGGAAACCATGCTTTTTATGAAAAAGGCAAACGAAATGCTGGACGAAATTTCATCAAAACCTTATCTTGACGGAATACAAGTGACTGAAATCGTAAAAATGGACAAACCAATTCATGGAATTACGCAGGTAAGCAACGATTACGAAATTGACTTAATCGTAATGGGCTCACACGGGTCATCCGGAATTGAAGAACTTTTAATAGGCTCCAATACCGAAAAAGTAGTACGGAATTCTGATATTCCGGTTTTAGTAATCAAAAAAGACATTACAGACTTCAAAGTTGGGAATATCGTTTTTGCTTCTGATTTTTCTGAAGAAACCAAAAAACCATTCGAAAAACTTTTAAACTTCACTAAATTCTTCGAATCAAAAATTCATTTAGTCACAATCTGTACTCCAAATAGCTTTAAACCAACTCACGTTATCCAAAAAGCGATGAGCGATTTTATATCTGAATTCAATCTCACCAATTACACCACTCAAATCTATAATGACACCAATATCGAAAAAGGAATTATCAATTTTGCCAACAGCATAAATGCAGATATTATTGGAATGTGTACACACGGAAGAACTGGTTTCGCTCACTTTTTTAACGGAAGTATTAGCGAAGGTTTAGTAAATCACACTGTAAAACCCGTGGTTACTTTTAAAATTTAAGTAAAATATAAAACCAAAATTAACCTTGTTTAATCCCATAAAAAGTCTTCATTTGAGGGCTTTTTTTTTATGAAATTCAATCAGTTTAATGAGTTTAAAGAAAAACACGCGAGCTTTACAACAAAGCACAATTGAGCTTTTCAACAAAGCAGAAGACGTGATTTATATAGAAATTTGTCAAATAAAATTCATAACATAATACAACATGAAAACAATAGACAAAATCTATATCAATGGAGAATTTGTTACTCCGCTAGGACAAGAATATTTTGACCTTATAAGTCCAACAACAAACGAAAAACTAGGAAGAGTTCGCTTAGGAAACACAGAAGACACTCAAAATGCAATAATTGCAGCTAAAAATGCTTTTAAAACTTTCTCCAAAACCACAATCGCAGAAAGAGTTCAATATCTGCAAAACATAAAAACGGCAATCGAGAAAAGAAAAACCGATTTTATTGATATCATGATTGAAGAATACGGCGGAACACGCCAGTTTGCAACCATAAGCTATGAATACATGTTAAAAGGCTTTGACTCTGCAATCAACTTATTAAACACCTATGATTTCACCAAAAAAATGGGAGAATCAGAAGTTCAAATGACACCTCTTGGAGTAGTTGGCATCATTATCCCATGGAATTCCAGCAACGGTTTTATCTGCAGCAAACTGTCAACAGCAATTGTCGCAGGATGCACAACGGTTATAAAACCAAGCGAAATGAGCGCACAACAAACACAATTAATCGCAGAATGCCTTCACGAAGCAGGTTTACCAAAAGGCGTTTATAATATTGTAAACGGACTTGGTGATGTTGTTGGAGCCGAAATAAGTCGAAATCCTGATATTGCTAAAATTTCTTTTACCGGATCGACCACCGTTGGAAAAATCATTGCAAAAGAAGCCATCAACACCATGAAACGTGTCACGCTGGAACTTGGAGGAAAATCTCCAAATATTATTTTGGATGATGCCGATCTTTCAAAAGCAATCCCACTAGCAATGAGCGCCGCCTATATGAACAATGGACAAGCGTGCATTGCCGGAACAAGATTATTAATTCCAGAAACTAAACTCGAAGAAGTCAAACTCCTGATAAAAGAAATAGTTTCAAACACAATTGTTGGCGATCCAAAAAACGAAACTACAGCAGTTGGACCAATGGTAAGCACTAAACAATATGCCCGCGTTCAGGATTATATTCAAATAGGAATAAATGAAGGTGCCGAAGTTCTAATTGGAGGCTTAGGAAAACCCGAAGGATTAGAAAACGGAAATTTTGTAAAACCTACCGTTTTCATCAACGTAAACAACCAAATGCGTATTGCCAGAGAAGAAATATTTGGTCCCGTTTTATCGATCATTACCTATAAAACCGAAGAAGAAGCGATCGAAATAGCAAACGACACCACATACGGACTACAAGCCTACGTAAGTTCTTCGGATGCAAAAAGAGCCAACAAAGTAGCTTCGCAAATCAATGCAGGGCGAGTACAAATAAACGGAATCGGACATGATCCGATGGCGCCTTTTGGCGGATTCAAACAGTCAGGAATAGGCAGAGAATTTGGCGTTTTAGGACTCGAAGCCTATCTCGAACCAAGAGCATTAATTCAATAAAAAATAATTTCCAAAGATCCGGACATCTTTAATACGAAAAGATTTTCCGGATCTTTTTGTAACTTTACAATTATGAGCGCAAAAACAAATACAAAACCAAAAATACTTTACTCCTGCTATTACGCACGCAGTCGTGAAGGCGAGCATTTTATACCCGAACATGTATTTAGCTATCAGATTTCAGGCGAAATGACAGCCTCAGACAGTAAAAACACTTATCATACAAAAGCGGGAGATTTTCGCTTTAGCAAAAGAAATCATCTTGCAAAATTCACCAAAATACCACCTGACGGAGGAGAATTCAAAACCATATCTCTTTTTCTGGATCAGGAAATTCTGCGCGAAATAAGCAAAGAATATGATTTCAAAATTGACAAAAGAACAGATTCAGAAGCCATGATTATACTAGCACCAAACCCGCTTTATAAATCTTTCATGGAATCACTTATATCCTATCTTGAAGTCGAACAAGAAGACAATCAAACGCTTTTTAATTTAAAAATAAAAGAAGCCATTCATCTCTTACTTAAAGCAAACCCCGAATTAAAAGACATCTTATTTGATTTTACCGAACCAGGAAAAATGGATCTGGAAGCTTTTATGAACAAGAATTTTCATTTTAATGTACACCTAAACCGCTTTGCTTATCTCACCGGCAGAAGCCTGGCGACATTCAAAAGGGATTTTCAGAAAGTATTTCAACAAACACCCGGAAAGTGGTTATTAAACAAAAGACTTCAGGAAGCTTATTATTTGATTAGTCAGGGAAACCCGCCATCAGAAGTTTATATCGGCGTTGGTTTTGAAGATTTATCTCATTTTTCATTTTCATTCAAAAAGAAATTTGGCGTGGTTCCTTCTTCTTTATTCGCGAAATAAAAAAACTTTAAAAAACAAAATATAGCAACACGAAACTTTATTGCATAAAAAAAGCCTCTCGATTGAGAGGCTTTTTTTGTTGGTCTACAAGGACTCGAACCTTGAAAGACTGCACCAAAAACAGTTGTGTTACCATTACACCATAGACCAGCAGTGCTGTTAAGCGAGTGCAAATTTAAAACTTTTTTTAGTATATGCAAATTTTTTATATCATCTCATACAACAAAACCTTTTTACAAAAAAATCCAAATCAAAAAAAGATTAAAAACAAAAAAGAAGTCACTGAATTAACCACCACTCTTTCAATCACATCACCACTTATTCATCAAGCCAACTAATTGCTTAAAGAATTAAACTTTGACTGAAAATCAGAAATTTTCACAAAAGAAGTCTCAGCTCTCAAATACAAGTCTTTGTCTTTAATTTTTATCTCCGCAAAAGAACCCAAATCAATTACCGAATGATCATTCCCTGACTTTATTTTTATTTTTCCGCCCTTAAAAAGAGTTAACGCATTATTTTGAAGATTTAGTTTGTAAATCCCCTTACCTCCAATCAAAACGTACAAATCTCCCTTTGAATCAAAAGAAACACTCCTATAATCATCTGTTGAACTAGAAATCAAGGTAACTACCTTCCATGCATTGTTCACAAATTCCATTTTTCTAATATTATAACTCAAAAAATTCTCATTAACACGCCATTTATCAACTATATAAAAAGTTCCATCTTGAGAAATCATTTCATTCACATCGCCAAAACCAGCATCCTGACCTATTCCATCTTTTATCACATTTTTTCCAGAACCAGCTACAAAAGTCTCTGATTTTGATTCCAAAAACACGCGCTTTATAGTTCTTTCATTAGAATCAAAAACAAAACATGTTTTATCATTAACAGCAGTAAAGACCCACAACCTACTTCTATCAAAAAATGGAGAAGGACCTGGAGAACTAAGTGGAGCCATTGTATAAAAAGGTTCCAACTTTGAAAAATTATCCTTAAACAGAAACATTTTGTCGTAATCAACATCATGAATAGGCGCAATCAAAAAAACATTTCCTTCATTTGTCAACATTAATTGACTCTGATAAAACCCTATAATATTCAACATCTTAAGAGGCTTTACATTTCCTAATAAATCAACCTTCATAAAAGCCACAGAGTCTTTCCCTTCGCCACGCCACTCTCCTACTTTAAAAATAGTATTATCATTGTTTATAACAAAATCATCAATCTCCTCATTCAAGACATAATCGGCTTCAACTTCTGTTTTTATCTCTTTTACAGGCTCTTTTGAAGGCTCTTTTTCAAGATCTGAATCAGAATTACAACCATTAAACACCAAAAACAAACACATCATCCCAACTAGTAAAATTCTATTTCCCATTTATTTTATTTATTTTTATTTTTCCCTAAATAATCACGCACTGAAACACAAATACAATCTTCAAACAAATATACAATCTCATCGTAACCACAAATACAACTTCCTCTTTTTTTTATTGCTCTATGAATTTTTTTTGATTCGACGAAAATCCTTAAATTTATTGCATAAAAAAAAGCCTCTCGATTGAGAGGCTTTTATGTTGGTCTACAAGGACTCGAACCTTGAAAGACTGCACCAAAAACAGTTGTGTTACCATTACACCATAGACCAGCGTTGCTGTTAAGCGAGTGCAAATTTAAAGCTTTTTTTAGTTTGTGCAAACTTTTTGAAGAAAAAAAATCATTTTTTTTGATTTTTTTATCTTTAAAATTCGCAATTCCCACACAAGTATTTCACAAACAACGTATTACTTCATTCAAATACTTTTGTAGAATTTTATGTTAATGGTCGTTTCTTTAAACAAAAAAACATTTTCTTTGTAGGATAGAAAACATACAAAATTTTAACACCTAAATATGGCACAATTCAATTTCAATAAATGGAATACAATTATTGGTTGGTTTGCATTTGCAATCGCTTTAATTACTTATACACTAACTGTTGAACCTACCATGAGCTTTTGGGACTGTGGCGAATACATTGCTACAGCGGCTAAATTAGAAGTTGGTCACCCTCCGGGAGCACCACTGTTTCAAATGATGGGCGCATTTTTTGCTATGTTTGCTATAGACAACCAACATATTGCTGTGATGGTAAATATGATGTCTGTTTTTTCAAGTGCATTCACTATTTTATTTATGTTTTGGTCTTCTTCAATGATTCTGAAAAAAATCGTTGCTCGTTTTGCTGAAATAGATCAAAACAATTCAATTGCTATATTAGGAGCTTCTTTTGTTGGAGCATTGGCTTTTACTTTCTCTGACAGTTTTTGGTTCAATGCTGTTGAAGCCGAAGTGTATGCAATGGCATCTTTATTAATTGCATTGCTTTTTTGGCTTGGATTACGTTGGGAACAAGATATGGACAAACCAAAAGGAAATAAATGGCTGTTGCTTATTTCGCTTGTTGTTGGTCTTTCATTTGGAGTTCACTTTATGGCTTTATTGACCATTCCTTCAATAGGTTTTCTATACTATTTTAAGCATTATGAAAAAGTTACAATTAAGAATTTCATTATAGCCAATCTTGTAGTAGTTGGGATTTTGTTATTTATTTTCATACTACTATTACCATTAACGATGGCATTGTTTGGAAAAACCGAAATTTTCATGGTAAACAGTATGGGATTACCTTTTAATTCGGGAACCATTTTTGTGGCGCTATTATTTATTGCTTTCTTCTACTTTGGATTAAAACTTACCAAACAAAAAGGACTGATTTTTTACAACACTATTATTCTTTGTATCTTATTTATTTTTATTGGATTCTCAACGTGGATGATGTTGCCGGTTCGTGCGAATGCAAATACAGTAATCAACGAAAATAAACCATCAGATGCAACCGAGGTTTTAGCCTATTACAATCGGGAACAATATGGTGTAAACCCATTGTTTTACGGGCCTCAATACACGGAAGTTTTTGCAGGTCTGGATGCCAAAAATCCTTATTCGGACAAAAAACCTAACTACGAAAGAGATTATAAAACTGGTAAATATATTATTACCAACAATTATAAAAATGCGGATCAGAACAGTGATGACAATCAAAAAACGATTCTGCCAAGAATGTGGAGTACTGAAACCGGGCACATTCAAAATTACATTAGCTTCACAAATCCTCCTAATTTCAAAATAGATCCAAATCATAATTATGATGATGATTTAGGAAAATACGGAATTGACGCAAGTCAATTAAGTGAAGAAGAATACAATAAAGCTACTGCGCAATTACGTAATGAAGTTGACAAAACAGTTTCTGAATTCAGAAAGGCTTTTTCTCAAAAACAAATTGACAACGAAGGCTATGTTAAATTCTTAAAAAGCTACGGTGAATATTTAATCATAGAAAAACCAACAGCTACAGACAATTTCAGTTTTATGTTCGAATATCAATTTGGATACATGTACTGGAGATATTTGATGTGGAATTTTGTGGGACGTCAAAACGATGTTCAGGGAAAATATGATAATCTGGACGGAAACTGGATTAGCGGAATTAAAGCGCTTGATTCAGTTCATCTTGGTTCTCAGGACAATTTACCTTCTGATGTTTTAAACAACAAAGGACGTAATGTTTACTTTTTCCTGCCCTTTATCTTAGGCTTAATTGGGATAATGTACCATGCAAATAAAGACCTTAAAAGTTTTTATGTCCTTCTGGCGTTATTCTTATTTACCGGAATTGCATTAAAAATTTATCTGAATGAGCGACCGTTTGAACCTCGTGAAAGAGATTATGCACTTGTAGGATCCTTCTATGTGTTTGCCATATGGATAGGTTTTGGAGTCTATTCGCTCTACGAAAGCTTGCAAAAATATATCGCTCCTAAAATTGCAGGACCAGCTATTATTGCAGTAAGCTTATTAGCAGCTCCAATTTTAATGGCATCTCAAAACTGGGATGATCATGACAGATCAGAGCGTTATACTGCTGTTGCAATGGCAAAAGCATATTTGAATTCGTGTGACAAAGATGCTATTTTGTTTACCATTGGAGACAATGACACATTCCCTCTTTGGTACGCACAAGAAATTGAAAAGATCAGAACTGATGTAAAAATCGTAAATACAAGCTTATTTATGACGGATTGGTATATTGATCAGATGAAAGCAAAATCATATGAATCTGAAGCATTGCCTATATCATTTACTCATGATGAATACGTAGGAGATAAACTGGATTATGTAGCTTATATTCAAAAAGTAGAAACTCGTTGGGACATTAAAGATTTAATGTCTTTCATCAAAAACCCTAAGTCTACTGTTGGATTACAAAACGGACAAACAATCCATTTTTATCCAACTAATAAGATAAGAGTTAACATTGACAAAAACACAATCATTAAAAACAAAGTTGTAGATCCAAAATATAACGATTCTATCGTTCCTTATATCGATATTGACATCAAAGGAAATGCGTTGTACAAAAACCGCTTAATGATGTTGGATATCCTTGCTAACAACAATTGGAAAAGACCAATTTACTTTAGTGGTGGAGCTTTTGATGATGAAGATTATCTTTGGTTAAAAAACTATTTACAGTTAGACGGAATGGTTTACAAATTGGTTCCTATTAAAAATGTTCCATCAAAAGATGGCGGACCTATGGATATGGGGCAAATTGATGCCGATAAAATGTACAACATTGTAATGAAATGGGACTGGGGTAATAGTAATGGTAATATTTATCACGATCCTGAAACAAGAAGAAACAGTATCACATACCGTACAAATTTATCACGTTTAATGGATCAACTTATTGCGGAAGGTAAAATTGATAAAGCTAAGAATGTTATCAATTTAGCAATAACAAAAATGCCGTTGGATAAATTTGGATATTATTCTCTTGTTGAACCTTTTACTAACGGATATTATAAAGTTGGTGAAACAGCAAAAGCACATGATTTACTTAATCAATTAGTTCAAAAATACAGAGAGAACCTAAACTATTATGCAACTCTGACTCCAGGCGATCAAACGGATTTGGCAATGGATATTATTACTGATATCGAACGCTACAGAAGTTTATTGGAGGTTATGAAGAAAAATAACGACAAAGCATTCTACGAGAAACAGAAAGTAACTTTTAATACTTATGTAAACGTTTTTGAACGTTTTGGCCGTGAAAAAGAATAATATACGAAAAATATAGCAATTAAAAAAATGCAGCACTGTTTGATAAATAGCGCTGCATTTTTTAAATTTACATATCACTAAATTCTTCCAAATGAGCTTTTATTGGGTAAAAACAAATTCATTCATAAAAAGGGTGTTTTCTAAATATTGTTGGGACATCCCAAACAAAGAAAAGAAAATATATCTCACGTTTGATGATGGTCCAACTCCAGAAGTTACAGAGTGGGTTTTGTCTGAATTAAAAAAGTTTGATGCAAAAGCTACTTTTTTCTGTATCGGAAAAAACATTAAAGCCAACTTATCTTTATTCGAGAAATTAATAACTGATGGACATTCTATCGGCAATCATACTATGAATCACGTTAATGGCTGGAAAAGCAATAACAATGACTACATTGAGAATGTAAAAAATTGCGCAGCAGTTCTTGAAGAAGAAAAAACGTGCAATCTAATATTTCGTCCCCCTTACGGGAAGATAAAAAAAGCGCAATCTAAAATATTGAGAAATCTAGGCTACAAAATAATTATGTGGGATGTTTTAAGTGCTGATTTTGACCAAAGTATTACTCCTGAAAAATGCCTTGAAAACGTTACCAAAAATGTTAAATCGGGAAGCGTCATTGTATTTCATGACAGTATAAAAGCATCGCAAAATCTAAAATTTGCACTACCTAAAACCTTACATTTTTTAAAAGAAAATGGATATAAATTTGATATTATTCACTAAATAATATCAAATCTGAAAGTAGTATTCTATAAGCTAAATTGCTCCTGGACAATTCCAATAATCGTATTCGCATCAAGTTCTCCTGATTGCCTCCAGATCATTTGCCCTTCTTTGTAAATCATCAAAGTAGGAAGTCCTTTGATACGCAGGGCTTCTGCTAATTCCTGATTTTTATCCACATCAATTTTAATCACCTTGGCTTTATCGCCAAGCGCAGCTGCAACATCCTTAATAACAGGATGCATCGATACAGATGATTCGTTCCAATCCGTGTAAAAATCAATTAACACTGGAACTTGAGCATTTATAAGTTCTCCAAATTTTGACATAAAACCAAAAATTTAATTCTTTTTTATTCTGTTAAAAAGAGATAATTATATACAAATGTAGCATTTTTAACGAATTAAGCCACATTGTTCCCTTTTTTTAGTTCAATCACGGTTATTTCAGGCATAATACCTACTCTACCCGGATAGGCATGAAAACCAAAACCTCTGTTTACATAAACATATCGTCCTGCATTTTCGTATAATCCTGCCCATTGTTTATAGATATATTGTGCCAGACTCCATTTAAAATATCCCGGAATTTCAATCCCAAATTGCATACCATGCGTATGACCTGACAATGTTAAATGAAAGTTTTTAGGATGATTCTTAATCTCATATTCCCAATGACTTGGATCGTGACTCATTAGTACTTTAAAATCGTCCTGATGCACATTCTGAGAAGCTTTATTTAAATCTCCTGCCTTTTTAAAGTTTTGCCCCCAATTCTCTACTCCAATTAATGCAATTTTATCATCGCCTTTTTGGATATAGGTATGTTCGTTTAATAAAAGATCAAACCCAATCTGACCGTAAAGGCTTTTTATCTCTTTGAAATTTTCATCTTTCTCTTTTTCAGAAGGCCACGTAACATATTCACCATAATCATGATTTCCTAAAACGGAGAATTTTCCATACTTATAATCTTTTATTCTCTTAAAAGTTTCTAACCAGGGATGCATTTCTTTTGCGTGAGTATTTACAATATCTCCTGTAAACAAAATCATATCCGCTTCTTGTTCATTAATCAGATCAATGGCATAATTTATCTTTTCCGGATTATCAAAACTTCCGCTGTGAACGTCTGAAATCTGAGTAATTCTAAAACCGTCGAAAGCATCCGGTAAATCAGGAAAGAAAACGGTTTGTTTTATTACTTTAAAATTATATTTCCCTTCAAATATTCCATAAATCAAAGATAAAAAAGGAACAGCTGCCAAACCTAAAGCAATCTGGCTGACAAACTTTCGTCTGTCCGGCATCATTTCTTTTCTGGTAGCATTATACATGAAATAATTCAAAAGACTTGCTCCTATTCTAAAAATATCTTCACCAAACATAATAAGTGTCAAAACAATTTTTGGAACATAAACCAATAACATCAAACCCATTGTAAACATGGTTTGTTTGGTTTGTCCAATAGAACGATCGAATTGCGTGAAAGAGTATATGATAAAAATTAAAAGCAGTAAACTTATAATTTGATAGCTAACCAAAACCCATCTTAATTTGATTACAGTACGAAAGGCCTGGTAAGAATAGAACTCAATAAACAAAAAAAGAGCACAGAGAAGTACAAAACGAATTATCATTAGTTATAGTTTTAAGCAAAGTAACAAATAATGAAAATTTTATAGCTTTTTATTATCAAAATTTTAACTCTAATAAATGTAAAAAGCTGATAGATTTCTCCACCAGCTTTTTCTCTACCAAATTTTTCAAAACCTTTAATAATCCACAACAGGTTTACATTGTAAACCAATGTTGTTTTATTTTTGAGCTTTTGCAGCTTCTGGTTTCGCAGCTTCTGCTTTTTTAGCTTTTTTATCAGCTTTTTTGTCTTTTTTAGGAGCTTTAGCTTCTTTTGCCGGAGTTGTTTGAGCTGGAGTTGTTTGAGCGCTTACCATTGCAGTTGTTCCTAAAACAGCTACTGCTAACATTACTAATTTTTTCATGATTTGAAGATTTTATGATTGTTATTATTTCATTTATTATACCTCAAAGATATAATCACTAAATGAAGATTAAATGAAGATTGAACCAACCCGAAAAAATTAACTTTTAATTGTGTTTTGTCATTTCCGGAAGCAATAACATAAAGGTAGTTCCTTCATTTATTTGCGAAGTAACTTTGATTTCGATATGATGAAAAGATGCAATACTCTCTGCAATAGCAAGTCCTAAACCCTGCCCATCCTGATCTGAACTGATTCTGGCAAATCTATTAAATATGTTTTCTATCTGAGAAGCATTCATTCCAATTCCTAAATCGGTAATCGAAATAAAATAACGATGTTCCAGAAAACCATCTTCGACTACAATGCTGCCTTTTGGCTTATTGTATTTTATGGCATTGGTTACCAAATTATAAATCAGGATATGGATTAGCGTTTTGTTTCCTGTAAAGATATAATCATGCTGCATTTTATTCAGAAACTGAATTTCGCGATCCTCAATACGATCTTGAAGATCTTCCTGCAGATCCGTAATGATTTCATGAAAATTAATAACCTCGTTTGCCTCATATTGATTATTTTCTATTCTGGAAATCAACAGTAAGTTATTGATAATTTTTTTCAGCATATCTAATGTTCTGAGAGATCCTGCAATTTTATCAAATGCATTATCATCTAAAGAATCATTCTGTAGTAAATTCTCAAACTTACTTTTAAGCAATGCAATTGGCGTAAGAAGTTCATGCGAAACATTAGAAATAAATTGTTTTTCTTTTTTAAAAAGTTCCGCAATACGATCCATCATTTGGTTTAAAACAAAATCAAGTTCCCTAAAATCTCTCGATCTCGCTTTTATTGGAGTATGATCAAAAGATTCGGGCTCATTTACACGCCTTATTTTTGTGTCTATAATTTTATAAAAAGGTTTCAGCAGAAATTCAATATAAAAAGTATCTGCCAAAAAAGTAATCAACAGAATGACCACAAAAACAATTATTATAAAAAACCGAATAATAAAGGTAAGATCATTTATTTCGCTAAGACTGCTTCCTATTTCGAGTTGATATCCCTGTTTTTCATAGGTAAAATGATATTGCAGAATTCTATATTCACTTTCTTCGCCTTCTATAATCCTAAACTCATTGCTAAAGACTGCTTTTTTCTGATTGGCTTTTATTGGAGATCTTGAAAGTACTAAAAACTCACTGTGAAGTGTAGAAAACTGAGAATAGGTTTCTGTAGAATCATCCGAATTTTCGATAAAATCATCAATTTCGCTTTTATTCAAGTGCTCAATAAACTTGTGTTTCTTTTCCAGCAAACCATTATTGATGTGTCTATAAACCACATTTTCTACCAAAATAGGCAGCATTAACCACAAAATCAAAATAACCAACAATCGGGTCAATGCGTTAAAAATGGCTAATTGGTGTTTTATTTTCACAGTTATTTATTTACTCATTAATACGATATCCAACATTTCGCACAGTTTCAAACCAGTCAATTGCCCTGTGTTTATCTAATTTTTTTCGAAGATTTCGAACATGAACATCTATAAAATTAGAATCCGAATTTACTTCGAGAATGTCTCCCCAAATATGTTCTGTTAACTGTAATCTTGTAATAACCCTGTTTTTATTCAAAACTAAATATTGGAAAATATCAAACTCTTTCTTGGTCAAATTTATCGGGATTTCATCATAACTCACTTTATAATCCTGAAGTTGCAGCAAAAATCCGTGAATGCTCAAACTATTCAAAGTAAAACCATGAATCCTGCGAATCACGGCAAACAATCGCGCACTTAGTTCTGTCAGTGCAAACGGTTTTGTCAAATAATCATCAGCACCCAAATGCAAACCGTTTATTCTGTCGTCTAATTCTCCACGAGCTGTCAGGACAATTACCGCTATTTTTGATTTGGTTTTTCGGACTGTTTGCAAAACCTCAAAACCATCTCCGTCAGGCAAACCAAGATCCAATAGCATTGCATCATAATCATTGCTATTGATTTCCTCAAGTGCATCGGCACAATTATGTGCTATTTTGCAAACATAACCCACGTTGCACAAAAAATCGTAAACCTCTACAGCAAGTTCCTTATTATCTTCAACAATCAAAATATTCATAAAAATAGCATTTAAGCGCAACTAAATTTAAGTAATTATAAAAAGCCCTGTTACGCATTATTAAAAAATTAACGAATCAAAAAAAGCTGATAAATTTCTTTACCAGCTTTTCCTCAACCGCATTCTCCATAATCATTACTTCTGTTTTGTCTCCTTCACAATGCTTTGAAAACAAAACAAAAACAATTTTTATTATTTCATTTTAGTTGCATCTGCTTTTGGAGCTTCAGTTTTCTCTGATTTTGCTTTTTTATCAGCATGGTGTTTGTGAGATTTGGTAGCTTTAACCTCTTTTGCAGGCGCTGCCTGAGTTGGTGTAGTTTGTGCGCTAACCATTGCACTTGTTCCTAAAACTGCCACGAGTAACATAACTAGATTTTTCATAACTTTTAAATTTAAATTAATTACTTTTTATTTTTTTTATGCTCTTTTGTTCTTTTTTTTATTTTTTTGCTTTAGTAGCTTCTGCTTTTGGAGCTGCTTTTTTTTCTGATTTTGCTTTTTTATCAGATTTCTTTTTAGGTTCTTTTGTTGCTTTAACTTCTTTTGCAGGAGTCGGTTTTGTTCCTTTTGCAGGAAATGCACTAACCATTACACTTGTTCCTAAAACGGCTACTAGTAACATCAAAAAATTTCTCATGATTTCTAATTTTTATATTAATACCTTTTATTTTACAGATCAAATTTACCCCTGTAATATGAAGACAAAATGAAGAAACCTCTGAACATAAATAATTTAACTTGACATTAACTATTGGGAGTTTTTTTACCATATAAGTTATATAAGTTCATATTAAAATACGTGTAATATGGTGTTTACATAAAACAAACCAGATGTAACCGCACAAACATAGACGCATTGCTATGCGCCTTTACTTAAATGAACTTATATAACTTATATGGAAAAAATCCATCTAAACCATAGATGCACTGCTGTGCATCTCTACATAATATGGTAGAAAAACATTCTTATTTTAAATTTGTGTTTATTTTTAAGAACCGAATCGTTTTTAAAACCCAATTGTTTATTTTTACGGACTAATATTTTTTTTTATGTCAACTCAAAAACGTCTTTTTCTTCTCGATGCTTACGCTTTAATTTTTCGTGGTTATTATGCCTTCATAAAAAATCCGCGAATTAACTCTAAAGGAATGGATACATCAGCAATCATGGGTTTCATGAATTCGCTTTTGGATGTTATTAAACGTGAAAAACCAGATCATTTGGCTGTAGCTTTTGATAAAGGCGGAAGTCAGTTGCGTAACGATTTATTCCCGGAATACAAGGCAAACCGTGATGTGACACCAGAAGCGATCAAAATTGCTGTTCCTTATATATGCGAATTATTAAAAGCAATGCATATTCCAATTATAGAAGTAGCAGGTTTTGAAGCCGACGATTTAATAGGAACAATTGCAAAACAAGCCGAAAAAGAAAACTACAAAGTTTTTATGGTAACTCCTGATAAGGATTTTGCACAATTGGTTTCTGAGAATATCTTTATGTACAAACCGGCTCGTATGGGTAACGGAATTGAAATTTGGGGAGTTCCTGAAGTTCTGGCAAAGTTCGAAATTGATCGCCCTGAACAAGTAATCGATTTTCTTGGAATGATGGGTGACGCTGCCGATAATATCCCCGGGCTTCCGGGTGTTGGTGAAGTAACCGCAAAAAAACTTCTGAAAGAATTTGGCACGATGGAAAACCTTCTGGCAAATACCGACAAGCTGAAAGGAAAAATGAAAGAGAATATTGAAGCCAATAAAGAAAAAGGATTATTATCTAAAACATTAGCTACTATAATATTAGATTGTCCGGTAACTTTTAATGAAAACGATTATGAGTTAACACGTCCTGATATCGAAAAAACAGATGCTATTTTTCAGGAATTAGAATTCAGAAGAATGGCGGAACAATTTGACAACTTGTTTAAAGTTGGCGGTGGTAATGAATTAGCAGCTTCTGCTCCGGCTTCTGACCCTAAATTATATAAAAAACCACAACCCAAGAATGAAGATCAATTTGATCTTTTTGGAGGTGGTTCTACAGAAGAAGATGCAGAAACACCAAGAACTTCTTTTTACAATACTTTAGAAAACACACCTCATTCCTACCAGCTTATCCAAGGTGATTTAGGAATAAAATTGCTATTGCAAAATTTACAAAACCAAACTTCTGTTTGTTTTGATACCGAAACTACTGGTTTGGATGCTTTGCATGCTGAATTGGTAGGAATTGCTTTCTCATACGAAAAAGGAAAAGGCTTTTATGTTCCGTTTCCGGAAAGTCAGGAAGAAGCTCAGACTTTAATTGAAAAATTCAGACCGTTTTTTGAGAATGAAAACATCGAAAAAATTGGGCAGAATCTAAAATATGATTTAAAAATCCTTTCTAATTATGGTGTAATCGTAAAAGGAAAACTTTTTGACACCATGATTGCGCATTATCTGATCAATCCGGATATGCGTCACAATATGGATATTTTATCAGAAACTTATTTGAAATATGCTCCAAAATCAATTGAAGCATTAATTGGAAAAAAAGGAAAAAATCAAATTACAATGCGTGACGTAGCTCTTGAAGATGTCAAGGAATATGCCGCAGAAGATGCTGATGTAACTTTTCAATTGAAAGAAATCTTTACAACAGAATTAGATAAAACAGAAACTAAAAAGTTATTTGATGAAATCGAAATTCCATTAGTAAGCGTTTTAGCCGCCATGGAAACAGAAGGAATTCGTCTTGACGTTGACTTTCTAAAAGCAATGTCTACCGAAATGGATGTAGAGATTAAATCTTTGGAACAAAAAATATACGAAAGTGCAGGCGAAAAATTTAATTTGGCTTCGCCGAAACAATTAGGAGATATTTTGTTTGATAAAATGAAAATTGGCGGAGCAAAGCAAAAGAAAACTAAAACTGGTCAATATGCGACTGGCGAGGAAGTTTTGACTTATTTAGCCAATGACAATCCAATCGTAAAAGAAATTCTGGATTGGCGTCAAATGGTGAAATTGCAAAGCACGTATATCCTGGCTTTGCCGGAACAAGTAGACAAGAAAACGTTGCGCGTTCATACCGATTATATGCAAACGGTTGCCGCAACCGGTCGTCTAAGTTCTAATAATCCTAACCTGCAAAATATCCCAATTCGTACTGAAAGAGGTCGTCAGATTCGTAAAGCTTTTGTGGCACGCGATGAAAACCATACTTTAATCTCTGCCGATTACTCTCAAATAGAATTAAGAATTATTGCCGCTTTAAGCGGAGAAGAAAATATGATTGCCGCTTTCAAAAACGGAGAAGATATTCACAAAGCTACAGCTTCAAAAGTTTTTTATGTGCCTTTGGATGAAGTTTCACGCGAACAAAGAAGCAATGCAAAAACCGTAAACTTTGGAATTATCTACGGAGTTTCTGCTTTTGGCTTAAGCAGTCAAACCTCTTTATCTCGTAGCGAAAGTGCTGCCTTAATTGAAGCGTATTACAAAACATACCCAAGATTAAGATCTTATATCAATGAACAAATTCAATTTGCCCGCGAAAAAGGATATGTACAAACGATTTTAGGCCGTCGCCGATATTTAAAAGACATTAACTCGGCAAATGCTGTGGTTAGAAGCGCCGCCGAACGAAATGCCGTGAACGCACCAATTCAGGGAAGTGCTGCCGATGTGATTAAAATCGCGATGATCAACATTCATAAAAAACTAAAAGAAGAAAACTGGAAATCAAGAATGCTGCTTCAGGTTCATGATGAGCTTGTGTTTGATGTTCACAACGATGAACTCGAAAAAATTCAACCAATGATCAAACACGAAATGGAAAATGCTTTTATAATGAGCGTTCCTTTAGATGTAGAAATTGGTATTGGTAAAGATTGGTTAGCGGCGCATTAATAATTTTAGATTTCAGATTGTTGATTTTAGATTTTTAGATTCTATTAATAGAAAACCAGAATGGCAGACAATTTTAAACCTCCTATAAAAACCAGAACTACGGAAGAATTACTAAATATAGTTGGTTCTCCAAAGAAATGGAATCGCGATGCACTTTATCTTGCCAAATATGAATTATCAAATAGAAATGTTGATACTTCAGAAATAGATAAAGCGATCCAATTAGCAAATAAAAAAGAAGAAGAGGAAATATTAAGAAAGGTAAATAAAAGCTATCAGCTTTCAGATTTTCTTTTAAAACCTAAAAAAACTTTATTTGAATTATTATTTACTTGGGAATTAAAAAAAGACGGCTACATTCTAAAAGCAAAGCAACAGAGAACCTTTAGAATTAAACTTATTGTTGTTATTCTTTTTGTTTACTTAATCAAATTTATTCAGGAGAATTGAATAAAAAAACCATCAGTTTCATCTGATGGTTTTTTTTTATGTATTATTTTTTATGCTTATTTTTTTCTTGTTGATTCTCGTTCTTTCAATTTTGTTTTGATGACGATTGTTTCATAATCTGTCGTTTCACCTTCTTTTTCTTCTAAACGTTCGATTAATCTTTTAGCAGCAACTTCTCCAATTTCAATTCCATGTTGACTTACAGTTGTCAAACTTGGAGACAAACGTCTTGAAGCCAAAATTCCATCGGCAAAACCAATTATCGAAATATCTTCTGGAACTCTGAATCCTTTTTTCAAACTAATTCGTAAAGCAGCAACTGAATCATTTTCATCCAAAGCAAAGATTGCATCAATTTTATTATCAAAAATAGCATCTATCTTGGCTTTCATATCATCTTCAGAATCAGTACGAAGAATGATTTTTTCGTTTACCGGAATATTGTTGTCTTTTAAAGCTTTCAAATATCCATCAGCTCTTAATTTTCCAACACTTAAATTATCTACAGAAGAAATTAGAGCGATATTTACACATCCTAAGTCAATTAAATGCTGTGTAGAATTTAAAGCCGAATCAAAATCATCAACCACAACCTTGTCACATTCTACTTCATCAGCAATTCGGTCAAACATTACAATTGGAGTTCCATCATTAATAATAGCAGAAAAATGGCTGTAGTCTTGTAATTTCTGAGCTTCTTCTGAGACCGAAAGAATAAATCCATCAATTGTCCCGTTGCTTAACATTTCAAGTGTATGAATTTCTTTCTCTAAGGATTCGTTCGAAATACATGTAATTACATTATATCCTTTTTTATCGGCTACTTTTTCGATACCACTAAAAACCTTTGCAAAAAAGGAGTTTAATATATTAGGTATAATTACTCCTATCGTTTTGGTTTTACGATTCTTCAGATTCAAACCAATAACGTTAGGCTTATAATTTTTGAGTTTGGCATACTCCTTAATCTTCACCTTCGTTTGCTCACTAATTTCAGGGCTGTCATTTAACGCCTTAGAAACAGTCGAAACAGAAACACCAAGTTCTTTCGCAATTTGTTTTAGAGTTGCTTTAGCTTTCATTTAAAAATAATTTTATGTAATTAATACAAATATAGTAGAATTACCTAAAATAAAACAAAAATCCCCTACCAGTATTTGAATTCACAGGATCTTTTTAAAATAAAATTAAAAAAGTGCGATTTTCCAAAACCGCATCTCTTAAAATCTCGTTAATACCTTAATATATGTTATTAACCTTATAAAAGACCTTGATTATGAAAAACGAAGTTAAAATTCATGAAGTAGACCCTTCATTGAATAACAGAAGGAGCTTTCTTAAGCTCAGCGGATTAACACTAGTTAGTGCAGGTTTGGTTATCGCTGGCTGCAGCAATAATGATGACAATGATTCTCCGATGGAAGATACTTCATTGCCCGGGATTAGAAATGGCGTGTTTGATTTGGGATCCGGAGATTTTGGAGTCCTTACTTACGCTTACGCTTTAGAACAATTAGAAGCTGATTTTTATACTAAAGTTGTAAATGCATCAAACTTCAATACAACTTTTAATGATATCGAACGACAAGTGCTAACCGACTTGTATCACCACGAAGTAATTCACAGAGATTTTTTCAAAGCTGCATTGTCGGGAGCGCTTCCTAACCCAAGTACTCAATTATTGCCTTCTTTAGCATTTAATTATGGTTCTATGAATTTTAATAGTCGTAGTGAGGTTCTTGCAACAGCAAAAGCGTTGGAAGATACCGGAGTTGCCGCTTATAACGGAGCTGGAAAATTGATTAAAAGCCCTGACTATCTTTTATTAGCCGGAAAAATTGTTTCGGTTGAAGCAAGACACGCTTCAGCAATAAGAAGTTTAATCAATCCAAATTCAAGCGATTTTGCAGGTGATGATATCATAAGCACTTCTACAGGTTTGGATGCTGCCAAAGATCCTTCTAAAATTCTACCTATTGCCGGAGGTTTCATTACTACAAAATTTACTGCCAAATACTTACCTTAATCCTAACTAGCTAAAACTTAGAAATTATGAATATTTTAAAATTTATAGAAACATTTACTGATGATAGCTTAATGAGAAGCACTGGTTCAAGAAGAGACAGTTTTAATCAGTTTGGAAATATTGGAAAAACACTGGCAATGGCATCAATTCCTTTTGGATTATCCGCTTTCGCCAATAAAGCATTAGCAAAAGATATTACTGCAACACCGGCAACTCCCATTGGAGCTTTGCAATTTGCCTTAACTTTAGAATACCTTGAAAACGAATTTTATGCAATGGCATTAGATTCCGGAGTAATTCCTGCATCAGAAAATGGAGGACGAGATTTAAAAGTTTTTCAACAAATAGCGGCACATGAATCTGATCACGTTAAATTTTTAATTGCGGGATTAGGAGGAACAATGAGCGCCAATTTTGTTACAAAACCTACCTTTGATTTTACTGTTGGAGGTGCTTTTGATCCTTTTGGAGATTACCCAACCTTTCTGGCATTGGCACAAGCGTTTGAAGATACAGGCGTAAGAGCTTATAAAGGTCAGGCTGCAAATTTAATTTCGGCACCGGACTTATTAACTGCCGCATTACAAATTCACTCTGTAGAAGCACGTCATGCTTCAGAAGTAAGAAGACTGCGCGGATTAAAAGGATGGATTTCTAACGACGAAAGAGGAGCAGGAATGCCATCAGCCACGCAAGCGGTTTATAATGGCGAAGGATTAACAATGCAGGCAGGATTCAATACAGCAACCGCATTTGGCGCCGCTGCAGGATCAGAAGCTTATGATGAGCCACTTACAACCCAACAAGTTGTAGATATTGCAAATTTATTTATTGTTTAGTACAAAAAATTCTAAATATTGAACCACCTTCGCGTTATTGTGAAGGTGGTTTTTTTTTATTGTTTTAAATATAAAACTGATGCCCTGATTTTCAGCAGATAAAATATTCTTTTCAGGTATTTGGTTTTAAAATAATTAATTGTACTTTTGCATCCCCTTTATTGGGGATGGAATGTTTAATTAAAATAATATTATGGACGCATTAAGCTACAAAACAGTTTCAGCTAGCAAAGCCACTGTAACTAAAGAGTGGATTGTTGTTGACGCTGAAGGTCATAACTTAGGACGTCTTGCTTCAAAGGTTGCAATGATCTTAAGAGGTAAGTACAAGCCTAGTTACACACCACACGTTGACTGTGGAGATAACGTAATTGTTATCAACTCAGAAAAAATTAACCTTACAGGTAGAAAAATGGATGACAAAGTTTACGTACGTCATACAGGTTACCCAGGAGGACAAAGAACTTTAACTGCTAAAGTATTGCAATCTAAAAACCCTGCATTACTAGTAGAAAAAGCTGTAAAAGGAATGTTACCTAAAAACAAATTAGGAGCTGAACTTTTTAGAAATCTAAATGTTGTTGTAGGGTCTGAGCACAAACAAGGAGCTCAAAAACCTAGAACTGTTAACCTAAACGATCTTAAGTAATGGGAGTTATTCACAAAATCGGTAGAAGAAAAACCGCTGTTGCACGTGTATATGTTTCTGAAGGAACAGGAAAAATCACTGTAAACAAAAAAGAATTCGCAACTTACTTTCCAACTGCAACTTTACAATACAAAGTTTTACAACCAATGTCTATGACAGAAAATGTAAACAACTTTGATGTAAAAGTAAACGTTTACGGAGGTGGTTCAACTGGTCAGGCAGAAGCTGTAAGAATGGCATTAGCACGCGTTATGTGTGAAGTAAATGCTGAAAACAGAGCTATCCTTAAACCAGAAGGTTTATTAACAAGAGATCCAAGAATGGTTGAACGTAAGAAATTCGGCCAGAAGAAAGCTCGTAAGAGATTCCAATTCTCTAAACGTTAATATTACCTGTCTTGTGCATATGGTACAAGACATTATCAATTTATTGAAATTAAAAAACACAGTTGTTGTTGCTCTCCTATCGAGGTAGGAAATAGTTTAGCATCTAAATGTATAAAGCCTGGGAAACCGCCATTTATACATTGCTAATCAACAGAACGTAAACTAGTACAAAAATGGCAAACAAAATAGAAGTTAAAGACTTACTAGAAGCAGGTGTTCACTTTGGACACATGACTAGAAAATGGGATCCAAACATGGCCCCTTACATTTATATGGAGCGTAATGGTATTCACATTATCAATCTATATAAAACTGCAGCAAAAATTGAAGAAGCTAACGAAGCTTTGAAAAAAATCGCTGCATCAGGTAGAAAAATCTTATTCGTAGCTACCAAAAAACAAGCAAAAGACATCGTTGCTGAAAAAGCAAAAGCTGCAAACATGCCTTACATCACTGAAAGATGGCCTGGTGGAATGCTAACTAACTTTGTAACTATCAGAAAGGCAGTTAAAAAAATGTCTTCTATTGATAAAATGAAGAAAGATGGTACTTTCATGACGTTATCTAAAAAAGAGCGTTTGCAAGTTGATCGTCTACGTGCTAAATTAGAGAAAAACTTAGGTTCAATCGCTGACATGTCTAGACTACCAGCTGCATTGTTCGTAGTAGATATCAAAGCTGAACATATCGCAATAAAAGAAGCACAAAAATTAAACATTCCAGTTTTCGCAATGGTTGATACGAATTCTGACCCAAGAGAGGTTGATTACGTTATTCCTGCAAATGATGATGCTTCTAAATCAATTGACAAAATTTTATCTTTAGTTACTGCTGCTGTAATCGACGGTCTTTCTGACAGAGGTTCTGACAAAGAAACTGAAGCTACAACAGAAGAAGCTGCGGCTCCTGCTGCTGTAGAAGCTGCTCCTGCTGCACCAGCTGTTGAAGCTGCTGCTCCTGCTGCAACTGAAGAATAAATCAAATTTAAATTCCAAATTTTAAATTCCAAATTCCAAATACAAAATTAAAAACTTTATGTTGATAATTTAATAAAATTGGAGTCTGGGATTTAGAAGATGGAATTTTTACTTTTAACATTAAAATTCAAAATATTATGGCAACAATTACTGCTGCAGACGTAAATAAATTAAGACAAACTACAGGTGCCGGAATGATGGACTGTAAAAAAGCTTTAGTTGAAGCTGATGGAGATTTCGATAAAGCGATACAAAACCTTAGAGAAAAAGGACAAAAAGTTGCTGCTAACCGTTCTGACCGTGAGTCTTCTGAAGGTGCTGCTGTTTCTTTTGTTAATGCTGACAAAACTAAAGGAGCTATTATCACTTTAAACTGCGAAACAGATTTCGTAGGTAAAAATGAGGCTTTCGTAACTTTAGCTAAAGAATTAGTAGAAAGAGCTATTAACTTCTCTTCTAAAGAAGAATTTTTAGCTTCAGATTTCAACGGAATTACTGTTGCTGAAAAATTAATCGAGCAAACTGGTGTTATCGGTGAAAAAATCGAAATCGGTGGTTTTGAAATCTTAGAAGGCGCTTTCGTTGGATCTTATGTTCACGTTAACAAAATTGCTGCATTAACTTCAATTTCTGCACCAATTGCTAATGGTGACGTTTTAACTAAAGACATCTCTATGCAAGTTGCTTCTATGGGAGCTGATACATTATCTTACAAAGATTTTGATCCTGCTTTCGTTGCTTCTGAGCTTGCTGCTCGTATTGCTATAATCGAAAAAGAAAATGAAGAAGCAAAACGTTTAGGAAAAACTTTAAAAAATGTTCCTAAATATATCTCTTTCTCTCAATTAACTGAAGAAGTTATAAAACAAGCCGAAGAAGATGCTAAAGCTGAATTAAAAGCTGAAGGTAAACCAGAACAAATTTGGGATAAAATTATTCCAGGAAAAGTTCAACGTTTCATCTCTGACAATACTACTTTAGATCAAGAGAAAGCTTTATTAGATCAAAACTTTATCAAAGATGACAGTAAAAAAGTAAGCGATTACGTTAAAGGATTCAACGTTGAAATTACAGGTTTCAAAAGAGTTACTTTAGGTTAATATATTATTATTTCAATATAAAAAGCCCGAATATTAATTTATTCGGGCTTTTTTTTGTTTAATAATTTCTTGATTCATAAGATTAATCAAGAGTTTATAATTTAAAGCTAATCAGAAAAAGAGTACTTCACAAAAGTTTCTATCCAATAATCTAACAAGATTTTCGAATACTGTATCGAATAGATCTCTTGTAAAAATCCGGGCATTTTTTGAATAGGCTCCAGCTTTAGCTGGAGTTTATATAAATCAGTTTGAATGGCTTTAGCCAAAAATGCGTGATTTGGCTAAAGCCTTATAATTCCTATTTTAAATATCTCCAGCTAAAGCACAATGTCATTAAGTTAAGCTTTTTTTAGATAATTAAGACTGGAAAAAAAATCGCGCAAAGTCGCAAAGCCGCCAAGTTTACATACATTTTCTTTGCGACTCTGCGACTTTGCGCGAGATTTATTCGGCAATATTCCCTTAACTTAATGACATTGAACTAAAGCTGGCGACTACTCAAATTCCAAATTAAAATAAAAAAAATCCCCGAATAATTACATTATCCAGGGATTTCAATAAAAATCTAATTTTACTATTTTTTATCTATTATAGGAAAATTTCTCGCACGCATTAAAGCATCAGATTTCGGAGCTCTTCCTCTAAAATTTTCATAAGCTTTCTCCTGATCAATAGTGTTTCCTACACTAAAAATATCATCGTAAAGACGTTTAGCAACTTCTTTATCATACGGTCCTTTTCCTTCAGTAAAAGCTTCCCAAGCATCTGCATTAATAACATCTGCCCATAAATAACTGTAATATCCGGCAGCATATCCATCACCAGAGAAAATATGTTCGAATTGAGGAATTCTGTGACGCATCACAATTTCTGACGGCATATGAAGCGCATCTAAAGTTTCTTTTTCGAATTTATGAGGATCAATAGTTGTTGTTGCTAAGTGAAGTTTCATGTCAATTAAAGAACTTGAAATAGTTTCTACAGTAGAAAAACCTTCACCAAAATTAGCTGCTTTTTCAATTCTGTCCACCAATGCTTGCGGCAATGGTTGATTTGTTTTATAATGCAAAGCAAATTTATTCAATACTTCGGGAGTAGATAACCAGTGTTCCAACAATTGCGAAGGAAATTCTACGTAATCTCTCGCAACATTTGTACCTGATAAACTAGGATATGTTACATTAGAACACAATCCGTGAAGTGCATGACCAAATTCATGGAATAAAGTTGTTGCATCTTCCCAGGAAATTAAAATCGGTTCATTTGCAGTTCCTTTTATAAAATTACAATTATTAGACACAATTGTAAGAACATCTCCATCCATTCTTTGCTGCTCGCGATAGGCATTCATCCATGCACCAGAACGTTTTCCGGTACGCGCATAAGGATCAAAATACCACAACCCAACAACTTTACCTGTAACTTTATTACTTACTTCCCAAACACGTACATCCGGATGATATACGGGAACAGTTGTAATTTGCTTAAAGCTTAAATTAAATAATTCACCGGCAACCCAAAACATACCTTCACGTAAGTTTTCTAATTGCAAGTAGGGTTTAACTTCATTTTGATCCAAATCATACTTTGCTTTTCTTACTTTCTCAGCATAATAACGATAATCCCAAGGTTGAATTTTAAATTTCCCACCTTCAGCATCAACAATTTTCTGCATTTCGGCAACATCCTGATGTACCTTTTCTACCGCAGGCTCCCAAACTGATAACATTAAATCTAAAGTTTTCTTAGGATCTTTTGCCATTTTGTTCGACAAACTCCAATCTGCAAAAGTAGGAAAACCTAATAGATTTGCTTTTTGAGTACGCAATTGCAAAATAGAAACAAGTGTAGCATTGTTATCATTTGCATTTCCATTATCACCACGCTTTACAAAAATATCAAATGCTTTTTCTCTTAAATCTCTGCGAGTCGAGAAAGTCAAAAACGGCTCAATAGAAGAACGAGTATTTGCAACGCAACCTAAAACATCCAACTTTCTGCTTTTTGCCTCAGCAATTGCAGCATTTTTTACTTCGGTTGGCAAACCATCAAAATCACTTTCTGTTTTTAATGCTACATATTGATTATGCTCTTCTGCCAATAAATTTTGACTGAACTTTGTAAAAAGACTTGCTAATTCCTGATTAATTTTAGCTACTTTTTCTTTATCTTTTTCATTTAATTTAGCACCCTCACGAACAAAATCAGTATAATATAACCAAATTAATCGTTGTTGCTCGCTTGTAAGTTTTTTACTTTCCTTTGAGTTATATAAAGTTTCTATTCTCAGGAACAATTTTTTGTTTTGCAAAATTTTGTCATTGAAAGCAGCTAATTTAGGAGACATTTCTGTTTCAACAGCATCAAATTCAGGAGTACTTAAAGTCGAACCGTAAATCCCATAAACGGCATAAATTCGAGATGCCGTTTGACCTGAACGCTCCATGGCAGCAATGGTATTATCAAAAGTTGGTACTTTGGGATTGTTTACAATAGCATCAACCTCATTTAATTTTTCCTGAATTGCAAATTGAAGCGCAGGTTTAAAATCCGATACTTTATACTCATTAAAAGCAGGAACTCCTCCGTAAGGTCCTGTCCATTTTTTAAGCAATGGATTATCCGAATTAGTTTGTGCGTTTACCGCAAATAAAGTTGTTCCCATGAGAAAAATCGTTATTATTTTTTTCATTATTAGTAATTTGATTCAATATAAAATTAAACATGTTATGGTTCCAAATGTAACTAAAAATCAGTATTAGAATGAAAATTTTAACTTTCAGACTAGTATCTAACTAGACTTAATTAATAATTATACATTTCCAGTTATAAAGAAATAGTTTAAATTTGAAATGTCATTTATTACATCAATATGTTTAAAACCAGAAAAGAAATCGTTTTTGTAATTTTAGCAGGTATTTTTATAACCAACGCTGTTGTTGCAGAGCTTATTGGAGGAAAATTAATTCAAATTGGACCATTTGTCATGAGTATCGGAATTTTGCCGTGGCCCATTGTATTTCTTACAACAGATTTAATCAATGAGTATTTTGGAGAAAAGGGAGTAAAAAAACTCTCTTTTATAACCGCTTGTTTAATTGCGTATGCATTTTTAATATTATTTATGGCAATCGTTATTCCAGCTGCAAAAGGAATAAGTCCCGTAAATGACGAGCAATTTCAAGCAGTTTTCGGGCAAAGTATGTGGATTATTGTAGGTAGCTTAATCGCTTTTATGGCGTCGCAATTAATCGATGTATGGATCTTTTGGTTTTTCAAAAGACGAACCGGAGAAAGAAAAATATGGCTTAGAACGACCGGATCTACCGTAATTTCACAATTATTTGACTCTTTTATTGTACTTGGAATCGCATTTTGGTTACCCGGAAAAATTGATTTTGACACCTTTATTTCATCAGGTTTAACTGGATATATATTCAAGCTTACCGTTGCTGTTGTATTAACTCCACTAATTTATGCAGGACATCATCTGATAAAAAAATACCTGGAAAACGACCCAAATTCACAAAATAAAGATCAAGAATAATGACAGTACAAGAACCTATTCGATGTGGCTGGTGCACTGCCAGCGATTTATACAAAAAATATCATGACGAAGAATGGGGCGTTCCAGTTTACGACGACGCGACTTTATTCGAGTTTTTAATTTTGGAGACTTTTCAGGCAGGTTTAAGCTGGATCACTATCTTAAACAAAAGAGAGAATTTCAGAAATGCCTTTGATCATTTTGATTATAAAAAAATAGCCAATTATTCTGAAGATAAAATCGAAGAATTATTACAAGACACTGGAATTATCCGTAATAAACTTAAAATAAAATCGGCGGTTTCAAATGCTCAGGCATTCCTGAAAATTCAGGAAGAATTTGAAAGTTTCTCCGATTATATTTGGAAATTCACCAATGGAAAACCCATCATCAACAATCCGAAAACATCAAAAGACGTTCCCGCTACTACTCCACTTTCTGATGAAATTAGTAAAGATTTAAAAAAAAGAGGATTTAAATTTGTTGGTTCAACCGTAATTTACGCGCACATGCAAGCCACCGGAATGGTCAACGATCACGCCGAAGATTGCTGGACGAGGGTCAAGTAAAACAGTTTTCAGTCGCAGTCTTTAGTCTGAGTCACAGTCAAAGTTTTCAGTTTTTTAAAGCTTGTTATTTTAAGTTAAAGACTGAAAACTGAGAACCGAGACTGAAAACTTTAAAAAAAACATTATATTTGCTTCACACTTTAGGGGTGTCTACTAATAAAGTAGGCTGAGATTTTACCCTCTGAACCTGATCTAGTTCATACTAGCGTAGGGAAAAGTAAGATGACTTCTGCGCGCATTTTTATGCGCAATTGTAGCCATTCCTAGAGTAGAGATGCACGGCAGTGCCTCTCAACAATCTCTAAATTCAAAAGGAATGGAACTAAAAATCAACCAACAAATCAAACAATTCGATGCTGAATCGCTAAGCGTTCAATCATTGCTCGATCTCGAAATTCCCAATAAACAAAACGGAATTGCCGTTGCCATTAACAATACCGTTGTTCCAAAAATCAATTGGAACCACCATTTTGTATCCGAAACTGACGAAATTCTTATTGTTTCTGCTACTCAAGGTGGATAATATGGCTGCTTAAACGGGCTATCCGTTTCAAGTCCGCAGTCGTCAACCAAAAAAAATATAGTCTTAGCAAAGCTTCCGTTGGTCGCTTTCCTAATCCTTATTTTTTACGGTTTCCTCCTTTGCGGGCTTTCCACTTCTATCCCTAGCAGAAAAAACAAATTCCAATACCGAGGCTTCGGGATAAATTCTATATTCCAATTGACATACAAGTCGTAGACGCACTGCTGTGCATCTCTACAGAAACCTGAAACAAAAAAACAACAACACTAAACTACTTCCTATGACTAACGAAGAAAAAATCTCCAGAACCCCTTTTCCAAACTCCAAAAAAGTATATGTAAAAGGTGAAATTCACCCCATAGAAGTGGCTATGCGCGAAGTGATTCTTAGCGATACCAAACTTTCTAACGGCGGAATTGAGAAAAATCCACCTGTAACAATTTACGACACTTCAGGTGCATATACTGATCCAAACATCGAAATCGACATTCGAAAAGGACTTCCACGCTTACGCGAAAACTGGATTCTAAATCGAAATGATGTTGAAATTCTAAACGAAATATCTTCTGATTACGGTCAAACCCGATTGAAAGATGAAAGTTTAAATCACCTGCGTTTTGAATATTTACATCAGCCAAAGCGTGCTAAAAAAGGTGCAAACGTCACGCAATTGTACTACGCAAAACAAGGAATCATTACTCCTGAAATGGAATATATCGCCATTCGCGAAAATCAACGTATCGAACTTTTGAACGAACAAACCAAAGCGATGCAATGCCAGCATGCCGGACATAGTTTTGGAGCCAACACGCCAAAAAGCAAAATCACCCCTGAATTTGTTCGCAGCGAAGTTGCTTGCGGAAGAGCCATAATTCCAAACAATATAAACCATCCTGAAAGCGAACCTATGATTGTGGGTCGCAATTTTCTGGTAAAAATAAATGCTAATATTGGTAATAGTGCCGTGACTTCCAGCATTGAAGAAGAGGTTGAAAAAGCAGTTTGGGCTTGCCGTTGGGGAGCTGATACAATTATGGATTTATCTACAGGAAAAAACATTCACGAAACCAGAGAATGGATTATTCGTAATTCGCCAGTTCCAATTGGTACCGTTCCTATTTACCAGGCTTTAGAAAAAGTAAAAGGAATCGCCGAAGATTTAACTTGGGAAGTTTTTCGTGATACCCTTATCGAACAAGCAGAACAAGGTGTTTCATACTTTACAATTCATGCCGGAGTTTTGTTGCGTTACATTCATTTAACCGCTGACCGCGTTACCGGAATCGTTTCTCGTGGCGGCTCTATTATGGCAAAATGGTGTTTGTTTCATCACAAAGAAAACTTTTTATATACCCATTTTGAGGAAATCTGCGAAATCATGAAACAATATGATGTAGCATTTTCATTAGGCGATGGTTTACGTCCGGGATCTATTGCCGATGCCAACGATGCTGCTCAATTTGCCGAATTAGAAACATTAGGCGAACTGACTAAAATTGCCTGGAAACATGATGTTCAGGTTTTTATCGAAGGTCCTGGTCACGTGCCAATGCACATGATTAAAGAAAATATGGACAAACAATTAGAACATTGCAGCGAAGCTCCTTTTTATACACTTGGACCATTAACAACTGATATTGCACCGGGTTACGATCATATTACATCGGCAATTGGAGCCGCTATGATTGGTTGGTACGGTTGTGCTATGTTGTGTTATGTTACACCAAAAGAGCATCTTGGCTTACCTAATAAAAAAGACGTAAAAGATGGTGTTATCACTTATAAAATCTCGGCTCACGCTGCTGATTTAGCCAAAGGTCATCCGGGAGCACAATATCGTGACAATGCATTGAGTAAAGCTCGTTTTGAATTCCGTTGGGAAGACCAGTTTAATTTATCATTAGATCCGGATACGGCGAGAGAATTTCATGATGAAACCCTTCCAGCTGATGGTGCAAAAGTAGCTCATTTCTGTTCGATGTGCGGACCAAAATTCTGTTCGATGAAAATATCTCAGGAAATTCGCGATGTAGCAGCAGCCGAAAAAGGTATGCAGGAAAAATCAGAAGAGTTTATTGAACAAGGGAAAGAGATTTATATCTAAAAAGAAAATAGAAGAAAGAATCAAGAGAAAAGATTATGATTGTGATTACAAATCCTTCTGCTATAGCAAATGAAATCAACATTATTGATTCTTTATTTGAAGAAGGATTGTCTTTGCTTCATATTCGGAAACCTGATTTTTCTGAGATTGAAATAGCGGAATTTATCGATCGGATTAAATTGGAATATCGTCCTAATCTGGTTTTACACAGTCATCATCAATTGGCAAAAGATTTTGGAATTAATCGGATACACTTTTCTGAAAAAGCAAGAGCACACAATCTCGATTCTCCTGCAAGGTTTTCAAAACCTTGTGGGTATAAATCAACATCAACGCATTCCATCGAAGATTTCAATGCTTTGGAAGATTGTTTTAATTATGCTTTTCTAAGTCCTGTTTATAAAAGTATCTCTAAGGAAAATTATCATCCAAAAGAAAATATTTTTGAAGTATTAAAATCAAGAACAAATTACAAAGCAAAAGTCATCGCTTTAGGCGGAATTGATTCTGAAAACATCACAAAAACACTTGAAAATGGTTTTGATGATGTAGCTCTTTTAGGAACTATTTGGAATAACGAAAACCCAATAAAACAATTCAAATTATGTCAGAAAATCGTCCAATAGCACTTTCAATTGCAGGTTTTGATCCAACTGGTGGCGCAGGTGTTTTGGCTGATATCAAAACATTTGAGCAGCATCAGGTAACTGGTTTTGCAATTACCACCGCAAATACAATTCAGACCGAAAATGAGTTTTTTGACATTGAATGGACTAATTTGAGTTTTGTGATTCGCTCTATTGAAACCTTATTTCAAAACTATAAAATCAGAACGGTAAAAATAGGAATTGTTCCTTCGCTACATTATTTGAACCGAATTCTTTCGACTATAAAATTACTATCTCCAACTACTCAAATCGTTTGGGATCCTGTTTTAAAATCGACTACAAAATTCGAATTCATGACTATAGAAGATCAATTGGATTTAAATAAAATCTTATCTAAAATTGATTTGATTACACCCAATTACAATGAAATAGAAGTTTTATTTCCGGGTTTTATTTCAGACAAACTTTGGTTACAAAATGAAATTCCAACTTCCATTTTATTAAAAGGCGGGCATAATTTAGATAAAATTGGTACGGATCAGCTGTTTCTTAAAAACGAAATCATTGATTTATTGCCCTCCGAAAAAATATGCTTTGAAAAACACGGTTCCGGCTGTGTTTTATCAGCAGCAATTGCCGCAAATCTGGCATTTAATCAAACTCCGAAAGAAGCTTGCAAAAATGCTAAAACCTACATAGAAAAATACCTGAGTTCAACTTCAACATTAATCGGATATCATTATGTACAATAGACTGCAATACATCTCACAGGGAAAAACAATCGAAGAACAATTGTATAACATTCATCAGGCATTAGATGCCGGATGCGATTGGGTACAAATGCGTTTTAAAAACCAAACCGCTAAAAATACTTTTGCTTTAGCGGAAGCTGTAAAATTTTTATGCGAAGAATATCTCGCCAATTTCATTGTGAACGATAACCTTTATCTGGCACAACAAATTGCTGCCGATGGCGTGCATTTGGGTTTAACCGATATGAATATCGCCGAAGCAAGGGCAATTCTGGGAAACACAAAAATCATTGGAGGAACAGCCAATACCTTTGAAGATATTGAAAACCATATAAAAAATGGCTGTGATTATATTGGTCTCGGCCCGTTTCGATTCACCCCAACCAAAGAAAAGTTAAGCCCTATTTTAGGTTTATCAGGATACTTTAATATCCTTAAACAAATGAGACAAAACAATCTCAAAATTCCTGTTTACGCTATTGGCGGAATAACAATAGAAGATATTTGTCCACTTATGGAAACCGGAATTCACGGAATTGCCGTCTCCGGAATGATTACTAAAAGTGATCGAAAAGAAAAATTAATTCAACAACTCAACGAAAAATTATATGCAAACGTCATTGTTTAATATTGGTGATAAAGCCTTCAAATCTCGTTTGTTTTTAGGTACCGGAAAATTTGGTTCCAACCTTGAAATGGAAGAAGCGATTTTAGCTTCAGAGAGCGAGTTGGTAACTGTCGCCTTAAAGCGTATCGATCTGGAAACAGAAACCGACGCTATTTTAGCACATTTAAAACATCCAAATATCAATTTATTACCTAATACTTCAGGCGCAAGAAATGCCAAAGAAGCGGTTTTTGCAGCTCAATTAGCACGCGAAGCCCTGGAAACAAATTGGATAAAACTAGAAATTCATCCAGATCCAAAATACCTGATGCCAGATCCTATAGAAACTTTAAAAGCAACTGAGGAACTGGCTAAACTTGGCTTTTTTGTTTTGCCTTATATACATGCTGACCCTGTTTTGTGCAAATATTTAGAGAGTGCAGGAACAACAGCTGTGATGCCTTTGGGTTCTCCTATTGGCAGTAATAAAGGTTTAAAAACAATCGATTTTCTGGAGATTATTATCGAGCAAAGTAATGTTCCTGTAATTGTAGATGCCGGAATTGGTTCTCCGTCTGATGCTGCAAAAGCAATGGAAATTGGTGCCGATGCCGTTTTGGTCAACACTGCAATTGCTGTTGCCGGAAACCCAAAACTAATGGCAGAAGCTTTTAAGGAAGCTGTAATTGCGGGCCGAAAAGCATTCGAAGCTAAAATCGCTAATCAGCAAAATTATGCTGTTGCTTCTAGCCCGCTGACATCATTTCTTTATGAATAAAATTATTTAACGCAGATTTTTGGAGATTTAAGCGGATTTAAAGTGATTTTTTTACCTGCAAAATCTATTTTAAAACAGATAAAAAAAGAAAGAAAATTCTTTAATTTTGAATCAAATTTAAATTAAAGAATAATGACAGAAAATGAAATATCATATCTAGTACGAGGAGCAATTTTTAAAGTATATAATAATTTAGGACCCGGTTTATTTGAATCTGTTTATGAAAGTGCTTTGTTTTATGAACTGACAAAAGCGGATTTACAAGTTCAAAAACAAGTTGAAGTAACCATTCCTTACGGAGAGATAACATTAGAGCCTGCTTTTAGAATAGATCTTTTAGTAGAAGATAAAGTAATAATTGAATTAAAATCTGTTGAAGATTTATCGCCAATACATTATAAACAACTTGACACTTATCTAAGACTCACAAATAAAAAACTAGGATTACTAGTCAATTTCAATACCCTAAATATTCTAAACGACATCAAAAGAATCGCTAATAAAATGTAAAATCAATAACAAACACTACAAATTAAGACATTTTAGATAGAAAATAAAATCATTTTAAATCCGCTTAAATCTGTAAAAATCTGCGTGAAACAAAACACAATATAATGAAAACATTTAAATCGGTTTTTGAACAATACGATTGGGACATCATCCAATCTACAATATACCAAGCTACAACCCGGGATGTAGAATATTCATTGGCAAAAACTAAACGAAATCTCGATGATTTTTTAGTTTTAATTTCTCCCGTTGCACAAAACTATTTAGAGCAAATGGCACAACAATGCCATGAAATCACCAAAAAGCGTTTCGGAAAAACAATACAAATGTATGCGCCGCTTTATTTGAGTAACGAATGTCAGAACATTTGCACCTATTGTGGTTTTAGTTTAGACAATAAAATCAAACGAAAAACACTTTCTGATGCCGAAATTAAACTTGAAGTTGAAGCGTTAAAAAACAGTGGTTTTGATCATGTTTTATTGGTAACCGGCGAAGCGAATTATACGGTAAATATCAATTATTTCCTGAATGCAATCGCCTTAATTCGGGAACAATTTTCGATTATTTCTGTCGAAGTTCAACCGCTTTCTACCGAGGATTATGAACGTTTGCACGAAGCCGGAGTTTATTCTGTTTTAGTATATCAGGAAACTTATCATCAGGAAGTCTATAAAAAATACCATACAAAAGGCAAAAAATCAAACTTCGAATACCGACTGGAAACTCCTGACCGTATTGGAACTGCGGGAATTCATAAAATTGGATTAGGCGTTTTATTAGGTTTAGAAGATTGGCGAACGGACAGCTTTTTTAATGCTTTACATCTGGATTATCTTCAGAAGAAATATTGGCAAACCAAATATTCTGTTTCATTTCCGAGATTACGTCCTGCCGAAGGTATTATAGAACCTAATTTTATTATGGATGATAAAGATTTAACCCAGCTCATTTGCGCCTATCGTTTGTGGAATGAAGATCTTGAAATCTCTATTTCGACTCGTGAAAATGAAAAATTCAGAAATAACATTATTCCAATTGGAGTTACAAGTATGAGTGCAGGTTCAAAAACAAATCCGGGTGGTTATGTCGTTGATCCGCAATCTCTCGAGCAGTTCGAAATCAGCGACGAACGTTCCGCAAAAGAAATAGCACAAATTATAACCAATTCCGGTTATGAACCTGTTTGGAAAGACTGGGACAAAAGTTATTGTTAAAAATCTCAAAATTTAAATTCCAAATTCCAACAATCTAAAATCTAAAATCAGCAATCTAAAATTAAAACATGAGCGTTATTAAAGAATTTTTACGTTATAACAGACAAACCATTCTTCCTGAAATTGGCGATGAAGGTCAGGAAAAACTCAAAAAATCAAGGGTTTTAGTCATTGGCGCCGGAGGTTTGGGTTGTCCGATTTTACAATATATTTCAACTGCTGGTGTAGGTTTTATTACAATTATGGATTTTGATACTATCGAAATTCACAACTTACATCGCCAGATTTTATATACTGAAAATGAAATTGGTCAAAGGAAATCTCTTGTTGCCAAAGAAGTCCTTTCAAAACTAAATCCGTTAATTGAAGTTGAAGCTATTAATGAGAAACTGACAACTGAAAATGCATCCGAAATTATTCGACAATACGACATTATAGTTGATGGTTCTGATAACTTTGAAACACGTTATTTGGTTAATGATACTTGCGTCGCATTACAGAAACCTTTGGTATATGGAAGCATTTTAAAATTTGAAGGTCAAATTGCTGTTTTTAATCATAACGGCAGTAAAAATCTACGCGATTTATTTTCTGAAATGCCAAACCCAAAAGATGTTCCAAATTGCAATGTGAATGGCGTTTTGGGAACTCTCCCCGGAATTATTGGTACCATGATGGCGCACGAAACCTTAAAATTAATTTTGGAATTACCTACCTTAAAAAATGAATTAATTCTCTTTAATACAATAGATTGGAGCTTTACAAAATTGAATTTCTAGAATACAACTTCATCTCCAACACTTATAATTCCGTTGTTTAAACTCACAATATTAGTTCCGAATAAAACAGAATTATTCACTACTCGATATGTACTTAAGGTTTTGAGAGGTTCTTTTTTTAATTTACCATTTTCAGGATCATTATTGACCATAATGCATCTTCCGCAGGGTTTTATATTTTTAAAATCAACTTCTCCAATTTTAAAAGTATCGAAATCATCTTCTTCATGAGCATTTTGTGAGCTGATGACAATGTTTGGACGAAATCTCAAAATAGTGATTTTTTCATTTAATTTTTCATTTAAAAAATCCAGGCTTTTAGTTCCAATCATTAAATACGGATATCCATCGGCAAGACTTACATTAAAAGTTTCTTTTAATCTTGAACTTTCATGTTTACGATCTCCACTTTTAATGATTTTCACCAGTTTACATTCAAAACCTAAACGCTCGCTAAACCATTTTGAAGTAGATTGGTTCACTTCTACCACTTCACTTTGATCATCCCAAACAGCAACTTTTATTGGGTTATCTATATGTTCATCAGTAGAAAATTCGTGTTTAAGATCCTGAAAAGTAATGCTGATTTTTCCATCTGAAATTTGCGGATAAAACTGGCTTAAGATTCGATGCTCTCTTTGTGTTATAAATAGGTTATCTGCATCAATTAGCATCCATCTGCGATCGTTCTCGAATCCCATTTCTTCTGCGAAAGCATTCTGACAACTAATTCCAGCCAGACTTTTTATCGGATAAATATAAATTTCCTTTACAGTATAAATTGCGCTCATTACTTCTTACTTTCTAAAATAAACATAAATTCTTTACGATCAATTTCGCGACAGCCTAAACTTTCTAAATGTGGATTATAAACCTGACAATCTAAAAGTTTGTAATTTTCTTTCTTTAAATACTCAACCAAAGCAATAAAAGCTACTTTTGAAGCATTTGACACTTTCGAAAACATACTTTCTCCACAAAAAACATGGTCTAGATCGATTCCGTACAAACCACCGACTAAAACCTCATCTTGCCAAACCTCAACAGATTTTGCAATTCCTTCTTCATTTAATTTGCAATACGCATCAATCATTTCATTTGAAATCCACGTTCCGTTTTGACCGTCGCGTTTAATTTTTTGACAATTCGAAATCACTTCTTTGAAACTTTGATTAAAAGTGACTTTAAACTGATTTCTATTCAAAATGTTTCTCATGCTTTTGGACACAATTAACTCATCCAAGAATAAAACCATTCTGGGATCTGGTGCCCACCAAAGAATGGGTTCTCCTTCATTAAACCAAGGAAAGATTCCACTTTTGTATGCTAATTTTAATCGTTCCGGATTTAAATCACCGCCAATTGCCAGAATTCCTTCTTCGTCGGCTTCTGAAACGGGAGGGAAAAATAATTCTTCAAATAGGTAATACATCTTTTAAATAAAATTCCAAATTTAAAAATTCCAAATTCCAAATTATTCGCAATCTTGTCATTTCGACCAAAGGGAGAAATCACACTAGTTGATCTACAACAATTGTCGACATTCTTTGACGAGTTTCGTGTGTGATTTCTCCCTTAGGTCGAAATGACATAAAATGCGTTGAGTTTCTAATACAAAAAATTCCAAACTCCAATTGCATATTTCATGAATTGGAATTTGGAATTTATTTTTTGGTTTTTAAACGTTTAGAAAGGTAAATCGTCCGGTTCGTCATCGTTTACATTAGTTGCCGGAGCAAAAGCTTCTGCAGCAGGCATTGCTGGTGTTTGTCCAGGACCTTCTGGTGCCAGTCTTTCGATTCTCCAACCTTGAATACTATTGAAATATCTGGTTTCTCCTTGTGGATTAACCCATTCTCTTCCTCTTAAATTAATAGAAACTTTTACTGCCTCTCCTTGTTTGTAGCTACTTAATAAATCGCATTTATCTTGTGTAAATTCGATCAAAATATGCTGTGGATACTGCTCATCTGTGGTAACAACCAACTCTCTTTTTTTGAATGCAGCACTAACTTGTTGCTCTGGGTTAACCACTTTTACTTTTCCTGTAACTTCCATCTTCTTCTATATTAATTATTGTTTCTTTTCTTATTTCTTAGCTAAAAGCACTTTCCAAGCCGATGAAATATCATCTTTATTCAGATATTTTTTGGCTTCTAAATGTATTTTTTCCTGATCGTCTGAGCTCAAAACTCCTTTCACTGAAAAATTTTCTTTCACAAATATACTAACTTCTTCCGTTGTAGGCAAGGCTTCTATGTTACCTAATTTTCCAAGATCATTTCCATCAAATACGGGACTTTCTTTGATATAATTCGGAATCACATCTACACCAACCCCTAGTGTTGTCAATGGTTTTGGCACTTCAAAAAGTCCTTGATTTGACCTTGAATACCAATTACCTCCTAATCTTGAAACTAAGTCTATCTTATGTTGATCGATTGCTCCATTTTCATCTAAAACAGCTTCATGAATATGCATTTTAACGACTTCACAAAGAATCAAATTCCCTGCCCCTCCTTCTGTTCCCAAAGGAATTATCTGTGTGATTTTGCATTCAAACTGCACTGGAGACTCTTTTACACGATATGGTTTTACAATATCTGACGGAATTTGTGTTAATCCTGCTTTTATAAATTCGTTAACACCTTCTCCATATTCAGTACTGGCTAATGATGTTTGTTGTACCAAATCATAATTTACCACATTAATCACTACTTCACGAGTCGCTTCGGCATTAATTAAAGTATGTTTTACGGTATTATCACGCACACGACGTGCCGGCGAAAAAACCAATATTGGCGGATTGGCACTGAACACATTAAAGAAACTAAATGGCGACAAATTCGGGATTCCTTTTGCACTTAATGTACTAGCAAATGCAATTGGTCTTGGCCCGACAGCACTCTGTAAATAACCATGCAATTTTGCCGTTGATATCTCTTTAGGATCGATGCTAATCATATTTTTTCTTTTTAACCGAATCTCGTTTCGGCAACTACAAAAGTAGAGAAATCGTTTATCCCAATGAAATACTTTTGGACATAAAAACAAAAAAATCTTTAAAGACTCTGTAAAATATTAAATGTGTTTATTTCGTTATATTTATACCACAAAAAATAATTTATGCTTTTTTCCGAAAGAAGAAATACAACCCGTTGGATCATTGTTTCGATTTCCTTTTTAATCATTTCTTTGATTCTCTGGAATACTTATACTTTTTTTCAAATTTTTAAAAATGAGGAAAGACTTAAAATGAATCTTTGGGCAAATGCTCAAAAGACATTAGTTAATGCCGATGAAAACACCGACTTAGATCTTCCGCTCGACATTTTAAACAATAATACTTCGGTACCAGTGATGTTAACGATGTATGATAAGGTTATTAGTTCTGTCAATGTTCCTGACGAAGTTCTCGCTGATGATGCAAAATCAATGTCTTATCTGAAAAATTTGAAAAGCGAGAATGAGCCTATTATTATTGATTTTGCCCCTGGAAGACGTCAGGAAGTTTATTATGGAAATTCGGCATTATTGAATAAACTCAAATATTATCCTGTTGCTTTATTATTGATTATCTTTTTGTTTGGAGCTTTGATTTATATCTTCTACAGAAGCACTAAAATGGCGACTCAAAACAAACTTTGGGCAGGTATGGCAAAGGAAACTGCACATCAAATCGGAACACCTTTATCTTCTTTAATTGGTTGGGTTGAAATCTTAAAAACGGAAGATATTGATCCATCGATAACATTAGAAATACAAAAAGATATTGAGCGGTTACAGACTATCACGGATCGTTTTTCTAAGATTGGATCTGTTCCTGTTTTAGAAGAACATGATATTATTGCCGAAACCATGAATACGTATGAATATTTGCAATCCCGTTTTTCTAAGCAGGTTGCTTTTTCTTATCGCGCTCCGGAAGAACCCATTTTTGTGATGATAAACCCAACCTTACACAGTTGGACTATCGAAAATTTAGTAAAAAACGCCATTGATGCCATGAAAGGAAAAGGAACATTAGACCTTCAAATTGAACAAGATGCGCATCACGTAAAAATAAATGTAAAAGATTCAGGAACCGGAATTGCTAAAAAACAATTCAAAACCATTTTTGAGCCTGGTTTCACGACCAAAAAACGCGGTTGGGGATTGGGACTTTCCTTAACTAAAAGAATTGTTGAAGAATATCATCGTGGAAAAATAAAAGTTTTACATTCTGAAATTGGAAAAGGAACTACATTTCAGATTTCACTAAATAAAAAAATGCAGTAAATCACTTTACTGCACTTTTAATATTTTTTTGTCAGGTTGAGCGAAGTCAAAACCTATCTGTATTTTATAAATTCGCCTGAATACTTTTAGCCAAAGCCTCAAATTCTTCTTTAGAAAGCGATACTTTATTATGAAAACGCATTTCATCCATATGGTTTAATGGAATCAAATGTACGTGTGCATGAGGAACTTCTAATCCAACTACTGCCATTCCTACTCTTTTGCAAGGAACTGTTTTCTCTAAAGCAATTGCAACTTTCTTAGAAAATTTCATTAGCCCTAAATACAGTTCATCATCCATATCAAAAATCTTATCGATTTCTTGTTTCGGAATACAAAGTGTGTGTCCTTTAGCATTTGGATTTACATCTAAAAAAGCCAAATAATTATCGTCTTCTGCAACTTTATAAGAAGGAATTTCTCCGTTTACTATTTTGGTAAATATGCTCATTGTATAATCGTTAATTTGGTCAATCGTTTAATCGGTTAACCGATTAAACAAATAGACGGTTAAACTATTTAGTCTCTTGTAATTTCTAATATTTCGAACTTTAAAACTCCATTTGGAACTGTGATTTCTGCAACTTCACCAACTGATTTCCCAAGTAAACCTTTTCCAATAGGAGAAGTTACTGAGATTTTTCCAGTTTTTAGATCTGCTTCACTTTCAGCAACAAGTGTATATTTCATTTCCATTCCGTTGCTTTGATTCTTAATTTTCACGTTAGAAAGCACCAATGCTTTTGAAACATCTAATTGTGATTCATCAATTAATCTTGCATTAGAATACACTTCTTCCATTTTATTAATCCTCATTTCTAACAAACCTTGTGCTTCTTTTGCTGCATCATACTCGGCGTTTTCAGATAAATCACCTTTGTCTCTTGCTTCTGCTATATCTTGAGATGCCTTAGGACGCATTACACTTTTTAAATGCTCCAACTCATCTTTCAACTTTTTTAATCCTTCTGCTGTATAATAAGATACTTTACTCATAACTTCATCGTTTATATAAATACAAAAAATCCCATCGGGACGGGATTCTGTATTACAAATATACTATTATTTTTAATAGTACATAATTATATGTTAATCATATAAATTTCAAACCTAAATAATTTATTTTTGTTTCACTAATTCTTATTAAAATAATGAAAAAAATCTGGCTCATAATCGTGTTTGTTTCTTTGCTCTTCTCTTGTAGTGACAACAACAAAAGCAATAAAAACCCAAATATTCCTAATTATTCTGTTAATCTGTCTGTAGATATGAATTTACCAGCTTATTCAAATCTTAAATTTGTAAGCAATGGTGTTATCATTCCTAATTATGGAGCAAAAGGAATTATTATTTTTAATGCCGGAAGCGGCTATAATGCATTTGATGCAGCTTGCCCAAATCAACCTATAACTGGGTGTGTGGCTATGACAATTGATGGCATTAATGCTGTTTGTTCCTGCGATAAATCTTCTTACAGTTTATTTACCGGACTTGGAGGTAAGGAATATCCTTTGAAACAATATCGTGTAGAAGTTACAGGAACTGTAATTCACGTTTATAACTAAAATAAAAAAAGCCTGAAAGTTTTAAATTTTCAGGCTTTTTATTTTGAAGAAATCTTTTAGAATTTCAAAGTCAATCCGGCAAGAAAATTAATTCCCGCCTGAGGATAATAATATGGATAAACATCCCACATATATCCGTTTGAAACATACTTTTTATCCAGAATATTATTTACTAAACCAGTAATCATTATGGATTTGAAAATTGATTTAGGTTTTATTTCATACGAAACGTTCAAATCGTTTACAAAATAATCAGCTAGTTTTGCTGCCGGCAATTCAATATTATTCATATATTGTTCTCCAACATATTTTTGTAATAACGAGATATGTACACTTTGAATCGGGCTATACACAATAATATTTCCTGCAATAACCGACGGAGAATACGCAATATCTGTTGTTCCGTAATTTTGACCATCAACTGCTAAATCAACATTTTTATTACTGCTTAAAGTGAAGTTTGGACGAAGAATAAATTTCTCCGAAAGCTTTACGGTCGCATCTACTTCAAATCCTAAACGGTAACTTTTTTCACTATTAGCGCGAATTGGCGACCCAACATCATCTAATCTTCCCGTCAAAATCAATTGATCTTTGTATCCCATATAATACACGTTTGAAGTCAATTGAAATTTCTCTGAATTGAATCTCCACCCTAATTCAAAATCATTTAATTTTTCAGGTTTAGCATTTCCGCCTTCGTAATCTGTTCTATTTGGTTCACGGTTCGCTCTGGCATAAGAAAAGTAAAGTGTGCTTTTTTGATTGATTTCGTAGTTTAAACCTGCCTTTGGGTTAAAGAAATTAAAGTTATCATCAACCAAACCCGTTTCGGCACTATTGGCTTTATACTTTACATTTCGATATTGTAAATCTCCATAAAAGCTTAATTTTTCTGTGAATTGATAATTTGCTTTCGCGAAAATATTCCCATCTGTTTTTGTCGAAAAATCATCATAATAATGATCTCCTAATTCTGATTGAGCAGAAAATCTTGCCCAGATTACTTTTCCATAATGATCACCTTCATATTTGTTCCAGCCTCCGCCAAGGATCGCATCAAACTTTTCATCTTTATATTTCACAGAAAAAGTTGTTCCGTAAAAATCATTATCCAACCATTTTTGACGTATTAAATCAGTTCCCGGTACTAGTTCACCTAAATCATTTTCAACCATTTTGGTAGGCTGAATTGGTCCATAGCCTGCAACTGGCTCATTATATTTATAATTTTCGTAATATCCTTTTCCTTTTGTATAATGTAAAGCTAAGTTTGTGCTCCATTTATCCGAAAAAGATTCATTCCAATGCAATTGATAATGATCTTGTTGGTAATTATCGGTTTCATTATTATAAAAGCGAATATTTCCTGACTCATCCGTATACTTTCCTGCGGAATTATAGGTGCGATCACTATTTAAAGTTTCAGTATCAATTCCGTTCCACGATTGGTATGTTTTCTCCGTTCCGCCAAAAACCAATGCTTTTATCAAAGTGGTTTTACCAACATAAGTTCCTTGCAGGAAATATGATTTTAAATCAGAACTTGCTCTGTCTATATAACCATCAGATTTTAAAGTTGATAAACGTCCAGCCAACTCAAAATGATCGTTTAATAAACCTGTGCTAAATTTTACGGTATTTTTGTTAGAATTGAAACTTCCGTATGAACTTGAAATTTCTCCATTTGCCTTAGAAGCATAATTATCTGTTAACATATTCAAACTTGCACCAAAAGCAGAAGAACCATTGGTAGAAGTTCCAACACCGCGCTGCAATTGTAAACTCTCTACAGAAGAAACAAAATCAGGCATGTTTACCCAAAATGTTCCCTGACTTTCTGCATCATTATACGGAATTCCGTTTATAGTAACGTTAACTCTCGTGGCATCACTACCACGCACTCTGATTCCGGTATAACCAAAACCATTCCCTGCATCAGAAGTTGTTACAACTGATGGCAAATAATTCATTAGAATTGGAATATCCTGACCCAGATTTCGATATTTAATATCTTTTTTATCCAGATTACTAAAAGAAACCGGAGTTTTTGTAGTAACCCGAACCGCAGAAACTAAGACATCATCAAGCTTATTAACCTTAGTTGAATCTTGTGTTTGCGAAATAGAAGAAAGAGAATAGAAGAAAGAAAATAGAAGAAAGAAAATAGATTTTTGGTTCAACTTTGAACCTTTGTAACTTTGAACCTTTGTACCTATAAAAGCACCTTTAATAATAGTTTTCATCTGTAAAAAAATTACAAATAAAAGGGGGAATTATTCTTTTGTTAAATTAATAAATGTTTCACGGCAAAATATAGCGTGCACGCTAGAAATTTGTCGTTTTTTCCCTTAGCGACATTACTCGCTCAGGTTCTTTGGGTATGATCTCAGCTCGTTATTTAGAGCACCCCTTTGAGACAGTGCAAATGTAATGTTAAAAATTGCAAATGGCAATATCAATAACAATCAAAATGGGAATTTCAAAAATAAACTCTAATTTATGTTTTTCAAATTGGAGTTTGACTTTTTGGAATTTAATCCAAGTTAGGTTTCCTGCGAGATTGCTTAATCTCAGAAATATTCTTTTTGTCTTTGATTCGTTTTTTAATTACTGATTTTGGAATCTTAGTCGCTTTACGAATTTTAGGAACAAACAATCCTTTTTTGATGATTTCCAGAAAACGTTTTACAACAATATCTTTATTTTTAAGCTGACTTCTGTCTTCGTCACAATTTAAAATTAGACTATTTTCGGTTGTTAAACGTGATGCAATATTTGTCAATAAAAGCAATTTTTCTTCTTCAGATAAAGCCTGAGAAGTATTTATATCAAAAGTCAAAACCACTTTTGAGGAAACTTTATTCACGTTTTGTCCACCTGCACCGCTACTTCTGACAGCTTTAAAACTTAACTCTGAAATGATTTTATCTATATCCATTATTGTGGCTGATGCGCTGGTTTTAATAAATCGTTTACTGTTTTTACCGGATTAAAAGTAATTAATGGAACTGCTATAAAAATAGTTAACCAATTTGCCATTGCACCGTTCCATAACCCCGGTAATTCATAGCTTTTTACTATTTTACCGTCTACACTTTTTTCGACAATAAAACCCGCTTTTTGATCTGTGAATTGCAATAAATCAAATTTTTGATTCTTATAATTCCTAATTCCACAAACTAAATCAACCGGATTAAAATGAGTTGCCGATGCTAGAATTTCCTGTTGCTGTTTATTTGTCAAATCTACTTGTGAAGCTTCTACAATCTGCAAGGAAATTGATCCTTTATCATTCATTACCCAAAATGGTCCTCCGCCAGGTTCTCCTTCATTTTTCACCATTCCGCAAACGCGAATTGGCTTATTTAGCAAATCCTTAATTTTATTGACTTTATTTTCAAAAGTAAATTTATTAAAGTCAGGACTCATCTCAATATTTAGCTTTTGCAATAAAAAGGAAATAATCTCTTCTATGTTATTTTCTTTTATTTCTTGTTTTTCAATAACGTTCAAATAACTAAAAATCTTTTGTTGCACTTCGATTAAAACTCCTGCTAATGCTTTTTTGTACAAAGCAATTTTATCAATATGATTCTGAATTACATTATCGATATTTTTTATAAAAATAATATCTGAATCCAATTCATTTAAATTCTCAATTAATGCGCCGTGCCCACCAGGCCTAAAAACCAAATGCTCATTTTTATCCCGAATAGGAATATTTTTGCTGTCCACACAAATAGAATCTGTGCTTTTATTTTGATAAGAATATCCAATACTAATTTTTATTCCCGATTTCTCTTCTACTTTTCCTTTAAGAATTTCAACTTCATTCTCAAACAAACTCTGATGTGCTTCAGAAACTGTAAAATGCAAATTAGAAACTTGATTTGATGTAGCATAATGCGCACATTCATTCAAATGCTCTTCTATGGGATTTGCAATGTGATTTTTATATTGATGAAAGGGCAATACTGCTTTTGGTTTATTTGCAAAATCAAAATAATCCGAAGACAGTAAAGTTTTTATAAAGTAGTAGTTTTTATAATCTCTTCCTAAAGTTTCAAAATCCGGATAAATTTCTTTGAGCTTTTTATCAATAGTTTCAAAAAAAGGAAATTTATCCATTGCAACAATAAAAATGGACAAATCACTGTCTTTTTTTCTGTTGATATAGGCGTTTATAGTTTCTTTTTTAATATCAAAATCATTCAAAAAAGAACTTAAAAACTTAAACATTCTGCTTGCAGCACCCGAAGCCGGAACAAACTTTTTTAGTCTTAGTTTATCTTTTTGCAGATCAAAAAAAGTAGCTTTTTCTTCCAATTCAGCTTCTGATAAACTTAAAATTCCGTTATTGATTGTCGCAGGACTAATTAAGTTACTTTTCAGAATTCCGCTTCTAAAAATTTGCAGCTGATTTAAAATCTTATCAATAGAAATTCCGTGATTGTATATTTGAACAAAATCTGTTGACGAAATGCCTTCTTGTTTTGCAATCGCCAAATCATTGATAATAGCAGTAGCTTTTACCAATCGACTTTCTTTATCTCCGGAAAGTGTTATAAAAGGCTTTTTGGTATTAACCAATGTTTGTTTAAAAACCGAAAATACACTTTCTCTACCATCAGGAGTATCTCTAATGTCGTCTTTTTCCCAAGGAACATCAATATCTGTCAGAAAAAATAAGTCGTATTCATGCTCTAAAGCCGCTTCGTTTAAAAGCGGATCACAGAAACCATAGTACATTTCAGAAAACACTTTGGTAACCATTAAATTAGTATCACAAAACAAATATTTATTTGCCGTAGTAAGTTTTTCGTTTTCTAATGCAACCTGCCCATATGCAATAGGCAACATATCATCAGCCACACAAATATGCTGATTTTCTTCCCATTTTTCCTGCAAGTAGTCGCGCGCAAACTCAGGAACCCATTCAGTTTCGTAATATTCTGCAAGTTGTTTTGCTAATGTGGTTTTTCCTGTACTTTCAGGACCAAATAAAGCAATTTTTATGATAGCTGTTTTTTGCTGTCTAAGATCTTTCTCCATTCTAAATAAGCTGAAATAGCCAAAATTGTAAAAATTAAATATTGAAGTGACAACATCCCTAAGCCACGATAAGCATAAAGAGGTACTACAATAATATCACCAATAATCCAAAGTGTCCAGTTTTCGATTTTTTTCTTGGCCATATACCACATTCCTGCAAAAAATATTCCTGACGAAATCATGTCTACATAATTGTCGTTTTTGATTTCGTAATCAAAATATTTATAAATTCCGAAAACTACAAAAACAGTCACTACAAACAGTCCGATTCCGATTAATTTTTCATTAAGATTCGTACGTGTAATTGGCAAATTATCCTCTGTCGTTCCGCCTTTTGCCCAAACATACCAGCCATAAATACTCATAACAGAGAAATACCCATTAATAATCATATCACCTATATAACCCGCTATATACAAAAGATATACTGAAATTACTGTAGCGATTAATCCTGTAGGATACACCCAAATATTTTCTTTTTTAGCAAACCAAACACTCAAAATTCCGCAAACAAAAACTAAAAATTCTAAAGCAATATGCCATAACGGTGCATTTTTGTAACTATCGAGAAAAAAATCAAACATTTTGGTCTTTTGTTTTGGTTGTTTTTGGTTGCATTCTTATAATTCAAAAAAATGATTGTCGTTTTCAAAAGCAGTTCCTATAACTACTAAATCGGCACCGGCATTGTATGCTTTTTGAATTCCGTGCAAATCTACAATTCCTCCTCCAACAATAACAGGAATATTAATATTTTGAGCAATTAACTGTATCATTTCCAACGGAACTGCATTCTTTGCTCCGCTTCCAGCCTCTAAATAGATTAATTTATTTCCTAACATTTCTCCTGCCTGTGCAGTTGCCAAAGCCAAATCTAAATCTTCCCTACTAAGCGGCTTTGTTTTACTAACACGTGCAACGGCAGTTTCATTCCCACTTTCGATTAAAATATAACCGGTTGAAATCACTTCGAGATTGGTTTTTTTAAGAATTGGTGCCGCCTGAACCTGATATTCTATTAAATAATCAGGATTGCGGCCAGACAATAAGGACAAGAACAAAATAGCATCGGCATCAGGTGAAATCTGAGATGGATTTCCAGGGAATATCACAACGGGCAAATTGGTATTTTGTTTTAATTGTGCTATCAGATCTTCCAATATTGTTGACTCTACAATACTTCCTCCAACAAAAATATGTGTTGCAGGAGATTGGTTTATCTTCTGTAATAAATGATCTAAATTTTCCCAAACAATTTTATCCGGATCCAAAAGTATAGCGAGTAATTTTTGCCCTTCTTTTTTAGCCTTTAAAATTTGTTGATGGATATTGAGTAATTTTTGCTGCATAATCGCCGTAAAAGTAAAAGTTTTTTAGTGTAGAAGAACTATTTTGAATAATTATATTTGTGTTATATCTTTTGATAACCAAGAAACAAAATTATGATTGCAATTGATTTACTGGAAAAATATGGTGCTCTGAAGAAGTTTTTTGCTAAAAACGAAACTGTTTTTGAAGAAGGAAATATTCCAACGCATTATTACCAAATTGTTTACGGTGAGATCAAAATGAGCAATTATAATGACGATGCCCGCGAATTTATTCAGGGAATCTTTTATAAGGAACAGTCTTTTGGAGAACCTCCTTTATTCTTAAATCAAAAATATCCTGCTAATGCCATCGCTGTAGAAGATTCAGAAGTGTTACTGCTGCCTAAAGACAGCTTTATGAAATTACTCGAAGAAAACTCTGCCATTAGTATTAAGATCATCGAAAATTTAGCACAACGTTTGTATTATAAATCGGTTATGGCAGCCGAAATGTCTACACAAGAACCCGAACATCGTGTTTTGAAATTAATCGATCACGGAATTGCTTATTTTAATTTTAAGAAAGACGAAAACGGTTACCTCATCAGCTTTACAAGACAGCAAATTGGAGATTTAACCGGTTTACGGGTTGAAACTGTGATTAGAACTATAAAAGCTCTGGAGAAAAAAGGTGTTTTGAAGATTATAAACAGGAAAGTATACCGATAAAATAGTTCTTGTTTTATGATTTTAATCATAAAATGGAGCCGTATTGTGCATGTACCTTTGTAGTATAAAAATCTCAATATCATGACACTATATCAAACAACATTCGAAAATTTCAATAAAAACTATATGGGTTCTGCAGCAATGGCTGTAATTGGTCAAAGCTGTTTAGGTGGCGCCGCTGCAATGTATATTCTTTCAAATGGAACTTCTATTGGACAAATGATACAACTGACAATTATTGTTTTAGCTTGTGTATTTGCCAACACTTCAATTTTGGCACAAATGAAACATAAAGTAGTTTTTAATCTTATTATTTTAAGTGCTTTATTAAGCGTTTTACTTATATTTCTGAATAGTTTTGTACTATGAAAAAGCAAATAAAAAATAGAACTGATGTCGAATTTCTAGTACATCAGTTCTATGCTAAAATAAGAGCCGATGAAGAAATTGGTTTTTATTTTAATACAATGATCAAAGACTGGGATGCTCATCTGGAAAAGCTAACCGACTTTTGGGAAACTAATCTATTTGCCGTCAAAAAATACAAAGGCAATCCGCATGCGGTACACAATGAAGTTGATGCGCATTTTGAAAGCAAAATTACTTCGAACGAATTTGGAATTTGGCTTAACTATTGGGCTCAGACTTTGGACGAACATTTTGAAGATGAAAATGTAGAAACGCTGAAACGTCGAGCCCGAAAAATGGGAACTTTTTTATTTGTGAGTATGTTTGAACATCGACAAAAGATGGCGGAAGCTTCTTTATAAAATTTAATCTAAATTCATTTATGTCCATTTCGACCTAAGGGAGAAATCACACAAGCAGTTCGACAAAGATTGGCGATTTTAGGAATGGAGTTTCTAGTGTGATTTCTCCCTTCGGTCGAAATGACAAGATTGTGTTTTACCTAACTCGACGAGTTTGGAATTTGGAATTTATTTATTGGAATTTTAAAAACTTTATTTCTCAAAAGCATAAACTAAAGTAAAATTCTGCCCTGAAATATCAGATTTCATCTCCTTATAATGCACATTAAATTCTATTACCAAGTCATTAAAATGAAGACTGGCTTCGGTTTGATTTTGGTCTAGTGAAAAAGCATCGATACGAATATGATCTTTAAAACTGATTCCTTTTTCATTTCTAATTTTAAAGATCGCTTCTTTTGCGCCCCATATTATGGTAAGTTCCCTGATATAGTCGGCAATATTATCTGTTCCGGAGTTTAGGGATAAATAACTGTTTTCAGTATCTACGAATTTGTCGGCGATTCTTAGGATTTTTTCGCGTTGCAATTCCATGTCGATTCCAACTGTTTCATCGCTGATTATTATAGCAGCAAAATCGTGCGAATGTGTGATAGAAATATAATTATGACAATCAAAATAGGGTTTCCCAAACTCGTCATAATGCAATTCATGATCTGTAAAACCCATTTCCTGTATTAACATACGAACGCTCAAAAAAGCACGCTGATGCATTTGTGACTTCATACCATTTAGGCGAAGTTGTGTCTTTTCTTTTAAAACTACTTTACTCAATAACTCCTCTAAAGATTCGGTTATTTGCCAAATTAAGATTTTGGTAGTTTCGTTAAATTGTATGGTTTGAAATAAAGGCATTCTTTTTTAATTATGAATTATAAATTATGGTTTGCGTATTTTAGACCATATAAGTTATGTAAGTAAATATAACTTAGTTTGTAAATGTTATTAGTAAATTTAAGCAATTAGCCATTAAGTTTATTATTAAAAATCTTTTTTAAATGAACTTATATCACTTATATGGTTAAATATCAAAGTCTGGTCTTTCTAGCCCTGATGGTCCCGAACTATCGGGAGGCATCCTTTTGTGGTGGGGTTCACCATAAAAGATATAGTGGACAGCAGGACACGAGCGACAGCGAACTGACGAAGTAAATAGCTCCTAATTTTTATTATACTCTTATTACAAGTTAAATTATTTAGCTAAAGTTCAAAAGATTAAGAAATTAAACATTTCACAAATCTTATAGAAAGTAGTCAGAATTAAAAACCTATTCCGTAAATTTGCAAAAATTTTACAATATACAAATATACTATAAATGAGTACTACAACTACGCCTTTTGTGGCTTTCAAAGTAAAAGACATCTCTCTAGCGGCTTGGGGAAGAAAAGAAATTGAATTGGCTGAAGCTGAAATGCCAGGTTTAATGGCGCTTCGTGCTGAATATAAAGACGAACAACCTCTTGCAGGTGCTCGTATCGCTGGATGTTTACACATGACTATTCAGACTGCAGTTTTGATCGAAACTTTAATCGCTCTTGGTGCTGAAGTTACTTGGTCTTCTTGTAACATTTTCTCAACTCAGGATCAGGCTGCTGCTGCTATTGCTGCTGCAGGAATCCAAGTTTACGCTTGGAAAGGTCTTGATGAGCAATCATTTGACTGGTGTATTGAGCAAACTTTATTCTTTGGTGAAGACAGAAAACCATTGAACATGATTCTTGATGATGGTGGAGATTTAACTAACATGGTTATTGACCGTTTCCCAGAATTGGTTCCTGGAATCAAAGGATTGTCTGAAGAAACTACAACTGGAGTTCACAGACTTTACGAAAGAGTAAAAGCCGGAACTTTACCAATGCCTGCAATCAACATTAATGACTCTGTTACTAAATCTAAATTTGATAACAAATACGGTTGTAAAGAATCTGCTGTAGATGCTGTACGTCGTGCAACTGACTTAATGTTAGCTGGTAAAAGAGTTATCGTTTGTGGATACGGTGATGTTGGAAAAGGAACTGCTGCTTCTTTCAGAGGTGCAGGATCTATTGTAACAGTTACTGAAATTGACCCAATTTGTGCTTTACAAGCTGCAATGGACGGTTATGAAGTTAAAAAATTAAATACTGTTGTTGCTAATGCTGATATCATCATTACAACTACTGGAAATAAAGATATCGTTCTTGGATCTCATTTCGAACAAATGAAAGACAAAACTGTTGTTTGTAACATTGGACACTTTGATAACGAAATTGATATGGCTTGGTTGAACAAAAACCACGGTGCATCTAAAATCGAAATCAAACCTCAAGTTGACAAATATACTATCGCTGGAAAAGACATCATCATTCTTGCTGAAGGTCGTTTGGTAAACCTTGGTTGTGCTACAGGTCACCCAAGTTTTGTAATGAGTAACTCATTTACAAACCAAACTCTTGCTCAAATCGAATTATGGAAAAACAGTGCTGCTTACAACAATGACGTTTATATGTTACCTAAACATTTAGATGAAAAAGTTGCTGCTTTGCACCTTGCTAAATTAGGAGTTGAATTGGAAACTTTACGTGACGATCAGGCTGCTTATATTGGTGTTCCAGTTGAAGGTCCATTCAAACCAGAGTACTACAGATACTAAATAAATTTTAGATTTAAGATTGTAGATCTTAGATTTTTAATACATATTTCAAACCCGATAGATTTTAAAAATCTGTCGGGTTTTGTTTTTCAATCTAAAATCAAGTGTAAAATCTAAAATTACAGGGGCGTGCCATTAAGTTAAGGGAATATTGCCGAATAAATCTCGCGCAAAGTCGCAGAGTCGCAAAGAAAATGTATGTAAACTTGGCGGCTTTGCGACTTTGCGCGATTTTTTTTCAGTCTTAATTATCTAAAAAAAGCTTAACTTAATGACATTGACTCCTATCCCTCACGCAAACGTTTCAATATATCTGTTGGGTTTACTACGTAAAGAACATTTCATCTTCCTCTTACATATCACTTTTACATCTCATCTCAAAACCCTTAAAATTAATCAGATATTTTAGCATCCATTTTTAAATATTAAGTATATTTTTGAAAACCAAAACCAAAATATGAGAAACCTATTTATTGTATTGATAATAACAATTATACCTCTTTTTGCAAATGCACAAGGCTTTAATCAGTCACAATTACGAAATGGAACTTTAATGGGAGTAGATGAAAGGGCTCCACAATTAGTTCAACTACCAACAATGAAACCTATTGTTACTCTAAATCATGTAGAAAAGGCAAAAGCAAAACTAGCAAGAGAAGAACAAAAACTAATAAAAATGGCAAGAAAAGCCTGGGACAAAGAAGATGATCTGAAAAAAGAACAAGAACAATTAAAAACTCTTGAAAATGCCTCACAAAATAGCAATGATCCCAATCATCAAAAAAAGATTGAAACATTAAAAAAGCAAATCGCTAAATCTCAGGAAAAAGTCAATGAAGCAAAAAAAGAGATAGAATTAGAATCAAAAAAAGTTGAAGATCTCGAAAATGCCATAGACGACGCTAAATATACGAGACACGACTAAAACTAAATATTATTACAAACAAAACCTTGTAGAAATGCGAGGTTTTGTTTTTTTGTACCTCAACAAAAAAAAACATTTCTCTCAAAAAATTGCACGTTTATAAATATCTACTTACTTTTAATAATTAAAATAAGGATCTATTTCTCATATACTTAAATAGTACAAGCTTGAAAAAAACAACTTATTTCTTCGTTTTCTTATTTTTATTAATTCTCCCACAAATTATTTTTTCTCAGGAAAAGAAACCCAAAGTCGTTTTAGTCTTAAGCGGCGGCGGAGCAAAAGGAATTGCACATATCCCACTTTTGCAAAAACTAGATTCATTGCACATCGTTCCTGATCTTATTGTTGGAAATAGTATGGGAAGTATCATAGGAGGTTTGTATGCCATGGGATATTCTGGAGATAGTATCGAAAAATTAACCAAAAATATTATTTGGGATAAATTACTTGGCGGAGGTCAGTCGTTAAAATCTGTTAGTGTAGAGGAAAAAAGAGAATTTCAGAGATATTTAGTTGGAATAGGAGTTAAGGATAAAAAACTAAACAGTGTTGGCTCCCTTTTAAATGATCAAAATTTAAGAGAACTCCTTGCTGAATTAACTTATCCTGTTTACAATATTAGAGATTTCGATAGCCTGCCAATACCGTTTAGAGCCATGGCCACCGATTTGTCCGAAGGGAAAGAGGTTATTCTAAGCAAAGGCAGTCTTGCTTATGCCATGAGGGCCAGCATGTCGCTGCCTGCTATTTTCAAGCCCATGGCCTATGAAAAAACAGTATTAGTTGATGGTGGTGTAATGAATAATTTCCCCACAGATGTTGCCAAACAAATGGGCGCCGACATAATTATTGGTAGTGATGTAGGCGGCGGATTGGAACCCATAGACAAATTGAACAATCTTGTGACTATTTTGACACAAACCAGTATGTTCCCCAGTAATATTAAAAATCCTGAAAACCGAAAACTCTGCACGATCTTGGTTGATCATCTACCAAACTTGCGTTTTTCTACTGCTGATTTTGCAGATAGCGACGAAATCTACAAAGATGGTAAAATTGCAACAGAAGAAAACCTTCCAGCCTTAATCGCATTATCCGAAAAATTAAAAGGATATAAACAGCGAACTCACGAATTGCCAAAAATACCCACAGAATTTATTCTTGACACTATTGTTTACAAAAGAATCAGTCCGGAAAATCTTCCGCTGGTATTAGGTAGAATAAATCTTAAAACAAATGTAAAATATAGCACCAAAGATATAATAGCGGGTATTAACAGAGCCATGGGTACCAATCTTTTTGATGAGATCACGCAAAGCTATTTCATCAAAAATGGCGACAAACTAGGACTTGCGATAACTGGATATGAACGCGCCAAAAACCAACTCAATACATCATTACATTACGACACTTACAGAGGCGTTGGAATCATTTTTAATTATACCGCCAGAAATGTTCTTGCTGAAGCATCACGACTTCTTGTAACAATAGATATTGCAGAGCAGCCAAAAGCAAGGATCAATTTTCAGAAAAATTTCGGAAAAAACAGAGACTGGTGGTGGGGATCTGAACTTTACGGAGCCTTTTTAAGGCAAGAAATTTACATTAATGGTAAAGCCTCAGATAACATACTTTATAATTCTTTTGAATTCAATAATGAGATTAATAGAAACTTAAATTCACTAAAAAGCTATTTTGGCTATGGTTTAAATTATCACTACACCAATTTACAACCAAAATACGACAGAGAATACAATCCTAACTCAATCAACATCAACGATTACTCTCTAAACAGTATAGAAGTAAACATGCATTATTCGTATAATGATATGGATAAAGTTTTCTTTGCTGAAAACGGAACAATTATAAAAGCAAATGTAACCCGATCATTATTATCTGATGTCTATACCTCTTTTAACGACCCCGCTCTAACAAGTGTATCTGGCGCAACTAATGGGTATACAAAATTTGGTTTCAGTTTTGAAAAGAGAGCACTCTTAAAAAAGAAAATTACCGGAATCGTGGGATTTGATTCTTATTTTATTTTTCAGGATAAAGTTAAAGACAATCAAATCTCATTTTCAGAATTTGGTTATGCTTCAAGGTATTTCTTAGGAGGAATTATACCAAGTTCCGGCAGTAATCGTTTTCCCTTTCCCGGTCTACATGAAGACGAACTCAATGTCACACAATATCTGGGTTTAAAACTTGCCTCTCAAATAAATATTATTGGAAAATTTTACCTAACTCCTCACTTTAATATTGCGACTGTTGGTTTTGAAACTTTTGATGAATATATTAAGCATGCATTTAATCCAAAAGGAAACTGGGATTATAATACTGAAACTAGTCTTGTAATATCTGGAGGGGCCGCCATCTCTTACCAATCCATTTTAGGTCCGATCCATTTTGATACTTCCTGGATAAATAATATCGACAAAGTGAGATTATTTTTTAGCGTCGGATTCTCATTCAATCCCTAAAAAAATAACTTAATACTTTCATCATGTTTAAAAACCATCATGATTTTCTTCTATTAGAAAGCCTAACTTTGTAAAAACTGAAAACATGAAAAACTTCTTCTTTTTAGGAATTGCCATTATATTCGAAATCATCGCAACTTCGGCATTAAAGAAATCAGAACAGTTTACGCAACTAATTCCAAGTATTGTAACGATTGTGGGTTATTTTGCCGCATTCTACTTTTTGAGTTTTGCTATTAGAACCATTCCTATTGGGATTGCTTATGCGATTTGGTCTGGAGTCGGAATCGTTTTAATTACTATTATTGGAGCTGTTTTCTTCAAACAAATACCTGATTTACCCGCTATTATTGGATTGGCTTTAATTATGATTGGTGTTGTAGTTATTAATGTTTTTTCTAAAACTACGGCGCATTAAATAAATTGTTTCAGGTTTCAGGTTTCAAGTTCTGCAACAACTTGAAACAATAACAACAAAAAACAGCGCAAGTTTCGGATTTTATACCCGCAAAAACCAATCGATATTTGCATTATAAAATTGAACAAAAAATGAACACACAGGAAAACATCAATTATAATCGAATTGCAGAAGCGATTGATTATATCAAAGCCAATTTTAGAGCGCAGCCCAATCTTGATGAAGTTGCCGAAAAAGTGCATTTAAGCCCATTTCACTTTCAGCGTTTGTTTACCGAATGGGCAGGAACAAGTCCGAAGAAATTTTTGCAATATATTAGTGTAGAACATGCCAAAAAAATTCTGAAAGAAGACAATCAGGCGACATTATTTGACGCCGCTTTTGACACTGGACTTTCGGGAACAAGCCGTCTTCATGATTTGTTTGTAAACATCGAAGGAATGACTCCTGCCGAATATAAAAATGGCGGAAAAAATTTAGATATTAATTTCAGCTTTGCCGAAAGTCCGTTTGGGAATATTATTGTTGCTTCTACCCAAAAAGGCATTTGCTTTATGGCTTTCGCCGAAAACGAAGAAATTGGATTTGAAGATTTAAAACATAAATTTCCAAATGCAAAATTTTCCAGAAAACTAGATTTAGTACAGCAAAATGCTTTATTTATTTTCCAAAATGACTGGAGTAAATTATCGGAAATAAAACTGCATTTAAAAGGAACTGATTTCCAATTAAAAGTTTGGGAAACGTTACTCAAAATTCCAATGGGGCAATTGTCTACTTATGGTTCTATTGCGCATCAAATCCATAAACCAAATGCATCTCGAGCTGTCGGAACGGCGATTGGCAGCAATCCTGTAGCCTTTTTAATTCCTTGTCACCGCGTAATTCAATCTACTGGAACCTTTGGTGGTTATATGTGGGGAAATACCCGAAAAACGGCTATAATTGGCTGGGAAGGCGCGCAGGTAAACCCAATAATCTAAAATTTCCATTTACAATTTATGACGACAATCTTTGCGTAGACGCACTGCTGTGCGTCTCTACAATAAAAAATACGCAGATATTATAATCCATCAAATTTAAACTTATGCAAAATATACAATCAAAAATTGCTTCTCTTAATTGGGAAAGCATTACTGAATCTATGCACGAAAATGGATTTGCAATCATTCCAAATGTGCTTAATAACGAACAATGTGAAGATCTAAAATTCGATTATGATAATCCCAGTTTATACCGAAAAACAGTCGTTATGGAACGTTATCGTTTTGGTCTGGGCGAATACAAATATTTCAATTATCCATTGCCTGATTTAATTCAAAACATCCGTTCTGCTATTTATCCAAAATTGGCGCCAATTGCAAACTCCTGGATGAAAGTTTTAAATATCAATACTGTTTTTCCTGAAACTCACGAGAAACTGTTAGAAGAATGTCACGCCAATAATCAATTGAAAGCAACTGTTTTAATTTTAAAATATGGTAAAAGTGGTTTTAATACTTTGCATCAGGATTTATATGGAGATATTTATTTTCCTATTCAAATAGTAATTTTTCTCAACGAACCTGATGAAGATTTTACCGGAGGAGAATTTGTTCTTACACAACAAACGCCAAGAGCGCAATCGAAAGCAATTGTCCTAAAACCTAAAAAAGGTGATATATTGATTTTTACCACCAATTTCAGACCCGTGAAAGGCACAAAAGGATATTACCGCGTGAATATGAAACATGGCGTGAGTGAAATTCATTCGGGCGAACGACATACATTAGGAATTATTTTTCATGATGCGTTAAATTAAGGTTCAGAGGTACAAAGTTGCAAAGGTACAGAGACGTCGTCGTAAGAATATTTCAACGGGTCGTGTATCTGTAGAGACGTACAGCAGTGCGTCTCCCGCAAAGATTGACAACCAAACGTTAGATGCACTGCTGTGCATCTCTACAACAGAAATTCGATAAAAAAGATGATTCAATGTGATCATTTCGCGCATGTTTAAATCATTTTAATCCTGTAATCTGTGGCAAAAAACATAACAACATTATGATCTATCATACTGAAATTTCCGATTCAAATCTTCGAAATAAAATTAAAAATGCGGAAATTTGCTTTGGTGGAAACCAAAAATTAAAAATTTACGGAACACTAAAATGTTCGTCAGGAAAAAGAATGAAACGTGAAAATCGGGTTTTCTTTTTATCTGAAAATGAAGCCAGACAAAACGGTTTCAGACCTTGTGGACATTGCATGAAAACCGAATATCAAAATTGGAAAAATGGACTTATTTAATCCCGAAATAAACGAAACAACCAATTTGCTTCCTAAAGATGGAACCGTAAATTATTATGGCAAATTATTTTCCAGAGAAGAATCCAATCATTATTTGGAGTTACTTTTAAATACCATTGAATGGAAAAATGATGAAGCAATTATCTTCGGAAAATTAATTCTTACCAAACGAAAAGTGGCTTGGTATGGCGATTCGGGTTTTGAATATACGTACTCAAATACTACCAAAAAAGCACTTCCGTGGACGAAGGAATTACTCGAATTAAAAGCTGTTATTGAACAAGAAACAGGGGAAACATTCAATTCTTGTTTACTCAATTTATATCATTCCGGCGATGAAGGAATGGCTTGGCATAGTGATGCCGAAAAGGATTTAAAGAAAAATGGGGCAATTGGTTCAGTAAGTTTTGGTGCTGAACGTAAATTTGCTTTTAAACATAAAGAAACCAAAGAAACGGTTTCATTAATCTTAGAACATGGCAGTTTATTGGTAATGAAAGATACTACTCAAACGCATTGGCTACATCGCTTACCACCAACAAAAACAACATCAAAACCTAGAGTAAATTTGACTTTTAGAACTATTGTTGAGTAAATACACGGGTAAACCTAACAGGTTTTAGAAACCTGTTAGGTTTGTCAATTTAAAAAAACTTTAGAAAAAGGATGTTTCTGTTTCCAATATACCAAAACGATATTCATCAATAAAAATGGTATCTCGATAAATGCTCCTTTTATATTTAGATTGTGAAGTTGGAAGAAGATTAGAAGCAAAATCGTTGTCGCCATTAAAATATTTCCCGTCAAAAATGTCTTTGGATAAAAAATCAAAATACTGCTCAACAGAGTGATTATTCCAAATAGCAGAATTTCAGTTTTATTAAAACTAAAATCTTCGAACATTTTCATCATTTCCGTTTCGCCATTTATGATAGCGTAACCTTGTTTTATTCCCATACAAACTACAAATAGAAATAATCCTGAATGTATTATTTTTAGTATCATTTTTAAAATTTAGAAAAGCAGCAAAACATCTCGACATTTTACTGCTTTTGGATTTATATTTTTAGTTTGTTGCTCCTCCATTTACCAGTAAATGCTGACCGTTAACGAAAGAAGATAAATCGCTGGCAAAAAATTCGGCCACATTTGCCACATCTTCAACTTCTGCCAAACGCTGCATTGGACAACTATCTAATAATTGTTTTCTTAATTCAGGATAACTATTTGCTTCTGCAAAAATTCCGGAATGATCTACGGCAAACGGAATAATAGAATTTACGGTGATTCCTTTATGACCTATTTCTTTAGACAAAATGTCTACCAAATATCGTGGAGTTGTTTTGCTTCCGCCATAAATCGCCATTCCCGGAACTGGAAAAGAAGTTGTACTTGAAGCGATATAAATAATTCTACCGTTATTTTCAACATGTTTTGCGGCTTGTTGCAAAGTGAAATAGGTTCCTTTAGTATTGATCGAAAATACTTTGTCGAATTGTTCTTCGGTGAATTCCGTTACGGGAACTTCAACCATTTCGATTCCGGCATTTGCCACGACAATATCTATTTTTCCGAATGCTTTTTTAGCTTCGTCAAATAAATATTCTAAATCGGCTACTTTGCTGATATCGGCTTTTACGGCGATTGCTTTTACTCCCATCGCCAGAATATTGCTCAAAACTTCATCGGCGGAAGCCTTATCTCTTGAATAATTAATAACAATATCTGCACCTAAGGCTGCATAACGTTCTGCGATTGCTTTTCCCAATCCTCTTGCTGATCCTGTAATAAGAGCTACTTTATTTTTTAAATTTTTCATAATGTTTTTAATTTTAGATTTTAGATTTTAGATTTTAGATTTTAGATTTTAGATTTTAGATTTTAGATTTTAGATTTTTAGTTGAAATTCAATTCTGATATTTTATTGTAATAGAAATTGACTTTTTATCATTGATTTTCCCATTGAAATTGTCATTGATTTTTGAAATTGACATTGACATTTATTAAGCCATTCCACCGTTTACGCCAATATTTTGTGCTGTAATCCATTTTGCTGAATCGCTTGCCAAAAACACAACAACTTTTGCAATATCATCCGGTTCTCCCAAACGATTAAAGGCAGAAAGTGAAGCCAAACGATCGATTACTTCTTGTGGTTTTCCGGTTGTGAATAATTCGGTGTTTGTTGGTCCCGGAGAAACAGAGTTTACGTTAATTCCTTTGCTTCCTATTTCTTTAGAAAACACTCTTGTCAATTGCTCTACAGCGGCTTTAGTAGCTACATATGTTGCGTAAGAAGGCAACATGATTCTGTTTACAGAAGTGGAGAAATTAATGATACTTCCGTTGTTTTCTAAACGAGTTGCGGCTTCACGCATCGTGTTGAAAGTTCCTTTTACATTGATATCAAATTGTCTTGTAAAATCTTCGTCGGTGGTGTCTTTGATTAATTTGGTAATCATGATTCCGGCATTGTTTACCAGTACATCGATTTTACCAAAGTGCGCAATTGCAACATCAAATAAGTTTTTAACCTCAGCAGTTTTACTAACATCTGCCTGAATTGCGATTGCTTCTCCACCTTTTGCAATAATTTGGGCAACTACTTTGTCAGCAGCCTCTTTACTACCTGAATAATTGATAATAACTTTGGCTCCAGCCTCTGAAATTTGATTGGCGATTGTGGCTCCAATTCCTCTTGAAGCTCCTGTAACTAATACTACTTTTCCGTTTAAAGTTTCCATTTTTTCTTTGTTTAAAAATTATAGTACAAAGGTGCGATGGCGATGCTTCTGAAAAAGTACGCGTTTTAAAGCAAAAGATGCAAATTTCTAAGATTAGCCTTTTTTATGCTCTTTTTTATAATTTGCAGGTGTAGTTTGGGTATTTTTTTTGAAATAATTACTAAAATGAGCCGATTCGGTAAAGCCTAAGAGAAAGGCAATTTCCTTAATACTCATTTCCGAATTCTGAAGAAGTGATTTTGCTTCTGCAATTGTTTTTTCGGATAACCATGTCATTATGGTTTTTCCGGTTTTGGTTTTTATGACATTACTCAAATAATTAGGATGCAGACTTTGAAGTTCTGCATAATCATTTACACGAAAGATTTTTTCAGTTTTATGATTTACTAAATCGCGATAATGGTTTTCTATATTTTGTTTGAAGGTCTTTACGATTTGAGAGCTTCGGTTTCCCTCATATATAGGATCATAATCGGTCCAGAAATGTTCTTTTATTTTTAGCAGAATTACAATAAACAAGTTTCCAATGATTCTATATTTGTAAATCGAGTTTTCATGATATTCTTTATGAATCTGGAGATACAGCCGCTCCATTTCGGAGAAAGCCTCCATTTCCATTTTTTTGGGCTGAATGGTTTCTGTCAATAAAAAAGAAAACTCGTTGAAGATATCGTGATGCAAATTCTCTTTCAGGAAAGTTTCATCAAATGTGATTAAATAGATTTCTTCGATTGTATTCCATCTAAAAGTTCGATAATTACTTGGGTTTGTAAAATATATTGAACCCGGAAGAATTTCAAATGTATTTCCATCGATTGTATATTCTCCTGAACCATTTTTCACAAAAACAAAAGAAAAATAATTTGGTCGAAAAACCGGCGATTGATATGGTAATTCAAACGGAATATCTTTCAGATTATGAATCGTAAATCCCGAATCCTGATGAATTAAATCTACCGGAAGTCCTAAATCATTATATAAATCATACAATGTTTTTGATACGATTTCTTTTTCTTTCATGATTTTGTGTGGTATTTAAAGTATTATTCTAATAATTTAAATAATTCTTTAAGTGTAATATTTTAACACATAGAAACATAGCTTTGTTTACTTAAAAGAGGCGTTTCACTTATTTAAAATACACATAGCTATGTGAAAGAAATGTGTTTCTTTTTAGTCATCTTTTTTCTGATCTAAAATCTATGCTTCTATGTATTTAATAGTTTTTTATAATTACACCCAGCGAGTTTGAATCACTTCTTTTTACGTGCAACATTTTCATACGAACGTATCAATGCATCTTCAAACATTTCGGGTCTTACTTTTGAAAGTTCAACAATGGTCCAGCCTTGTTTTCCCCATTTATTAGGTATTGGATAAAAAATCATTTCGCTTGAAGCGGAAAAAACAGATTGGTCAATTTCATTTAATTTCAAAACTGCCCGATTATTCTTTGCATCAAAACTCGCGAATATTTTTTTGTTGATTCGGAATGACGTTTTCTCAAAATGCGGTTCTTCTGTTGCATTTGGAAATGACAATGCTAAAGTTCTGAATGTTTCAATAGTTATCATAACGTTTATTTTTCAGACTTAATAAGTTTGTCAGACCTAACAGGTTTTATCCCGAGGTTTCGGGACTGTTAGGTCTCGTTTCTAAATTACCACCCCTGAGTTAATCCATTTTTAAGGACTTCTTCATATTTATCTTTATCAAACGAATATAAATTTGGTGCTTTGTGTGCGACATTACTTTTCTTTTCGTCGAGTTTCGTCAGGATTCCGATATTGGTTATTTTTCTAAGAAAATTTCTTCGGTCTAACTTTCTGTCTAGTATGGTTTCATATAATTTTTGAAGCTCCGGAATTGTGAATTTTTCGGGTAATAAATTGTATCCAACAGGCATTAAATTCAATTCGGTTCGCAAGGTGTCTAATGCTTTATCCAGAATTTCTTTGTGATCTAAAATAAGTTCAGGCACTTCTTTGTGATCAATCCATTCTATAACTTGATCTTTATCAGCAGATTTTGGGATTGTTTTTAAAAAGTCGACTAAGGCATAATATCCAATGGTAACAAAACGCTGCATTAACCATTTTCCTTTTTCTTCTTCGATTTTCAAATATTCCAGAACTTCTTTTCCAAAGTGCTGATCGTTGCGTTTTACTTTTCCAAAAGTGGCAAATTGTCTCAAAAATACGCCTTCAACTCCTGTTCTTTCATTCAAAACTGTAACTGCTGCAGTATCAATGTCCTGATCTATTGGAATAAATCCGCCAGGTAATGACCAAGTATTCTGATGCGGAATCTTAATCAATAAAACCTTAAGTTGATTGTCATGAAAACCAAAAATTACACAATCTATCGAAAGTCCAGGTTGGTAATTTTGATTATTTTCTATAATGTCTTTTAACATCTGTTTTTTATTAAATACAACTTTCCAGTTTTTGATTGGTACTGCAATTTAATTCATTTTTATAAAACCGGGACATTTTTTCGAAATTCAAACCAAATTATTCTTTTGAATCAGCCCAAATTACAAGTGTTTAAATCACAATTTTTACTTAAAAACAAACAACAAATTGAAAAAATAAGTACATTGCGTCATAATAACACATTAAGCGCTTAACTTGTTGATTTTACAACAAAAAGACATTAAAAAAAGTAATTACAAGTAGAAATATATAATTGATTGTTATTAACACTACAATTCTGTAACATAAGTTAAAATACAACGTCTCTTATATAGCGTAATATAAATTGGTTTAAATATGAGCATTCCAAACCTAGAAAAACTGAACAAGAAGTTTATGAAAAAAATATATTCTTCTTTTGGATTAGTATCCAAAAATGATCTTTTGGAGGCTTCCATAAAATATAGTGAAGAACAGGAGAGAATTTTCAATCAGATGATTGTTGAAACTGAAGCGAAGGACAAAAAAGCAAAACGAGAAGCTTTTGACAAAGCCTTGTATGCATCTTATAAAGGTATTGGCGCTATGGATTTTATAAATACTGTTTTGAAATAATTCTTATTTCATATCTTACTTCTACATTTTAATCTCTTTTCTTTTCTGCCAATTGCAATCTCTTTTGAGTAATCATTGGCATTTTTACTTCTATTCCTTTTTACAACTTTCTCAATTCTTTCAGAATTTTATTAAATTATCTAAGATTAAACTTCTATAAAATCAGATAATAAATTCTTTATTGTAAGAAAACCAAACTTATCTCAATAATGATTTTGCTGCTATTAGATATTTGCAAAATTCTATATTTTTGTTTTATACGAAAGATTTTACCTACTTCAAATAAAAGCCTTACTTATGGAACAAGCTCTTCAATCAGAAATTTATAAAATTCAAAAGCCAGAACATTGGGCTGGCAATATTAACGACGCGCAACTTATTGAATATATCAAAGAATCTGAATTCTCTCAAAAACAAGCAGATGAAGGACGCGATTATTGCTATTTTTTAGATAAAATATACTACACAAGTGATCATGAAAATAGTGAATATGCTTGTCTGGCATATACGCTAAATGAACCTGCAAATCTAGAAAGAGCATCTGTTGTAGATGTTGTTTTGGAAGAAAACGAAACGTACGTTATACACCGAATCAGTGTTTTGAGAGATGGTGTTCTGGTTGATAAAATTCCGGATACGAAAATCAAAATACTTGACAGCGAAAACCAAAGTGGCGGCGGCGTTTTAAGCAGTAATAAAAAAGTCAATATCACGATAAAAGATCTTCGACTTTATGACATTTTGATTATGGAGGATTCCAGAATTAAAGTTTTTACTGATCGCGACTTTTTACGAAAAGGGTTCTCTAAATATATTTGGATAGGTCCCGACAGTTATTGGGCTTATGGAAAATATAAGTTCACTTTTAAAAATGATCGCGAAAGAACAATTGCCTATAAAAAGACTTTTTTCAGGGATGAAAACGGAAATGTTTTGGAACCTGAAGTTAACCACTTGAAAAAAGGGGAAGAATATGTAATTAACGAAGAGAACTACATCAATTTTGTGGATTCAAATCGAGAAGTTTCTCCATTTATAGATTTTGCAACGGATGCTAATTGGAAAGAATTATCAAATTATATCGCTCCAATTTATGATGCTATTTTTGAAAAATCTTCGCTAAAGGAATTTGCGCCGGATTTAATTGAAAAAATTGATGGTATAAATGACAAGGATGAACAGCTGCAATTTGCTATAGAATATGTGCAAAATCATATTAATTATATTTACAATGCTGATGAGATGAATGGTTACAAACCTCAGGAACCGTCAGTTACTTATGAAAATAAGCAGGGTGATTGTAAAGCAAAATCGGTTTTATTGAAGGTGATTTTAGATTCTATTGGTATCGACTCTTCAATTGTTTTAGTCAATTTCAATACGGACTTCTACATGAAATATTATTTACCGTCGTTGCTGACTTTTAATCACGTAATTGTAAAAATAAATTACAAGGGCGAAAGTTACTTTGTGGATGCAACGCTTCGTGATGAATTTGGATTAATTGAAAATCGTGGTTTTATCTTCTTTATGCATTATTTGGAGGTTAAACCAAATCTGGAATTACAAATTAAACCGCCACATCGTTTTTCTTATTATGCTGTTGATGAAAAATCTGAACTTATTGTAGCAAACAATATTGGCAAGCTTAACTTAACAACTATATACAAAGGAAATCGCGCCAATAATATGCGTAAATATTTCAAAAAAACGAACAAAAGAGAAATCATTGACAGTTGGAATAATTTCTTCTTTCATACTCTAAATTACAATAACGACAGAAACGGAACTGATCTTAGAAATATATTTAAAGATGCTGTAATTGAAATTGTAAGTGATGACAAAAAACTAAATGAATTTAAAATTGAATACAAAACAACAATTGAAAATCCGTATTATACTGATGGCAAAAACAATCGTTTTTTAATGTATTTTGATGGAAATATTGTCAAAAACAGTGCAAGGGATTTTATGCACAAAGACATTACTTTCTGGCATAATTTTGACAACGAACGTTTTGAAATCCAACTTCTGACGGATCAAAAAATAGATGTTACGGAGAAATTTACGATACAGGAAAGCACTATTAATAATCCGTATTTTGATTATACGAGCCGCAAAAAAATCACTAAAAATGGTGGAACTATCATAATTGATTTTAAACCATTAATAAACTTAGAAATTCCGGAGAAGGATTTTGAAGATTTCAGAGCAGCACACCACGAAGTTGCGGATAGTAATTTTGGAATTGGAGTTGATATTATTGAAGAGGGTATTTTGAATAAATTAAAATTCAATTTCAAAAAACATTTTAATTAAAAATCAATCCGTAAAGGAAATTAGTTTTAACACATAGAAACATAGATTCTATACGCTCAAAAAAGATGTTTCACTTCTTTAAAAGACACAGAGTCTAGCTATGTGTAAGAAACATGTTTCTTTTTACACTCCTTTTCAAGATAAAAAAACCTATGTTTCTATGTGTTAAATGAAATTTTAGCGATCACACCCAATGAGTTAAAATCATATTTGTTTTAACATAAAAAAGCGGAGTCTTACGATTCCGCTTTTTTGGTTAATTACAGTTTTTGGAGATTGTAATTTTATTGTAATTCAAAGTTTGATCTTAATTTAATATCTGCTGACGAAGTTCCGATCATTAGTTCGAAATCGCCTGGTTCAGCTGTCCATTCTAATTTATCATTGTAGAAAGATAGTTTCTCTTTGTCAATTGTAAATTCGATAGTTTTAGATTCTCCAGCATTTAATTTTACTTTTTGGAAATCTCTTAATTCCAAAACCGGTCTTACTACTGAACCGAATTTGTCTTTTAAATACAATTGTACTACTTCTTCTCCAGCTACTTTTCCAATATTTGATAATTGAAAGGAAACTTTTATTGTTTCGTTGCTTTTTATTTTAGTCGAAGATAATTTCAAATCTGTATAACCAAATTGTGTATAACTCAATCCGTATCCGAAAGGAAATTTAGGTGAGTTTTTTAAATCTATATAAGCTGAAACATAATTTTTTGAATCTTCATCTTTTGCTGGTCTTCCTGTGCTGAAATGATTGTAATAAATAGGCACTTGCCCTACTTCTCTCGGGAATGTCATTGGCAATTTTCCTGACGGATTATAATCTCCAAATAAAACATTAGCGATTGCATTTCCTGCTTCAGTTCCTAACCACCACGTATAAACAATTGCCGGAACATTGTCTGCTGTCCAGTTAAAAATAAGAGGTCTTCCCGCGTTTACCAAAACCACAACTGGTTTTCCTGTTGCCTGGATTGCTTTTACTAAATCTTCCTGAACGCCCGGTAAGCCCAAATTGCTGCGGCTTTTTGCTTCACCGCTCATGTCATGTCTTTCGCCAATACTTAAAATTACAACATCTGCTTGTTTGGCAGTTGCAACAGCTTCCGCAAAACCATCTTTATTATCTCCGGTTACTTCACAGCCTTTTGCGTAGAGCAATTTAGTATTTTTACCCACTTTGTTTTGTAAACCATCCCATTGCGAAACTACCCATTTATCATAAGCAACATCCGGCAATTCTACGGCCCAAAATCCCATATTGGCTTTGTATTCTTTTACCATTGGTCCAATAAATGCAATTGTTTTTACACTTTTAGAAATTGGCAATGTTTGATTGTCATTCTTTAATAAAACGATACTTTTTTGCGCTACTTCAAGTGCTGCTTTTCTGTTTTCAGGATTACTTAAGGCTTTTTCAGCTCTTTTTTCGTCTGAATATCTGTATGGATCATCAAATAATCCTAATTCAAATTTCTTGCGAAGAATACGTTTTACCGCGTCATCGATTAAATCAATAGAAACTTTACCTTCTTTTACCAATTCGGCAAGATTGTAACGGTATGCATTACTTTCCATATCCATATCACTTCCGGCTGTAATCGCAGAAAGTGCGGCGGCTTTAAGGTCTTTTGAATATCCGTGCGCTACCATTTCCCCAATAGAGCCCCAATCCGAAACTACGAATCCCTGAAAGTTCCATTTTCCTTTTAAAATATCGCGTTGTAAATGTGCATTTCCTGAAGCAGGAATTCCGTTTAAATCATTAAATGAATTCATGAAAGTTGCTGCACCAGCATCCAGGGCCGCTTTAAACGGAGGCAAATAGGTTTCAAGTAACATACGCTCGCTCATATCTACTGAGTTGTAATCTCTACCGCCAACTCCTGCACCATAAGCTGCAAAGTGTTTTACGCACGCCATAACGGAGTTTAAATCTCCTAATTTATTTCCTTGAAATCCTTTTACTCTTGCATAAGCAATTTTAGAGCCTAAGTAAGTATCTTCTCCGGCTCCTTCCATTACACGTCCCCAACGAGGATCACGTCCAATATCAACCATTGGCGCAAATGTCCAGTGAATTCCGCTTGCAGATGCTTCTGTAGCCGCAACTCTTGCCGCTAATTCAATTGCTGCTAAATCCCAACTTGCAGCCTCAGCTAACGGAATTGGAAACGTTGTTTTGTATCCGTGAATTACGTCCTGACCAAATAACAACGGAATTTTTAAACGCGATTGCATCGCTAATTCCTGATATTGTCGGGTATATTTTGTTCCGATAATATTTAGCATCGAACCTACTAAACCTGCTTTGATTTCGGCTTGTTTGTTTGGATTTATCGTAATTGGTCCTGTTGCAGAATTATCGCCTGTATATTGATTAAGCTGACCTATTTTTTCTTCAATAGTCATTTTTTTCAATAAAGCATTTACTTTCTGATCGATTGTTTCTTGTTGTGCGACCGCAAAAAACGATACCATCAACAAGGTAAATGTGGTTATTTTTTTCATACGTATTTAATATATGCTATTTAATGGATCCCGATAGCTATCGGGAGGAATCTCCACTCTTTATTCCAGTTTAATATTTGGAATCATAGCGATTTCAAGTGATTAATTTTGATTACCAAACGTAAGTTGCAACTGCACCAGCGTTTAAAGTAGTTGAAATTTGTTTTTGATTGTATTTGATATTGAATGATTCTGTCGAAGTTCCATCATTTTCTACGATCAGAACAATTTGTCCCGAAGGAGTTTTAAACGCAACATTGTACAAGTTATTACTAATATTACTGCCAATTCTAACAGATCCTTCCGGAACGAATTTTGAAGCATGACCAATGATATAATACCCTACTTCTCTTTTGATATTCTGAGCCTGATCGATCATTAATGCCCCTTTACAAGTAGAACATCCGCCTGGTGTAAATGGTTTGTAGTATTCATCATTTGCCAATCCCCAAGATAATGCATTTACACTCCAGTTACGCATAGAACCAATTACAACGTTTTTTACGCTCCATTTCAAATCAGATTCGAAACTGCTTTTTGATCCTGTGTATTGCTCTGTAAAATATAAGTCTTTCTTTGGATATGCATTATGAACTGTAGACAAAGCGCTGATATCTCCTTCATATAAATGGAATGCTGAACCAGCTACAAAAGGATTCGCTTTTGCATCTTTCAAAATCGTTAAAGGATATTCGGGTTTATTACAATTGTGATCGTAAACTACAATTTTGGTTTTGATTTTTGCTTTCGCGAAAGCGGGACCTAAATTATTTCCGATAAAATCTGCCTGTTGTTCTGCAAGCATTAATAAACTTGGATTATTTCCGGGATGCAAAGGTTCGTTTTGCGGTGTTATCGCATCAATTACAATTCCCTGTGCTTTCATTGCCTGAATATATTTTACAAAATACTCGGCATAAACCTGATAATATTTTGGCTGTAAACTTCCGCCTTTTGAGTTTCCGTTATCTTTCATCCAAACTGGCGGTGACCAAGGAGAACCCATGATTTTTATCTTTGGGTTTATTGCCAAAATTTCTTTTAAAAGCGGCACAACATCATTTAAATCCGAACCAAGATTAAAGTGTTCCAGTTTTAAATCTGTTTGACCTTCCGGCATATCATCATACGAAAAAACTTTTTCATTCAAATCAGAAGCTCCAATACTAATTCGTAAATAACTCAAGCCAATTGCATCATTATTTCTTGTAAACAATTCCTGAAGCAATGCTTCTTTCTTTGCTTTGTCCAGTTTCATAATTGCCTGAGCACTTCCTCCTGTTAAGGAAAATCCAAAACCTTCGATGGTTTGAAATTTTTGAGAAGCGTCAACTAGAATCGTTTGATTTGAATTCGTTTCTGAATTAAAAACCAAATCATTTTGCTTTTGCAATTTTAATGTTTCATCGGTTGTTGTAATCCAAGCTTCGGCTTTACCAGAAGTGGTAACTGAATTTTTTGAAGTTCCGCATTTTATTTGAACTGCAATCAAAGGCAGTAAAAGTAAAATTTGAAGTTTTTTGTTGATGTTTTTCATTTTTTAATCTATTTCTATTAAGACAGGTAAATGATCTGACGGATATCTTAAATCTTTAGAATCACTTAGTACTGCGTGTTTTTGAATTTTTAGTCCGCTATTTTTAGACATAAAAATATAATCTATTAATAACGTTACTGGCTTATTATGCTCAAAATCATTGAATGTTCCGGATGGTCCAAAAGGTTTTTCTATTGACACATCTTTGGTATCATCCATTACTTTTTTAATTTCTATAATTTGTTTTGTATCCGGTTCTGAATTGAAATCTCCCATTAAAAAAACTGGATACTTTTTAGTATTTACTGCTGCTATTTTCGAAAGAACCAATTCTACTCCTTTTACTCTTGCGACTTCACCCATGTGATCGAGATGCAGATTAAAAACCCAAAACGTTTTTTTTGTTTTTAAATCTTTAAAAAGAGCATACGTACAAACTCTGTTACAAGCTGCATCCCAACCTCTTGAAACCATATCGGGTGTTTCTGACAACCAAAATGTATTTGATTCCTGTACCTGAAAACGATCTTTTTTATAATAAATCGTACAAGCTTCTCCAGTTCCTTTCTCTTCTCTGCCAATTCCAAACTTGTTGTATTTTGGCAAAGCCGAAGCTATGTCAATAACCTGATTGGGAGTTGCTTCCTGAACTCCAAAAATATCCGGACTATAAAATTGTATTTGAGAAGTAAAATAATCTTTTCGGTTTGGCCATGCATTTTCTCCGTCAGACGCTACATCCAAACGAATATTGTAGGTCATAATTTTTAAATTCTGACCATAAAATGAACCGCTTACCAAAAGCACCATTACTACTAAAACAATTGTATTTATCTTTTTCATGTTAAAATTTTTTATTCTGGTAAAGCTACTGTTTCAAAGGCTTTACTGAAAACAATCAATTTAAAACTTATGTTAATTATGTTACGGTCAACATTTAATTCCCTAACGGAATATCTTTTATTATTTAGCTTCTGAAAAATCTAAATAATTCAAATTAAAACTTCCTTTTTCGAAAACAAATTTGATTTTATTTGTTCCTGCATTTAATTCTATTCCTGATAAAATAACTGTTTTGAATTTTTCATTTCCTCCAGTTGCAGGAAGTATGATTGTTTCTGATTTTTTACCGTTTTCTGTTTCTAAATGAAGTTTTCCTTCTAATTTTTCACTTGAATAACGAATCGCAACTTTGTATGATTTCTGTTTTGCAACCTGAGTTGTAAATTGAAGCCATTCTCCATCTTCTATAAATGAAACCTGATAACCGTTTGATCCTGCATCTTTGCATGGTAAAATATCGACACCATCATTTCTCATGGTATTTCCTTTGTTCCACTCGTCAAAATTTCCTGTTTCTGATCTGTAGTTGATAAAATCTTTATCTGAATATGCATATCCATTTGTTCCCAAATCATATTGAGTTGCAGCAATTTTCCCTGGAATTACATGTTTTTTATACGGTTTTGTATCGTTGGTCTGTACTTGCCTAAACATTGCATCGATTACATCCGGCTTAACTGTCAGGTTTTCCATTTTGTAATTATCTGCCATTTTCATCAATATTTTTTTGGCAAAATCTGAACTTGGTTTTTGACCGCCATCTTTCCAGTATTTCAATAAAACATCATATTCCGGAATTTTAGTTACTGAAGTTACTCCGGCAATATTTTCGATTTTTTTCATTGGCCAGAAAGCCCATCCAATATTATTGCTTTCGACTAAGTTCAGTGCATCTTTAAACCAAACATTAGAGTTTTCGCCACTTTCTCCTAACCAAATCGGAACATTATATTGCGTTCTGTAATCCAGCATTTTCTGGATCGAAGCTGTAGTGTTGTAGTTCCAGTATTTATGAAAACTCAACGCCATATTTTCATCCCATAAAGGAAATATTCCGTTGTAATTATTCCCCCAACAGTTTCCTTCAATAAAGATCAAATGGTTTGTATCGACCTCACGAATAGCTTTTGTTACCTGAACCATTAAATCTCTCAAAGGACCGTTCGAATTTTCGTCGCAACCATTTTTATTGGTTCCTGTAAAATTCCAGTTTGGTTCGTTGATAATATCGTAAGCTCCCATCCATTGATTATCTCTGTAACGAGAAGCTAGTTTTTTCCATAAAGCAATCATTTTTTTCTGATTGGCTTCACTTTGCCATAAAGATGGTTTTGTAGTATCGTAGTCAGAAATTGCAGCGTCATTTCCTTGTCCTCCGGGAGTTGCGTGCAAATCAAGAATCAAATAGATTTTATTTTCGGCACACCATTTCAGCAAGTTATCCGTCATGGTAAAACCTTCTTCTATCCATGTGATTTCACCATTTTTCTCTTGTTCAATTGGTGGTGTGTATAGGTTGTAATGCATTGGCAGACGAATGGAATTGAATCCCCATTTTGCCAAGGAATCAATATCACGTTTTGTAATTCCGTTTGCTTTGTAAGCGGCATAAAACTCTTTTGTTCCTTGTTCTCCAACAACGTCCTCAATTTTTTGTTTGATTACATATTGCGGACTTGCAAAAGGCTGAGTTTGCATCATATAACCTTCCTGAACCATCCATCCTCCTAATCCTAAACCTCTTAATAGTATATTTTTTCCGTTTCCATCCACAATCTTTTGTCCGTCTCTGTGTACAAAACCTTGTCCAAAAGTTGTAATCGAAACTAGTAATTGTAATGCAATAATTATTTTTTTCATTGTAAATGCTTTAATTATTTCCACGTATAAGTTCCTACAGCTCCTTCGTCTAAAGAAGTTGTTACCCATTTACCATCAAATTTAATATTGAAAGCCACATTGGACGATCCATCATTTTCGACAATCAAAACTTTTGAACCTGATGGGGTGATGAAGGCAACATTCTGTAAACTACCGTTGATATTACTATCAATTCTTATAGATCCAGCGGGAACAAATTTTGAAGCATGGGCTATAATATAATAGGCTACATTACGCTGAAAATTGTCCGTTGAAGTCACGGTCAAAGCTCCTTTACATTCTGAACATCCTCCATTTGTATGAGGTCCAAAATTCGCATTATTAGCTAGATTCCATTCCAAAGCATTTCTACTCCAATTACGCATCGAACCAATAACGACATTTTTAAGATGCCATTTTAAATCTCCGTCAAAACTACCTGTAGAAGCTGTCCATTGTTCAGTAAAATAGATGTTTTTGGTAGGGTAAGCATTGTAAACATCTGAAAGAGCACTAATATCTCCTGCATATAAGTGAAATGCTGAACCGTCTACAAAAGGATTTGCCACTGCATCTGCCAGGATTGTTTTGGGATAATCCGGCATATCACAATTATGATCGTAAGCAATGATTTTTGTTGCAAGGTTTGCTGTCTTAAATGCTGGACCTAAATTATTCTTGATGAAATTGGCCTGCTCTAAAGCTGACATTTCCAGACTTGGAGTATTATATGGATTTAAAGGTTCGTTTTGAGGCGTTACGGCATCAATCGTAATTCCTTCGGCTTTCATTTGCTGAATGTATTTTACGAAATATTTTGCATAAACATCATAATACTTCGTATCTAATCTTCCTCCTTTGAAACTGTTTTCAGTTTTCATCCAAAGTGGCGCTGTCCAAGGTGTTGCTACAATTAAAATCTTCGGGTTGATTGCCAAAATTTGTTTCAAAAGGGCAATTACTCCATTTTTATCTCCATCTAAATTAAATTTAGCCAAATCCATATCTGTATTTCCAGTTGAAACATCATCGTAGGTAAAAGTGGTTGAATGCAAATCTGATGCTCCAATACTGATTCTGATATAGCTTATTCCAATTGAAGTTTCTGATGAACCAAATAATTCCTGTAAAAGAGCTGCTTTTTTAGTTGCATTCAATTGATTGATTACATCTGCACTTCCACCTGTTAAAGTGTATCCAAAACCATCTACGGTCTGGTATTTTTGGCTGGCGTTTACTTCAATATTTGGATAATTATTTACTGTAGTTCCAAAACCTAAAGCGCCTGTTTGTTTTGTTAATAATGCCGTTTGATCTCCTTTTGTCAACCAAAAATCAACATCATTTTTTACTACAACCGGAGGCACTACCGGCGGAGGATTTTCGACAGCATCATTTGAGGAAGAACATTTTACCTGAGCAAATATGGCTGTCGCAAAAAATAATGCTTTTATAGCGTTTTTAAGATTTGGTTTCATTTTTATAGTTTTTTAGTTAGCCTCCGGTTAGTTTATAATAGTTTGCAAAGCATGCGCCGGAATAGTAATTGTGGTTTTTGTATCTTGGTTTATGAGGGTATAAACAACTTCTTTGTCTGATTGGTTCATAACAATGGTAACTATTTTGTTATCAGAATTTTTAAATGAAGTGCTTAGTAATATTTTATCGCTAATGGTTTCGATTATCCTTTTGGCGTTAGGTCGGATAAATTTTGAGAAATGACCAATATAATAATACATTGGTGTGTAGATTAATTCATCTTTTGTGATATCTGCGTGAATTGGCGCAAAGCAAAAATTGCCTACATGGTTTGGTCCTCCGTTTTGGTCTAAAAGAATATTCCAATCTGTCCAGCCAACAGTTCCGTTATTGAAATCGTTGATCATATTGATTCCGTATCGCTCTGCATTTCCCCAAAACTGAAATTTTGTGGCATCAAATTTTTCGATACAGCCTTCTGTAAAAAGTAAATTTTTATTTGGAAAAACTTTGTGAACTTCGCCTACAGATTCAAATTTAGGAGTTCCGCCATTCCAGGTTTCATACCAGTGGAATCCAATTCCCCAAGCGTATTTTGAAACTTCGGGGTCTGAGAAAACAAGATTGGCTCTTTTCTCTAATTGGTCTCCGCGATTGTGATCCCAAATAATAACGTTTTTAGAAGCTAATCCTTCTTTTTCTAAAGTTGGTCCAAGAAAGTTTTTTAGAAAATCTCTTTCGGCTTCAGGCGTATAAATGCAAGATTCCCATCTTTGCTTTGCCATTGGCTCATTTTGAATGGTTAATCCCCAAACCGGAATTCCTTCTTTTTCGTAGGCCTGAATAAATTTAACATAGTAATTTGCCCATGATTGTGCAAATTCCGGCAATAAAACGCCGCCGCGCAAAATATCATTATTGTCTTTCATGAAAGCTGGGGGACTCCAAGGACTGGCAAATAAAGTTAGTTTCCCCCCGGCTGTTTCAATTGCTTTTTTTATAAGTGGAATTCGATATTTTCTATCGTGATCAATATTGAAGGTCTTTAAGTCTTTGTCTCCTTCTGTAACATAAGTGTAACTGTCACTGCTAAAATCGCAGCTATGTATATTGGTTCTGGCTAATGTATAACCAATTCCTTTGTTTTTGTCGTAATAGGCAGTCAGAAATTCTTGTTGTTTTTTAGGAGATAATTTGGCAAAAACTTCTGCACTTGCATCTGTTATGGCACCACCAATTCCTAAGAAAGTCTGATCTGTTTTATCAGGATCTAAAATAATAGAAACTGTTGAATTTGTAGCTTTCGAAATTAAATTATTCGATAGTGATAATCTTAAATTTGTATTTTCGGCGGTGGTATAAACTGCTACTTTTGTGTTTGATTTAGATCCGGAAACCGCTGAACCATCCACAACTTTTGATGAAGAACAACTTAATTGCAGAACTAGTATTGGTGCTAATAAAATTCTATTGGTGATTTTCATTGTACTTTCAAAAAACTTTAAGATTAACATTAAATTGAGGGTCAAATTGGATGATTCAATTCAACCCTCGTCTAATTGCAAAATATTAATATACTAATGTTTGTATTGCATGCGCAGGAATTTTAACTACTGTTTTTTCTGCAGCTATAATTAAATTGTAGGTAATCTCTTTATCAGATTGGTTCATGACAATTGTTGCTATTGTTCCGTCAGTATTCAAAAATGAAGTACTTAACAAAGCGCTTCTGCTCACTGCAGTACTTACTCGAACTGCATTTAAGTGAATGAATTTTGAAAAATGTCCGATATAATAATAAGATGGTGTGTAAATTAACTCACCTGTGGTTGTATCAGCATGAATTGGCGAAAAACAGAAGTTTCCAACATGATTTGGTCCTCCATTTTGATCTAAAAGGATATTCCAATCTGTCCATGCAGCAGTTCCATTATTAAAATCATTAATCATAGAAATACCATATCTTTCTCCGTTACCCCAAAATTGATACTTGGTTGCATCAAATTTTTCGATACATCCTTCTGTAAACATTAACCCTTTGTCAGGATATGCTTCATGTACTTTGCCAACATTATCAAACATTGATGCGCCGCCAGACCAGGTTTCATACCAGTGAAAACCCATTCCCCAAACATACTTTGAAGCTTCAGGATCTGAATAAATTACGTTTGCTCTGTAGTTCATTAAATCACGGTTATGATCCCAAACAATGATTTTTACATCTCCCAGTTTTTCTTTTTTCAAAGTTGGCCCAAGGAAATTTTTAATAAAATCTCTTTCTGCCTCAGCAGTATAAACACAAGATTCCCAGGTTTGAATTGCCATTGGCTCGTTTTGAGTTGAAGTTCCCCAAATTGGAATTCCTTCTTTCTCATATGCTTTTATAAACTTGGCATAAAAATTTGCCCAGGTTTGATAATATTCCGGTAATAATGTTCCGCCTTTCAGGACGTTTTGATTACTTTTCATAAAAGCATTTGGCGACCACGGAGCAACATAAGTGGTTAATTTTCCTCCGGCAGTTTTTATGGCTTGCTTTATTAACGGAATGCGATATTGTCTATCATGATCAATAGAAAACGTCTTTAAATCTTTATCTCCTTCTTTGATATAAGAATAGCTTTCACTGCTAAAATCAGAACTTTGTATCGTGGTTCTTAGCAATGAATAGCCTATACCTTTTTGTTTATCATAGTAGGCATTTAGAAATTCTGTTTGTTTTTCTTTTGAAAGTTTAGCAAAAATTTCAGCACTTGCATCAGTAATAGCGCCTCCAATTCCCATGAAGGTTTGAAACTTTTTTGATGGCTCTACAAAAACAGATGATTCTGTTTCAAGAGGTTGTTTTGATGCCGAGAAAGTTAAATTATCTGTAGCTGTTAATCTTAAATTTGAATTTTCAGCAGTTGTATAAACTGTTATCTTTTTCCCATTGGTTGTAAATTCTTTTTTTGTTTTTGTTTGTTGCGCAAAGGCTCCAAGCGAAAACAGAAAACATAGAATTTTATAACTATTTTTTCTCATTCTTCCGTAATTATTTAAATTCTATTTGAAGTTTTTTTAAAGAAACTCTTTATCTATAAAAACACATTCTAGTGGTTTAAGGATTTAAAAATAGCCCATACTCATAGTGATTATGGGCTATTTACAACCAAACTTAAACTTAACTTTATCTTTATTTCCGGCGTAATTCAACGCTTTAATACTAATATCAAAAAGCAATTAAGACATTGCTAAATATTTTCATCATAACTATGTAGTGTTCCTAATGCTAAAAAACAGCATTAGGTTTACACTTCATATTTAGATTTCTATTTGTGTTTTTTACCAGTAAGTTCTTATTGGTAATTAGGATTTTGTTTCAATTTAGTTCCATTAAGTTCTGTGTAAGGAATTGGGAAAATCTCATCCGTTCCTGCATCAAAACCTCTATCAGATAATGCTGCTGCAGCATCTCCCCATCTTACTAAATCAAAAAATCTATGACCTTCACCAGCTAACTCCATTCTTCTTTCATGTTTAATAGCTGCTAATGTAACCGGTACTGGTGTCAAGCCAACTCTATCTCTAACTGCGTCAAGTAAAGCTTGTGCTCTTGGTCCTGAACCTAAAGCTTCTGCTTCCATCAAATAAGTATCAGCAAGTCTGATAACATAAGAATTTTGTTTGTAGTTCAACTCTTGATTACCTCCACCAGTACGAACATCTGTTGCTCTTGGAAGATATTTGTTCAAGAAATAACCTGTATCCTGATAAGCTGGAATATAGTTTGCTTTACCAGCTGCTTTTAAAGCTTTTATGTCAAGAATAGTAGCTGCAAATCTTGGATCAGGTTTAATTGCATCATATAATTTTTGAGTAGCAACGTTAAAAGCCCATCCTGAAGGAAGATCCGGTGCATCAGAACCTGTTGGTCTTGAATACCCTCTTGGTCCTATCATTTGGTTTAAAGAGTTTCCTTCATCTTTACCTTGTCCCCAGAATGTCCAGTCAGTGTTACCTGCACTACTATGAGATACTTCTAATATTGACTCTGCATTAAATTTATTTGAAGTCACCCATAAATCACTAAATTCAGGCAGTAATTTATTTCCGTATTGATTAGGTTGTCCAGGTGTACCATTTACTTGAGCAAGAACAGCAGCTGCCTGAGGATTTTTTCCTTCAAATAAATATACTTTTCCTAATATCGCTTGTGCAGCTCCTTTATTAAGCCTTCCTGATTCTGTTTTTGCATCAACTTTATCTGGCAAAGCTGGAATCGCTTCTAATAAATCTTTTTCTATTTGTGCATAAATTACATCTGGTGTAACTTGTTCTGGATCATAAATAGTCTGAGTTGTTAAAGGCACTAAAACCAATGGAAGGTTTTTAAACATTCTCACTAAGTTAAAATAGTAAAGTGCACGTAATGCTTTAGCTTCGCCAGTAAATCTAACTTTTGAAGGCGCACTCGTAGGAGATGCAGGAAGTTTTTCCAACAACATATTTGCTCTTGCGATACCTTGGAAATGATCACTCCAGAAACTACCAGGAATACTAATTGAAGTAAGAGAGTGAGTAGAGAAATTTTGAATTCCAGTTCCATCAGTAGAACTTCCACCACCAGCATAAAAATCATCAGATCCTGCATTTAACATCGCAACCATGTTTTCGAAACCTCCGGTGTTTTTTCTCAACGGATCGTAAACTCCAATTAAAGCGGAGTAACATTCTTGTTCTGTAGAAAAGTAAGTACTTTGATCAAATTTTCCTTTTGGGTCAATGGTTACAAAATCTTCAGAGCAAGATCCCAGAATAGCCAATGCTACAGCAATGTATATATATTTATATTTTATAGTTTTCATAATTCTTTAATTTTTAAAATTGAACGTTAGCTCCTAACAGAATAGATCTGGCTTGTGGATAAACTCCTTTATCTACACCATAAACTTGACCTCCAATTTCAGGATCATATCCAGTGTATTTTGTAATAGTAAATAAATTTTCTCCCGTTAAGTAAAAACGAATTTTATCTGAACCAATTTTAGATGATAAACCAGTTGGAAGTGTGTATCCAACCTGAACAATTTTCAAACGTAAATAGTTTCCGTTTTCAAGATAAAAATCAGACATGTTAGTGAAATTTTTATTTGGATCATTGTTAGTCAATCTAGGATAATCGTTTGTACTTCCTTCTCCAGACCAGTGACCTAAAGCACTTGTTTGGTAGTTTGCATTTAAGATATCAAGTCTTCTCAGACCTTGGAAAATTTTACTTCCCGCTGATCCTTGAGTAAATGCCATAAAATCAAAGTTTTTATAGTCTAAGTTAACCGTAAGACCAAAAGTATATTTAGGGATGTTTGTTCCTAAGAATTGTTTATCATCATCAGTAATAGTACCATCACCATTTGTATCTGTCCAACGGAAATCTCCTGGTCTGGCATTTGGTTGAACTAAACCTCCGGCAGCATTTTTGTATGCAGCAACTTCAGCAGCATTTTGAAAAATACCTGCAGTTTTGAAACCATAAAATTCGTTGAATGAATGACCAACTTGTGTTCTTGTTACTGGTCCCATAGATTGGAAAGTAGCATCTCCAACAATGTAGTTTGTAGATGATCCTACATAAGTGATTTCATTTTTAAGGTAAGCAACATTTGCATTAACTCCTAAATTAAAGTCTCCTAATCTTTTCTTGTATCCTAATTCAACCTCAAAACCACTATTGTTCATGTCTGCAATATTCGCAGATGGCTTGTCAACAACTCCAACATATCCAGGAATAACAACGTCTCTTAAGATTCCTTTTGTTCTCTTTTTGTAGTAGTCTAAAGCAAGAGTAAAATCATTAAAAAGTTTTGCATCAAGACCTACAGTAGTTTGAGAAGTTTCTTCCCATCCTAAATCTTTATTAGGCAAAGTAGAGTTTCCGTAACCAGTTGTAATTGCACCTGTGTTTCCAACAGAGTAATTGTATCCCCCAACAACTAAACCTCTATATTTGAAATCATCGATATTATCGTTACCAACAACTCCATAACCTCCACGTAGTTTTAAAGTGTTAACTACATTGTTTTCTTTCCAGAATCCTTCTTTCGAAAGAACCCATCCTAAAGAGAATGAAGGGAAAACTCCAAATTTTTTGTTTTCACCAAAGCGAGTTGATCCATCACGACGAATGATTCCTGTGAAAAGGTATTTCTCTAAATAATCATAATTTGTACGTAAAAATAACGAAGCTAATTTATGTTCTGTAAAATCACTTGCTCTGTTTACTCTGTCAGTTTGAGGAATTTCAAAATTGAAAGAAGCATCTTTATAGCTAGTAATCGGCAAACCGTACATAGTAACTCCAATAGAACCACCAATGTTTTCAACATAAGCTCCTTGTCCTGCCAAAACATTGATACTATGATCACCAAATTTATTAGAATACGTTAAGATATTCTCAAGAGTCCAAGCAAATGCTTTATTATTATTTTGACTGTAATTGTTTCTATCCTCTTTCATGTTTGGATTAAGGAAGAAAACTGGAGTAAAGCCTTGGTCTCCCCAATAAGCTAATTTACCTCCAAGTGTAGTTCTGAATTTTAAATGACTAGTAATATTAGCCTCTAAGTATGCATTACCAACAAAATCGTCTGACCAGCTATATCCACCTAATCTTGTTTGTGTATAAGCTAAAGGATTTGTCATCTCTTGTTGTACTAAAGAAGAAATTCCGTAAAGATTTCCGTTACCATCTCTAACAGCATTTGGGTTTGTATAGAAACCAGTACTAGCTACTGCAGGATCTGTTACAACCAATGGAGTAAGAGGATCTAAGTTAATTGCAGAACTTAAAGGTCCTCCAAACTCACTGTTTGTGTTTCCAATACCTTTAGTTACCTGGTGTGTGTATCCAAAAGTTTGTCCAAAAGTAAAGTAGTCAGAAATTTTATGAGTTGAGTTTAAACGGAAATTTTTCTTTGTATAGTTTGAAATTTCTGTTGCAACAATACCTTCCTGATCTTGTATCCCGAAAGAAGCATAAAAAGTAGATTTTTCACCACCACCACTAATACTTAATTCGTGTGTATATCTAAAAGCAGAGTTATTGAAGATTGCATCTTGCCAATCTGTACCTTTACCTAATGAAGATGGATTAGCATATTTAATACCTCCACCATCTGCAAGAGACTTGTCATTCATTATTGAACCATATTGTGAAGCATTCAATAAATCTAATTTTTTAGCCGGACCAGAAACACCTGCAAAACCAGTATAGTTTACAGAGATTTTTCCTGATTTCCCTTTTTTAGTTGTAACCAAGATAACTCCGGTTGCAGCACGAGTACCATAGATTGCAGCAGAAGCAGCATCTTTAAGAACCTCGATAGATTCGATATCACTTTGGTTGATAAAACCAATTGCGTTTGCATCTATAGCAATACCATCAACAACCCATAAAGGATCATTACCACCTTCTCTAAAAGTAGTTATACCTCTAATACGTACCTTAGAAGCCGCACCTGGTTGTCCAGAAGTAGCCGCTACAGATACACCTGCTACTCTACCTTGTAATGCTTGCTCAACTCTACCATTAGGAACTTTCTCAAGATCGGCAGCTTTTACACTGGAGATTGCTCCGGTAACTACTGATTTCTTTTGAGTACCATATCCTACAACCACAACCTCATTTAAGGATTGCGATTCCGGTTTTAATTGAATTGAAATTTTTGTTCTCCCATTTACAGCTTCACTAACTGGTGCATATCCAATAAAAGTAACTGTTAAAACACCTGTAGAAGGTGACTGAATTTGGAATTTTCCATCAAAATCTGATGCCGTTGACTTAGTTGTTCCTTTTAATACAATAGTAGCACCCGGAACTGGCATTCCACTTTCATCTGTTATAACCCCATTTACTGTGGCATCCTGAGCCACAGCGATAACCGAGAATAACAAAGACGAAATACAAAAAATAAGTAATTTTGTTAATTTCATTTTTCTAAAAATTTTGGTTAATTAATTAGTAATTTGATGCAATAATAATGTTATTTTTTTACTATCAACAATTAAAATTCATTACAAAAACACATCAAAGTAAATTTTATTACATTACAAAAACACATCATTTTTTTTATAAATAACTGAATAACAATATAATAAAAAATAAATATTAAATGTTATCAAAATGTTAATTGCAAAAATAAACACTACACTAGTATAAGAATGCTTATTTTTATTAAATAATTAGCTCTCTACAACGAAATAGTACTGACGAAAACAAGCTAATTCGCTAAAAAACAACTACTTAGTATTCAAAATTCTAAATAAATAGAAAAATTTATGAAATTGATAAAATCATATTTTTATATTACTTTTTTTACATTATTCACAATCTCCATTTTTGGGCAAGTAAAAAACATTGGACTCCCTGATGTAAGAAATTACAAGCGAAACGAATACAAAGGCGGTACTCAAAACTGGAATATTGGGCAGGATAAAAACGGAAATCTATATTTTGCCAACAATAATGGTCTTTTACAATTTGACGGATCATCCTGGCGAAAATATCCATTGCCGAATCTAACTTCTGTGAGATGTTTAAAGATTGATGATTCAGGTAAAATCTTCGTTGGAGGATACAATGAGTTTGGATATTTCCAGCCTGATACTAAAGGCAGACTTAAATACACCTCATTAGCAAAACAGGTAGATAAGAGTAAAATCAAAATAATAGACTTTATCTGGAAAATACATTCTTTTAATAATCAGACCATTTTTCAGTCTTTTGCCAGGATATATATATTCAAAAATGGAAAATTATCCATACTACAAGCTCCCAAACGTTTTCAGTTTTCATTTGTAGTCGATAACAAACTTTATTTACAAGATGTTGAGAAAGGAATACTAGAATACAAAGACGGAAAGCTATATGCATTAGCCAATACAACAAGTTTAAACAATACAGAGATATGGGGAATGTATTCGTTAGCAAAAAACAAAATCTTAATTATAACATTAGAAAAAGGTTTATTTGTTTATGAAAACAACAAAGTAATACCTTGGGATACCGAAGCTAACAATTTTGTTAAGAAAAATAACTCCTTAGGAGGCGTAACAATAAACAACAGCTCTATTGTATTGAACTCGGTTTTAGATGGTATAATAATATGTGATTATAATGGGAAGATAATCCAGCACATCAACAGAAAAAAAGGATTACAGAACAATACTGTTTTAACCTCTTTTATAGACAATAAAAACAATCTTTGGCTAGGCCTCGATAATGGTATTGCTTTTGTCAACGAGAGTTCGCCGTTTACTTATTTTGGATTTAGTTATGATATTAGTACCGTATATGCATCAGTAATTCATGATGGAAATTTGTATGTTGCCACAAATCAAGGTGTTTTTTATCACGCCTGGAACAATAGTTTTAAAGAAGATGTTTTCAAACTTGTCGAAGGAACTACCGCACAATCATGGAATGTTCAGGTTGTAGAAAACGAGCTTATTTGCTCAAACAACAGAGGTGCTCTGGTTATAGAGGGCGGAAAAGTAACACATATAATAGATCCTAAAGGTTACTTTGGTTTTAAGAAAATACCAAATCATCCCGGCTTTTATATTGGATCAAATTATGATGGATTTGCTATATTTCAAAAAACACCAAATGGATTAGTTTATAAAAACCAAATTTTAGGATTCGACAAATCATCTAATAGTTTCGAACTTGATGAATCGTATTTATGGCTTAAAAAAGATGAGTCTATCTACAGAATGTCACTTAGTAATGATTTAACAAGGTTTTCTTCTATCAAAAAAATCAATCAATTAACGCCTAAGTTTAAAAATATTGGAAGCCTACAAAAAATAGATGATCGAATCTACTTTCAAACCAACAATCATTTTTATAAATATTCAAAAGAGCAGGATATATTCTTCGAAGATAAAAATCTAACTAAGTTATTCCGAAACATACCTGTAATCAATGCACTAAGCGAAGATTCACAATCTAATTTATGGTATGCATTTAATGAATCTTTGGGGGTTTTAATGAAACAAAACAATAAGTATAAAAATATTGTTGCGCCATTTTCAAATCTGACAGGTAATTTGGTAAGTAATTATTTATCTGTAAATACAATTGATTCAAAAAACATATTTATTGGATTAACAGATGGACTGGCGCATTATGACTCGCAATTTCTGAATAACTTCGTTAAGAAACCAAAAGCCTTTATTCGTAGTTTTTCATTTCCCGGCGATACTATTATTCTAGGAAATAATCAGAATAAAACGGAGAACATTCGTATTCCATATTCTTCAAATCATGTTCGATTTACATTTTCGTCTCCAACATATGAGAATCTTGAAAATGTTGAGTTCTCCTATCAATTAGAGCCTTTTGATGACAAATGGAGCAATTGGTCTACTATATCTCTTAAAGAATACACGAATCTTCGCGAAGGCGAGTATACAATGAATGTAAAGGTTAGAAACAGTTATGGAGTGCAATCTTTACCTGCAAAACTTTCTTTCACCATTTCTCCGCCTTGGTACAGACATTTCTTAGCTTTCATGTTTTATTTTATACTAATACTTGTGGGAATCTATTTGATATCTACACGTATAAAAATGAAGATCAGAAAGAATAAATATTATGAAACTATAGAACAACGAAGACTTTATCTGGAGAAAGAATCAAAAATCAGACAGGAGCAATATGATCTTGAAAAAGAAATTGAAAAATTAAAAAATGACAAGCTTCAGATAAAAATCCTGGCAAAGGATAAGGAACTAGTAAACAATTCTTTGCAAGTTGTGAAGAAAAATAAAATCTTAAATGGAATTATACACAAACTAAAAGAAATTGACGTCGAAGCACTTGATGATTCAACAAAATTTCAAGTTAGCAAACTAAATAAAAGCATTGTCAAAGAAGTTAACACAGACAAAAGCTGGAAAGACCTCGAAAAACACATTAAAAACGTTCATTTTGAATTCTTAAAGCGACTAAAAGAAAAATATCCTACCATTTCACCTCGAGAACTCGATTTATCTACCTATTTGTTAATGAATATGTCAACGAAAGAAATAGCCGAAATCATGAATATTTCAACTGGAGGAGTTGAGTTAGCACGATACAGATTAAGAAAAAAACTTGGTTTAAATAAAAAAGAAAACCTTATTGGATTTTTAATGAGCATCTAATAAAGAAAAAGCCTTCCGATAAATGAATCGGAAGGCTTTTTACTTTTAAATATATTCTAATGTTCGTTCCAGCGCCATGCCACGCGAACCTTTTATTAAAATTGTGTTCTCTTTAAAATGAATCGTTTTGAGATATTCTGCAAAAGCATCAAAAGATTCAAAAAAGTAAATATTACTATTCGAAATTCTATTTTCGTAAAAATATTTTCCAATCAAATAACAAACAGAATTGTTCTGGTTTGCCAAGGAATCAACTATAATTTTATGCTCTTCATGACTTTCGTTTCCAAGCTCAAACATATCTCCTAAGATCATTACTTTGTTCTGATTTTCTAATTGTAGAAAATTAGTAATTGCCACAGCCATACTACTTGGATTAGCATTATAAGCATCCAGAATAATTTGATTTGATTCCTTTTTTAATAGTTGCGACCTGTTATTTTCAGGAATATAGTTTTTGATAGCTTGTTTTACGTCACTCTCATCAACTTTAAAATACTTTCCTATCGCAACAGCAGCATTGATATTATTAGCATTGTAAAGTCCAATTAAATGTGATTCTACGATAAAACTGTAATAATCGACAACAACAAATGGATTTGCCTGAATACTTTTGATATTAAGATTTGACTGATCTTGATTTAGTCCAAAAGTAAACGTCTCTATCCCTTTAGATTTCTCAACCTGAATTGGATCTTCAAGATTAACAAAAGCTAATTTGTTATTTTTTAAGAGATAGTGATACATTTCACTCTTGCCTTCAATAACTCCTTCAACGCCGCCAAAACCTTCTAAATGTGCTTTTCCAAAATTGGTTATATAACCATAATCCGGTTGAGCAATTTCACATAAAAATTCGATTTCTTTTTTGTGATTTGCACCCATCTCAACAATTCCAATTTCAGTTTCTTTCGAAAAAGACAATAAAGTCAACGGAACTCCAATATGGTTATTTAAATTCCCAACAGTAGCTTTAGTCTTGAATTTCTTAGAAAGAACTACATTGATAAGTTCTTTTGTAGTCGTTTTTCCGTTACTTCCGGTGAGTGCAACAATAGGCAATTTCAAATAAGAGCGATGAAATTTTGCCAATTCCTGCAATGTTTCCAAACTGTTCTCCACCAAAATCGTTCTCTCGTCTATAGCATAAGCTGCATTGTCAATAATAACATACAAAGCTCCCAATTCGAGTGCTTTTGCTGCAAAAGTATTAGCATCAAAGTTCTCGCCTTTAATAGCAAAAAACATAGAACCTTTTTCAATTTTTCTTGTATCAATTGAAACGGAACTACTTTGTAAAAACAAGTTATGAATGTCCTGAATATTCATTTATATTTATTTTATTGATCGTAAAAGTAGAAAAAAAACAATAAAAAAATTCCAAATCCCAGACTGAAATAATCAGCTTTTGGAATTTGGAATTTTTTATTAAAATTTCTAAAACCTAGTTTCTAGGTGATTTTCTTTTTTCAGATTTTGCACCTACTCTAGACATTGCACATCTAAATCCGATGTAATCAGTTGCCATATCCTGAGGGAAATATCTTCTTTGAGCCGGATCTAACCAATAAGCTCTATCTCTCCAAGAACCACCTTTGTAAACTCTTACGTTATCATCGATTAACGTTGTACGTTTACTTGAGCTATCGTATTTTCTAGTCATTTGACCTAAACTATCAGTAGTGATATTATGCTTAGGAGAATTGTACATTGCCTGATCCGCTTTTGGTCCTGACTCAGAATCTCCAAAGTCAAAATATCTTGAAGATTGTTTGTCACCATCTCTGTAATTGATGTTGTCACTTGTACTGAAGTTCGTTCTTAAGTAAGTTTCATTTTCATCAACTGGAACCTGAGCAATTTCTCCCGGTAAGTTTGTTGCAACTTTTTTACCGTTACTTAATGTTTTGTATTGAATATTATCTTTAGTGATAATTTCAATTTTACCATCTTTACCAATTTTGTTTTTAGCATATTGATTTCCTCTAAAGTAGTTAAAATCATTCGCTTCATTATCGATAATAGGTCTGTAAACATCGGCAACCCATTCGGCTACGTTTCCAGCCATATCGTATAATCCAAAATCGTTGGCAGCATAGCTTTTTACAGCATTTGTAATATCTGCACCATCATCTGACCAACCGGCAATTCCACCGTAATCACCGTTTCCTTGTTTAAAGTTAGCCAATTGATCTCCTTTATTTTTACGTTTAGATGAACGTGTATAATCTCCGGACCAAGGATATTTCTTTTGTCCTTTATATATATTGTATTCTCTTTGTCCAACATCTGCAGCAGCTGCGTACTCCCATTCTGCTTCAGTAGGAAGTCTGTATTCTGGCAAGATAACTCCGGAAGAACGTTGTGCATACACATTTTTCTCTTCAGGAACTACACCATCTTTTCCAGCTTTTGGTTTTCTGCCACCTGGATTTTTCTTCAATACGATTTCTTCGCTACCGCCACGTGCAGTGCTAGGAGACATTAAATAAGCCTCAGTATTAAATGCATTATCTCCGGTAACATCATTTGTTTTAGCACCTTTTTGAAGGTATCCGTTTTTTTCCAAAACAGCTTCGTTCACACGGTCTGTTCTCCATTTAGCAAATTCAACCGCTTGAATCCAGTTTACACCTACTACAGGATAATTAGCATAAGAAGGATGTCTTAGGTAATTATTAGTCATCGTTTCGTTATATCCTAAACGATTTCTCCACACCAATGTATCTGGCGATGCTCCTTCGTAAATGTTTTTGTAATTTTCTTCTGTTGGAGGGAAAACTTTCTTTAACCACTCCAGGTATTCTAAGTACATACCATTCGTAACTTCAGTTTCATCCATATAAAATGATTGAACGTGTTGTTGAGTCGGTGTGTTATTCCAATCATGCATAACATCATCCTGTACTTTACCCATAGTAAACGTACCTCCTTCAACAAAAACTAAACCAGGACCAGCCTGTTGTTTTTTTCCTGCATTTCTAGCAGCCGTTCCATTCTGACTATCTACATCCCAACCTGTTGCTCTTGAAGCGTGACTGTTGGAACTCGATTTTTTGCTACAACTAGCCGTGCCTAACATCAATACCATTGACATCATTAATTGCAGGGCTACAATTTTGTTTACTTTCATACTCATTCTTAGGTGATAAATTTAGGTGCTGCAATATAATAATTAACATTTAATTAGCAACATCCGTTCTAATAATTTTATTTAGCTGTTTTTTACCAGAAAATAACCTATAGTTACGAACGCAAAAATATACTTTTTATTATTTACTATAACATGAAATACTATATTTTTACTTACTAAAATAATTTTAAATTAATCCCGATTTTCCAGCTGATGAAACAAGCCTTAATCTTATACTTCTTTTTAATTCCACTTATCTCATTTTCCCAGATAAATGGCAGCTTCACATTAGATTGGCAAAACAAAAAAGAGATGAGTTTTGGAGATTCAAAAGCAACTATTCCTTCCTTTTCAGGAAGTAGTTTTCGCTATGACACTACAAAAAAAACCATAACATTATTACTTAACCTGAACCAAACAGGAGCTTCAGCAGCTAATTCTGTGCAAATAACAAATATTATTTACGAATCAATGTCAATTGCAGACCTGGGAGATTTAACAAAGGAAAACATACCTGCAAAACCAAATGAAACATTAAAAACAACTACTTCAAGAGATCAAAAACAATCTTTTCTATTTCTTTATCCTATTATAAGGGACGGAAACACTTACAAACGAATCAAATCATTCTCTTATTCTTCAAGCAATACAACATCAAAGAGAGCCAATACATCTTCTTTTCAAAAAGCTGCTTCAATCTACAATTCCGTTTTAGCAAGCGGAGATTGGTATCGTTTCTATGTTGAAAAATCAGGCGTTTACAAAATCTCAAAGTCTTTTTTGCAAAGTTTAGGATTTGACCCAGGCAAAGTAGATCCAAGAAGAATCAAAATTTACGGAAACGGAGGAAGAATGCTTCCTTTGGCCAATAGCGCTTATTATCCGGAAGACTTAATTGAAAATGCGATTCAGATATCCGGAGAAGGTGACGGAACATTCAACAATGAAGATTATATTCTATTTTATGCCGAAGGAGTCAACAATTGGAGTTCTGAAAGCCAAACTAACCTTAATCTATACGCTACAAAATCTTACTATTATATAACAGCTAACGGAGGTGACGGAAAACGAATTTCGTCACTAAATCAGCCTACAACAGGCAGCACTCTTGAACTAAACACGTTTGATGACTATCAATACCACGAAATCGATCAAACAAACATTGTCCATTTAGGGCGCAGATGGCTGGGAGAATCATTCGATATCAATCAGGAACAGGAATTTGAATTTAACTTTCAAAATCTCGAAACTTCTGTTCCTGTAAAAATACAGCTTAATGCAGCAGCAGCAGCCTACACTCCTACTTCGTTTGCGGTTTCTGCTAACGGACAAAATATTGGCACTTTAAACTTTAAAGCCTTAACTGCTAGTTCTGCTACAAAATATGATACTTTGGTTTCTCCTTTTAAAAGCACTTTTACTGGAACTGATAACATAAAAATCAAACTTGCTTATAACAATAATGGTGTTCCCGGATCTAAAGGATATCTGGATTACATCAATTTAATTGCCAAAAGAAAACTAATAGGTACTGGAAAACAATTTAAATTCCAATACGATTTGGCCGGCTCGACTCCGGGAGTTGTAAATTACACTATTGGAGGCGCTCAGGGAATTTCTCAAATTTGGGACATTACAGACCTATATAATGTATCAAAAATTGAAAATCCAAATCAGACCACTTTTAGCTTTAAAGCAAATTTGGGTGAAATTAGAAAATACATCGCCATTGATGCTGCCGATTATTTTACACCTTTAAAAGAAAGCCAGTCTAAAATCGCCAATCAAAACTTAAAAGGAACCTTATTTAAAAATATCCCGAATAATTTTCAGGATATCGATTATGTAATTATTGCTCCAAAGTTTTTAGTTTCTCAAGCAGAAAAACTAGCTAGTTTTCATCGGACTTATTCCAATTTAAATGTAAAAGTAATTGCACTAGAAAATATTTATCAGGAATTCTCATCCGGAAAACAGGATATCGCAGCCATTCGAAATTGCATCAGATATATCTATGAAAATGCCACTTCAGCCGAAAAAAAGATAAAATTTTTAAATTTATTCGGGGATGCTTCATTTGATTATAAAGACAGAATTCCAAACAACAATAATATTGTACCTATATATCATGCTTTATGCAGCAATACTGTTGGAGAAGAATCATATGCGTCAGATGATTTTTATGCGCGTATGGATCCTGACGAAGGAAATGATAATTCTTTTTTTGGTGGAATTGACATTGCAGTTGGAAGAATGTTAGTTTCTGATAATGCTCAGGCATCAGAAATGGTTAATAAAGTTGTGGAATATCATGATGCAAAATCCTATGGAAACTGGAGAAACAATCTCGTATTATTAAGTGATGATTCTGACCAGAATTCAGATTCGTCTTTACAAGCCCGTCAAAACGCATTAGCAGATCGTATTGCAACTGAAAAGCCGTTTTTTAATGTTGGCAAAATTCTTTTAGACTCTTATACACAAGAAGCGTCTGCAGGAGGATCGAGATATCCGAAAGCAAGATCAGATTTTTTTAATGCTTTTGAAAAAGGTGCGTTAGTTTTTAATTATCTGGGACATGGTGGAGAGGATGGTTTAGCAAGCGAAAGAATTTGGGAAAAATCAGATGGTGAAAATTTAAACAATCAATATAAATACCCGCTGTTTATCACCATTACATGTGAATTTTCAAGATTTGACGATCCAACAAGACCAACGGCAGGAGAATACGTCTATTGGAATCCAAAAGGCGGAGCGATTTCTTTGCTGACAACGATTCGCGAAATCGGACAACCTACTGCCGAAAACTTTAATGATATCCTGAATAAAAATTTATTTTCATTTGGTTCAAATCAATACGCTGCCATTTCAGAAGTACTTAGAAATTCCAAAAACGAAAGTCCAAGCTCTGCAAGCAATGTTATTTTTTATATTGGAGATCCGGCTTTAATGTTAGCAATCGCAAAACCGAAAATAAATTTAACAAAAGTAAATGATGTTGTGATTTCTCAAACGATTCCAGACTTTAAATCTTTGGCGAAAATTAAAATCACAGGAGAAATTACAGATGAAAACAATGTACTTCTAAGCAATTATAACGGAGAATTAGCAACTGCAATTTTCGATAAATCAATCACAACTTCTACCTTAAATAATGATGGATATAGCCCTGCAATGTCATTCAAAACTCTCGGAGAAACTATCTTTAGAGGAAATGCTTCAGTAACAAATGGTCAATTTGAATTTAGTTTTGTTGTGCCAAGAGACATTCGAATTCCGGTAGATAATGGAAGAATTAGTTTTTATTCGAAGAAAAACGGAGCATTAGAAAACCAATCGGGCTATAATACTAGTATTAAAATAGGAGGAATAAATGAAAATGCACCTCAGGACAATATTAGTCCAAAAGTTAAGTTATATATGAACGATGAAACTTTTGTATCAGGTGGAATCACAAACCAATCACCTTTTTTATTAGCGTTTCTTGAAGATGAAAACGGAATAAATACAGCAAGCGGAATTGGTCATGATATTATAGCAATTTTAGATGGAGACGTAAGTAATCCGTACATTTTGAACGATTATTATCAGACAAAATTAGACGATTACACCAATGGAAATTTACGCTTTCCGTTAAGAAATATAGCTCCCGGATTACACACGATAAGCTTTACCGCATGGGATGTTTATAATAATCCGGTAACGAGCGAAATACAATTTACAGTAGTTGGAGATGATTCACTAACATTAACACACGTTCTTAATTATCCAAATCCATTTTCGACTTACACTCAATTCTGGTTCACGCACAACAGACCTTACGAACCATTGGAAGCACAGGTTCAAGTCATGACTATCACAGGAAAAGTAGTGTGGACAAAAAATCAAATCATCAATACAGAAGGCTTCTTATCAAGAGAAATAACGTGGGACGGAAGAGATGATTTTGGAGATCGAATAGGAAAAGGAGTTTATATTTATAAACTTACAGTTAAATCTAATTTAACAAATAAAAAAGCAGAAAAATACGAAAAGCTTGTCATTCTATAATAATATATATATTTGCAATAAAACTACATTAATCCCAAATGAAAAAAATATCACTTTTATTAACTTGTTTTTTAATTATTTCATACGCAAAAGCCCAGGAACTTGTTCGACCTATCACAACAGGAGTTCCGTTTTTATTAGTTGCAGCAGATGCCAGAGCAGCCGGCTTAGCAGATCAGGGAGTAGCTACTTCATCTGACGTTTTCTCACAACAATGGAATCCCGCGAAGTATGCTTTTGCAGTAGATAAACAAGGATTTTCTATCAGCTACACTCCTTATTTAACAGATCTTGCCAACGATATTTCTCTTGGTCAGGTAACTTATTACAACAAAATCGATGAGAGAAGTGCCTTTGCAGGAAGTTTCCGTTATTTTGGTTTTGGAGATATTGAACTAAGAACAACCGGAGACCCAAGCGAACCAACAAGAACTGTATCGCCAAACGAGTTTGCCCTGGACGGATCTTACTCGCTAAAACTGAGCGAAACATTCTCGATGGCGGTTGCAGCACGTTTTATTAATTCAAATCTAAAAATTGCATCTGAAGAAGTTGATGCATCATCAGCAAGTACTTTTGCTGTGGATGTTGCCGGATTCTATCAATCTGAAGAAATTGCCTACTCTGACTTCAACGGAAGATGGAGAGCAGGTTTCAACATGCAAAATTTAGGTCAAAAAATAAGCTACGATCACGATAATATAAGCACAAACTTTATACCTGCTAATTTAAGAGTTGGTGGTGGTTTTGATTTTATATTTGATGATTACAATAAATTTGCTGTTAGTGTCGAATTTACCAAACTTCTTGTACCAACTCCTCCGGGACCTGGAACTGCTGTAGATTTAAATGGAGATGGAGATTTTACAGATCCGGGAGACATTTCTCAGCAAGAAGCTAATTCAATAAACTACAAAAACTACAATGACATTGGTTGGGTTTCAGGAATTTTTAAATCATTTGGAGATGCTCCGGGTGGTTTTAGCGAAGAATTAAAAGAAATCACTTATAGTGTTGCAGGAGAATATATGTATCAGGATGCTTTTGCAATGCGTTTAGGATATTATCATGAAAGTCCTGAAAAAGGAGCAAAAAGATTCTTTTCTCTAGGAGCAGGTTTCAAATACAATGTAGTAAAAGTTGACGTTTCATACTTATTTTCAGCATCAAAAATTAAAAATCCGTTAGAAAACACACTTCGTTTTTCTTTAACGTTTAACTTTGGTGACAAATACGAAGTTTACTAGACCCAAAAAACAATAAAATAATAACAATCCAAATTTCTATTTATTTAGGAATTTGGATTTTTTTTCCCATAAAAAGAAATGAAAGAAATAAGCATTACATCCTCATTTATAGTTTTCGACAGCTTAAACGAATTATCAAAAGACGTTCAGGACTTAATGAATCAAGCCATTGAGATCCGCAAAAAGGCTTACGCTCCCTATTCTCAATTTAGAGTTGGCGCAGCTTTACTATTGGATAACGGAAAAATAGTTTTAGGTTCAAATCAGGAAAATGCCGCTTATCCATCAGGATTATGCGCAGAAAGAACTGCCATTTTTTATGCAGGAAGTATGTACCCGGAAGCTAAAATTTTAAAAATAGCCATTACAGCAGCCTCAGACACGAACCAAACCAAAGCACCAATTCCTCCGTGCGGTTCTTGTCGTCAGTCAATTGCAGAATATGAAATCAAGCAAGACACCCCTATAGAAATTTATTTTATGGGCGAAATTGGTGAAGTTTACAAATCAACATCCCTAAAAAATCTGCTTCCTTTTATGTTTGATAAAAAGTTCTTGTAAAAAAAAGCCAAAAAGTGGCGTTTAAATTTTACTTCTTAATAGGAATGTCTTATTTTTGCATCCCGACCTTTCGGGCGCAAATTTGTGGGAGGAAACTATTTTGCGTTATAGGCAACAATTGATAACACAAACAAACTTTAGCAAAAGAAAGAATTCAGATGAAAGAAGTTACAAAAGAAGTATATTTAAAGTGGTACGAAGACATGCTACTTTGGAGAAAGTTTGAAGACAAACTTGCAGCATTATACATTCAACAAAAAGTTAGAGGTTTTCTACACTTATATAATGGTCAGGAAGCTGTACTGGCGGGCGCTTTGCACGCTATGGACCTGACTAAAGACAAAATGATTACTGCTTACAGAAACCACGTACAACCAATTGGTATGGGAGTTGATCCAAGACGTGTAATGGCTGAACTTTTAGGAAAAGTTACTGGAACTTCTAAAGGTATGGGAGGTTCTATGCACATTTTCTCTAAAGAACACCGTTTTTACGGAGGTCACGGAATCGTAGGTGGACAAATTCCGGTAGGAGCTGGTTTAGCTTTTGCTGATAAATATTTTGAAACCGGCGGAGTTACCATGACTTATTTTGGTGATGGAGCTGCAAGACAAGGTTCATTACACGAGGCTTTCAACATGGCTATGTTATGGAAATTGCCAGTAGTATTTATCGTTGAAAACAACGGTTATGCAATGGGAACTTCTGTAGAAAGAACTGCAAACCATACTGATATCTGGAAACTTGGTTTAGGATACGAAATGCCTTGCGGACCAGTTGACGGAATGAATCCTGTAAAAGTTGCTGAAGCAATGACAGAAGCTATCGATAGAGCTCGTCGTGGTGACGGACCAACTTTCCTTGAAATGAAGACATACCGTTACAGAGGACACTCAATGTCTGATGCACAATTATACCGTTCTAAAGAAGAGGTTGAAGAGTACAAAAAAATTGACCCTATTACTCAGGTTTTAGATGTAATTATGGATCAAAAGTATGCTACAGAAGAAGAAATTGAAGCAATTGACCAAAGAGTTAAAGATTTGGTTGAAGAATGTGTGAAATTCGCTGAAGAATCTCCATATCCTGAATTACAACAATTATACGATGTCGTATACGCACAAGAAGACTATCCATTCACACCTCATAAACTATAATATATCATGGCGATAAAAGTAACAATGCCTCGCTTGAGCGATACTATGACGGAAGGAACGGTAGCGACTTGGTTAAAAAAAGTAGGCGACAAAATTAGCGAAGGAGATATCTTAGCTGAAATTGAAACAGATAAAGCAACAATGGAATTTGAGTCTTTCAATGAAGGAACTCTTTTATATATCGGAATTCAAGCTGGAGAAACTGCTCCTGTTGATTCATTATTAGCAATCATTGGTAACGAAGGAGAAGATATTTCTGCTCTTTTAGCCAGTGGTACTGCCCCTGCTAGTTCCGAAGCTTCGGAACCAAAAGCAGAAGCTGCTCCTGCTGCTGAAGCAAAAACAGAAACTGCTGCTCCTGCAGCAAAAGCTGCAACTGAATTGCCAAAAGGTGTTATAGTTGTAACTATGCCACGTTTGAGCGACACAATGACTGAAGGAACTGTAGCAACCTGGTTGAAAAAAGTAGGTGATGCAGTTGCTGAAGGAGATATTCTAGCCGAAATTGAAACTGACAAAGCTACTATGGAGTTTGAGTCTTTCAATGAAGGAACATTATTATACATTGGAATTCAAGAAGGAAATACAGCTCCTGTTGATAGTTTATTAGCAATCATTGGACCAGCTGGAACTGACGTTTCAGGAATTCCTGCAAATTATACTGCCGGAGGTACTACAAGTGCTCCTGCTGCTGAAGAAGCAAAAGCCGCTCCTGCTGCTGAGAAAGCAACAGAAACTGTAGCTGAAACTTCAAACGGAGGAAGAATTTTAGCTTCACCATTAGCTAAGAAAATTGCTTCTGACAAAGGAATCCAATTAACTCAGGTTAAAGGTTCAGGAGAAAACGGACGTATCGTAAAAAGCGATATCGAGAACTTTACTCCATCTGCACAAGCACCTGCTGCAACTGCAACTTCTGCCGCACCAAAAGCTGAAACTGCTGCTCCTGCTGCACCAAAAGTATTTGTTCCTGCCGGAGAAGTTTTCACAGAAGAGATCAAAAATTCTCAAATGCGTAAAATTATCGCAAAACGTTTGGCAGAATCTTTATTTACTGCACCTCACTATAACTTAGTGATTGAAGTAAGCATGGATGACGCAATGGCTGCGAGAGCAACAATCAATACTGTTCCTGATACAAAAGTATCTTTTAACGATATGGTAATTAAAGCTTGTGCTTTGGCCTTGAAAAAACACCCAAAAATTAACTCTCAGTGGAAAGAAGATGCTATCATCATCAACCACCATGTTAATATTGGTGTTGCTGTAGCGGTTGAAGACGGATTAGTAGTTCCTGTATTGAAATTTACAGACGCTATGAGTTTATCTCAAATTGGAGCTTCAGTAAGAGATCTTGCAGGAAGAGCTAAAAACAAAAAACTTGGACCGCAAGAAATGGAAGGAAGTACTTTTACAGTATCTAACCTTGGAATGTTTGGTATCACTGAATTCAATTCAATTATCAACCAACCAAACTCTGCAATCCTTTCTGTAGGTGCAATTGTTGAGAAACCAGTAGTTAAAAACGGTCAGATTGTAGTTGGAAACACAATGATGTTATCATTAGCGTGTGACCACAGAACAATTGACGGTGCAACTGGCGCTCAATTCTTACAAACATTGAAACAATACATCGAAAGCCCGGTTACAATGTTGGCATAATATTTTGTCGGCCTGAGCATCCCGAAGCTTCGGGAGAAGGTAATTCATAATAAAATCCCGTTTTGTTTATTCAAAACGGGATTTTTTGTTTAATTTTCATCCTTAAATTCAACATCTCTTAAAATGAAAAAAATAATCCTTGCAACTTTATTCCTGACGGCTCTGGCGTGTCAGAAAAAAGACCAGACAGAAAAAACTGCTGTTGTCACAGACGAACACTCTTATTCCAAACCGGAATTAGCCGTTGTTAAACATTTAGATCTTGACATTAAAGTCGATTTTGACACCCAGACCATTTCAGGAAAAGCTTCCTGGTTAATTGACAATATCAGCAAAGGAAACGAGATTATCTTCGACGAAAACACGCTAAACATTACCAAAGTAACTTTAGGTGACGAAGAAAAAGAAACGAAATTTGAACTTGGTGCAGCCGTTGAATTTCACGGAAAACCACTTCACATCACGATTGAACCAAATACTACTAAAGTAAACATCTACTACAGTACAAACAAAGATGCTATTGCACTACAATGGTTAACACCGGAACAAACTGCAGACAAAAAGAAACCATTCCTTTTCTCTCAAGGCGAAAGCATTTGGTCACGTACCTGGATTCCTTGTCAGGATTCACCGGGAGTTCGTTTTACTTATAATGCAAAAGTTACTGTTCCTAAAGATTTAATGGCTGTAATGAGCGCCGTAAATCCACAGCAAAAAAATGATACCGGAGTTTATACTTTCAAACAAGACAAAGCAATTCCGTCTTATTTAATGGCAATTGCTGTTGGAGATATCGAATTTAAAGCAATCGACAACAGAACCGGAGTTTATGCAGAACCATCTCTAATCAAAAAAGCAGCTTGGGAATTTGCCGAATTAGGAAAAATGGTTATTGCTGCCGAAAAACTTTACGGACCTTATCGTTGGGGACGCTATGATGTATTGGTTTTACCTCCAAGTTTCCCTTATGGCGGAATGGAGAATCCAAATTTAACTTTTCTTACTCCTGGTGTAATTGCGGGAGATCGTTCTTTAACGAGTTTATTAGCACATGAATTAGGTCATAGCTGGAGCGGAAACTTAGTTACAAATGCAACCTGGGATGATATTTGGTTAAACGAAGGATTTACAACTTATGTAGAACACAGAATTGGCGAAGAAATTTTCGGGAAAGAAGAAGCTGAAATGCAAGATGTTTTAACTCGTAAAGATTTAGACGATAACATTGCAGAATTTGGCGCAACAAATCCGGATACAAGATTAAAAGTGAGCCTTACGGGAAGAAATCCTGATGATGGAATTAGCCAAATTCCATACGTAAAAGGATATAACTTTCTAAAAGTAATTGAACAAGCAGTCGGACGCGAAAAATTTGATCCGTTTATTAAAAATTATTTTGACGCACACGCTTTTCAATCTATTACAACAGAAGATTTTGTAAAATATATCAACGATAATCTTATTAAAGGAGATAAAGCTCTTGCCGATAAACTAAAACTAGATGATTGGATTTACAAACCGGGAATTCCATCAAATATTATTTCAGTACATTCTGATGATTTTACTGCGATTGACAGTATTCAAAAAAACTGGAGAAAAACTGGTGTTAAAGGATTAAGTCAAAAAATAAAATCGACTACAGAAAAACAGCATTTTATAGATTATTTACCTGCTGATATAACTGTTGAAGAAATGGCCGCAATTGATGGAGAATTCAGTTTTACCAAAAACGGAAACTTCGTAATCAAGCGTCAGTGGTTTGTTCAGGCAATTCGTCATGACTACAAAACGGCTTATCCTGCAATCGAACAATTCATGATCGCAACCAGCAGAACCGGATCTCTAATGACTCTATACAAAGAACTTGTCAAAACTCCAGAAGGAAAAGTTTGGGCAAAACAAATTTTTGACAAAGCTAAATCAGGTTATCACGCAACGACAGTTCAAGCTGTTGGAGATTTATTGAAGTAGTTTAAAGTCTCAGTCTGCAGTTTCAGTTTTCAGTGAGCAGTTTTCACTTTATATACAAATCCTCGATTATTTAGCATAATCGGGGATTTTTTATTTTGATAAAACAAATCTTTTTGTCCTTTTCTATGGATTAATCCCGAAACTTCTGGCAATGTCATTAAGTTAAGTTTTTTCAAATTATAATTTTCTCGCAAAGTGTAGTTTTGAATTGCCTCCAGCTTTAGCTGGAGTTTATATAAAATCAATCTAAGAGGCTTTAGCCAAAAATGTGTGATTTGGCTAAAGCCATTTTATTGTGCGTATTAGTCACCTCCAGCTCAAGCTGGAGGCTAGTCAAAAAAGCTTAACTTAATGACATTGAGCTTCGGGACGTTGCTACAAAATAACCCATTCCTTCGGAATTTTAGAAAAAGTTCCGGAGGAACAAAATATATTGTAGGGATGGATTTTAATCCATTCTTCGCAACGATAAACACAATCTTGTCACTTCTGTAACATAACAAACGAAGATATTCTCATGAAAATGATTGCCATAGCCCCGATAGGAGTGGAAATCCTTTTGTGGCGGGGTTCGCCACAAAAGATTGTAACGGATAGCGGGATTAGCTCCTAAAAATTACTCTCATCATATAAATCAAAACAATTGTTTTTCACTTAAAAAAAACGCTCAGGGAAAATTGTCCATTACATAGCGTAAATTCTCCATGTTCTAAAATCTGTCATCGTCGCACCTTTGTAATGTCAAAAGACAACAAATAAAAACAACTTTAAAAAATTAAATAAGATGACACGATTAACAGCATTAAACCCGGAAGAAGTAACAGGAAAAACAAAAGATTTATTCAATGCAGTACAAGCTAAATTGGGAGTTGTACCTAATATGATGAGAACAATGGGGAATTCTCCTGCGGTATTAGAAGGATATTTGAATTTAAGCGGCGCTTTGAGCCACGGAAAATTAAGCGCAAAAACAGGTGAACTTTTAGCTTTAGCAATTTCAGAAAGCAATTCATGTGATTATTGCGTAGCCGCTCACACTTTTATTGGAGAAAAATTATTAAAAACTGATCCACAAGTTTTACAAGATGCAAGAACAGGAAACTCTGCAGATGCAAAAACAGAAGCTATTCTTCAATTTGCTAAAACATTAGTAAGCAAAAATGGATTAGTTAGCAATGAAGATGTGAATGCGGTTAAAAACGCAGGAGTTTCAGAAGCTGAAATTGCCGAAACTGTAGCGCATGTAGCTTTGAATGTTTTAACTAACTATTTCAATAATACTGCTAATACAGAAATTGATTTTCCTGCAGTTCCAAGTTTAGAACTTCAAAAGTAATTCAAACAAAAAACAAGTGTAAAGATAGTTGTGAATTCATTCATGACTATCTTTATATTTTCAAAAAAACAGTTATTATGAGCAACCAGAATGTTTTTACGCTAATAAATCCTCAGACTGGAAATCTCGCTTTCAAACTACTCCCTTTTGGTGACAACAGCCACTTTGATCATTTGCAGCGAAATAATTTTTTCTCTTTAATTTGGGTTACAAAAGGAAGAGGAAAAGTAAAAGCTGATTTTGCCGAACATCATTTTGAAGAAAATTCACTCCTCGCCTTTTCACCTTATCAACCATTTATGCTTTGTGTAAATGAGCCAATTGAAGGAATTGCGATTCACTTTCACCCCGATTTTTATTGCATACACATGCATCAAAAAGAGGTTTCCTGCAGCGGCGTTTTATTCAATAATGTATATCAGCCGCCTTTTGTTAAAATTACCGATGAAGCTTCTGCTACTTTTAAGATGGTTTTGGACCAGATGAAAAATGAAATTCAAAATACTGATCTGGCGCAATATGAATCGCTGGTTTCTTATTTAAAGATATTTTTGATTACAGCTTCGCGATTAAAAAATCAGCAATTAGAAGAAATGAAATCAATTCCAAATGCTAAAGAACCTTTTATTCTTCAAAATTTAAAAGATGCTATAGAAGACAATTTCAAAACTAAACATTCTGCCGGAAATTATGCTGAAATGCTGAATATTTCGGCGAAAGCCTTAGCAAAAATATCTAAAAATTATTTCAACAAAACCTTAACAGATTTAATCGCCGAAAGAATCATTATTGAAGCCAAAAGAGAATTATACATGACCAACAAAACAGTAAAAGAAATCGCGTACGAACTGGGTTACGATGACGAACATTACTTTAGCAGATTTTTCAAAACAAATGCCGATGTTTCTCCACAATTGTATCGAGAAACAGTAGGTTTTGGAAAAATGGAAGCTTAATTTTTATTTTTAGCTTCGATCCATTTTGCCATGTATTTAGTACTTTTTAAAGTATGATGCTGAAGTAAACTTCCCATAAAATTTTGTAAACGATGACTTTCAGAATCATTCAATAGCAAATTAATCTTTGCAATTAATGCCGTAGAATATTTGCTTAATTGATAACATTCATTGACGATTGCAACTCCATTTTTTTGTGATCGTTTCCACAAATTTTCATCATGATACAGGTCAACTGCTTTTTTGGCAAACGTCTCCACATCATCTGTAATAAAACCATTCCAGGGTAAATCTGCGTGCATTGCTTCTGAACCAATTGTTGATGTCATACTCGGAGTTCCGCATTGCATGGCTTCTAATAATTTTCCTTTTAAACCTGCTCCAAAACGAATTGGCGCCAAAACAACTCTGGCTTTTTTCACAACTTCATTTGCATCTGTGGCTCTTCCCTTAATTAAGAAATCGTTTTTAATCTGATGCAATTGCAATACTTTAAGCGAAGGATAAGCGCCATAAACTTCCAAAACTGCTTCGGGAAATTGCTTTTTGATTATAGGCCAAATTGTTTCTTTCAAATATTGAACCGTGTTCCAATTAGGTTCATGAAGAAAATTTCCGATGAAAACAAAATTTTTACGTTCTTCAAACAAAGGCAATTTCAGAAGATCTAATTCAGACATTTCATAAACCAAAAACGGCAGATAATACAACAAATCCGAATCGATTTTAAAGACCTCTTTTAAGATTTTCATTTCAAATTCAGAAATAATAAAAGACAAATCACATCTTAAAATACTGGCAATTTCTCGTTTTGCAACTTCTTCAGATAACAAATCAATAAACTCGAAAGTTCTATTTTCCTTAAAAGCTTTTTGTCTCGCCGTTCTTAAACAATGTAAATCCTCCGTGTCTAATAATCGAATTGCTTTTGGACAATTTTCAGCAACACGCCAGCCAAACTGCTCTTCGATCATGAAACGATCAAATAAAACAACATCTGGATTTAAAGCCACTATAAAATCATCAAAACTGGCATTATTCAATTCAATTGATTTTTTTTCTATTCCAAATTCAGACAAGTCAACCATAAAATCACTATCCATCGCCGGACTTGCAAATGTAATATCAAATCCGTTTTGCTTAAAAATGGAAATTAATTGCATCATTCTTCCACCAGCCGCAGACGAATTTGGTTCAGGCCAGACAAAGCCAATAATTAACAGTTTTTTCGTTTGATTCATTTTCGTTGTTTTCAATATACAAAATAATGCTTTTTTACGCTCATTTGCACGATATTTCCTGATTTTTGGTCAGAAAAATGACTAATTTTGCAGGATACAAATTTCTGATAAAATTATGTTAGGATTAAAATTAGCTACAGACCCTCGCTGGGTAAATATAGTAGAGTCAAATATCGAAGAAATTCTGACAGATCACGCCTGGTGTGAGCAAAAAGCAGCTTCAAACGCCATTAGCTTAGTTACTTACAATTCTGAATTGGAAGAATTGGTAACTGAAATGCTTGTTATTGCGAGAGAAGAGTTAGAACATTTGCAAATGGTACATGACATTATCAAAAAAAGAGGTTTGACATTGGGGCGCGAAAGAAAGGATCATTACGTAAATGAGCTTTTTAAATTCATGAAAAAAGACGGAAGCCGTAAAGATGCACTTTGTGATCGTTTATTGTTTTCGGCCATGATTGAAGCCAGAAGTTGTGAGCGTTTTAAAGTACTTTCGGAAAATATAAAAGACGAAGAATTGGCTAAATTCTATCGCGATTTAATGATTTCTGAAGCAGGGCATTATACTACTTTTTTAGGATTTGCAAGAAAATATACTGACAATATAGATATCGATAAACGCTGGAAAGAATGGATTGAATATGAAGGGTCAATTATTACCAATTACGGAAAAAGTGAAACCGTACACGGATAATAACCTTTTTTAAATTCAATTTTCATTTTACCTATAAATACCCACAACTTGTTATGTCTACAAATAAAATAAAGTCCATTTTACTAAAAACGGCTAAATATCTAGGAATTACTTTTGTTGTTATTATAGGATTATTATTCCTGACTCCTATCATTTTTGCAGATAAAATAAAGGAGCAAATTAAAAAAACAGCCAACGAGAAACTAAGTGCAGAATTGAATTATTCTGATATGTCGGTTTCATTTTTTCAGCATTTTCCTTCGTTAACTTTAACTTTAACCGACTTAAACCTTAACGGATCTGCACCGTATAAAAACGAAAAATTTATCACCGCAAAAGAAATTTCTTTTGGAATAAATGTAGCAAGTTTAGTCTTTAGTAAAGCCGTAAAAATTGATCAGATCTATTTATCCAATTCATTTATCAATGTAAAAGTAAATGAAAAAGGAGAAGCAAATTATAATATTTATAAATCATCTTCTCAAGCAAAAAATTCTAAAGACACCACCGAAACTGCCTTAAAACTGGAAAAAATTGAGATTTTGAACAGTAAAATAATTTACGATGACAAATCGACTAAAGTCCATTTTGACGCTTTTGGATTTGATTATTTAGGAAAAGGAGATCTAAACAAAGCTGTTTTTGACTTGTATTCAAAAGCTAAAATCGAGAAATTAAATATTGTTTACGAAGGGGAACCTTATTTAATGAATAAAAAAGTCGATGCCGATTTAATTACCAAAGTAAACGTAAACTCATTATCTTTCTTTTTTCAGCAAAACAACTTAAAAATCAATCAACTTCTAGTTGACTTTAAAGGAAAATTCAACTTTTTGAAAGACGGCTATAATATGGATTTTGTCATAAAATCAGACAATAGTAATTTGCATGATGTCTTTACCGCATTACCGCCAAAATATATTACCTGGCTTTCGAAAACGGAAATAAAAGGAAATACCAATTTGCTTTTTACTTTAAAAGGAGATTATATTACCTCACAAAAGATAGCTCCGGATCTTAATCTGGATGCGAAAATAGACAGCGGATTTGTCAATTATAACAAAAGTGCTTTTCCCGTTTCGAACTTGAATTTAGACGTTAAAACAAAAGTTCCGTCTTTAAATCCGGACCTTTTAATTGTTGATGCTAAAAATCTGTCTTTAAACATCAACAAGGATTATTTAAAATCAAAGTTCTATGTAAAAGGTGTAAACACTCCTGATATTAATGCCGATCTTAAAGCTAATATTGATCTTGGGAAATTAATGCAGGCACTTGGAATCCCTAATGTAGTTCTAAAAGGTAACCTAAAAGGAGATGTAAAAGCAAACGGAATATTCGACCCAAAAAAGAAACTCCTTCCTGTGACAAATGGTGTTATTGACTTGGAAAACGGATATTTAAAAACTCCATATTACCCAAACCCAATCACAAATATTACAATAAAATCTAAGATTGAGAACCAAAAAGGAACTTTTGATGATTTAAAAGTGACCCTAAAACCAGCTCAATTCACTTTTGAAGGCAAACCTGTTTTTGTAGAAGCAGATTTGAGTAATTTTAATGATTTAAGTTATGATATCAAAGCAAAAGGAGAATTAGATGTCAATAAAATCTATAAAGTTTTCTCTCAAAAAGGACTTGATCTCGATGGTTTCGTAAAAGCAGATGTGGTTCTAAAAGGCAAACAAAGTGATGCCGAAAAAGGAAATTACCGTAAACTTTACAACAAAGGAACACTTGAACTTAGAAACATTGGCATATCATCAGAATATCTTCCTAAGAAATTCATCATTAAAGAAGGTATATTCAAAATCAATCAGGATAAAATGTCTTTCAATAACTTTTTGGCTGCATATGGTCAATCAGATTTTAGAATGAATGGTTATCTTCAAAATGTCTTTAATTATGTAACCACAAATACGGGCGTTTTAAAAGGCTCTTTTAAAGTTACGTCACGATATATTAATGTTGATGAGTTTATGTCGAGTACTCCAGCAAATACATCTGTTACAGAAAATAAAACAGAGACGCAACCACAAACTCAACCTGCACAAAAAGGAGTCATTATTATTCCAACCAATCTGAATTTGCAATTTACAGCAAATGCTCAAAAAGTATATTTTGACAAACTAAACCTTCTAAATGCAGTTGGAAACCTAAGCATGAACAAAGGCAAACTGAGCATGCAAAACACGGGATTCAACTTAATTGGCTGTGCTGTTTCTATGAATGCAAATTACCAGGCGGTAACACCTAAAAAAGCAAACTTCGATTACGCTATCAAAGCTTCTGATTTTGATATTAAAAGAGCTTATAACGAGATTGATGTATTTAGAAAAATGGCAAGTGCTGCCGAAAAAGCACAAGGAATCGTTTCTGTAGATTATCAATTAAAAGGTCGCTTAAACGCTAATATGGATCCAGTTTATCCATCACTTGTTGGCGGCGGAACACTTTCTATAAAAGATGTAAAAGTAAGAGGTCTAAAAATGTTTAATGCCGTAAGCAAAGCAACAAATTCTGAATCAATGCAAAATCCGGATCTTTCGAAAGTTGATATTAAAACGACAATCAAGAACAACATCATGACTGTAGAACGCTTTAAATTTAAGTTTGCGGGTTTCAGACCCAGAATCGAAGGCACAACAAGCTTAGACGGAAAACTGAACTTAAAAATGCGTCTTGGCCTTCCTCCTCTTGGAATCTTCGGAATCCCATTAACAGTCACAGGAACGCAAGACAATCCAAAAATAAAAGTGGGAAGAAAATCTAATGATCTGGAAGAAACAAAAGATACTGAGGAATAAAGAGTTTAAATTCCGAATTTTAATCCCGAAGTTTCGGGACCAAATTCCAATTCTGGATCTTAATTTTTATAACGAAACATATACAGACCTTTGTCAAAGTTTTAAACCAAGAATGTAAGGAACTTTGGAAAAGCTTATGTTCAAAGCAGTTCTGCGTATTTTTTGTCATTTCGACCGAAGGGAGAAATCACATAAAGTAGCTCGACAACAGTGCGTTCTCCCCGCGTGTGATTTCTCCTCCGTCGAAATGACAAGATTACGGCTGTTTGTGTGATTTTTTTGAAATCTTTGTCAAATTAAAGTTCCTTACATTCTTGGTTTTAAACTTTTACAAAGGTTTTTTTCTTTATTTGAAACTCCGATAACATTCTTATCATTTCGACCGAAATGAACAAAAAAAATCTATATTAAACATACATCATCCCCGAAACATACAAAATACCTTTTGCCAATAACCACAATAAAACCGCCATTCCCAAAAATCCCCAAGTAGATGTTTTACTTCTTTTCCAACTAATAAAAAAGGTTGGAATCTCCCAATATTTGATAATAATATAGATGCTTGTTCCCAATAAAGATGCCCAAATCATCTCGCCAGAATGAATATAAAAACTATAAAACAATACTGCAATAAAAAAGAGAACCGTAATAAATTGCAAATAATAGTAATTCTTATAGTTGTGTTTGAAATTTTCTTTAAGCGATAATAGCAAGAACGAAATAATAAGCAAACTTGTCAAAGCAATTATTACATACGAAAAAAGTGAATCATTTATTCCTATAAATAAGCCATTAATAATTAAGCCCAAAACAACACAAGCCGCAAGCGAATATACACTTCTTTCGATAAAAGTATCTTTATAGGGAATTAAAATTGGAGAAATATAACGCTCTAAACTACGCCAAACAGGCAAAGCGCAAATAACCGCCATAGCAGAAACAACAATCTCATAATTATACAATGCATCACCCGGAATTTTATACAATACATACAAAAGGGCCATCGTAACTATAATTGCAGGAAGGCAGATTGTTTTGACCACTTCCCATTTATTGCTTCCCCAAAAAGTATTTCTTATTTCAAAAATATACTTCTTAACTAAATATTTCTGAGTAAAAATAGCCGTTGACTGACTCCATAATAAAAACAAACCAACATGAATTACTATAGTGCGTAATGTTATTTCTTCTATATAACATCCGCAAATAATAAAAACAATTCCGAGAAAGAATAATTCGTACGTTAATAAAATTGCAGAGAATAAAAGTCTGAATATTGGTGCAAATTGCTTGATTAGAATATCAATAAGCAAACTCCAGTAATTGCGCAATAAACCTATTATGGCACATATTGCAATAAATGCGGCGAGGTACAACATCCAATTGGTAAGCGATTGCGTCTGCATCCATAATTGAACCGCAGAATCTTTTACAGGACTATAAATAATATGAGAATTGGCATAAATTTCAGTTGCTAATTGATCTCTTAGCGTGTCATTTATTACAGAAAATTGATTCTTGTGTTTTTGCCAATAAGTGTTAGCATCAGAACCGTTATTTCGTAAAACAGCAAATTCATATAAAATCTTTTTTTGAGAATCGTTTAATGATACGACTTGTTCAGTAGGATGAATTTCTTTCGCAAATAGACTTGTGCAAAAAAGAAATAAAAGGAAAACTATTTTTTTCAAAATTGAGATAGATTAATCCATTCAAAAATACAAATAATAAATCCACAACTATGACACAAAAAAATGAATAAAGAGAAAATACTTTCTTCTATACTAAAATAAGAAAATCGAACGTTTATTTAAATATATACGCCGATAATTAATTTTCAATTTACAGAAAACAAAAAACCCGCTCTTTTCAGAACGGGTTTTTTAATAATAAGTAATCTAATGATTATGCTTCGAATGGAAGGATAGATACATAAGATTTGTTATCTTTTTTCTTTTGGAACTTAACAACTCCAGCTACTCTTGCGTGTAGTGTGTGATCTTTACTGATGTAAACGTTCTCACCTGGATTATGTTTTGAACCTCTTTGTCTAACGATGATGTTCCCAGCAATAGCAGCTTGACCTCCAAAAATCTTAACGCCTAGACGTTTTGATTCTGATTCTCTACCATTCTTCGAACTACCGACACCTTTCTTGTGAGCCATGACGTATGAGTTTAAATATTGTTATTATTCTTTAGTAGCTTCTTTTTTTGCTTTTGGAGCTGCTGCTTTTTTAACTTTAGGAGCTTCTACTTCTTCTGCCACAACTGCTTTTTTAGCTGCTGCTTTTTTAGTTCCTCCTGCTGCAGTAATACCTTCAATTACAATTTGAGTAAGATATTGTCTGTGACCATTTCTCTTTTTGTATCCTTTTCTTCTTTTCTTTTTGAAAACGATAACTTTATCTCCTTTTAAGTGTTGTAACACTTTAGCTTCTACTGAAGCACCTTCTATAGCTGGGGCGCCTAAAGTTACGTTTCCATTATCGTCTAATAAAAGAACTTTGTCAAAAGAAACTTTTGAACCTTCTTCATTAGTCAAACGGTTAACATAAACCTTTAAGTCTTTGCTTACTTTGAATTGTTGCCCTGCTATCTCTACGATTGCATACATACCAAATTGATTTATTGATTTTTAAGGTTGCAAATATACAATTAATAATTTACTGTGCAATCTCTTATTCCAAAAATATTTATTTAGCATTAAAGTCTGTTTTTCAAGGCATTTCTTTCCTTAAAAAAAGTCAATCAGCTGTAATATACTGTTAAAGTATCATCAAAATAGCGCCTAATCCCTAAATGATAATTAAAAAAAGGTATTTTTGATGTAACGATAACCAACTCTTTGCTACCTATTTATTAGGTAATATAAATTATTAATCTTTATGAAAAATTCAATAATGATGTTAAGTGCAGCGCTTATGCTGGGCGGAGTAGCTCATGCTCAAAAGGTAGCTTTTGAAGAATACAATTTAGACAACGGTATGCATGTTATTTTGCATAATGATCCATCGGCTCCGGTTGTAATAACCTCAGTAATGTATCACGTAGGTTCAAAAGATGAGCGTCCTGATCGTACGGGTTTTGCGCATTTCTTTGAACATTTATTATTTGAAGGAACTCAAAACATAAAACGTGGTGAATGGATGAAAATCGTCACCGCAAATGGAGGTGTAAATAATGCCAACACAACTGATGACAGAACTTATTATTATGAAGTTTTTCCATCAAACAGTTTAGAACTTGGTTTATGGATGGAATCTGAAAGATTAATGCATCCTGTAATTAATAAAATCGGAGTTGACACACAAAATGAGGTTGTCAAAGAAGAAAAAAGAATGCGTTACGACAATCAGCCTTACGGAAATATCCTTCCTGAGGTTAAGAAAAACATGTTCAAAAACCATCCATATCGCTGGACAACTATTGGTTCCATGAAAGATTTGGATGCTGCAACTCTGGAAGAATTTCAAGCTTTTAATAAAAAATTCTATACGCCAAATAATGCTGTTTTAGTTGTTGCCGGAGATTTTGACAAGACCAAAACAAAAGAATGGATTCAGAAATATTTTGCTACAATCCCAAGAGGTGAAGAGGTAAAAAAACAAACTTTTGTAGAAGAACCAATAAACCAAACTATAAAGGCAACTTACGAAGATCCGAATATTCAGATTCCGATGATTGTTGCTTCTTATAGAACACCTTCAATGAAAACTAGAGATGCAAGAGTTTTGGATTTAATTTCTTCTTATTTAAGTGATGGAAAAAGTTCAAAATTGTACAAAAAAATAGTTGATGACAAAAAAATGGCACTTCAAATTGGAGCCGTTGGTTTTAGTCAGGAAGATTACGGAATGTACATTTTGTATGGTTTGCCAATGGCGCCAAATACTACAGCCGATATTCTGAAAGAAATGGATGAAGAAATCGTGAAAATCCAAACCGATTTAATTTCGGAGAAAGATTACCAAAAGTTACAAAATAAATTCGATAATAATTTTGTGAATGCTAATGCAAGCGTAGAAGGAATTGCAGAAAATCTGGCGTCTTATTACTTGCTTTATGGAGATGTAAATTTGATTAATACTGAAATTGATCTTTACCACTCTATTACAAGAGAAGAAATCAGAGAAGTTGCTAAAAAGTATTTAAACCCGAACCAACGTTTAATTCTAGATTACATCCCTTCAACCAAAGCTCAAAACTAAGCCTATCGAATCATGAAAAAAATACATACTTTTTTAATCCTTTTATTCCTGACTGGAATTATGCAAGCACAAGATCGTCCACAACCAAAACCAGGCGCTTCGCCAGTAGTCAATATCAAAAAACCACAAACTTTTGTTTTGGCAAACGGAATGAAGGTTTTGGTAGTTGAAAATCATAAATTACCAAGAGTTAGTTTCAATCTTACCTTAGACAATGCTCCTTTTACAGAAGGAAATAAAAAAGGTGTTGACGAATTAACCAGCAGTTTAATTGGTAACGGAACTAAAAAAACGGCTAAAGAAGCTTTTAACGAAGAGATTGATTTTTATGGTGCAAACATCAATTTCACCTCTTCTGGCGCTTATGCAAGTTCACTTTCTAAATATTCAGGACGTGTTTTAGAGCTTTTAGCCGAAGGTGCTTTACAGCCTAATTTTACACAAACGGAGTTTGATAAAGAAAAAGCAAAATTAATTGAAGGGCTTAAAGCCGATGAAAAAAGCGTTCCTGCAATTGCAAATCGCGTAGTTGATGTTTTAGCTTTTGGAAAAAATAATCCATCTGGAGAATATCTTTCTGAAGAAACGGTAAAAAACGTTACTCTTGCAGATGTTCAGGCAAATTATGCAACATATTTTGTTCCTGAAAACGCTTATTTAGTAATCATTGGAGATATTAAATTTAAAGAAACAAAAGCAGCAGTAGAAAAACTTTTTAGCGGATGGAAAAAACAAGCTGCTCCAAAAAATACATATCCAAATCCGGAGAATGTATCTAAACTTCAAATTGATTTTGTAGATGTTCCAAATGCGGTTCAATCTGAAATTTCATTAGTAAATACGGTAAATTTAAAAATGAGCGATCCTGATTTTTTCCCTGCTGTAATCGCAAATCAGATTCTTGGAGGAGATTTCAATAGTTACCTAAACATGAATTTACGTGAGCAACACGCCTGGACATACGGTGCAAGTTCAAACATTGGAACTGGAAAATACACTACTAAATTCAAAGCTTCATCAGCAGTTAGAAACACCGTTACAGATAGCGCTGTAGTTCAATTTATAAAAGAAATCAAAAGAATCAGAACTGAAAAAGTTTCTGAAGATGTTCTAAAAAATGTAAAAGCCGGATATATTGGCCGATTTGTAATGCAGGTTGAAAAACCGCAAACTGTTGCCAGATACGCCTTGAACATTGAGACAGAAAAACTTCCTGCTGATTTCTACGAAAAATACATTCAAACCATCAATAATGTAAGTGCCGATGATATTAATCGTGTTGCCAACAAATATTTCTTATTAGACAATATGAGAATTGTAATTGTTGGAAAAGGTACAGATGTTATTCCCGGTTTAGAAAAAACACAAATTCCTATTTACTATTTTGACAGATACGGAAATCCAGTTGAAAAACCTGCCACTTCAAAAGAAGTTCCTGCGGGAATTACAGCAAAAACTGTTTTTGAGAATTATCTTAAAGCAATTGGTGGAGAAAAAGCAGTTTCTACTGTAAAAACATTGGCAATGAACGGAACAACAACGATTCCGCAAGCTCCTACTCCTTTGACTTTTACTTCTAAATTAGATTCAAAAGGAAAAATGATGGTTTCTCTGGCAATGGGAACAATGAATTTAATGAAACAAGTTGTTAACGATAAAGGTGCTTATATAGAGCAACAAGGACAACGCAAAAATCTTGAAGGCGATGATCTTAAAGAAATGAAAGCAAACGCTGCTCCTTTTGAAGAATTACAACTAGTAAAAAGAACAGATTTAAAAGTAGACAGAATCGAACCTATAAATGGAAGCGATGCTTATGCAATAAAAGATGGCAAAACTACTTATTTCTACGATGTTAAATCAGGATTGAAAGTAGCAGAATCTAAAGTTCGCGAACAAGCCGGAAAATCGTCTACACAAATCACAAACTTCAATGATTATAAAGAAGTAAAAGGAATAAAAGTTCCTTTTAATCTGATTCAGAATGTAGGTTTTGAATTGGATATTAAAATGTCTGACATCAAGATTAACGAAGGAGTTTCTGACGCAGATTTTTTGTAGAAAGGTTTGTAGAAAGGTTCAAAGTTTCAAAGGCTCAGAGGTTCAAAGGTTTTTGAATCGCTGAGTTTTTAAGATTTCTAAAAGCTTTGTCAAAGTTTAAACTTTGACAAAGCCTTTTTTTTATTTATACAGTTTTTTGTCATTTCGACGCAAGGAGAAATCACACACGTAACTCGACAAAGATTGGCGATTTTGCATGTGGAATTTCAAGTGCGATTTCTCCTCCGTCGAAATGACAAGATTGGGTTTTTATTGCGAATGATGGATTAAAATCCATCTCTACAATATATTTTGTTCCTGCGGAACTGCTAAAAATCCATGGTTTGTTTTTGTCATTTCGATCGAAAAGAGAAATCGCATGCGTAACTCGACAAAGATTGGCGATTTTGCATGCGTCCCGAAGCTTCGGGATAGTGCGATTTCTCCTCCGTCGAAATGATAAGATTGGGTTTTGATTGCGAATGATGGATTAAAATCCATCTCTACAATATATTTTGTTCCTGCGGAACTGCTAAAAATCCGTGATTCGTTTTCTTATTTTTGACAAGATTGTGCAATCTCTATGAAAAAAAGAAAGGCTGTCAATTACGGCAGCCTTTCTTTTTTCATCATTCAACATCCAAATAAGGATTTAGAATTTCGGCTAATTCATTCAGCCAAAAAAAACCGTTTTCAAGATTTTTTTTATCAATCTCCAAGGTTTCACATTCGTGCATTAAACTTAAAGCAACCATGTAATTCATTTGTCGAATTGTCTTTGCCATAAATTTAACGTCGATAGAATTGTTGAAAAAATCTGCTAATCTCAATTCTGTTTCTTTTGAAAGGGTGTTTGTACTCATAATCAATACTTTTAGGAAATATAAAACCCGTATAGCTAAGGTGTCCTACGCTGTAAAGAAAGCGTTACGGTTGTTTCCAATACCGCCACCATACCACACGGGCAAGAATTTTTTCGCATTCATAAACTTTACTTTTAGGACTGCGAAGATACCTTAAAACTTTCTTATAAGTAAGAATTTTCAATCATTAATTAAAAAATTATAAAAACCGCATCCCTAAGCTATCCCACGGTGTTCAAGGCGTTGCCGTTGTTTCCAATACTGCAAACTACAATACAGGTGTTTTCTTTGTAAAAAGTATCTCATTTCGACGAAGAAGAAATCACACGAGAAACTCCGCGCCCAAAATCGCCAATCTTTGTCGAATACCTGATGTGATTTCTCCTTCGTCGAAATGACATACTTATTCGTCGAAACAACAAACTTAACGAAAATTTTTACAGGACAATGAGTCCTAGCCCCGATAGAAGTGGAAATCCTTTTGTGGCGGGGTTCGCCACAAAAGATTGAAACGTATAGCGGGATTAGCTCCTAAAAAATATTAGAATCCGAAAGATATTTAACAAAAACCATTTCACATTTGACTACCAAAACTACTTTTTAGCCGATAAATAAACTCCAATTAAAATAATAAATGCACCAAAAAACTGAATTGGCGTTAGCATTTCGTTATCCAATAATCCCCAGAAAAATGCTACTATCGGAATTAAATAGGTCACCGATGTTGCAAATACAGGTGATGACATTTGTATTAGTTTAAAGAACAAAACATTCGCAATTCCTGTTCCCAGAACTCCTAAAATCATTACAAATAAGATAGAATGTTGTGTGACATCAAAATTTATTCTTTGAGGAATATCTGTAGTACTTAAAATGATTAATGCCGGAAGAAGTAAAACTGCAAAGTTTCCTGTTGTTATGCTTACAGAATTTAAATCTGACAAATATTTCTTGATTAAATTGACGTTTATTGCGTAACAAAGTGTAGCAATTACTACCAGAATTACATAATAATAGTTTTGTCCGGGATGTGATGAAGCTCCGCTTAAAACCAGTAATAAACACCCAACCAGACCCACAAAAACTCCGAGAACTTGTCTTTTTTGAAATTGGATTCCGAAAACAAGAATCCCTAAAACAAGTGTATTCAAAGGCGTGAGTGAATTCAAAATAGCGACTATCGAGCTATCAACTTCGGTTTCGGCAATTGCAAAAAGATAAGCTGGCGTAAAGGTCCCAAAAACTGAAGTTAAAGCAACAAATTTCCATTGACGACGCGAAATTTTCTTTAAACTTTTAAAACCTACAATCAACAAAAACACAGCTGCAAAAATAATTCGGAATGAGCCAACTTGAACAGCGGTTAATCCGACTAATCCTCTTTTGATTAAAATGAAAGAACTTCCCCAAATTAGTGAAAGAACCAATAAATAAGCCCACTTTAATTGTTTTGCATCCATAAATACTATTTTGATGCAAATTTGTACTATTTTCACGAACTAACCTCTTGATTTTTGCTAATTTTGCAACAAACATTTTTGATAACTAAAATCATATATAATGAAATTCACAAAAATCGTAGCATCATTAGCAATTGCAGGTTTAGTATTGGTAAGCTGCAAAAAAGAAGAAGATAAAAATTTAGCGAATATAAAACCCGTAGCAGACGTTTCAAAAGAACACAAAGCAATCGCAGCCGAAAATGTACAAACGGCAAGTTTTGAAATCGAAGGAATGACTTGCGCAATGGGATGTGCAAAAACAATCGAAAAAGAATTAGCTGATTTAGACGGCGTAGAAAAAGCAACTGTTGATTTTGATAAAAAAACGGCGACTGTTGTATTTGATAAAACAGTTCAAAACCAAGATAATTTCACAAAAGTTGTTCAGGCAACGGGAGACGGAAAAACTTATAAAGTTTTGAATATTAAATCGTAATTAAATCAATATATTAGGATTTATAAGTCTCTGAAAAAACAACCATAAAAAACATTGTTGTTTAAAATAACAACTTAATTAAAATTATGGAAAATGTATATATTTTAGAACATATTTACGAAATAAAAGAAGTAGAAGAAGTAAAATTTATTGGTGTATTTAGCAGATATGAAGAAGCAAAATCCGTAGTACAAAAATTAAAAGACTTACCCGGCTTTAATAAATTTGACGAGAAGTGCTTGGTAATAAACGAATGCAAATTAAATCATTATGAATGGACTTCTGGATTTATAAATTGGGAAGAAGCTAATAAATAGCTTTCCAATAGTTAAAAACTAGAGGATTTAATCCTTTATTAAAACATAAAAAAGGCGCTCAAAATTTGAACGCCCTTTTTTATGTCTTGATTTTTCTATTTCCACTTCAAAGTTTCCATAAGTCTTTGCATATCATTCTTGATATAACTCGCCGCTGGCATAACAGAATCAAAATTAGGTTTAGCATAAAAATATACTGACCCTGTTATAAAATGTTTTGTACTGTCTGTTACGTAAAATTGTGAGTTTGTAGCCGCATTTCCATCAACTTGATAAAACATTCCGTAAACCTTTTTTTGCGGGTTTAAAAACGGCTGTTCTAATATATCGTCAGCTTTGATAACGTGCTCATAAGTTAGCTTCTGAGCGTCTTTAAGTAATTTTTCAATATTACCATTTACAGGTTTGTATGTCAGGTAAATTGTGGCTTTCATTTTAGGATATGTAATCGCAAATCCGCAATCTTTTTCACCTTTGATAATCGCTGCTTCGTTCATTTCAAAAGTAAACGGGCAATTGTTCTCAAAACTAACATATCTTGCTTCTGGATAATCTAAACGTAGGAAACTTGCTGGTTTTGGCACTACGTCATCTTTACAACTCAAAACCGTTAATGTTAGTAAAATCGTCGCTATCGAAAGTATTCTTTTGAGCATTTTAATCTATTGTTACTTTTATTTGTTTTATACGCTTTTTGTCTACTGTTTCTATTGTAAATATGCAGTTTTCAAAAGCTACTTTTTGATCTTTTTTGGGGAAATTACCCAGAATTTCCAGAATAAAACCTGCAAGTGTTTCTGCTTCGCCTTTGTGTGATTCAAAAACATCTTCATTGACATCTATAATTCTATAGAAATCTTTCATGTTAATCTTTCCTTCAAAAAGAAAATTTCTTTCATCGATCTGAGAAAAATTCAAATTCTCATCGTCAAACTCATCACTTATATCTCCAACAATTTCCTCGATTACATCTTCTAAAGAAACCAAACCTGATGTTCCTCCATATTCATCAACAACGATTGCCAAGTGACTTTTAAGGCTCTGAAAATCCTTTAACAAATTGTCTAATTTTTTATTCTCAGGGACAAAAAACGCTTCACGCATTAAAGTTGTCCAATCAAATTCTTCTTTATCAATATGAGGCAATAAATCTTTTACGAATAAAACGCCTTCTATCTGATCAATATTATCACTATAAACAGGAATTCTTGAAAACCCTTTTTCGATTATTTTGGGATAAATAGAAGCAAATGATTCTGATATTTCTAATGCAAAAATATCAATTCTCGGACTCATAACCTGCTTAGTATCTGTATTTCCAAAAGAAACAATTCCCTCCAGAATTTTTTGTTCTTCACTTGATGTTCCTTCAGAATCTGTCAATTCCAGCGCTTGCGAAAGCTGATTTATCGAAAAACTATTCTTTTGTTTCCCCAATTTATTCTGCAAATAAAGTGTAACACTTCGCATTGGCAAACTTATTGGCGACAGTAATTTGTCTAAAACAGCGATTGGATAAGCAACGCGTTTTGCGAATTTTATATTGTTACGACTGGCATAAACTTTAGGCAGAACTTCTCCGAATAATAAAATCAGAAAAGTAACTAAAATTACTTCTAAAATAAATTTTAAAACTGGTGAAGATATTTGATCAAAGATATTTTGTCCAATAAAAGAGAATAAAATAACAACTCCAATATTCAGGAAATTGTTGGCAACCAATAATGTTGCAAGCAATTTTTTGGGTTTATCTAAAAGATTTGAAATAATTTTTCCTTTTGGGAAATTCTCATTTAAAGCATCATCGATGTCTTTTTGAGATAGTGAAAAAAGTGCTACTTCGGCACCTGAAACGATTGCCGAAAAAAACAGCAAAATAAATATTCCGACAAAACCAATTATTAAATTGATGTCTAGATTTGCAGATAAGAGTAAACTGGGCTCTGGGTCCAAATTAAAAAATATTAGTTAAACAATCAAAAAGGCAAGTCATTGATTGGTAAATCAGTAACAGGCATGCCTTCGTTAGTCGCGTCAAAGTTAGTACTTTTTGCGGATTCTGAATCGTGATTTGGCTTATGATTTCCAGTTTCTTTTTTGGTAGTCAAGAAAGTAAACTCGGTAACCTGAATTTCTGTAGTGTATTTTGTTGTACCATCTTCAGCCTGCCATTGACGCGATTTTATACGTCCTTCGATATATATTTTATCACCTTTGGATAAATATTTTTCACAAATTTCAGCAGCTTTATTGCGCACAACTAAGTTATGCCATTCTGTTGAAGTTATTTTTTCGGCAGTCGTTTTATTAATATAAACTTCGTTTGTAGCCAACTGAAAACGCCCAATGCAATTTCCTCCATCGAAATAATGCATTTTCACATCATCTCCCAAATGGCCAATTAGCATCACTTTATTTAATGTTCCGTTCATAGTTTTGTAGTAGTATTTCCCTCAAAGATACATTTTTTCAGCAATTTATTTCCTGCTTTTCGATAAAATTATAAATCACAATAGGAAAAGGTAAATTTTTCAAATCAGTGGTATTCAATCCATTAACAATTATTTCGTTAATTTTTACTTTCCAGAACTGAATATGCAGATGCTGATGCGAAAGTTTGTGAATTACAGTCGTTTCGCTACACTCTTCTATACTTAGTATAGTATAGGTCGAAAAAATATCGTTTTGAACAGCATTTGAAACAAAATCAAAACCAACAATATCAGTCGTCTCTAAAAGCGGAAACTCATATAAATTATGCCAGATTCCTTTTGCTGTTCTTTTTTGAATTAAAGTGTTTCCTAAAACATCTTCCAAAATCAAATAATTAAAAAAACGATTTGTCACCTTTATCTTTTTTGATTTCACTGGCAAAACCGAAACTTTTTTCTTTTGCAAGGCAAGACAGCTATCATTAAAAACACAAACTGGACAATCAGGACTTTTAGGCACACATTGCAAAGCGCCAAATTCCATTATCGCCTGATTAAAAATTGCAGGATTCTCTTTTGGCAACAATTCATGCGCCAGCTCGGTAAATTCTTTTTTGGTTGCCGGCGATGCAATATCAGATTCGATATCAAAATAACGAGAAAGAACTCTAAATACATTTCCATCAACAACAGGAACCGCTTCATTATAAGAGAAAGAAGCAATTGCAGCTGCGGTATATTCACCCACACCTTTTAATTTTAGCAACTCTTTATAAGTGTCAGGAAAAACTCCATTAAGCTCATTTGCGACATATTGAGACGTTTTATGCAGATTTCTGGCTCGAGAATAGTACCCTAATCCCTGCCAAAGTTTCAAAACCTGCTCTTCTGAGGCATTTGCCAAATCAAAAACAGTAGGAAATTCCTCCGTAAAAGCAAAAAAATATGGCATTCCTTGCGCAACCCGAGTCTGTTGCAACATAATTTCTGAGAGCCAAATATGGTATGGATTGGTCGTTTTTCGCCATGGTAAATCACGTTTGTTTTGTAAATACCATTTTATCAATATGTTAGAAAAATTCATTGCAAAATACTTAGAATACAAAAGTAAATGTTTATGTAATTAAAATTTAACGAATTAGCTTGATTAATTATTTTTTTAATTCCTATATTTGCAAACTCAAAAAAATAGTACACCATTTATAAAATAAAATAGGAAAGAAAATGACGAAAGCAGATATCGTAGCGAAAATTTCAGAGAAACTAGGTCTTGAAAAAGGAGATGTTCAAGCAACAGTAGAAACTTTTATGGAAGAAGTTAAAACTTCACTAGAGACTGGAGACAATGTTTACCTAAGAGGTTTTGGTAGCTTTATTGTAAAAACAAGAGCTGAAAAAACAGGTAGAAACATTTCTAAAAACACCACTATCAAAATTCCAGCACACAACATTCCTGCATTTAAACCTGCAAAAGTTTTTGTAGAAGGAGTAAAAACGAATAACGAAGCGAAATAATACTATTAATTAATCATAAAATCGACACGATATGCCAAGTGGTAAAAAAAGAAAGAGACATAAGGTAGCTACTCACAAACGTAAAAAAAGAGCGAGAGCTAACCGTCACAAAAAGAAAAAGTAGTTTTAAACTACTTTTTTCTTTTTAAACGTTCATTGAAATTGGAATTTAGTCTCAGTACGAAGTCACAGTATGCAGCTTAAAACTGCCAACTGATACTGAACTGCAAACAAAAATTCCCCCGGGTTCAATACCTGTTAAAAATATTGTTTAATCCATCTGTAAATAAGATTTTAGATCTTAGATTTAGATTTTAGATTTTTCATAATCTATACTCTTCTCTCTATCTTCTATTTTCTGAAAAAACAGATAAAAATTTACAGTGTGAATAAAGAATTAATCATTAGATCTAGTTCTGAAGCCGTAGATTTTGCCTTATTAAAAGATGGAAAACTAATTGAATTACACAAGGAAGAAGAGAAAAGCAACTTTCAGGTTGGTGATATTTTTATTGCCAAAATAAGAAAACCCGTTGCTGGACTTAATGCTGCTTTTGTAAATGTAGGCTTCGAAAAAGATGCCTTTTTACATTATCACGATTTAGGACCTAACTTAGCTTCCCAACTGAAATTCATAAAACTTGTAAGCGCAGGTAAATTAAAAGATTTCTCCCTAAAAACCTTTCAGTTTGAAAAAGAGATTGACAAAGATGGCATCATTACTGATATTTTAAGTGCCAATCAATCTGTTTTAGTCCAAGTTGTAAAAGAACCTATATCGACCAAAGGTCCAAGAATAAGCGCTGAGCTTTCATTGGCAGGAAGATTTATTGTTCTCGTTCCGTTTTCTGACCGTGTTTCTATTTCTCAAAAAATAGAAGACAAGAAGGAAAAGGATCGTTTAAAAAAACTTGTTCTATCGATCAAACCTAAAGGATTTGGTGTTATTGTTCGCACAGTAGCCGAAGGCAAAAACGTAGCCGAATTAGAAAAAGATTTGCAGAACCTGCTTAGCAGATGGACTGCAATGTGTAAAAAATTACCAACTGCTCATCATCCTTCAAAAGTATTGGGAGAACTCAACAGAGCTTCTTCGATATTAAGAGATGTATTCAATGATACCTTTAGTGGTATTCAAATAGATGACGAAGAGTTGTTCCACCAAACGAAGGAATATCTGCAAGAAATTGCGCCTTCAAAACAATCGATTGTTAAGTTTTATCAATCAAATGACACTCCAATTTTCGAGAAATACAATATAGAGAGACAAATCAAAACTTCATTTGGACGAACCGTTTCCATGAGTAAAGGCGCGTATCTTATTATCGAACACACTGAAGCTCTTCACGTTATAGACGTAAATAGCGGAAACCGTTCTAATAAGGCCACTAATCAGGAAGACACAGCCATGGAAGTGAATATGATTGCTGCCGCTGAAATTGCCAGACAACTTCGTTTGCGTGATATGGGCGGAATAATCGTAGTAGATTTTATCGATATGTCTAATCCTGAAAACAGGAAGGTCCTGTTCGACTTCTTGCGAGAAGAAATGAGCGACGATAAAGCAAAGCATAAAATCTTACCGCCTAGTAAATTTGGTTTAGTCCAAATTACAAGACAACGCGTGAGACCCGAAGTTAATATCAAAACTAGAGAAGAAGATCCAAACAATGAACATGGCGAAATTGAAGCGCCAATTTTAATCATTGATAAAATCACTTCTGATTTAGAAAGAATTTTAAAAACCCACAATAAAGTTGTACTAAACACACATCCGTTTGTGGCTGCATACCTCAGTAAAGGTTTTCCATCATTACGTTCAAAATGGTTTTTTGAACATAAGAAATGGGTGAAAATCATACCTCGTGACGCTTACACGTACTTAGAATACCATTTCTATGATAAAAAAGGAAATGTTATTTCAGAATAAAAATTAAAACCGCCTCTCGAAAGATTGGCGGTTTTTTTATGCGTTATTGCGAGGAACGAAGCAATCTCACTTCTGTTTTTTTCGCCACGAATTCACGAATGAACACGAATGAACACGAATTAATTTGTGGAAATTTGTGTAATTTGTGGTTAAATATTTTTTATTAGAAGCTATTTCCAGCTATCCACTTGTATCTTTTTCTGGCTAAAAAGCCAAAAAAAGGATACCGCTTCTATCTGGGCTAGGCACTCATTTCCATAAGAAGATTATTTTTATCATTTCGACAAAGATTAGATTCTCTTTACGGAGTTACTTGCAGAGATTTTTCCTTCGTCGAAATTGACAATATTGTGTTTAAACTTTGCGAAGAATGGATTAAAATCCATCCCTACAATATATTTTGTTCCTCTGGAACTCTTTCTAAAATTCTGGAGGAATGAATTATTTTATAGCAACATCCAGAACCTTCGGGATTAATCCGTTGAAAAAAAAAGATTTGGCTTCATCATAGAAATTAAAACGACACAGAAATCGTTCATCTAACATTGGAATTTGGACCCGAGCGATAGCGAACAGGCGAAGCAATTTTAAAGAATTTGAATTTCTTTTTTTCATTCCCTCACAATCTCTATTTTTCTTCTAATTTCATTCCCAAAAGCATCTACAACCGTAATATAGTGTGTTCCGGCAGTTGGCGTAATTGGCAATTCGTGAAACGTTTTTGTCGTTGCTTTGTAAACATTATCAACATACCAAAACAATTCGCGATCACGTTCTGAGTAGGCAACTTTAAGAATTACAGGCTGAACTTCGCTATTAAAATTCTTAGTTAAATAGATTTTGCTATTCGTTTTTGGATAAATAAAATCCATATTTACTGATTGCGTTCCCTGACAATCTTCTTTAAAAGGAGGCAAAGGCAAATACTCAATATGCTGACTTTTATAATACCACGCCATAACCGGAGGCAAGACAAACCAGTTTTTAGTTACTATATTATCAATATTTTCACAACTGCTATTAACCTGAAATTTTTCTGTTCTATCTAAATGAACCGTTTTATGATACGGACAAACTACCGTAGATTTTCCTTTTTTAGGAACCCATTGTTTGATTTTCGGGCAACCGTCTTTTGCCAAATAACCGCTTAAACGACAAACCTCAACTTCTTCCAAATCTTTATAAGGTGTCTGAAACCATTTTTGTCTCGGCAATAAATTAAAAACATCAAATAAAATGGGCGCTGCACTTGTCACTCCAGTTAAAGTCGGTCTTCCCTCACCTGTCGCATTTCCAACCCAAATTCCAACTACATATTTGGAATTTGTGCCAATCGCCCAGGCATCTCTATTTCCAAAACTCGTTCCGGTTTTCCATGCAATTTTCAATGAGCTGTCATAAAACTTCCAGGCTTCGTCTCCTTCTGGCCTGTTAACTTCTTCCATTGCATTATATGTTAACCAAATTGATCCCGCACCAATTATATTCTTCTGATCACTTTCTGAGCCAAAATCAGGCTCAAAATCGTTCTTGTAATTTAGTTCCGTAAATTCTTTCGTTCTATATTTTGATTGATTTTTAGTATAATAATTAAGAGTCGAAGACAAGTTTGCATATGTTCGACATAAATCCCATAAATTACTTTCGGCACCGCCCAAAATAAGAGACAGACCATAATGATCCGGCGTTTTATTAATATCCCTCAATTTGAATTTTTGCAATTCTTCGTAGAATTTATTCACACCAAAATCCTGCAACATCAAAACGGCTGGAATATTTAGCGAACGTGACAAAGCCCGATGAGCAGGAACAGCCCCATCAAACGTAAGATTAAAATTCTGCGGTGTATAACCCGCAATCTGTGTTGGAATATCAGCCACTAAAGTATTCGGCAATATCTCGCCATCATCAAGCATTCCGGCATATAAAAGAGGTTTCAAAATACTTCCGGTACTTCTTGGAGCATCTATGATATCTACATCTTTTTGATGGTCTTTATCTGTTGGTGCATTGCCTACATAACTCATTACATTTCTATTCGAAACATCTATTACCAAAATCGCCAGATTATTCACTTCATTCTGCTTGTACTGATTGTAATAATATCTCGCAATTTGATTGACTCTATTTTGCAAAGCATAATCAATAGTCGTTTTTACACGAGTTCCCTCTTCACTTTTTGCTACTCGTTGTAGTAAATGTGGTGCGATTTGAGGCAAATCATACGGTTTTTGCGGCAATGGTTCCTGAACCGAAAGTTCATACGTTTGCTGATCAATTATTCCTTCCTGATGGAGCTTCAGCAAAAGTCTGTTTCGTTTATTCAACAACTTAATCTGATTTTTACCCGGATAAATCAAACTCGGCGCATTCGGCAAAACCGCCAAAGTAGCATTTTCCGCCCACGACAATTGATTCGATTGCACGCCAAAATAACGCCACGCAGCCATTTCTAACCCAACCACATTTCCGCCAAACGGAGCATGAGCAGCATACAATTCCAGAATTTCATTTTTAGAATACCCTAACTCTAGTCGGGTTGCCAGAATAATTTCGATAAATTTTTCAAAATAAGTTCTTCCCTTTCCTTTTCGGGATAATCGGATAACTTGTTGTGTCAATGTACTTCCTCCTCTGACTACTTTTCCTGCTTTCCTGTTTTGTTTAATAGCATTTACCATCGCAACCGGATTAAAACCCGGATGTTTGTAGAAATATTCATCCTCAAAATAAACAATACATTTCTTGAATTTATCGGGCACACTGTCTTGCGCAGGAAAACGCCATTGTCCGTCTTTTGCAATTTTAGCCCCTAATAACTCTCCTTCTTTACTCTCAATAACGGTAGAATACGGTTCCTGAAATAAAGTTCGAGGTATAGAAAAATAATAAATCAGCAAGAGCAGAAATGCAATTGCTGATTTTATTTTATTCTTTTTTATCCAATTTATAATGCGTTGTGAGAACGCTATTAATTTATTTTTCAAAGTAATCGTATCGTTTTTCATATCCTAACAGGTTTCCAAAACCTGTTAGGTATCTATTTTAAATCCCAATCTTAATAAAACGTCTTCTTCTATGTCATACCTAACAGGTTTTGGAAACCTGTTAGGATAAATAAATAACCGTAAGATTATTCTATTCATCCATTAAATAAATATCATTAACGACTCCTTGATAAACTATTCTCCTTTCATCATGACAGAATTTAAAATTCTCTAATCCTCCAAATAGATTCAAAATAAAATTTCTATCAATACTTGTTATTTTTTCAGACAAATAAGATCGATAGGATGAGTGTAAATAAGTTTCAAATCTGTCTGTAAACTTATGTTTTACAGGATTTAAATGAACATATACAATTAACTGTCTTAAATAATTTTCATTTTCTATTCTGTTTCTTTGTAAATGTTCCTGAAACAAACTTCCGGTTCTATTATAGGCTTTATTAATACTTTTAGAATAAGCATTAAATAAATTTGAAAATGGTAAATGAATTTTCTCTCTTACTTTTTCAGGCAGGTCCTCTTTTTCTTTAATCCTTAGTACAATATGAAAATGATTTCTGAGTAAACAATAAGCATAAACATCTGCAATTGGCAAAATGTATTTCTTTACCTTTTCCAGAAAATAATTATAATTCTTTTCTTCAATAAAAATATTCTCTTTGTTATTTCCTCTGTTATAAATATGATAATATTGTCCCGCTTCTAAAATATCCTTCTTCACCTTCAATGAACTTTTTAAATTATTACTTTTAATTTTTTATTATCCTAACAGGTTTTAAAAACCTGTTAGGTATGTTTTTAACCTCTATTTAATTTTATTTTTTATTCTAAACCTTTCATATAAATACCTAACAGGTTTTGGAAACCTGTTAGGATACGCAAATTTATTTTACTACTTCAACCCAGAATCCTTTTGTTCTCGCCAAAAATGTATTATCATACATGGCTTCGCATTGTAATCCCGGCAAGTAATAATTACCTAAATAAGATGCATTAAGCAAAATCCTGAAGACTTTTGTTTCTCCGGCTTTCATACCAAAATAGAAATTAGTTCGATCGTCGCGGATATCAATATAATCGGCAATATTGTTTGTGGCGTCCCCATAATCCGTAAAACGAGTATTTACAATCTCAAATCCGGAAGGCAAAATTTGCGATAATGCTACATTTTGAACGCTTTCGTTTCTTTGATTTCTGATTGTAACTTCAGCGATAAACTCAGTTCCCTGACTAATTTTGAAAACATTAATAACGCCGCCTTTTCTGTTTTTGAAAACAATAGCTGCCGAAACATCACTTTGAATAGCATTTTCCTGTCCGATTGGCAATATTCCCGTGTTTAAAACACGCACATAAACCGTGTTGTTTTTAATGTTTTTCAGCACAACGCTATTAGCCCCCGATTGAACAACCAAACTTCTGTCTGCAATTGTTTTTTGTGTACTTATCGTTTCCCCCTTTCCATTTTTACTAAACTGAAGATTAATTCCTTTAGGGCCATTGCTAATCGCAAATTTCGACATTGAATACAAACAATATGCAGTTGTTTGCGTGCTCATCCATTGATTGTTTGACATTTCTTTTGCCAATTTTGTAGCCATTGCAAATGCTTTTTGTTTTTGTCCCAGCAACAACATAGTTTCCAAAGCCATTGCTCTGTTTCTTTCGCTTGAACCGTAATAGTAATAATTATAATTACTGGATTCATTATCAATACTGGTACTTAATAAAAGATTTTGCCCTGCTGATTTTTGCCCTGCCAAAACATAAGCTGCCGCCAAGCGAAGCTTGCTTTCGTTCGAAATTCCTTTCGTTTCACGTAATCTGTTCATCGAAGATAAATCAGCATTTCCAGCTAAAGCCAAAGTATATAATCTATATGCTTGCGCTAAATCATTACCATATTTAGGTTCAAAACGCCATTGTTTCGCTTCTTTTTGTTGATACGAAACCCATTTTGATTTGAAATTTATTGGTAATACATATCCTTTTTTCTCCGCTTCAATCAGGAAATGTCCAGCGTATGAACTTCCCCAGTCATCCGCAATTGTATTTCCTTGCCAATACGACAATCCTCCATTTGATAATTGAAAACTTCCTAATCTGGTAATTCCGGCTGTGATATTCTTTTGAATAATTCCTTTTCTTGTAACATCCAAATCAACAACATCATTCAAAAACAATTGTGGAAAAACAGACGAAGTTGTTTGCTCTACACATCCATGCGGATACTGAATTAAGAATTGCAATCTTCCGTTCAGATTCATGGTCGGCATTGACGAAACTTCTAATCTCGCTTTATTGCTTCCTGAAACTCCAAAGGTTTTCCATGAAATTGTTTTGGTACTATTAGGAGGCAAAATAATATCGGTAAAAGTATTCGTAACCGGATTCGGGTTTGTCATATCAATTTCGACATCATAAACCGATTTCTCTTTTCCGGAAGTTGCGATAACTTGTACTTTGGCAATTCCTGTTGCAGAACCAACCACAAGATTAAAATAAGCCATTTTTTCGTCAGGTTGTGCAAAAGTCAACGATTGTGTTGCGCTTCCCATTACTTTTAATCCATTGCTCGTTTTTAGCTGAATTGTAACATTTTTGATGTTATTTTCGGTTGCAAAAATCGTAACCGGAATCGTTACTTTTTCCGAAGGCGAAATTTTTCTTGGCAACGAAGCCAAAACCATCAACGGACTTTTTACCGGAGTTGCTTTTTCGACACTTCCGTAAGCACTTGTATTCGCATCACCGGCAACAACCATAGTTCGAACTGAACCTATGTATTTAGGTAATTTTAACTGATGTGATTTGGTTTGTCCTTTTTCTAATTTAAACGGACCATAATACAATACAACCGGTTTAAAACGGTTGGCTTTTTTGGCTTTTCCGCCACCTAAATCCTGATCCCCACCAATACTGAAAATCTGATTTATTTTTCCGCCATACGCCCCAATTACATCATCATAAACATCCCAGGTTTTTACGCCTAAAGCTTCACGAACATAGAAACTATCCCACGCATTTGGTGTTTTAAAACGGGTTAAATCCAATAATCCCTCATCAACAACCGCAATTGTATACGTCATTTCTTTACCTGTTTTCTCCCCTACTTTTACTGTAAATGTTTGCTCAGGTTTTAAGACATCCGGCATTGAAAGCGTTGGTGCAAGAATCGTATTTTTGTCGACAACTTCAATCGGAACAATACCATACATACGAATTGGTGAATCGTTCTTGGTCGAAGCGTGTGGTTGCAAAAGTGTAATATTAAAATACACGTTTGGAGCCATAGCTGCCGTAATTGGAATCTCTACTTTAGTTTCTCCTTTTTGTGTTTTTGCCCAAATAGTCTGTACTACTTTTGATCCGTTTTCGATAGAAATCAAAGCACGTCCACCTTCGCTTGACGGAAATGATATTTGCGCTTTTTCGCCCACGGCATAATTTTTCTTATCTGTAGAAAAAACCAACATATTTGCTGTAGAAGCATCTCTGTTGCGCGTTTTTCCAGACCATATTGGCCAATCTATATTTACGGTTAAGGCAGTTGCATGACCATCTGGATTATCTGAAACGCGAATTAAATAACGCCCCCATTCTTCGTCGGTTAACGAAAACTGAATATATCCTTTTCCGTTTGCATCTGTATTGACAATATAGGTTTTATATGCTGTTGTGGCATTCGATGAATTATAATTAGACAAATTATCGGTTGAAGCATCCCACCACCAACGCCATTCTACTTTAAATACTTTTACTTCCAGATTCCTTACGGATTTTGGTCTTCCGTTTTCATCAAGTGTCACAATCTCAAAACGGTTATTGGTTCTGGTTTCCAGCATTCCGTATTTATTAGGTTCCGGTGATTTTATACCTACATAAGTTTTGTATGGCGAATAGGTAGTCGAAATCACATCGGTACTAAAATCTCCGCCTTCTTCATACACTTTTGTGATGAATGAAGCACGAAGCATTCCCGGAGCTTGTCCTTGCAATTTTGGCTCAATGTTTACCGATGCTTTTCCGTTTTCATTTAATTTTCCAGAGAAAACATTAATTTCTTCTGTACTAAATTGACGTACTAAATCATCAAAAGTAAATTTCTCATATCCTTTGAAAGTGGTTGTTTGCTGCGAAAACTTAGCCTGCATTTCTACATTCAGATTTTTTGCAATTGCGCCATGAAGCCACGTCACTTCCAAGTTACTTGTATTTGGGTAAGAAGATGAAAGTGTTTTTCTGGAAAAATTATTCTTTATTTTTAAACGATTCGGTTTGATCGTTTCAATTTTAATGCTTTTGTAAAATTTAGCTCCGCCAACACTTATCATGGCTTCCCAATTTCCTGTTGGCGCATCTGCACTTGTGGGAACTACAAAAGAATAATGATTTAACTCATTCGTTTTTTGAATGGTTTGATATGTCGTTTTTCCGTTTGGATCATTCAATCTAAATTTAATTGGATGTGATTTTGGCAATTTATTTGAAACATCATTTAAGATAAAAGACAAATACAAATTATCTCCCGGACGCCAAACACCACGTTCTCCATAAATAAATCCTTTTAGACCTTTTTGTAAAGTTTCACCTGCAACATCAAAATTACTTACTGATAATGAAAGTCCATCATCGAGTTTTACATAAGTCGATTGATCTCCTAAAGTAACAATCGCAAAATAAGCGAATTTATCCAGTTGAAAAGAAGCAATTCCTTCGCTGCTTGTCGCTCCCGTAGTTATTTTTTGTTGCTGATAAGTGTACAAATCAACCCTTGCGTTTGAAACAGGTTCTGTTGTTACAATATTATTTACCGCAAATACATACGATTTATTCTCTCCTCTTTTGGCAATTACACCTAAATCAGTAGCTAAAATATTAGTTGCTATTCTGGCATTATAATAATACGAATTGGTACACGGATCCTGACTTTCTCTCCATTCGTAATCGTCATAATAGTAATCATCATAGGAGTTTCCGTTGTAGTTTACGTCATTTTCATCAACCTCTTCTTCGTCACCTTCATTCTCATTTTCTTCTGAAGATTCACATTTATACAACGAATATTTCTTTTTGTAAACAAATTCTACTCTATAGATTGCGCCTGGTTCGGGTGTAATTATTTTAGATAAATCTAATGCAAATGTGTTCCACTTGCTTGGATTTACCAATGCGCTTTCATTCAATTTGAGTGTCGTTTTGGCAACTGGCTGCGCGACCTTTTTGAGGTTCTGACTACCGTTTAATTCATTATACTGTAGAAACTGTAGAATATTATTTTTGTAGATTTTATATACTTTTACATCAACAGCACTTAAATTTACGGCTTCAAAATTCAGTTTTAGATTATTTGAACTTGGTAAGATTGTTCCGTTTTTAATGAAACGAACAGCAGGTTTTATTTGATCAAAAGTGATTTTCTCATTGTAATTTGAGTCCATTTTTTTTCCGTACTGACTTTCAATTCCCTGAAAAACTTCCACCAATAAATCTCCTGCCAGAATTTGTTGCGGTTCAGCTTCTTCATTCTGAACAACTTCTACAGCATCATCAACTACCGCTGCTGCACTATCAACAACAATTGTAGATGAATCGACAAGCGAAACTGTCGATTCTTCGATTGCAACAGGAACTGGTTCTTGTTTTTTAGCTGGCGCTTCATTACTAAAATAAACTTTCAGTAAATTTCCCTGAGTCGAAAATTTTAAATTATTGGCATTCTGAATCGAAACCAAGCCTTTAAAATCCTGTCCTTTTTCTAAAGGTTCTGAAAAATTAATTAAAACCGATTGATTACTTCCGTAAGGAACTTCAACTTTTACGATTTTAAATTCGTTTATATTCGTAATCGGAACGTCTAATTGTCCTTTTTGGTCAATATCAAAATCACTTCCATCATATAAAATTTCAAGATTTGATACCTCGTCATAACGCTGAATGCTATCAATTATAAAATTGAATTCTTTTCCGGAACCCGATTTTTTTTCAAACTTAATTTTAAGATCTTTTCCTTTTTGCTGTGCAGAAACTAATTTTTTAGCAGTTTCAATATCAATATTATCTGCTGTTTTTAAGACGCAGTTCAAATACTGATATTCTTTACTGTAAGATTGAATATCCGCCGTATTAATTGTAAAATCTTGCTTGATTGTTTTAACTGTAAAGTTGAATTTCGAAAGTTCCTTTTCTTTTTCTTTCGGAATTGTAATCAGTTTATCCAACTTCAGGGTTACTTGATATTCTGTTCCGGGTTTTAGCTTTTTCTCGGGTATAAAAGCAATTGTGTTGGTCGAAAGTGCCACGACTTTTCCATCGACACTTGGTGAAATGTCAAACAAATCGCCGTCTAAAACCTGATTGGCTTTCCAGTCTTTTTTATTAAAATTTAAAACTACCCGAATATCCGATTCCGACGAGACTATTCCTCCCGTGAAACTGACTATATACTCTTTAAATAATGAAAAATCTGAATTGAAATCGGCAGCTGATTTTCTACCGCAAGATTGAAAAATAAAAAACACACAAAACACGAGAACTAATCCTTTTGCTTTCACTTTTATTTAGAGTTAATGGGTTACATTTTTTTTGGAAATAATAGAACGTTTTAACATTTCACTGTTAAAACCATAACTAGCGAAATGCCAATTATATTGTAGTAAATGTAAAGTATTTTCTGAAATGTTTTAAGAGGAAAATTCGTCAGTAATGATTATTTAACTTTTGTTGAATTTTTCGAAAAATCAATTAATTAATATAGTATATTTCGCTCGTTTCAATAGTCCTAAAAATGCCAAATAGCCTTCATAAAGATTCCAGTGAAAATGATTTTATTATCAAGAACAAAACAACAGTCATATACGCTTTAAAGGCAATAACATTTTTTATCTTAGTAGGCTTTTTAGATTTTTATATCTTGCCAAATTCAAAAACAACAGATGTAATAACTCATTACGCAGTAAGAACCGTGGGAGGAAAAAATGGCACGGAACCACAAAAAGTATCTTACCATTATTATACAAAAAAAGGATTTACTTTTTCGACTGTAAAGAAGTACATCGAAGAAAATGATATACAACTTGAGTATTCTTTATTATTTAAGTCGGTAACAAAAGTCAAATCAACGAATAATGATTATACAAACAATCTTTCTAGTAGTTTGAGCATTAACGGAATTCAATTTTATTTTTGCTGTGTTTTACTTCTTTCAATAGCTATAAGTTTAAAAATACTTCTCTCAAAAAAAGCTTTCACTGAAAATGCATTTTATAACATAATATGCTTTAATTTCTTTATGGTGTTTATATGCTTATATATGACTTATCTCTATTAAAATTATTTACGTCTTTCAACAAAAAAGCGTTTCATTAAATCGGCAGCTTCATTTGCCATAATTCCAGAAACTACGGTCGTTTTAGGATGTAATTTTGTTCCCATTGTCATAAAACCACGTTGTTCATCACGAGCTCCAAAAACAATTTTAGAAATCTGACTCCAATACAAGGCTCCTGCGCACATTTGGCAAGGTTCGAGTGTAACGTAAAGTGTACAATCTTTAAGATATTTACCACCCAGAAAGTTTGCTGCGGCTGTTATGGATTGCATTTCGGCATGAGCCGTAACATCATTCAGTAATTCGGTTAAATTATGACTGCTTGCAATTACTCTGTCAGCAACAACAATAATGGCTCCAACAGGGATTTCGCCTTTATCAAAAGCCATTTCAGCTTCCTGTAAAGCTTTTTTCATAAAGTATTCGTCGGTGAAGGGATTTATCATAATTGCAAAAATAAGGTTTTGAAATATTTTTTACTGAAATTAAAGTAACAATAAATCTTCATATTTGATCTTTGAGATAATTCAATAAATTTAATCGCCTCAAATAAATTGATTTTTTGAGGCAATTAGCAAATTTAATCGCCTCATGTTTCAAACAAAATCATTTTGCCAAGGACTTTCGTATTTATTTTTTATTACATTTAAATATTGAAATTCAAAAATGGAAAGAAAACTCAAAATAACAATTTCTGAACCATGCCATGAAAGCTGGGATCAAATGACGCCAAAAGATAATGGTCGCTTTTGTATGAGCTGTTCTAAGACTGTCACTGATTTTTCTGTAATGTCAGTTGAAGAAATTCAGCTTTATTTTATTAAAAATCATCATAAAGATATTTGTGGCAGATTCAAAAAATCACAATTAGAGCTTTTAACCATTCAGATTCCATCAAGTGTTATGTATACACAAATACCGTATCGTAAAATGTTTTTATTGGCATTATTCATTGCTATGGGAACGACTTTGTTTAGCTGCACAGATAAAAACGGCAATAAACATAAAATTAATACAATAGAGATCGTTGAAGATTCTGTAAAACTAAGCCCATTAGCAACGAAAGACAGTTTACAAGATAAACCTCTTCCGCCAAGTATGCCTACAATTTCAGTAAATCTACCTCCAATTGAGGGTAGCAGTGAAGCTATAGGCATTAATTATAACCCTGAAAGTTACATTGCAGGAGGAATTGGTATATATGAGTCTATTTACATATGTTCTGATTATCCCGGTGGACTAAATAAATTATATGAAACTATCCAAAACAAATTTGAACTTCCCAGAAAAGCCAAAAAATCGACAGGAGAAATTCAGGCTTATTTTTCAATAACTAAAGAAGGAATATTAGAAGATATTAAAATCGTAAATGACATAGGACATGAAACAGGAGACGAACTTACACGTGTTTTATGCACCTCTCCCAAATGGCTACCTGCGCAAGAAAACGGAAAGTCAATTGTGAGTTACTACGAGATACAATTAAGTATACAAAAAGACAGTCTTAATTTGGAAAGAAGACAACGGAAGTTCTCAAAAATAACTTGTATTGCAGTTTCAAATATAAAAAATCCATACAAAACAACATCTGAAAACACGATTGACAAATTTGCAATACAGAATGAAGAAATATCAATTGTAAAAGATTCGACAGAAACGAAAAACAAATAAATTTAAAATAGCAATTTTGCTTTTTCTCTTATAATAAAAAGCAACTAATTTTAAGATATTTTCGCTTTTATTACATTTAAATATTGAAATTTAAACAATGCATAAAAAATACAAAATAACGATTCCGGAACCCTGTCAAGAAAATTGGGACAAAATGATTCCAAATAAAAATGGTCGATTTTGTATGAGCTGTTCTAAAACGGTTATTGATTTTACATTGATGTTGCCGGATGAAGTACAACATTTTTTTATCCAAAATCAAAATAAAAGTATTTGCGGAAGATTTAAAAATGAACAATTAGAGACGGTAACAATTCAAATTCCGAGTCAGGTTTTATATACTCAAATCAATTATCACAAAATGTTTTTATTGGCATTGTTTATTGCTATGGGAACAACGTTGTTTAGTTGCCAGAATAAAGATGGAAATAAGCAAAAAATAGATAAAATTGAAGTTGTTGCCGATAGTTTGACTGAGAAAAATATATCTGTTAAAGCTATTGCAGTAAAAGAAAATGATTCCATACCAAGTCCTCCAACACCTCCCGGACTTAAAACAAACACACAAAAAGACCCGGAAATTTATCATTCAATGATCACTGGAGAAATAGTCCCTATAGATCAAAATGAGAATTCAAGTAAAAACGCTATTGATTATGATACAGTTTTTAACGCTGCAGTTTTAGACGTTTCACCAAATCCGAAAGGCGGAATGAAACAGTTTTACTCTTTTGTTAATAATAATTATGTTATTCCGAATAAAACAGAAATTTATAACGCAAAAATATACGTTTCATTTATCATAGAAAAAGATGGAAGTTTAAGTACTTTCAAGATAAGGAGAGATGCTGGACCAGGAACGGGAGAAGAAGCGATTAGGGTTTTAAAAATGTCTCCAAAATGGAACCCTGGAAAATTAAACAATCACTTAGTTAGAACTTCTTGCAACTTACCAATTTCATTTAAACAATAAAAATGGAAAGAAAACTCAAAATAACAATTCCTGAACCATGTCATGAAAGCTGGGATCAAATGACTCCAAAAGATAATGGTCGCTTTTGTATGAGCTGTTCTAAAACACTTATAGATTTCACAACTTTGCTGCCTGAAGAGGTACAACATTTTTTTATTCAAAATAAAAATAACAGTATTTGTGGAAGGTTTAAAGATGAACAATTAGAGATAGTAACAATTCAAATTCCGAGTCAGGTTTTATATACTCAAATCAATTATCACAAAATGTTTTTATTGGCATTGTTTATTGCTATGGGAACAACGTTGTTTAGTTGTCAGGATAAAGATGGGAACAAAAACAGAATTGATAAAATCGAAATTGTTGATAATACAGAGCAAGATCAAAATGAGGTTACTTCCGTATGTTATGGACATGAGATCGAATCTAAAAAAGAAAAAACGAAAAAAGAAGTTAGTGCAAGAGTTACACTAGGGATGGTAATTCCTTCTCTTGAAAAAGGAAATTTTGAGTATAATATTATATACAATTCAAATGATTTAGATGTTTTACCAGTTCCAGAAAATGGAATGAAAAAATTCTACGCTTTTTTTAATAAAAATTATGTTGCTCCAAACAAAACAGAAAAGTTTCAGGGAAAACTAAATATCATATTTGTAGTGGAAGAAGATGGCAGTTTAAGTAATTTCAACATACCTAAAAATACGCCAATAGCAATAGGAGAAGAAACTATTAGAGTTTTAAAAATAGCTCCAAATTGGATTCCCGGAAAACTGAAAAATCGTATTGTTCGATCTTCTTATATTTTACCTATTACAATTAAATAATGAATATAAAACAAAAAATAACAATTCCTGAACCTTGTCATGAAAATTGGGATAAAATGACTCTAAAAGACAATGGACGTTTTTGTCTGAGCTGTTCTAAAACTGTTGTAGATTTTACAACTAAGCTACCAGATGAAATTCAACAATTTTTCACTCAAAATCAAAACCAGAATATCTGCGGAAGGTTCAAAAAATCTCAATTAGACACGATAACAATTCAGATTCCAAGTAAGATTTTATATTCGCAAACACATTATCATAAAATGTTTTTATTGGCATTGTTTATTGCTATGGGAACAACTTTGTTTAGTTGTCAGGACAAAAACGGAAGTAAGCAAAAAATTGATAAAGTTGAAGTTGTTAAAAAAATTCCAACACAACATAGAACTGTTGGAGAGGTTAGCCTAAGAAACAATAATTCAAATGATACTCTTTTACCGCCTCCGCCTCCGCCAAAAATTGATCAGGTAAAATTTGTAAAAGAAAAAGTAGAAATAAAAAAAACAAAAAAATTAAAATCTAAAACAAATAATTCTGGCGAAACAACAAAGCAGAATACTAATGACGATGTTGTTTATAATGGAGGTGTTGCAATTGAAGCAAATGCAGAATTTCCAGGTGGAATTGATAATTTCTACACTTTCTTTGGAAAAGAATATAAAAGGCCCGAAAACTCAGAAACAGCCAATTTTAAAATTAGGCTTTCTTTTGCAGTAGAAAAAAACGGATCTATAACTTATCTTCAATCCGAACCTGCAATCGATGAGCCTATTGAAAAAGAAATTATTAGGGTTTTCAGTTTATGTCCAAAGTGGCAATCCGGAGCAACTAATGGTAAAAAAGTAAGAAGATTATATTCTTTACCAATCGTATTACAATAAAGATTGTCTTAAACTAATATCACAATAAAATTAAATTTAAAACCGTAAATTTGCTTTTTACCTTACAATGAAAAGCAATCTACTTTCAAACATATACAATCCTGCTGATTTACGCACACTTTCTGAAGCGCAACTTCCTGAAATTGCACAAGAATTACGTCAATTTATTATTGATGTTGTTTCTGTAAAAGAAGGACATTTGGGTGCCAGTTTAGGCGTAATTGAATTGACTATTGCTTTGCATTATGTCTTCAATACTCCCGAAGATTTATTGGTTTGGGATGTTGGTCATCAAGCTTATGGACATAAAATCCTGACAGAAAGAAGAGAAATTTTTCACACCAACAGACAAATTGGAGGTATTTCGGGTTTTCCTAAAAGAAGCGAAAGTATTTACGATACTTTTGGTGTTGGTCACTCCTCTACTTCTATTTCGGCCGCTTTGGGAATGGCAATTGCTTCTAATTTAAAAGGTGACTTCAACAAACAACATATTGCTGTTATTGGTGATGCTTCTATTGCATCCGGAATGGCTTTTGAAGGCTTGAATCATGCAGGAGTTACAGATGCGAATTTGCTGGTTATTCTGAATGACAATGCTATCGGGATTGATCCTAGCGTTGGCGCACTCAAAAAATATCTTACTGCTGTAAAAGAAGGAAAAAATCCGAAGAAGAATAACATGATTAAGTCTCTGAATTTCGATTATTCGGGACCAATTGACGGACATGATCTTCCAACTTTAATCAAAGAATTAAATCGATTAAAAAATATAAAAGGTCCTAAATTCCTTCATATTGTTACTACAAAAGGAAAAGGCCTGCAACAAGCCGAAGAAAATCAGGTAAAATATCACGCACCTGGAAAATTTGATGCTTCAACGGGAGAAATTATTTTAAAATCTGAAGAAAATCTTCCTCCAAAATTTCAGGATGTTTTTGGTTTAACCATTTTGGATTTAGCCAAAAAGAACGAAAAAATTGTTGGTATTACGCCTGCAATGCCATCCGGAAGTTCTCTAAAGTTTATGATGGACGAAATTCCGGAACGTGCTTTTGATGTAGGGATTGCAGAGCAACATGCCGTAACGCTTGCTGCCGGAATGGCAACTCAGGGAATGATTGTGTATTGCAATATTTATTCGACTTTTTTACAGCGCGCCTACGATCAGGTTATTCATGATGTGGCGTTGCAAAACTTACCGGTTATTTTCTGTTTAGACCGTGCCGGTTTGGTTGGTGAAGACGGTGCAACACATCACGGCATTTTTGATATTGCTTATTTAAGAACGATTCCGAACCTGATAATTTATGCGCCAATTGACGAAATTGCGCTTCAAAACATTTTATTTACGGCACAATTAGGCTTAAATCATCCCATCGCAATTCGATATCCGCGTGGTCGAGGTGTTTTACCAAACTGGGAAGTAGAAAATTTCGGACAATATGAAAAAATTAATATAGGACAGGCTAGCACATTAAAATCCGGAACAAAAACGGCAGTTTTATCAACCGGAACTATCGGAAATAATGTGATATTTGCTATTGAAGAATTGAGTAATCCTGAAACAATTGCACATTATGACTTTCCATTTATTAAACCATTAGATATTAAATTGTTACATGATATTTTTTCTTCTTTTGAACGAATAATTACCATCGAAGACGGTGCCATAAGCGGTGGTTTTGGAACTGCAATTTTGGAGTTTTCGGCAGCAAATAATTACAAAAATAATATTGAAATTTTGGGTATTCCTGACGTGTTTATTGAGCATGGAACGGTAAGTCAATTACAACAATTGTGTAAAATTGACGTTAAAAGTTTGGTAAATCTTTTTTCAAACGCCACAAAATAATTATTTTGCACTGCCAAAAAGAAAATTAAAATCAACCTAATGAAATTATTGCGTTCTACCCTTTTGCTTCTATTGCTATTGTGTACTTCAAATAACTTTGCTCAAATTATACAAACGACTTTAGACCCTAATCAATTACCACAACTTCCTTCAAACTGGACTAAAAAAAATCAAGTAGGTTTTGACATTTCAGAAATTGCTTTTGTAAATTGGAGCGCCGGGGGAACAAGTTCTGTTTCGGGTTTATTTAAAGGCGAATTTAACCGAACCTATCAAAAAGGAAATCATAAATGGGTAAATGAACTTATCGTAAAATATGGTTTAAACAAGCAAGACGGAATCGAACTTCGTAAAACGGATGATGCGATAATGCTGAACTCGACTTACGGTTTTAGAAAAGATACGATCTCAAATTGGTATTATTCTGCTAAATATAACTTCAATACGCAGTTTACAAATGGATATAATTATCCAAACAGAGATATTGCAATCTCCAAACCGTTTGCACCGGCTTATATCTTTTTAGGAGCCGGAGCTGAGAATTCTAACAAAAAGAAAAACAGAACTTTTTACTTCTCACCAATAACTTTAAAAACAACCTTGGTTTTAGATCAGGATTTGGCTAATCAAGGATCTTTTGGTGTTAGAAAAGCAGTTTATGCAACTGATCCTATGGATCCTAATTCTCAAATTTTAATTAAAGAAGGACAAAAAATAAAAGCTGAGTTTGGTATTTTGTTAACAGGATACATGAAAAGCGAGATTTATAAAAACGTCTTTTACGAAAACAGATTAAGTTTATACACAGATTATCTCAATAAATTTGGGAATGTCGATGTCGATTACGATACTCGTCTCGATCTTGTTGTTAATGCTTATGTAAAAGCCAACATTGGCGTACATTTAGTTTATGATGATGATATCAAAACCAAAAAAGATGTTGTAGATCCAACTACAGGAACAACTTCGCAAGTAAACGACGGACCAAGAACGCAGTTACGACAGGTTTTGGGCGTAGGTTTGGTTTATGCTTTTCAGTAGAAAGATCTATGTTGGGTAAGTATTTTAACACATAGAAACATTAGAATTTTTAGCTTCAAAAAAAGGCGTTTCACTTTTTTAAATTCATCCCGATGCTTCGGGACTATGTGATAAGAAACTTGTTACTTTTTTGTATTCTTTCCAACACATAAAAACTATGTTTCTATGCGTTAGATTTTTTTTAATTACCTTTTCTACCGTTGATAGTTTCGAACAATTCCAGCGCGTTTCCATCTGTTAAAAGAGAAACGAAATGACAAATATGCAACAATCTCTCGTACAAATTAGTTTTGTCTAAATGATGCTTTTCAGGAAGCATTTTCAGAATCAATTTGTCATAGTTTGAGGCTGTTCCTTCGTATTTATTATTAAAAGCAGTTATAAATTTATCCAGCAAAGTCTGAATGATTTGATACCCTACAATTTCTTTTTCTACAACTTCACGGCTTTGATAAATTTTAGAAACGCTTAACTTGATAATATCATCCATTTGCGCTTTGTATTTGCTTTTATCCGTTAAGGCAAAAGGAAATTTTCCGGCAAGAATTGCTTCTTCATTTTCAACAAAAACATCAACGGCATCATTAATTAAAGCGCCAATTGCCAAAGCACGCAAATAGCTGATTCGGTCTTCTTTGGTTTCTAAAAGTTTATATTTAGAAACTCCAATATTATCTTTTACAAGTTTAATAAGATATTCTAGAGCATAATCCTCAGAAACTAAACCGAGATTTATTCCGTCTTCAAAATCAATAATAGTATAACAAATATCATCTGCCGCTTCTACTAAATAAGCTAACGGATGTCTTTCGAAACCAATATCATCTCCTGATTTATTGGCAATCATTCCCATATCTTTGGCAACTTCTTCAAAAAATGTTTTATCAGTCTGGAAGAAACCGTATTTTTTATCGGCAATATCATTTGTTGGCTTTTTCGGTAAACTTTCTTTCGGGTATTTCATGAAAGCTCCCAAAGTTGCGTATGAAATTCTAAGTCCGCCTTCGATTCCGGGGCGACTTGCTGAAAGCACTGAAAATCCGTTTGCATTTCCTTCAAAATCAATTAAATCCTGCCATTGTTTAGCTTTTAATTGATCTTTATATTTTAATCCGTTTCCTATCGAAAAGTATTCTCCAATCGCTTTTTCGCCAGAATGTCCAAAAGGAGGATTTCCTATATCATGCGCCAACGAAGCTGCTGCTACAATTGCACCAAAATCATTCAGATGATAACCGTGAACTTCTTTTAGATGCGGATATTTTTCGATAATCTTTTTTCCAACCAAACGCCCTAAAGAACGTCCCACAACCGAAACTTCTAAACTATGCGTTAATCTTGTGTGTACGAAATCTGTTTTTGAAAGCGGAATTACCTGTGTTTTATCCTGTAAAGATCTAAATGCTGCCGAAAAGATAATTCTATCATAATCAACCTCAAATCCTAATCGGGTATCATCTTGTTCTACACGTAATCTTTTGCTTGTGTCTCCTTGGCGTTTAAGTGATAAAAGTTGTTCCCAGTTCATTTTAATTGTAGATTGTAGATTAACGATTTTAGATTTATGATCTAAATTGATGATTTAAGACTTCAAAAATACATTTTATTTTAGGATAATATTGAATAAAAATATGCCACAGATTAGTTTTTTTGCCACGAATTCCACAAATTAACACAAATCATTGGGCTTAAATTAATTCGTGAAAATTCGTGAAATTCGTGGCAAACAAATATTAACCATCACTCATAAAAAATGATTATAAACTGTACATCCCGATAGCTATCGGGAGTGGCAAAATATCATTTTAAAATTCTAATGCCGTACTATGTTTTATTTCTCCCATTACAAAAATACTGTTCGTATTTCCTATATTTTCGATAGTCGACAATTTATTCATTACAAAATCCTGATAACTGGACATATCCTGAACGAGTATTTTTAGCATAAAATCATAATCTCCCGCGATATTATAACATTCTATAATTTCAGGAAGCGCGACAATATCTTTCACAAAATTGCTTCCCACGTTTTTTGCATGTTCTTTTAGGCGAACATTACAAAAAACGGTCATTCCGCGATTCATTTTTTTTCGGTCTAATAAGGCAACATATTTAGTAATATATCCATCACGCTCCAATCGTTTTATACGTTCATAAACGGGTGTAACGGTCAGGAATAATTTGCTTGCCAGATCTTTTGTGTTAATATTTGAGTTTTCCTGAAGGTGTTTTAAGATCTGTAAATCGGTATTATCTAGATTTTCCATAGTATTTTTTACGGCAAAAATGCCTTTTAAAAGATTTTATCCGTAATATAATCTTCATAAAACAAATTAAACAAGACTATTTACTTAAATAATAGCCAAATATAAGTTTTAAAATCTAATACAATAAATTTGTTCAGTAAAAAATACTGAATCAAAAATGAAAACAAATAATTTAGGTTACCCAAGAATTGGCAGCAACAGAGAATTAAAAAAAGCTTCGGAATTGTATTGGGCAGGAAAAATTTCTGTTGATGAACTTATCGAAACCGGAAAAGATATCCGTCGCAGAAACTGGCATTTACAATCAGAAGCCGGAGTAGATTTGATTCCGTCAAATGATTTTTCTTTTTATGATCAAGTGCTTGATTTGACTTTGACTTTGGGCGCGATTCCAGAAAGATACCATGAACTTGCCAAAACAAATTCGGCTATAGATTTGTACTTTGCAATGGCAAGAGGAGCGCAAAAAGACGGTCAGGATGTTGTGGCGATGGAAATGACAAAATGGTTTGATACCAATTATCATTATATTGTTCCTGAATTTACAAAGAATCAAAAATTTGAATTGTTTTCTGAAAAAATAATCGATGAGTTCAAGGAAGCAAACGCTTTAAACATTGCTACAAAACCAGTTTTAATTGGACCAATTTCTTATTTACTTTTAGGAAAAGAAAAAGAAGAAGGTTTTCACCGAATTGATCTTATTGACAAATTACTTCCGGTTTACTTGGAGATTTTCGAAAAATTACAAGCCGAAAATGTTGAATATATTCAGCTTGACGAACCTTTCTTAGCTTTAAATTTAACAGATAAAGAAAGAAACACCTTCACGGAAGTGTATAACGAAATCAACATTCGTTTCCCGAAAATCAAAATCATTCTGGCTAATTATTTTGATTGTTTTGGAGAAAACTTAGCAACAGCATTGGCTTTACCGGTTGATACTTTCCATTTAGATTTAGTGCGTTGTCCGTTGCAATTGGACGACATTTTAGAATCTGGAAAATTAAACGCAACAGTAAATCTTTCTTTGGGAGTTGTTGACGGAAGAAATATCTGGAAAAATGATTTCAAAAATTCTTTGGATCTGATCAAAAAAGCAACTGATGCTTTGGGAGAAAACAGAATTTTGGTTGCGCCGTCTTGTTCTTTAATTCACAGTCCTTGTGATTTAGATTTAGAAACAAACGACGATACTCTAACTCCGGAAATTAAACAATGGTTGGCTTTTGCAAAACAAAAAATCAACGAAATTGTACTTTTAAAACAATTTGCTTCAAATGAAGTTGACGTTAAAAACTCTGTTGATTATGAAAGAAACGTAATTGCAAATGATAATCGTAAAACTTCAAAATTGATTCATAATAATGAAGTAAAAACAAGAGTTGCCAATATTACTTCGGCTGATGATAAACGTAAAAGTACTTTTGCTATCCGAAGAAAAAGTCAAATTGAAGCCCTAAATCTTCCTTTATTTCCAACAACTACAATTGGATCTTTTCCTCAAACGGCTGAAGTGAGAAGCTGGAGAGCAAAATTCAAAAAAGGAGAATTAACTACGGAACAATACAACGATTTAATCGAAAAAGAAACGGAAGCTACCATTCGTTTTCAGGAAGAAACCAGAATCGATGTTTTGGTTCACGGAGAATTTGAACGTAATGATATGGTCGAATATTTTGGAGAGCAATTGTCTGGTTTTACGTTTACAAAAAATGGATGGGTTCAAAGTTATGGTAGCCGTTGCGTAAAACCTCCGGTTATTTATGGTGATGTTTCAAGACCAAACCCTATGACGGTAAAATGGTCAAAATATGCACAATCTCTGACTCCAAAATGGGTAAAAGGAATGCTTACCGGACCAGTTACTATTTTGCAATGGTCGTTTGTTCGTAACGATCAGCCGCGTTCTGAGACTTGTACACAGATTGCTTTGGCGATTCGTGACGAAGTTGTGGATCTGGAAAAAGCAGGAATTAAAATCATTCAAATTGATGAACCTGCTATTCGCGAAGGATTGCCTTTAAGAAAAGAAGAATGGGCAAACTATTTGGATTGGGCTGTAAAAGCGTTCCGAATTTCGGCCAGTGGCGTTCATGATGACACACAAATTCATACGCATATGTGTTATAGCGAATTCAATGATATTATTCAGAATATTGCTGATATGGATGCTGACGTTATCACGATTGAATGTTCGCGTTCGCAAATGGAGCTTTTGGATGCTTTTGCCAACTTTAAATATCCAAACGAGATTGGACCTGGAGTTTATGACATTCACTCGCCTCGTGTTCCTTCAAGTGCCGAAATGGTTCGTTTGTTAGAAAAAGCTTCGGCAGTTATTCCGGTAGATCAATTATGGGTAAATCCGGATTGTGGTTTGAAAACGCGTCATTGGGATGAAACCAAAAAGGCTTTAATCGAAATGGTTGCAGCAGCTCAAGAAATGAGAGCAGCCGTTGAAAGCCCTGTAAATTAACATTTTTAATTAGATTATATTTTGTTTTTTAGTGTCAACAAGTGGAGTCGAAATTCTTGTAGTTATGATTTCTTTCGACTTCACTACTGTTGGCATTTTTGTTTTTATTTCATTACTCTCGTCCTTAATCATTAATGCTTTTTATAATTTGACTTTTTGATTATACTTGTCCGAAAAATTGTATTTTTGTTCAACAAGCACTATTTAATAAGAGAATTTTATTAAATAATTTTATATGTATCCTACTGTATTCGATCTGTTTTTTACATTTCACGTCATATTATAGTGGTAATTATTATCTTTGAGCTATGAGCACATTAACAAAACCAAATCATATAGGCCGAAAAATTAGTCGTATTCGTGAACTAAAAGACATGAAACAAGAAGCCTTGGCACAAGCTTTAGGAACAAACCAACAGGCTATTTCTGCTATGGAAAATAGCGAAACTATTGATGAAGAAAAACTTGTAGAAATTGCAAAAGCTCTTGGTGTAAGCGTTGAAGCAATTAAAAACTTCTCTGAAGAAGCTGTATTTAATTATTTTAATAGTTTTAGTGATAACAGTATAAATCAAGGACCAATTGGTGCGCACAATATTTGTCACTTTCATCCTTTAGACAAGCTAATGGAAGCAGTAGAAGAAAATAAAAAACTTTACGAACGTTTGCTGCAAGCTGAAAAAGACAAAAACGAATATTTAGAAAAATTATTAGAGAAGAAATAAGCTTTTCTAAACGATATTAATTCAAAAAAGAGAGACTTTCACGAGTCTCTTTTTTGTTTTCTAGAAAGTATTTCTATATAACAACCAAATATTTAAAAGCAATGTGTTATAAACATTGAATAATTAATTTTTACACTTTTATCTAAAAAATAAGAAAAAACTTAATTTACTAGGAAAATGTTCACTTTTAAGATAACTTTGCAATATGATGAGGAAAATTATTTTTTATGAACATTATTTCATTGACTTCTATCGAGAACAAGATGAAAAAGTAAAACTAAAAATACAATACGTTCTTGAACTGATAAAACAAGTAGATCGCGTTCCAGAAAAATTTTTAAAGCATTTATCAGGAACGGAAGGTTTGTATGAGATTAGAGTTGAAGTAAAATCGAATATTTATAGGATATTCTGTTGCTTTGATGAAGGAAAACTAATAATCCTTTTCAATGGTTTTCATAAAAAATCACAAAAAACGCCTAAGACAGAATTAGAAAAGGCATTAAAATTAATGACTCAATATTTTGAACATAAATAATACCACTATGAAAAATTATAAAACAGTAAAATCATTTGATGACCTTATTGAAACTGAACATGGAAAACTCGGCACGGAAAGTAGAAATCAATATGAAGAAAAGTCACAAATGTTCATCATTAGCGAAATGTTAAAAGAAGCTCGTAAAAATGCCAATTTAACACAAGAACAATTAGCGGATAAAACTGGAACAAAAAAAAGCTATATTTCTAAACTTGAAAATGGAAAAGGCAATGTGCAACTTTCAACATTAATTCGAATTTTTGAAATCGGATTAAACAGAAGGGTTGGATTTACCTTTTTATAAAGTCTCTTAACAAAATCTTATTTCCAAATAACAAAAAAGCATCCACCGCGGCGAATGCTTTTTCAAAATTGAAATATATTCTAAAATTAAAAATTCTTTGAGATCCCTACAGAAAATGCTTGCCCAAATGTAAAATTGAAACTACTTTTTTTAATTCCGTTACCATTATCTCCATCATAGGTTAAAGTTTCATAATTTAAACCTCCAATATTAAAGTTTAGACCAAAACCATTATGAACGTTGATAAAAATCGCTGGCGTAAGCCCAACATAAAACCCATCTCCTTTGTTAGTCGTATTAAATGCTCCGTTTCTAGCTGTGTTTTTGCTGTTTCGGTAACCCGCTCCTAAATCTGCGTAAGCAGAAAAAGTTTGATTTAAAGCTTTAGAATAACGTAAAAAGCCTCCTAAAGAAAAAGAATTTGTTTTGGATTCATTGACCGTACCATTCTCATCTTTTACCGTTGAAACAGCACCTTCAAGACCTGCTGTCCAGTTTTCATGAAATTGATATCCCACTTTGGGCGAAAAACTAAAATAATGATACGTATTCTCTAAAACGTCGTGTCCACTGTTTTGAGAGTTGTAATTAACACTTCCCATAACTAAGATGGACCCTTTTTGGGCATTTGCAAAGCTAAAGATAGCCAGTGCAGCGATAACTAGAATTTTTTTCATAAATGTGATATTTAAATTTTAGTAATCTATTAACAACAACAATGCCACCTCTATTGTATTGCTAAACAACCAGCAAATAATCAATCAATTACGCAAGCATTTAACAAAACTACCAAGTCTTTAAAACAAAAAAAAAGCATCCGCCGCGGCGAATGCTTTTCTGAAATTGAATATAAACTTAAGATTAGAAGTTTTTAGAAATTCCAATACTTGCTGTCTTACCAAAATTAAAGTAGAAACTGCTATTATCTCCACCATTATTCTCAACGTTCATTGTTTCGTATCCTAAACCACCAATGCTGAAGTTTAAACCAAAACCTTTTTTCATGTTAATGAAAAGTGCCGGAGTAATACCTACGTACATACCATCTGCTTTAGATTTTGCGTAACTATTATCAGAACCATAAACTTTTCTTTTTGCATTTTGAAAACCTGCACCCATATCTGCAAAAACAGAAAAAGTTTGACTCAATGGCACTGAGTAACGAACAAATGCCCCTACTTTGAAACCATTATCTTTTACTTCTCTAACTGTATTCTCATCCTTAGATGAAGATACTGTAAATTCACCTCCAACAGTCCAGTTATCATTAAATTGGTAACCAACTTTAGGAGAAAAGCTAAAAGTATTTGTTTTTTCTTCGCTAAACTGATATTCAGTTTTATCAGAAGTGAAACCGATGTTTCCACCTACTAAGATTGTTCCTTTTTGAGCATTTGCAAAACTGCAGATAGCCAATGCAGCCATCACTAGAATTTTTTTCATGGTATTTATTTTTTAATTTACTTTCCTTTTAACAATAACGATGCCGTGACCGCTGGCCTTTAAGTTTTTTTTATGATTTCTTTAAAAGACAAAAATTAAGAAAGCAAGACTATTTCTGTTTACTTTTGTAGCAAATAAAAAGTCATGTCGATAGAAGTAAACAACATATCAAAAAGTTACGGATCTCAAAAAGCCTTAAACGGAATTTCATTTTCTATTGAGAAGGGAGAAATTGTTGGATTTCTTGGTCCAAATGGAGCAGGAAAATCTACATTGATGAAAATTTTGACCACCTATTTATTGGCAGATAGTGGCTCAGCCCTTGTAAATAGCCATGATGTCATGACAAACGCAAAAGCAGTTCAACGTTCGATTGGATATTTACCGGAGCATAATCCGTTGTATTTGGATTTGTATGTTCGTGAGTATTTGGCTTTTAATGCCGATGTTTATCAGGTTTCAAAATCAAGAATCGAAGAGGTGATTCAACTGACAGGACTGACATCGGAAAGCCATAAAAAAATAGGACAATTGTCTAAAGGATATCGCCAGCGTGTGGGACTTGCCAACGCTTTATTGCATAATCCTGATGTTTTAATTCTCGACGAACCAACTACTGGTCTGGACCCGAATCAGTTAATGGAAATTCGAAATGTAATCAAAAATGTAGGGAAAGATAAAACGGTTTTTTTATCAACTCATATTATGCAGGAAGTTGAAGCCATTTGTAGTCGTGTCATAATTATAGATAAAGGAGTAATTGTTGCCGATAAAAAATTAGATCATCTGGTTTCTGAAGGTAAAGAACAAGTTATCGAGGTAGAATTTGATTATCAGATTCAGGAACAGCTTTTGTCCAAACTGGAGAATATTACTTCATACAAAAATATCCACGATATGACTTGGGAATTGACTTTTGTTGCCGACAAAGATATGCGTCCGGCAATATTTGATTTCGCCAATGAAAATGGTTTAAAAACATTACAACTCAATCAGAAAAATAAAAACCTGGAAGCCGTTTTTAGAGAAATTACTAAATAAGTTTTCAGTTTCAGTTTCAGTCGCAGTTTACAGACAAAAGTCCATTTATTCTATTCAGGAATAAATGGACTTTTTTTATGAAATATCATTTCTTCTCTTTTTGCTTTTTCAAAAGTATAAGTCTTGTTTCATACACTTTATATCAGAATCCAGCTTTTATTTAAATTTACAGCTTTTTCACTAAATCACTAGTGACTAATTATCAATTTGTTACCGTTTTTTGTTATAAAATTCAATTATTTTTATTTAGACTTAATACAAATAATATTATATTTGCAAGCAGGAACTAAAAAACACTAAATAATGCTCACTATATTAAACATTACAAAAATCTTCTTTTTAAATCCCATTTTACATTATCACAAAAAACTTTGCGATAAATTGGAACAAATCGTTTTACAATAAAAATAGTGTTTTTAATATTGCTAAAAGATCAATCAATATTACCATCCAATACATTTAAGTACTGTATTTAAGATTTTGATTCTTTAGTTTCTATCTTGTTTTTGTTTTTTTTTGAATGAAAGAGCCTGTTTGTAGTTAACAGGCTCTTTCTATTTTTGATATTATATTTCCAAATCCAGAATCGTTTCTTTTAGTTCTTCTATTATAATCTTAACATCATCTTCGGTTGTACGCCAATTCACAAAAGACGCTCTTATTCCTTTACGATTTTGATATACTGTTGGTGTCATAAACACTTTTCCTCTGTCATTTAAAGTTGTCAAAAACTCACTTACTTTTTCCTGATTGTGATTTCCTTTTAAAGTAAAACAAACATTATTCAGACGAATTGGAGCCAGAAGTTCAAAATTACCATTTTCAATAAGAGCATTTCCAAAATGCATAGCGAGATAAGCACTATTTTCTATAACATCCTGAAAACCTTCTTTACCATAAGCCAATAATGAAAACCAAACCGGCAACGCTCTTAAACGACGGGAATTCTCGGGTAATACATTTAAGTAATTAAAATTCTCTAACGGATTTCCTAAATAAGGTGCATTCGAGTTCTGGAATGTTTCTATCTGCAAATTGGTATGCTCTTTTTTAATCAAATAAAAAGCACTTTCATAAGGTACATTTAACCATTTATGGCAATCTATTGTAATACTGTCTGCTCCTTCCCAACCTTCTACAAAATGCTTATATCTATCCGAAACAGCAGCAAAACCACCAAAAGCAGCATCAATATGCCACCAGAAATTATATTTTTCTCTTAGTTTTGAAATCGCCTGAAAATCATCAAAATCTGCCGTGTTAACGGTTCCGGCACTGGAAATCAAAATAAAGGGCTTTCCATTTAAATTTTGAATATTTTGTTCTAAATCGGCTATATCAATTGCTTCACGATTTCCTTCTATGGTTTTAATTGTTGTGTAATTATTACTTCCAATTCCCAACATTGATAATGTTTTTATCGAAGAGGAATGCGGCGTAGCAGATAATATATTAATCGTTTCTGATATTCCGTTCTTTGCAAAGTCTTTTCCTGATTGTGCTCCAAACCATTGTCTTGCCACTCCTAAACAAGTAAAATTTGACATTGTTGCTCCAGTTACAAATCCGCCTAAAAACGAATCTGGCAAGTTTAATAATTGCAGCAACAAATTGATAGTTTCAAATTCTATTAAAGCCGAGTTTCCGCCTTGTCCTTTTATCGACTGCGTATTTTGATCGTAAACTGAAGCTAACCAATCTCCCACAATAGATGCAGGTGTTGATCCTCCGGTTACAAAACCTAAATATCTTGGTCCCGGAGAAGCAACCATTAAAGGCGCTAATCTTTCTTTAAATTCGGCTAAAGCGACGATTGATCCTAAACCTAATTCGTTTAACTCACGAGTTGGGTCGATCGATTCTTTTTTAGAAGTTGGAATGTTCTCCAAATTGTTAAGGAAATCGATTCCCTGTTGTTTTGCTTGATTAAGTATATTTTCGAGATCATTTAGGTCGTGTTGAAGTATTGAATTCATTATATATTATTTTTAATGCTGAGCTGTATAACTTCCTTGTTGCTAAAAATAGCCCACGGATTATACAGATTCAGCGGATTTATGCTGATTTTAATATAATTTGGATTTAATCTGAAGACTTATTATTACCACTTGGTTTTTTCAGAAAATCGCGAGACCATCATAGATGAAATCACATCGCCGTTGGCATTTAATAATGTTGCGATCGGATCAACAAGAGTTCCCAGAATCATGGCGACTGGCAAAGCTTGTTCCATTGGCAATCCGTAAACGGTGATGGCTAAAACTTCTCCTATATAACCTCCGTTAGGAATTCCGCCTTCGACAATCGAAACTATTATGGTAATTCCTAATGCTAAAAGTATGGTTGAAGGTTCTGTAAAATCTTTACCAAACATGGCAAAAAGAAAGGTTATTTTTAGAATAGAAGACATACTCGAACCGTCTTTATGCAAAAGTGCTCCTAGCGGAATTACCAAATTCCGAACATGTTTTGGAATCCCCATTTTTTCGGCTGCTTCAAGATTTGCGGGAATTGTTGCGATGCTACTGCAAGTTCCAATTGCGGTTAACGACGGCGTAATATTATTGCTCCAGAAAACGATAAAAGCTCTTTTTCCTCCCGCCACTAAAGCATACAAACTAAAAAAGACAAAGAAATAAAAAATACAGGCTACATAATAAACGCCCAATGGTTTGGTGTAAACTCCAAATAATTGTGGACCGTAATAACTAACCTGATATGCAAAATAAGCTCCAAGGCCTATTGGAGCCAATTTCATAATCATAGTCAAAAGTTGCTTCATAACTTCGTTTCCAGAATCCAGAAAATTTTTGAAAGCATTCCCCTTTTCTCCCGATTGCAAAGTTGCAAATCCTATTAAAAATGAAAAGATAATAAGCGCCAACATACTTTTTCGGGACAGTAATTCGTAAAAATCATTAGTCGTCAGTAATTGTGCAATTTGATCGCCAACACTTCCGGATTGTATATTCTCCAGCGGAATTTTAGTAATTATAATGTTCTCGTGAATAGGAAAGAGAGAGACAGCGATAATCATTACGATAGCAGAAATAAGAAGTGTTCCTAAAAAAACCGCAATCATTACAACAAATAATCTTCCTAGCTTTTCTGTTTTCTCCAGATTGGCAATGGAGGAAGTTATTGTAAAGAAAACAAGCGGAATAATTGCTGTAAAAAGCAAGTTTAAGAATATATCTCCAACAGGTTTTACAATGGCAACTTTTTCTTTAAAAACTAATCCAAAAATACTCCCGAGTACGATTCCACCTAAAAGCAATAATACACTGCTGTAACTTTTTAGAAAATTGATTTTTTTAACCTCCATAGTTTATCGTATTGCAATTTGGAAATAGAAACGTGAAATAAAAATCAATTAAATTACTCAAAAAAAGAGTACTAAAATTGGTTTGGTTTTTTTTAATGCCACAGATGGAAAGGATTTTAAATGATTTTTATAATCTGTGAAAATCATTTTAATCTGTGGCATAAATATTTAAAATAATAAGTATTATTTTTCCAAAACCAAAGTAGTAAAAACTCTGTCAACCAAATCTCCCATTTTGCTTTTTACTTTCTCTGTCAACGTTTCTTTGTTTATGATTTTGAAAGCCGTTTTCTCTATTAGTTTCTCGGCTTTTTCGGTACTGTAAAGTTCAAATTCAAATTGGGTAAAAGGAAGTTGCTTCATGAAACTTTCTTCGGCAAAAGTGAGGCAAAAAACACCTTTTGGTTGTAAAATCCTGTATATTTCCGAAAGTAGTTTCTCAGGATCCTGCCAGAAATAAAGGGTATTTACCGTAAATATTTTATCGAAAAAATTATCTTGAAACGGAATTACATTTCCATCATAAAGTGAAAAGAAAGCTTGTTTTTGAGAGACATAATTTCTGTTGATCCGGCGCGCTTCCTGATACATTAATTCAGACATTTCAAGTCCGTAGTATTTCAGGTTTTCCGCTTGTTCAAATATAAATTCTACATGCCCCGCATTTCCGTGACCTAATTCCAAAATTGTATTTCCTGATTCTATATGTAGATTTTGAATCGAATGGCGTGTCATGTTGATATTGGTTTCATGCATCATGTTCGCCATTTCAATTCCTTTTTCTCCTGTTGGATGTTTTAGCTGAGCAGCGATCGCTTGTAATTCTTCTTGTTTCATAACTTTTAAAATTAAATTCCAAACTAAAAAATTCCAAATTCCAACTCAAGTTTGTCATTTCGACGGAGGAGAAATCACACTAACATTTCACATCTTTTTTGTCATTCCGAGGAACGAGGAATCTCCGCAAGAAGCTCGACAAAGATTGTCCGCTTTTTTGTACGGAGTTACTTGCGGAGATTCCTCGTTCCTCGGAATGACAATACTGTGTGCAAAGACTAAAACGAGTAAAAAATCTTAAAAAACCTGACTCGCGATCTGACGAATATTCTCAGATTTTCCCATTGAATAATAATGCAACACAGGAACTCCGGCAGCTTTTAATTCTAATGATTGCTGAATTGCCCATTCGATACCAACTTGTTTGATTTCTACATTATTCTTGCATTTATCCACGGCATCGATTAAATCTTCCGGTAAATCAATTCTGAAAATCTGTGGCAAAATTTGTAAATGTCTTTGAACTGCGATTGGTTTAATCCCTGGAATAATCGGAATTGTGATTCCTATTTCTCTTGCTTTTTCTACAAAATTAAAATATTTAGCATTGTCAAAAAACATCTGTGTAACTACATAATCAGCTCCTGCATCTACTTTTTCTTTCAGTCTTTTTAAGTCTGATTGTAAAGATGGAGATTCTAAGTGTTTTTCCGGATAACCGGCAACGCCAATACAAAAATCTGCCTTATTATCGACATCCATAACTTCATGCAGATATTTTCCGCAATTTAAATCGTTGATTTGTCGAACCAAATCAATAGCAAATCTGTTACCTCCAGCTTTTGGAACAAAAGATTGCTCGTCTTTCATTGCATCGCCACGAAGTGCCATTAAATTGTTGATTCCCAAATACTGACAATCTACAAGCATGTATTCTGTTTCTTCCTGTGTAAATCCACCGCAAAGCAAGTGAGGCACGGTATCAACATTGTATTTATGTTTTATAGAAGCGCAAATTCCAAGTGTCCCCGGGCGCATACGAGTCAATTTTTTGTCCAAAAGCCCGTTGCCTTTATCAATATAAATATACTCCTCGCGAGAAGTAGTTACGTCAATAAATGGTGGTTTAAACTCCATTAAAGGATCAATATTATCATATAAATCCTGAATGCTTTTTCCTTTTTGAGGCGGAATAAGTTCAAATGAGAATAGTGTATTTCCTTTGGCGTTTTCTATATGTTCTGTTACTTTCATTATTAGAGTTATGAGTTATGAATTATGAGTTTTGAGTTTTAGTTCGTGTAAAAAATCTGAAATCAAAAAACGTAATCAAATAATCTTCTTGTATTAAAATTATGAAGTGAGTTCTAAATCTAAAATCTGAACTCTAAAATCATAAATTAATTTAATCTGCTATATTAGGGTTTAACCATTTCATTGCGTAATCTGTTGAAACATTACGTCGTTTAGCGTAATCTACCACCTGATCTTCTTTTATTTTTCCAAGTCCAAAGTATTTACTCTTTGGATTTCCGAAATAATATCCGGAAACTGATGAAGCCGGCCACATCGCCATACTTTCCGTCAGGGTTACACCAATTTCTTTGTCAACATTCAAGAGTTTCCAGATCGTTGGTTTCTCTAAGTGATCCGGACAAGCAGGATATCCTGGTGCGGGACGAATTCCTTTATAATTTTCTTCGATCAAATCTTCTGTCGAAAGTGATTCTTGAGGATCATAACCCCAGAAATCCTGACGTACTTTTTCGTGCAAATATTCGGCGAAAGCCTCAGCAAAACGATCGGCTAATGCTTTAACCATAATCGAATTATAATCATCCAAATCTTTTTCAAATTCGGCTGCCCATTCGTCTACACCAAAACCTGTTGTTACACAAAATGCTCCAATATAATCTGTAATTCCTGAATCTTTTGGTAAGATAAAATCAGACAAAGCAATATTTGGTGCACCTTTAGTTTTCTGAGATTGCTGACGAAGTGTTAAGAATTTCTCCAACACTTTTCCGTTTTCGTCACGCAATTCGATATCGTCATCATCAATTTGGTTTGCAGGGAAAATTCCGTAGATACCTTTTGCCGTTAGTTTTTTCTCTGCCAGAATAACTTTCAACATTTCCTGAGCATCTGCAAAAACAGAAGTTGCTTCTTCACCCACAACCTCATCTGTCAGGATTGCCGGATATTTACCGAACAATTCCCATGTTCTAAAAAACGGCGTCCAGTCGATATACGGAACCAAAACATCAAGATCAACTTCGACGATTTGTTTGCCAATTACTTTTGGTTTTGTAGGCGTATATTCAGCCCAATCCAATTGTAATTTATTTTTACGCGCTTGCTCAATCGTCAGGAAGTTTTTGTCTCTGGAACGATTCAAAAACGTTTCTCTAAACGCATCATAATCAGCACGAATATCGCTTGCATATATTTTGCGGTTATGATCCAATAAATTTCCTGCAACGGTAACGGCACGCGAAGCATCGTTTACGTGAATTACAGTTTCTCTATATTGAGGTGCAATTTTCACGGCTGTATGCGCACGCGAAGTCGTTGCCCCACCAATCATAATCGGAATTTTAATTCCTTGTTTGTCTAATTCTTTGGCCAGATACACCATTTCGTCAAGCGAAGGCGTGATCAGTCCGCTTAATCCAATAATGTCTACATTATGTTCAATCGCCGCAGCAATAATTTTTTCCGGAGGCACCATTACACCGAGATCTACAATCTCATAGTTGTTACACGCCAAAACCACCGAAACAATATTTTTACCAATATCGTGAACGTCACCTTTTACAGTTGCCATCAATATTTTTCCGTTTCCGGATTTATCACCGGCTTGTTTACTTGCTTCGATATAAGGCAATAAATAAGCTACAGCTTTTTTCATCACACGTGCCGATTTTACTACCTGAGGCAAGAACATTTTTCCGCTTCCGAATAAATCTCCAACGACATTCATTCCCGTCATCAGATTGATTTCGATAACTTCAATTGGTTTTACAGCAGCCAAACGTGCTTCTTCAACATCTTCTTCAATAAAAGCGTCAACTCCTTTTACCAATGAATGCGTAATTCTTTCCTGAACCGTTCCTAAACGCCATTCCTGAATCGCTTTTTCATCTGATTTTACTTCGCCTTTTACGTTTTCAGCAAAATCTAATAAACGTTCTGTTGCATCGTCACGTCTGTTTAAGATTACATCTTCAACGTGTTCTAATAAATCTTTAGGAATATCATCGTAAATCGAAAGCATTTCCGGATTCACGATTCCCATTGTCATTCCGTTCTGAATTGCGTGGTATAAAAACACCGAGTGCATCGCTTCACGAACGTGATCGTTTCCTCTAAAAGAGAAAGAAACATTACTTACTCCACCACTAATATGTGCGTGTGGCAAGTTATCACGAACCCATTTTGTACCTCTAAAAAAGTCCAAAGCATTCAGGCGATGTTCTTCCATTCCGGTCGCAACAGGGAAAATATTCAAATCGAAAATAATATCCTGTGGCGGAAATCCAACTTTATCAACTAATATATCATACGAACGCTGACAAATCTCAACTCTACGCTCAAAATTATCAGCCTGACCTACTTCATCAAATGCCATGATAATTGCCGCAGCTCCGTAACGTTTGATTAATTTGGCGTGGTGAATAAAGGCTTCTTCTCCTTCTTTCAATGAAATCGAGTTTACAACGCTTTTTCCTTGTACTACTTTTAGACCCGCTTCGATGATTTCCCATTTCGAGCTGTCGATCATGATTGGTACTCTCGAAATATCCGGTTCTGATGCAATTAAATTCAAAAACTTTGTCATTGCATAAACACCATCAAGCATTCCTTCATCCATATTAATATCGATGATCTGCGCTCCTCCTTCTACTTGTTGTCTTGCAATATCAAGCGCCTCGTCATACTTCTCTTCCTTGATTAGGCGAAGGAATTTTCTTGATCCTGTTACATTCGTACGCTCTCCAATGTTTACAAAAACACTAGTTGGTGTAATAATCAACGGTTCTAATCCTGCTAATACAAGGTCTCTTCTATTTTCTGCCATTTTCTTTTTTTCATTTTCCAACGGAATAAATTCCGTTGCTACCAATCAATTGTTCCTATGGAACATTTATTTTCAACGTCATGCTTGTCTTTGCGAGGAACGAAGCAATCTCATCCTAATATTTCAAAATCACCTTCAAGCGATGTACTTTTATAATATTGTTTTGGGCGTGTCCCTCCGGGTCGGGCTATTCGTTTCTAGTCCTCGCTCTTCCTTCGTCAGGCTGTGGGCTATCCTCTTCTATCCCTCACGCGCACTCGGTTTCAAAATTGCTTTTTATTCTTCACGATTTCAATTATCGTTTTTGAAATAAATTTTCTTTTACTACCAACCTGCCATTCCTGCTTTGCTACCAATCTGTCGTTCCTACGGAACTTTTTATTATCAGTTCAACCTGCAAGGTTTTGAAAACCACATAGGAAATGACTATTTCCATTTTGATTTTTCAATATACTTACATGACACACCATCATCATAGATGTAATATTTAGTTTTAGTAAAACCCGCTTTAACTAACGAGATTGAATCAGGTTCTAATTCTTCTTCTAAAACTATATAGTGTTCTTCAGGATTATTTAAATCGTATTTAACTTTATAGAACTTATTCAAAACATCACTGTCGTATTCTTTAACCGTAATCACTGATCTGATTTTTTTATCTAAATAAAAATAATATTGTAATGTATAACCGTACTCATCATGATCTTTGACTCGGGTCATTAATCCTATTGCTTCTCCTTTAAAAGATTTTAAATAATTATCCTGTTTGTCGTTATTATATATTGAATACATCAATAAGCCAACTAATACAAAGAAGAAAATTACCATAGTCCAATTCGGTTTTCTCTCTACTCTTACGTCTTCTTTTATCATTTTTTATTTTCAGAACAAGATAAATTCTCTAACGAATTAAGCAAATACCGGCGCCACACGTGGCTTATAATCCTTCGCAACCTCAGCGATTAATCTGATATGATCCGGAGTTGTTCCGCAACAACCTCCAATTATGTTGATTAAATTATCTTCTAAATATTCTTTGATGAAAGCCTGGGTTTGTTCCGGTGTTTCATCGTATTGTCCGAATGCATTTGGCAATCCTGCATTTGGATGTGCCGATACATTAAAACTAGTATGTTGTGCTAATGTTTTCAAGTATGGCTTCAACAAATCGGCTCCAAGGGCGCAATTGAATCCTACACTTAATAAAGGAATATGCGAAACTGAAATCAGGAAAGCTTCAACCGTTTGCCCTGAAAGTGTTCTTCCTGATGCATCGGTGATCGTTCCTGACACCATGATTGGAATCTCGATATTTCGGTCGTCTTTTACTTCTTCAATAGCGAAAAGTGCTGCTTTTGCATTTAAAGTATCGAAAATCGTTTCTACTAATAATAAATCACATCCGCCATCCATTAACGCCTCAACTTGTTGTTTATATGCAATACGCAAATCATCAAACGTTACGGCTCTGTAACCCGGATCGTTTACATCTGGTGACATACTTGCGGTTCTGTTTGTTGGTCCAATTGATCCGGCAACGAATCTTGGTTTGTCCGGATTTTTGGCTGTAAATTCATCAGCTACTTCACGGGCAATTTTAGCCGATTCGTAGTTTAATTCGTAAACCAAATCTTCCAGAAAATAATCGGCCATACCGATTGTCGTTCCTGAAAAGGTGTTGGTTTCTACGATGTCGGCACCCGCTTCATAATAAGCGGCGTGGACATCGCGAATTGCTTGTGGTTGTGTTATGGATAGTAAATCGTTGTTTCCTTTTAATGGATGTGGAAAATCTTTGAAACGCTCTCCGCGGAAATCTTCTTCGGAGAAATTATAGCGCTGCAACATCGTTCCCATTGCTCCGTCAAGGATTAGGATATTTTTTTTAATTGCTTCCTGAATTGTTATTGCCATGACTTTTATCTTTTAGCGGCTAAGGAGCTAAGGCCCTAAGCTGCTAAGTTTATTGTTTATTATAATCTTTATCTTGAATATATAATACCTAACAGGTTTTTTGAAACCTGTTAGGATACGCTATTTTAATTCACATTAATTCCAAGAATTCACTATTGATGGCTATCTAGCCCCGATTACTTCACTTAATTTCTATTTTCATAGGAGTTCAGTGAACTTCGTTTGAGCCGATATCCTCGCATCCCGATGGCTATCGGGAGGTGAGATAAAGGCGAAAGCGGGAACTGTTGACAGCAAAAATGCGTCAATGATTCGCTCATAATACTGAATTCAGTAAAATAATATTGTATGGTTGTCAGGAAGAGTTTTGAGAAATACTTTTATGTATTTGTGTTATCTATCTTTAATACTATGAATTAGTAAAAAGTAGAATGTAGCACCTTCTTTATGATAAAGGGTTGCTAAGGTTTCATTGGGTCTTTCCCTCCGCCTTTCGTGATAACTTTCAATAAATTTAAGAACAGTGCAAAGGTATGAAATCGTCTAGCGATTTGCAAGTATTTTTTTTTAGTTTCTGAGATTCTATCCCGAAGCCTCGGGACTAAGGTTCTAAGTTTTTTTTAAAACATGCTGAGTTTAATGTTTTTCTTATTTAAAAAGTTCCAGAGGAGCGTAATATTTATAGCTTATGATTGCCAATTCAGCTAAAGCTCCAGCGGAGCGATATCTTATAATCCTAATATTTATATGTCACCCGCCGCGGCGGGTTATGTAAAATGATTTTATGAATTTCTATAAATATTACATCCCGCTGGGATTTATCTACATTATAAATAATTTGGTTCTTATTTCTTCTTGCTTGCTTTTGCAAGAGGATTAAATTCTAAACAAAGCTCTAACCAAAACTCTAAATCCTGATTTCTTTGCCAGCCATTTTCGGTAACAAAAATGTAGTTTTTCATTGGTCTTTCTGAATTTGGCATTGGTATAATGTCATCTCTTTCTAAAGCATCTTCGTAAGCTTTATCACCAATTCTGCAGAGTAAAAGATTTTCTCCTGTTTGTTTGTCCATACGGATTCCGCAACACATTTTGTTATCTACCATGAAAACAAGACCTCCAAACATTCTCTTTTCGAAAAAATCTGCTTCTTTATGTTGTAGAAACGTTCTTATTCTTTGTGCGTTATTTTCGTCGAAAGCCATTTTTTTTTAGTTTATGCAATAAAGATAAAAATAAAAAAGCTCCAGCGGAGCGTAATGTTTATAGCCAACAATTTTATTCGTTCAACAAAAGCTCCAGCGGAGCGGCATATAAAAGTTGGTAATTAATATGTCACCCTGCTAGGGTTTCTGCCCATTAATATTTTAATTTCTATAAACATAACATCCCGCTGGGATTATACATTATAAATAAAAAAAGCCCAAACTAAAAGTTTGAGCTTTATATATAAAAATCTTAGTCCCGATAGCTATCGGGATAGCAACTCAGAACCTTAGACTAAACAATCGCCTTAACAACCGCTTTTGGAGCTTCTTTACGAGTTCCGTCGAAACCGTCTACACCAGAAACTGTTGTGTATTTAAGTACATATTTTTTACCCGGATTGATAATTTGATATGCCGCCTGACACATTAAAGTCGCTTCGTGGAATCCGCAAAGGATTAATTTCAATTTTCCCGGGTATGTATTAACGTCTCCAATAGCGAAGATTCCGGGAATATTAGTTTGGTAATCTAATGCGTTGTTTACTTTAATCGCATTTTTCTCGATATCTAATCCCCAGTCTGCGATTGGGCCTAATTTTGGTGTTAATCCGAAAAGTGGAATAAAGAAATCTGTTTCGATTTTACGGTGTGCTCCGTTTTCTTCGATATCTAACGACTCAACATGCTCAGCACCATTGATTCCGATAACTTCTGCGGGAGTAATTAATTTAATTTTTCCGGATGTTTTTAATTCCTGTACTTTTTCTACAGAATCTAAAGCTCCTCTAAATTCGTTTCTACGGTGAATTAAAGTTACTTCTGAAGCTATATTCGAAAGGAAAATACTCCAGTCTAATGCTGAATCTCCTCCTCCGGCAATTACAACTCTTTTGTCTCTGAATTTCTCCGGATTCTTGATGAAGTATTTTACTCCTTTATCTTCATAAAACTCGATATCTTCAATAAGTGGTTTACGTGGTTCAAAACTTCCTAATCCTCCTGCGATAGCAATAACCGGCGCATGAAATTTAGTTCCTTTGTTTGAGGTTACGATAAAACTTCCGTCTTCTTGTTTTTCGATTGTTTCAGCACGTTCTCCTAATGTATAACCTGGTTCAAACTGTTTAATTTGTTCTTGTAAATTATCAACTAAATCTCCCGCCAAAACTTCAGGGAATCCTGGAATATCATAAATAGGCTTTTTTGGATACAATTCTGAAAGTTGTCCTCCTGCTTGTGGTAAAGCATCTAAAATATGACATTTTAATTTTAATAATCCTGCTTCAAAAACGGCAAATAAACCTGTTGGTCCTGCTCCAATTATTAGTATATCTGTTTTAATCATTATGGTATTTGTTTATAATCATTCTTAATAACACAAAGAAACGAATAATTTATTCTAATTTCAATGATTTATATCATTCATTTCTTTGAGAAACTTTTTACTCTTTATTTTTTAATGAAGCGGTAATTTCGTTCATCTTTTTAACCTTGTCTTCAAAATTACCTTTCAATGTTTTCCTGTATTCATTGAGGTTTTCGACCATTTGATTAATATCCTCCGGAATCATCGGGTTAAAACCCGACGCTACAATATGAACCGTTCCTCCGGAACTCTTACTATTCTTTATTTTTTAACGAATCGGTGATCTCGTTCATCTTCTTAACCTTGTCTTCAAAATTGCCTTTCAATGTCTTTCGATATTCATTAAGGTTTTCGACCATTTTATTGATATCATCCGGAATTACTTCTTCAAAAAATTCCCGTAACCTTTTGGCTGTTGTTGGTGATTTTCCGTTGGTCGAAATGGCAATTTTCACATTCCCTTTCGTTACGATTCCTCCTAAATAATAATCGCATAAATCCGGCGTATCTGCAATGTTGCAAATCAAATAACGCTTTCGGGATAAATGATATACTTTTTTATTGACTTCTAAATCATCGGTGCAAGCGATTACCATATGGCGCTTTTTGAGCATCTTCTTTTTGAACTTCGATTTTGTCAATGTAATCGAAGGATGATTCTCAGCTAAAACCTTTATTTCTAAATGGAAATTTGGCGCTACAACCTCAACATTTGCATTAGGACTCGACTTTAATAAAAAAGAGAGCTTTTCTAATCCAACATTTCCTCCTCCAACAATTAAAACATTCAGGTTGTGAAGTTTTAAGAATATTGGATATAATTCATTCTGTTCCATTTTATTTTATTTTCATCTAATCAAAATTAGATGATTTTTATTTTATCGAATTAAATTCGGTCGTTTTTAACCTAATAAATTTAATTCTTTGCATCATTAGATTGAAATCCGGAATCATAATCTCGCGTTCCCCGGGTTGAAACCCGGCGCTACAATATGAATCGTTCCTTCGGAACTTTATTAACTAACTAATCATCTTTGTCAACATCGGGTAATCCCGAAGCCTCGGGACGACGCTACAATATGGAACGTTCCTCCGGAACTTTATCTTGTAACTTCTTTTGATAAAAATTCTTCGTAAAAGCCTTTTAGTTTATTGCTTTCGCGGACAACTTCTCCCAGAACAATAATTGCTGGCGAACTTAATTTCTTCTCTTTTACAATTTCTAAAATCGAATCTACTGTTCCAACGCCTACTTTTTCATCAGTTGTTGTTCCGTTTTGAATGATCGCTACGGGCAAATTGCCTTTGTTTTCCTTTTGAAATAAATCGATAATTTGAGGCAATTTGTGCATTCCCATCAAAATTACAACTGTTGCTGATGATTGTGCTGCTAAAGCTACATCTGACGATAATTTTCTATCTGAAGTTGTACCTGTAATTGCCCAAAAACTTTCTGAAACACCTCTTTTTGTAATCGAAATTCCCTGACTTGCAGGCACCGCAACTACCGAAGATATTCCTGGAACTACAATCGTTTCGATTCCGAAGCTTTCGATAAATTCTATTTCTTCGCTTCCACGTCCAAAAATAAATGGATCTCCGCCTTTTAAGCGCACTACATTTCCGTATGTTAAAGCATTATCTACAATCAACTGATTGATTTGATCTTGTGTATAAGCGTGATTTCCTATTTTTTTTCCAACAAAAATTTTGATGGCATTTTTAGGAGCGTGTGCTAATATTTCGTCATTCGCCAATGCATCGTATAAAACCACATTTGCTTCAGCAAGTGCTTTTACACCTTTCAGCGTAAGCAAATCCGGATCGCCGGGACCCGCACCAACTAAAGTTACTTTTGGTTTAATATTAAGCATTTGCTAATTCTTGAGCTCTATATTTTTCAATCGTATCAAAAAATGTAATCCCTTCCTGAATGTATTGTTTTGCAAACGCTTCTGAAGGTTCTGTTTGATTGATTTGATATACTAATTCTTTGAATGTTGTTGCCAATTGGATTTTACCTGTTGCAATGAAAACGGTGTCAAATAAATCTACAATTCCTGCATGATTATTTGTTTTTTCGTTTTCAGATAGTAATAATGCTTTTGCACCATTTACAAATCCTGCGTAAGCGTGATAAATCGCATCTGACCATTTTCCTTCGTCGAATGATTCCTGAGCGAAAGTTAATTTATCTTTGGCTTCTAATAATAAAGTAGCTACTAAATCAATCACAACACCGGCACATTCTCCAACTCCAACTGCTTTTACATAATTATCTGCGTTACCCCAATCTACAAAATCAGCTTCGGTTAAATTGGTTACGTCTGCGAAAGGTTTTAAAATTTCATAGAAATATTTCTCTCCTTTTAAATCGTAATAATTAAGGAATTTTTCTCCGTTTGCGTTCGCGTCAAAATCATTTAAGATCGTACGCAATGCATCTGGTCCTCTACGGCTTGGAATTTTGATTACTTTATCAGCAAAACGCCCTGATCCGTTTCCTAATCTTCCTCCTCCTAATAAAACCTGCAATGCCGGAGCTACTAATTTTCCTGAATTGATTGACATTCCCTGAAAACCAATTGCAGACATATTATGTTGTCCGCAAGCATTCATACAACCTGAGATTTTAATTTCAATTTCACGGTTATTTAAGTATTGCGGGTATTCTGCATTTAAAACTTTTTCAAGTTCTTCTGCAATTCCGGTACTACTTGCAATCCCCAAATTACAAGTATCTGTACCGGGACATGCCGTAATATCTGCGGTAGAATTATATCCTAAATCTACAAATCCTAATTTAGCCAGTTCCTGATAAAAGAATGGTAAATTTTCATTTTTTACGTGACGAATTACAATGTTTTGACGCAATGTAAAACGCAATTCATTTGCAGCGTAATTTTTTATTAAATCAGCTAATAATCTTGCTTTATCGGTATAAAAATCTCCTAATAAAACTTTGATCCCAATAGCAGAATAACCTTCTTGTTTTTGAGCAATTACATTCGATTTTTTCCATGCTTCATAAGCTGCAGCATCTTCAATAGTAACAGATGGAACTTCTAATAATGGTTCTGGAATTGGCGCATCAAAAACTGTTGTATCAATTTCATAAGTTTCAAAAGCGATTGCTTTTTTCTCTTTTTCAACCAAATCCATGAAAACATCTCTTCCCATTTCTTTGATTAAAAATTTCAAACGTGCTTTCATTCTTTTGGCACGTTCTCCATATCTGTCAAAAATACGGATCACACCTTCTGCTGTTGGAATGATTTGGTTTGCAGGAACGAATTCCGTAAGCAATTCTGCATGTGCCGGTTGAGATCCCAAACCTCCACCTAACATTATTTTGAAACCACGAACACCATCAACAATCTTCGGAATAAATCCTAAATCATGCAAATAACTCAAAGCGGTATCTTCATCAGATGATGAGAACGAAATTTTGAATTTACGTCCCATTTCCTGACAGATTGGGTTTCTTAGTAAGTATTGAAATAAGGCATGTGCATAAGGCGAAACATCAAATGGTTCGTTTACATCTACACCTGCTAATTCGCTTCCTGTAATATTTCTAACGGTGTTACCACAAGCTTCACGCAAGGTAACATCGTCTTTTGCCAGGTTTGCCCAAAGTTCTGGAGTTCTATCTAAACTCACGTAGTGAATCTGGATATCCTGACGTGTTGTAATGTGCAAACGTCCTGTAGAATATTCATCAGAAACTTTAGTAATACGTACCAATTGCTCGCTGGTTACTTTACCGTAAGGCAATTTAATACGAATCATTTGAACGCCTTCCTGACGTTGTCCGTAGATTCCACGTGCTAAACGAAGACTACGAAAACGCTCATCATCAATTTTTCCTCCACGGAATAAATGAATCTTTTTTTCCAAATCGATAATCTCTTTTTGAACTATCGGATTTTCTATTTCTGTTCTAAAACTTTCCATTTTTATTTACGCTTTAGGCTTTAAGCTATACGCTCTAGGCTTTTTTAACTTTGTGTTTTTTGCTTAAGGCTTATTGCTTAAAGCCTAATGCATTTATCGAATGAATCCTACTCCTGCAGTTGTGTTCGTCGCTGTATCAATTAGGATAAAAGCTCCGTTTGATTTATTATCGTTATAGGCATCAAAATATAAAGGCTTGCTTAATTTGATAGTTACTTCTCCAATTTCGTTTATCGCTAATTGCGAAGCTTCTTTTGTTCCTGAATAATCTGTTGAGATTGTATTTTTGATACTTTCTACTTTTGCCAAAACTGAGTTTGTGTTGTGTTGTACGATATATTTTGTACCTGCAACCAGTTTTTTACTGTCCATCCAGCAAACTGTTGTTGTTATTTCTTTTTCAATTTTTGGAAGTTCTGATGATTTTACGATCATATCTCCTCTTGTTACATTGATATCATTTTCTAATTCGATTGTAATCGATGAACCTGCAACAGCTTCATCAAATGTTTTATCGAAAAAGTGAATTTTTGATACTTTTGATTCTGTTAAAGAAGGTAAAACCGTTACTGCATCTCCTACTTTAATAGAGTTTCCGTATAATTTTCCCGCATATCCTCTAAAATCATGATACTCTTCTGTTTTTGGACGAATAACAGTCTGAACCGGGAAACGTGCTTTTCCTGTTTCAAAAACATCTGAAGAATGTAATCCTTCTAAATGTTCCAAAACCGTTTGACCATCATACCATGTCATGTTCTCTGATTTATCAACTACGTTTCCACCATTAATTGCACTTAATGGAATATAACTTACGTTTTGTTCTTTGAAAGTACTTTTAGCATTTAATGCCTGGAAATCGGCTTTGATTTTGTTGTAAACTTCTTCAGAATAATCAACCAAATCCATTTTGTTGATTGCTACAATTACCTCTTTTACTCTCAATAAATTATTGATAAAAAAGTGACGGTACGTTTGCTCAATTACGCCTTTTCTCGCATCAATTAAAATAATCGAAACCTGTGAAGTCGAAGCTCCCGTAACCATGTTTCTGGTATATTCTACGTGACCCGGAGTATCGGCAATAATGTAACTTTTCTTTGCAGTCGAAAAGTAAATATGTGCTACGTCAATCGTGATTCCTTGCTCTCTTTCAGCCACTAATCCGTCTGTTGCCAATGAGAAATCAAGATAATCGTACCCTTTTTGTTTACTGCTTTTTTCGATCGCTTCGATTTTATCTGTAGTCAATGATTTTGTATCGTACAATAATCTTCCGATCAAAGTACTTTTTCCGTCATCTACACTTCCTGCTGTTGCTATTTTTAAAACTTCCATTCTTAATATTTTGTTTCAGGTTTAAAATTTTTGTTTCAGGTTTAATGTTTCAAGTTGTTGAAACGCTTTCACTAAATTTTAAAAGCTGTATGTTTTTTTGATTCTAACTTTTAATTTATAATTTATAATTCACAATTAATAATTAAAAATACCCTTGTTGTTTTCTTTTCTCCATTGCGGCTTCAGAGCGTTTATCATCGATTCTGGCTCCTCTTTCAGAAATTGTTGATGTTCTGATTTCGCCCACAACTTCCTGAATGGTTTCAGCATAAGAATCAACTGCAGCAGTACAAGTCATATCTCCAACGGTTCTGAAGCGAACAATTCTTTCTTCGATTTGTTCGTCTTCTTCCTGATACACAAAAGGAGAATGTGACCAGATTAAACCGTCTCTCAAAAAAACTTTTCTTTTATGTGAAAAATAGATTGATGGAATCTCGATGTGTTCTTTTTCGATATAACTCCAAACGTCTAATTCTGTCCAGTTTGAAATTGGAAAAACACGTACGTTTTGACCATTTTCTATTTTTCCATTCAAAATATCAAACAACTCAGGACGTTGATTTTTTTCATCCCATTGACCGAAGTCATCACGAACTGAAAAAATACGTTCTTTTGCTCTTGCTTTTTCTTCATCACGACGCGCTCCACCAATACAAGCATCAAATTTAAATTCTTCGATAGCGTCTAAAAGTGTGATCGTTTGCAAGCTGTTTCTACTAGAATATTTCCCAGTTTCCTCAACAACTTTTCCTTCATCAATAGCGTCCTGAACATTACGAACGATAAGCTCTAATCCTAATTCCTCAACCAATTTGTCTCTAAAAGCAATCGTCTCAGGAAAATTATGTCCTGTATCAACATGCAAAAGAGGGAACGGAATTTTTGCAGGGAAAAAGGCTTTTTGTGCCAAACGCACTAATGTTATAGAATCTTTTCCTCCAGAGAAAAGCAAAACCGGTTTGTCAAACTGTGAAATTACTTCTCTGAAAATGTATATTGCTTCACTCTCTAAAGCGTTTGTTTTTAATACTGAACTCATTGTTTTTTTGTTTGATATTTTTAGTTTCAGGTTTCAAGTTATGTGAGTTACTCTAACACTTTCAACTATTTATTCTATTTTCTTTATTTTTTTTCAACCGATTGAAATCCGTTTTTACAACCTCTCCATCGTGTTAAAATTCGTTTTTGTAACAGCTTCATCGGGTTAAATCCCGGCGTTGCGATCATCGGGTTTGATCCCGAAGCCTCGGGACGACGCTACAATATGAATCGTTCCTCCTCCCATCGGGTTGAAACCCGACGCTACAATATAAATCGTTCCTCCGGAACTTAAAATCTATATTCTATTATCTTGCTTCTATTATCTTGCTTCTATTATCTTGCTTCTATTATCTTGTCTCTTGCTTCTCTACTCCTTCTTCGCCCCATGCAAACCACATTCTTTATGACTCGATTCCCACCACCATCTTCCGGCTCTGATATCTTCGCCCGGGAAAATTGCTCTGGTACATGGTGCACATCCTATGCTTACGAATCCTTGTTTGTGTAAAGCATTCTGAGGAACATTGTTTTCTGATAAATAGGTTTCAACTTCTTCCAAAGTCCACTTTAATAATGGGTTGAATTTTATGATTCCAAAACCTCCGTCGTATTCAAACAATTGCAAATCGTTTCTGTTTTCAGATTGTTCGGCTCTTAAACCTGTAATCCAAACAGAATTTCCTGCCAAAGCTTTCCTTAGCGGAACTACCTTACGAATAAAACAGCATTCTTTTCTATTCTCAACCGAATCATAAAAACTATTTGGCCCTTTTTCTTTCAGTAAACTTTCCACCGCCGTTGCTTCCGGAAAGTAAACTTCGATTGGCTTCTTGTACTTTTTTAATGTCTTATGAAAAACATCGTACGTTTCCTGAAACAATCTTCCTGTGTCTAAAGTAAAGATGGTAATGTCCTGATTACTCTTTGCAATAAAATCGGTAATTACCTGATCTTCCTGACCAAAAGATGTCGAAAAAATTACTTTTCCCGGATATTCAATGGCTAAAAAAGCTAATGTTTCGTCAAGCGAAAAATCCTTTGTTTTATCTAATAATGATTGTATAATAGTCGCACTCATATTCTCTTTCTTTCCTTCTAAAAAATATTACAATAATTTAGATAATGTTTTCAAACTCAATAGTATAATTAAAATTCCAACTGCTACCATCATTGGCTTTCTTTTGATTTTATTTACCAAATATGCTCCAATTGGCGCCGCAATTACACCTCCTAAAATTAAACCTATAATAACCTGCCAGCCGTGAATTCCTCCAAAAAGCATGAAAGTAATTCCGCTTGCAAATGAAATTGCAAATTCAGCAGCATTCACAGAACCTATTGTATATCTTGGGTTTCTTCCTCTTCCTAACAATGTTGATGTTACGATTGGTCCCCAGCCTCCGCCGCCAACAGCGTCCATAAAACCACCAAAAGTGGCAAGTACTCCTAGTTTTTTAGTTTTCTTTTTAACGATTGTTTTTGCTAAAGCTTTTCTAATAATTATAACTGCCAAAACAATCATATAAACTGCAATAAAGGGCTTTATAATATCCCCATTAATAACATCCGATAATAAATAAGCTCCTGTTATTGAACCTAAAACTCCCGGAATTAATAAATGTTTCACCAACTTTTTATTAATATTTCCAAATCGATGATGCGATAGTGCCGATGCTCCTGTTGTAAACATTTCAGACACATGAACAGCCGTACTACTCATAACTGGTGGAACACCGTAAGCCAATAAAAACGAGGTTGATGTTGCTCCATAACCCATTCCTAATGTCCCGTCAACCAATTGTGCAAAAATCCCGATTAAGAAAAAAATCAAAAATTCCTGATTGAAACCTCCAACAAATCCATTCCATGTAAATTCAGCATAATGGTTGTACACCAAGGTACCTAACAAACCTACTAACAAAACCACGGGAATTACAACCCATAACTTTTCTTTTATTGATGCATCAGACCTAACATCATAACTATTTATTTTTAATTCTTTTTCCATACCCTTGGTTTGGTTTTGAGCTTTAAACCTATTACCCTATCGGCTTAATAGATTACTATGCAAAATTAGTACTTATTTCTAAATATCAAAACATTATTTAATTTTTTTACAACTCTAATTCTCTTTTGGTTAAGAATGACGCAACTTACAATAATATAACAAATTATCCGCCTAAGTTAAAAACCGTATAGACCTGTATTACAACACAATAAATGATTAATAATATTCATTTACAAATATAGCATTTTAAAGTCTACCAAATCCATCGGATAATTATAAAATTGTTCTTATTTTTACAGCAAATTTTAATTCATGGATTTTCAAATAGGTCTTGTAATTGCCGGTTTATTAGTAGGTTTTATAGTTGGATTAACAGGTGTTGGAGGTGGCTCTTTAATGACTCCAATTTTATTATATTTTGGAATCCCGCCCACAACAGCAGTTGGAACCGATTTATTATATGCTGCTTTTACCAAAATGGGAGGTGTATTTGTACATCATAAAAAAGGAAATATAAATTGGACCATTACAGGCTGGCTAACTCTGGGCAGCGTTCCCGCAGCTTTAATTACATTATGGATTTTGAATAGTATTAAAACAGATATTTCGACTATAAATGCCGTAATAAAATACAGTTTGGGCTGGGCTTTGCTTTTTACTTCAGTTGCTATTTTATTCAAAAAGAAACTATTGGTACTTTCTCAAAAACATGCGGGAGATAAATTTCACAGCGAAAGTCATACTCAAAATATGCTAACAATAGGAATTGGTGTTTTATTGGGAGCAACTGTCACACTTACTTCTATTGGCGCCGGAGCTTTAGGAACAGTAACTTTATTTTTCCTATATCCGCTTTTGCCAACGCCTCGTTTAGTAGGAACAGAGATTGCCCATGCAGTTCCTTTAACGTTGGTCGCCGGAATAGGACACGCTTCTATGGGAAATTTAGACTTGGTTTTATTGGGTCAATTATTACTGGGATCGTTACCGGGAATTTTCATAGGAAGTATGTTAAGCGGAAAAGTACCAGATTTATTTCTTAGAAATGCGATTGCTGTTATGCTTTTTCTAGCCGGATACAAATTGATTTTTTAATTTCTTCAACCATATAAGTCATATAAGTTCATTTAATAAAAACTTACAATACTACTTATATTTTAAAGCAATACTTATATTGCCTTACATCGCTTAGGGACAACACAAAAACCTGTGGAGAAACACAAAACATTTTGTATTGTAAATAATTTTAACGCAAAGCACGCTAAGATTTTATCTAATAGTAGGTGCAAAAAACACAAAGTTCGCAAAGCTTTGTGTCGATCCAGCTTTGCGAACTTTGTGTTTTCTATGCATAAAGTAAAATTAAATCTTAGCGCGCTTTGCGGTAAAAATTCATCCCTAATTTATAGCTCAACAGGTTTTGGCATTGATCCATAACTTATATGGTTTAAAATTTTCTTTAAAATGCAATATCTGCAAGTGAGTTACTTTCTAGTATCTTAAGTGTATTGTCTCTAACCTGAGTCATTAAACGTCTTGCCGCACAACTTGTTTCATCATCGCAGTCATCGCATTTTTCATAAAAGTTATGACTTGCGCACGGAAGCAATGCAATAGGTCCTTCAAGAATACGATATACTTTAGCCATACTAATATCTTTCGGATCTTTTATCAGATAATAACCGCCGCCTTTTCCTTTTTTAGCGCCTAGAAAACCGGAGTTTCTAAGCAATAACAAAATACTTTCTAAAAATTTAATCGAAATGTGCTCGCTTTTGGCAATTTCAGCAATTTGTACAGGTTCGTTATTTTCTCGTCTGGCTAAATAGGTTAAAGCTTTAATTCCGTATTTTGTTTTCTTTGAAAGCATTTTTTAATTTTAGATTGTAGGATACTGATTTTAAATTTCTATCTAAAATCTGCAAACTTCATATTTTTCTGCAACAAAAATAAGCTTTTTGAACGAGAATAATAACAGAATGGGAAACTAAGTTCTACTAAATTAGTATAGTTTAAAAATAATAGATTTTAAATGCATTAAACTACTTCATGAACTCCAATTAGTTTAAGATCATGGAAAGTCCTTACTTCTTCTTCCAATGCTTTTTTATTAACTACGTATGTATCCGACATTGAATCATGCCATCCTCTTCCTGAACTTCCTAAAAAAGAAAGTCCGTCAAAAGGAATTATTCTACATAAACTTCTTTTAAAAATACTTCCAAAAGAAGGTTTAGCTCCATTTTCGTCAACTACAATTGTTCCTGTAATAAATTTAGCCAAAGATCTTCCAAACAAACCTTCAGTAATACAATAATAAATGATAGTAACAGCGACAAAAAGAACTCTTCCTGCTAAATCACCAATATCATCCAGCCAAATCACTAATCCGTTAAGCCCAAAAAGACTGCCAAGCAGAGCCAAAAAGACTCCTAAAAGAAATAAAAATGCTAAAATAAAAATGTTGTCTAAAAGATAATTAAAGAACCGCTGTCCGCCGGAAACTAATATTTTGTCATCAAGAATGTAAGTAGAATTGTTCATGTTTTGGTTGATTTTTTTAGTTTATTAATAGTTTTTGATTTTGGTAACAACAAAAATATACTTTTTATTGAAAAAGCTATAAAATAAAAATAATGTTTTTAACAGTATTAAATTTACAGTAAAACTTAAGGTTTTGTCAAGGTTTTCAAAACATCATTACATATCAAAAAACCACTCTTAAGCTCAATATATAATTGATGTGTTTGATTTTCAAGTAACGTATTTGTACTGTTTAGATCCAAAAACCATTCTGGGTTAGGTTTATTTGGATCGTTTTTTCCAAAATATAAGTTTATATTGGAATTTGGAGCTTCTGTTTCATATCGTAGTCTTGTTGACGAAACAGCAAATAAATGAGTAATATTCAATCCCTGCAGAGCGCTTTTCCAGGCAATTGTTCCGCCAATGCTAAATCCTAAAACAGTTACTTTTCCGGTTTCCTGTTTTAATAAATTTTCAACAGCCTGATTAATTCCTCCGTTTAGAAATTGATTGTGAATATCATTTTCAATAAAATTATCAGAATTAATATTTGCCAATTCCAGAACATCATAATATTGAATCTCAAATTTGGATTCTAATAGATCTGAATAGATTTTTATCCATTCCGGATTTTCTCCTCCATATAAATCCGATAAAATAAGCAGTCTTGGTTTGACCATACTATATCAAGATTAGATTTTAGACATTAGATTCTGAAATCTAATATCTAAAATCCGAACTCTAAAATTATTTAAGAAAGTGCCTGATCTAAATCGGCGATAATATCTTTTACGGTTTCCAAACCTACAGAAACACGCACTAAACCTTCTGTAATTCCAACTGCTAGTTTTTCTTCAACAGATAATTTACTATGTGTTGTTGACGCAGGATGTGTTACAATAGTTTTTACGTCACCAATATTTGCTGAAAGTGAACATAATTTAATTTTGTCCAAAAATTTTCTTCCTGCTTCAATTCCGCCTTTAATTTCAATTGCAATTATATTACCACCTAAAAGCATTTGTTTTTTGGCGATTTCATATTTTGGATGCGATTTTAAAAACGGATACTTTACACTATTTACATTTGGGTGATTTTCTAAAAACTCAGCCACTTTTAAAGCATTTTCACAATGTTTATCAACACGAACTGCCAAAGTTTCTAAACTTTTTGACAAAACCCATGCATTAAATGGTGACATTGCCGGACCTGTATTTCTTGAAAACAAATATATTTTACGAATTAATTCTGCATTTCCAACTGCAACTCCACCTAAAACACGGCCTTGACCGTCAATTAATTTTGTAGCAGAATGAATTACGATATCCGCTCCGTATTTAATAGGCTGTTGAATGTATGGCGTAGCAAAACAATTGTCAATTATTAAAATCAGATTGTGCTTTTTTGCAATTTGACCCAACAATTCTAAATCAACTACATCTACACCAGGATTTGTAGGTGTTTCGGCATATAGAATTTTAGTATTTGGTTTAATAAAGCTTTCGATTGTTTCCGGTTGATTGATATCAAAATAAGAAGTTTCAATATTCCATTTTGGAAAATAGGTCATAAACAACGCATGAGTTGACCCAAAAACACTTCCAGCAGAAACTATATGATCTCCAGAATCCAGCAATGCTGCAAAAGTAGAATATATTGCAGCCATTCCAGTTGCAAAAGCATAACCTGATTCTGCACCTTCCATAGCACAAACTTTATCTACAAACTCTGTAGTATTTGGGTTGCTAAAACGGGAGTAAATATTGCGCACTTTTTCTTCTGTAAAAGACGCTCTCATATCCTCTGCATCATCAAATACAAAACTTGATGATAAATACAAAGGAGTTGAATGTTCCTGAAATTGTGATTTTTCTAAATGTGTACGTATGGCTAAGGTTTCAAAACCTAATTCTTGTTCGCTCATTTTTTTTTGTTTTTCAAGTTTCAAGTTTCAAGTTGCAGGTTTGCGATAAGCAAAACCAAAACTTAAAATCGAAACGATAGTGAGTTTTAAGTCAACATAAAATTATCTAATTTTCTAATTGACAAATTATCTAATTCTATAATTCTTCGTTGTTCAATACAACTTTATACTTTATTGTAGCTGTTGGTTCAATTGTTTTAGAAACTGAGCAGTATTTCTCGAAAGAAAGCTGCGCCGCTTTTTTGGCTTTTTCAGGATTAATATCGCCTTCTAAGTAAAAAACCACATTAATTTCTTTAAAAGGTGTTGCTTCTCCAACTTTTACGCGTTCTCCTTCAACCTCAGCGTTGAATGAAGTTATTTCCTGACGTTGTTTCTTCAAAATCGAAATCATATCAATCGCACTGCATCCTGCAACGCCCATCAATACTAATTCCATTGGACTTGCACCTAAATCGCTTCCGCCAAATTCGGCTCTGCTATCAACATCAACTACATGACCTCTTTCATTTTTGAGTTTAAAATGAAACGCGTCGTTTACTCTGTTTAAGGTTACTTTCATTTTTTTGTTTTTTTGTTTTGTTTTTTCACAATCTTGTCATTTCGACGTAAGGAGAAATCACACTCGATTGTCGACAAAGATTGAGACTTTACTTTGTAGAGTTTCGTGTGTGATTTCTCCTTACGTCGAAATGACAAACTAGACTCAATTTTAGAAAATCTAAAATCTGAACTCTATAATCTATCCCGAAGCTTCGGGACTTACCCTTTATCTGACAATCTCAAAATATCTCCAAATACTCCTCTTGCCGTAACCGCAGAACCTGCACCGGCTCCTTGAATAACAATTGGACGATCTCCATAAGATTCTGTATAAATTTCGAAGAAAGAATCTGAACCTTTTAATCCGCCCAAAGCAGTATCTGATGGAACTGAAACTAATTTTACTTCCAGAATTCCTTTGTCGTTTTGCAAATCTCCAGACAATTCACCAATGTATCTTAATACGTGATTTGGCTTTTGATCTGCTTTTATTTTGTCGTAAATTGGATCGAATTCTTTTAGTTTTGTCAAGAAATCAGAAACGTTTCCGTCACGTAAATGCTCCGGAATTAAATTCTGAATAGAGATTTCTTCAAACTCATTTTGTAAATCTAATTCTCTTGCCAGAATCAATAATTTTCTTCCCACATCATTTCCGCATAAATCCTCACGCGGGTCCGGTTCTGTATATCCGTTATCAATTGCTTCTTTTAGAATTTCGCTAAACGGAGCGTCTTTTGCAGAGAAATTATTGAATAAATAACTCAATGTTCCTGAGAAAACTCCTTTTATTTTGGTGATATTTTCACCTGAAAGATGCAATAATTTTATCGTATCAATTAATGGTAATCCGGCACCAACATTGGTTTCATACAAATAGTTCTTCTGATTATCTGCCAGCGATTTTCTCAGTTCTTTATAAAAACCATAACTTAATGTATTCGCTACTTTATTTGATGAAATTAAATCGAAACTGCTTTCAATAAGCGGAATATAATTTTCGACGAAAGTCGCACTTGCCGTATTATCAATTGCGATTAAATTCTCTAAATGATATTCATTTGCATAAGCAATAATATCTTTAATCGTATAAGCTTCGCCTTTACTTGCAATATCATTTTTCCAGTTTGAAGTTACGCCATTTCTGTTTAAAAGCAACTTTTTAGAATTCGCAATTGCAAAAACATTCAGTTTTACATCTTTACGTTTTTCGATCGCTGCAGCCGATTCTAAAATTTGATTAATCAAAGTTCCTCCAACTAATCCGTGACCGAAAATAGCAATGTTTATTTTTTTAGAAACTCCAAAGATTTCTCCGTGAATTACATTTAAGGCTTTGTTTAGTTCTTCTTTTTTAACAACCAAACTCACGTTTTTACCGGTAACAGTGTTGTTGAATAATATAGGAACGATTTTGTTTTTGATTAACGCAGTATATGGTTTATGAAAAGTACTTAAATCCTGACCAATGATCGAAATTACCGAAACATTATCAGTTACTGTAATTTGGTTTACATCTTTAGAATAAAAGTCATTTTCAAATTCTTTTTCTAATTCGACCATTGCCAATGTAGCTTTATCAGTCGCCACAACAAGACCAATTCCTCTTTCTGAAGAACCTTGCGAAATAATACTTACACTGATATTATGATCGCCCATAACTTTAAAAATACGGGCATCAACTCCCGATTTTCCAAGCAATCCACGACCTTCAAGATTTACCAAAGAAACATTTTCTAAAACAGAAAGCGTTTTTATTCCTTCTTTAGTAGAATCTGAAGTAATTAAAGTTCCACGGTTTTCATGATTGAAAGTATTTAAAATACGAAGCGGGATATTTTTTTCTAATAACGGAATTATCGTTTTTGCGTGCAAAATAGTTGCTCCAAAATTCGCCAATTCGTTCGCTTCATTAAATGACAAATATTCGATTTTCTTTGCATCTGCAACCAAATCAGGATTTGCTGTGTAAATTCCGTCAACGTGTGTAAAGTTCTGAAGTTCTTCTGCATCTAAATAATTAGCGATTAAAGACGCTGTATAATTACTTCCGTTTCTTCCTAATGTCGTAGTGTCGTTATTGTTATTTGAACCGATGAAACCTGTAACGATATTAACGGTTTCGCCGTTATGTAATTTGAAATAATTGATGACGTTTTTCTTCGAAAGTTGTTCTAAAGGCTGTGCATCACCAAATTTTGAATCGGTTTTAAGCAATTCTCTTGTATCAACAAAATTAGCCGGAATACCTTTTTCAATTAAAATCGAAGTCAGCAATTTAGCCGAAAGTAATTCGCCTTTAGACAAAATCTGATCTTTGATTTTGTTGCTGTAATCTCCAATCAGGCTTACTCCTTCAAAAAGTTTATCTAAAATATTGAATTCTTCAGATAAGTCAACCTCAGGAAAATCTGAAATCTGATAGGCTTTAAAACTCTCTAATAACGGTTTGTAATTTCCGTTTTTAGCAGCAATCCTTAAAATATCTTCTAATTCATCTGTTGCATTTCCGCGGGCAGAAACTACCACGGCAATTTTTTCGCCTTGACTTACTTTATCTAAAATGATTGAAACTACTTTGTTAAGTCCTTCTCCGTTTGATAATGATTTACCTCCAAATTTTAATATTTTCATTTTATTTTTCTATTGTTTCTGCCTTAAAAATATCGGCAAGTAAATGATCTAATTGTTTGTACTCGATTAAAAAAGCGTCATGTCCGTGAACCGAATCTATTTCGCTATAGAAGACATTGTCTTTGAACTTTTTTAATTCATTATAAGTTTCGCGATTTTCTTTTGGTGTAAAAAACAAATCCGAATTGATTCCGATAATATGAATCGCGGCATTTGTTCTGGACATTAAAGTTTCAAAATCTTCACTATTTCTGGTAATATCTATGGTTTTCAGCAATTGGTTCATCAATTTGTAGGATGCCAATTGGTATCTTTTTTGTAGTTTTTCGCCGTGATGCGCCAACCAGCTTTCTATATTAAAAATAGAGAGATTGGTATTGACTGTACGTTGAAATTTTTCTTTGAATGATTCAGGAGATCTGTAACACAACATTGCATGGATTCTGGCATCTTCAATTGGTCTTGAAGAATTGTTCAGGATTTGCTCTTGCAAATAGCAATTGGCAATCATCCAGTCCGTAGATTTCCAGTCTGTCGCAATAGGAATCAGGTTTTGAGTGATATTTGGTTCCAAGGCAAGAATTTCCCAGGCGATTCCTCCACCAACAGAACCTCCAATAATGGTATAAACCTGACTGATATTTAAAGCTTCTAAACCTTTTATAAAAATTCGGGCAACATCTCTGGTCGTAAAATCCAGATAATTTTCGATTATAAACGAATCGTTTCCGTTTCCGGGAACGTCAAATGCCAGAATAGTATATTTATTGGTATCGATTGTTTTTTCGTCGCCAATTAAATCATTCCACCAACCATTCTCTCCGGTTACCTCAGCGTTTCCTGTCAAAGCATGATTGACCAAAACAATAGGCGCGCTATGCAATGGTAAACCAGAAAGCGTAAAACTTAACGGTAATGATGGATATGATGCACCACTTTCTGTGATGAATTCCTGAATTATAATGGGACTTGGTATATTTTCCAATTTCAAATCTTTTTATTATTGATTTGTATGTGGAAATATTAGAAAGAAAGTACTAGAGTGAAACTAGAAAATTCTTGTTGTTATCTTTCCACGTTTGGGCGTGGTAGAATGCAGCACCTTCTTCGCTTTAACGAAGGGTTGCTAAGGATTCATCGGGTCTAATCCCTCGTCCTTTCTTTATAACATTTCAATACGTTTTTGAACTTAAAGGTGCAAATTAACTACTTATTTCTTAAACTAACAAATTTTATCGAAACTGATTCCGCAATTTCTTAAATATAATTCAAACAAAAACTATTATACGCAAAAAATTACCGAACAATTAGCCCAGTAAAATTAAGCAGGTTTCCCTTATTTTATGATACTTTTTGATTTAGATAAAAAGCGTTTCATTTTCTTTTGAATACATCAAAAACAATAATGAGTTTGGCTCTTTTTTCTCTTCTTTTATATCTGTTTCGGTCATCCCGAATCTTGGATGGATCAATTCATTTTTTGGCGGAGGCGGATTGTTTCTTTCAGCTCTCAAATTTTTCAATGTAGAAAAAGTTTTTGTTATGTAGTTTAATTTGCTCATGATATTTAAGTTTATGTTAGTTTGCGTTTTATAATCTTTATTATTTCTTTAATTCTTTGTTATGGTAACCAAATGGAATAAAAAAACCCTTTTGGATCGGAATACCAAAAGGGTTTAAGTTTTTTTACAACTTATATATACTTTTAGTATCAACAGACGCATACACAAATACGTGCGACGTTAAACATCTTGTTCATCTGTAGGGATTTATTCATCTTTGATTTACTTGCTATTTTAAAAAATTCTTGCATTTGTTTATTTTTATAAGCTTCTCGAAACTGCTGAATTATTTTTTACTTATTTTCCTTTTTAAAATCAATAAGATATAAAATTCATCAACGGTTTTATCCGATCGACATAACTATTACTAAATAATAAATTTATCTTTTTGGTATTTTTGAGGTATTACAAATGTGCGAATATTTTTTCAATTATGCAAGTGAGGATCAACAAATTAATCTTAAAAAACGTTAAAAAACATCATTTTAACGTTAAAAAACATCTTACAAAATTGACTTTTATTAAAATGAGCGTTAAAACTTACAAAAAAAACACGTTACAAACTTCCTGTTTCAAAATATCAAAGAACAACTAACTACTATTAAGAGCCACTTACAACCAAACTGCTTCTTTATTTTTAATTTTCTCAGCCACTTTTAAAATGTCAGTAATTATTCCTCTTGAAATGGCTTGCTTGCATGCCGATGCACTTTGAATCGCAATTGGAACATCTGCATAAGATTGCGTGTAGATTTCGAAAATAGTATCTGATCCTTTCAATTGGCCAATGGCTGACGAAATGGGTTCGGAAACCAATTTGACTTCTAAGGTGTTTTTCTCTACATCAAATTCTCCCACATATCTTAATACATGATGATCTGCCTGTGTGATTTTTGCAATTTTGAACGATTTGTCGATGGCGTCTTTATTAAGGATGCCATTTTGCTCTAAATGTTCTTCATTAATAAGAGAATTGATTTTTATATCTGCCAAATCAAAATCTTTTCCAATTTCTCTCGTCAAAATCAGTAGCTTTCTGGCTGTATCATTTCCGGATAAATCCTCTTTAAAAGTCGAACGCATTAATCCGAGTAAACTTGCATCTTTTAGAAGTGAAGAAAAAGTAGCTTCTTCTGTTGCAAATCGATTAAAAACATAACTCAGATTATCTGAAAAGACACCCCGAATCTTTGTAATTTTTTCGCCTGAATAATACAAGTCTCTTAAAGTCTGCAAAACAGGAAAACCAGTATCAACCGATGTTTCATACAAAAACTCTTTATCGTACTTTTTCAGATTTGCTCTAATCTCTTTATATAAGTCAATTGGTAATGTATTGGCTTTTTTATTTACCGCCACAATATTAAATCCGTTTTCGATCAACGTATTATAATGATGAATTAGTTCGTCACTTGCTGTAGCATCTACCGCAATTAGATTTTCAAATTCATTTACTTTGGCAAATTCAATAATATCCTGCACTTTAAAAGGAACTGCCAATTCCAGAAAATTGGTTTCCCATGCATATCCTACGCCTTCTTTCTCGAAAAAAGCTACTGTTGAATTTGTAATAATCGGAAAATGAAAATCGACATTTTTACTTTCGAGAAAAAACTCCTGACTTTCGATGATTTGATTGATCAAAGTGCTTCCGATATTTCCAATTCCAAAAAGGATGATATTTATTTTAAGCTTTGACATAATTTTTTTATTTATTGGGGTTAATTAAACCATATAAGCGATATAAGTTCATTTAATATTGTCAACGTAATTTCGCCATCTGATGTTAGACGCACTGCTGTGCGTCTCTACTAATGTGCGTCTCTACTTAAATGAACTTATATCGCTTATATGGTAATAAACTTTTATATGGATTTGCTTTTTTATAAAAAATCACCTCTAGCAGAACTCACGCTACTAAAGGCAATTTTTCAAACAAAAAACAAAAAAACCTAATTTTTATTAATGCTGTATTGCGATTGGGTTACGCTTGTAAAAACGGTTTGCAAATCAGCTATTAAATCTTCGATATCTTCAATTCCAACAGAAAGTCGGATTAAATCTTTAGAAACTCCTGTTTCTAATTGGTCCGCATCAGACAGTTGTTGGTGCGTTGTACTTGCCGGATGAATAATTAATGATTTTGTATCACCAATATTTGCCAAAAGCGAGAACAGTTTAGTTTCATCAACTACTTTTTTGGCCGCTTCAAAACCACCTTTTAATCCAAAAGTGATTACACCACTTTGTCCTTTTGGTAAATATTGCTGCGCTAAATCATAGTATTTATTGGCTTTTAAACCTGGATAATTTACCCAAACTACCTCATCTTGTTTTTCCAACCATTCGGCTAAAGCCAAAGCATTTTCGCTATGTTTTTGGATTCGGATTGGCAATGTTTCTAATCCCTGAATGATTTGAAAAGCGTTAAAAGGACTTAATGCTGCGCCAAAATCACGTAATCCTTCAATTCTTGCTTTTGCAATAAAAGCGGCATTTCCTAAAGCTTCGTGATATACTAATCCGTGATATCCTGCTGAAGGTTCTGTAAATTCAGGAAATTTTCCGTTTGACCAGTCAAAATTTCCGGCGTCAATAATAGCACCTCCTAATGAAGTTCCGTTTCCTGAAATATATTTGGTTAAAGAGTGGATCACAATATTTGCTCCATACTCAATTGGGTTCAATAAATATGGTGTAGCAACTGTATTGTCTACAATAAAAGGTACTTTGAAGTTTTTGGCTTCCGCCGAAATTCCTTTCAAGTCTAATACATCCAATTTTGGGTTTCCTAAAGATTCTACAAAAAAGGCTCTTGTATTTTCTTTAGCCGCTTTTGTGAAGTTTTCCGGTTTAGACGGATCTACAAAAGTCGTTGTGATTCCTAAACGTGGCAAAGTTACCTTTAGCAAATTATAAGTTCCACCATACAAACTGTTTGAAGCCACAATATGATCGCCCGCTTTTAGCAAAGTCAAAAATGTTGTCGAAATTGCTGATGCTCCAGATGCTGTAACTACAGCTCCAATTCCGCCTTCAAGCGCTGCAAGCCGTTGTTCCAAAACATCGTTTGTTGGGTTATTTAATCTAGTGTAAATAAATCCGGCTTCGGCTAAGCCAAATAAATTGGCAGCGTGATCTGAATTATTAAATACATATGATGATGTCTGGTAAATAGGTACCGCTCTGGTTCCTGCATTTTTAGTAACATCGTGTCCTGCGTGTAGTGCGTTTGTTGCGAATTTTTGTGTGCTCATGATCTTAGTTTTTTAGGTATTGTTAATACTATTATATATTGTTATTGAAATTGATTTTTGAAATTGATAAAGTCTAAACATAAAGGTCTTCTTCTTCTAGATTGTACATTTGAAATAATAAAGATTTTTGACCTTTTATATAGTGTTCCGGATTATACTTCAAAGTTTCACTTGTTAGTTCTTCTGATTTATCATTATTTTTTTGAGAATCCGTTCTCATTAAGTACTGAAATGCAATTGTGTTTATATCTAATGTATTCATGATTTAAAATTTAAAAGATTGAAAATAAAAAAAGCCCTTTCGGATGGCTACCAAAAGGGCTTATAGTTCTAACTATAACAAAGATTTACTCTTTCACTTTTGGCAACAGCGATTTGGGATGCACATTTGCATCATCTCACAACATATCATCATATTATTCGCTACTGTTTTCATTTTCATTTTATTTAAATTAATTCACTTTTATTAACTCGACTAATTTGATAGAGTAAATATAGAAACTATTTTTAGAACTACCAAATCAAAAATTGATATTTAACATTTAAATTTTTACAAACACCGTAAATGCAGGTATTTCTTTAAAAATTTAGCCCACGGATTATACGGATTTAAACTGATTAATGCGGATTCTCTTTATTTTCTATTCTCATTATATATTCTGAATAAAAATGATTCGCATCTGTCAAAAAGTTTAACCACTCCCAATAGCTACGGGATAAAGAGATTAAAAAATCTGTGTGAATCCGTTCAATCCGTATAATCCGTGGGCTAATTTTCTTTTAGAATTTAAAACTTAGTCTTGCAAAACCAAATCTTCCGTTCAATCCAAATTGTGATACTGCTCTGGAATAAGCAAACTGATTTGCATTTGTTAAATCTGTACTTGGCGCAGGTGACAATGTTGGCGTTGTATTTGTAAATGCAGGAGTTGCAGGATTATTTCTGTCAGGATAAACATCTCCTATATTATTAAACCCAAGCGTGAATCTAAATTTCTCGTTGATTTGATATCCAAAAGATAAATCCGTTACAATTTTTGCGCTGTATACAGGATGTTCGTAAACCGAAGATGATCCGTCTAAGTTTACATCTGTCGCTCCAGGATCTGTAACTGCTCCAAAATAACTGTTTCTTAAATAAATATCCAGTTTTTTAATACTGAATGTTGTCATTAAATTCGCTTTCAATTTCGGAATTGCTTCTTCTAAGTAAATTCGGCTTGATTCCGGAAAAAACGAATATTTATAAGCATCTCCACCAGCATCAATAATTGATTGAGGAACGTTTAAATCTCCTACTCTTTTTGTTTCATTATAACTCAAAGCAAGATCATTTCTGATCACAAAATCAGGAATAACATCATATTTCTGAGAAATTACTACGTCAATACCTTTAGTTTCTGAGTTGATTCCGTTGGTCCAGAACGAAGCTCTTTCTACTCCTTTTAAATCAAATGCTTGCTGAAACAATGTTAAGGCTTCTTTTTGTGCCGGCGATGTTGCCGCATCTATCTGCGCAGTTGTTGGTCTTGCATATTGTCCGGTTAATACAACTCTGTCGTCGATTCTTGTAAAATAAGCATCTGTTGCAATTGTAATATTTGCTTCAGGAATTTTGAATGTAAATCCTGTACTGATACTTTTAGATTTTTCAGGTTTCAGGTTTTCAACTCCAATACTTTTTGCTGCCTGAGAATCATTTGTAAAATACCCTACCTGATAAGGCGAGCCATTTATAAACTGCGTAGAACTGCTTTCAAAATATTTCTGTTGTAATGATGGCGCTCTAAAACCAGTTTGTCCGGAAATTCTCCAATTAATATTATCCGTCAATTTTAAAAGAGAAGCTAATTTAAAAATAACCGTACTTCCAAAATCAGAATAGTTCTCATAACGTGCTGCTCCATTTACCAACCAATTTTCTGTGGCATTTAATTCTAAATCGATATAAGCAGCGCCACTTTTTCTGTCTTTTTCTTTAGCATCTGAAGGTTGGAAACCAGAGAAACCTTGTGCTCCTGCTCCACGTTTATTTCCAAAAAAGTCTGTAACGATTAATGGTGAATTGCTTGGCAAAATTCCCGAAACTAAAGCTCCGTTTGTATCATACAATCCATAAGAAGCTTCGTCTCCTTGTTTGATTTGGTAGTTTTCATATCTAAATTCTCCACCAAAAGCAACATTCAGGCCTTCTAAAACATCATACTTTTTTGTTAAATCTAAATTGGTTGTACTTTGCAAAAATGAAACTTTACCAGCATAAAAACTTGTTGGCGAATTAGTTCCTAAAGTTGCATTGATCGTATTGTTTACATCATATTTAAAGGAGTTTGTACCAAGATTTGTACTAAGATCAGTATCAAAACCAAATAATTGGGTTGTTACTCCAACCGCAGATGAAAGGTCCAGAATATCCGATTCTATCTCTGGCAAAAATCCGTTTTCGTACACTTGCGTGAAAGTTCCGGAACCATTTGGCAATCTGTTAAAAGCATACGATTTGCCATTTCTATACGAAACTCCACCAAAAGAATACAAAGATGTAATATCGCTTAAAGGATATTTTAAATTATAATACGCTTGTCCCGAAGCCAATTCTGACTGACCAACACTCATATTATAATCACTTCTTTGCTGACCTCTATACGACAATTCATTATTTGTGGCGTCAAATCCCAAAGCCGTCTGCATTTGAGCAATTGTTGTAGCAGATGAAATTGCAGTTTGCTGTGCCGTTGTAAAATAAGAAACCTGCGGTGCATATTGTTTCAGCGAACTAAGAATTTGCGCCGAGTTTGCAGTGTTGTTAATATTACTGAACAAAGAATTTATTTCAACGCCATCCTGAGCGGCTCTGTTTTCTACCGCATTGTAGGCGTTAAAAATTCCATTACTTCTTATTCCCGCTCTGCTTGTTGCTTGTCTGGTTACGGCACTTGCAGTAACATTCAAAAAGCTTCCTGCTTTACCTAAAGAAGTTCCGTAATTCAAATCTACTTGTAGGTTTTGACCATCGGCTCCACCTTTGAAATTATTAGATCCCGAAGATAAATTAGTTCCATATTGGATTCCTCCTGAAATAAAATTCGCATTCTTCTTTAATACAATATTGATAACTCCTGCAATGGCATCTGAACCATATTGAGCAGCAGCTCCATCACGTAAAACTTCGATTCTTTCGATTGCAAATGACGGAATTGCGTTTAAATCCGTTCCAACAGATCCTCTTCCGGGAGATCCGTTAATATTTACCAATGCGCTTGTATGTCTTCGTTTACCATTAACCAAAATCAAAACCTGATCTGGTCCCAAACCTCTCAATTGCGCCGGATCTACGTGGTCTGTTGCATCAGCGGTAGAAGTTGCATTACTGGTAAAAGAGGGTGCAACATAATTTAAAATCTGAGTTACACTGGTTTGTGGCGAGCCTTTTGTAATTTCAGAAATATTAAAAACATCAACCGGAACCGGTACATCTGTTTTTACTCTGTTTTTACTTCTTGACCCAACTATTGTCACTTCAGACAATTCATTATTCTTTAAGCTGTCTTGTTCTTTTTTATTTTCCTGTGCATAAATGCCAGAAAATGTCAAAAGTCCTAAAGCTATTACTAGATTTTTTTTCATTACTTCTTTTTGGTATTTATTATTATTTTGGGTTAAAAACGATTTACAATTTGGTTTCTTTTGGAAATAAAAAAACCCCTGCGGTTGGCAGAGGTTTCTATATGTATTTTTTGAAAAAAAACTACAACAGCGTCTCTGCGGAAGGCTCCGGCATCTTACAAGACATATTGCACATTGTTGATTTCATTCTTTGGATTAATTTGATGGGGCAAATTTGCGAACTATTTTTTAATCGACCAAACAAAAACATAAATAATTTCTATTACCCTATCAAAATAGTATGTTATGTTAAATTTATATCTAAAAAATTAAAAAAAAGAAAACTTTGATTTGCAAATCAAAATGGTTTTATACCTTTGCACCCGAATACAGAGGAAAAATTTGAACTGATTGCAACCTCTTCATAATGAAATGGTTCGTTATGAATACTGAAAGATTGATTTCGGTAGTAAAAAATGCTAAAGCAGGAATTCTCCTTTAGCCCTTTTTAGCAATTATTTTTCCTCACTTAATTTTAATTTAATAAATTATTATGGCTTATTTATTTACGTCAGAATCTGTTAGTGAAGGGCATCCAGACAAAGTTGCAGATCAAATTTCGGATGCATTAATTGATAACTTTTTGGCATTTGACGCTGACTCAAAAGTAGCTTGTGAAACTCTGGTTACAACAGGTCAGGTAATTTTAGCAGGTGAAGTAAAATCGAATACCTATCTTGATGTGCAGCAAATTGCTCGCGAAGTAATCCGTAAAATTGGATATACTAAAAGCGAATATATGTTTGAGGCAAATTCTTGTGGAATTCTTTCGGCAATTCACGAACAATCTGCTGATATTAATCAAGGTGTTGACAGAGCTAAGCCAGAAGAGCAAGGTGCTGGAGACCAAGGAATGATGTTTGGTTACGCAACTAACGAAACTGAAAACTACATGCCATTGGCACTTGATTTATCTCATAAATTATTACAAGAGTTAGCAATTTTAAGACGTGAAAACAAAGAAATCACTTATTTACGTCCTGATGCAAAATCGCAAGTAACTTTAGAATATAGCGATGATAACAAACCTACTCGTATTGATGCGATTGTAATCTCAACGCAACATGATGATTTTGATGAAGAGGCTACAATGTTGGCTAAAATCAAGAAGGATATTATCGAAATTTTGATTCCTAGAATCATTGCTAAAAATCCAACTCACGCGCATTTATTCAATGATAAAATCAACTACCATATTAACCCAACAGGAAAATTCGTTATTGGAGGGCCTCACGGAGATACTGGTTTAACAGGAAGAAAAATTATTGTTGATACTTACGGTGGAAAAGGTGCTCACGGTGGTGGTGCATTCTCTGGAAAAGATCCAAGTAAAGTAGATAGAAGTGCTGCTTATGCTACACGTCATATCGCTAAAAACTTAGTTGCTGCAGGTGTTGCTGACGAAATCTTAGTACAGGTTTCTTATGCAATTGGAGTTGCTGAGCCAATGGGAATCTTCATCGATACTTACGGAACTGCTAAAGTAAATTTAACGAACGGTGAAATCGCTAAAAAAGTAGAAGCCTTATTTGATATGCGTCCTTACTTTATCGAGCAACGTTTGAAATTAAGAAACCCAATTTATAGCGAAACTGCTGCTTACGGACACATGGGACGTACTCCAGAAGTTGTAACTAAAACTTTTTCGGCTCCGGGCGGACATGTAAAAACAGTTACTGTTGAGTTATTTACTTGGGAAAAACTTGATTTTGTTGACAAAGTAAAAGCTGAATTTGGATTGTAATTCAATCTCAAACATTTACATACATAAAGAGGCTGTCTATTTATTTAGACAGCCTCTTTTATTTTATTATTTAAATCTGGGTGTTTATTTGAACGCGGATAAAACGGATTTACTTCGTAAAGACGCGGATAAAAACGGATTTTATTTTATATTCTGCTTAAAGTAATAAAGAAAAAAATCTGTTTTTATCCGCGTTTTCGCGATAGCGAATCCGTTTCATCTGCGTCTTAATTTCCAATACAGATAAAACGACTTATCGCTCTAATTTTACATTTGGCAATGTTTTAGGACGATTTGCATCATTCGATAAAATCCAGCCTGTGCGATACATCCATTCGGTCATTTTGTGCAATTTTACGAAGTCAATGTTTTCAGATTCATCCATTGGTGTATGGTATTGACTGTGCAAAACACTGGTATAAAAAACAGATGGAATTCCTCTTTTTGCATACGGCAAATGGTCTGAACGAAAGTAAAAATACTCAGGATGTTCTGGTTTGTCCCAAAGTTTATCTAAATCAAATTTAGGACCTTCATCATTTGCTTTTTTAGCAATAGCGACTAAATCTGATGAATTTTCGTGTGGAGAACTAGAACCCAATAAAGCGGCTTGATTTACATTATTTCTACCAATCATATCACCGTTTAAAACTGCAATAATAGCTGCCTCGGGAACTGTTGGGTGAGATGAATACCATCTTGATCCTAATAAACCACGTTCTTCTGAACCATGAAATACAAACAGAGAAGTTCTTCTTCCGGGTTGTTTTTTGTACGCTCTTGCAATTGCTAACATGGCTACACAAGTACTTGCATTATCATCAGCTCCGTTATAAATAGAATCCTGACCGTATTTTTGTCTTACGCCATCATGATCCTGATGACCGCTAAAAAGAACGTATTCGTTTTTTAATTTAGCATCTGTTCCTTCGATTTTACCCACCACATTTACGGAAGGATATTTATAAGTCTCTGAAATTACTTCTGTAGCTAAAAGATCTTCTGTACTTTTTAGATATTCCAACTGATCATTGTGTACCCAAAAAACGGGCATTGTTGATCCAATTTTATCACGGAAACCTTCAATTCCGTAAATTCCTCTTGTCATTTGTGGTTCAACTTGCGACCAGCTTTCTTCTGCCAATGCATCTGCAACCATTATTAAAGCTGTTGCTCCTTTTTTTACGACAAGATCATAATATTTATTTCGAACAAGACCTGGATAACGTCTGTCAAAGAGCGAAATATCATCTGCAATTCCTTCTTTCGAAGCTAATAAAACAACTGCTTTTCCTTTGATGTCTGCTTTCTCGATTTCTTCTTTTGTAGCTGCTCCCAAGTAAATTAATGGTGCATCAACTTTGATATTTGTAGTTTCTGCTACCAAAACATCTTTCCACAATTTATACTCTTTTTGCCCAATTTTAAATTTTGTATTCGGAGTTACCTGATGCCTGTACAAATCAAAAAACTGAAAATATGTTCCGTCATCCCCAGCCGGAGCCATTCCTGCTTCTTTTGCTTTATTGGCGAGCCACATTGATACCTTTAATTCATCCAGAGTTCCTGCTTCACGACCATTAAAATGATCACCAGCCATTTGGTACATATCGGTTTTAAGGTCTTTATCTGTAATTGCTGAAACTAGCGGTTTTTTAATTGCCTGCGAAAAAACCACTCCTCCATAAGCAATCAAAACGAGGATCATTTTATTTTTCATACGTTTTAATTTAGTATTCCAAACTTAGTAATTTACAAAGAAAAATGAATAAAAAAGCCTTTGAAATAAATCAAAGGCTTTCTGTTTTAATAACTTCCGTTTTGCATTTTAGCCAACGTTTCTTTGATTTCTGTTGCTGTTTCTGCTTCAACTTCAGGAGTTAAATATTTAACGGCCAATGTTTGTGTTTCGATTGCTTTTTGTTTTTGATCGTCTTTATAGTACAACTGCGCCAAAGTATCTAAATAATACGGATTGTTTTTGGTTACAACCAAACTATACTCCGACCAACTAATTGCAGATTTTAAAAAATTAGAATTCGCAGGTTTCAATACTACAGACCAAGCTGCAGAATTACATAAGTTAGAATGATACTCTTTAAACGCATTCCATCCGTTATAGGAATAATCAGAAGACTCATCTAAACCGGAATACATCTCATCTAATTTTTCAATTGCATTTCCTTTATCGGTTCCTAAATAGGTATTAAAATAAGAACTAAATTCTTTTAAGTAAGGTATATCATCTATAGAATTTTCAGTTTCTGAACTCAAATAATCAAAATAAGCTTTATAGCAATCAAAACTTCCTTTACCGCTTGCAATCAATTTTTTATAAATAGCAATTATTTTATTTTGGTTTGCTTTTCCGGTAACACCTTCTGATGTCATAGCACTATTTTGTTGTAATGCAGATGAGATTTCAAAACTTAAACTTCCTTTTAACAACACTAAAGCATTTCCGTTTTCATCTTCAATATTCATTTTTTCGATGTCATCGTAATGTTTTAATAAATAGTCAATTGCTAAGAAATCAGTATCATTAAAAACTCGTTCTTCATTAAAAAATTGTTTAGAAAAGCCTGCATTTTTTATTTCTCTCAAAATCGTTTCTACCAAATCTCTATTAGGTTTAGTATCTTTTTGATGCGCTTCAATTGTTTTTTTCCAGGTTTGAGCAACTGCTTTTTTATCCAGAGTAACTTTTGCAAATTTAAAATCTGCCGGATTTACCTCTTGCGTAACAGAATCAGTAGATTCATAATCATAAGGGATATCAAGTATTGAAGCTTGCTTAAAAGCAGAAATAATATCAACATCTGTTGCTTTTTTATTTTTAGATACTTTATCAAAAGCATAAAAAGCATTTGTCCTGTTCAGCTTTTTGGCAAATTCATCATAATAACTAAATTCCGATTGTTTATCTGATAATTTGGATTTTGAAGTAGCCAGAATTACGCCGTCTCCATTTAAGATAACCAAACTCGGATTATCTGTAATTTTATTCGATTTCAACCATTTTTTATCATCGGCTGTAGCCAAATAATAATTAAAAACGTCATATTGCGGATTATAAACGTCATACATATTATAACCTACTTGTGTTTGCTGATCTTTAATAAAAGTATCAAAGTCAGCTTTCGCCGAAGAATTTTTGTCATCAATTGCAACTACCAAAAATTTACTTTTAGAATCTTTAGTAGCAGTAATTGCTTTCTTTAAATTGTCTTCTATTTTGAATTTAAAATCTATTTTAGGAGTGGCAGCTACATCGGCATAAGCAGTATCAACAGAAACTTCTGTACCAAAATCATCTTTCACCAAAGCTTCTTTTCCCGGATATGTCCAGTTTGAAACTGTCTTATTTTCAAGCGGAATTATGTTTGAAGTTTTATCAGGCTGTGCATCTTTAGCATTTACAAAGGCAATTGGATTCTTTCCTGTTTGTTCAGAAATCATCAGCTCATTTGTCTTTTTATCAAAATATCCTGAAATATTAATATCACCTAAAGCATCCAGTTCGTATTTTACTGTTACTTCTGAAGCGTCTTTTGGCAAAGCATATTTTGAAATTTTACTTTCGCCCTGATAATCTTCATAAACGAAATACAAAAAGTCAGCGCGGTCAATTTCAAAATCCAAATCAATTTGTACCCAATCAGGATCTACTTTTGTTCTAATATCAGTTATTTTTTGATATTGAACAGGTTCTATTCCGTTTTGTGTACCAATATAAAATGTGTAATAAGAGGGATCTATAAACTTAATTTTAACCTTTTTGGCATTTTTATCATTCTTAAATGCCACATCAAAAGCACCTCCTGATTTTACAGCTTGTGAAAACAATAACGAATCACCTTTTATCTTATAATCTCCTGAATAAAAAACCAACTCGTATTTATTATCGTCCAATAAATTCAATTTGATTTTTTGACCTTTGTTTGTAGACAGATAGGATCCTTTTTCAATTCCTTTTGTTTGAGAATAAGTAACAGATATTAAACAAAAGAACATCAGGAAACTCCATATAATATTACGCATGCTTAGAATTTTGTTTGTTAATAGAAACACAAAGATATTTCTTTCTTTACTAAAACAATCATCAAAACATAAAGTTTGTACTGAAAATACTATAAATTATATTTCATCGAAAAGATGATGTAACGAGGCTGAACGGTGTATTGCGAAACTCTGGTAGAAAACTGCGAAAAGCTGTCATCATTGAGATATTTAGTATTCAGCAAATTGGTTGCCGAAAGTTTATACTCCCATTTACTTTCCTTTTTTTGGTAAACTAAGCTCGCATTTAAGAAGTCATATTCATTATTGACCGTTTTATTTCCATTATAATAATGGTAAAATTCATATTCAGAAACAAACGAAAAACTATCCAGGAAATAGTAATCTAATCTCGCAAAAGGTTTGTCTGTATAATAGGTTGAACCACTGTATTTGTTGATCAAAGCATTATAACCAAACTCAATATTAGGAAGGTTTTTATAGTTTGTTGAAGCTTTTATGGTATAACTTTGACTAAAACTCTCTGTAGTTGCCAAAACATTATTCTGAATATTATTAAACTTTGACCAGTTTAAAGTTGCATTAACAGAAGCTTTGTAATTCTTGAGAAAAGAACGTCCATAATTTCCCATTCCTGAAAAGGTTTCATCAGCCAAATTAGAATTATAAGGCACTGATGATTGATTTACTCCCGTAAAATCTGCCGCTGTCTTAATAGCATCAACTTTTTTAGTATAGGTTGCATTGGCAAAAATATTCTCAAAATTGAACATGTTGTATTTAAAATAGCGAAGGGAATGTACTTGCGAAGTTGCATTTTCTAAAGTACGATTTCCACGAAATAAACTACTGTAATCAGACAAAACATAACCGGAAGCCAATTGATTAACATCTGTAAAATCATTCGTTAACGAGAAGTTATACGTCAAAGTTTCTGATTTTTTGATTTGATATAAGGCGAAGAAATCCGGTAGTATTTTAGTAAAGCTTTGAGAGTAATCTGTTCCCTCTTGTCTGTTTGTCATTTGGTAAGAATGCAAACTCACGCCTGGAGTCAAGGTAAATTTCCCAGTCAATATCTTATAATGAAAGCCTAAAAAAGCATCATTAAAATTATAATTAACCTGATTGTTATTTTGCGGATCATTCAAATCATTTCTATCTCCATTATCTAACATTTGAAAAATGTGAGAATTAAAATCCTGATACGAATAGGTATTTCCTAAAGTTACATTGATATTGCTTTTTGGCGTTACCATATAATAGTAATCCAGTTTAGCATCCAGTTTATTTGTTTTTACAAAGCGATCCTGATTCAAATCATTTCTTTGTTGCCCTGAAGTATAACCAGATAAAACAAAAGGCTGCGTTCTTAAATTAGCATTATAAAACGGGTTTTCATCCTGATACAAATGTTGCATTTCAAAAGCAAAAATATTCTTGTCACTTTGGGTATAATACAAACTCAAATTTTGATTTATTGATGTTGGATCTTGTTTTTTATTCGTAAAAATAGTTTCTGTTGTCGAAGTTTTATTTACAACAGATTCTCTCAACAAATCAGTATCTTCATCTTGTTTGGATAATTTGGTTAAGATGTCGTAATCAAACTGAAATTTGTCATTTGGTTTATAGGTCGAGCTCAATTTAAAAAGCCCAAGATTGTTTTTTTGATGCGTTAATTCATCTCGTTTTTGCTGATCTCCCGAATCTAATATTGTGGTTTGTGATTTGGTTTCAAGATCTGTTTTTGAAGTCGACAGAATTCCAAAACCGCTAATATTCCATGCTTTTGTAACCGAATATGAAAAATTGGTTGCGCCAAATTTCGTTTCGATTTCTTTCGCGCGATTATTTCTCAATACTGAAATCCCCAAGTCATTAGAAGAAACATTAAAACTGCTTCCACCCTTTTTCATCATGTTTTTAAATCCGCCCGTAAACTTGAAATAATCCTGAGCGGTCAAAGGCAATTCACCAATATTATTAAAATTAGTAATTAAATTTATACTGTATTTGGGACTATAATAAAACAGTTTCGGGTTTATAATATAACGACTGTCCAATTCTCCAACTCCAATTCCGGCGGTTGCATCTCCAAACCAAAAGTTCTTTTTTCCGTCTTTCAGTTTAATATTCATCGCTACATTATCCTGATCGTTTTCTAAACCTTTTAATGCGCCAACTTCATTATAATTTCTTAAAACCTGAATTTTATCAATCGCATCAGCAGGAATATTTTTAACGCCCAACTTGGTATCGCCATCAAAAAAATCTTTGCCTTCGACCATTAATTTACTGACTTTTTTCCCTTCAACTTCAATTTCACCATCAGCATTTACTTCGACTCCGGGTAATTTTTTCAGAACGTCTTCCAGTTTTTTTTCTGTTCCGGATTTAAACGAATCTGCATTATAAACAATGGTATCACCACTTATCGAAACAGGCATTTCGCGAACGATCTCAACGCCTTCAAGTTCTATTCCGGTATCATCCATAACAATGTTTTGAACGATATTTTCAGTCTTGGTCGAAACAGCAATTTCTTTTGATTTCATTCCGAGGTAACTCACCTTAACCGAATAAGAAGTATTAGGCTTCAAAGTCAACTGAAACTTTCCTTTATCATTGGTAATTCCATACGAATCCATCGCTTTTGTGGTCGTATTTACCGCCATAATATTCGCCATTTCCAACGGATTTTTTTGCTCATCCTGAATGAAACCATCAAAACGAACACTTTGAGAAAAGGAAACAGAAGTGCATAAAATAGCGAAGAAACAAAGTATCTTGTTCATCAAAAGAGGTTTAAAGTAAATAATTTTAAGAATCAGAAAATCTTATTTTCCCATCATTGGTGGTGGTCCTCCAGCGCGACCGCCATTCATTTCTCTAAACTCTTTCATTTTTTTAATTACGGTTTCATCATAATCTTTCTGAGAAATTACTTTGCCGTTTGTAGGAGGTTTTATGGTTACTTTTTCTTTAGCATTCAAAACAATTTTCGAACACAAAATAGTGGTTTTTCCATCGTTAATTTCTAAAATCAAACCTGGTAAACCCCAATAATTTTCAGGACCTTGATTTATCGGAATCTCTGGAGAATACCACGCTGTTACAGTAATTTCCTTTGGCATTTCAAAATTATCTTCAAAATTGGTTTTAGTTTCGCCAGATGTTTTCTTCGTATCGTCTTTTTTCTCTTCAGGCTTTTTATCGTCGTTATTTTTAGGTCTGAAATTTCTAAAATCACTTTTACTAGCCTCTTTTACTGCTGTCGCTTTATAACAGGTATATCCGCCAATTAGTTTGGTTTCCTGCTCTAGTTTCCAATTTAATTTTGGTAAAGAATCTACAACCAAAAATTCCTTACCCATAAATTCCTTATCAATTGTGTACGATTTATTTTTCACATCTTTATAAAAAGTTCCGCCACCGCCCATAAGTCCGGCCATAATACGAAAACCTCCTTGTTGTCCCGGAGTTTCCAGTTTTTCTTCTTCTTTATAAATAGAAGTCGACTTATCGAAGTTTAGAATAAAAGTCTTTTCAAGCATTTTTTTCATACGTTCCTCCATGTTCTTTTGCATTTCGGGTGTTATATCACGATTCCCAAGCATACCTTCAAACTTTGGTGCTTGTGTTTTTGACTCGTAAACAGCCATTCCCTGAAAATCTTTTTGTGCCTGAACCTGAGTAAAAACAAGCATTAAAGACATATACAAAATTATATTTTTCATAGCATTTTCTTTTAAATTCCGTAAAGCTGATAAAACTTACATTCAAATGTATTATTAATTTTAATATTCCAAAAGTTAAATATATCAATGCCCTTATGATATAGACTAAACTGCTTATTCTTAAGACCATTACGCTAAAAAAGCTATAAAAAACAAAATCTACTAAATCTCTCCTGTTTAAGTAATTCTTACTGTTGTTTTTTGTAATTTGGCTCTTTTAGAAAACCAAATCTTATGAGCAAAACGGTGCGTAAATTTTTATTTCTACTTTTTCTTACCGGCTCATTCTCAGTTGTTTTTTCGCAAAGTCAAAAAATAAAAGCTACCTCAATTTCTAATTTTACAATTGATGTTGACGAATTTTTAGGCTATGATTCCTTTGGATATTCTTATCAGATAAAAAACAATGTTTTTAGTAAAATCAAAGGAAAAGAGATTTTTGAATACAAAAATGTATCCTTAGGAAAAATCACAAAAGTCGACTTGCAAAATCCACTGAAATTAGTCCTGTTTTACGAAGATTTTAATAGTGTAGTTTTATTAGACAATCAACTAAATAAAATTACAGAAATCAATTTTTCATTAAATAACGTCCCAATTGTTGTAAGTGCAATTGGAATGTCGACGCAAAATCAGTTATGGATTTATAATGCCTTAAACCAACAAATTAGTCTTTTTGACTATCTCAAAAATGAATACAAAACGGTTTCTACTCCATTAACGGAAGCTATAAAATATTATCAAACCGATTTTAATACTTTTTATTGGATAGATAAAAAAAACAACTTCTTTTCCTGCGATATTTTTGGAAAAACAACTGCTTTAGGAAAAATAGCCGATTTTGACAAAATTGAAATAATCAGTCCTCAACAATATATTTTCAGTAAAGCTAATTTGTTGTATTTTAAAGATATTAGTAAGCCAAATTCGGATGTAGTTTATGAAATTGATATTTTAGAAAAATCGTTTGCCAAATTCTGTTACAAAGACCAAATTTTATCTATTTTTACATCTAAAGAAATCACAAATTATAAAATCGTAATACCGTAATGCACATAGCAATAGCAGGAAATATAGGCGCAGGAAAAACAACTTTAACTAAATTATTGGCGAAACACTTTAAATGGGAACCTCATTATGAAGATGTAGTTGATAATCCTTACTTAGACGATTTCTACCATCAAATGGAGCGTTGGTCATTTAATTTGCAGATTTATTTCTTGAATAGCAGATTCCGTCAGGTGTTGCAAATTCGCGAAAGCGGAAAAAAAATCATTCAGGATAGAACGATTTATGAAGATGCTTACATTTTTGCTCCCAACTTATATTCAATGGGATTAATGACAAGCCGTGATTTTGAAAATTATACTTCATTATTTGAATTGATGGAATCCTTGGTAAAAGCGCCTGATTTATTGATTTATTTAAGAAGTTCTATTCCTAACCTTGTTGGACAAATCCACAAACGCGGACGTGAATACGAAAACTCTATTTCGATCGATTATTTAAGTCGTTTGAACGAAAGATACGAAGCCTGGGTACAAACTTATACTAAAGGAAAATTATTGATTATTGATGTAGATAATATCAATTTTGTGGATAATCCAGAAGATTTAGGAAACATCATTAATAGAATTGATGCGGAATTAAACGGATTGTTTTAGAAACACGAATTTCACGAAATTACACGAATAACAAATTGCCTCTAAATTTTAGAGGCAATTTTTGTATATAAAAGCTTTGTCAAAGTTTTTTTGTAAATTATTTCTTATTTTTACTTCTTTTAATTTATCCTTATAAATATAATAAAAATTGCAAAATGAAGATATCATCTATAAAAACAGAACAAGATTATGATTTAGCTTTAGAAAGAGTAAACATCCTTTTTGATGCAAAACCCAATACAAAGGAATCTCACGAGTTAGATATCTTAGTAACACTTATCGAAAAGTACGAGCAAATACATTATCCAATTCCAGAGCCTGATCCTATCGAAGCTATCAAATTTATGATGGAACAAAATGGAATTACTGATGCCGAATTAGGAATTATTTTAAATAGCCGCTCCAGAGTCTCAGAAATTTTTAAACGAAAAAGAGCCTTAACAATTACTCAAATTAGAGTTTTAAACGAAAAACTACATATTCCAGCCTCAACTTTAATTAAAGAATATGCTTTAGTTAAATAAAAAATGCCTCTAAAAATTTAGAAGCATTTTTATTGCTATTGACTTTTCCTAACAGGTTTTTAAAACCTGTTAGGTATATCTTTTTACTTATTTTTTGTTATAACCAAACCTAACAGGTTTTAAAAACCTGTTAGGAAAGTAAATTATTTCGCTGCTTCAATTTTAGCTTTTACTTCAGCTTCTGTACCTTCATAAACTTCAGTAGTTGTTTTACCGTTTTCTGTTTTCGTTACAGTTCCCACCGTAACGCCATTTACAGTAGATAAATTCACCTCAAGTCTGTTTTTACTATATTTCGTTGTATCGAAACAATCTGTTTTTTGATGCACATATTTTCCGTTTGCGTCATAATGAGCTAAACATTTTGCTGTTTCTTCGGCTGTACATCCTTTTTCTTTGCACATTTTAGCACATTCTTCTTTGGTCATTCCTGACATATCCCCGCATTTGGAAACACCTCCGGCATGCATTTCTGTTTTCACACAACATGAACCTTTTTCTGCCATACCTGCAGAGTGTCCTTCTCCTAAAATAGGCGCAATTACTAAACCAATTAAACAAGTTAGTTTGATTAAGATGTTCATTGATGGTCCAGAAGTATCTTTAAAAGGATCTCCAACTGTATCTCCGGTTACGGCAGCTTTGTGTGCATCAGAACCTTTATACGTCATTTCGCCGTTGATTAAAACTCCTGCCTCAAAAGATTTTTTAGCATTGTCCCAAGCTCCTCCGGCATTGTTTTGGAACACTGCCCAAAGCACACCTGAAACTGTAACTCCAGCCATATATCCTCCTAACATTTCAGCAATTAATTGGTTGTTATCACCATAAACTAATTTCCCTAATAGTACAATTGCAATTGGGAAACCAATGGTTAAGATTCCTGGCAACATCATTTCGCGTAAAGCGGCTTTTGTTGAAATCTCAACACATTTTCCGTACTCCGGTTTTCCGGTTCCTTCCATGATTCCCGGAATTTCCTTAAACTGACGACGTACTTCATAAACCATATCCATCGCTGCTTTTCCAACAGAATTCATAGCCAGAGCCGAGAAAACTACCGGAATCATTCCACCCACAAATAACATGGCTAAAACTGGTGCTTTGAAGATATTAATTCCGTCAATTCCTGTAAAAGTTACATAGGCAGCAAATAAAGCTAGAGAAGTTAAAGCTGCCGAAGCAATTGCAAAACCTTTTCCGGTTGCAGCAGTTGTATTTCCAACTGAATCTAAAATATCTGTTCTGGTACGAACTTCTTTTGGTAACTCGCTCATTTCGGCGATTCCACCTGCGTTATCAGAAATTGGTCCGAAAGCATCAATTGCCAATTGCATTGCGGTAGTTGCCATCATTGCTGAAGCAGCCAGCGCCACTCCATAAAATCCTGCTAATGCATAGGAAATCCAGATTGCTGCTGCGAACAATAATACTGTTGGAAACGTAGAAATCATGCCTGTTGCCAAACCTGCAATTACATTTGTTCCTGCTCCTGTTGATGATTTTTGTACAATTGCCATAACTGGTTTTGTACCTAATCCCGTATAATATTCTGTAACTGATGAAATAGCTCCACCCACTACTAATCCAACTAAAGTAGCATAGAAAACACGCATTGATGAGATATCTTTAGATCCTTCACCAAAAAAGCTCATTTGCATGGTTTCCGGCAACATATATCGTACTAAAAAGAAACAGGCAATTGCTGTTAAAACAATCGAAACCCAGTTTCCTATATTTAAAGCTTTTTGTACTTGTGCTTCTTTGGCATTATCATCTGATATTTTTACCAATGTTGTTCCGATAATCGAAAATAAAATTCCGAAACCTGCAATTGCCATTGGAAGTAAAATTGGGCCTATTCCTCCAAAAGCATCCTGAATGTTTCCGCCCATATCTTTGATCACGTAGTTCCCTAAAACCATTGCAGCCAAAACAGTTGCTACATAAGAACCAAATAAATCTGCTCCCATTCCGGCAACGTCACCAACATTATCTCCAACATTATCTGCAATTGTAGCAGGATTACGAGGATCATCTTCCGGAATTCCAGCTTCTACTTTACCAACTAAATCGGCTCCAACGTCAGCAGCTTTTGTATAGATTCCGCCGCCAACTCTGGCAAACAAAGCAATTGATTCTGCCCCAAGAGAAAATCCGGCTAATGTCTCTAAAACTTTAGTCATATCTTCAGATGAAGTCCAAACCCCGTTCATGAATATTTGAAAGAAAACAATAAAGAATCCTGTTAAACCTAGAACTGCCAGACCTGCAACACCTAATCCCATTACGGTTCCACCACCAAAAGAAACCTTTAAGGCTTGTGGCAAACTTGTACGCGCAGCCTGAGTGGTTCTAACATTCGTTTTAGTGGCTATTTTCATTCCCATATTTCCGGCTAAGGCCGAGAAGAATGCGCCAAAAATAAACGCTACAACTATTAATATATGTGTGGTAGGAACTAGAAAAGAAAGTCCTGCTAATACTAAACTGGCACCAATTACGAAAAAAGTCAACAATCGATATTCTGCTTTTAAAAATGCAAGGGCGCCTTCGTAAATGTGATCTGAAATCTCTTTCATTTTACCATCACCGGCATCTTGTTTTAAAACCCAAGTCCTTTTTATTCCCATGAAAAGTAATCCTATAATTGCCATAACAATTGGCAAGTAAATCATAAATGCATTCATAATATTTTAACGGTTTTTGGTTAATAGTCAATAAACTAACTAAAACGAATTTAAACAAAAAAGCAATACTCCTAACGGAATATTGCTTTTTTTATAAAATATGAATGCAAAAATTATTTAATACTAAATAATCCTTCTGGTTTGTTTTCGATATCGTTAAAACGCTTAGTACACTCAGCAATAATTGTAAAAGCTTCGTTTACGTCTCCCCAACCTTCAACATCTACTTGTTTGTTTTCAAGATCTTTGTAAACCTGGAAGAAATGCTCAATTTCTTTCAATAAGTGTCCGTTAATATCTGAAAGGTCATTTAACGAATTCCAGATTGGATCTGAAACCGGTACACAAATAATTTTTTCGTCTGGTCCTTTATCATCTGCCATATGGAAAACTCCAATTGGTTTTACTTCTATAACACATCCAGGAAAAGTTGGTTCGTTTATCAAAACCAATACATCAAGAGGATCACCATCAAGAGCTAAAGTTTCCGGAATAAATCCGTAATCAGCTGGGTACATCATTGAAGAGAATAACATTCTGTCGAAACGCATTCTTTTGATTTCAAAATCGTACTCGTATTTATTTCTGCTTCCTCTTGGTATTTCGATTAATACATCGAAAGTCGTTAGTTTGTCTGCGGTCATTTCGTTTTTTATTTTTTCTATAAATTCGATTGCAAAAGTAACTAAAGAATCCTTTTTTACAATAAAAAACTGCATTAATCTACGCACTTTTCTTTTAAATAACAGACAGTTAATATGTAATTTTTCTGTTTCGCTTATTTAAGTAATAATGCCAAAGTAAATATGTAGCATAAGAACGATACGGACTCCATTGCTGAGCATGAATTTCCATTTCTTGTTTGTCATGAATATCAAGCAATTCTTTGATCGTATTTATGACTGCAATGTCTCCTAATGGTATCAAATCCGGCTCCTGAAGACAAAACATGAGGTAAATATCGATCGTCCAATTTCCGATTCCTTTTAACTTTATGAGTTCTTCCCGAACTTGTTTTGCCGATTTTGCTGCCAGACTTTCAATATCCAATTCTTTATTCAAAACGGCTTCTGAAAGAATTTTGATGTATTTTGTTTTTTGACGGCTTACTCCTAAAGCGCGAAATTCTTCGTCGGATAAAACGGACAAGGTTTCTGGATTACAAGTTGTATAGGCTTTGATTTTTAAAAATGTGGCTTTCGCCGAATCTATAGAAACTTGTTGCTCGAGTATTAATAATACTAAAGTCTCAAAACCTTGCGGACGTCTCGGGATTGGCGGCAACCCATACTTTTCGATAATTTCCAGAAATATTGAATTTTTGGCTGATAGAAAATCGATGGCTTCTTGCATAACATGTTTTTTTTTAGCCCCGATTACTTCACTTAATTTTCATTTTAATCGGAGTTCAGTGAACTTCGTTTGCAGTGGAAATCCTTTTGTTTTTTTCTTTAAAAAATAAAAGATTGGAACGGATAGCGGGAATAGCTTCTAAAATTAAATAAAAAATCTCGCAAAGTCGCAGAGGCGCAAAGTTTTGTTTTCACGCAGATTTTGCAGATTAAGCAGATTTTTTTCTTCAAACTGTATTAAAAAAATCTGCATTAATCTGCTTAAATCTGTGAAATCTGCGTGAAATTATACAGTGCTAAAAAAAGAGACGCCAAGTCGTAAAGTTTTTTTGCACGCAGATTTTGCAGATTTAAGCAGATTTTTTCTTTAAATGAAACTATAGAATCTGCGTATATCAGCTTAAATCTGCAAAATCTGCGTGAAATAATCCAAAGTATCTTTTACTATAAACAAAAACGCCAAGCTGCAAGAAATAAAACTTAGCGACTTGGCGTCTTTGTGACAATAACTTTTAACTTATTAGAAATAGAACCCAAAAGATCCTTTTACTGCAAATTTATTAGCTCCCGGATCGTTTAGATAACTTCCTCTCCAGGAGAAATCGATACGGAATACTTTGAAAATATTTCCGATTCCGGCGTTGTATTCCCAATATACATTTTCGGGTGCATTATAGGGCTGATCTGAAGCATTTATAGCTCTGTTGGCATTAGAAATGGTTCCGTAAACTCCTTTTACCCCAACAAATTCTCTCCAGTTTAGTTTTCTCATAAATGGAATTCTGGCGAATAATCTTCCTCCAAAATCATGATTCCATTGCAAAGTAGTGTACTGATCTGTTATGAATTCGTAGAAATTCAAGTTGCTGAATGTATTTTCAATAGTAAAGTAAGTCTGATTTCCGGGAATTACACTCATTAATCCTAACGGAATTGTTCCAAAGGTTTTACCGGTTTCCAAAATTATATTTGATCTTCCTAACGGTCCAATAATAATAGGCTGTTTGTAAAAGATCTGTATTTTTTCGTAAGCGAAATCACTGTTCAAAACCCCTTTTAAACCATAACTAAAGTTAACAAAGAAATGACTGAAAGGACTGTCTACGAGACTTCTCTCTACTCCAAAACCAATAGTTTTACGATTTGGCATATACTCAAACTGAATATTTGCTTCTGATTGTTTTACTGCACTTGCAACAACACCGGCAGGATTTGCTGCTGTTGGTAAAGTGGTATAATAATCTAAACTAAAAGTTGGTGAAGCCGATTCTAATGTTCGATAGGAAACCCCTGCCTGAACTACGAAGTTCTTTTTAACTTCCATTTCAACAGAAACATTACTCAAATTAATATTGGTTAATTTTCCGTTACTTCCCGTTGTAAACAATGCCGAAGAAGCAAAACTTCGTCCTAAAATATCGTTTGTTGTGGTTAAACTGGCACCTATTTGTTCTATATCGCGCCTGTTTCCTCCGGAGATAATAACTCGATTTTTCTTATCGACCATCCATTTTCCGGAAACTCCATATTTGAATTTATTATCGTCAAAACCATAAGCGGTATATGCCTGAATACGCCAAGGATCATTTGGTCCAAAATAGGTTCTTCCTCCTGCACGTATTCGCAAACCTTCGACTTCGTTATAACCAAATGTTGAAAAAATTGGTCCGAAATCAAAGTTTTTAAACTCGACGTACCCACTTCCTAATATAGAGACGAGGCTATAAAGCTGCTTGAATCTTTTGACGGTTTGCAATGTATCCAGCATTTTATAAATACCGGCTTCATCTTTATTTAATTTTTCAAAACGATTTTCCTCCCAAAATTCAGGCGGTCGATCATAAACAGCGTTGTCTATATAATTGACTTCTTCTTTATAAAATTTCTCAGGCTTTTGAATATTGAATTGGTGATTTCGAAATAAAGTGGTTCTTTTTCCGTAAACTCCTTTTGATTTTTCTTTTTTATTTAAAGCAAAATCAGACATCATATAATCACGGGTTAATAGAAAGACAGAATCATTTTGTACTTCAAATTCCTGCTCGATATAAATATCTTTTACCCAGTTAATATTGGCACTTTTAGTAACACCCATATTAATTTTCTTGATCGCAAAAGTGGTGTCATTCACCCAAAAATCTCCTTTAAAGGTTAATTCATTTTTACGTCTTGGATAAAATACAATATTGTAACACCATTTTTTATCAATATATGCACTGTCTTTCAGCACATAGTTATAGACATCAATTCCCGTTTTTGAAAGTGGGCTTGTAAAACTTTTATCAAAAAACTTAAGATGATTGTCGTAAATATTATAGTCTGAATAAAGATCTTTTACGAATGATAAAATCTGTTGATTTCCATTGAAACCTGACATTTTATTTCCCGTTATGTTCTCTTTTACTTTCTTTAATTTATTATCTCCATAAACATCATAAACGGATTCATTGATGAAAATTGGTAAATATGTTTTTCCTGTAACATCTGATGTATCAACATGCGCAAAAACAAATTCCATTCCTTTGAAGAGTTTATTCTTCATAAAAGCACTATCGATCGTGTTCATATCAAACTCGACTTTCTCGTACTTTTGCATCTGATATTGATTGAATTGGTACAAACCGTTTTTACGTTTTCGTTCCCAAATTTTTCTCAGGATATCCAATGCCGGATTATTCTTTTTAGAAGTTTTTCCGGTATAAATTACCACTTCATTAAGTACTTCGGCTTCGCTTAAAACAATTTTAAAATCATAATTTACAGCTTTCTCCAAAGGCACTTCTCTATCTGAAAATCCTGCAGAAGTGACTAATAAAGCGGTATAGGTAACTGGTGATTCCAGATAAAACCGACCATCTTCATTAGAAACTATTCCTGTATTTGATCCTTTAAAAACAACATTTGCAAAAGGAACTGGCTGATTCGATTTATCCAAAACAATTCCACTCACTTTCGTTTGTGCAGTAGCAATATTTGCAAGCGCAAATACAAAAAATAGGCTGAGTAAAATTATTCTTTTCATTGTCTGGGCAAAAAAAAAACTTCATCAATTAACTATGAATGATGAAGTTTTGTGAGTATTTTAAATGTGTATTATTTGTATAATACTTTTTTAACTGCTTTTACTACATCACCTGCATTTGGTAACCAGTCTTTTAATAATACTGGAGAATAAGGTGCAGGAGTATCTGCTGTTGTAATACGTTGAATTGGTGCATCAAGGAAATCAAAAGCTTGTTCCTGAACGATATAGGTAATTTCAGATGAAACACTTGCAAATGGCCAGGCTTCTTCTAAGATTACTAAACGGTTTGTCTTTTTAACAGACTTAAGAATGGTATCTTTATCCATTGGACGAACTGTTCTTAAATCGATAATTTCACATGAAATTCCTTCTTTAGCTAATTCATCAGCAGCGATAAAAGCTTCTTTAATGATTTTACCAAAAGAAACGATAGTTACATCTGTTCCTTCACGTTTAATATCAGCAACTCCTATTGGAATTGTATATTCTCCGTCCGGCACTTCACCTTTATCACCATACATTTGCTCAGATTCCATAAAAATTACAGGATCATTATCACGAATTGCAGATTTTAAAAGTCCTTTTGCATCATAAGGAGTTGAAGGCACAATAACTTTAAGACCCGGAGTGTTAGCAAACCAGTTTTCTAAAGCCTGTGAGTGAGTAGCTCCTAATTGTCCTGCAGAAGCAGTTGGTCCACGAAAAACGATAGGCACATTAAATTGTCCGCCTGTCATTTGACGCATTTTAGCAGCATTATTTATAATTTGATCAATACCTACTAAACAGAAGTTGAATGTCATATACTCAACAATAGGACGACAACCATTCATAGCTGATCCTACTGCAATTCCTGTAAAACCAAGCTCAGCAATTGGAGTATCAATTACTCTTTTTTCGCCAAACTCAGCAAGCATTCCTTTTGAAGCTTTGTAAGCTCCATTATATTCTGCAACTTCTTCGCCCATTAAATATATGGATTCATCGTGACGCATTTCTTCGCTCATCGCTTCACAAATGGCCTCTCTAAATTGTATTGTTCTCATATTTATATTGTATGTTGAATTTTCTGAAGAGCAAAAATAAATATTTTAAATAACTTAAAAGCATAAATTGGATTTAAAATCACATGAACTTCCTCCCGCCTTACGGTTTTAACTTTTTAAAAATTATTACACTATTTACGAAATCGATGTAAATGTTATTGTTTCCTTCCTAAAACATTTTTCAGACAAACTCAAACCAATTTGTTTAATTCTGACTTTTCAAAAATCTTTCTTTAAAACGTAACGATTTAAAAAGTAGTATAAATTCACCCAAAGTTTAACACTTGTTCAAGGTCACCACTTTGCAAAATTACTAACAATCAACAGAATTGAATGCATTATCTCTTTTCAATCACAATAAAACTACTTCTAAATTTCAGAATCTGCGAAAACGTAATAGTTTTTAAAAAATATTATGCACGCATAGTATATTATTCCGATTTTAATTTCTAAATTTGTAAAAGAATATTATAAATATAAAATATATACTTATGAAAATATTAGTTTGCATCAGCCATGTGCCTGATACTACTTCAAAAATTAACTTCTCCAATGGTGATTCAGAATTCGATACCAATGGTGTACAATATGTAATTAATCCTAATGACGAGTTTGGTTTGACACGTGCAATTTGGTTTCAGGAACAACAAGGTGCTACTGTAACTGTAGTAAACGTTGGAGGTCCTGATACAGAACCAACTTTACGTAAAGCACTTGCCATTGGTGCAAACGAAGCTATCCGCGTAAATGCAAACCCAACTGACGGTTTTTTTGTTGCAAAACAACTTGCCGAAGTAATTAAAAATGGTGGTTACGACTTAGTAATTGCCGGAAAAGAATCTTTAGATTATAATGGTGGAATGGTTCCCGGAATGATCGCTGGAATTTTAGGTTCTAACTTTTTAAACTCTTGTACATCTGTAACCGTTGACGGAAACAATGTAAAAGCTGTTCGTGAAATTGATGGTGGAAAAGAAACTGTTAGCACTACTTTACCATTAATCATTGGTGGGCAAAAAGGTCTTGTTGAAGAAAAAGATCTTCGTATCCCGAACATGAGAGGAATCATGACTGCAAGAACAAAAGCACTTACTATTCTTGAGCCAGTTGACGCTCCTGTAAATACAAAAGCAGTGAAATTTGAAAAACCAGCTCCAAAATCAGCAGTGAAATTAGTTTCTCCTGATAATTTAGATGAGTTAATCAATTTATTACACAACGAAGCTAAGGTGATTTAAGATTGTAGAGTTTAGATTTTAGATTGCTGAATGCAATACGAAAATCTACAATTCAACATTTGATTCACTTCAAAATCTAAAATCAATAATCATTTTAAATTTCAATTTTAAAAATCTGAAATCTAAAATCTAAAATCTAAAATTATTATGTCAATATTAATATATGCAGAATCTGCAGAAGGAAAATTTAAAAAAGTTGCTTTTGAATTAGCTTCTTACGCTAAAAAAGTAGCTGAAACACTAGGAACTACCGTTACGGCTTTGACCGTAAACATCAGTGATGTTAGTGAGTTATCTAAATACGGAGTTGATAAAGTATTAAAAGTAACAAATGATAAATTAGCAGGTTTTACAGCAAAGGCTTACGCCGACGTTATTAAACAAGCTGCTGAAAAAGAAGGAACAAAAGTAGTTTTACTTTCTTCTACTACAGACAGTATTTATCTTTCATCATTAGTTGCAGTGGCTTTAAATGCTGGTTTTGCTTCAAATGTTGTTGGATTACCTCTTAGCACTTCTCCTTTTCAGGTAAAAAGAAATGCTTTCTCAAACAAAGCTTTCAATATTACTGAAATTAGTACAGATGTAAAAGTTCTTGGCTTGGCTAAAAACTCTTACGGAATCTTCGAAAGTACAGGATCCGCAACTACAGAAGACTTTAACCCAACTATTGGAGACAATGACTTTGGCGTAAAAGTAGAATCTGTAGAAAAAGTGAGCGGAAAAGTATCTATTGCTGATGCTGATATTGTAGTTTCTGGCGGACGTGGATTGAAAGGTCCGGAAAACTGGGGAATGATCGAAGAGTTAGCTTCTGTATTAGGCGCTGCAACTGCTTGTTCTAAACCTGTTTCTGATTTAGGATGGAGACCTCACAGTGAGCACGTTGGACAAACAGGAAAACCTGTTGCTACAAACTTATACATTGCAATCGGAATTTCTGGTGCTATTCAGCATATTGCCGGTATCAACTCTTCAAAAGTAAAAGTAGTTATCAATAATGATCCGGAAGCTCCTTTCTTTAAAGTTGCTGATTATGGTGTTGTTGGAGACGCGTTTGAAATTGTACCTAAATTAATTGAGAAATTAAAAGCTTTCAAAGCTCAACATTCTTAATTTAGAAATTCTCTATAAAAATATAGCTGCCTAAAAATAAGATAATCGTATCTTTGCTTTAGGTGGCTTTTTTGTTCCATATTTTTTGATTAAAATTGCACCTTTATTTTTCAATCAAAAAAAGTATTAAAATGAGGCATTAATTGCCCCTTTTTTACCCACATATATGAGTCTAGTAAAATTATCCATAAAAGGAATTTCATACAGTCAAACTCAAAATGGCGCTTATGCCTTAATTTTGAATGAAGTTGATGGCGAAAGAAAATTACCTATAGTCATTGGCGCTTTTGAAGCACAATCAATTGCTATTGCCTTAGAAAAAGAAATTAAACCTCCTCGCCCGTTAACACACGATTTGTTCAAGAACTTTGCAGAAAGGTTTGATATTGTCGTAAAACAAGTGATTATTCACAAACTTGTTGACGGTGTTTTTTACTCCAGTTTAATCTGCGAGAGAGATAAAATCGAAGAAATTATCGATGCCAGAACTTCTGATGCTATTGCATTGGCATTACGTTTCAACGCTCCAATTTTTACTTATAAAAACATTCTTGACAAAGCCGGAATTTATCTAAAATCAAATACTGCAGATGCCGATCAGGGGGCTCAGGAAATTGATGATGTGCTTTCTAATCCTGATACTTTTGGACATGAAGAAGAAACCAATCAATCAGGAGATGTTTATGCCAAGCATAGTTTACAGGAACTAAATGAACTTTTAGACCAGGCTGTTTCTCAGGAAGATTATGAAAAAGCGGCTAAAATTAGAGACGAAATTTCGAAAAGATAAATTTAATGGTTAATCGCTAAACCGTTTATTCGTTCAATCGATTAAACAAATTCACGATTAAACAATTAAACGAATAAACCAACAATGAAACAATACTTAGATTTAGTACAACATGTTTTAGAAAACGGTTGTCAAAAAGGAGATAGAACAGGGACGGGAACCAAAAGTGTTTTTGGTTACCAGATGCGTTTTGATTTAAGTGAAGGTTTTCCAATGGTTACCACCAAAAAATTACACTTAAAATCTATTATTTACGAATTGCTTTGGTTTTTAAAAGGCGATACTAATATTAAATATCTTCAGGAAAACGGAGTGAAAATCTGGGATGCCTGGGCAGATTCTAATGGAGATCTTGGTCCCGTTTACGGACATCAATGGAGAAATTGGAATAGCGAAGAAATTGATCAGATTTCTGAATTAATTACCGAACTAAAAACAAACCCTAACAGCCGCAGAATGTTGGTTTCTGCATGGAATCCATCAGTTTTACCGGATACAAAAAAATCATTTGAAGAAAACGTAGCAAACAATAAGGCAGCATTGCCTCCTTGTCACGCTTTTTTTCAATTTTATGTTACGAGTCCCGACATTGAAAAAGGCGAAACAAAAGGCAAATTATCTTGCCAATTGTACCAACGAAGTGCTGATATATTTTTAGGAGTTCCTTTTAATATTGCTTCGTATGCATTACTAACCATGATGATTGCTCAAGTTTGCGATTTAGAATATGGTGAGTTTATTCACACTTTTGGAGACGCGCATATTTACAACAATCATTTTGAACAATTAGAATTGCAATTAACCCGTGAGCCAAAACCATTACCTAAAATGATTTTGAATCCCGAGATTAAAAACATTTTTGATTTTGATTATAATGACTTTACACTTTTAGATTACGAACCGCATGCGGGAATAAAGGGAAGTGTTGCTGTATAAATTATAAAAAAATCTGCTTAAATTTTAAGCGGATTTTTTTATATCTTTTTCAGACTACCAAAACACTATTCTCACTTCCGGCAAAATCATTCCATTTATAAGAATCCGCCTCAGGATCATTAATGTAACTTCCGTCAATTACGTATTTAAACTCGTAAATTGCATCTTTCACTAAGTCATAAGTAGCTTTAAAAGTTCCGTTTTTTAACTTGCTTAAAGTTCCTTCTTCAACATTCCAGTTGTTAAAATCTCCAACAACTGCTGCCGAACTTGCGTCTTTAGCATCTATTGAAAATGTAACTTTTACTACCGGTTTCGTTTTAATAAATTGTTTCTTTAAAGACATAACTATTTAGTTTTTAGATTCATACACTAAATTAAACAAATCAAACGAACTTTTGATACCTTCACAACCGATTTGCGATAATATCAAAAACGTACTATTTTTTAAATCATATCAATAATTTAAACCTTGATAAATTTTACATTCCGAATTCGTAACTCATTTTAAAACAAATAATCTGCATTCAAAATATTGTCTTTTCAAAATAAATTTTAACTTTATAATCTCATTTTACATCACATGGAAAAAGAAGTACACGAACAATACGAATATGCCAGAAGAAGACTTAGGCAAAAGAAGGTGCTTTATTTTCATTTTGTGCTTTTTCTACTAGGAGGTTTATTTTTATTTATCGCCAACAGATTTTTTGGCTTTGGCGCAAGTAGCACTACCAATCAAAATTGGTGCATTTGGGCCATAACAATATGGTTTTTTGTCTTTATTCTACACTTTATAAAAGTTTACATTACAGACAGATTTATGAATAAAAAATGGGAAAGAGAGCAAATTGACAGACTTGTTGCTTTACAGCAAAAAAGAATCAGTCAATTAGAATCCAGAATAAATGAGGATACGGAAAATAAAATTTAGTTTTAGCAGATCATGATTATAATGATAGCGGCTGTTGCCGAAAATAATGCCCTTGGAAAAAACAATGAATTGGTTTGGCACTTACCAAATGATTTTAAAAGATTCAAATCACTTACGACCAATCATCACATTATTATGGGAAGAAAAACTTTTGAAAGTTTTCCAAAACCATTACCAAATCGAGTTCACGTAATAATTACACGTCAAACAAATTATCATCCGGAAGGCTGTATTGTTGTCGATAGTATCGAAAAAGCAATTGCCGCATGTCCTGAAAACGAAGATTCATATATTATTGGCGGAGGTGAGATTTATAATCTGGGATTACCTTATGCTGATATTATAGAAATAACAAAAGTACATCACACTTTTGAAGCAGATACTTTTTTTCCTAAAATTAACGAAAGCGAATGGCAGCTTGTAGAAACTGAAGAAAACTTTAAAGATGAGAAACATCTTTATGATTATACTTACGAAACTTACATCCGGAAATAAAAAAACACCCTCTTTTGAAGGATGTTTTTTAAAAACGATTGATTTCTAGATTTGACTCGCTCAAGAAATTAGTTTTGGCAAAATTACAAGCATTCATAAAGAACACCTGAACAAACTGAATAACATTACTGTTAAAATTGAGAACAAATCTCAAAGAGCCTTTAATAACAAATACCACTAAGATATTAAAGGCAAGAAAATTAAAATTTCCAAAAACAAATTTAATCCTAAGAACGTATTTCGCACTTTTAAAAGAGTATTGGCCCCAAGAACAATACTTTCAAAACTACTTTCAAGAACAAATGAACTGCCAGTGCAAAAAAAGCATTCATTTGATTTGAGTCATTTTATAACTACCAATCATTAAATTTTTATCATTTTTACTTTAGCAAATGTGGCCATTAAATACATGTCCCACAATACCCACTTTAGGTGATTTTTTCAAAATACCCACTTTTGGTGATGCCGAAATAAGTTTATGATTAAGAATGAAAAATCGTTCTTAAAAACATTTGATTTACAAATAAAAAAACTCAATTACAGTTAACCTAGATTGTTTATATTTGCCTAAATAAAAAAAATGTCTGAAAAAATAACTCCATATAAAGACTCTTCTTTAGGCAAGAAAGAGCAGGTTGCCCAAATGTTTGACAACATTTCTGGGAACTACGACAATTTGAATCGCGTAATTTCATTTGGAATCGATGTTAAATGGCGTAAAAAAGTATTAAAAATAGTTTCGGATACAAAACCAAAAATCATTCTTGATATTGCAACAGGAACTGGTGACTTAGCCATTTTGATGTCGCAAACTAATGCCGAAAAAATAATTGGCCTGGATATCTCAGCAGGAATGCTTGAAGTGGGAAAAAAGAAAGTGGAAGAAAAAAAACTATCCAATGTTATTGATTTAGTTTTAGGAGATTCTGAAAACATACCTTTTGAAGACAATTATTTTGACGCTATAACTGTTGGTTTTGGGGTTCGAAATTTTGAAAATCTGGAAAAAGGTTTTTCTGAAATCTTAAGAGTTTTAAAACCAAATGGCGTTTTTGTAATTCTGGAAACATCTGTACCGGATAAAACACCATACAAGCAAGGATATACTTTTTACAGTAAAAACATACTTCCAATTATAGGAAAACTGTTTTCTAAAGACAATTCTGCTTACGGTTATTTATCTGAATCTGCTGCTGCTTTTCCTTATGGAGAAAAGTTAAACAATATTTTGAGAAAAATTGGGTTTATAGATGTTGTAGCTTTACCTCAAACTTTTGGTGTTGCAACCATTTATTCTGCGTCTAAAAAATAGTATGAAAAAAACTGTAATCTTAATTTTATTAGTCTTATTATCCTCAAAAGGATATTCGCAATTTGCTAAAAGCATGTTTAGTAAAGACCCTATTATTAACCTTGAAAACTGGCAAAAACAACGCCTGTATTTTGGTTATTATTTAGGATTCAACAGCTTCGATTTTAAAATTGATTATAAAATTCCGGTACCGGATGACATTCAGGTCAAAAAAACTACTGGATTCAATGTTGGTGTTGTCGCTGACTTAAGATTGCAGGAATATATCAATTTGCGATTTGAACCGGGTTTGTATTACACAAAACGTGATTTATATTATCCGCATACACCTGGTGTCACGGAATCTTTTTATATGAGAGAAGTAAATAGTACTTACATCCATTTTCCTTTATTATTGAAATTTTCTTCTTTAAGAACCGGAAACATTCGCCCTTACTTAGTTGGCGGATTGTCGAGTACATTAAACTTATCAAGCAACGCAAAATCCAAAGATGATAATTTTGAAGGTAAATTCAGAGTAAAACAATGGACCGCTGCTTATGAACTAGGTTTTGGAATTGACTTTTTCTCTGAATACTTTATTTTCTCTCCTTCTATCAGAGGTATGTTTGGTATTACTGATGAATTAATTCGTGATAATCCCGCAAACGGACCAAGCCCTTGGACAGGAAATATTGATTCTATGAAATCGCGAGCAATTTTAATTAATTTTACTTTTCATTAAAACAAAAACCTAACTATTTCGTTTAAACTCACTAAGAATAATTGCCGTTGCGGTAGCCACATTTAAACTTTCAGTTTTTTGCAGGTCACCAAATCTCGGAATTGTGAGTCGGCTTGTAACTATATTTTCAATCTCTGCTGAAATACCATTGGCTTCGTTGCCCATAACAATAATTCCGTTTTGAGGTAAATTTGATTGATAAATATTTTCCCCGTCCATAAATGTCCCAAAAACCGGCAAATTCGTTTGATTGATAAAAGTTTTGAGATCGACATAATTTACGTTTACTCTGGCAATTGAACCCATTGTAGCTTGCACAACTTTAGGATTGTAGATATCAACAGTTTCTTTCGAACAAACAATTTGTTTGATTCCAAACCAATCGCAAAGGCGTAAAATCGTGCCTAAATTTCCAGGATCACGAATATCGTCTAAAGCCACGATCAAACCTGAATCGATTACTTTGTTTTCGGCAGGAATTTTGAAGACTGCTAAGCAAGAATTTGGAGTTGTCAGGGCACTTATTTTTTTAAGTTCCTGCTCATTTATAAGTGTGCGTTTTGAAGGCTGAACTGCTTCAAAATCATTTAGAGTGGTGTATAAATGCTCTAATTCAAAATTGGATTGCAACAATTCTTGAATTACTTTTACTCCTTCGGCAAAAAATAATTGATTTGCAAAACGTTGCTTTTTTTGATGTAAACTTGAGATAAGCTTTATTTGGTTTTTACTAACCATAAAATAATGTACTTTTGAATTAAATATTTAAGAACACTTGAAAAAGAATTCCACAAAAATAATAGCATTTATCCTAATTGCAATATTTATTTGCGCTTGTAATGCCGTAAAAAGAGTTCCCAATGGAAAAAATCTTCTTGTGAAAAACAATATTGTTGTAAACGGAAAGAATACAAATGATGAAATTGCCGCAAATCAAATGTATCAAAAACCAAACGGTACATTATTGGGTTTTAAATTACGTCTTAATTTATACAATTTAGCCAACTTAAATCCAGACTCCACTTATCAGGCAAAATTCAAAAATCATCCAGGACTTTACGAACGTCAATCTAAAATATTATCAGCAAAACAAGTAGATCGTCTGGGACAATCATTTCTTTACAAAGGTATTCATGAATTCTTAAAAAGTACTGGTGAACCTCCTGTTATCATTGACACAGCAAAAACAAAAAAATCATTGTTGCGCCTGAAATTTTATTATTTCAATAACGGTTTTTTTAATGTTTCTACCGATTATACTATAGATAGTGTTGCACGAAAAAAAGCCAAAATAAATTACAATATTACTACTGGCCCTGCTTACATTCTGGATACAATCAAAACCAATATAATGACTCCGGCATTAGACTCATTATACAAAACCAATCCGGAAGCACCTCTTATAAAATCAGGAAATCAATATAAAACTTCTGATTTTGAAGATGAAAAAAATCGTGTAACTACTTATTTTAGAAATCACGGTGCTTATTATTTTCAACCCACTTATGTTACTTTTGACATTGACACTATTGGCAAAAAAAATAAAGCCGATGTAACTTTAATTGTCAACAACAATAATATTCAGGAAAGGGATTCAAGCAGAACGGAACCTTTTAAATTGTATAAGATTAGCGATGTAAACATTTATACGGATTACTCAGCTGCAAATGCCAAAAAGAAAATTACGGATAGTACAACGTACAACAATTTCAATTTATACAGTTACAAAAAACTAAAATACAAACCGCGCGCTATTACAGATGCTGTTTTTATCAATAAAGGAAGTACTTTCTCTGACACGAGAACGACTCTTTCGTCAAGATATTTAAATAACCTGAAAATCTTCAATTATCCTTCGATTCAATATGAAGTTGACAAACGCGATTCAACGGCACAATCCTTAATTGCGAATGTTTATCTGACACCAAGAAAAAAATACAGCTTTGGTGCCACTTTTGACGTGACGCACTCTAATATTCAGGATTTTGGTATTGGAGCGAGTATTTCTGAAACTATTCGAAACGTATTCAACAGAGCCGAAACGCTGGAGATTTCTACACGTTTAAACCTTGGTTCATCAAAAGATATGGCGAATCCAAATAATAATTTCTTCAATGTATCTGAATATGGTGTTGATTTAAAACTGAACTTTCCAAGAATCCTGATGCCTTTTGGAACGGAGAAAATTATTCCGAAAAGGATGATTCCGTCAACGAGTGTTTCTGCAGGTTTTTCGAAGCAAAGGAACATTGGTTTAGATAAAGAAAATTTCACAGGAGGAATTGCCTACAATTGGTCTCCAAAAAGAAACAATACCGCAAAACTTGAATTGCTTAATGCGCAGTTTGTGCGAAACTTAAATCCGAATAACTATTTCAATGTTTATACTTCTTCTTATAATGAATTAAATGGTATTGCCAATCAATATAACACCGTTCCAGAAAACGTTGATGACAACGGAAATCTAACTATTCCTGATGGAGCAAATAAATTCACCAGACAAGTACTAACTGATCAGACTGTATTGAGACCTGGAGATCCTGACTATAAAAATGTAGAAAGCATTGAAGAAAGAAGAGTTCGTCTGACCGAAAATGATTTTATTCTGGCGACAAGCTACACGTTTACAAAAACTACTAAAAAAGACCTTGCTGATAATACTTTTTATCAATTTAAAACCAAAATAGAATCTGCAGGTACTTTATTAACTGCTATTTCTAATATTGCAAACTTACCTAAGAATGCAAATGGCAACTACGAAATATTCAACTTGGCTTATTCAGAATATATAAAAACAGAATTCGATTATATTAAACACTGGGATTTTGGAAAAGAAAAAGTACTGGCCGTAAGAAGCTTTTTTGGTATAGCGATTCCATTTGGAAACTCCAATTACATTCCGTTTTCGCGAAGTTATTATGCCGGAGGCTCAAATGATAACCGTGCATGGCAACCCTATGCTTTAGGTCCGGGAAGTACAAATGCTGTAAATGACTTTAACGAGGCAAATATGAAGATTGCAATGAGTGCTGAACTTCGCTTTAAAATTCTTGGCGATGTTAAAGGCGCCATCTTTGCAGACGCCGGAAATATCTGGAATGTGCTCGATAATGTGGTTGATGAGAAAGCAAAATTCGACAACTTAAACGATTTAGCTGAAATTGCTTTGGGAACAGGATTCGGTTTACGATACGATTTAAGCTTTTTTGTTATTCGTTTAGATTTGGGCTTTAAGACTTATAATCCAGCACATGACAAAGGAGATCGTTGGTTTAAAGAATACAATTTTGGGCACTCTGTTTTAAATTTTGGAATAAATTATCCTTTCTAATGCTAATTAATTCTTATTTTTGCAACCTAAAAACTAAAAACAACTATAAAAAAATTTACAATGGCACACAATATTAAACCGGGAGTAGCTACAGGAGATCAAGTTCAGGAGATTTTTAATTATGCGAAAGAAAAAGGATTTGCATTACCTGCAGTAAACGTTACCGGGTCAAGCACAATCAATGGAGTTCTTGAGACTGCAGCAAAACTTAATGCGCCAGTTATCATTCAATTTTCAAACGGAGGAGCACAATTTAACGCTGGAAAAGGATTATCAAATGCAGGCGAAAAATCAGCAATCGCTGGTGGAATCGCTGGAGCAAAACATATTCATGCATTAGCAGAAGCTTACGGAGCTACTGTAATTTTACATACTGACCACTGTGCAAAAAAATTATTACCTTGGATTGATGGTTTATTAGATGCTTCTGAAAAACATTTTGCAGAAACAGGAAAACCATTATTCAGTTCTCATATGATCGATTTGTCTGAGGAGCCAATCGAAGAAAACATCGAGATCTGTAAAGAATACTTGGCTAGAATGAGCAAAATGGGAATGACATTAGAAATCGAGCTTGGTATTACAGGTGGTGAAGAAGATGGTGTTGACAACTCTGATGTTGATAGCTCAAAATTATATACTCAACCAGAAGAAGTAGCTTATGCTTATGAGGAATTATCTAAAGTAAGTCCTAAATTTACAATTGCAGCTGCTTTTGGAAACGTTCACGGTGTTTACAAACCAGGAAACGTAAAATTAACTCCAAAAATCTTAAAAAACTCTCAGGATTTCGTTCAAAACAAATTCAAAACTGGTCATAACCCGGTAGATTTCGTTTTCCACGGAGGTTCAGGTTCTACACTTGAAGAAATCAGAGAAGGAATTAGCTACGGAGTTATCAAAATGAACATTGATACAGATTTACAATTTGCATACACAGAAGGAATTCGTGATTATATGGTTAAAAACATTGACTATTTAAAATCTCAAATTGGTAACCCAGAAGGTGCTGATGTTCCTAACAAAAAATATTATGACCCAAGAAGATGGGTACGTGAAAGCGAAGTGACATTCAATACAAGACTTGAGCAAGCTTTTGCAGACTTGAATAACGTAAATACACTATAAAAAGTATTCAGTTTTAAGTTTTAAGTATTCAGTGCTCAAATGCTGAATACTTAAAAACTGATTATTATAAAGCGGATTACTGAACACGGATTACTGAACACTGAATACTAGACAAATGGCTTGGTTTAAAAGACACGAAAAAGGGATTACGACTGCTACTGAAGATAAGATGGACGTTCCGAAAGGATTGTGGTACAAATCTCCTACTGGAAAAATTATTGACGCTGACGAATTAGCCAGAAACTTATTTGTTAGTCCTGAAGATGATTTTCACGTTCGAATTGGAAGCGCAACCTATTTTGAAATTTTGTTCGACAACAACGAATTTGTTGAATTAGATAAAAACATGACATCGAAAGATCCTTTGCATTTTGTTGATACAAAAAAATATGCAGAAAGATTGAAAGATGTAATGGAGAAAACTCACCTTAAAGACGCTGTGCGTACCGGAGTGGGAAAATCTAAAGGAAAAGAACTTGTAATTTGCTGTATGGATTTTGCCTTTATTGGTGGATCAATGGGAGCGGTTGTTGGAGAAAAAATTGCCAGAGGTATTAATCACGCGATCAAAAACAAATTGCCTTTTGTAATGATCTCTAAATCTGGTGGAGCTCGTATGATGGAAGCAGCTTATTCGTTAATGCAATTAGCTAAAACATCTGTAAAATTAGCTCAGTTAGCTGAAGCTAAATTACCATACATTTCGCTTTGTACTGATCCAACTACCGGAGGAACAACTGCATCATATGCAATGTTAGGAGATATTAATATTTCTGAGCCAGGAGCTTTGATTGGTTTTGCTGGTCCTCGTGTTGTTCGTGACACAACCGGTAAAGATTTACCGGAAGGTTTCCAGACTGCTGAGTTCTTATTAGAGCACGGTTTCCTTGACTTTATCACGCCTAGAAAAGAATTGAAAGATAAGATCAACTTATATATCGATTTGATTCAAAATAATACACTTAGATAGTTTTAAACTTCTAAACATATAAAATCCCATTCGCTTCGGCTGATGGGATTTTTTTATTCTATAAACATGTCGTTCCTAAGGAACTTCTGAATATGCGTATTTTCAATCTCATTAGAATAATCCTGAAACTTCAGTCGCAAAGCTTTTGTCAGGAATAACAAAACAAGCAATGGTTTTTTTTTAGCAGTTCCATAGGAACAAAATATATTGTAGAGATGGATTTCAATCCATCATTCGCAACGAAAATCCAATCTTTGTCGAGCTTCTCGCGAAGATTTCTCCTTCGTCGAAATGACAATATTGTGTTTAAACTTTGCTCCCGAAACCTAATGTCATTAAATTAAGTTTTTAGATACTTAGACTAAAAAAAATCGCGCAAAGTCGCAAATACGCAAAGAAAATGTATGTAAACTTGGCGGCTTTGCGACTTTGCGCGAGATTTATGCGGCAAAGTCCCGATCCCGAAACTTCAGGACAGGATAGATTCTCCCTTAACTTAAGGACATTGAAACGTTGCTATAAATATTCCATTCCTATGGAATTTTTCTCAACTTGCGATTTCAATCTCAACTGATTAATACTTGTCTGAAAAATTGTATTTTTGTTTGATATCCAAAACGCAAATAATAGTTTTGTACCCAAGCAAACTATTAGAAAATGTATAAAACATAAATTCACCTGTTTTTTACTAAAACCGATTTTTTTTAAAGCATTATAAATATCTTTGAACTATGAGCGCAGCAACAAAACCAAATCATATAGGACGAAAAATTAGCCGTATTCGTGAACTGAAAGACATGAAGCAAGAAGCTTTGGCTCAAGCTTTAGGAACAAATCAACAGGCAATTTCGGCTATTGAAAACAGCGAAACAATAGATGATGGAAAACTTGCCGATATCGCAAAAGCTCTTGGAGTAAGTGTTGAAGCAATTAAAAACTTTACTGATGAAAATATGATAAGTTATTTCAATAATTTTTATGACAATAGTTGCAGTGGGGCAAATGGAATGTTTCATTCAAATCAATGCAATTTCAATCCCTTGGATAAAGTAATCGAACTTTACGAACGTATGCTTCAGGCAGAAAAAGAAAAAGTTGAGTTTTTGGAAAAATTATTAAAAGAAAAATAAGATTTTCAAAAACATATTGAGTTCAATAAAAAATCCGAAGAAATATTTCTTCGGATTTTTTGTTATCCTAAATAACGAATATATGTCGTTCCTACGGAACTTGTTAACACGGGGATTCTATCTCCCAACGGAATAAATTCCGTTGCTACCAATCACTAATTCCTACGGAATATTTTTTTTACTTTGAGATTTCAACCTTAATTCTGAACGAAATAAATCTCGTTGCTACCAATATTTAATTCCTCCGGAATATTTCCTGACTTGCGATTTCAATCTTAATTTTAAGCAAAATGAATCTTGTTGCTACCACATTTAATTCCTGCGGAATATTTCCTGACCCATGTTTTCAATACTAATTCTAAACAAAATAAATTCCGTTGCTACTAATCTTTGATTTCCATGGAATATTTCCTGACTTGTGATTTCAATCTTCTCAACAGAATAAATCTCGTTGCTACCAATATTTAATTCCTACGGAATATTGCTTGCTAATTCTAAATTACACTCTTTCTTGGTCTGTTATTTCTTAATTCTTTTTCCGCTATTTTAACGGCAAGTTTTTCGCGCCAAATCGCATAACGTTCTCTAAAAACTATTTTTATGGCACTATCTAATGCACCATGCATGAATAAACTCCAAACGCTTGCCATTTTTCGGGTTATTGATCGATCCCAGGCACGAAGACTCAGAGAGAAAGAACCATCAATATATTTCATCCAATGCCACATTCCGGTTGGCATGAATAAAGTATCTCCATGTTCCAGAAAAACTTCATAACCTTCAACACCTTTTAGAGCGGGAAATTTTTCAAAATCCGGATTAGAAACATCATAATCTTCTAAAGCATAAGTGGTGTTTGGAACGCAATAAAGCCTTTTTTTCCATTTATAATCAAAAAGGATAATATGTTTTCTTCCTCCAAAATGTGTGTGAAAAAGATGCGGTAAATCAATATCATAATGTAAAAAGGTAAAAGCATTAGAACCTCCAAAAAACATCGCAGGCATACTTTCTATAAAACCGCCCATTAATTCTTTTGGAACTTTTATATCCTGAACCAATTCTGGTCTATGTTTAAAAAGATTGAAGAAAAAAATACGCAACTGTGTTGGCTCTCTTTTAATTAAATCCAAATAATCACCAAATTTCATACTGGCAATTGAGGCATTGATTATTTTTTTTGGATCTGCTTTTGAGTTATCAACTAGTTTTACCTCAATATCTCCCGCAATTTGCTTAAAATAATCGGTTGACCATTTTTCTCTTGCCGGCCAATCTTTTGTTAGTCCTTTTATAATTAAAGGCTTTCTTTTATTTAAATAGTTCTTTTTAAAATCTTCTCTGGAAATAGATTCAACAACATCGACAGGTTTTAGTATAAAGCTCATTTATTCCGTAATTTATAATTGTCTGTTTACCAAATTTATCCAATTATTTTGATAGCATAACATTTACAGGAAAATATTACAAGGAAAAAAAATTCCTTTATTTCTGTTTGAATGGTTTCGATTAAGATGTGACATTTTTTTTAAATTATCGAATTTTTAATCCATTCTATTTCAACACTAAAGAATTCAAACAAAAAAACCGAAGAAATATTTCTTCGGTTTTTTGATTTTATGTTTTGTTCTTATATTTTGTTTTTAATAAACGTTAAATTCCTTATATATCATTCTCCAACGGAATGAATTCCGTTTCTACAAAATACATCGTTCCTTCGGAACTTTATCGCCAATGCATCAAAAGGCGCAAAATGTCAATTTAAAATTATTCGGCTAAAGCCAATTTACTCTCGCTATTTTTATATCTCCAGCTAAAGCTGGAGGCAATTCAAAAAAACTTATAACGTTTGAAACCTCTGAACCTCTGAACCTTTGCAACTATGAACCTTTGAACCTATTTTAAAGAAGCCATATCAATTACAAAACGATATTTGACATCGCTTTTATTCATTCGGTCATAAGCTTCATTAATGTATGACATATCGATAATTTCAACATCTGAAGTAATATTGTGTTCTGCACAGTAATCCAGCATTTCTTGCGTTTCTTTAATCCCACCAATTAAACTTCCCATAATACTTCTTCTTTTCATGATTAAAGTAAAAACCGGAATTTCGGCAGGCGCTGGCGGAGCTCCAACTACAATCATGGTTCCGTTCGTTTTTAGTAAATTCAGATAAGCATTATGATCGTGTTTTGCAGAAACGGTGTTTAGAATAAAATCGAAACTGTTTGCTAAAGATTCCATTGTTTCAGGATTTGAAGTCAGAGCAAATTTATGCGCTCCTAATTTTTTAGCATCAGCTTCTTTAGATGGAGAATGACTAAGCATGGTAACTTCGGCACCAAAAGAAACGGCAAATTTAACCGCCATATGCCCTAAACCGCCAAGTCCTAAAACTCCAACTTTATGCCCTTTACCCACATTTAAATAACGCAATGGCGAATAAGTTGTAATTCCGGCACACAATAATGGTGCAACTCCTCGTAAATCAAGTTTATCAGAGATATGAAGTGTATAATTTTCATCAACTATAATACTAGTTGAATATCCTCCGCGAGTTGGAATATTGGTTCCTCTTTCAAAACTTGCATAAGTTCCCGTCATTCCTTCTTCACAAAACTGCTCCTCGCCTGCCTGACAACTTGGGCATGTTCTACAGGAATCAACAAAACAACCTACTCCCGCAAGTTCTCCTACTTTAAACTTCGATACATCGTTACCAACAGCAATGATTCGTCCCACAATTTCATGCCCGGGAACTAATGGATAATTTACAGGTCCCCAATCGCCTTTTGCAGTATGAATATCTGAATGGCAAACACCACTGTACAAAATTTCTATTTGAACTTGATTTGCACCAACCTCTTTCCTTTCAAACGTATAAGGCTTTAACGGATTTGTAGCATCGTATGCTGCGTAAGCTTTTACTGGTATCATAGAATCGTGTTTTAATTTAGGGTATTAAAATTACGACAAAATTTCGCAATAAAAGGAATCTTGAAGTTGTAAAAACAATAATTAAGGGTTAATTATCGCTTATTGTTGATTTGAGTCCGCAAATTTTGTTTCACCTAACTCTACTCTTCATCCAAATATTATTCACAACTATTATATTCTGATTTACATTCCTGTTCTAATAGCTTCTACAGGATCTAATTTTGAAGCTGAAATTGCAGGTAAAATTCCCGAAATTAATCCCACAAAAATGGACAATCCACCTCCAATAATTACATTCCAAATACTTAGAACAAATTCAAAATCTAATAAATTGGTTAATAGAATCGAAAGTAACCAAACGATTATCAAACCAATTATACCTCCAATTAAACAAAGTATTATAGCTTCAAATAAAAACTGAAACAATATAAATCGATTCTTTGCTCCCAAAGATTTTTGAATACCTATTAAATTAGTACGCTCTTTTACAGAAACAAACATGATATTTGCCACTCCAAAACCTCCAACTAAGAAAGAGAAAAAGCTTATAATAATTCCACCAATTCTTAAACTACCTAAAATTCCGTCGATAAAATCTGTAAATCCGGAGAGTACATTCACAAAAAAATTGTCCATTTCACCCGCTTTCATTCCACGGATCGCTCTTAATTTTTGTGCAACTTCGGCTTTATAAGCGTCCATATCAATTCCTTTCACAGGCTTTAACACAATTACAGGTGTCATTGAGTCACTATCGCCATACATACGGCGTAAAAAATTTGCCGGAAAATAAACCGATGTATCATTACTGTCTCCAAAAAATCCTGCTCCTTGTTTTACCATTACACCAATAACCGTAAAACGCTGTCCGTACAAACGAATACTTTTTCCAATTGGATCACTATCTCCAAAAAGTCCGTTGGCAATATCAAATCCCAAAACAATTACAGGAGTTCCTGAATTTGATTCAGATTCATTATAAAATCGCCCTTTATCGAAACTTAATCCGTCAATATCGACCATTTCAAATGAAGAAGGAACCATATTTACATCGGCAACGGTTTTCGAATCATACTTTAAACTTTCATGATTTACGAATAATTGGTAACCAACCTGTTCTGTGTTATTAAGGGAGTTTTTTAAGTTGATATACTCGTCATATTTCACATTTGGAAACTGTTCTCGCTTCCATTGTGGAATTTCAGAAGGTCCAAAACAATATTTCATTAAATAAATCGTATTTTTATCTAAGCTGCTTAAATCTTTGGAAATTTTTCGATCTAAAGAATCAACTGCCGCCAAAACGGCTATAATTGAAAAAATTCCAATAGTTACCCCTAACAAAGACAATAAAGTACGTAATTTATTATTTCGCAAAGCGTTTATAGCAAAACCTAAACTTTCTTTTAATAATCTTAGATAAACAAGCATATTTTCGTATTTTTCAATAAAGTAAAATTCAATAATTTAAATTCAAAAACCTAATAAAAGTTAACTTACTCATCAGTAGTTTTTTTTAGCATAATGTTACATTAATTTTCTTTAAAATAATATTTAAAAAAACTACTTTTGCAGTCTGAAAATCATAACTACACAATGAGCACAACTAAAACAATACAATCGGCATTAATATCTGTTTTTTCAAAGGACGGATTAGAGCCAATCGTTAGAAAATTACACGAACAAAACGTAACACTTTATTCTACCGGAGGAACTGAAGATTTTATTAAAAATCTTGGGATTCCTGTAGTTCCGGTTGAAGATATTACTTCATTTCCTGAAATTCTTGGAGGACGAGTAAAAACGTTACACCCGAAAATTTTTGGTGGAATTTTAAACCGTCAGGATAACGAGAGTGATGTTCAACAAATGAAGGAGTTTGATATTCCTCAAATCGATTTGGTAATTGTTGATTTGTATCCGTTTGAAAAAACGGTTGCTTCTGGTGCAAGTGAACAAGATATCATTGAAAAAATTGACATTGGCGGAATTTCATTGATCCGTGCAGGTGCAAAAAATTTCAAAGACACTGTAATTGTAGCTTCGGTTAATGAATACAGCTTGCTTCTTGATTTGATTACAGAACAAAATGGAGCTACCACTCTTGAGAACAGAAGATTGTTTGCTACAAAAGCATTCCATGTTTCTTCTCACTATGATGGTGCTATTTTTAACTATTTCAATACTGACGAAACTATTTACAAAGAAAGTATTGCAGATGGTCAGATTTTAAGATACGGAGAAAATCCACATCAAAAAGGCTTCTTTTTTGGAGATTTTGATGCAATGTTCAAAAAAGTTCACGGAAAAGAGTTATCTTACAACAACCTACTAGATGTTGATGCGGCTGTAAACTTAATTAATGAGTTTAAAACTGACGGACCAACGTTTGCAATTTTAAAACATAATAATGCTTGCGGTTTAGCTTCCAGAAAAACGATTAGCGAAGCTTATTTAGCAGCTTTGGCTTGTGATCCAACATCTGCTTTTGGTGGAGTTTTGATTGCAAATACTAAAATTGATTTAGCTACAGCACAAGAAATCAACAAATTGTTCTGTGAAGTAGTAATTGCTCCAAGTTATGATGACGAAGCAATTGCCGTTTTACAAGAAAAGAAAAACAGAATCATATTAGTTCAAAATGAAGTTGAATTACCGTCAAGACAAGTTAGAACATGTCTTAATGGTTTGTTAATTCAGGACAGAAATAATATTACAGATACTAAAGAGCATTTAAAGACCGTTACAATTACAGAGCCTACTGCTTCAGAAATAGAAGATTTAATATTTGCTTCAAAAATTTGTAAAAACACAAAATCAAATACGATTGTTTTTGCAAAAAACGGAACATTAATTTCGTCAGGAACAGGTCAAACCTCAAGAGTTGATGCTTTAATGCAGGCTATTGACAAAGCAAAAGCTTTTGGATTTGATTTAACAGGCGCTTCTATGGCGAGTGATGCATTTTTCCCATTTCCGGATTGTGTAGAATTAGCCAAAAAAGCAGGAATAACAGCTGTAATTCAGCCGGGAGGCTCAATAAAAGACGAATTAAGCATAAATTATTGCAACGAAAATAATCTTGCAATGGTATTTACTGGAACACGTCATTTTAAACATTAATTTGTTTAACTTTGTTCAAAATAATTTATAACATTTTAAACCCCTAAAAAACTTATGGGATTTTTTGATTTCATGACCGAGGATATTGCGATAGACCTTGGTACCGCAAACACTTTAATCATACATAATGATAAAGTTGTTATTGATAGTCCGTCAATCGTTGCACGTGATAGAATATCAGGCAAAATCATTGCTGTTGGTAAGGAAGCCAATATGATGCAAGGTAAGACACATGAAAACATAAAGACCATAAGGCCTTTGAAAGATGGTGTAATTGCAGATTTTGATGCTTCAGAAAAAATGATCAATATGTTCATCAAAAGCATACCAGCACTGAAAAAAAGAATGTTTACTCCAGCTTTAAGAATGGTAGTATGTATTCCGTCAGGTATTACTGAGGTTGAGATGAGAGCTGTAAAAGAATCTTGTGAAAGAGTAAACGGAAAAGAAGTTTACCTAATTCATGAACCTATGGCAGCTGCAATTGGTATTGGTATCGATATCATGCAACCAAAAGGAAACATGATTGTTGATATTGGAGGTGGTACAACTGAAATTGCTGTAATTGCTTTAGGTGGAATTGTATGTGATAAATCTGTAAAAATTGCAGGTGACGTATTTACAAATGACATCGTTTATTACATGCGTACTCAACACAATCTTTTTGTGGGAGAAAGTACTGCTGAAAAAATAAAAATTCAAATTGGTGCCGCTATCGAAGATTTAGATGGACCGCCAGAAGATATGTCTGTTCAAGGTAGAGATTTACTTACGGGTAAACCAAAACAAGTAGACGTTTCTTACCGTGAAATTGCAAAAGCATTAGACAAATCTATTCAACGTATTGAAGATGCTGTAATGGAAACGTTATCTCAAACTCCTCCTGAATTAGCTGCGGATATCTACAATACAGGTATTTATTTAGCTGGTGGTGGATCTATGCTTAGAGGTCTTGACAAACGTATCTCTCAAAAAACAGATTTACCTGTTTACATTGCCGAAGATCCTTTAAGAGCAGTTGTTCGTGGAACTGGAATGGCACTTAAAAACATTGCAAAATTTAAAAGTATCTTAATTAAATAAGATTCAAAATAACAATCAATATTTTTTTTATAAGAGTTGAATTCAATTCATTCAACTCTTATAAAACTTTGAAACCAAAAGCATATCCTGAAACAAAATAACCAAACAAGAAATGCAGCAAATTTTTAATTTCATTATAAGAAACAGTAATCGATTGCTGTTTTTGCTGCTTTTAGGTATTTCGTTGACTCTCACAATTCAATCGCATTCCTACCATAGAAGCAAAGTAATCAGTTCTGCCAACTTTTTGAGTGGAGGTGTTTACGAAAGAATCAATCGTGTAAACGAATATTTGAATCTAAAAACTGAAAATGACGAACTTGTACTTGAAAATGCAAGATTGAAAAGTTTATTATTCAACAAAGAAGACACCACGAAACTACCTTTGATGGATAGTTTAAAAGGAGTAAAACCTGCTGATATAATTGTATCCAAAGTAATTCACAACTCATACAGCAGATATGAAAACTTTATCACCTTAAGCTCTGGAGCCAATGATGGCGTAAAACCGGATATGGGTGTAATAAACAGTTTAGGAATAATTGGTATTGTTGACGATACTTCACCAAGATATTCTACAGTTGTGAGTATTTTGAATATGAAATCTCAAATCAATGCCAAGTTAAAAAAGACAAACCATTTTGGTTCTTTAACCTGGGATGGAAAAAGCACTGGATATGTACAACTTAGAGATGTACCAAGATTAGCTTCTGTTAGAAAAGGAGATACTATTGTAACCGGAGGCCAATCTGTAATTTTTCCGGAAGGAATCAACATAGGAACTGTTGAGACCGTTTATACAGAAACCAAGACCAGTTTTTATGTTATAAAAGTTAAATTATTTAATGACATGACAAACTTGGGTCACGTTTATATTATCAAGAGTAAGGACAGAGAAGAACTTATTAATTTAGAAAACAAGGAAAAAAATGAATAGCGCTTTGTTAGTCAATATTTTTCGATTTATTATGTTACTAGCAATTCAGGTTGTTATTTTCAATAATATGAATTTTTTAGGGTACATAAGTCCCTTTCCATACATCTTATACATTATTTTGTATCCTGTAAACAGTAACAGATCGGGTTTAATTATCTCGAGTTTTTTACTTGGATTGACAATGGATTTATTTTGTAATTCAGGCGGAATACATGCTACGGCTTGTGTAATCCTAGCCTATTACAGACCCTATATATTTAAGTTTTCATTTGGACTGAGTTACGAATATCAAACAATCAGATTAAACGAGTCATTAACTCCCGAGCGATTTTCATTTATTTTAGTATCTGTTCTATTGCATCACATTGTATTATTTATCCTTGAAGCTTTTCAATTTAAGTTTATTTGGGATATTTTACTTCGAACGTTATTTAGCTCAATATTTACAATAATCACTTCAATTATAATAATTTATCTTATTAAGCCCAATAAAAGATGAGAAAAGTCCTGCTGCCCTCTTTAATTATTATTGCAGCATCTTTGCTAGTGATCAGGATATTTTATTTGCAAATTGTTGATGATTCTTTCAAATTAAAATCAGAAAATAATGCAATCAAGAAAAAGTATGATTATCCTGAAAGAGGTTATATCTATGATCGACACGGTAAATTATTAGTTGCTAATCAGGCTTCATACGATATAATGGTTATTCCAAGAGATATCAAGGAAACCCTTAATATTCCTGAATTCTGTGCTTTATTAGATATAACAAGAGAAGAGTACGACAAAAGAATTGCAAAGGCTAAAGTCTATAGCCCAAGACTTCCGTCTGTATTTCTGGCACAATTAAACAAAAATGAATTTGCCGCTTTCCAGGAAAAAATCAGAAAATATGAAGGTTTTTACTTCCAGAAAAGATCGCTTCGTGATTACGAAGTAGATTATGGTGCAAATATTTTTGGCTCTATTGTACAGGTAACCGAAGGACTGATTGCCAAAAACCCATACTATAATAGCGGAGACTTAATTGGAAAACAAGGTGTTGAAGAAAGCTATGAACATATATTACGAGGAATTAAAGGTGTAAAATACGTTCAGAAAGACAAATACAACAGAGAAATTGGCTCCTACAAAGAGGGAAGATACGATACTATTGCCGTTGCCGGAGAAGACATTAATCTAACCATTGACGCCGAACTTCAGAAATACGGAGAAGAATTAATGATCAATAAAAGAGGAGGAATTGTTGCCATCGAACCTAAAACCGGTGAGATATTGGCATTAGTTACTGCACCATCTTATGATCCCGGAATTTTAGTTGGAAGACAAAGATCTAAAAACTACACTCTTTTATATCACGATTCTATTGCAAAACCATTATACGACAGAGGACTTTTGGCAGAGTATCCTCCTGGATCTCCATTTAAAATCCTGACTGGTTTAGTAGCATTACAAGAAGGCGTTATCAACGAGCAAACTACATTTATGTGTCATCATGGATTTAGTTATGGTAGAGGTCGTTTCATGAAATGTCACGGTTTTGGTCCACATCAATTACATAATGGTATTTATAATTCATGTAATACCTATTTTGCGCAATCTTACATGTTAACGATCAATAAATATAAAGATCCCGCAAAAGCAGTAGATGTTTGGAGCGATCACGTCAAGAGTTTTGGGTTAGGCCAATTTATGGGGTATGATTTACCAATAGGTAAAAAAGGAAATATCCCAACATCTAAAACCTACAAGAAAATCTATCCTAACGGAGGCTGGAGAAGTACAACGATTGTATCAAATGCGATTGGTCAGGGAGAAGTTTTAATGACCCCTATTCAATTAGCCAATATGATGGCAACAGTTGCCAATCAGGGTTACTATTATACGCCTCATATCATTAAAAAGATTGAAGGAAAAAAAATTGATGCTAAGTTCACGACTAAACACGTTACAACAATTGATCAAAAATATTTCCCTCCTGTTATAAGCGGTTTATTTGATGTTTACAATAAAGGTACGGCTTACGCACTTAGAGTTGAAGGAATTGACATTTGCGGAAAAACAGGTACCGCCGAAAACTACGCAAAGATTGACGGAGTCAGAACAAAACTAAAAGATCACTCTATTTTTGTGGCTTTTGCCCCAAAAGACAATCCGAAAATTGCTATAGCGGTAATGATTGAAAATGGAGGTTTTGGTGCCACAGTTGCAGGACCTATTGCAAGTTTGATGATCGAAAAATATTTGAGAAAGAAAATCACGAGAAATGATTTAGAAATTCGTGTTTTAAACAAAAGCCTTTTAAGCGAGTATGCTAAAGTTGGTGGTTTAACAGCAGCCAGCGCAATTGAATCTACTCCAAAAGATTCTGTTATGAGAGCTAAAATTGTAAAACCGAAAGTAGAAGTCAAAAATATACCTGTAGACACCACTAAAGAAAATTAACAAAGATTATTTCAAATGAAAAATCAAAGTGTAAAAAATAACCTGGACTGGATAAGCGTTTTTATCTACATTGCCTTGGTGACACTAGGGTGGCTAAATATTTATTCATCATCATTATTATCAACTGAAGGAACCTATCAAAAACAATTAATTTTTATTGGTTGTACTATTCCTTTGATTTTTGTCGTACTTTTTGTTGACGGAAAATTTTATGAAAAATATGCCAGTATAATTTTTGGAGTTGCTTTATTATCCTTAGCCGGTTTATTTCTATTCGGAAAAACTATTGCCGGTCAAAGATGTTGGTATGCGATTGGAAGTTTTACTTTGCAACCCTCTGAGTTTGCAAAAGCTGCTACATCATTGGCATTAGCCAAGTATTTAAGTGATACCCAGATCAATCTGAAAGAGACAAACAGGCAAATTCAGGCTTTGGCAATTGTCTTTTTGCCCGTATTATTAATTTTACCTCAGCCGGATCCGGGAAGTGCCTTGATCTACAGTATATTCATCGTTGTGTTATACAGAGAAGGCTTACCATCCTGGTATGTTTGGACTGGATTCATTACCATTCTATTGTTTGTATTAACGCTTGTTTTAGAACCTTATGCTGTTATTTTAATCGCTTTCGGAGTATTAGCAATTATACATTTTAAAGGTCGGGCAGTCGATCGAAACATTATTTTAAGCGGTATTTTATTAGCTGTTATGTCTGGTTTTGTATTGTCTGTAGACTATGTTTTTGATCATATTTTCAAACAACATCACCGTGACCGTTTCAATATTTTATTAGGAAAAAGCGTTGACATGAAAGGTATTGGATACAATACCAATCAATCTGAAATTGCAATTGGATCTGGAGGCTGGATCGGAAAAGGTTTCTTAGAAGGAACACAAACAAAAGGAGGATTTGTTCCGGAACAACATACAGATTACATCTTTACAACTGTTGGTGAAGAATGGGGTTTTGTTGGTTCAATAGTTGTTATTGCGCTTTTTGTTGGTTTATTTTTAAGAGTAATCTATCTTGCCGAAAGACAGAAAACAAAATTCAGCAGAGTTTACGGTTACTGTGTGGCAGGAATTCTGTTTACTCACTTTTTTGTAAATATCGCAATGGTTATCGGAATTTTTCCAACAATTGGAGTTCCTCTGCCGTTCTTTTCTTATGGAGGCTCAGGACTTTGGGGATTCACTATTTTGTTGTTTATCTTCTTAAAAATGGATGCAAATAAGGTAAATGAGTGGTAGAACATTTAGCTAAATTCCAAATTTAATCCCAAAGCTTCGGAACCAAATTCCAACTTTTATAATAGAATTCTATTTAACTATATAGGTCAAAAGAGTTCAATGTTTTCGCATCTTTTGTCAATTTCGACCGAAGGGAGAAATCACATCCAGAGAGCACCCACTGTTGTCGAGCTACTTTATGTGATTTCTCCCTTCGGTCGAAATGACAAGATCGCGATTATTATTAAGAAGGATTGACAAAATCCATCTTACAATACAAATCATTTCCTTGGAATGTTTCAACGAAGTTCCGGAGGAACGAAACATTTGGTAGAGACGGATTTTAATCCGTCCATTTTTGTATCCATATTTTTGTCATTCTTAAGTTCCGGAGAAATCTCTATAACAATATATTCCAAATCACTTTCAAGCATAAAAAAAGTCCGAAGTTCTAAACTTCGGACTTTTTTATTTATTTTAATATCTCAGTATTATATATTCTCACTTGGTCTTTTCTTCAACAGTTTTAATAAAACAGGAAACGTAGAAATGATTACAATTATAATAATGATATACTCAATATGCTCTTTTAAATCTATTCCATGTTTTAAAAATACTCCATATAAATAATGTCCTGCAAATATCAATATAAAGGACCATAAAAATGAACTTAGAATATTATAGAACATAAATTTCTTTTTATCCATAGAAACTATCCCTGCAATAATTGGTGCGAAGGTTCTGAAAATTGGTAAGAAACGCGCATAAATAATTGCTTTACCACCATACTTTTCAAAGAAATCTTTAGATTGTAATAAGTACTTCTTTTTAAACCAAAATGTATCTTCTTTTTTAAACAGATAATACCCACTTTTAGCTCCAAACCAATACCCTGTCATATTACCCAAAACTCCCATTATAGCAACCAGAGTTGAAAGTATAAATACGTTTACAAAATCAGCTGGTATATCGACAACATTCTGAATTAGATCACGGCTATAAATACCTGCTAAAAAAAGCAAACTGTCTCCAGGCAGAAAAAACCCGGCAAAAAGTCCTGTTTCAGCAAAAACTATAAACAAAACAATAAATAAACCAATTTGAAAACCACCGATACTTAGTGTAATATAAAATTCAGGGTTAATTAATTGAGTCCAATCAAAATTATTCATAAATGCGTTTGGTTATATTTATAAGTTCGTGAAAGTAACAATAATTTAGTTTAGCCACAATAAAATACGGTATTTTAAAGATAAATTAACTATTAAAAAAGCCCAAGTTACACTTGGGCTCTAACTATTATTCGTTATGATTATTTTTCTCTGTCGTATTTACAACAAGAATGCAAATTAGCATAATCAGAATCCGTTGCCTTAACCTCTTTAGTATCATGCCCTACTTTAGCAATTGCTTTGTTTAAATCTGCCGGTGACGATTTTTCTTCGTTTAGAATCACTGTTAATTCATGCGAACCTATATCCCAACTTGCAGATTTAACTCCGGGAACACCAAACGCAGCTTTTTCGATACGTTTTTTACATTGCTCACAGTTACCATTTACTTCTGTGGTGTATTTTAAGTTCTTATTTTTCTTAGTTTGGGCTTGCGCCGAAAATCCTAAAAAAGTGATCATTGCAATTAAAATTAAGTGTTTCATTTTTATATATTATTTATTGTTATTGAAATTGATTTTTGAAATTGGATTCTTTATTTTATTTTAAATCGTAATCCTGCGTAATACATTTGTCCAAAAATTGGCGCATATGCTACAGAAGCATCAAAATTGGGTCCAAATGGATCTTCGGCACCCAAAATCGCTTTCTGTTGTTTGTAATTTCCAATATTCTCTCCTCCTGCATATACCTCAAAAACAGGCGAAAGCACTCTTGTTACCTGCATATTCATAACAGCATAAGATGGCGAAAAATCAGGAAACTGATCTTCTACGGGGTTTGATGCCGTGTAAGGCAATTGTTGTTTTCCTGACCAGTTAAAAGTATAATCAAACTTCCATTGCTTTCCGTTGCTTAACTGAGTTTCATATTCCAGATTCCCTAAAAAACGATGTTTTGCCTGCAATGGGCGCTGGAAAGTTCCTTTCAAATAATCTGTTTGAATGTCATAATATTTATAAGCTGTTCTCAAATTCAAATTATGAATCAATTCGTAGTTGAATTCAAACTGAAAACTATTTGCAAAAGAGCTTCCTTTTAGATTATAAAACAAAACTTCTTGCGGGCTCTGCATCAAATCCACGACGGCTTGATTTTGAAAATCTGTTCTGTAGAAATCAAATCCTGCCTCAGCATTTTTATTGAAAATTTTAAATTTCTGAGAAAAACTAATCCCATAATTCCATGCAATTTCCGGATTCAGTCCATAAATTTTTCCGCTATGATCTAAGATCGAAAATGTTCTGGAACTTGCAAAAAGCTGTTGATTCTCCGCAAAAATATTAGCAGAACGTTTTCCTCTTCCGGCAGAAAAACGAATAACTCCATCTTTCCAGGGATTGTATCTCATATGTAAACGAGGCGTAACAAAAAAGCCCAAACGATTGTGATTGTCAACTCTTCCTCCAAGAATCAAACTAAAATTATCTGTATTATCATACGTATATTCGAAAAACGCCCCAACTGAATTATCAATTCTGCTATAATCAGTTGTATTTACAAATTCCTGATATTGATCGTAAGAAAAATTCAAACCAGTGGTAAACTTATGCATCGTATTATTGATAATCGAATTGAAGATTAAATTCGAATAAAAACTATTCTGTTTAATGTCATATAAATTCAATCCAAAATAAGAATTCTGGTTGTGACTGTTAAAAGCATTCTGAAAACCAATACTTTGATATGGCATATCTTTAAAAACATAACCAATTTTAGTCGAAACATCAAAACGTTCTGTATTGATTTCTGAACCCCAATGATTTGTGGTTCCACGATCTCTATCTTTATCAAAATCGACTTCTCCGGTTTGTTTTTTATCATTCATATATCTGAAATTGATAAAACTCACCAAACCGCTTTCGGCATTATAATATTGATAACGGTTTAAAACGTTGATTTGTTTCCCTAACGGATTATCCAGAAAACCATCATTATTCATATCGTTTTTTGCAACACGGGCATTTCCATGAACAAACAAACTAGTCGCCCATTTATCAGATAACTTTTTGTTGAAATGTGTATTTACCTCAAACCTTGAATCAGTAGAACCATAGACATTCAAAAAGAACGGAATGTCGTTTAATGGTTTTAAAAGTTCTGTATTAATTTGTCCCGAAATACTCTCGTAACCATTAATTACACTTCCGGCTCCTTTGGTGATCTGAACGCTTTCGATCCAGGTTCCGGGAGTAAATGACAATCCATAAGCCTGGGAAGCTCCCCGTACCGAAGGAATATTCTCCTCGGTAATCATTAAATACGGACTTGTCAGACCCAGCATTTTTATTTGTTTTGTCCCCGTTAAAGCATCAGAAAAATTGACGTCGATTGATGGATTTGTTTCGAAACTTTCGGCCAAATTACAACATGCTGCTTTTAGCAGTTCTTTACTTGTAATAACAGATGTATTTGAAGTAAGTGTATAGGATTTTTTTATTCCTTTTTGCTTCTTTGTGATTTTGACTTCCTCTAAATCTTCTTGTGAAAAAGCAGATATAGAAAATAAAACCATACAAAAAAGCATGATATTTTTTTGCATAAAAAATGATTTTAATGTTAATTAGAAAAGCTGCTTTTATAGAATTTTTCAATAAGTGAGAAATAACTAAACAGCATAATACAAGCCAATAAACAGCTTGATTCTAAACATTAAAATCAGGAATAAAAAATGTATTGATTGTATAATTTGAATAATGGCGGCGCATTCGCATCAGAATAATACGTAGTAATCTGATTGTTTTTGAAATTTGGAATTGATACAAAAACAATTGGTTTATATTCTTGAATTACCGCTGGAAAAGCTAGTTGGAAAAAGAAAATCTTAAAAGTAGCATTATCCGATTTTTTTTCGAAATGAACTACTTTGTCTTTACAACAAGATGATTTCTTTTCAGATGCTCCACAACATTTTTTCTCAGGAGATGCAGAAGCTGTAGTATTTAATGAAACAGAAGCAATTTCGCCTCCGCAATAATGCACATCAAAAGCAAACCCAATGTTGGAAACCAACAATAGGAACGCTAAAAATAATCCTGTGCACTTTTTTACATTCATACTGCAAAACTACCTAAAAAGACTTGAAAAAGATTTAATGAAATGTTATTTTTTAAGATTTTGTTGCTGATAATAAAATGCAGGTATAAATAACAATATAAATATAGGCTGAATGATAAATCGCCTTACATAAAAAAGAAGCCAGTTTGCATCTGGAAAACATTCAATAATTACATAAAACATTACAAAAAGAAGCACCAGAAAAAAGGCATACATAAATGTACTGAATTTAAGAATTTCTTTATCCTGAAACAATGCATAAATTAATGCTAAAGACAAAATACTATTTAGAATATATCGAAGAAAAAGCCCTAAAAAAAGCTTTAAATGATCCGCTTCAGGAAAAGGCAGGTTTTTAAAATCTCTTTTAAAATAAACTAAAAATGGGTCATAAAACAATTGATCTTCAAATGCTCTGATAACTCCAAAACAAAACACAACCAGAATCGTAACCAGAATTTTTAATTTGTGTTCCTTTATATTATCCAGCATATTTTGAAAATTTATTAATCCAAAAAAACCATAAAGCAAATACCAGTCCGTATATGACTAAAGGAAAAAAGACTCCGTGCAGGAAATGTGCATATTCAGGAAAATTAAATTTCAAAACAACTAATAAGGCAATGCGGATAACATTAAGAATATAAATTAAAAATATACCAAATAAGATAAAAAAGAATGTTGGCTTAAGTTTTCCGGAAAAAGCGACAACAAACGAAACAAACAAAATAATTACACTAACAGCATTGCATCCTTCAATGATTCGTGTCATATGTTTTTTATTGTACCAAACATCCATCCAGGAACTGGATAAATTCTTGCTCACTATAAAATCAGCATTCAGTAATTGCATTAATTGTTCGACATTGCGACCTACGACTTTTGTAATTCCGTCAAGGTCGCTTACTTCAAAACTATCCAAATAGATTTTATATATATAGGTAAGCGCGATGTAAGTCACAAAAAAAGTACCTATAAAAACTAAGAAAGGTTTGAACTGTATTAAATATTTTCTCAAAGGGATTTTTTTTTCAAATTTATGTATTTTTTGAGTTTAGCTTTAAATACTTTTGTATAAAATTTTTATATCATGACATTTCAAGAATTACAACCAAAAATAAGCGCTATTATAGCTGACACTAATACTCTTAGAGACGAAAAACTTTTAGCCATTTGCCAACTATTAAATGCAAATGTAGAATATTATAATTGGGTTGGCTTTTATTTTGCCAATCACGAAAACAAAACCTTACATCTGGGTCCATATGTAGGCGCAGAAACAGATCATACTGTTATTCCGTTTGGGAAAGGAATCTGCGGACAAGTAGCTGAAAGCAATGCAAATTTTGTAGTACCGGACGTTGCCGCTCAAGATAATTATATCGCCTGCAGTTTTACGGTAAAATCTGAAATTGTAGTTCCTTTATTTGTAAACGGAATAAATATTGGACAAATTGACATTGATAGTCACGTAATTGACCCTTTTACAGAAGCTGACGAAAGATTTTTAGAATTTGTAAATCAAGAAGTTGCCAAATTGTATTAAAAATACTATTATATTTGTTTCATCTTAAAACATCTATAATGAAATTTGGCCTTTCTTATTATTACTTTACAATTATCTTTTTTTTATCGATAAGTACTAAATCAATTTCTCAAACACCAATAGCCGTAAGTAAAGTAATTTATTTAGATTCTATGTGGGCTGAAACTTCAGAGGAAAAGTATAAATATGTAAGACATATCGAAGAATATTATTCCGAAAAAAAAATATACATTTTTAGAGATTTCTACAAGTCTAAAGCTTTAAAGATGATTAGTGCTTCGTCCGACAGAGACATTATAAAGAAAGAAGGGCAAACCATTTACTATTACGAAAATGGCAACAAGGAATCATCTGTTTATTACTCTAACGGAAAAAAAGCAGGAAAAGAATATAATTGGTACGACAATGGAAATTTAAAATCTGAGATTGAGTATTTCGAGAACAAAGACAAAACTAAAGATTCCAGAATCAACAATTATTGGAATCTTCAAAAAGAGCGAATGGTTTCTGACGGAAATGGTGACTACGAAGATATAGATGAGGATGGTTATGAAGAAAGAGGAAAAGTAAAAAATGGAGTCCCTGATGGTACTTGGAAAGGAAAAAGTCTGGAAGAGAAATATACTTTTATTGAAAATTATGAAAACGGAAAATTAATTTCCGGAATAAGTACCGATTCTTTAAATATTGAACATCCTTACGATGTTGTATATCAACCTGCAGCTCCTAAAAAAGGCATGGATTCTTTTTATAAATTTATTAGAGTAAACTTACATATTCCACAAGAAGCCAGAAATAAAGTTTCTGGAAAAATATATATGACCTTTATAGTAGATAAAAGTGGTAAGCTGATTGAGCCACTAATATTAAAAGGAATTGGTTACGGATTAGATGAAAGCGCAATTAACGTAATTAACTTTGCTAAAAACTGGAATCCCGGAATAAAAAGAGGAATTCCAGTACAGGTTAATTTTACATTACCTATCACAATTGCAAAAAATGATCTATAAAATTCTTTTTTCAAAAAAAAAGTACTAATTTTGCACCCGTCTTACAAAGGATGTATGACATACATAAAAATCATTAAATAATATTGGAATGTATTTAACTAAAGAAAAGAAAGAAGAGATTTTCGCACAACACGGTGCTGCAACAAACACTGGAAGCGCAGAAGGTCAAATCGCATTGTTCACTTACAGAATTTCACACTTAACTGAACACTTGAAAAAAAATCGTCACGATTACAACACTGAGCGTTCACTTGTACTACTAGTAGGTAAAAGAAGATCGTTACTTGATTACTTGAAAAAGAAAGAGATCAACAGATATCGTGAGATTATCAAAGTATTGAATATCAGAAAATAATCAATATAGAAAAGAGGTGCGAAAGTGCCTCTTTTTGTTTTTACAGATTATATATATTACAAGCATTTTTAAAAAGAAAAAAAGTTTGGTTTTTCATTGGGTTTTAGAATAAACAACAACTACACACAACAACTACAACACAACTAAAACCCATTGTATAACCAATAAGGAAAAAATTATGATTCCACAATTATTTGTAGAAAGTATCGATTTAGGTGATGGCAGAAGCATCACAATCGAGACAGGACGTTTAGCAAAACAAGCTGATGGTTCTGTAGTAGTAAGAATTGGTAAAACTGTTATTTTAGGAACAGTTGTATCATCAAGAAAAGCAAGTCCAGGTATTGACTTTTTACCGTTAACGGTAGATTACCGCGAAAAATTTGCAGCAGCAGGTCGTTTCCCTGGTGGTTTCTTCAAAAGAGAAGCTCGTCCAAGCGATAGCGAAGTATTAACAATGAGATTAGTTGACCGTGTTTTACGTCCGCTTTTCCCAAGTGATTATCACGCAGAAGTTCAGGTTATGATTCAGTTAATGTCTCATGACGAAGAAGTTATGCCAGATGCATTAGCAGGTTTAGCAGCTTCGGCAGCACTTGCTTTGTCTGACATTCCTTTTGAAACTTTAATTTCTGAAGCAAGAGTTGGAAGAATTGACGGTAAATTTATCATCAATCCATCTCGTGCACAATTAGAATTATCTGATATAGATATGATGATTGGAGCTTCGACTGATTCTATCGCAATGGTAGAAGGTGAAATGAAAGAAATCTCAGAAGCTGAAATGTTAGAAGCAATTAAATTTGCTCACGAACATATTAAAAACCAAATTGCTGCTCAAGAACGTTTACAGGCTGCTTTTGGAAAAAAAGAAGTTCGTACTTACGAAACTGAAAAAACTGACGATGCTATTTACGCAAAAGTAAAAGCAGCGGCTTATGATAAAATTTACAACATTGCTAAAGTTGGTTCGGCTAAACACGAACGTTCTGCTGCATTTGATGCTGTAAAAGAAGAAGTAAAAGCCTTATTTACAGAAGAAGAATTGGCAGAAAATGGAGATTTAGTTTCTAAATATTTCTACAAAACCAATAAAGAAGCTGTTCGTAACGTAACTTTAGATTTAGGAACTCGTCTTGACGGAAGAAAAACTACAGAAATCAGACCAATCTGGTGTGAAGTAGATTATTTACCATCTGTTCACGGTTCTGCATTGTTTACACGTGGAGAAACTCAAGCTTTGGCAACTGCAACTTTAGGAACATCAAGAGAAGCAAACCAAATTGATTCACCATCTGAACAAGGAGAAGAAAAATTCTATTTGCACTATAACTTTCCACCATTTTCTACAGGAGAAGCTCGTCCGTTAAGAGGAACTTCAAGAAGAGAAGTTGGTCACGGAAATTTAGCACAAAGAGCATTGAAAAACATGATTCCTGCTGAAAATCCTTATACAATCAGAGTTGTTTCTGAAGTATTGGAATCAAATGGTTCATCTTCTATGGCTACAGTTTGTGCAGGAACATTAGCTTTAATGGATGCTGGTATTCAAATGATTCGTCCAGTTTCTGGAATTGCAATGGGATTAATCACTGATGGTGACCGTTTTGCAGTTTTATCTGATATTTTAGGTGATGAAGATCATTTAGGAGATATGGATTTCAAGGTAACTGGAACTTCCGTAGGTATTACAGCATGTCAAATGGACATCAAAATTGACGGATTGAAATACGAAATCATGGAGCAGGCTTTAGCTCAGGCTCGTGATGGACGTTTGCATATTTTAGGAAAATTACTTGAAACTCTTGCTAAACCAAATGCAGATGTTAAAGCACATTCTCCAAAAATCATTACCAGAACTATTCCTGGAAACTTTATTGGAGCATTAATTGGACCTGGTGGAAAAGTAATTCAGGAATTACAAAAAGCTACCGGAACAACTATCGTAATCAACGAAGTAAATGATGAAGGTGTTATCGAAATCTTAGGTACAGATCCAGCTGGAATTGAAGCAGTATTGGCTAAAATTAAGTCAATCACTTTCAAACCACAAATGGGAGAAGCTTATGAGGTTAAAGTAATTAAAATGTTAGATTTTGGAGCTGTAGTAGAATATACTTCTGCGCCAGGAAATGAAGTTTTATTACACGTATCTGAATTAGCTTGGGAACGTACTGAAAATGTTACTGATGTTGTAAACATGGGTGATGTATTTGAAGTAAAATACCTGGGAGTAGATCCTAAAACTAAAAAAGAAAAAGTGTCAAGAAAAGCACTTTTACAAAGACCTCCACGTGAGGAGAAAAAAGAGTAATCAGATCTTAGTTTACTAAAGGTTTATTCATAGAAAACCCCAATTCATTTATTTGACTTGGGGTTTTTCGTTTTTTATCTTTTTCTTAATTCAAATCACTTTCTCAAACAACTATCCATTAAACAATTTGTGTCTTTTGATTGATTTTCCTTCTCTAATTAAATAGGCATGATAGGAACTGGGAACATCATGTGTCCATTTAGGTAAAAAATAAATAATCAGGTAAACATCAATATGACCAACTATTCCAAAAAATACGGCTAGAAAAAAAGGAATTCCGGCATGACCAAAACCAATCATAGAAACAAAAGCAACTAACAATGTTATACCCCATAATTTAGATAAAAGAGCATGAGTACAGGTTTCTTTTCCGAATTTCAGAATACTAAAAACATACGTCAGACCTTCCATTACAAAAATTGAAATAATAGCATATTTATGTTCAATAATAATCTCAGGATTTAACAGCCATGTGCACCAACCTACGCACAACCAAAAAACTAAATCGACCTGACTATCCATTCGCCGTAATTTTTCTGATGACACACCAACTTTCCGGGCAATAATACCATCAAAAATATCTGTCAATAATCCGAATATCATTAATGATACTAAAATCATTCTAACATGCGCAAAATTGTTATTCGCAATTAAAATCATTACAAAACCCAATAATAATCTAATAGCAATAAGTAATAAGGGAACTTTTTTCATCTTTTAATTTTAATAATTACAGGGCAAACCTATTGCAATAATCACATATGGATTTGCTTAAATCAATAAAACTATTTCTTATATTTGTGATTATCGCAAATTATGAAATATCAAGAATCATTTTTAAAGGCAATTAGAAGTAAAATCCCAAAATCAGCTTCTGTAATAGAGGAAATTGCAACAGTTTTAGAGATAAGCTATGATGCATCGCATAGAAGAATATCTGAAAAAAGTAAATTTTCGATAGATGAAACGATCAAACTGGCAGATCATTTTAATATCTCGCTGGATAATTTATTTTCTAAAAAAGAAAAGGTAATTGTCGAAAAAACAATTGAAATAGAAACCTTAAAAGACATGCTTCATTATTTCAAGACATCAGCAGAACAAATCGAAATATTAACTAGAAATCCTAAAACAACACTATTTTACTCTGCCAAAGATATTCCGTTGTTTTATTTTATGGATGGAACAATCTTATCAAAATTCAAAGCTTTTGTCTGGCTCAATCTTTTAAACACAAATCAAAAAAAAGTGGCTTTTGAAAGTTTTATAATCGAGGAATCATTTGCAGAATATATGCAAAAATTAAAAAGTGTATATGAAAACACTGTAGTAAATGAAATTTGGAACGACACTACTATAAACAGTAGTTTACAACAAATTTTATACTTTCATGAGGCAGGTTTACTTTCTCTAAAAAATGCAAACGCCTTATGCAAAAACTTGAAAAGAATCATCAACTTAATTCAGGAAAAATGTAATGCATCAAATAATAACTTTAATATTTATTACAATGAGTTAATATTATTAAACAATAATATGCTCATAGAAACGGAAGAAAAACTAACGATGTTCGTTCCTTATACACTGCTGGGATATTTTATTACTGACAATGAAGAAAGCTGTAAAAACGTGCACCAATTTTTTAAACAGCAAATTATAAATTCAAAACCTTTGGGACAATCAGGGATTAAGGAACAAAATCTATTCTTTAACCGTGCCATTCGAAAAATTGATTATTATATCGAAAAGATTAATTCTCAAGTTGATCTATTATTTTAAAATTAAAACGCTCCCCTATCTTACTTTACTAAAGGTTATTCAAATAAATGAATTGAGGTTTTCGGTTTTTAATATTTTTCAAAAAAAATAATTAGTTTTTAGTTTTTCAAGACATTTGTCTACAAAATAACCCTATTTATTAAACAAAATGAGGTTTCCCGTAAAAAAATACGAATTTTTTATTATATTTTAACGTTTGTTGAATTTTTTGTCAGATAATTTTTCAATACTTTTGAGATCCACCAAACCAAAAACATGAAAACTATAATTCCTTTGAAAAATCACAAAAAAAATCACATCTGCATTATCATATTTGGATTTTTATTAAGTATTTCAAATTTATACAGCCAAAACAATAAAGAAGAGTCATTTTACAATTGGTTTGACAATTCTGTAGGCAAAGAAAACTTAAGTATCAACAATGGACCAGCTTACAAAGACACTTATGTAACTATTGGCGATAATAATATGTACTATGTTAATAAATTCATGAAGGGCAATGTAACTTATGACGGACAGATTTATTACGACATCAATATCAAATACAACATTAATAGCGATCAATTGATCATAAATCCAATTGGGGACTCCAAATATTCTTCAATAGCAGTTATTCAGGACAAGACATCTGCATTTTATGTAAATGGAAAAAACTTCGTAAAACTGAACAAAGAGGTGTCTACATTACCTCAACTGACAACAGGTTATTATGAATTGACTGCTCTTCGTGAAGGCTTTAACTTTTACATCAAACATTTTAAAAAGATGGAAAGTAAGACACAAGACTATAAAGCATATTCTTATTTTACAGAAGACAATAGTTATTTCATCTTTTATAATAAGACTTTTTATACCAGTAATAGTAAAAGTGAAATTATAAAAATATTCCCGGATCAAAAGAAACAGATTAATGATTTTTATGCAATGAATAGAGAAATTCGAAAATCAGACAACGATCAATTTATGATCAATCTCCTTAAATTCATTAACACTTCTCTATTAATTACAGAAAAATAATCTTATGAGAAAACTTCTACTTATTATACTTACTTTACTTTTCAATCCATTCATATTTGCACAGGAAACAAGCGATAAAGTATCTCTTGAATTTAAAGATGCGGATATGATGACTGTAATTCAAACTATTGAAGCATCATCGTCTTATAGATTCTATTTTGACGCTGAATGGATTAAATCAAATAAAAACTTATATACCGGAAGCTACAAAAATGTTTCTATTGATGAAGTATTAAACAAAGTATTCAGCAATACGAACCTTAACTTTCTTGTTCTTAAATCGAAAATAATTCTAACAAACAACAGCATTATTCACAATAAATTGCCTGCTAATTATTTTCCTAAATCAAATAATAACTTAGCAAATCAAACTGGTAGAACAATTCAAAATCCAATATTTTACCAACAATATGATTCTTTACAAAATAGTAGTGGTTCCAAAAAGAACTTAGCGATAACCTTTATAGGAAAAGAAACTGATATTACAGATAAAAAGAATTCTACTATTTCCGGATATATCAGAAACGCTTCGACCAACAAGCCTGAGCCTAATATCTACATGAAGGTACGCAACAAAAATATAAGTGCCGTTAGCGATCAGGACGGACATTATATCTTACAGGTTCCTCCCGGAATTAATGTAATAGAAATTAAAACACTTAGTTTTAAAAAGCTTGCACAAACAATAATGGTTTATAATGATGGACCGCTTGATATTGAAATTCAGGAAGACACCAACTTACTGGATGAAGTTATTATAAGAAGCAAAAGACCAAAAACGGTAGAAAGTGTTATTTCAGGGCTTGTATCTATTGATATCGAAGCTTCAAAGACGGTTCCTTTAATATTAGGAGAACGCGACATCCTTAAAATAGCAACTACTTTCCCCGGGATAAAAACTACCGGAGAAGGTTCTGCGGGATTTAATGTTCGTGGAGGAAAAGAAGACCAAAACTTAGTGCTTCTGGACAATGCTGTACTTTATAATCCGCAGCATTTCTTAGGTTTTTTCTCTGCAATAAATCCTTATACCGCCAAAAAAGCCGATATTTATAAAGGTAGTATTCCTGCTGATTTTGGCGGACGTTTATCTTCTGTTTTTGATATAACTACAAAAAATGGTAACGCCGAAAAATTTTCAGGCGAAGGCGCCGTAGGTCCAATTACTTCTAATATTACGGTTGGAATGCCTATTCAAAAAAATAAATCAAGCATTATTGTTGGATTAAGAGCTACTTATTCTGACTGGATTCTAAAATCTTTAGACAATGAAGATTTAAAAAATAGTGAAGCCGGATTCTATGACGGAATTATGAAATACAACAACACTATTAACAAAAACAATTCAGTAGAAGCGACTTTGTATTACAGCCATGACCGTTTTAGAATAAGCTCTGATTCCTTGTACAAATACAGTAACCGTCTTGCATCTGCAAAATGGGATCATACTTTTAATAAGAAAAATAAAGGATCCTTATTTTTTACCAATAGTGAATACAAATTCAACATTGATTACGATTCTAACAACAAAAATAATTCTTTTGATTTTGGATACAAAATCAACGAAACACAGCTTATGGCTAAGCTTAACTATGTGTACAGTGAAAAACATAGTATAAACTATGGTATTTCGAGCAAGTTATACAATGTTGATCCGGGATATCAACATGCCAAAAGTCCTGATTCACCTTTGGTTCCAATTGACATTGAAAAAGAAAGGGGTCTTGAATCGGCTATTTTTATATCAGACAATTTTAAGTTAAACAGTAAATTATTAATCGATATAGGATTACGTTATTCATTTTATGCAGCATTGGGAGAAGCCAATCAGGCAGTATATCAAAGCGGATTACCTCTGGATGACGCATCCTATATTGAAACAAAACATTACGGAAACAATGAAGTTATAAAAACATACGGAGGTCTTGAACCTCGTATCGCTGCTCGTTATTTCTTTACAGATGATTTTTCTATAAAAGCCAGTTTTGATCAAACAAGACAATACATACACCTGCTTTCGAATAATGTAACTCAATCTCCAACAGATACGTGGACTTTATCAAATACAAATGTAAAACCGCAAAGCGGACAGCAATATTCTTTAGGTTTATACAAAAACTTGCATGATAACGAAATCGAACTTAGTCTGGAAGGTTATTACAAAAGATCACAAAATATATTAGACTACAAAGTTGGTGCAGAATTAATCCTGAATGACAATGTAGAAACCCAACTTTTGCAAGGAGAAGGAAAAGCATATGGTGTTGAGTTTTTAATAAAAAAATCAATTGGAAAATTAAACGGATGGATTGGATATACGTATTCCAGAACGCTTATAAAACTGGACAGTAAATTTGATTCGGAAATAGTAAATAACGGTAAATATTTTGCCGCAAATTTTGACAAGCCTCATGACTTGAGTGCTGTTTTAAATTATAAATTTACAAAACGTTATAGTTTATCAACCAACTTTTTATACCAGACCGGAAGACCAATTACATATCCTATTGGAACGTTTCAATATGGAAATGCTGAATATACCTTATATAGTGACAGAAATAAATATCGAATTCCGGATTATATCCGTTTAGATATTGGGCTTAACATCGAAGGGAATCATAAAATAAAAAAACTGGCACATAGTTTCTGGAATGTATCCGTGTACAATGTGTTAGGCAGAAGCAATCCGTATTCTGTTTATTTTGTAACCGAAAAAGGGCAAATAAAGGCATACAAAACGTCTATATTTTCTATTCCGGTTCCTAGTATTACTTATAATTTTAAATTCTAACGAAATGCATTTTAAAACTGAAATAATCAAACATACCAATAAAATCATTCTGTTCTTTCTGCTAAGTTTTTTCATTAGCAGTTGTTCAGAAAGCTATAACTTACAGACAGACACTTATGAAGAAGCTATAGTTATAGAGGCAACTTTGACTAATGAACTTAAAAACCAGGAAATAAAGATTACCAAAACTTCCCGATTCGAAGACGAAGAAGTCACTGTAGAAACCGGTGCAAATGTGATTGTAAAGGATAATCTTAACAACGAATATCTTTTTACAGAGAAATCCGGTAAGTATGTTTCGGAATCAGCGTTTGAGGTGGTTTCCGGCAGACAATATTCTTTGGAAATAAAAACTAAAGATGGTAAAGTTTATAAATCATCTTCAGAAACTTTACCAACCGTAAGTCCTATTACTGACATTACTCCAAGCGTGGTCGTAAACAATAAAAATGAGACTGGTATACAAATGAATGCAAACAGCTATGATGCAAACCGAACTTCTAATTATTATCGTTATGAATATGAAGAAACTTTTAAAATTGTAGCTCCCAGATGGACTTCAGAAAGAGCTGTCGTAACCGGGCCTAAAAACATACGAATAGACGATGACAATGATCCAGCCAAAAAAATCTGTTATTCCACACAAAAATCAACCGATATAATCGTAACCAGTACCAACAATCTAACAGAAGATCGTGTTAATTTTCCTGTACGATTTATCAAGCAAGATGATTATAAGATTGCCCAAAGATACAGTATCCTGGTAAGACAGTATGTAGAAAATAAAGCAGCTTATACTTTTCATAAAACTATGAAAGAGATATCGAGCTCTACTAGTGTATTATCTCCAAAACAGCCTGGTGTATTTTCCGGAAACATAAGATGTATTAGTAATGTAGACGAAAAAGTTATGGGCTATTTTGATGTTGCATCGGTATCCTCTCAAAGAATCTTTTTTAACTATACAGATTTTTTTCCTTCTACAGATAAACCTGCTTATATTAGTGAATGTGAGCCTATGAAACTTAACTTTTGTTTTGAAGCTAATACAACCCCTCCATGTGATGGATATACCATAATTTCAGGCCTTCAAGGTGGTGGACTATTATACTACTTTGGTAGCTATGTAGAAGCAATATGTGGAGATTGTACAAAATTTTCGTCTAACGTAATACCTTCATTTTGGAAAGAATAAAATACATTTTACTATTGATATTGCTTATCAATACAAAACCGATTATAGCGCAAAACACTTCAATAAATGAAAGTGTATTTATCCATGCAAATGCAACGACTTTTGTAACCGGAGAGAAACTTTTGTATAAAATTTATAGCTTAAAAAACACAGACAAAACTCCAAGTACCGTTAGTAAAGTAGCCTATGTTGAACTTATAGACGCCTGTGGAAAAAACATTTTCAAGAACAAACTCTACTTAAAAAACAGCAGCGGAGAAGGTGATTATTTTATCCCTACAACCATTAAAACCGGTGGTTATAAACTTATTGGATACACCAATTGGATGTTAAACTCAGATGCTTCTAAAATATTCCAAATTGATATTAAAATAATAAACCCGTATCAAATCAGCGAATCGAATGCAGTAGAAAGTAAAGCAGTTTCTGAAAAAACAAATCAGATAAACTCAGCATTAACTTCTTCATCTGTAACAGAAGAAAACGCATCAGACAAAAATTTTAAAATAAAAGTAAACAAAGACGTTTTCTCGAATCGTGAAAAAGTAACATTAGGCATAGAATCTTCTGCTTTATCACCAGAAAAAGGAAGCTATTCATTGTCTGTGCGTAAAAAAGACAATTTGCCAACAACAACTCAATTAACGGCAAGTGATTTTTCTAAAATTCCATCTGAAATTGAAAATAATGTCCAAAATAAAAACGCAATAGTTCTTCCTGAACTTCGTGGAGAAATGATTTCCGGTAAAGTGATTTCAAAAAACTCTGTAAACAATAGTCTACAAAATATAATTGTAGCATTGTCTATACCAGGAAAATCATTTGCTTATAAAGCTATAAAAACAAATGAAGCTGGTCGTTTTATTTTTAATGTAGACAAACCTTATTATAACAACGAGATCGTTATACAAATTATTGGGGAACAAAAAGAAAACTACACTATAGAACTTGATAAAGCAAGCGAGCCGGATTATTCAAAATTAGCGTTTCAATCCTATTTTAATTTACCGGGCGAGATCGAAGAAACCTTGTTGGAAAGATCTGTTGCGAGCCAAATCGAAAACGCCTACTATACAGACAAAACAGACAGTATAATTAAACCGGATTATATCAATCCGTTTTACTATCCGGTTGCCAAACAATATATTCTTAGTGATTATACAAGATTCCCATCTTTAAAAGAAACCATTACCGAAGTAGCAACAGAACTGTATTATAGACAAAGCGGCGCCGATTATTCTTTGCATGTAAATGATTATAGCCTTCATACGCAATTACCTGAAAAGCCATTAGTGATAGTTGACGGTTTTATGCTGCAAAATATAAATGAACTTTTCAATTTTAACATGGCAAACGTGTACAGTATTAGTATCATAACGGGTCAGTATTATGTAGGTCCACAAGTTTTTAATGGTGTAATAAGTTTTGTTACCCTAGAGGGTAATTTCACCAGTTTACAAAAAGACAATTACATCTTTAAACCTACTGTTTTAAGACCTTCAGTAAAAAAATCATATTATAGTCCGGATTATGCTGCTGGAAACAATTTGCAGCGAATTCCGGATTACAGATACCAATTGTTATGGAAACCAGATGTAACATTAGATCAAAAAGAAGATGATATCTCTTTTTATACCTCTGATGTAAAAGGAAGCTTTGAAGTTGTTTTAGAAGGCTTTACTGAAAAAGGACAACCCGTTTATCTTTCTAAAACTATTAGTGTGGAATAAAAAACAGGTTTTTTTGAGGAATTAACTAACAAAATGGGGCAAATTCAGGAAGAGTTTTAACAAATAGTCAATAAAATTAGCGTTAATAAAGAAAAACTAAAGGTATTTCATAATTTATTCAAAGAAAAAAAATACCTTTAGCCTACCAAAAATAAAAATTTTAACCCTAAAAACCCTGTTATGGACGATCAAGTTATCCAGATTACAAAAATCAACACCGAAGATTTTATATTTAAAGACATACAAAATATAACTTTTCCAATTCCTCCGCTGGCTTCGGCAAACTTTTATGACAATGACGGAGTACAAACCTTAAAAGTCTGTTCTACCGTATATATCAATTCTAAAGGAACAGAAAAACCTACAGTACAAAGAACAACACAGGACGACAGCACTTTAACCATTTATTATGACTACGAATGGGACGAGATCTCTCCAGACACTTATAACGTCTATTACATAGAAACAGATTATACCTCTGACACTATTGGAGATATCACAGAAGTTATCACTTACTTAAAGTATACACCTTCAACAACTGTTGTAGGCCCTGGCGATGGAGGAGATCCGACACTATCTAGAGGTACAAAGACAAGTTCAGGAGGTTGATCCAAAACCAGTGCTACGCTAAATTTATAGATTCCCATCATTATGTGTTGATGATTATCGTTTTATTGTAAGTATTTGATGCAATGACACCTACAATAAAACGATAATCATCAATACTATTATTAGATCTAGTAATTTTCAAAATACCACTGATGATTCGAAAAATAAATCGCTTTCTTTTTCTACTTCTTTTTTTTCCCTTAATAGTTTTAGCACAACAACATAAAAGTTTGAATTATTTTGAGATTGCTATTCAAAAAAAAGCAAAGTCGGATAAGAGTCAAATCAACTTTAACAAAGCACATTATTTTTTTTTAAAAAAAGAATGGGATTCAACATTGGTATATGCAATGAAGCAATTGAATTCTAAGTCTGATTTAGAAACAAAAGATTATTGTCATTATTTTAGAGGTTATTCCTTAAAAAAGAAAGAACTTTACAAACAAGCAATAGTTGAATTCAGCTTAGTAAACAAATCTTTCCAATATTATTATCTGGTCGATAACAATATTGGTCATTTATTTCTTTTAAAAAAAGAAATAAAAAAAGCAATTGTTTATTTTTTAAAGGCAGAAAATGAAATATTGAATCGTAAAGATGAGAACGAAATAGCTGATTTATATACAAATATTGGAATATGCTACTTACACTTAAATCAATTTGCAAAAGCAGAATCTTATTTTAAAAAAGACCTCCTTTTAAATTCTAAACGAGCTACAAAAAATGTAATTCGATCCAATATAAATCTTGCCGGTCTTTATTATCAACAATATAAAGACTCACAAGCTATTTACTATTTTCGAAAAGCCTACACCTTATCTAAAAGTATAAACGATTTCAACTTAAAACAAACTACAGCATTCAACATGGCTGTTGTAGAAGAAAACAGAGGTGATTTTAAGAAATCTTTAAAATATAGAAAAGAATCCGAACAATGGCAAGACTCACTCAACAATCAAAATAAAATATGGGCAGTCGCTGATTTTGAGAAAAAGTTTGCCGTGGCGCAAAAACAAAAACAAATTAAAGTACTTGAAGTCCAAAACAAGCTTAAAAACGCAGAACGCAACGCTTTCTTTTTTGCTGCAATTGGTTTATTATTAATTTTAACTGCCGGTGTTTATGTTTATGCTCAAAAAGTAAAAAATGCCAAAATTATATTACTTCAAAAAAATAAACTCGACGAACTCAACGCGACTAAAGATCAATTGTTCTCGATTGTAAGTCATGATTTAAGATCTTCTGTAAATGCATTAAAAACCAGTAATGCAAAATTATCCGCAACTCTCGAAACTAAAAATTACGACGAACTACACCAGCTTATCATACAAAATAGTAGTATTGCAAATGGCGCTTACAGTTTACTAGACAATTTATTGCATTGGGCAATGCTGCAAACCAAACAATTGTATTTTCATAAAGAATCCGTTCATTTGTACTCTATCGTACAACAAATCGAGTACAATTACAAACCTTTACTTCTTGATAAGACATTAACCTTTGAAAATTCAGTTTCTAAAAACATTTTCATTTTTGTAGATCTTGATTCGTTAAAAATTGTGCTTCGAAATTTATTAGATAATGCTATTAAATTTTCTAATGAAAATGGAAAAATAAGTTTTTACACAGAAGACACCAATACTGACTTTTGCAAACTTATTATTGAAGATTCAGGTATAGGAATGAAAGAAAACACTATTAAAGAATTGCTTTCAGAGGGAGAATTATTGGCAAAGAAAGACAACTCCGAAATTATAGGAACTGGTTTAGGCTTGCAATTGTGTAAACAAATGATCAAAAAAAACAGCGGAACCTTAGCTATAGAAAGTGAACTGAACAAGGGAACAAAAATGATTTTGGCTTTCCCAAAAACTATTGCTTAATACCCTATTTTTAAAATAAAGCAATCCTATCGTTTTCTTCAAAAGTCTATTAGCCAGATCAAAAAAATCATCTGATTCCGAATTATCTTATATTTTTTATAGTTGCCTTATTTTTTTGACTACTTTTATTTTATTAACCCAAAAATGAAAACTATGAAAAATAAAGCAACCGAAGACAAAACAAAAACATCAAATCTTAAAGGCTTCACTGCTCTTTCCAGAAAACAATTACAAACTGTTTTAGGAGGAGTAGACCCAACAACATCAAGAGGGACAAGAACAAGTGCAGGAGATTAATTCAAAAAACGATGAAAAATAAAGCAACCAAAAACACGGAGAAAACATCAAGTCTTAAAAACTTCTCTGCTCTTTCCAGAAAACAATTACAAACTATTTTAGGAGGATCAGATCCAACAACATCTAGAGGCACAAGAACGAGTTCAGGAGACTAATCAAAAAACTATGAAAAACAAAACAACCAAAAACACGGCAAAAATATCGAGCCTAAAAAACTTCACTCCTCTTTCCAGAAAGCAATTACAAACTATTTTAGGAGGAACAGATCCAACAATATCTAGAGGTACAAGAACAAGTGCGTCAGATTAATTAAAAACTATGAAAAATAAAGCAACCGAAGACACAACAAAAACATCAAGCCTTAAAAACTTCACTCCTCTTTCCAGAAAACAATTACAAACTATTTTAGGAGGAACAGATCCAACATTATCTAGAGGCACAAAGACAAGTGCGGGAGATTAATTCAAAAAACTATGAAAAATAAAACAACCACAAACACAGAGAAAAAATCAAGCCTTAAAAGCTTTACTGCTCTTTCCAGAAAACAATTACAAACTATTTTAGGAGGAACAGGAGATCCGGTAACATCTAGAGGTACTAAAACAAGTATACCAGACGAACCATAACCAAAAAATAAAACCCTATGAAAAACAAAGCAACCAAAAACACAGACAAAACATCAAGCCTTAAAAACTTCTCTGCTCTTTCCAGAACACAATTACAAACTGTTTTAGGAGGCGAAGATCCGAAAATTTTTAGAGGCACAAAGACAAGTATACCTGATAATCCATAATTTTTCTTTAACTAATCAAATTTAAGAGATTAATCTTTTTATAAAATCCCAATCTATGATTATAAATTAATAGATTGGGATTTTACTTTAATGCATTCTCTAAATCACCATACTATCTCTGTTTATATAAACATCCTTAAAAAATACGCCTTAAACAATCCTTTTCTCTATAATAATTCTTTACTTTACTCCACCAAAAGTCTTATTAACAATACTTGCTTTCCCAAAAACAATAAATAATGGATAATATCAATGTTTTAATAATAGAAGATACTCCAGAACAAGGCGATGCTCTTACCAAAGTATTGCTTGAAAACAATTACACCGTTGCCGGAGTAGCCAAAAACTTTACAGATGCTATAAAGCTTTTTTACGAAAACACCGTTGATGTTATTATCATCGATGTGTTTCTTGACGGAAAACCAGACGGAATCACTTTTGCAGAATCCATAAACATTATTCCAAACGCTTCAAAACCATTTGTGTTTTTAACCAGTTCGCATGATCGTCAGATTTTTGAACGTGCAAAGCTCACGAAACCGTTCAGTTTTTTAATGAAGCCTTTTAATGAGTTAGAAATTCTGTATGCTATAGAAATGGCGGTCGAGAAATTCTATGAACAAACCAATGTATTTTTAAGCGAAGAACAAGACACTGTAATCAGCAGTGATTACTTATTTATAAAAAAGAAAAACTCCCTAAAAAAAGTTTCTATAAACGACATTCTATACATTGAAGTCGAAGAACGATATTGCAATATTATTACCGAAAAAGAAAAATTTGTCATTCAAATCTCCCTGACTAAAATCAGTAATTTATTGGACAAAAATAAATTCATAAAAACCCATCGAAACACTCTTGTCAATACAGACAAAATCGAAGAAATCATTCTCGCTGATAATCTTGTGATCCTAAAAGGAAATCATAAAATAAATCTAAGCGATACTTATAAAGATTTTATCAAAAAAATGAATATTTTATCCTAAAAAGACATTCTTTTAAAATAAGAAAACGACAAATCCTCTTTGTTTCAAAGAGGATTTGTCGTTTTCTTATTTGCTCAGATTCTGATCTAAAACCTTTTTTAAAGATTTTTATGACAGGAAAACTGGCTTTCGTGACATTTCTCCGCTAAAAAAGCAAAATCGAAATTATTTTTACGCTTGTAACCTACAAAACAACTATAAATGAGAATTGCATTAATCAACCAACCCGATATGAGACCTTTAGTAATCATAAAAAAAATAATCAATAATCCCTGGGTTGGAGTTCTTGTTTCATTAGCTGTAATAATTCCATGTTTATACGAGATTCTGGATGATATTACGGTTCTTAGAAAAGAATATATAGTATTGTTAATCTCATTTCCGATCTACATAAAATCACTTAAAAAGATATTTGACGAAATTTTAGACACCTCAGATGATTTTTCCGAGTAAAAATAACTTTTGCCCCACCCTGATAAAACACTCCTAATTAGATACTTATGCCGGAGTGTTTTTCTTTTTTAAAATATTTTCCAACTATTTGTAACTTTTTTGTATCTTCTTACGTATAACTATTTGTACACTTAAAAATTGAGGAGACAAAAAACATGAGACAACTTAAAATCACCAAGCAGGTAACCAATCGTGAAACTGCATCGTTAGACAAATACCTACAAGAAATTGGAAAAGTTGACCTAATTACCGCTGATGAAGAGGTAGAATTAGCACAAAGAATAAAGGCCGGTGATCAAAAAGCATTAGAAAAATTAACAAAAGCCAACCTACGTTTCGTTGTATCGGTTGCTAAACAATATCAAAATCAAGGTTTAACTCTTCCTGACTTAATTAATGAAGGAAACTTAGGTTTAATTAAAGCGGCTCAACGTTTTGATGAAACTCGTGGTTTCAAATTCATTTCTTATGCTGTATGGTGGATTCGTCAATCGATTCTTCAAGCTTTGGCTGAACAATCGCGTATTGTTCGTTTACCATTAAACAAAATTGGTTCTATCAATAAAATCAACAAAATGTATGCTTTATTAGAGCAATCTAACGAGCGTCCACCTTCTGCTGAAGAAATTGCAAAAGAACTTGACATGACCGTAAATGACGTAAAAGAGTCTATGAAAAACTCTGGTCGTCACTTATCAATGGATGCACCTCTTGTTGAAGGTGAGGATTCTAACCTTTATGACGTATTACGTTCTGGAGAATCTCCAAACCCGGACAGAGAGTTAATTCACGAATCATTGCGTACTGAAATCGAGCGTTCATTAGAAACATTAACTCCAAGAGAGGCAGATGTTGTTCGTTTGTATTTTGGTCTTGGCGATCAACACCCAATGACTTTAGAAGAAATTGGAGAAACTTTCGATTTAACTCGTGAGCGTGTTCGTCAGATTAAAGAAAAAGCAATCCGCAGATTAAAACACACTTCAAGAAGTAAAATCCTTAAAACTTATTTAGGATAACATATAAAAAATAAATTCCAATATTTTAAAATTCCAAACTCCAATCATTGTTGGGATTTGGAATTTATTGCGAAAGTGCTTATATTGGACATTAAAGCAAACAACAGTTTGATTGACTGTTCGTTTTTTGATTGATGATTGAAACTCCGGCTGATTACCGGAGTTTTTTATTTTTTGTCAGAACGTTTTTTACCGCAAAGTTCATGAAGGTTTTTCATCTTTTGAATCTTGTAAAAATACAAAGTTCGCAAAGCTTTATGTTGACCAAACTTCACGCAAAGCTTTTTTGAACTTCATAAACTCATCAAACATTCGGCATAAAAACTTTGCGAACTTTGCGTAAATCTTAGCGGGCTTTGCGGTTAAATTTCAATGTAATATCTTTGTAAAAAAAACAACACACACAACTACACAATGAAGAATACACTTATAGCTCCTTCGGTTCTTGCAGCTGATTTTGCCAATTTACAACGTGATCTCGAAATGATCAATAACAGTCAGGCTGATTGGTTTCATATTGATATTATGGACGGAGTTTTTGTTCCGAATATTTCTTTTGGAATGCCTGTTTTAGAAGCAATTTCAAAACATGCAAAAAAATATATTGATGTACATTTAATGATTATTGATCCGGATCGATACATTAAAACTTTTGCCGATTTAGGCGCGAATGGCTTAACAGTACATTATGAAGCTTGTACGCATTTGCACAGAACATTACAAGCAATTAAAGCCGAAGGAATGAAAGCCGGAGTTGCGATTAACCCGCATACAAATATTGATTTACTAGAAGATGTAATCAATGATATTGACTTAGTTTGTATTATGAGTGTGAATCCGGGTTTTGGAGGACAATCGTTCATCGAAAATACTTACGATAAAGTCAAAAAACTAAAAGCTTTAATTACACGCAAAAATGCTTCAACATTAATCGAAATTGATGGCGGTGTAACAAGCAAAAATGCAAAGCAATTAGTAGAAGCCGGAGCGGATGTTTTGGTTGCCGGAAGTTTTGTTTTTAAAGCCGAAAACCCAACTCAAACTGTTGCAGAATTAAAAACTCTGACTACTTTTTAATTAAACAAAAATATAAAAACACAGGCCGAAGAGAAATCTTCGGCTTTTTTATTGAATTAAATCTATCCTGTCTTCTTAAGAAAATCAGCAAAATCACGGTTAATTCTATCCAACTCTTTTAAGTAGTTTTTTTTGCCACGAACCGAACTATAGTGAACAAGTGAAGCAATTCATGAATTATTTTTTCACGCAGATTTAAAAAGATTTATACAGATAAGCGCAGATTAATTTAATAAAAATCCAAAATTAGATTTGCTCTAATCTCTCAAATCTGCGTGAAACAACAAATCATTTTAATCTTAAGAATTCTATCTAACTTTTTTAAGTAGTTTTTTTTGAGTTAGTAACTCTTTATGAAACTCCTAAAATATTATCTTTTAAATTCTATCTAACTATTTTTTTAAGTTGCTGATAAATAAATCCTGGCGGGACGTCATATTTATAGAAAAAATTAACGGTTAGTTGATAAAACCCCATAGGGGTGGCATCTTAGCAATTAGATCTTAATATAGATGTCGCTCCGATGGAGCTTTAACCCTAAGAACGTTAATATTAGCTATAAATATGGCGCTCCTCCAGAGCTTTTAAAAATTAGGACTAAAGGCTTTATTCGCTTACACAAGTTAGCTACTATTTGTCAAAGCCCCAAACACACTTTCTTGAAATCTGTGGTTAAAAAGCAAAATCAATTCGATAAAACTTTAGCTTTTCTATACGCAGTAAGACTGATCTCATTATGTTTCTTAAAGAATTTATTCAGATGACTTTCATCAGAAAAACCAAATTCATCTACAATTTCATTAATTCTCATATCACTAAAAGTCAACCTATGCTCTATCAGTCTTAGTTTATAATTTGAAACGAAAGACTGAAGCGTTTCTCCGCAATTACTCTTAAAATAACTCCCAAGATAAGTATCCGATATATCAAATTTCTCTGCTATAGCCGAAGCTTTTAATTTCTCTGGAAAGAAAATATTGGTCTGAATATAACTAATGATTTCCAAAATTCTTTTATCAGCATTTTCCTTTACGCCGGATGGTTTTATTATCGCAATGTTTCGGGCAGCAATTACTATAAGTGCATTTACATAATGAGTAATTAAATCTTCATCATAAATATCTTTGTTATCAATAGCATAGATTAGCGATTCGGCAATTGATCTCACAAGAAATTCGTCTGCTTTTCGTTTCAAAATACAGCCTGACAAATGCGATGCATAATGCAGCAAACATTCAATATGATCAATACTTTTTGATCGATATTCTTTTACATATTCATTATTAATCTTAACCAATAAAAACTCTGTTGTCGTAGTAATATCAAAATTATGATAATCATTTGGTGTCAGTAACATTAGATTTCCCGTTTGATAAGAAATTGAATTTCCATTAATATGAAGAAATCCGGTGCCTGAAACCACATAAACCATCTGAAAAAAACTAAACTTCGAATTGACAATCGGACATTCATCTACTTTCTTATAAAGTACTTCAACAGACTGATGCATATTCTCTTTTTTCATCTTGCAAAAGTACTTCTTTATCATTTAATTGTACTGACAAACAATATTAATTCAGTTTATTTTTGCTAAAAAATATTAAAAAAAATGAAGCAAAAATTTTACTCCGCCAAAAACACTATTGTTTTAATCGCTATTTGTCTGGCTACATTGATGTTTTCTTTGGAAATTTCAAGTGTTCCGGTTATACTCCCAACGCTCGAAAAAGTACTTAATGCAAATCTCAAAGACATGCAATGGATTATGAACATCTATACAATAGGATGTACCACAGTTCTTATGGCTGCCGGAACATTAGCAGATCGATATGGCAGAAAACGCATTCTAATAATTACTTTAATTTTATTTGGCATTTCCTCGTTAATTTGTGGTTTGGCAGAAAATATTGCTGTGCTCATAATCAGTCGTTTTTTTCAGGGAATAAGTGGCGGCGCAATGCTTATTTGCCAAGTTGCCACATTATCCCATCAATTTCAAGAAGGAAAAGAACGCAGTAAAGCTTTTGGCATCTGGGGAATTATTCTGGGCGTTGGATTGGGTTTTGGACCTATAATAGGCGGATCAATAATAGCCCTGTTATCCTGGCAATGGGTATTTCTAATACATGTTCCCATAGCGCTTTTGGCTGTTATTTTGGTTTACGGTTACGTAGACGAATCTAAAGATTCTGACGCTAAAAAAATAGACATTTGGGGAATGATTACTTTGTCTACATCCGTATTTGGGTTAACCTATTTTATTACTCAAGGTCCGGATCTTGGTTTTACCAGTCCTATAGCTTTGAGTATTATAAGCCTTACAATTATAAGTTTTATTATCTTTTTAAAAGTCGAAAAAACGAATCAATATCCAATGTTTGATTTTTCGGTTTTCAAAATCCGCAATTTTTCGGGTGCCATTCTGGGATCTATCGGGATGAATTTTAGCTTTTGGCCCTTTATAATTTATTTACCTATTTATTTCCAAAGTTGTTTAGGATATGACGTGGTAACTGTAGGATTGTCTTTGCTGGCTTACACTCTTCCAACTTTAATTATCCCTCCTTTTGCCGAATATCTTTCGGTACGATATCGCACGGGAATTGTGATTCCGTTAGGTTTGTTTGTAATAGGATTAGGCTTTATTCTTATGAGATATGGCAGTACTGCTGAACATGCAAGTTGGTTAACAATGCTTCCCGGTTCTCTACTCGCAGGAATTGGATTAGGTTTAACCAATACACCTGTAACCAATACAACAACAGGTTCAGTCTCTTCCAATCGCTCAGGAATGGCATCAGGAATAGACATGAGTGCAAGATTAATTACCTTGTCTATTAATATTGCATTAATGGGATTTATATTAGTCGAAGGAATCTTTTCACACTTAAATACTGCATTTTCAGGATCTGTCAATAAAGCAGCATTGCGTTCCATTTCAGAAAAAGTAGCTGCAGGAAATTTTTCATCCCTTAAGCAAGATTTTCCGGAATTAGCAATATTAGATTCGTCAAATTCAGTCTTACATTCCGCGCTTGCTCATGGTTTTGAAATAATATTGCTTTATGGAGGAATTGGCGTTTGGATATTAGCCATTTTGAGTTTTATACTCTTTAACCCAAGAAAATTCAAAAACTGATTTAGAAATCCTTACTGCTTTTTAAGTTTTTCAAATTAGGGAAGAAATCAATTCCGGTCATTTTCTCCAAAGTTTCAATAGGAACTACAAAATCATATAGTGACTTATCGCTATCTTCATTCGGAACCAGAAAAGCAATTGCTTTATGTTCTTTGCCTGATTTAGTTAGAATAATTTTATAAAAATATTTAGGGACAGCAACATTTTCTGTCCCTATTTTTTTATCCGAATCATTCAAAATTCCGCCAGTTACCACATAAATATCATTGTATTTATCTGCCCAATAACGTGTTTTTTGTTCTAATCTATTCCAAATTCCGCTATTGAAATCATGTTTTTGAGGAGAAATATTAGAGGTGTAAAACGTATCATTATAAGCATTTTTGTCAAACTCCATGTCACCGGCAGGACAAAGATGTCCTTTATCATAACCTGATTTTTTATAATTTCTCCAATCTGCAGAACCAGTCGTTACTTTAGGATCTTCAATAAAATAAGGACGTTTGTAATCTCCATTTTTAAGATATTCTTTCTTTAATTCATAAGCAACCCATTCAGCCTGCTCATATTTTTCATTATAAGAAAGTGTATAATATTTGTGCTTTACAATTTGTTTTGTGGTTGAAGTGGGCAAATATGCAATCGTATACAAAGAATCAGTTGTATTTTGAGCCGAAGAAAAAGGAGATTGTTTTTCTTGTAATGTTACACTTTCTGTACTACTTTCTTTTTTACAAGACCATAATACAAAACTAATTAATCCCAAAACAATATAATTCTTCATACAATAGTTTTTTTTTCAATATTTGACTCGCAATGAGTACTTTCAAACAGATTACAAATTACTTCTTACCAGATATAAACTTACAAAAAAACGCTCCATAAATTTAAATTTATGGAGCGTTTTAATAACAAATTAATCCTTTGTAGAACTAAGATTTTACTAATTTATCTTTTTTCATTTTTGGAGAAACAGCGTTTTTCACAAAGCCTTTAGACTGTAAATCATCTAAAACATTTAAAGCTTCTTCTACATAAACATCTTTAGATAAAGCTTGATGCCAAGCATCTCTTTTTTCTTTTAATGTAGCGTCATTTTTCATTTCAAGTTCTTCGTAAGGCAATGATTTAAAAAGCAAACTGTTTTTATAATCTGAAATAGGTTTGTATTTTTTACCTTCATTTTCAACTTGCTCCTGAGTAGCTTTAAAGCTTGTAATATTTAAGCTATAAGTATTCTCTTTATTTTTAACATCGATCCATTTTGCATTATCTTCAATCAATTTGAATTGTGCATTTTGAGCGATTCTGTTTTTACTATTATCAATTGCTTTAGCAAAATTTTCGTTGGAAGTCCAAGTGCTATAATCTGCAGGATCAATTTTATCCCAAGGCATTGCATTGTCAATATCACGCTCACCCATTTTTAAATAAGCATAACGATCCGGCATAACAACATCACTATGAACACCTTCTAACTGAGTAGAACCTCCGTTGATTCTGTAAAACTTTTGTCCGGTAATTTTCAAAGCTCCTAAATCTCCATAATTTGCATTACGCACAAATTGATTCAGATCAAGTACATTTTGCACCGTTCCTTTACCATAAGTTTGTTTACTGCCAATGATAACTCCACGTTTGTAATCCTGAATTGCAGCAGCCAAAATCTCTGATGCAGATGCTGAGAAACTATTAACCATAATTACTAATGGTCCATCCCACTCGATTTTTTTATCTTTATCGTATAAAACCTCTTTCTTTTTTCCGGCAGATTTCACCTGAACAATTGGTCCTTCTTCAATAAATAAACCTGCAATATCAACCACTGTAGACAAAGATCCTCCACCGTCGTCACGTACATCAAGCACAATACCATTGATGTCTTCTTTTTTCAGTCTTTCAACTTCAAGAGCGATATCTTTTCCGGCATCACGACCATCTTTGTTTTCAAAATCAATGTAGAATTTAGGCAAATAAATCACCCCGTATTTCAATCCATTTCTTTCTACAATACTAGATTTAGCGTATGTTTCTTCGATTTCAACAACATCTCTGACAATTGAAATCACTTTAATTGTTCCATCAACTTTTTTAACAGTAAGCTTAACTTCAGTTCCCTTGTGTCCTTTGATTTTTTTCACAACATCATCAAGACGCATTCCTACTACATCAACCGGTTCTTCGTTTCCTTGTGCCACTTTCAAAATTAAATCTCCGGCTTCCAATTCTTTTCCTTTCCAGGCAGGACCTCCAGAAATCAATTCGTCAATTTGAGTAAAATCGTTTTTCTTAGTTAATCTTGCTCCAATACCTTCCAGTTTTCCGCTGATATTAACATCAAAACGGTCTTTTTCTTCCGGTGCAAAATAGCTTGTATGCGGATCAAAGCGAGTCATGATTGAGTTTACATATACAGAAAACCAATCTTCTTTGTTCAAATCTTTAATTACACCAAAATTGTCGTCCAATGATTTTAAAGAACTGTCACGAGTTTCTTTTTCTAATGCTTCAAAAGATTTTTCTTTATAAGCAGGATCTTTTTTCTTCTTATCCTCTTCTAATTTTTGTTTAGCAACAAGCGAAGAAAGTGTCGACAATTTGATTTGTTTTCTCCATCTTTCGTTAATTTCAGTCAGATTTTTTGCATACGGAATATGCTCATAATCTGCATTAAAACTCTCATCAACAGTATAGTTGAAGGGTTGCGCCAAAATAGTCTTATAACGTTTTTTGCTTTCTTCCATACGTTTCATCAATCTAGTATAAGTAAGATTGAAAAACGTCAGATCTTTATTCAAAAACTGATCATCTAACTGCAATTCATATTGTTTGAATTCGTCAATATCAGATTGCAGGAAGAATCTTTTTGAAGGATCCAGTGCCTCGATATAATCTTTAAAAATTCCTTTCGAAAACTCATCATTTATTTCTGCAGGGCTGTAATGTCCTTTTTCAATAACAAAAGCAAGCAATTCTAAAAGCGTTTTATCTCTATTTGGGTCCGGATCTACCGTCTTATCTGCATTAATTTTAAAAGCAAACAAGGTCAATGACAAGCATAATACGGCTATAAGTATTTTATAATTTCTTTTCATAAACTGAATAATAGCATTCATCAAATTTTTTAATCTAAGTTACGGTAAAAACTGTGCCAACAAAGCCAAGCCCACTATAATTTTTTGTTAAAGATATAAAAATGTTTGACGCGCTAAAACCTTCTTCAAATTAGTTGACAAATTTTACTTTATTTGTGACTATTCAACCAAAATCTGTCACTACATTTGTTTTAAAATCCTACATTAAAAACTATAATTCGTAAATGAAAAGCGAAAAACCACTGATATTAGTTACCAACGATGATGGTATTTTGGCTCCCGGAATCCGAGCATTAATAAGCGTTATGGAAACAATTGGCGAAGTTATCGTTGTTGCTCCTGACAAACCTCAAAGCGCCATGGGACATGCCATAACCATTAATAATACATTGTTCCTGGACAAAATCTCAAAAGAAGATGACATTATTACCGAATACAGCTGCTCCGGGACTCCTGTTGATTGTGTAAAACTGGCAGTAAACGAAATCTTAAAACGAAAACCCGATTTGTGTGTTTCCGGAATCAATCACGGTTCTAACTCTTCTATAAATGTAATTTATTCCGGAACTATGAGTGCTGCAGTTGAAGCCGGAATTGAAGGAATTCAGGCAATTGGTTTCTCCTTATTAGACTTTGACTGGAATGCCGATTTTGAGCAAGTAAAATCATTCGTTAAAAAAATAACTCTGGAAACTCTGGCTAATAAATTACCGCCAGGCGTTGTTTTAAATGTTAATTTTCCAAAATTAAAAGAGAACGAAATTAAGGGAATTAAAATTTGTCGTCAGGCGAAAGCTTATTATGCACAGAAATTTGACAAACGACAAACTCCTTATGGGAAAGATTATTATTGGCTTACAGGAAAATTCACCAACGAAGACAAAGGCGAAGATACTGACGAATGGGCTTTAGAAAACGGATATATTTCAGTCGTTCCGGTACAATTTGACTTAACGGCACACCATACTATACAACAACTTAATACTTGGAAATTAAATGAATAAAGCAGACATTCTTATCGGATTTATGATCGGTATTTTTACTTCTATTCTTGGAAGTTATTTGTTTATTACCTTTTTTACCACTTTTGACATTTCGACAGGAATTGAAACTATTAGAAAGCAAGGTTATTTAGGAAAAGTAATTACTTTGGGAACCATTTTAGATCTTGCTGTTTTTTTAATTCTTCTAAAAAGAAACAAAGAATTGATGGCAAGAGGAGTCGTGTTGGCTGTGATTGTTTTGGCAATTTCTACCTTATTTATTTAAATCTTATCTTTGCACTGCAAAAAAATATTGTGTTTAAAAATCGAAACACACTTTCAAAGAAATCTATATGAAGTATTACATAATAGCTGGCGAAGCCTCAGGAGATCTACACGGTTCAAATTTAATGAAGGCTTTGTATGAAGAAGATCCTCAAGCCGAAATTAGATTTTGGGGCGGCGATTTAATGCAAAAAGCTGGTGGAACATTAGTAAAACACTATCGTGAATTGGCCTTTATGGGTTTTATTGAAGTTATTTTCAATTTAAAAACCATTTTAAATAATATCAAAATTTGCAAAAAAGACATTACTGAATTTCAACCTGATGTTTTGATTTTTATTGATTATCCTGGCTTTAATATGCGTATTGCAAAATGGGCAAAAGCTTTAAACTATAAAACTCATTATTATATTTCTCCGCAAATTTGGGCTTGGAAAGAAAGCAGAATTACGGCCATAAAACAAGATGTCGACAAGATGTTTGTGATTTTGCCTTTTGAGAAAAGTTTCTACGAAGACAAACATCATTTTCCGGTAGATTTTGTGGGACATCCACTAATTGATGCGATCCAAAATCAACCTTTATTTGATGAAGCAACTTTCAGAAAAGAGAACCAATTGGGAGAAAAACCAATTATTGCTGTTTTACCAGGAAGCCGTAAACAGGAAATTACCAAAATGCTAAGCGTTATGCTAAGTGTTGTTGATGATTTTCAGGATTATGAGTTTGTGATTGCCGGTGCCCCGAGTCAGGATTTTGAGTTTTACCAGCAATTTATCAGCAACAAAAACATCGCATTTGTTTCGAATAAAACCTATGATTTACTTCGTTCATCGACGGCAGCTTTAGTAACTTCAGGAACTGCAACTCTGGAAACGGCTCTTTTTAAAGTTCCGGAAGTAGTTTGTTATAAAGGAAGTGCGGTTTCTTATCAAATTGCAAAACGCATTATAACCTTAAAATACATTTCGCTTGTGAATTTAATTATGGATCAGGAAGTTGTAACCGAATTAATTCAAAGTGATTGCAACACGAAACGCATTAAAGAAGAGTTGCAAAAATTACTTGAACCTCAATATCGTGAAAAACTATTAAAAAATTATGATATTCTGGAGCAAAAATTAGGCGGAGTTGGTGCAAGTAAAAAAACGGCAAAACTTATTGTAGCTGATTTAAAACAGGTTTAAAAATTTTTGTTTTGAAAAAAATACTCCTTTTCCTTATTCTTGCAATTGCTTTGGCTTCGTGTAAATCGACGTCAAATGCTGTGGGCAAAAATGAGCCTAAGAAAGAAAACAGATATACCGTTAATAAAATAATCGACAAAGCCGAAGACAATATTGGTGTTCGCTACAAAGCGGGCGGCACAACAAAAAGCGGGTTCGATTGTTCCGGATTGGTATATACTTCATTTGAGTCCGAAAACATAAAACTTCCCAGAAGCTCCTTTGAACAATCAAAAATAGGCAAAATCATCAATTCAAATGACGCTCAAAAAGGCGATTTAATCTTCTTCAAAACAAACAAAAGCAAGCAAATTAATCATGTTGGGCTTATAGTCGAAGTAAATTCAAGCGAAATTAAATTTGTGCATTCTTCAACATCAAAAGGAGTAATAATATCCTCTACGAAAGAAGCTTATTACGGAAATTCTTTTGCTCAAATCAACAGGGTAATCGAATAAGTTGAAATAAATCAAAATATATCTTTTTTCTTACAAAATTTTAATACTTTTAAAAAATGAAAGTATTAGATTTTCCTTTGGCTAAAATTACAATTAGTTTTCTTCTCGGCATTATAGTTTCATACTATGCAAAACCGTCAATATTAACTGCTGGAATAATCCTGATTATAAGTGCAATAATATTGTTCATACTTTACTTTTTTATTGCTGAAAATAAAAAAATAAATATTCTTTTTGGAATAAGCACTTTTATCGTTTCCTTTTTTATAGGCTTGATTACGCTACAGTTACAAACAGATTCTTATCAGGAATCAAATTATATTCATTCTAAAACAGTATTTGAAAAACCTCAATTTATAACTTTCACTTTACGTGAAAAATTAAAAAGCAATGATTTTAACGATCGATTTATCGGCATTATAAACCAGATTGGAACCAAAAATTATTCAGGCACAATCATTGTAAATATTCAAAAAGACAGCACAAAAAACAGGCTAATTTTAGGGAATATAGTTCGTGTTAAAACAATTTTACAGCGTAATTCTTCAAGTAAAAATCCTAATCAGTTTGATTATGCCAAATATTTATCCAACAAACAAATTTACGGACAAGCTTATTGTCGAAAATCTGAAATAACGATTAATAAAAATCTCAAAAAAGACATTTGGTATTATTCCGGTCGTTTACATTCCAGGATAATAAATAATCTCGAAAAGGCACATTTCAACAAAGCCGAAATGAACGTTGCTCTGGCGCTTATTTTAGGGCAGCAACAAGAGATTTCTGCAGATATTATAAAAGATTATCAATATTCAGGAACCACGCATGTATTATCCGTCTCAGGATTGCACGTAGGGTTTATAATGTTATTTATAAATTTTATTCTCAAGCCAATTCCAAATAATAGAAAAGGTTCTTTTATAAAATTGATTTCAATATTAATATCCTTGGGCATTTTCGCCATAATCTCCGGTTTATCTCCGCCCGTTTTGCGCTCCGTTGTTATGTTTTCATTTCTTGCAATAGGAAACCATTTGCGCAGAAGCGGAAACATTTATCACACTTTGCTGGTTTCCGTTTTATTGATATTATTGTTTGAACCTTACTTCTTGTTTGATGTAGGTTTTCAGCTAAGTTATCTCGCCTTATTTTTTATTATTTGGCTACAGCCTATTCTAAAAAAAATGTGGACTCCAAAACATAAAATAACAATCTATATCTGGAATGCATTAACAGTTTCTTTTGCCGCACAAATAGGTACTTTGCCCGTTTGTTTATATTATTTTCATCAATTTCCGGGATTATTTTTTGTAACTAATATTATCATTCTTCCCTTATTATCATTTATAATGATTGCCGGAATTATAGTAATGATCATTGCTGTTTTTTATAGTCCGCCAGTGATTTTTGTGGTCATTTTTGAAAAAAGTATTTATCTCTTAAATCTAATGATTCACTTTGTTGCAACATTTGAATCGTTTGTAATTCGGGATATTAGTTTCAATTTCTATTATCTGGTAACTATTTATTTATTAATAATTACCGGCACTATTTGGTTGAACAAGCCTAATTTCAATAAAACAATTTTAGTTATGTTTACCATTATTATAGTTCAGATTTCGGTTATTCATACCAAAAAAGAAATCGAAAGCCAACAGGAATTAATCATTTACAACACAAAGAAAAACACTCTTATATCTGAACGAATTGGAAAAAACATCCGCTTTATCACAAGCGATACGCTTTCTAAAAGCAATATCTCAACTTCCTATTTAGTTGGGAATTTTGGTATCTTAAAAAGTACAAGTAAAATCAAGAATACATTATTCTTCAACGGCAAAAAAATCCTGATAATAGACAGCACGGGTGTTTATGAGAATAAAACTCACCCGGATATCTTACTTCTTACTCAATCTCCAAAGATAAATTTAGATCGGGTTTTAAAAGACTTACATCCGATAATTATAATTGCAGACGCCTCAAATTCTTATTCTATAATTAAGCGTTGGGAAACAACATGTCTTAAAAAAACATCCCTTTTCACGCAACAAATGAAAAGGGATTTTATAAGTTAAACTAGGAATTTTATCTTATTCGCTGCTTGGATGCAAAACTGTATTTGAATCAGAAATCCATTTCTTTGCTCCGCCCAGTTTATAGGCTACAACTCCCATCTTACTAATTGTTGGTTTATTTTTCTTGATTGTAATCATCACAAGACAAACCTGTGGCAATTCCTCGACGCCTAACGCATTTTTCATCATCACATTTTTCTCTTTTTCTGCATCAGTCAAGGAAGCATCAGACAGATCCAGTTTTAATAAAATAACATTATCGCGAGACCATACTGCAAAGTCAGGTGTGGTAAAAACTTCATTTTGAATTTTCTGTCCGGCATTAGCAGAAGTAAAAAAAATCAACAATGGTTTCTTTTGTGCATCGCTCATTATAAACGCGTCACTTAAATCAGTATTCCAAACTAAATTTTGCGAATGCAGTAAAAATGAACCTAAAAAAAATAGTAGTGTAAGTAGTTTTCGGGTCATAATATTATTGGTTTTTCATTGGGGGTTACAAAATCCAAATTAACACAAAAACGCCCAGTTAACAAACACTTCCCGTATAAATACTTATAAAAAGTTACATTATAATGAATTTTACTGTTTAAACGTTAAATTTTAAACAAAATGAAAATTTAATCCCGAAAAAAAATTAAAACCACCGTTATCACGTTCTCTTTTCAAAAAAAATATCCCTTTTCATACCGTAGCTGAAAAGGGATTCTACAAATTAAACTAAGAAACTTAATTTAAATTCTATCTTATTCACTTGGATGCAAAATTGCATTTGATTCTGCGATCCAAGATTTAGCGCCACCAGGCTTGTATGCAATTTTTCCTAATGCGCTAAAAGTTGTTTTGTTTTTTCGAATAGAGGCGCTCGCGAAACAAACCTCTGGTAAATCTTCGACACCAAAAGCACTTTTCAGTTTCAGATTTTGTTCTCTATCTCCATCAGCCGTAGTCGAGTCAGACAAGTCTAGTTTCACCAAGATCACATTGTCACGTGACCAAACGGCAAAATCAGGAGTTTTAAAGATTTCGTTTTGAAGATTTTCCGGTACACCTGAGGCAGTGAATAAAATTAACATTGGCTTTCTCTGTTCATTACTAATTGCAATAGCATCTGTCATGTTTGTTCTCCAAACTAAATTTTGCGAATGCAGAAAAAATGAACCTAAAAAAAACAGTAGGATAAGTAATTTTTTGGTCATAGTATTAATTGGTTTTGGTTAGTATAGCACGACTAAATTAACATATTATTTTAATTTTCCAATTTTTATTGATACAAAAAATACATTATATATTTTTTTAATTATAATAAAATAATAAAACTACAAAACCAACCGGGATAGTGAATAATTTTTCTTACTAAACAAAAAAAACTCCTTGCAAAATATGCAAGGAGCTCTATACTATTAAAATAGAATTTACTTTAATTAAGATTTTTTTGGATGAACAATTTCTTCCGCAACCGTTAACCATGCTGATGGACCACCGGCAACATAACCCGTTTTTCCTAAACCTTTAAAATTTACTTTTCCATCCTTTGATTCGGCACTTGTAAAATAGACTGTTGGAAATCCCTGAATACCAAAAGCTTGTTGCAATTCATTATTCTGATTTTTAAGTTCCGGAGTCTGAGGCACAGCTCTAGGATAATCCAACTCAACTAAAACAACATTATCTTCAGCCCATTTTTTGAACTCAGGAGTTTTTAAAACCTCGTTTTGTAAACGAATACACCATCCACACCAATCACTTCCGGTAAAAAACAAAAGCATTGGCTTCTGCGCTTTATTACTTACAGTTATTGCTTCTTTTACATCTGTATACCATTTTAATTCCTGAGCCTGTGTTGCAAATGCACCAACAAAAAACAATGCTACGAGTATTATTTTTTTCATATCCTTATTATTTTCTACAAATTTAAGCAAAAAAAGAATTGCTAAATGTCGTCTATTTTACTTCTTGCATTAATTTTCTAATAATTGGCGAAATTGCAATTAAAACAACCCCGGCAACAAGCGAATAAATTGCCAATTGGTAATATCCTTCTGTATAAGATTGCAACTTAGACATTAATGTATCTCCTGTATTTGATCTTGATATTTCGGCACCTAATTTACCTGCAAACAATTGTCCGAAAGCACTCGCCAGAAACCACAATCCCATCATCATCCCAAACAGTCTTTTTGGAGACAATTTTGTAATGATCGACATTCCGATTGGTCCTAAGCAAAGCTCTCCGATTGTTGTTACCAGATACGCAAACGTAAATACGTTTAATGATGCAATACCTTTTGAATTTGCAAAAAACTTAGTTAGATAAAAGATATAGAACGAAGCCCCTAAGAACAAGAATCCAATTCCGAATTTAATTAAGGTGTTTGGTTCAATTCTTCTTTTTCCAAGCCAAATCCACAACAAACCAATAAGCGGACTTAAAGCCACTACAAAGAATGTATTTGAACTATTGTTTACCACATTGGGATCAATAGTAAAACCCAGTAATTTATTACTTAGATTATCTTTTGCAAAAAGCGATAATGATCCACCACTTTGCTCATAAATTGCATTAAACAACAAATAAAAGAAGACAAACAAAAAGGCTGCAAAAAGCTTTTTCTGCATTTTTATATCGCCTAATTTTATTAATTCGTAAGTAAAATACAAAACTGCAACTATACCAATTGTGTACATGAAATAGTCTGTATAATCTGTATTTTTTACCATTATAAAAATAAATGGCAAACTAAGGATTGACAATGCATAAACTGCTATTTCACGTATTCTCCTTTTACTGGTATCTAAATGCAACAACGGAGAATCTCCAATTGGTCCCAAATATTTTTTAGTAAATAGAAAAGTAACTAAACCTAAAAACATTACTACAGCTGCTGATAAAAAGCACAACTGCCAAGAATAATATTTTCCAAGATAAATACACAAAGCACCTCCTAAAAGACCTCCCACATTTATTCCGGCATAAAACATTCCGTAACCGGCATCTCTTCTTCCGTCATCTTCATGATATAATTCTCCAACCATTGAAGAAACATTTGGCTTAAAAAAACCTGTTCCAATAATCGAAAAAGCAATACCATAATAAAACATTGTCTGAGGAGAAAAAGCAATCAAAAGATTGCCAAGAATCATTACGATCCCTCCAAAAAATAATGATTTCTTAAACCCTAATACTTTATCAGCAAAAATACCGCCAATAAAAGTAAAGGCATATACAAAAGCCTGAATGGCACCATATTGTAAATTGGCATGTTCATCTTTTAATAAAAGCTGGTCTACCATAAAAAAGGTAAGAACCCCGCGCATTCCGTAGAAACAAAACCGTTCCCACATTTCAACAAAGAACAAATACCACAGTTGTTTTGGATAAGTGCCTTTAAAATTCTGAATTTCTTCTAATGTGATTTTGTTTTCCATGTTATCTTACTCCGTGCATCATTTTTTTCAAGAATGGAGTCAAAGCAAATAACAGTAATGCAGCGATACCTGTAAGAATAACAAAAACCATAAAGAACTCATATAAGTTATGAATTATAAATCCTGCAAATTCCGGATAAGAAACAGTTACAATATTTTTTTCTTTGATAATATCAAATTCTTTTGCTGTAAATGTCGTGTCTTTTGCTGTAAAAGTATTCTCAAATTTCACGTTAGTCTTAGCCGCTAATTCTTTTTGGCTTTTAATTTCAGCAATAGTTTCAATTTTCTTTTCTACATCTAAACCAAACTCTTTAGATTTATCTTTATCAATTTTAGCAATCTGTAATTTTGCCAAAGCAAATAATTCCACTCCATTTGCAACAGTTTTATTTTCTAAAATTGACGCTAAATCAATATTTACTTTTTCTGCCGCTTTATATTTATCACCTGTTGGAGGTAAAATCGACCCCAAAGTTCCACCTAAGGCATAACCCGAAGCATTCGACAAAAAGAAAACACCAAACAATAAAGAAGCAAAACGTTTTGGAGATAATTTACCCACCAATGATAATCCAATTGGCGACAAACACAACTCAGCACAAGTATTTAAGAAATACAATAAGATAAGCCATTTAACTAGTAACAATCCAGAAGTTCCGATATAAGAAACCTGAGTAGCAATCATGAAGAAACTTACAGTAATCACAACCAAACCTATAGCTAATTTTACTGGAGATATAGGTTCTTTGCTTCTTGCTCTTAGATAATCCCATAATATACTGAAAGGAACTGCAAGAACCACAACAAATAATCCATTAAAAATTTGAACCATCGATGGTGGCATCTGCCATCCAAAGAAGTTTCTGTCGGTTTGATTATTCGCGATAAAAGTTAACGAAGATCCAGCCTGCTCGAAAGCTGCCCAAAAGAAAATAATAAAAAACGAAACAATATAGATTACAATAATTCTATCTCTTTCTACTTTAGTCAAAGATGAGTCAGAAATAATCAATCCGGCTAAAGCTAATCCACTTGAATAAATTAAAGTATAAATTAAATTCTGTCCAACAACGTAATGAAAAAAGAATCCTAATGCCACGAATGCAATCCCGGCACCTATTAGAGCTTTTGTAGAAAAATTAGCTTGTTGAGCTTCTCCTTCTTCAAAATCTGAGGCCTCATTTTTAGAAGGCAAACCTCCTAATGGTCTTCCTTCCGGAGAAACTACATATTTATTCTTTAAAACATAAAAAAGAATTGTTCCCAAAAGCATTGCTATGGAAGCAGCCAAAAATCCCCATTTAAAAGCATGAATATCTCTAACGCCACCTTTATCAACAACATCTCCTAATAATGGACAAATTGACTGACCCAAAAAAGCGCCAATATTAATTCCCATATAAAAGATCGTAAAAGCAGTGTCTAATTTTGTTTTTTCTTGTTTTGGATACAAACTCCCAACCATACTCGAGATATTTGGCTTGAAGAATCCGTTACCAAAAACAATAACTCCTAAACCACAATACATAATAATTTTAGCCAAACCTAAATTAGCGTCAAAAACAGTACCGCTGGTAAACAACAACATTTGTCCTATTGCCATTAATAAACCACCTAATAAAATACAGTTTCTGTTACCTAAAAAACGATCGGCCACAAAACCACCTAACATTGGCGTTAAATAACAAAGCCCAAGAAAACCTCCATAAATAAGAGAAGCTTCTTCTTCTTTCATCAATAATGAGTTTACAAGAAATAATGTCAATAAAGCTCGCATTCCATAGAAATTGAATCGCTCCCACATCTCCGTTCCAAACAATACCCAAAGTCCTTTTGGATGCGCAGTTTTTACTTGAGTTTCTCCCATATTATTCATTATTTATTTAAGGTTAAAAGTTTTAAATTATAAATTTTCTTTGATAAAGTTAGTCATTTTATTATAAAGCTGAATTCTCGTTTTCCCTCCTAAAATACCATGATTTTTATCCGGATATATCTGAGAATCAAATTGTTTATTTGCCTGAATCAAAGCTTCCATCATTTGCATAGAATTTTGCACATGAACGTTGTCATCACCTGAACCGTGTATCAATAAAAACTTCCCTTTCAATTTATCAACATGATTTATTGGAGAGTTTTGATCGTATCCGCTTGCATTTTCTTGCGGAGTCGTCATATATCTTTCTGTGTAAACGCTATCATAAAATCTCCAGTTTGTGACCGGAGCAACAGCGATTGCCATTTTGAAAACATCGTTTCCTTGAAAAATACAATTTGAAGCCATAAAACCACCATAACTCCATCCGAAAATTCCAATTCTTGAAGCATCAACATAAGGATAAGCTCCAATTACTTTTGCAGCATCAATCTGATCTTCAACTTCGTATTTCCCTAATTCTTTTTGAGTTACTTTCTTGAAATCAGCACCTTTAAAACCCGTTCCTCTGCCATCAACACAAGCCACAATATACCCTTGTTGTGTAAGGGAAACAAACCAATAATCATCACTATTATTCCAATCGTTATTTACTTGTTGAGATCCCGGACCAGAATATTGGTACATGAAAACAGGGTATTTTTTTGAAGGATCAAAATCTTTTGGTTTTAAAATCCATGCATTAAGCTCATTTCCTTTAGCCGTTTTTAAAACAAAAAATTCTTTTGTTGGTAAATTATAGTCTTTCAATTTATTGGCAAGTGCCTGATTATTCTCGATAACCTGAATTTCTTTTCCTGTTTTTGCCTCATTTAAAGTATAAGTCGTAGGCTGAGATGCACTTGAGAACGTATTAATAAAGAATTGGAAATTTGGACTAAAAGTCGCCGCATTTGTTCCTGTGTTTTTAGACAAACGCACTTTGTTTTTTCCGTCTAAAGCAATACTGTAAATATCTCTGTTGATAGAACCATTTTCTGTAGATTGGTAGAAAATAGTTTTTGTTTTTTCGTCAAAACCGTAGTAAGCTACTACTTCCCAGTTTCCTTTTGTAACCTGATTTTTAAGTTTTCCGGTTTTATCGTAAACATAAATATGATTGAAACCATCTTTTTCGCTAGTCCAGATAAAACTATTGTCTTTTAAGAAAGTTAGATTATCCGTAACATCAACATATGCTTTGTCTTTTTCATTCAAAACCACTTTTGCAGCAGCTGTAGTTCCATCAACAAAAAGTAAATCAAGATTATCCTGGTGACGGTTTAAAACCTGAGCCGACAATGTATTATTATCATTTGTCCACTTTAATCTTGCAATGTAAAAGTCGTTGTAATTTCCTAAATCAACTTTTTTGGTCGCATTTGCAGCTGCATCATATATATGTAATGAAACTACTGAGTTTTTTTCTCCCGCTTTAGGGTATTTAAAAGTTTCGATTGTTGGATATAAATCTTTGTGAAACATTGACATTGAAAACTCTGGAACAGCGCTTTCGTCAAAACGGATATAAGCTAGTTTTTTACTGTCTTTACTCCAGTCAAAAGCCCGGACAAAAGCAAATTCTTCTTCATAAACCCAGTCTGTAATACCATTGATGATTGCATTTTTCTTTCCATCAGTCGTAACGGCAGTCGATTTTTTTGAAGCTACATCATATACATAAAGGTTATTTTCTCTCGCATAAGCAATTTTAGTTCCATCAGGTGAGAAAGTTGGCTCCTGAACCTGAAAATCGAAAAGTTTTGTTAGTGATTTAGAAGCGATATCATATAAATAATAATCTGCAGTAAAGGAGTGACGGAAGATTTTATTGGAGTTACAAGCAATTAAGATCTTTTTTTCAGAAGCATCAAAAGTATAACTATTAATTCCGTTTGCTAATGCTGCGTGATTTTTGGTGTCAATCAAATTAGATACTTTTTTTAAAGTTGCAAAATCGTATAAATCTATTTGCATACTTCTACTGGCGTTATCCACATTCAATACAGTATATTGGTCTGTATTTTTTAAGGATTGCAATTCATCCATTCCTTTGGCACGAAAAACACCGCCATAAATATTCTCAACTGTAATTTTTTGTTGCCCAAAAACAGTAGCAACTAATAACAAAAGTATAACAGTAATTTTACTTGTATTCATCCGAATTATTTTAAATATAAAAAAGAGCCCAATTTTAGTAAAAAAAATAAACATAATACACATTTTAAGTGTTAAATGTTAAAAAAAATAACGATTGCGTAGTTTCTAAATTTAAATAGATTTCAAACAAAACTCTTAAATTGGTATCTTTGTCGCAACATTATTATTTAATACACTGAGAATGAACAACGCAGTTGCCGGATTTTCTAAATTATCCAAAAAAGAAAAAATTAACTGGATCGCCAATACCTACTTTTCAGAGCCTCAAGAAGCCCTAAATATTATAAGAAATTACTGGAATTCAGACGAAAAGCTGCAACAATTGCATGACGAATTCATCGAAAACACAATAACCAACCTATACATTCCGTTAGGAGTCGCTCCAAATTTTTTAATTAACGAAAAATATAAAACAATCCCAATGGCTATCGAAGAAAGTTCTGTAGTCGCAGCTGCCTCAAAAGCAGCCAAATATTGGGCAACACGCGGAGGTTTTAAAGCCACCGTAATTGATACTGAAAAGATTGGACAAGTGCATTTTACCTTCAGTGGAGACGCCGAAAAACTGCAATCGTTTTTTGATCAAATAAAACCAAAATTCTTTACTGAAACTCAAAGCATTACTAAAAACATGCAACAACGTGGCGGCGGAATTTTAGATATTAAACTAAAAGACAAAAGAAGTTTACTCGAAAACTACTTTCAGCTTCACGCTACTTTTGAAACCAAAGATAGTATGGGAGCAAATTTCATAAACTCTTGTTTAGAGCAATTCGCTACGACTTTAAAAGATGAATTTCAAAATTCTGATTTATTTTCAAGCAATGAAACACTTGAAGTAATCATGAGTATTTTGTCTAATTATGTTCCTAATTGCCTTGTTAGAGCCGAAGTTTCGTGCCCAATTGAAGATTTAACCGAAAAACACATTCCGAATCCCCAAGAATTTGCCGACCGTTTTGTACAGGCAGTTCAAATTGCCGAAGTTGAGCCTTTTAGAGCCGTTACGCACAACAAAGGTATTATGAATGGTGTCGATGCTGTAATTCTGGCAACTGGAAATGATTTTAGAGCTGTAGAGGCCGGAGTTCATGCTTATGCTTCAAAAAATGGTCAATATGCAAGTTTATCACACGCTAAAATCGAAAACGGAATTTTTACTTTCTGGCTGGAAATTCCATTAGCAATAGGAACCGTTGGCGGATTAACTTCTTTACATCCATTAGTAAAATTAAGCTTAGAAATACTCGAAAAACCATCTGCAAAAGAATTAATGGAAATTGTAGCTGTTGCCGGTTTGGCTCAAAATTTTGCTGCGTTACGCTCCCTAACTACAACCGGAATTCAGGAAGGACACATGAAAATGCACTTAAACAACATAATCAACCAATTTGAAGCAACAGACGAAGAACGCCATTTAATTAAAAATCATTTTAAGAAAAATGCTGTATCTCATAGTGCCGTTGTAGAGTTTATAGAAAACATAAGAAAATAAATAAAAATTCCAATTATTACAACCTACGAATAAAATTCCAAATCCCAACAATAATTGGAATTTGGAATTTAAGATATTGGAATTTATTTTAAAATTACAGAATGAAAACAACCTTTTACAGTAACGGAAAACTCTTGATTACAGGTGAATATCTAGTTTTAGATGGCGCCAAAGCTTTTGCGTTACCAACCAAATTTGGACAAGATCTAATTGTAGAAAATGGTTCAAACAAAGAAATCCAATGGAAAAGTTACGATTTTGACCAACATCTTTGGTTTGAGGATATTATTTTATTTTCTGAAATTACAGCCAATATTCCAACCCAAATCGAAACGGTAAAAAGTGTTTTAGTAAACATTTTGCACGAAGCGTATCTCTTAAATCCGGATTTCATAAATAATGCCGAAGGATATAAAATAAGCACACAGCTTACTTTTCCTAAAAACTGGGGATTAGGCACATCATCAACCTTATTGAACAATATTGCTCAATGGACTAAAATTGATGCTTTTACGCTTCTTAAAAACAGTTTTGGAGGCAGTGGTTACGATATTGCCTGCGCGCAAAATAATACTCCAATTATATATCGTCTCGATCAACAAAATTTACCAACTGTAGAAACAATTAATTTTAGTCCGGATTTTACTAAAAATATTTACTTCGTTTACCTTAATAAAAAACAAAACAGTAAAACCGCTATAAACGCTTATTACAATAATAAAAACCAAAACCTGGCTCATAACATTCTTGACAACAATAAAATCACTGAAGCTGTTCTAAATGCAAAAACACTAAAAGAGTTTGCCTTCGCTTTAGAAAAACACGAAATACATCTAAGCAATATATTAGAACTGAAAACCATCAAAGAAATTGCTTTTCCGGATTTTAATGGAGTCGTTAAAAGTCTCGGCGCATGGGGCGGCGATTTTGTAATGGTAGTTTCAAAAGAAAATCCAAGGGAATATTTTATCTCAAAAGGATACGAGACAATTCTAACGTATGAAGAAATGATTTTACAAGAATAAAGTCATCAGAGTATCCAGACATGGGGTCAACATAAAAACCTGTGGAGCAACATAAAACATTTTGTATTGCAAATAATTTTAATGCAAAGCATACTAAGATTTTATCTAATAGTATGTTTAAAAAACACAAAGTTCGCAATCCCGATTCCGAAATTTCGGGCAATGTCATTAACTTAGAGAAAAATCCAATGGAACAATTTGTTTTTGTTCCATCGGAACATTTCATTGGTAGTAGTAGTCCAATAGATACGGTATTTTTTTACGTTCCGTAGGAACGTTTGATTTTATAAATAATAATTGTCAAAAACAGACACAGATTACGTACACCATTTCTCAAACGTCCCAATGGGACGATGTTTCTCTCGATGCATTTTTTTTCTACCGATGAGATGTTCCGATGGAACAAATTTTATAGCTCCACAGGTTTTTGCATTCCAGACAACCTTAAAAACAAAAAAAGTGAATTACTAATTCACTTTTTTTGTTTTCATATGTCTTGTTTCTAGTTTTCGAACTTTTTGCGTTTCCTGCTCATTAGACTCAATCAACGTATTGTGTAAACGCTCTGCCATTTTCTCAATACTATTATTAATAGAATCATAAACGACTTCCATTCTACGGTGTTTCTCCTCTTTTACAGCTCTCAGAACATCTTCAACAAAAGCTTTTTCATATTTTTCAGCAACAGAATCACGAGTATTTGTGAGCCTAATGACATAATCATTGCTCATAATTGTAACCTTAAAATGCTGTTCTTCGTTACTCAGATAATACTTACCTCCCAGCTCATCACTATTGATGTCAGTACTTCCAAGTTTTAAAAGTTCTGTAATTATTCCAAAAATATGATTTTCAATTTTGGAATATACCCTAGGCTTTCTTCTCAACAAATTAAACATAAAAAAAATAAAATGTTTGTTTATCCACCGTACTTGATTATTATCATCGTTAATTAATTATTCAACTTAACGTCTTAGCTCTGAAGTTAGTTCGTCAAATCGCAGCAAATTAACTGTAATAATTTGAATATCACAAATTTTTAAAATTTTATTTCTATTATTCCTATATACTTTAAGAAAAGCGGCTAAAATTTACTACAAAAACTACTATATTTTTCAACAAAAAACCCGAAACATTCAAATGAACGTTTCGGGTTTTTATATATTTTAAATTTACTTACTAAAAACTAGTAGTTAAATTGCAATCTGTTATCTTCAATTTTAGCATTGTTTTTCAACGCTGGTAAAATTCTGCTTGCGTCAGATGCGCTTTGAGCTTTTACTTTAGCAACATACTCAGCATGATTTGCAGCTGCAGGAGCTTTAATAGTACTAATGTTTTTCACCACATAAACTCCAGTGTTTCCTTCAATTGGAGCAGAGATTTTGTTTGCAGTCAACGCAAATGCATTACCTACAACTTTTGGCTCTTGACCTACTCCACCAGGTAATACCGGGTTATCCATAGTAACATTAGCAGCTTGTTGAACAGTTACACCAGCACTTTTAGCAATAGCTTCAAGGCTAGATCCAGTCAATTTAGCTTTTAACATTTCAGCTTTTTTCTTGTTTTTCAAGATTGGCTCAACATAAGGTCTGGCCAAAGTAACAGATACTAAACCAGATTTGTTTTCGCTTTTGTATTGAGCAATTACGTGTCCAACATTAGCAATTTCAAAACGTTTTACATCGCCTTTATTTGTTTCTTTGTCATATGCCCATCTGATGATGTTACGTTGGTTTCCTAAAGGACCAAATTGTTCATCCATAGCTTTTGCAGTTACCGGAGCAGCAACTTTCAAACCTAATTCTTTTGCAGTAGCATTAAAATCTTTATCGGCAGCATCCATTTCAAATTTAGTTGCCAATGTAAATACTTTATCAGAAGTAGCTTCAGATGGCTCAATTTTCTGAGCAATTGTCGCTAAACGAATTCCGTCTTGTTTGTCTGTAATTTTGATAATGTGAAATCCGAAAGGAGTTTCAACTAAACCAATTTTTCCAATTCCGTTATTGAATACAAAATCATTGAATGGCTTAACCATTTGGTTTGGACCAAAATATCCTAAATCTCCACCTTGCTGTGCAGATGAGTCATCAGAACTTGTAAATGCCAACATCATGAAACTATCCGGATTAGCCTGAACTTGTGCTAAAATTTCTTCAGCTTTAGCTTTAGCTTCTTCTTTAGTTCTTTTTTCTTTAGCATTTGGAGTTTGAGATCCTTCATAAGCAATTAAGATATGACTTGCTTTTGCATTAACACCAGCTTTAAATCCTAAAGATTTAGAGATAGCATAATATTTTCCGTAAACATAAGGTCCATAAACAGATCCTGCAGGTAAGCTAAATAATTTATCAGCATCAACAGCCGGCAAAGCATTTTTAGCAACATAAGTTGAATCGTAAGGAACATCAGAATTTGAGTTTACAAATTCGGCAATGTTTGTAGCATTTCTAAAACCGGCTAAAGTATCATTTTTACCCGTTTTTGCGTTATACTCTACTCTTCCGTTTAATAATGCTGTGATTTTAGCTTTAATTTCAGCTTCGTCTTCTTTTGAAGCTTTATCTTCTACTAAAACGTATTGAATTTCACGAGTTTCATCTGCTTTGAATTTTTTCTCGTTTTTCTTCATATAATCAACAATATCTGAATCAGAGATTTTCACATCGCTATCTTTAATAGAAGAATATAATGCAGCAGCATAAGCAAAGTTTACTTTGTTAGCTTCCATTTCATATTTCAACTTTCCTTCACTCACAGTTGTATAAAGTCCAGCTTTAACAAGTGTATTGTAAATTTGATATTTTGCGTTTAATTCAGCATCATCTTCTTTTTGAGAAAGATATTGAGCAGCTTCAGGATTTGTTTTGAAGTACTCTTTAAATTTTGCAACATCAAACATTCCTGCAGCATTTAAGAACATTGGGTTTTTACCAATATTTGGATCTGCTTTTAAAACTTCAAGTAAGTGTTTTTCACCAACTCTTAATCCCAATTTATCAAACTGAGCAGATAATAATGCGATTGAAACTTCTTGATCCCAAACTCTGTTTGCAGCTTCAGTGGAAGTAATTCCTTGACCACTTTTTTCAACATTACTAACTTTAACTCTAAAGTCTTCAAATGAAATATCTTTTCCATCGATGCTTCCCACATCTTTTGAACTTTGACCGAAACTTCCTCTAGTGAAAAGATCTTGTATTATAAATGCAAATAATGCAAGTGCAATAACTCCTATCAATAAAGCGGAACGCTGTCTAATTTTTGCTAAAACTGCCATTTTTATTATCGTTAATTTTATATTCAGTTTGCGAAAATACAATTATCTAGTTAATAACAATACAACTAGCGTTTTATTTTCAACAATTTTTTTTATTAATTTAAAAAATCACTCTTTTATTGTCATTTTGACTAATTCAATTTTCTTATTTGTGGCCTCTTCGATCACAAAATAATAGTTGTCAATCACGATTTCATCGCCCTTTTGAGGGATTTCCTTCGTAAAATTAACAATAAAACCCCCTAAAGTGCCGTAAGAATCTTCCTCTGGAATCGTTAACTTGTAAGTTTCATTTAAATACTCCACATCCAGGCGTGTTGAAAACAAATATCTTCCGTCGCCCAATTCTTCCTCAATCAACTCTTCTTCTTCTGAATCATGTTCATCTTCAATTTCCCCAAAAAGTTCTTCTACAATATCTTCTATTGTAATAATTCCTGAAGTCCCTCCATATTCATCCAGAACTACGGCGACATTTTTTCGCTTTTTAATCAGCAAATTCAAGGCGTCTTTTATCAGGATTGTTTCCGGAACAAACTCAACAGTCATGAGAACTGATTTAATCGTTTTTGGCTTCTTAAACAAGTCAAAAGAGTGCACATAACCCACAATATCATCCAGCGAGTTCTGACTTACTACAATTTTCGAATATCCCGTTTCAATAAATAATTCTTTGAGATCTGTTATACTATCAAACAAATCAATATCTACAATTTCTGTTCGCGGCGTCATAATGTCGCGCGCTTTAACTCCGGAAAACTCTAAAGCATTTTGAAAAATCTGGATCTCAGAATCCACCTCATCATCGTCTTCGACAGAATTCATTTGTTCTGTAATATAATTTCCCAATTCTATTTTACTAAAATAAAGCTGCGCCTGATCTCCTTCTGTTTTGAAAAATTTTCTCAAAACAAAATCAGAAATCCAAATAAAGAAAGTCGAAATGTAATAAAACAAACGATAGAACAAATACGCCGGAAGCGCAAAGGCCTTAATCAATGTATTGGCATAAATCTGAAAAAAAACTTTCGGAAGAAATTCAGCCGTCATTAAAACTATAAAAGTTGAAGTTACGGTTTGAATCAGTAAGCTGCTAAAATCAGAAAAATGAAATCCTAAACTTATGATGCATTTCAGAATCAAATCTCCCATAAAAAAACCATAAACAACCAAAGCTACATTGTTACCAATTAACATTGCGGCAATAAATTTCGAAGGGTTTTCGGTAAGTTTTGTTAAAATCTGAGAAAGAAAATTATCTTGTTTTTTTTCAATTTCAAGATAAATTTTATTCGAGGAAATAAAAGCTATTTCCATTCCTGAAAAAAAGGCTGATAGTATTAAACATAGTATTATAATACTAATTTCCATTTTTATTGTTTTTTATAATGGTCATCAAATTTCTTGGCATATTTTCTTCTGAAGAAAAACATAAAAACACTCACGCCTGCAATTATAAAGCTTAACCACGGATTTTCACCAGGTGAATTTAGCTTTGTAACTCCATCAAAAATAAAAGCAGCTGCAATTAACAGATAAAGATATTGTGTGTATTTTAAAATTCCCATAATTATATTTTTTCTTCTGATTCAATTTCACCGCTTACACGCTGTGAATTAATCACTTTAAAATCTTTGCTAAAATCTATTCCTTGTCCGTATGAAACTCCTTTAGCATCTGTTAGCTTGAATTTTCTTTCGGTATAAAACCATTCGTTTTTCTGATCAAAATACAATTGTTCTGTTTCCAGCATTTGACCAGTCTCAGAAGTGATTTTTACTTTTCCCTGTAAATCTATTATGCCTGTATTTTTATAAGAAATCGCATAATTTGATCGTATAAAGGTACGTTTTTGTTTTTTGTCGTATAAAGTAACGTTAAAATCTAAAGGAAATTCGGTAAAAGGAAAGTCCAGATTAGAATAATCCAGCATCTTCCTGCTTATCAAAACTCCGGTTATACGTCCTGAATCTGTGTATTTAATATTAACGGTATCAGCATCACTGCCCGGAACGAATTCAGAGAAGTTGATTTTCTGAACATCCTTAAAGTTACTTTCGCATCCAAAAAACAGTGTCACAGCGAGAACTGTGACAACATTTATAATATATCTCTTTGGTAAATTCATTTGCCAAATGTAGTAAATTGTATGTGCTTAAAAAAACATAAGATTTTATGTTTAATTGTATTTAGTTTTAATGAACCATCTATCATTGAAAGAGAAACTCACACTAAAGTTCACATAATTTTCCTGAACTAGGTTCGAAGAAACAGTACCTCTTTTTCCAAATTCAACACCAAAGTTTAAATTTGAAAAAGATCCCGGAATCGGAACTCCAGCTCCTAAAGTCATACCAACGTCTTTTATTGATTCATTATTGATTATTAAACCTATTTTTTCATATTTCAATCCCGCTCTATAAGTAATTCTGCTCATATAGTTTGAGAAAGAAGTATAATTAGGAATATAATATCCACCTACAGCATATTTTTGATATTTTTCATAACGTACATTTTGCTCTGAATTATAATAATTTGCAAATTGTCCATCTCCTTGAAAAGCAACCGTAGTACCAACTAACCATTTTCTGGCATGTCCTATACCTGCGCCAAAGGTTACTTTGTTTGGCAATTTCAAATCATCACCATGCGGATCGAATGTAATTGGAGTAGAATCACCATCAACCGAAATAACTCTTGTTGTATTTGAACTTAGACTAGTTGCAAAAGCATAGCTCAAACTAGTAAACAATTGTAATTTTTGAGTAATCTTAGTTTGATACATTGTACCAACACTAAATCCAAGACCTGACAACTCTGAAGCATTTGTTTCTGCAGTTGAGTTTTGAACCCCTGTAAGAAGTTCGACACTTGTTGTTGTGATTTTTCCGAAATTATATTGAGCATCTGCACCAATAGTCCAATTTGGTTTAATTTTATATCCTACACCAAAAAATACTTTATTTATTCCACCGGTTCCGCTAAGTTGCGAACTTGTTGCTCCTTCAGTATCCGTTCTGTCGTTTCTAATTTTATATCCAACTGAAGATACCGGGATCAAACCAAATGCCGCACCGAATTTTCCCATTGGAATTCCTATCGCCAAATAATCAAAAGTAGTTCTCTGCGCTTTTGCAGATTCTTCACTTGTCTTTAATTTTGAAGTTCCAAATGTTCCACCAACAGTAAAAGTTGTCTGAATCAAACTTGCATAACTTGCAGGATTTTCAATGTTTAAATGGATACTATCCTGCTCCACAGCAACTCCACCCATGGATCTGTTTTCAAGAGTTCCTTTAAACCTTACGTCCCCAATTCCGTAGAAAGAATAAGGAGAAGCGGTACCTTCCTGAGCGAATGAAACGAACGAGATAAGCAAACAAGCGCTTACTATAATTTTTTTAATCATTGTCGATTTTATATTGAAATGTTTGGTTCAAACTCTCCAGTAAGAAATTTGAATTGGCAAATATGGTATTTTTTAATCGTTTAGCCAAAAATTCTGCATCGCCACCCGTTAAAATTATTATAAAATTTGCAAAGTTTCCCTGATATTCATCGATAAAACCATCAATCTCATAGACGAAGCCATTGACAACTCCCGAATGAATGGCTTGTGCAGTTGAATCTCCTATATAGGATTCAGGCGCGTCTAAAGTCAACAAAGGCAGTCTGGCCGTGAAATTATGGAGTGCTTCATACCTTAAACGTAAGCCCGGAGAAATTGCTCCGCCCAGATAATTATCATTTTCGTCGATAAAATCGTAGGTAATGCATGTTCCGGCGTCAATCACTAATCTATTTTGTTTTGGAAACTGTAAAGTCGCCCCCGAAGCCAAAATCATCCTGTCAATTCCTAAAGTTTTTGGAGTCGAATATTTATTTGTGAAGGGAAAAATATCTTCATGAGTAAAAAAATGAATATTTAGCTCTTTTTCGAAAGCTAAAAAAGATTGTTTTTCGACATTTCCTACCGAAGCAACGATCAAATCGGAGCAATTTTGAAATTTTTCTAAAATTTTTTTAATTTTTTTTTCGAGCTCATTTTTTTCAAAAACGAAATTTTCCAAGACAGTATTATCCTCAAAGACAGAAGCTTTAATTCTCGTATTCCCTACATCAATTGCTAAAACCATATTTATTTTTTTACCTCTGCGAAGATACGAATTGATTTTTTTAAAAAAATGTTTTGGATAAACGGAAAATGATTCTATCTTTGCACCCGCAATAAGCACACAAAGGTACCTTAGCTCAGATGGTAGAGCAATGGACTGAAAATCCATGTGTCCCTGGTTCGATCCCTGGAGGTACCACAAAACCCGAATAGAAATATTCGGGTTTTTTGTTTTTAATACTTCTGGAAAATTTAAATTCCAATTTTAAAAAATCCAAATTCCAAGAAAGCCTAACTTCGAAAGTCCAAAGTTTAATTATAAAGGATCAGGTGCAAAAGTTGGGGATTAGGCAAAAAGATTAGATAATCTGAACAAGAAGAAATCGGATCAATACAAAAACCTGTAGAATTAGAAAATTTACCGCATTTTTTTACCGCAAAGGTCGCTAAGATTTTCATCCAAGAGTGTGTTCAAAAAGCACAAAGTTCGCAAAGCTTTGTAATAAAGCTTTACGAACTTTGTGCTTTTACGAAATAAATCAAGTACAGTTCTTTAGGATCAGGTGCAAAAGTTGGGGATTAGGCAAAAAGATTAGATAATCTGAACAAGAAGAAATCTACTTTACGCACTCCTCTAAATTGACTTCTAAACGCTTTTACTTTAGCATTGAATGATTCTGCAGAAGCATTAGTACTTCTATTGCCAAAATAGTTTAAGATTGATTGGTAATTAACCGTTATAGTATTTAAAAGGATATTAAAATTTTTAAACCCTGAATCTTCTACATTCTTGTACCAATGTGCCAGTTTGGTCATCGCAATGTGTTTATTGTTATGATTGTTGTAAATAC
>NZ_RCZH01000009.1:0-242500 GCF_006438875.1 Flavobacterium pectinovorum
GATTTATGGAGATAGTGCTTATACTGATTACGGTTTAGAAGATTTTGCCCTAATGAAAAAATGTGTTTTATTAAAAATTCAAAGAAAGTCAAATGCTAAACGAACAGATACAATAGAGCAAAAAAATGAAAAGTTAAAAATGAGAAAAAGAGTAGAAACAACAATAAGCGACATAAAAAAAATGTTTCCAAGAACTATACATGCAGTAACATTAGAAGGTTTTTTGATAAAACTGACATTGTTTGTATTTGGACTCCAGTTAAATAAAGCAATCAACTAGCAACTTGAATTAATTATATACAAAGGTAAGAAGTTGTGTCAGGATTAAAATAAATTAAACGGTAAATTTGTAGCACAATTAAGGATTTAAAATTTGTAACTATATGAAATTCAATACTAAAGTAATACATGGTGGTCAGCATCATGATCCAAGTACTGGTGCTGTTATGCCTCCGGTTTATCAAACTTCAACATTTATTCAAACCAGTCCGGGAAAACCTTTGGCAGATTATGAATATAGCAGAGCGTCGAATCCAACTCGTACAGCTTTAGAAAATGCTTTGGCAAGTATTGAAAATGGTACTCGCGGATTGGCATTTTCATCTGGTTTGGCAGCGACGGATTGTGTTTTGAGATCGTTTAAAGCCGGAGACGAAATCATTGCAATGGATGATTTATACGGAGGAACCTATAGAATGTTCTCCAGAATATATAAAGATTCAGGAATTAAATTTCATTTTGTTGATATGACGGATATCGAGAAATTGAAATCATTAATCAATGAAAATACAAAATTGGTTTGGGTAGAAACGCCTACAAATCCATTAATGAAATTGGCGGATATTCAGGAAGTGGCAAAAATTACTAAAGCCAATAATATTTTATTTGCTGTAGATAATACTTTTGCAACGCCATATTTGCAAAAACCGCTAGATTTAGGAGCGGATATCGTAATGCATTCTGCTACCAAATATCTTGGCGGGCATTCTGATGTTATTGCGGGAGCTTTGATTGTAAAAGATGAGGCTTTAGGAGAACAATTGCATTTTCAGCAATTTGCAACTGGAGCAACACTTGGACCAATGGATAGTTTCCTGGTTTTAAGAGGAATCAAAACGCTTTCGTTAAGAGTACAAAGACATTGTGAAAACGGAGAAAAAGTGGTCGAATATTTAAGCAATCACCCAAAAATCAATACAGTTTATTATCCGGGTTTAAAAAGCCATCCGTTTCATGAAATTGCTAAAAAGCAAATGAAAGCTTTTGGCGGAATGGTTTCGTTTACTTTTAAATCAGGAAAGAAAGAAGATTCGATTGCCTTTTTAGAGAAACTAAAAGTTTTTACTTTGGCAGAATCTCTTGGAGGAGTTGAGTCATTGGCAAATCATCCTGCTTTAATGACACATGCTTCTATTCCGGCTGATAAAAGGGCAGAAGTTGGTATTACTGACGATTTAGTTCGATTGAGTGTTGGTATTGAAGATGCCGAAGATTTAATCGCTGACTTAGAGCAAGCTTTGGCATAAAAAAATAAATTCCAAGATAAAAAAAATCCCAAATTCCAAAATTATTAAGATTGGAATTTGGGATTTTTATATTTTAAGATTCTTTAAAATTCTAAGTAGTAAATGTATCCTACGTTGAACCAAATTTGTGAATCGTTTGATTTGTTTTCTTTATAAAGATCTTTATTTGGATTTAAACCATCAACCCAATCAGAGCTAAATCCCTGATAACGGGCTTCGAACATCAAATCGCTCATTTCGGTTAGTTTGTAATGAACTCCAACACCTGCAGTTATGGATAGTACTACACCGGTTTCAGTAGAAAATCCATGTGCACGACCGTCAGACGGGGTTAGGTATTTTCCCGGAGTAATATCTAAATCTCCTAACAGACCTAAAGTCGAACCTGTTTGCGTAGAATAATAACTGGCAAGGAAACCTAAACTTACATACGGACTAAAACTACCAACAGTATTTTCATAATCATGAATTTTGATTGGTGAGAATTCCATTTGTGCTCCAAGGTTCAAAACGGTGCTTTTACCGTCCATACCTTTAAGGAATTTAACAGCTGGAGTTACGGGAGTTTTATCTACCCATTTTCCAAAATGTTTAAAATTAGTTTGGTTGAAGGATAATTCAGAGCGAACTTTAAAATGTTCTGTAAAAAAATGTTCTCTATTATTATTGGCAGAAAAATTTATGAAGTGGACAATTCCAATACCAAATCCGGTATTTCCAACATTTGTATCAAAGTTATTTCTTTGACCATAATCAGATTGAAAAACTACAGGACCGAAAACAATTCCTACTTCTTGAGCTATATTGGACTGGGCAGTCGCAATTGTGGAGATGCCAAAGATGGCAAATAATGTGATAATTACTGGTTTGAGCATAGTTTTGGGGCTTTCTAATCAGGGCAAATATATAAAAAACATGTACGATTCAAAACAATAAATTTGGCTATTAGAAAATAAGTAATAAAATACTTAATTTACTAACTTTAACTATGTTAAATTGATGTAAACTTAAAAGTGTAAATGTTATTTCAATCATTGTTTGAAAAATAAACAAATCGACTGCCCGGATGCAAAAAAATAACAATTTACTGTATCTTTGTGTGTTATTACGAAAACGTTTTCTCTAAACATTTTCGGAATGCATAATTGAGCAAAAAAATAAAATAATTTATTTCAAAATGGAACAAAAAATAAATGAGTTTATGGCTCTTGTAGAGTCAAAGAATCCAAACGAGCCTGAGTTTCTTCAAGCCGTAAGAGAGTTTGCAGAAACGGTAATTCCATTTATTGCAGAAAGAAAAAAATACGACGGTAAAAATTTACTTCTTAGAATTGCTGAACCGGAACGTTCTATAATTTTCAGAGTTCCATGGGTGGACGACAAAGGAGAAATAATTGTAAACAGAGGTTTTAGAATTCAGATGAATTCTGCAATTGGGCCGTACAAAGGTGGAATTAGGTTTCATCATTCTGTAAATTTATCAGTTTTAAAATTTTTAGCTTTCGAACAGGTTTTTAAGAATAGTCTTACTACACTTCCAATGGGTGGTGGAAAAGGAGGTTCAGATTTTGATCCGGAAGGAAAATCTGATGGAGAAATAATGCGTTTTTGTCAATCATTTATGACAGAGTTATGTCGTCATATTGGTCCTGACTTAGATGTTCCTGCAGGAGATATTGGTGTTGGTGCCAGAGAGATCGGATATTTATTTGGTCAATATAAAAGAATCAGAAACGAATTTACAGGAGTTTTAACCGGTAAAGGACTTGCTTACGGAGGATCATTAATACGTCCTGAGGCTACAGGATATGGAGTTGTTTATTTTACAGATCAAATGTTGCGTACTATCGGACATGAAATTAAAGGTAAAAGAGTAGCAATTTCAGGTTTCGGAAATGTGGCTTGGGGTGTTGCTTTAAAAATAAATGAACTTGGAGGAAAAGTAGTTACGATTTCTGGTCCTGATGGTTATATTCTTGATGAAGAAGGTATCTCTGGAGAGAAAATCGAACATATGGTAGAAATGAGAGCAACTGGTGATAACAGAGCCGAAGTTTATACGCATAAATATCCAAATGCTATTTTCCATAAAGGTAAAAGCCCATGGGAAGTAAAAGTTGATATTGCGATTCCATGTGCAACTCAAAATGAGTTAACAGGTGATGATGCCAAAAAACTTATTGATAATGGTGTTTTATGTGTGACCGAAGCTGCAAATATGCCATCTACTCTTGATGCCATCAAATTATTCCTGGATAATAAAGTATTATTTGCTCCAGGAAAAGCTGCAAATGCCGGAGGAGTTGCTGCATCTGGATTAGAAATGACACAAAACTCAATTCGTCTAAACTGGACAAGTGAAGAAGTTGATTTAAGATTAAAAGATATCATGGTTGGAATTCACAACCAATGTAAAAAATATGGTTCTGGAGAAGATGGTTATGTAAACTACGTAAAAGGAGCTAACATTGCCGGATTTGTTAAAGTTGCCGATGCTATGCTTGCACAAGGTGTAGTATAAAAATAAATTAAAATTTAAGAAGCCTTCATCAATCGTAAAAGTGAGATGAAGGCTTTTTTGTTTTTTGCCACGAATTTACGAATTATTCTTCCTTAAAGGGGAATAAAAATATTCGTGAATTGCTTCGCCTATTCGCTATCGCTTGGGTCGTGAATATCTACATAGAAAGGAATTGATTTTTGTTTTAAGTAAATCGTTTATATTAGAATTTTATCCATATTTAAAGCTTAATTTTTCTTAATCTCTTAATGGTTCAAAAAAAGAACTTTATTTAAAGTAGAACAAAAATCAAATACTTTCGTTTGTAGTATATTTGTCTATCTGAATACGCTAAATAATGAAGAGAAGTTTTCTGTATATTTTATTTTTATTGTTGTTTCAATTTAATTTCGCTCAAAGTAAATTGTCCTGGCAAGGCTATTTTTCGTATAATGAAATAAAAGATATTTCAGAATCTTCGACAACCGTTTTTGCTGCTTCAGAAAATGCTTTGTTCTCTAAAAATTCCGCAACAAATTTGGTTAAAACAACCACTACGGTTGACGGACTTTCCGGTCAGACTATTTCGGCGGTTTATTATAGTGAAACATTCAAGAAAACGATTGTTGGTTACGAAAACGGTTTGATGATTGTAATCAACGAAACCGACGGAAGCATGTTGAAAGTCGTTGATATCATCAATAAACAATTATCGCCAAGCATTAAGAAAATCAATCATTTTATGGAACATAATGGTTTGCTTTATGTTTCTTGTGATTTCGGAATAGTACAATTCAATTTGACGACTTTGCAATTTGGAGATACTTATTTTATTGGTGACAATGGCGCAGAAATTAGCGTAAAACAAACTACTTTTTTTAATGGATTCATTTATGCAGCCACTTCAAACGGAATCAAAAAAGCAGACAGCACAAATCCAAATTTAGTCGATTATCAACAATGGCTTCTTGTAAACTCCGGCGATTGGTCAAGTGTTGAGGCTTTAGATACAGAACTTATTGCGATAAATTCAGCGGGATATATTCATAGGTTTAACTCCAATACATTTGTTGGTTTTTTTCAGCTTCCGCAACCGTCTACAGATATGAGGGCGAGAAATCACAATTTATTTATTACAATACCAAATTCGGTTTTCGTCTATAATAATCAAATGGTTTTGAATCGGCAGATTACAAATGCACAGGTTTTGGATAATACTTTGAATTTTACCTGTTCTACTGCTGTTGGTGATATGATTTTCATCGGAACAAAAGAAAAAGGATTATTCACTTCTACGCTTGCAGGAGCTTCAGTTTTTCAAGAAATTACACCTACAGGACCAGCCCGAAATAATATTTTTTCCTTAGACGTTTCTCCAAATGCGTTGTGGACGGTTTATGGCGATTATAACACTTCTTATGATCCTTATCCTTTAGATACTTATGGTATTAGCAGATACAATACTTCGGGTTGGCTGAATATTCCTTATTCAGAAGTTTATGATGCAAAATCGATAACGCGTATTCTTATTAATCCTAAAAATGAAAGCCAGGTTTATGCGAGTTCTTTCTTTTCAGGTCTGGTAAAGATAGAAGATGACGTGCCTAATTTTTTGTATAATGAAAAAAACAGCGGTCTGGAAAGTATTACATATGCCGGACCAGATTATATAGATGTCAGGATTAATGGAAATGCTTTTGATAAATCCGGAAATCTGTGGGTAACCAATAGCCGAATTAATAACGGTTTAAAGGTTTTGAAAACCAATGGACAATGGCAAAGTTATGCTACAAGTACAATTTTGGCTAAAGCCGAAGACGTCAGTTACTCAAATATTGCTATTGATAAAAATGGCACAAAATGGATTTCTACTAATAGAGATGGTGTGATTGCTTTTAATGAAAGTACAAACACGTTCAAAAAAATTACAATGGGTGCTGATTCCGGAAACTTGCCGGCAACAGATGTTAGATCTGTGGCAGTTGATACTAAAAATCAGCTTTGGATAGGAACTATAAAAGGTTTGAGAGTTTTGTCGAATGTTGGCAGTTTTCAAACGGAAGGTCAATTAAAAGCAAACCCAATTATTATAATGGAAGATAATCTGGCTCAGGAATTATTATACGAGCAGTTTATTACTTCGATTGTGGTAGATGGATCTAATAATAAATGGATCGGCACTAGTGATTCCGGAGTATTTATGGTGTCGCCAAACGGGCAGGAAACAAAATATCATTTTACTATAAATAATTCTCCTTTACCCAGTAATTCTATAAATGATATTAAAATTAATAGTGTAACCGGGGAGGTTTTTATTGCAACAAACAAAGGAATGATTGCTTTTAAAGGAATCGCAACGCAGGCAAATGAAGATTTGAACAATGTATATATTTATCCAAATCCTGTTCGTCCAACCTATTCAGGAACTGTAAAAGTAGCCGGATTAATTGATAAAGCCAATGTCAAAATTACAGACATTGAAGGTAATTTGGTTTATGAAACCACTTCAACCGGTGGAACTATAGAATGGGATACAACTGCTTTTGGAAGATATAAAGTAGCTTCAGGAGTTTATATGGTTTTTATTTCTGCTCAGGACGGAAGTGAAACTAAGGTTAAAAAAGTCATGATAATTCGTTAGTTTTTCAGTCTCGGTCGCAGTTTTCAGTTTCAAAAAATTAATAATTGGCAATCAGGTTTTAGTTCTTCAAAAAATCTAAAATCTAAAATCTAAAATCTAAAATCTAAAATTGTTAGTCAAAACCAAAGCAATAGTAATTTCGACATTAAAATTTCAGGAGAAAAGTTTGATTGTAAAATGTTTCACACTTTCAAACGGACTGAAATCTTATTTTGTGCGTGACGCTTTTTCGAGTCGGAAGGCAAGTCAGAAAATTGCTTATTTCCAGCCTTTGTCTATTCTTGAAATTGAAGCGGTTCATAAAAATAAAGGCACTTTAGAAAACTTCAAAGAAATTAAAACCGCAGTTCCTTTTCAAAGTATTCATACCGATCTGGTCAAAAGTACGATGGTAATGTTTCTGTCCGAAATGTTGCATTACTCCATTCAGGAAGAAGAAAAAAACGAATCCCTTTTTGTGTTTCTTGAAACGGCTTTAACCTGGCTTGATCATCATGACGAAATTTCTAACTTTCATATAATACTGCTTTTAGAAGCTACCAAGTACTTAGGTTTTTATCCTGATACTTCAGAAATTGATTTGCGTTATTTTGAAATGATTGAAGGCATCTTTACGCCTTTTCATGGATTAAGTGCACTTACGGAGCACGAAACAAACGTGTTTAAAAAACTAATTGATTTGAAGTTTGATAACGATCAAAAAGTTTTCAATGTAGTCGAAAGACAGCTTTTATTGAAGATTCTAATCGATTATTACAGTTTTCATTTAGATGGTTTTAAAAGGCCAAAATCTTTAGAAGTTTTGAAAGAAATATTTTCTTAAAACCGATTCCTATTTTTATATATTTGTGCGCTGAATTTTTATTAAATGTTAATTTTTTTCTCATTTAATAAGTTAATTCAATAATCAAACCACATCCAAAAATATTAATTTTTTAAGAAAAAGACTACTATGAAAAAAATTACATTCTCGATTTTTTTGCTTTTATTAGTTTGCGTTTCAGCATTTTCCCAAAGGAAATATGACGAAATCGTAAACACAGACAGTGCTGTACAGGATTTGGTACAGAACGGAATTACAGGAATTGTTGTTTTTAAAGAAGGATCAACTATAAAAGGTTTGGATCCTGAAACTAAAAAAGTGGTTTGGACTTTGACTAAAGAGGATTTTGGAGGTAAATCAGCAGTAGATATCATAGCTGATACAGATCTTACAAAACTTTTTGCGGATAAAAGTTCTTTAACAAACGTTGCCGGAAGTCCTTATGTTGAAGCTTACATCAATAGTAAGTACATGATCATTAATACTGATACTGGTAAAGTAGTTTACAATTCATCAAAAGAATCTTTTTGGGTAACACAATCAGATTTTATTCCGGAGACAAATGAGTATTTGCTTACTTTGAAAAAAGATGGCGACATGGCAATTGCATTGTTGGACATGACGACTGGCGAATTAAAATGGAATACTACTGTAGACAAAGCAAAGTCATTATTTAGCTTCTCTTTCAAAGAGTCAGTAAATACAAATATTGCTACAGTTCACGGATCAGTAATTTACTATTTACTATACGGAAAATTATATTCTTTTGACAGAGCAACAGGAAAGTTAAACTGGAAAGGTGAAGAAGATTATTCAAAATTCTATTTAACTCAAAACGATAAAAATATTGTTGTAGTAAATAATACAGGAACTTTTTCGAATAAACAATATTTGAATGTTTTGAATACAGAAACAGGAAAAAGTATCTGGAAAGAATCTATCAAAACAAAAAGAGTTGTTTATCTGGAAGATTGGGGAACAAAAATATTGGTAGCTCATTTTAGTGGATTTAACTTTTTTGACTTAAAAACAGGAGAAAAAATCTGGAAAAAAGATGCTCGTGGAGACGGATTGAAAAGAGTAATTCCTATCGATCAGGATTTCTTATATGTTGCTGAAAACGAAATGATGTTGATCAACAAAGACGGAGAAAAACTTTGGAAAAAATTCATCGAAATTTCTGACGATAAAGAAGATCCAATTTACTACTTAGGAAAAGTGGGTGAAAAAGTAATGTATCTTACAGGAACTTACGGAAACATGGTAGATTATAAAACAGGAGTTAAACTTTGGAAGCGTAATATTCAATTTGACAAAGATCGTCCGGTTTTGCCTACCTATGACGAAGCTACAAATTCTTATTTAGTATATAATGACGAGAAATTATACAAATTTGATCCAAGCATCAGCGACAAACCAGAGCCATTTGCTAAAGTAAACATCAAAAAAGAAAAAGAATTAAACAGTATCGAATTATTCCCTTGGGGAGTTGTGCTTTCTGGACCACTTGAAGTAATGGGTGTCAATATGGATGGTACAATTAAATATCACCTTACATATTCACAACCGGGAGAAGGAACAAGACGTCTTCTTAAAAGTGCTGCCATTGTTGGAAGTATTGGTTTAGGAGTTGGAGCAGGTGTAAGTGAATTTAAAGGTTCTGAGGTGACAATGACATACCGCGACTCTAGCGGAAATATGAGAACTACTGTTTTAGTGCCAGAAGATAAGAAGAATATGGATCAGGCAAAAAATTATGCAGCAGGAGCGGCGGCTATGGGTATTGTAGCGGCTAAATTTAATTCTCGTTTTAATGCAATGAAACAAAACAGAGATTACTCTTATATTTTTGCAAAAGCAGAAACAGGAGAAAAAATTCTTGTAAAAGTGAGTAAAGTAGACGGTGTTGAGGTTGATAAAATTATTTTTACAAACAACAAACCGGTTTACGAAATAGATCCTGCGACACAAAACATTTTTTATGTTTCGGATAAATCTATTCAGATTTTTAATAAAAAATAAGAAAAATAAAAACCAAAAGCCATCAGCATTTATTTTCTGATGGCTTTTTTTTTGCCTATGAAAAAAATAGTACTCTTAGTGGCTTTGCTTGTAATTGGATCAATTCAGGCACAAGAAAAAATAAGCTCCAAAACAAAGAAATTTAAAATTCCGGTAATTAGATATCCTGAATTTCCAGCTCTTGATAATGTATTGACGCAAACTGCTTTTTATCAAATGGATAAATCGCTGCAAGAAGAAGAAGCTAATTTAAAGAAGGATTTTTTTAATATTGACGGATTTATAAAAGATCCGGTAAACGGAAAGCTTAAGCTTTACTTGACCTTTGCGATGCCCAGATATACAGACACTCAAATAGATAGTGTGTATGATAAGGAAAAAAATCGCTGGACTTATAATGCACATTCTAACTATATAAATAATGTAAAACTGGATGTTAAATATGGTGATAAAATTATACTGACCAGAGATTTTGGAGGTTCAGATTCCTATTCAGTAAGTGTGGGAAATAGTATGGGCGCTTTGAAAATTGCAGCCTCAGAACAGGACAAAAAAGTAAAGACGGCAGTTAAGAACTCGGATTACAGTGATGTGGGACTTGGATTTGATAATGTTGTTTACAAAGCGGCAATAAGGATACAGGATTTTTTAAATTATAAATTTGGATATACAAGAGATATAGTAAAGGAAAAATTTGAGTTTGTAACTTCAAAAGGACATTCGGAATACAAACAAATGCTTGCTTTTGAAACAGAAATTACAGCTCAGATGGAGAAAGTAACTCTTGAGAAAGGTCTGGACGAGAAATTGCTGACACCGCATTTGCAATATTTGGAAAGTTTGTTGGTTAAATATCCGCTTTCTCCGGCAAATGAAGATATTCGTTTTATAGTCACTAACAATCTAGCTGAAACTTATTTCTTACTTGAAAATAAAGAAAAAGCTTTGCAGTATGCCAATTTATTGATTGAAAATGATAAGCAAGATTCAAGAGGATCTACAATTATCGAAAGAGTTAACAGAGGCTATTTTGCAGATAAAAAAATAAGAAGTCATACACCTCGTTTTGCAGAACTTAAAAAATTAGGTTTAAAAATTGCCGAAGAAAAAGAAGAATTACGATTAGCGTTTTTTGAAAAAATCGATCGTCAGGAAGCAGATTGGAATGTTGAGAAAGAAAATAGAGCTGCAGCTTTAGAAAAAAGTAAAATTCATCGTGAAAACATGCTGGATTCTATCGCATATCAGTCTAATCCCGATTTATTAGCAAAAATCATTGCTAATTTTGGCGGAAGTGATGTCCTGAAAAAAATCGAGAAAACGCATTTGTTGTCTAAGTTAACTTTAGAAGAAAGTAAGATACCTCAAACAGAAGAAAGATGGGCGACGACGACTAACTATCTTCTAAAAAAGAAAATGCCCGAAACGTATTATGAAATCGTAAATGGGCCGGAAGCATGGAGTCACAGCGATCGCGAAAGTGCAGTAGAGGCAAAATGGGCAAAATTACCGGTGTATACGTATAGCAATCTTTCGGCAAACTTAGATCCGGTGAATTTTTTGACTGCTTTTAGACTTGATTTATGGAATAAACTGGAACTTTTGCAAGACGAAATGGTGGACGGAAAATTATGCTATCACTTGAATTATTTCGAAAAAACTTTAAATTCAAGTAATAGAACAATTCCTAAAACAGATTATCATCTTTTTGTAGACAAAGAAAATTTTTCGATTGTAGCGACAGAAAGAACAGAATTTGATGATGGAAATAAAAGTTTTTTTGAGAGAAAGCTTTTCAAAGATTATCGTCCGGTAGCGGCTTTAAATTCAGGAAAGATTCCGCATAAAATTGATTATGAAATTGAAGATTTTTATGGAGATACTTCCTATCAGGAAAGCCGTGAAAAAGTTGAGGTAAATGCTGTTTTTGGAAATAGAATTTTCATGAAAGAAGTTTATTTCGGAAGTTTTAAATAGTCTTTTACATTTTAAAAAAAGAATAATAAGAATTGATTGGTTTTTGGATTATTAACTCAAAATTTTGAGATTAGTACCGGAAACTAATCAATTCTTTTGTTTTTGTATCTATTATCTCAACAAAAGTTTGTGAAATTTCAAGAAATTGATGGTCAATAATCCAAAATTCCTTACTTTCGCACCTCGATTAAGAAAAGGATAAAATGAGCACAAAATTTACTGAATACAAAGGACTTGACTTACCAACAGTAGCGTCAGAAGTACTTGATTTTTGGAAGGAAGAAAATATATTTGAAAAGAGTGTAACAACTCGCGAAGGAGCAGAGCCTTTCGTGTTTTTTGAAGGTCCGCCTTCAGCAAATGGTTTACCGGGAATTCACCACGTGATGGCACGTGCGATTAAAGATATTTTTTGCAGATATAAAACTCAAAAAGGTTTTCAGGTAAAAAGAAAAGCCGGCTGGGATACGCACGGATTGCCTGTAGAATTAGGTACCGAAAAAGAACTTGGAATTACAAAAGAAGATATTGGTAAAACAATTTCTATCGAAGAATATAACGAAGCGTGTAAAAAAACCGTAATGCGTTATACCGACGTATGGAATGATTTGACCGAAAAAATGGGATATTGGGTAGATATGGAAGATCCATATGTAACTTATAAACCAAAATACATGGAATCTGTTTGGTGGCTTTTGAAACAAATCTATGATAAAGGTTTGTTGTACAAAGGATACACGATTCAGCCATATTCTCCTAAAGCAGGAACAGGATTGTCTTCTCACGAAGTAAATCAGCCTGGAGCATATCGTGATGTTACAGATACTACGATTGTAGCACAATTCAAAACTTTACCGGAAACTTTACCAAGCTTTTTACAAGGATTTGGAGATATTCATATTTTGGCTTGGACGACAACTCCCTGGACATTGCCGTCGAATACCGCTTTGACAGTTGGGCCTAGAATCGATTACGTTTTAGTAAAAACATTTAATCAATATACTTTTGAACCAATCAATGTTGTTTTAGCTAAAAATTTAGTTGGAAAACAATTTGGAAAAGGATTTTTCGCAAGCGAAGATGATGCTGACTTTATTAATGTAAAAGAAGGGGATAAAAAACTTCCGTATAAAATCTTAGCAGAAGCTAAAGGAGCTGATTTAGTAGAAATTCGTTACGAGCAATTATTACCATACGTATTACCTTATCAAAATGCAGAAAATGCATTTAGAGTAATTGCCGGAGATTTCGTTACTACAGAAGACGGAACAGGAGTTGTACATACCGCTCCAACTTTTGGTGCAGATGATGCTAAAGTTGCAAAAGAAGCTAAGCCGGAAGTGCCGCCAATGTTGGTTTTGGACGAAACTGGAACACCAGTTCCTTTGGTAGATTTACAAGGAAGATTCACTTCGCATTTAGGAGATCTTGCCGGTAAATATGTAAAAAACGAATATTATGATGCAGGTCAGGCGCCAGAGCGTTCTGTAGATGTTGAAATTGCTATTCGATTAAAAGAAGAAAATAAAGCCTTTAAGGTTGAAAAATACGTACATAGTTATCCACACAGTTGGAGGACAGATGAGCCGTTATTATATTATCCACTAGACTCTTGGTTCATAAAAGTAACCGATGTAAAAGATAGAATGTTCGATCTGAACGAAACTATCAATTGGAAGCCTAAGTCTACTGGTGAAGGACGTTTTGGAAATTGGTTGAAAAATGCCAACGACTGGAACTTATCTCGTTCTAGATATTGGGGTATTCCGTTGCCAATTTGGAGAACAGAAGACAAAAAAGAAGAAGTTCTTATTGGTTCTGTTGAAGAATTGTACAATGCGATCGAAAAATCTATCGAAGCTGGTTTTCAAAAAGAAAATCCGTTTAAAGGTTTTGAGATCGGAAATATGTCTGAATCTAATTATGATTTAATCGATTTACACAAAAATGTAGTCGATCAAATAACTTTAGTTTCGGCTTCAGGCCAACCAATGAAACGCGAAAGTGATCTAATTGATGTTTGGTTTGATTCAGGAGCAATGCCGTACGCCCAATGGCATTATCCTTTTGAGAATAAAGATAAAATTGACGAGAATAAAGATTTTCCTGCGAATTTCATTGCAGAAGGTGTTGATCAGACTCGTGGATGGTTTTATACGTTACACGCAATCGGAACTTTGGTTTTTGATAAAGTAGCTTATAAAAATGTAGTTTCGAATGGTTTAGTTTTGGATAAAGACGGAATAAAAATGTCTAAGAGCAAAGGGAACACTATTGATCCTTTTAAAACTATTGCCGAATATGGTCCTGATGCCACACGTTGGTATATGATCATGAATGCAAATCCTTGGGACAACTTAAAATTTGATCTTGAAGGAATTGCTGAGGTTCGCCGTAAATTCTTCGGAACATTATACAACACCTATTCCTTCTTTTCGTTATATGCCAATATCGATGGATTTAAATACGCTGAAGCGGAAATTCCGTTAAACGAAAGACCGGAAATCGATCAATGGATTATTTCTGAATTGCATACATTAATAAAATTTGTTGATGAATGTTATGAAGATTATGAGCCTACAAGAGCAGCAAGGGCTATTTCTGACTTCGTTCAGGAAAACTTGAGCAACTGGTACGTTCGTTTATGCCGTCGTCGTTTCTGGAAAGGAGAATATGCTCATGATAAAATTGCAGCTTACCAAACGCTTTATACTTGTCTGTTAACGATCAGTAAATTAAGCGCTCCGATCGCTCCTTTTTTCATGGATAAATTATACCGAGATTTAACAAGTTCAACACAAACCGAGCAATATGCCAGTGTTCACTTGGCTGAGTTTCCAAAATTTGTCGAAAACTTTGTTAATAAAACGTTAGAAAGCAAAATGCAGAAAGCGCAAACCATCTCGTCTTTGGTTTTATCGCTTCGTAAAAAGGAAATGATTAAAGTACGTCAACCCTTGCAAAAGGTAATGATTCCGGTACTTGACGATAATCAGAGAGCTGAAATTGAAGCTATTTCTGAGCTTGTAAAAGCAGAGGTAAACGTTAAGGAAATCATACTTTTGGATGATGATTCAGGTATTTTGGTGAAACAAATTAAGCCTAATTTCAAGGCTTTAGGACCCCGTTTTGGGAAAGATATGGGTCTGATTTCCAAAGAAATACAATCTTTTTCGGCAGATCAGATTAGTCAATTAGACAAGCAAGGGACGTTAGATGTTGTTATTGCTGGAAATAATGTAACTTTATCACTAGAAGATGTCGAAATAACATCTCAGGATATTGAAGGTTGGTTGGTTGCAAATTCAAACGGAATTACAGTTGCGCTTGATATTACAATCTCTGAAGAATTGAAAAACGAAGGTATCGCGAGAGAATTAGTAAACAGGATTCAAAATATCCGTAAAGATTCTGGATTTGAAGTTACTGATAAGATTAAAATTCAAATAAAGAGAAGCGGTATCTTAGAAGAAGCAATTCTGAAAAATGAAGACTATATTAAGTCTGAGACATTAACAGAAGATTTGGTTTTTGTGGACGCCTTAGAAAACGGCACAGAAATTGAGTTTGATGATATTAAAACATTGATATTAATTTCAAAATAATATAAATACCATGATAGATGAAATTACAAGATACTCTGATGCTGACTTAGCAGAGTTTAAAGAAATAATTCAAAACAAAATACAAAAAGCACAAGCCGATCTGGATTTGATAAAAAGTGCTTACATGAACGATTTGAATAACGGAACAGATGATACTTCTCCAACTTTTAAAGCATTTGAAGAAGGAAGCGAAACAATGTCTAAAGAAGCAAACTCACAGTTGGCAATTAGACAGGAGAAGTTTATACGCGATCTAAAAAACGCCCTATTCCGTGTTGAAAACAAAACGTATGGTATTTGCAAAGTAACAGGTAAATTAATCGGTAAAGAAAGGCTTAAAATCGTTCCTCATGCTACCATGAGTATCGAAGCTAAAAACTTGCAACGATAATCTACTTTTAGATACAAATAAGCGCTCCTTTTAGGGGCGTTTTTTTTTGTTTAATGTTTGGCAAAGCTGTTTAAAGACTGGTGTTTTTTATTTTGAGAGAAATTATTTATAATTATTCAAAATAAGCCAAAATAAAGGTGTTGTTATTTKTAAGAATAATAAAAAAGGAAGAAGATTGAGATGGGAAAGATATATTTTAACTAGAACTGCTCATCTTATGAGCAGTTCTAGTTAATAAAAATAAAGATTAAGCTAAGTTTTTTTCTAATTCTAATTTGTGTTTTCTTAAAATAGCTCTAGTCATTCCTAAGTTAGCCTTAGTAGAATCTGCTGCAAGATAAATCATGAACTTTTTGTTTGGGGAAATGTCAATAATGTGAATTTGATTAGAAAGTGTAATCAAAATATCTTCAATTTCCTGATTTAAATTTAAGGCTTTTACAGCGCTTAATTTTGCTTTTACAACTTCCAGGTTGTAAGCTGCTGCAAGTTCAGGGTCAAAGCCTGGATCTACTGTTAAGTTTCCAAAGCTCAATCCTGATTCAATTTCGGTTACAGCTACTGCTATAAAACCATTTACGTTGGTTTTCATTTCATTTAAAAACACGTTTAAGAAGTCGTTACTCATAATTTAGTGGGTTTGTTGGGTTAATAGATTTATGTTATTTTAATAGGGAATTCTTACTTAACTCAGTAGCTACTTCATCCGTTGATCGCATTAACAGACCAAGATTGCTTCCGTCTTTAGAAAAAGCAATTATAAAATTTGTACCGCTTATTTTGTTTCCGATCACAACGCCTTCGGAGGTTTTTAAGAAGAGTTGTTTTAATGCGCCTTTATCTAAATCGATTAAAAATTTTTCGCTCATAGATAAAATTGCCGCGCTCATTGCTGCAATACTGTCTCCGTAATCCAGGTGAAGAGAAGTGATTAGTTTTCCTTTTCCATTTAGAATTAATGCAGCGCTGGATTTTGTGTTAACTAAAAAAGCGTTTAAGGTGGTAGTGATTTCATTCATATTTTGTAGGAGTTGGGAGAGTTATTAAAAATAATTCATTGTCGTATCTTATGAGTGATAAATATAGCTTTTTTAGATAAACAAGTGTTAATTTTTATTAACAAATTTAAATTAATTTATGTATTATTGTAATACCAAAACATTACTGATTTTATTATTTACTATAAACAACTTGTACTATGGCTAAAGTTTTGAAATTTAAAGAAGTTAACTCTGATGTTGAGCATAGAATGAAAGAATTTGAAAAGATACGTATCAAGTTCAAAGCGGATGTGAAAAAGGCTGAAGCTAAAAAACCAACTGACGGAAAAGAAGGTAAAGGATTGCTTAAATCTATATCAGATTTTTTTACTGATAGTCCAAAAGCACCGGCGAAACCAGTTGTCAAAAAATAACTTACACATGAAATTTAATCTAAACTAAATGTGGTTTGATTTTATTACAAAAGAATTAACGCTCCATTAGGGGCGTTTTTTTTGATTAAATTGCTATTTTTGCCGCATCAAAAAATAATAAAATGACATTACGAAAAGCGTATTTCCTTATATTCTTAGTTTTAATTGTTGATCAGCTTTCTAAAATCTATGTAAAAACAAATTTTGTTTTAGGTGAAGAAGTAAAGGTGATGGGTGCTGAGTGGTTCAAAATTCATTTTATCGAAAATGAAGGAATGGCTTGGGGAACAAAAATTCCCGGAGAATATGGCAAATTGATTTTGACAGTTTTTAGAATTTTTGCCGTTTTCGGAATTGGGTATTGGTTAGCCGATGCAATAAAAAAACGTCATTCTACTTATTTGGTCGTAGCTATTGCATTAATCTTTGCGGGCGCGGCAGGAAATATTATCGATTCTGTGTTTTACGGAGTAATTTTCGATGACAGTACACACAACCTGGCAACTCTTTTTTCGCCAACTCCATACGGATCATGGTTTCATGGTTTGGTAGTAGATATGTTTTATTTCCCTATTTGGGAAGGAAATCTGCCAACTTGGTTACCAATATTTGGAGGTAAGCATTTTGCTTTTTTCAATGCAATTTTTAACGTAGCCGATATGGCGATTTCAACAGGAGTTGGGATCTTGCTGGTTTTCAATAAAAGAGCATTTCCAAAAACAACATAACTAGTTTTTAAAATTCCAATCTCGAAGCGCAATGTCATTAAGTTAAGCTTTTGAAAAATAAAATTATTGCAAATCAAATCCGTTTTTATCCGCGTTTTTACGAAGTAAATCTGTTATATCCGCGTCAAAATTAGACACTGATTTTACTGATTCGCTAAAGCGAAAACGCTGATAAAAACGGATTTTTCTAATTATTTTCTGGATTAAATTGTTAAGTGATTTTATAGATTTCCCCTTGACTTAATGAAATTGCCCGCAACGTCGGGATAAATTCCAAATTCCAATATCTGTAGCCAGGAAAGCTTCAAATATTGGAATTTGGAATTTTATATTATTGGGATTTACATTTAGGGCTTGCAGATATTGGAATTTGGAATTTTACATAATGGGGATTTAATATTATTGTGTTATTTTTACCGTACGAAAAACCAAACTTATGCAAAGTCCGTCTTTCTCTATATATGATGCATCGGCAGGCTCAGGAAAGACCTATACTTTGGTTAAAGAATATCTGAAAATTATTCTTTCTTCTCCAAGAAATGATGCTTATCGAAATATTCTGGCAATAACTTTTACCAATAAAGCGGTTCACGAAATGAAAAGCCGTATTGTTGGGAGTTTGTCTGAATTTGCAAAAGAAGAACCTTCTGCAAAAGCGGTCGACTTAATGGAGGATTTGGCTCGCGATACAGGACTTTCTATAATTAAAATCAAAACAAAATCTCAAAGTATTATTAAGCATCTTATTCATAATTATGCTGCTTTTGATATTTCTACGATCGACAAATTCACCCACAAAGTAATACGTGCTTTTGCGCACGATTTAAATTTGCCAATGACTTTTGAAGTTACATTGGATACTGAAAATTTATTGATCGAAGCGGTTGATGCAATTATTGCTCAGGCAGGACAAGATGAAACTTTGACAAAGTTGTTGATTGATTTTACGATGGAGAAAACAGACGACGATAAAAGTTGGGATGTTTCGCGTGAAATTCTGGAAACAGGAAGGTTGGTTTTGAATGAAAACAATCGAAATGAGATTTTGCATTTTCAAGACAAATCAATTGAAGAGTTTGTCGAAATAAAAAAGAAAATGCTGGGGCTGTGTAAAGATTTGGAATCTGAAAATGAAAATTTTGCCACAGAAGCACTTTCTCTAATTGATAAAAACGGAATCGATTTAAAATCGTTTTCCCGAGGTACTTTTCCTAATCATTTAGAAAGTATTCGAGATGGGAAATTTAATCCCCGAAATAAAACATTTCATGAATTTGATGATATTGCGATTAATAAAACAGCCAAAGACAAGGCTTTAATCGAAAATATAATTCCGGAACTGCTTCAAACTTTAGAAAAAATCTATAAAAATTTCGAAAAAAGAGATTTTTACAAAGCCTTTCTGAAAAATATAACGCCACTTTCGTTACTGAATACCGTTAGTAATGAGTTGGCTAAAATTCAATCCGAACAAAATATTTTATCTATATCTGAATTTAATGCGATCATCCATCGTGAAATTCAGAATCAACCGGCGCCTTTTATCTATGAACGATTAGGGGAAAGGTATCGTCATTTTTTTATTGATGAATTTCAGGATACTTCAGAAATGCAATGGCAAAACCTGATTCCGTTAATCGATAATTCACTTTCAGGTCAGGATGATTTTGGAAATAAAGGAACTCTGATGATTGTGGGGGATCCTAAACAATCTATTTATCGCTGGCGCGGAGGAAAAGCAGAGCAATTTATTGAATTAAGTAAAGAGGCAAATCCTTTTAACAATCCCGATAAAGAAATAAAGCATTTAGATACAAATTATCGCAGTTATAGCGAGGTAATTGATTTTAATAATGCTTTTTTTAAATTGATGTCAACTGAATTTTCAAATGAAGATTATAAGGATTTATACGAAAATCATAGTTTTCAGAATTCAAATTCAAAAAAAGGCGGTTATGTAAATATTTCTTTTCTTCCGATAATTGAAAAAAGTGATGCTGATGAAGAAGAAGTTGTTGAGAAATCAGATTTGTATGTTTTGGCAACTTTAAATACAATTCAAAAAGTAGTTAGTGAAGGTTTTGAATATAAAGACATCGTGATTTTGACTCGAAAAAGAGATCAGGGAATCGCGATTGCAAATTATTTAACGGAACAGAATATTCCGCTTTTGTCTTCAGAAACCTTAATGATTCAAAATGCGACAGAAGTTCGGTTGATTGTTTATTTGTTGAAGTATCTGAATAATAGTGCTGACTTAGAATCTAAAGCTAATTTTCTGCATTTTTTGGCAACTCACAAAGAAACGAATCTGCCAATCCATGATTTTATTGCAATGGGAATGTCAAAAAGGTTTGAAGCTGATTTTGAAAAATGGCTTTTGACTTTTGATGTTTCGCTTTCTTTTGAAAACGTTCGCAAGAAATCTTTGTATGAAGCCGTTGAAATTATCATTTCGAAGTTTGTGCTTCCGGCAGAAGGAAATGCATACATTCAGTTTTTTCTGGATATTGTTCTGGAACGGGATATTAGGAATCAAGCCGGAATAGCTGATTTTTTATATTTTTGGGATAAAAACGGTGATCGATTTAGTATTCCTTCTCCCGAAGGAAATAATGCCGTCCGGATTATGACCATTCATAAGTCAAAAGGGCTGGAGTTTCCAGTGGTTATTATGCCTTTTGCAGAAGAAGATTATAATCGAAAACCAAAAGATAAATTATGGCTCGATACAGAAGATGTTGATTTGGATATTCCTCGAGCTTTAATTGATAATAGCAGCGCAGTTGAAGGTTTTGGAGAAAGTGCTTCGGCGGTTTTTAATCTGAAGAAACAAGAAGAGTTGTTGGATAATATCAATGTTTTGTATGTTGCATTGACTCGTGCCGAAGAACAGTTGTATGTAATCTCTCAATCTTTAAAAGAAAGAAAAGATGGCGAATTCCCGAATAACATGGCTTCTTTTTTTATTAAATATCTCATTAATGAAGGAGTTTATGATTCTGGAAGATTAGAATATGATTTTGGAAATAAAACCAGACTTTCGAATCGTGGAAGAACTGTTGATTTAGTAAAACCAATTCCTGTAGTTTCTGAAGTTTTAAATCCGAAGAATATAAAAATTGCACAACGAGAAGCCTTAATGTGGGGAACGCATCAGCAAGAAGCAATATCTTATGGAAATGTTGTGCATGAGATTTTGGCTTTTGTTAAAGATAAATCTGATGTTGATTTGGCGGTTACAAAAGCACTTGAAAATGGATTGATAAAGGTCGATCAGGTTGATCAGGTCTTAAGGACGTTGAAGGAAATTGTAAATCATTCGGAATTGAGTTTTTGTTTTGATGGAAATTACTCCATTTTAAACGAGCAGACTATAGTTCAAAAAGAAGGAAAGATTTTAAAACCAGACCGAATTGTGATAACCAATAATAATGAAGCTTATCTTTTGGATTATAAAACCGGACTGGCTAATCCTAAATATAAGCAACAACTTCAGGAATATCAGGATGCCATCGAAGATTTGGGATACAAAGTGTTAAAAAAAGCTCTTGTATATATAGGAACAGAAATCGATGTAGTAAATTTGTGAAAAAATTAATCAGATGTTAAAGGATTAACGTAGCTTAAGTTTTGATAAGTAGTTAATATTTAACGTTTTAAATATATTAAAATGTACGGTAAAATTAAAGAGCATTTGCAAAGTGAGTTGCAAACTATTGAAGAAAATGGGATTTTTAAAAAAGAACGTATTATAACATCTGCACAAGATGCTGAAATTACGATTTCTACAGGGGAAAAGGTTTTGAACTTTTGTGCCAACAATTATTTAGGGCTTTCTTCTCATCCGGAAGTTGTTCAGGCAGCTAAAGACGCAATGGATACTCATGGTTTCGGAATGTCATCGGTTCGTTTTATTTGCGGAACACAAGATATTCATAAAACTCTGGAGAAAAAGATCTCTGATTTTTATGGTACAGAAGATACGATTCTTTATGCAGCTGCTTTTGATGCAAACGGAGGAGTTTTTGAACCTTTATTAGGAGAGAATGATGCTATAATTTCAGATAGTTTAAATCATGCTTCTATTATAGATGGTGTTCGTTTGTGTAAAGCGGCTCGCTATCGTTATGAAAATAGCAACATGCAAGACCTGGAACAGCAGTTAATAAAAGCTAATGAAGCCGGAGCACGTTTTAAATTAATTGTTACGGATGGAGTTTTCTCTATGGACGGACTTGTGGCGCCTTTGGATAAAATTTGCGATTTGGCTGATAAATATGATGCAATGGTTATGGTTGACGAATGTCACGCTGCCGGATTTATAGGTGCTACCGGTAAAGGTACACTTGAAGCAAAAGGCGTAATGGGAAGAGTTGATATTATAACAGGGACTCTTGGTAAAGCTCTTGGTGGTGCAATGGGAGGTTATACAACAGCAAAGAAAGAAATTGTTGAATTGTTGCGTCAGCGTTCAAGACCATATTTGTTTTCGAACTCACTTGCACCGGCGATTGTTGGTGCTTCTATTAAGGTCTTTGAGCTTTTAGAAAAAGATACTACCTTAAGAGATAAACTAGAGTGGAATACAAACTACTTTAAAGAAGGAATGAAAAATGCCGGATTTGACATTATTGATGGTGATTCAGCAATTGTGCCTGTTATGTTATATGATGCAAAATTATCTCAAACGATGGCAAATGAACTTTTGAAGCAAGGAATTTATGTAATTGGCTTCTTTTTTCCTGTTGTTCCAAAAGATAAGGCAAGAATCAGAGTTCAGCTGTCAGCGGCGCATACAAAAGAACATTTAGACAAGGCTATAAAGGCCTTTGTATCAGTGGGACAAATGTTAAAAGTTATATAATTCCCACTTTGGTGAAATTTTTGTAGGTTTTTTTTAACATTTCATTTTGTATTTAAAAAATTTGGTGTTACTTTTGCTTGTAATTAACTAAATTGTAATTAAAAAAATTAAGTATGAAACATCTTAACAAACTTTTAGTTGCTGTGATGATGGTGATGGGTTTAAGTTCTCACGCACAAGACAGTAACAATCCATGGGCTATCTCATTTGGAGTTAATGCAGTTGATACAAGAACCAGTTCTGGTGCAGGACACGGTTTCTTTGATCAACACTTTTCTCAGCCATTCGCTGTAAAAGACAATTGGAACATCCTTCCTTCTTTATCTTACATTGCTGTAAATAGATATGTTGGACATGGTTTCTCTGTTGGTTTACAAGGATCTGTAAACAAAATTGATAAATTGGTTACTTTTGCTCCAACTGCTCCAGGGCATGACAACAGAGGTAATATTGTAACTAATCCTGGAGACTTAATGTATTATGGTATTGATGCTACTGTAAAGTATAGCTTCCAAGAATTAATCAAATCTAAAGTAGTTGATCCTTCGCTATCTGTTGGTGGTGGTTATACTTTCTTTGGTGACGAAAGTTTTGGTACAGTTAACCCAGGTGCTGGTGTAACTTTTTGGTTCACAGATGCAATTGGTCTTGAGCTTGCTACAAAATACAAATGGGCTGTTGCTGACGGTCAAGGAGATCGTTCAGTTTTCCAACATACTGCAGGTCTAGTTTTCAAATTCGGAGGTAAAGATACTGACGGAGACGGAATCTACGATAAAGATGATGCTTGTCCAGATGTTGCTGGTTTAAAACAATTCAACGGATGTCCTGATACTGACGGAGACGGAATCGTTGACGCTAGTGATGCTTGTCCAGATGTATTTGGTTTAGCTGCATTAAACGGATGTCCTGATACTGACGGAGACGGAATTGCTGATAAAGATGATGCTTGTCCAGATGTTGCTGGTTTAGCTGCTTTAAAAGGTTGTCCTGATACTGACGGTGATGGTATCGCTGACAAAGATGACAAATGTCCTACAGTTGCTGGTCCTAAAGAAAATGGTGGTTGTCCTTTCTTAGACGCTGACAAAGACGGTGTTGCTGATAAAGATGATGATTGTCCTACAGTTTACGGTCCTGCTTCAAACAGAGGATGTCCAGAAGTAACTTCTGAAGCTTTAGAAGATCTTAAAGTTCAAGCAAGAGCGGTTTACTTTAACTCAGGTAAAGCTACTTTCAAAACAGGAGACAAAGAAACTCCAGCTAGATTGGATGCGATTAAAGAAATCCTTAAAAACTATCCAAACGCGAAATTCTCTATTGAAGGACACACAGATAGTACAGGTTCTGTTAAAATCAACCAAAAATTATCTGAAGATAGAGCTGCTGCTGTAATGAACGCTTTAATTGAAAGAGGTGTTAATCCAGAAAACTTAGTTTCTAAAGGATTTGGATCTACTCAACCAGTTGCAAGTAACAAAACTGCTGCAGGTAAAGCACAAAACAGAAGAACAGAAATTAGACACATTGGTTCTAAATACCAAGGTAAAATCTAATTTACTTTCTAAATAAATTTTAAAAGCCATTCTTAATTGAATGGCTTTTTTTATTTTTATCAAATGAAAAATATTTCTTTTCTCGAAAAAATTGCTGCTGTTGTAATTCAGGATTATTCGGCTAAACTTGCGGATATAACTATTGTTTTGCCAAATAAAAGAGCAAAGGTTTTTTTAATTGAAGCTTTAAAAAAGGAGACAAAAAAAACAATTCTTGCTCCTGAAATTGTTAGTATTGAAGATTTTGTACAAGATGTTGCGTCTATCAGATCTGTAGATTCGATTGAACTTTTATTTGAGTTTTATGAAGTATATCTTTCTATAACCGAAAAACAGCATCAACAATCTTTTGAGTTATTTGCAAACTGGGCTAAAACCCTTTTGCAGGATTTTAATGAGATTGATCGTTATCTTTTAGATCCTTCGCATGTTTTGTCGTATTTGAAAGATATAGAAGATATTAAAAAATGGGGTATCGAAGTCGAAAACAAAACAAAACTTCTGGAAAATTATATTGAATTCTGGAAGCTATTGCCTTTGTATTATGATTCGCTATACAATCATTTGCTGAACAAAGCAATTGGATATCAAGGTTTAATTTATAGAGAGGCTGTAAATAATTTGAACCACTTTTCGAATTCCGTTGCAAACAAGACTTTTATTTTTGCGGGATTTAATGCCTTAAATGCTGCTGAAGAAAGAATTGTTCAACATCTTTTAGCACTGGATCAGGCGAAAATTTATTGGGATGTTGATCAAACTTTTCTAAATGATCCTTATCATGATGCCGGACTCTTTGTGCGTCGTTTTAAAGAAAGCTGGAAACATTATAAGTCAAATATATTTGAGTGGATTGCAGACGATTTTTCTCAGTCTAAAAACATTCAGGTTATTGGAACTCCAAAAACTATTGGTCAGGCAAAATTGGCAGGAAGTATTATTGAGAATATAATCAATAATGATCCGTCAACATCTCTTGACAAAGTGGCTATTGTACTTGGAGAAGAAAATTTATTAATGCCAATTTTGTATTCATTGCCGGCTTCGGTTGGAGCCTTGAATATTACGATGGGATATTCCGGAAAAAATAATCCATCGCAAATATTAATTGCGAAGTTGTTTAAGATGCATACAAATGCGCTTTCCCGAAAAGGCGAGAGTTATGTTTTTTATTATAAAGATGTACTCGATATTTTGACACATCCTTTGGTAGAACCTTACGCGAACGCAAGTAATTTGGTGAAGATTATCAAAGAAAATAACTATACATTTATTACTCATAATAGAATTTTAGAACTCAACTCAAGTCCTTCTATTCTATTTGGTTTATTATTTCAGAAATGGGAGAATGGATCAATGGCAGTCTTAGAAAATATTTCGACGCTTTTGCTGTTGATAAAAGAAAATTTCAATAATGATAATGAAGAAGAGAAAATTGCGAAAGCTTTTGTTTTCTCTGTTTTCAAAGTGATCAATAAGCTTATAAATTATTATTCGAAGCATCATTATATAGATAATATTGATACGCTTCATGCAATTTATAAACAAATTATCGATCTAGCAGAAGTTTCTTTTGAAGGAGAACCTTTGCATGGTTTGCAGATTATGGGAGTTTTGGAAAGTCGTGTTCTTGATTTTGATACCGTCATTGTTACATCAATGAATGAAGGGAAATTTCCTGCGGGAAAATCACAAAATTCGTTTATACCTTATGATGTAAAACGCGAATTAGGTTTGCCAACTTTCAAGGAAAAAGATGCTATTTATACCTATCACTTTTATCATTTGCTGCAAAGAGCCAAAAATATTTATCTGATTTATAATACTGAAAATGATGGATTGGATGCTGGAGAACGCAGTCGTTTTATCACGCAGCTCGAAGTTGAAAAACAAAAACAGCATAATCTTACATTTGATATTTACAACCCGGTTTTACCAACAATGGCATATCAGCCTATGATAATTCCAAAGTCTGAAGCAGTGATGGAACGATTGAAAGAAATTGCTCTTGCCGGTTTTTCACCTTCTGCATTGACGAGTTATATTAGAAATCCTATCGATTTTTACTTTCAAAAAATACTTCGAATTCGAGAAGTCGAAGAGGTCGAAGAGAATATTGCGTTAAACACTTTGGGAACAATAATTCACGAAACCTTAAAAGCTTTGTACGATCCTTTTGTCGGGAAGTTTATCTCGGAAACGGATATTTCAAATTGCTTTAAATTGTTAGATGATGAAGTTTTAAGACAGTTCAAAGTAGTTTATAAAGAGGGAGAGATTAAGAAAGGACGTAATCTTTTGGCTTTTGAAGTTGCAAAACGTAATGTTTCTAATTTCCTGAGAATGGAATTGGAGGAAATTAAAAATGGTGACGCAATAAAAATCATAGCTTTAGAAAAAACTTTCGAAAGAGAATTAAAGCATCCAAATTTGCCATTTCCGGTTCTGATAAAAGGAAATGTAGACAGAATTGAACTGCGTAACGGAAAAATAAGAATCATTGATTATAAGACCGGAAAAGTAGAAAAGACGAATGTTGTATTGAAATCATGGAATGGATTAACTCAGGAGCTTAAAAACGATAAAATTATTCAGGTTCTGGCTTATGCTTTTATGTTTGAAAAAGAAGCCAATGATGTTCCTATAGAAGTTGGAATTATTTCGTTTAAGAATTTGAAATCCGGTTTTTTACCATTCGGTTATAAAGAAGAAAAAGAATTGAACTCAACGGTGGGTAAAGAAATCTTAAACAATTATATTGAAGAAATTGTGGTTTTGTTGAAAGAGATTTTTGATGTGAATATTCCTTTTGAAGAAAAAACAGACTAATTGCCAAAGTATAATCAAAATTTGAACTCAGTTAATTTTGATTAAGGATAACTGGCATCATTTTTAAACAAAAGCTGAACTTACGTATAAAGCATATTTTACAAGTTCAGCTTTTTTATAAATAGCTCTTAGCTAAATATCTTTTTGAAAAAACCTTTCTTTTGGGTTTCCTGATTATTTGTAGTGTTGATACTTCCGTTCTCAAAACGAAACCTTCTAAACTTCATCAGTTTTACATTTAAGTCAAAGCGCAATTCGTCAACAGTTTTCATGGGATTGATTTTTTTGCAAATTTATGAAAAACTTCCGCTAAACAGGGGTTAAGATAAATGTTGAGATAATAATTTAATAATCTGAACCGGATTGTTGTGTTTTTAGATAAATCTTCTTTTTTTGTTAGGATTTATTATAGTTTCTACTTTAAAAATAAAGAAATGTTGTGCTATAAACAAAAGTAATTCAAATGGTTACGTGTGCCTTTTTTTTAACAAGTGTTTATCGGACAATTATATTATTTAAAAATATCTTTGGCCATTCCTTAAAAAATAAAATAACATTATGATTGATTTAAATGCACTTGTTGAAGAGACCGGAGCCGAGTCTGGTTTGAGTTTTAATATAGATGGAGTTTTACTTGAATCAGTTAATTTGGAGTATGACGGAAATGTTGCTGCAATGATAGGAATGATCTTAAAAATGTGTTTAGAAATGTCTGAAGATGTAAATAATGGAGATCTTAAACAAGTCATGATTAAAAACCAGGATGGTATTGTGGTTGCGAATAAAAATGAGGAGGATAATTGTATTGCACTACTTTCTAAAGATATAAGTAAAATGGGACTTTTGCTGCGCAAGATGGATACCATTTTCAATAATTAATTTAAACCTAAATTTAAACATGTCAGATTTTTTACAGAATTTTCAAAATGATTTAAGAGAGAATATCAACGGATTCATTGCAGTTTCAGTAACTGAAGTTGAAACAGGAATGTCTTATTGTTCACTTTCTTTAAATCCAAATTTTGACCCCGAATTAGCATCTGCTTATAATCTAGAAGTTGTAAAAGCAAAATTAAACGCTATTAAAGCTTTAGGATTGGACCAAAAAATCAACGATATCTTAATTACACTTACAGATCAAATACATATTATTGATGTTTCTGAAGACGGTAAATACTTTATTTATTTAGCTGTTGATGCAACAAAAGCAAATCTTGGATTAACAAGAGCGACATTGGCTAAATTTAAAAAAGATATTATTTCAAAGCTTTAATATTTGCCCCCAAAAATGAGAAAAGGCTATTTCAAGATGATTTTGAAATGGCCTTTTTGGTTTTTTGTACTTTCTGAGTTATTGAAAAAAGTCTAATAAAACAGCTTTCAATTCTTCTTTATTTTCAATTTGACTCATATGTCCGTCTTCAAAAGAAACAAGTTGAGCAGTTGTATCTTCTATTTGGGAAAGACTTTCTTCGTAGTTCAAAACCGGATCTTTTTTGCCTAAAATCAATAAAACCGGAAATAGGTTTTTATGTAAAAGGACTTCTCTGTCTTTTCTGATTTTCATTCCTTCAAGCGAAGCAATAATTCCTTGTAGAGGAGTTTTTAATGCCTGAACTTTTACTTTTTCGATTTCATCTGCCAATCGTGTTCTGTTGTTTTCGCTGAATAAATTACCAATAGCCAGGCTTACAAAGTTTATATAATTTTGTTTTACCGCTTTTATAGCGCGATTTCGGTTTATTTTTTTCTCGTGGCTATCTGCTTTTGAAGTTGAGTTCAGCAAAACTAATTTCTGAATTTGGTTTGGGAATAATTCGGCGAAAGCCAAACCAACATATCCACCCATAGAATGTCCAAGAATGGTTGCTTTTTCAATTTTTAAATGTTCCAGAACTCCATGAACAGCTTTTGCATTATCTTCCATTTCATGAACATATCCCAGACAATCAGATTCGCCGTGACCTAATAAATCAATGGTAATCACGCGATGTTTTTCTGAAAACAAGGCAACGTATTCCTGCCACATTTTTTTGTTTTCCAGAAAGCCATGAAGCAGCACAATTGCAGTTCCGGAACCTGAGTCAGTATAAGAGATTTTTGTATTTTTATATAGAATGTTTTTCAAAATGGTATTTTATTGTAAAAGTTTGTTGTGGCAACGAAGTTTTTTCGCCACGAATTTCACAAATTTACGCGAATCAACTTAATTTTAAAAATTCAATTGCACGAATTTTACTTTAAAAAGGAGATTAAAATAATTATAGAGTTTTCTAATTTGTGAAAATTTGTGCAATTTGTGGCGAACTTTTTTCTGTCTTTTACCAATTAAATGAAGTTGCTAAAAAAAACGGCTTCCATTTCTGAAAGCCGTTTAGTTTATGATTTTAAAAAGGAATTAACATCTGCAAAATACTTTTCTTTTGCATCCAGCCATCCATAATGCCTGCAATGGTCAAGCAAAATTAGCTTTGAATTTGGAAAGGTTTTATTTGCCAATTCACCAATTTGATTACTGATAACATCTTGTTTTCCCTGAATAATCAGAACAGAATTTTTAAAGGTTTTCAGCTTTTCTTTACAGTCAAAATTAATTTTCTGCATATCATCCCAAAGTAATCCGTTTATTTTTGAATTTCCCTGAGTCAATCTTTCTGCAATAATTGGAACATATTTTTTGTCGTAAACATAAGCCGGCGCCATTGCTCTTCCGCGAGCTAAACGTGCTGCGTGAGAAGTGTTACCTTTTGCAATCTCGGCATTCCAGTAATTCATGGAATCTTTCTCGACTTTGGTCAGGTTTCTTTCAATAAGATTTTCTGTTTTCAGCAAAGTCAAATCGATTCCGCCAGACGATGATAAAACCAATTTATTGATGCTATTGGGATAAATTGTAGCATAATACGAAGCTAGCATTCCACCAAAAGAATGCCCTAAAATATTCCATTTTTTAATATTGAGATGTTTTCTCAATGATTCAATATCATCAGCCATTATTTTCATCGAAATGGTTTCTGAATTCAATTCTTTCAATTCTGATTTTCCGGTTCCGCGCTGATCGTAAATAATAGTTTCCTGACTTTCGGCGAGTGTTTTAGCCATGCTTTCAAAACCGTTACTGTTCATTCCCGGACCACCGTTAATAATCAAAAGCGGTTCACCTTTTCCGAATATTTTATAATAAGTTTTACTCGAATCATTGTTCGTAGCATAACCTTCGGTTTGGGCAAAAGCGTTTCCTAAAACCATTAGAAAAGCAAATAGAAAAATCTTTTTCATTATGAATTAGGAGTTCATTAAACTTTCGATTTCATCTACTTCAATCGGAATATTACGCATCAGGTTAAAAGGTTCTCCTTTTTCCTGAACCACAACATTATCTTCCAGACGAATCCCAAAACCTTCTGCCGGAATATAAATTCCAGGTTCAACCGTAAAAACCATATTGGCTTTCATAGGTTCGTGAAGCAATCCATAATCATGAGTATTCAATCCCAAATGATGAGAAGTTCCGTGCATAAAATATTTTTTGTACGCTGGCCATTCCGGATTTTCGTTCTGAACATCGGCTTTGTCAATTAAACCTAAGCCCAGTAATTCAGAAGTCATTACTTTACCCACTTCAATATGATATTGTTTCCAAAGCGTTCCCGGAGTCAACATTTTTGTCGCTTCGTTTTTAACTTTCAAAACAGCATTGTAAACCGCTTTTTGTCTTTCAGAGAATTTTCCCGAAACCGGAATTGTTCTCGTCATATCACTCGAATAATTAGCATATTCAGCAGCAACATCCAATAAAATCAAATCTCCGGCTTTACATTGCTGATTGTTTTCGATATAATGCAAAACGTTTGCATTGTTTCCCGAAGCAATAATTGGCGTATAAGCAAAACCTTTAGAACGGTTACGGATGAATTCGTGAATCAATTCGGCTTCGATTTCATATTCTGTAACATTTGGTTTTACAAACGGCAATAATCTACGGAAACCTTTCTCTGTAATATCACAAGCTTGCTGAATCAAATCGATTTCTTCGCTTTCTTTTATAGAACGAATGCGTTGCAAAATTGGGTTGCTTTTTGCCACATTATGTGCAGGATAATTTTCTTTCCACCATTTTACAAAACGAGCTTCGCGAGTTTCAGTTTCAACAACTGCGCGATAGTGTTCGTTAGTATTAATGTACATCGTATCTGCATACGTCATCATTTCGTTCAAAACCTTATGAAAATCCTGTAACCAATAAACCGTTCTGATTCCCGAAACCTGAAAAGCGCGTTCTTTAGTCAGTTTTTCACCTTCCCAAATTGCGATATGTTCGCTGGTTTCTTTCAGGAAAAGCATTTCTTTTTGGCTCTCATGAGGCGCATCCGGAAACAAAAGCAAGATACTTTCTTCCTGATCCACACCGCTTAGATAAAAAATATCTCGGTGTTGTTCAAACGGCAAAGTACTATCTGCACTAATTGGGTAAATGTCATTTGAGTTAAAAACGGCAACACTGTTAGGTTTCATTTCTGCCGTGAATTTTCTGCGATTTTTTACAAAAAGAGCGCTGTTTATTTGATGATATTTCATAATAATGTGAGTTTTGAACTTCGAATTTCAAAATTACTAATTTTTAGAGAATGGCATCAGATTGCTTTATTAAAGTTTTCTTATTTGTTTTGGTTTTGCCACGAAGACGCTAAGGCACTAAGTTTTTTTCAATCTTGTCTTTCTGAGGAACGAAGAATTTCCGCGACAATTGTCACGCAATCTTGTCATTTCGACCGGAGGGAGAAATCGCACTCGTAAATCGTCAAAGATTGGCGATTTTGATTGCGGAGCTTCTTGTGGGGATTCTTCGTTCCTCAGAAAGACAAGTTTGTGGGTAAACGGGATTTTCTAAAGACTCAGAAACTTAGATTCTCAGAACCTTAGAACGTTAATAATGGCGTGTCCCTCCGGGTCGGGCTTTCGGCTATATCTTTTATTTCGTCCTGATAGCTATCGGGACTTTCATAAAAGGATACCACCTCAATCCCTCACGCGAACTTCGGTTTTATAAGAACTTTATTTTTACGGGATGTGGTTTCCCGTAAAGAAGTTAATTGAGAAATAACAACATTTGCATTTAATCTTGAAAATTGTGTTTAATTTACAAATGTCAGATCATTTGTTTGAAATCAAGATTAACAGTTTTGTATAAATAGAACCAAAATAATATTACTTAAAATAATGAAAACAAAATTACTTCGATTTACAATTCTTTTATTTATTACTTTCTTAATGATCTCATGTGCTTCCGAAGAAATTTTGAGTGCAGAAAATACTGTTTTAGAGTTTAAAATTAATGATCAATATTTGATAACAAATGCCGAAATTGATGAGCAAACAGGAATTGTCACTAAAAGATTGCCTGAATTTATTGATTTTAAAAATTTAAATATTGATTTGAAAATTTCAGAATCTGCTTCAATTACGCCAGATCCAAAAACCATTAAGGATTACTCTTCTCCCGTAACTTTTATAGTTAAGTCTGAATCGGGATTAGAAAAAACGTATTTGGTTAAATTAGAACATATGGATATAAATAGGTATGAATCATGCACAGATTCTAATGCTCATAAATGGTTTGGAGGAGATAATAGAACCAATGCTCCGGATATCTTGCCATTTGACAGAAATATTGGGACAGGGCAAACTGTATTGTTAAATAAGGATTTAGTTCCGTCGCGTTTTGGTATTCATCTTCGAGAAGGTTTTGCGTACTATGAAACGAAGACTCTATATGGGGAAGAGGTGAAATTAAAATTAATTATTAGAGATGAAACTAAAAAAACTATTGCGTCTACTGAAACTATTGTTTCGGCAAACTTTAGTGGTGGTTTTATTTCTTTTGATTTGCAAAACCAATATCTTTTATTAGAAGCCGGAAAAAAATATGTTTTCTATTGGTATTTAGTAGATGGTGCAGCTTTAGGAATTATGGCAGGTAGTTCTGGAGATACAACGAATGGTTCTGGATTCTGTTTCCAAACAGGATATTCAGGAGATTCTAAAATTAGAAATAAAACCACTCTGGAAGATTTAAGCGTTTGGGGCGAACATCCTTGGCATTTTAATATGGAACTAGAAGGAAAAGAATAATAATTAAGTATTTATAAAAAAATCGAAGCAACAAACTTCGGTTTTTTTATAAATATATCTTTCGTAGAAATTATCTTTTTTCGCTCAACAATTTCTCTAATAAAGCCACTTTCTCTTTTTCAGCTTCAACCAATCTTTCGTAAAGTTTTTTATTCTCTTCAAAAGATTCAATGAGTTTATCTAAAGGATTAAAAGTGCAATTGTTGTTTTTTATAGAAGAAGCATCATTATGATAAGTATTCCCAATAATATTAAAAACAGCTTCTTCAGAGAAATTCTTTATTACTTCGGCGGGAACGCCCAAAGCTTTGGCAATTGCATTTAGTTTTTCGTCGTCAACGCTTTCGCTTCCTTCAATAATAGAGATAGATTGTTGATTAGTGCCAATTGCAATCGCAAGGGCTTCTTGTTTCATATCTCTAAGCTCTCTTATTCGGCTTATGTTTCGCCCGATGTGTCTAGGTTTTGGTGCTGTGCTCATAATTCAAAGATATTTAAAATTCTTTTACATTTTTGGTTTTGGTAGAAAACAAGTCTTTGTTTGTGAGATACATTTTGTAAATTGTTTCCGATATTGTAAAAATACAATTTTTCTTACTATTTATGATTTTGAATGAAGATATTATTACACTTGTCATTTTTCTGTCACTTCGGCACGGGATCGGGCAATGTCATTAAGTTAAGCTTTTAAAAAATAAAATTATTGCAGATCAAATCCGTTTTTATCCGCGTTTTTACGAAGTAAATCTGTTTTATCCGCGTCAAAATTAGATGCTGATTTTACTGATTCGCTAAAGCGAAAACGCTGATAAAAACGGATTTTTCTAATTATTTTGATTATACTGTTAAGTAATTTTATAGATTTTCCCTTGACTTAATGACATTGAGATGCGGGATGCAAACAAAATCGCTAATCTTTGACGAGTTTCGCGTGTGATTTCTCTCCCGAAGCCTCGGGATCGAAATGACAAGATTGTGTAATATTGTTATGTCAAAAAACAATTAAAAGAAATGACCATAGAAAAAGCAAAACCAAACGACGACCAAATCCTCACAGAAATCACCAAAAAGTCAAAAGCATATTGGGGATATTCTAAAGAACAAATTGAAAACTGGTCGCAATTCTTAACAGTTTCAAAAGAATATATTGAAACCAAATCCGTCTACAATTTAATTGTTGAAGATCAAATTATTGGATATTACTCATTCTTCCACGAAAGTGAAAATACTATTAAACTGGATAATTTGTTTGTCTTGCCCGATTTTATTGGCAAAGGATTCGGGAAAGTATTAATGAATGATTTTCTTATCCGTTTAAAAGATCAAAGCGTTCACAAAGTAATTCTCAATTCAGAACCAAATGCTGAGGAATTTTATTCTAAATTAGGATTTGTAAAAGTGGGGCAGATAGAAACGTCTATTAAAGATCGATATATGCCAATAATGGAGTTATTGATAGAAAATTACAAAAACGAATAGTAAAGATTTAGAATAAATTTTAAAGTCATAAAAGATGAAATTAAATACCGAAGTTAAGTATTTAACCCATAAACAAAGCGCCAATTTTTTGTTGGTTTCGCTATCTCTTATCTGGGCGTGGATGTTTATTGCATCCAAAATTGACAGAGGAAACGATCGCGGATTTATGACTAGTTTTGGTACTATAATAATTTTGACTTTTATATTGGTGCAATTCTTTGCAAAGGTTAAATCAGGAGAATATCTCGCAACATTCTTTTATCTCAGTTTTGGGATTTTAGCAGTTTTTTTATTTACCATGACTATTGGGCTTCTTATTGCGGCAGTGATCGGATGGGCAGGTTTTGTAGTTCCGCTAACTACAATTGGTTTTTTGTTATTTTTTATTCTTAGACGATTGTTTTCGTTTCCAGATAATTTTGTTGCATTTTGGGTATTGTTTTCATTGCCAATCCTGATGGGTGTAACATTGAAAGTATTGCCTTTTATTGTAAGTATTGATAAGCACGAATTAGGAATTGGGTTTCCAATTGCGATTTATTTAAGCTTTGTTTTTATCGCAATTGCGATACTTTGCAGGGAAAGTCAAATAGTAATTATAGAAGAATAAAAATGGAAGAGTAACAACATGTTATAAAAGATAAGATGAAATTCGGGCGTCTTGAATTGAATAATTATCTATTATAAAACAAAAGTATTATGATTGAGAGAGAAAGAATAAACCTTATATGAAATCAAAAACTGAAATAAGAAAAGTCGAAAACCGAGATCTGGATTTTGTCTATAAAGCAATTTGCGAACTTGAAAATGAAGAACTGGATTTTGAAGTTTTTACGGCAATATTCAATGAGAACATTTCGAATCCAAACAATTTATATTTACTGGCAGATAATGAAAACGAAGGTTTAGGATTTATTAGTTTTCACACACAAAACCTTTTACATCATTGCGGAGTGGTCGGCGAAATCCAGGAATTTTTTATTCATCAAAATCATCGTGGAAAAGGAATTGGTAAACAATTGATAAATGAGATTCTGCAATATGCAGATCAAAATAATCTGAAAAGTATCGAGGTCACGACAAATAAAAGACGAGTAGAAAACGTGTTGATTTATGAAAATCTAGGTTTCAATCTATCGCATAATAAGTTTACGATTTATAAATAAGCTTTACAGCGATTAAAAGATTAAACATAAAAAAAACTGCTATTGTTAATAGCAGTTTTAATATATTGATGATTATCTTGTTATTATAGAGCGTATTCCATACAAATACTATTTGTTGCTGTTCTCCATAAATACCAGCCACAAACGTTTCTTCCGTAATAAGAAACTTCGTCACCATTACACATCGGATATGGTACGCAGTTTACGGCTCCGGCATTGATTGATTTCAATTCTTCTTTTGATAATTTTTGTGATGCTAATTTTTGTAAGTTTTTCATAAATAAGTTTTTTTGGATTTTCCTACTCTATAAGTTTTTCGGATACGACTTAGATAAAAATACAAATTATTTTTTCTAAATAAATACTTACAAAAAGAAAACCTTGCGTTTCTAATTGATTTTTTAAGAATCGTCAATCTTTTTCTTTATTTGAGATAAATTTGCAGTAATTTCCTTCTTTTTTATGCTTTTAATGCAATTGTTGGTTTTGAAAATAAGTGAAAAAAACTTGTGGATCTTATAGTCCATCATTGCTTTTTATTGGGTTGTCACTTCATGCTTTAAATTTTATCAACACAAAAACAATAAGTGCAGCAATGGTCATTTTTGCTTCATTTGCAATTAGTTTTTCCTTTTTTGTATTAAAAGATGGTGTTTATATGTTACTGAGTTGTGTAGTTTTTACTTTAGGATTGGGATTGTTGCTTTACAGGAAAGAAAGAATAATTACTGAATAAAAGAGAAGTGGAATTGGAACTCTTGTTTTTATTTGTATTTTCGTTTATCTGAAAGCGTAAAAATAAAACCAAACGAAATTGAATAAATATCTAAAATATCTAATCTCGCTCTTTATGGCTTTTGTCGTGATTGCGAGTGATGCTACTTTAGATTTTCAATCAAAATCTGCCGATTATTATCAATCTTCGTGTGTAATTCTAAAAACAGAAATAGATATAAAAAAGGCTCGTTTATATTCATATAAGCGCTTTGTTTCTCCAATTAAGATTTCGTTTTTAGTTCCTTTAAAATTTCTTCAATTTGCAGTTGTTTTTAGTCTCCAAATTCTGGTTTTTCTAAAAATGAGAATATTTCTTTATCAAAAAATAAACTCATTTTTAAATGAATCTGTTTTTGTAAACGAAATAATCACTTCAAACAATTATTATAAAAGTTTATACAACGCTTAGTTTTTTCTAAGCCTTTTGTGCGTTTCAACGCATACGATGATAAAATAATGTCTAATCATTTATCATTTTCAAAATGTATAAACAAAATAATAAAACACGTTTAGAGCAATCTAAGCGACCATTTCTTTATTGGATAAAAAGAAAATTCATTGTAATAATAACCGCTTTTATGCTCGGAATGTCAAACGGAATGAATGTACACGATCAAGCCATTAAAGGAAATCAGAATTATACGGAACAGCATAAAAAGGATTGATTTCTTGATGTTTGATTTATGAAAAACGAGGCGATTAAGCTTCGTTTTTTTTATATAAGTAAGTGTAAGTGTTTCGTAATTTGGGTGTTATTGTTTTTAATAGAATAATATTATAAATCATTCTGTGTCAGAGAAATAATTTGAGAGCTAAATTTAATTATATTTTTCTGTCAAAAAATCAAGTTTAATTCTAAATGTTAAATTTTTTTTAATAGTTTTGAGCCAATTCCTACACAACCACTAGCCTGAATTATGGATAATAAAACCAAGTTTTTTAAAAACACATTATTACTTCAGTTTATCCCCGTTTTTTTATTAGGGATTTTTATTTTATCCAATTTTAGAGAACAAAAAACACTTCGAATAAGAGATTTTCATCCGTACGAATTTAATTATGGGCAATTGGTTCCTGTATTAATTTTCGGTATCGGATTGTTGCTTTCGCTTTTAAGTTTATTAATTAAACAAAAAGAAACTGAGCAGGATGAAACAGAAGTTTTAAAAATAAAACGCAGACAAAACTTCTGGAAGTTTGCTTTTTATAATAATGTTTTTCTTGTGGCAGGAATCGCTATTTTTTCGGCAGGAGTCTACAGTAAAGAGCCACTTGTTATCAATCAGTCAATTCTTTTTTACAGTTTGATTATTTCAAGGTCTGTACTTGTTATTATAATTAGTTTGGCTACGGCGGCTTTTTTATTGGCGGTAGGAATTAATTGGAAAACCAATAAAGCACTTGCAGTTACGATCTTAATCTTTAGTTTTTTTATTATTGGCGTTTCCTTTGTTGGTGAATACGCTTTTGTAGATAAATTCATAACTGCTTCTGAAGATTTTAATAGTGCTAAAAACGAAAAAAAACCGTCAGTAAATGAAGAGGTAGAAGAAGATTATACTGAAAGCGAAGAAGGCGAAGAAAGTTATGAAGGTGAAGATGAGGACGAAAGTGAAGTAATTGAAAAAGAACCGCTGGAAATAGACAAATCAAGATTGGTTACTTCATTTGAAACTGTAATGGAAAATTGGTTTGGAGAAAAAATCACATACAGAGATGAATTTACCTATACCAGAATTTCTGTTAGCAATAGCTTACAACAAGGTGATGATGGTAATTTTTACTTGTTGAATTACATGGTCAATTTAAAAGACCGTCCTAAGGAACTTACCGCTGCATTTGAGAATTATAAAGAGATTTTTTATAGTACAGTTTCAGAAGAAAAATATCAAAGTGCCGGTTTTGATCAAGTTGTTGACGGACTATTGTTGACTTATGAGGATGTTGGTACTGATCGTGAAAAGCTAAATAATATCTATCGAGTTATGGAAATGGATGCTGCAGATGAAACAGAACCTAATATTGGAGGGTATTTTCCTGGACTTGAAAAATATTGTTCTTCTTATACGCTTAGAAAACTTAGGCTTTTTAAGGGTTTCAGCCAGTACAATTCTGATATTGTTTGGTTTTATAGCTTTTGGGCGAGAAGAAACAAAGATGGCAGCGCAGATGAGATTGCCTTTATTTTAAAAGATATAAAAGAACATTACAAATAAACTACAATTCCAGAATGGTAAAGTCTTATAAAATAATTTTAATAATTCAATTTTTTGTATTAGCTGTATTTGGGCTTGTGTTTCATAAAGTGCAATACGGTAACGATTTTGCAGTAATTTCTGCAGTTCCATTATTGTTAATTGGTATTTCTCCTTTTCTTTTATTGGGAATTTCAATATTACTTCAGCGATTAATTGTGGGGGTTATTTATTCTGATTCATCAAATGACAATTCAGAAAAAGACAGCGAAGATAAATTTTGGTACAATTCTTTTTTAGCCAATGTGATTTTTGCTGGTGTGGTTTTTTTGGCTTCTGTTGTTTCTGTTCTTCTAAGTTTTGGAATTGGAATAAATGGAAATTATGATTTTGTAGTTCGGTTTTCTGTTTTTTTAGGAATTATAATTATTGCGAGTTTGGTTATTGGTCTTTTCCTAAGAATAAAAGATTCTGCAATTGAAGTAAGCAAACCACTTGGAGGCTTAATGGTTTTTCTTTCGGTACTTATTTTTGGAGGCTCTTTATTTTTTGGACTGCAAAATTTTATAACGCTTCAATATTCTTCAAATGATGTAATTGGAGGTATAAAAAGAGTTCCTGAAGTCGATGGAACAGCTATATCTGTTGATAGCACCTCGGGTGTAGAAACTTCTGATGTAGAAACTGCTGCTGTTGATAGTGTAGCAGCCGCATATGGGGAAATGCAAGATTCGCGAGTGAATGATTATTATGGTGTAAAGGAATTTAGTTATCCTGAATTAGAGAAAGAAGTAGGTTCAAAAGGAATATTTAGCAACTATAACTGGGATGGAACAGAGGATCTTCTTAGAGTTTTTTTATCTGATTTTTTAAGACTAAAAAAAGGGCAATCTTTTATGGATATTAGAAGGTCAATTCATTTGGGTTCTTCTTCTGGTCAATATTCAGAGATTGTCAGGAAAAGTAAAATGGTACGGAATAATTATCAAGACCTGGAAGCAACATTTGAGAATTATAGTCCTTTGATTTATGCTTTTGTATCTGAAAAAATCTATTTTGATTCCAATTTAAATTTGTTAGTAGATGCGCTGATAAAAAGTCATGATGATATTAATGCTGTAGCTGTAGATACAGAAATAGATTCATTTGATAAAATTTATGGAATTATGACTTCTGGTACTAAAAAAGAATTTCCTGGCTTTTATTATGATAAGCTTAAGCCATATGTTTCAAAAGGAACTTTAGAGTTAATTAAGAAAAATGCTGATGAAAATGGTGAAAGCGAATACAGTACCCAATTAACTACAGTTTGGATGTACAGTTTTTGGGCAAGAAGAAATAAGGAGAGAAATCTTTGGATTACCTACACGATTTTGGAAAAAATAAAAGCACATTATGAAGAAAAATAAATTCTAAGTTTAGTAAATATTTGATTGTATTAAAAAAAACTAAGGAATTAAGCTTTTGCAGATTGTGCTTGTAAAAATAAAAACCGAAGCGATAAACTTCGGTTTAATTTTATAATGTTCCCAATTTTGGAGTTTGGATTTTTTTTATTGGGATTTAATTATTCGATCCATTTATAATATCTCGCTCCAATCAAATTCGGGATTTCTTTTTCTATTCGATCTAAAACCCATTCGTTTTTTGGAGTTCTGATACTTTGTTTTTGCTCTTTTTTGTGAAGACTTTCATAAGTTTCAAGACCAATTTCTACGCTTTCTTCTAAGTTTTCAAAAAGTTTAACTTTGGCTAAAGCCGATTGCCATTCCGATTGAATCGTTCCTTCAAAAACTTTTGATTTCGATCCGCTTCCGTACGCCAGAAATCCGAATTTAGTTCCGGCGACTTCAGTTTTTGTATCATAATAATGAGCCAAAGTCGATAATAATCCCATGAAAATAGATCCTGTATAAAGATTCCCAATTAAAGATGAAGCTAATTCTGCAGGTTGTAATTTCTCGGTTACAAACTTTTTGTATTCGTCTGATTTTCCAACTTCTTTAATTTTATTTTGATAATCTGCGGGTTCGATATTCTCTACAATAATTTTATCGGCACTGTCTAAAGTATAAATCTCAGATAACATTCTTCTGCCTTGAAAAGAATAGGGAAGATGCATAATAATACTGTTCCAAGTATTGTATAAAGTTTCGGTCGTATTTTTTAATTTCTTGAATAAAAAATAAGCATTTCGCGTACGATCCATATAACATTGATTCGAATATTGTCCATCAAAAACTGGTTGATCTTTGTGGATTTCGATTTCGGCTTCTAAATTGTCAAACCACGGATCATTGCTCTCGTTTTGCGTAATTGCTTCTTTTGAGATAGTTCTGTAAGGTTTGAAAAAATCAAAAACACCTTTTGTACTTGTTGCCCAATTTTCATCAAAAGCGATAATTCTTGGGTTTGAAGTTATCAACATTGCCAAAGCTCCGGCGCCTTGTGTGTATTCTCCTGTTGAATTCAAGTCGTATTTTGCAAAATCAGTTGTAACAACAATTGCTTTTTTAGCTGGATTGAGTTTTACAAAATCAATACAGTTTTGCAAAGCATCAACGCCGCCAATACAGGCAAAAGTAAAATCGACTACATCGCATTCAGCCAAAGAATCCTCTCTGAATTTTTGTTCCATTAAACTGATTAAGAAAGAACTGATAGGTTTAGAACTGTCGATTCCGCTTTCGGTTCCAACATAAATCCGACTAATTTCGTTTAGGTTTATTTCGTTCTCCAGAATAAGTTTTGTCAAAGCATTGGCTCCAAAAACTACCGCATCCTGATGAACGTCAGGTAATGTCATTTTGATTAATCCAAGACCTTTTTCTAATTTTTCCGGTTCTATATTTCTGGCAATTGCCAAAGTTTTGATGGGTAAATGTATGTTGGCTACATCAAAAGAGATAGCGTCGATTCCTGTTTTCATTCTGATTTTTTTTGAAGCCGATAAAGGTAAAATTATGCTGTTAAAATTCACTTGTTTTAGTTCAATAAAATTCATCATGACTTTATTTTTGAGGAAAAGAAGTCAAAAAGCTTTAAAAAATAGCAATTTGGTAATTATATAAAAATCAGGATTAAGTTAAAATGGCTTGCGAAAGATTTCTATTTTGTTGTTTTTAAATAATTTGTAATAAAGTTGGCAAAAGCTCTTTAAAATCATTATAAATAACAACGAAATGGTTGTAGTTCATGTCTAATTGCTTTATTTTTGTCTAATTTTTTAAAACAAACTACTTAAACACTTATGGCACAATCTGCACTATTGAATGCTTCCATCTTAAAGAAAGTGGCTATGGCTCTTTCGGGAATATTCTTAATCACGTTTTTAGCGCTGCATGTTTCCTTAAATTTTATTTCTATTATTAGTGAAAACGTTTTTAACGAAGCTTCTCACTTTATGGGATACAATCCGCTGATTCAATATGTAATGCAACCAGTTTTGGCAATCGGAGTAATTTTCCATTTCGTTATGGGATTTGTATTGACTGCTCAAAATACTGCTGCGAGACCAATTGCTTATGCAAAATACAACGGAGCTGCAAATGCTTCATGGAGTTCTAGAAATATGATTATTTCCGGATTGGTTATTTTGGCTTTCTTAGGATTGCATTTCTATGATTTTTGGTTTCCTGAAGTTACCTATAAATATATTGCAGGTACAGCTCCGGATGCTACAAGATATTATGGAGAATTAGTTCATAAATTTCATGATCCAATTCGTACGGCAATTTATTGTGTATCATTTGTGTTGTTAGGATTTCACCTTTGGCACGGATTCGGTTCATCTCTTCAATCTATGGGGATGCACAATAAATATTCAAGATTCTTAAGCAAAGTTGGTTATGGTTTTGCGGTTATTGTACCGGCACTTTTCATCATCATTGCATTATTTCATCATTTCAATAATTAATATAAATTATAATGGCATTAGATTCAAAAATTCCACACGGCCCAATATCGGACAAATGGACAGATTATAAAGATCATATTAATTTAGTAAACCCTGCAAACAAACGTAATTTAGATATTATTATCGTTGGTACAGGTTTGGCTGGAGGTTCAGCTGCGGCTACTTTGGCTGAGCAGGGATATAACGTAAAAGCATTTTGTTTTCAGGATTCACCTCGTCGTGCGCACTCAATTGCTGCACAAGGTGGTATCAATGCAGCAAAAAATTATAAAGGTGACGGTGACTCTGTTTACAGATTATTTTATGATACTGTAAAAGGGGGTGATTACCGTGCACGTGAGGCAAACGTTCACCGTTTGGCTGAAGTTTCTGCTAATATTATTGACCAGTGTGTGGCTCAAGGAGTTCCATTGGCTCGTGAATATGGTGGATTATTGGATAACCGTTCTTTTGGAGGAACTTTGGTTTCTCGTACTTTTTACGCACAAGGACAAACCGGACAACAATTATTGTTAGGAGCTTATTCTGCAATGAACCGTCAGATTGGTCGTGGAAAAGTAAAAATGTATAACCGTCACGAAATGCTTGACATTGTAATCGTGAACGGAAAAGCGAGAGGTATCATCGCTCGTAATCTTATTACAGGAGAAATAGAAAGACATTCTGCTCACGCGGTAGTAGTTGGTTCTGGAGGATACGGAAACGTGTTTTTCTTATCAACAAATGCTATGGGAAGTAACGCAACAGCAGCTTGGAAAATACATAAAAAAGGAGCGTTTTTCGCAAATCCTTGTTACACACAAATTCACCCAACATGTATTCCGGTTTCTGGAGATCACCAGTCAAAACTGACTTTGATGTCTGAATCGTTACGTAATGATGGACGTATTTGGGTTCCTGCAAAACAAGAAGATGCTCAGGCAATTCGTGAAGGAAAGAAAAAAGCAACTGATTTATCTGAAGTTGAAAGAGATTATTTCTTAGAAAGAAGATATCCTGCTTTTGGTAACTTAGTACCTCGTGATGTGGCATCTCGTGCTGCAAAAGAAAGATGTGATGCTGGTTTTGGAGTTAACAAAACTGGAGAAGCGGTTTATTTGGATTTTGCTGCAGCAATTAACCGTTACGGAACTGAAGAAGCGTTTGTAAAAGGTTTAGATGCTAATGATAAAGCATTAGTAACTAAACTAGGAGCTGAAATCGTGAAAAGTAAATACGGAAACTTATTCCAGATGTATTACAAAATCGTCGATGAAGATCCTTATACAACACCAATGATGATTTACCCTGCGGTTCACTACACAATGGGTGGAACTTGGGTTGATTATAACTTAATGACTACAATTCCGGGATGTTTCTCAATTGGAGAATCTAACTTCTCTGATCACGGAGCAAATAGACTTGGAGCTTCTGCTTTGATGCAAGGTTTAGCTGATGGATATTTCGTATTACCTTATACTATTGGAGATTATTTAGCTCCGGATATTAAAATGGGAGAAATTTCTACAGATTTACCAGAATTCGTAGCAGCAGAAAAAGAAGTAAAAGATCAAATCGACAGATTTATCAATAATAAAGGAACTCATTCTGTAGATTATTTCCATAAGAAATTAGGAAAAATCATGTGGGATAAAGTAGGTATGGCTCGTAATGCTAAAGGTTTATCTGAAGCTATCGAAGAAATTGCTGCTTTACGTGAAGAGTTTTATAAAGATGTAAAAGTTCCTGGAAGCGCTAACGAATTTAATCAGGAATTAGAGAAAGCGACACGTGTTGCCGATTTCTTAGAGTTAGGCGAATTGTTCGCGAAAGATGCATTACACCGTAATGAGTCTTGTGGAGGTCACTTCCGTGAAGAATACCAAACTGAAGAAGGAGAAGCACTTCGTGATGATGAAAACTTTGCATACGTTGCAGCTTGGGAGTACAAAGGAAAACCAAGTGATGCCGTATTACACAAAGAAGCTCTGGTTTACGAAAATATTAAATTAGTTCAAAGAAGCTACAAGTAAAAGTTAAGAGTTAAAGGTTATGAGTTCATTAAAGTCGTTCGAAGATTTAGAATGCTGGAAAGCAGCAAGAGAATTGAGAATTTTTGTGTCTCAAAATATAATTCCGAAATTTTCAATCGAAGAAAAATATGCCTTAACGAGTCAACTTAGACGTTCTTCAAGATCTGTTAGTGATAATATTGCCGAAGGGTATGGAAGATATCATTATCAGGAAAATATTCAATTTTGTAGAATTGCCCGAGGTTCTTTAACAGAAGCATTAAATCAGGTAATAACAGCAATGGATGAAAATTATATTGAAGAAGATTTGTTGCAACAATTTAGAGAAAGGTTCGAAAGAACCAAAGCAATATTAAATGGATATATAAATTATTTAGCTAAGACAAAAATGATGTAGCAGAAGAAAATAAAATCGTAAGATTTTATTGTTTGACTTCTAACGTTTAACTCTTAACTTATAACCCATAACGAAATTATGAAACTTACATTAAAAATATGGCGTCAGAAAAACGCCCAAGATAAAGGGGGAATTGTTGATTACCCAATCGACGGAATCGAACCAGATATGTCTTTCCTTGAAATGCTTGATGTTCTTAACGAACAATTAATTAACAAAGGTGAAGAACCGGTAGCATTTGACCACGATTGTCGTGAAGGAATTTGCGGAATGTGTTCATTATTCATCAACGGAGAAGCACACGGACCAGACAGAGGAGTTACAACTTGTCAATTACACATGCGTATGTTTAAAGATGGTGATACGATTTTTATCGAGCCATTTAGAGCAAAAGCTTTCCCTGTAATTAAAGATTTAGTTGTTGACAGAAGTTCTTTTGACAGAATTCAGCACGCGGGAGGATTTATCTCGGTAAATACTTCAGGTAATACAATTGATGCAAATACAATTCCGATTAACAAACACGATGCAGATAAATCATTTGATGCTGCTGCTTGTATTGGTTGTGGAGCTTGTGTTGCAACTTGTAAAAACTCATCAGCAATGTTGTTCGTTGCTGCAAAAGTTTCTCAATATGCTTTATTGCCTCAGGGTCAAATCGAAGCTGTTGATCGTGTTTTAAACATGGTTCACCAAATGGATCACGAAGGTTTTGGTAACTGTACTAATACTGGAGCTTGTGAAGTAGAATGCCCTAAAGGAATTTCTCTTGAAAATATCGCACGTATGAACCGTGAATATTTATCAGCAAGCTTAAAAGGATAATCTAAGACTTTTAGTTTTATATAAAAAAACGCATTCATTAAGTTGAATGCGTTTTTTTATGCTTTTATTCGTAATACAATTGCGAAGCACTTATTTCTTGCTTTTCTTTTCCTTCTTGCTGTATAAAACACGTTAAAGTAGTCCCGCCAATCTGGTCAAAATAACTGATATTGATTTTATGAATACCTTTTTCGAGTTTCATAACTCCATAAGCTTCATTGAGCCAATGAATCCCGTCGTTATTGACCACTAATTCATTATCGATAAAAAGCTTCGATCCGTCGTCTGAAAGCGTCGAAATTGTGTAATTTGCCGTTTCAGGGATATAGATGTATCCGTTGAATTTTAAGCCGATATAACGCTCTGTTTTCGTTTTCCATTTTTCACTGCTTACAGCGCCTTCAAAAATACCCGAATTAACAGGTTTTGCTAATTCTAAATCCTGAACTTGTTGAAATAATGTTCCGGTGAAATAATCAAATTTCAAACCTTTTTTAGTTGGTTTTATGGCTAAAGCCGATTTTAATTCCGGATTTCTAACCAATATTTTATTGATCGAACTTTTTCGTCCGCTTGGACTGATTTGAACGGTTTTGATAATTCGATATTCGCCTTTCGGAATATTTATCGTTACTGGTTTAGTGTAAAGTTCAGCGGTTTCATCTGGATTATAACCGTCAATGGTATAGAAAATTTGCCCATTTTTAATGGTTGGTTTTAAATCCAAAATATATTTTGATGCGATTAATGCTGTTTCATTCGAGCCAAAAGGTGTTGGAACTTTATATAATCTTTTTTGTGCTTCCAGTTTTTCTAAATGGTGTGGCATTCTGTCCAGAACAAAATTATTGTAATTTTTATTTTTAGGTTCTGTCCAGGCAATTTCTGCTAAAGCAAATACCCGTGGATAAATTTGATAGTTTAATTTAGCCGGACTCGTTATGTATTCTGACCAAAGATTAGACTGGACGCCCATGATATATTTTTGCTCCTCAACCGTTAAACTGTCAACAGGAGTTGGGTTATAATTGTAGATTTTATCAACGGTAATTAGTCTGCCTACTGTTAAAGGTTCTTGTGGCGAATAACCCTGATTATAATCCAGATAAAGAACCTGCTCCGGATTCATGATTACAAAATGTTTCTGTTTTGCTGCGCTAATTCCGCCGGATTCACCTCGCCAGGACATTACAGCAGCATTTGGAGCCAATCCGCCTTCGAGCATTTCGTCCCAACCTAAGATTTGTCTTCCATTTGCATTCAGGAATTTTTCAATTCTTGTTGTGAGATAACTTTGTAATTCATGTTCGTTTTTTAAACCTAACTCTTTAATTTTTTTCTGGCAATTCGGACATTCTTTCCATCTTGCTTTTGGGCATTCGTCTCCGCCGACATGAATGTATTTGCTTGGAAACAAAGCCATAACTTCTGTCAAAACATCTTCTAAAAATGTATAGGTTTCTTCTTTTCCTGCACAGAAAATATCTTCAAAAACGCCCCACGATTCTATAACTTTATATTGACGATCCGGAAAACAGGATAAATTTGGGTAAGCCGTAACTGCTGCTGTTGCATGACCCGGCATTTCTATTTCGGGAATGATATTTACGTAATGTGCTTCGGCAAATTTTACGACGTCTTTGATTTCTTCCTGAGTATAAAAACCTCCGTAAGGATTTCCGTCAAAAAAATAAGGAAATCTTTCGAACTTATTCCCCACTAAAGTCTGTGCTCTTTTTGAACCAACTTCAGTTAGTTTTGGATATTTTTTGATCTCAATTCTCCAGCCCTGATCGTCAGTTAAGTGCCAATGAAAGTTGTTTAACTTATAGCTGGACATTTGTGCAATAAAATCTTTTATAACAGCAACAGAGAAAAAATGACGGCAGACGTCTAAATGCAGACCTCGGTAAGAATATCGGGGTTCATCTTCGATAATTACACAAGGAAGTTTAACTTCTTGTACTTTTGGTTTGTTAGGAAGCATTTGTAGTAAACTTTGAACGGCATAAAACAGCCCTTCTTCACTTCCGGTAACGGTAATTTTTTTGGATGTGATACTAATTTTATACGCTTCTTTTTTTAGAGATGCCGATGGATTTTTAGTAATAAATAAAACTTCAATATTGCTTTTTTTATTAGATGTATTCGAGTTTATCGCAGATTCAAAAATGTTTGCTGTCTTTTGTTCTTTAGCACTGAATTTATTCTTCTCAAAAACAACTTTAACCTGTCCGTTTAAACGAATACTGTCTCCAGTTGCTTTGTATGAATTCGGCGCGGGAATTATCGAATTATTATTGGAGGAAGTTTGTGCACTTCCAAAAGAATAATAGAATATCAAAAGGAGAAATATACTTTTTTGCATGGTTGCTTTCTTGGTTGTTAAACAAATTTAGGATTTCTAATTGAGTTTGCGTTTTTTTTGCAAAACTTATTGGTGTTTAAATGTCTTTAAAATAGGTGAATTAACTTTTTTATTACATTGTATTATAATTTGTTTCGCAATAATATTGCATTTATTGTTTACATTTGCTTCAACAAAAATGAATTTGCATGAATAATGATAATGAAGTGGTTAATTACACTAAGGAAGAACGTAAAAATCTTATTTTAAAAGAGATTAACTTGCATACTCGTGTGAGTTTTGAAACGCTTTCGGCTAAATTATTTGTTTCAGAAGATACAGTGAGACGTGATATTAATGAACTTGAATCTGAATCTTTATTGATTAAAGTAAAAGGTGGTGCGATGACAAAAGCATATCACCATTCTTCGACTAATAATCAAACTTATGCAGGTGAATCCAAACAAATTATTGCACAAAAAACTTTAAGTCTTCTTCATGATGGTATGGTTTTGTTAATTGGTGGCGGAACTACAATTCGCGAATTTATCCGATTGATTCCTGACGATATGAATTTGACCATTTTTACGGTTACTGTTTTATCAGCAGTCGAACTTCTGGACAAACCCAATGTTAAAATTATCATGATTGGCGGTAGCATTTCTTCGTACAGCCAAATGTGTGTGAGCGGCGATGTCTATAATCAGTTGGCGAATATTAAAGTCGATTTATTGATATTAGGAACCAATGCCTTAGATATCGAAGGTGGTTTCTCAGACTCTGATTGGGAAACGGTTCAGGTAAAAAAAGCAATGATTCAGGCTTCTGAAAAAACAGCGATTCTTACTATTTCTGAAAAACTGGATACGGTTCTAAAAATGAAAATTGCCAACTTATCTGAGGTTGATTACGTAGTTACAGAAGTTGATCCTGATCACGAAAAATTACAGTCGTATAAAAAGGCAGTTCCCAGTTTAGTATTTATTTAATATGACTATCCGTGACGAATACCAAGCCCAAATAATATAAAAAAGTTTGCCACGAATTTCTCGAATTACCCCGAATTGTTTAATTGTACAGATTAGCAAATCTGCATAAATCTGTGCAATTTGGGACTAGTTTTTTTAAGTAGTTTCAAAATAAAAATTCGAGACAATTCGAGAAATTTGTGGCAAAAAAACAAGTTTGATACTCTTTGCAGACTTCCATATTAGTTAATCCCAATTCTTCATTAACAAATTGATCCAGTTCTGGTGAAAGATTTTATCTAAATCTTCATTAGAATAGCCGTTGTTTTTAAAAATCAGAACCAATTTCTGCAAATCGGCAATGGTATCTAAATCATACGGACCTTGTTCTGTTCCAAAAGCACCATCCAAATCAGAACCTACACCAATATGATTCGCATTTCCGGCTAATTGGCAAATGTGATCCATGTGTTTGAAAACACTTTCGAGATTGCAATTGGTACCTTTTGGAGTCGAAACGCCTCTTTCCCAATTCGGAACTAACATCCATGCATCTAAAGCTCCGCCAATAACTGCTCCTCTAGAAACTAAAGCTTTGATCATTTCGTCACTATATTGACGGTTATGATCAACTAAACTTCTGCAGTTATTATGACTCGCCCAAACTGGTCCGTTGTAATGATCTAATGCCTGCCAAAAAGCATCATCGCACAAATGAGTTGCGTCCAGAATAATATTCAAACGTTCCATTTCTTTTAATAAATCCAGACCGTTTTGTTGCATTTTTCCGGTTGCGTCTGTTCCGTTTGCGTAGCGTCCAGGACCATAATGCGCAGGTCCAATGGCTCGTAATCCATAATTGTATGCTTTTTCTAAATAGGAAACATCAATAATAGAATCGGCACCTTCTAAACTCAGGATATAACCAATTGGTTTTTTATCGTTTGGAGTTCCGTCATTCCATAAATCAATTTGTTTTAATAATGATTTTTTATCGGTAATAGCGGTTATTTCTCCGGCTTCTTCCATCGCTTTGTACCATGCAAGTTGTCCCTGAGTTTGCGCCCAGGCTTGTTCAGGAGAATTCCAACCCGGAATAATACTGTCCGGTTTTACAAATCTTGCAATTTGAGTCGCTACCACAATACCAATATTGCCGCGTCGCAAATCAGGAAACGAAACCGTAGCGCGTTCGCGATCTGGTTTGTCGTTCATTCCTTTTTCGAGATGGCGTAAAGTTGGTACGTCATTTCTTAAATCTCTATTCCATTCCATCGCGTTCATGCTCAGGTCTAAATGGGCGTCTATTATAAACATAGTATTTTTTTTAAGCCACAAAGGTCCAAAGGCTCAGAGGTTCTCAACAAGTGTTATTATGAGGCCTATTCTCTTTCTTCTTCGCTCTATTTTCTATTCTTTTTTCTTTATTCTCCTTTTTCTTCTGCTAGATATTAATTTTTCTGCTTCGGGCAACAACCTGCCATTGATCGCAAATTTGATGTTCATTATTTACAACCTGAACCGAATCATAAAGTGCACAGGTTGGGCAAACATGATAAGGTTGGGCATAAATGGTGTCGCCAATAGCATACTCGTTTTTTCCTTTATTTTCTATAATTAAATGCTCTTCTGAATGTGAAATCGGAATTAGATTTTCGTCATTTAAGATTACTAATCTTTTGTCAATTGGGTTTTCAGAAGCTACTGCTTTATATCCTATATCGATACAAAAAGTAGAAGATGTTGGTTTTGAAATAATAGTTCCAACAATAACCAGCGCCGGTTCGAAATTTTGTTCCGGTAAATGAATTTGGTAATTAGAATCCCAATAAACAAAAGTTCCAGGGCTGCATTCTACGTTTTTTTGAGTGGCATAAAAAGGAAATGTATTGGATCCTCCGGCAACAATTTTTAATTCGTAAGCTAGTTTTTTCTGAAGAGCTTGAATTTCTTCATTTATGCTAAAAAATAGATTCGAAGCTATATCCGTTCTGTGTTCGACATCGCCTTTTAAATGACCATCATAAATATGAATTCCTGCAAAATGGATATTTTTTAATGGAATAATTTCATCGATTAAAGCGCTCCAGTTTTTATGAATCGAAATTCCTGTTCGGTTCATTCCTGTATTCAAATCCAGATAAACAGTTAGTTTCAAGTTGTTTTTCTCTGCACTTTCATTTAAGGCTTTCGCCGAATCAATATTGTCAACTATAGTCGAAAAAGCAACATTTGGATATTTCTGTAGTAATGAAATCCATCTTTCTTTTTTAACTCCAACTGGTTGATAGGCGAGAAGTACATCTGGAATTTCGTGTATAGCAGCAAGTTCAGCTTCGGCAATGGTGGCGCATTTAACTTTGTTAATGTCATAAGTTTTAAATAAATCCAGAATCTCACCAATTTTATGCGTTTTGATGTGTGGTCTCAATTTTTGAGTTTCACGATTTACAGCTTCAATCAAACGCTCAATGTTCAGCTGAATACGATCTTCGTAAACGGCTAAAAAGGGAGTGTCAATGCGGATTTCGGAATTAATTTTCCACCAATTTTCTTGCATAACTTTAGTTTCTTGTTTTTGCTACGACTTCAATTAAATTTTGAAAAGCTTGTAACGATTGTTCGTATTTTAAATCCAAAAGCATTTCTTTCGAAAATAAATTAGAACCAATTCCAACACAAACTACTCCGGATTTAAACCATGCTTTTAGATTGCTTTCTTCTAAAGTTACGCCGCCTGTTGGCATTATTTTTAAATTTGGAAACGGCGCTCTAATCGCTTTTACATATCCGGGACCTCCAATTTTATCGGCAGGAAAAAGCTTTACAATTTCAGCTCCTAATTTATTGGCATGAAGAATTTCGTTTAAAGTCGCAGCGCCTGGAATCCAGTAAATGTTATTTTTAAAGCAATAATTTCCAATTTCTAAATCAGTGTGAGGGCAAACAATACAATCTGCGCCCAAAAGATGAAACGTTTCTGCATCATCTACGCTTAAAATAGATCCAACGGCTATTTTTACATCTAAATTATTCGCTTTTTTGAAAGCTATCATTTGACTAAAAACTTCTTTAGCATTATCTGCACGAGCAGCAAACTCGATAATTTTTATGCCAGCATCAGCCGCTGATTGCAAGACTATTTGGGCTGTTTCAATGTTGATTTGTGTTACTAACGGAAGTACACCTTGCGTTTTTAATATGCTGTACATTTTCTTATTTTATCTATTAATTCTATTACTTGAGCCGTTTTTAATAAAATGACTTATTTCGTTCTCATTTGTTATGGCAAAATCTCCGTGAATGCTTTGTTTGATTACACCGGAGGCAGTTGCCCATTCGATACATTCTTGTCCGGATAATTTATGGGATAATCCATATAATAATCCTGCATTGAAAGCGTCTCCCGAACCAATTTGATCTGTTACAACGTGTATTTTGTGTTCTTGTGTTTGGTAGAAATTACTTTCATGGATCAACAATCCTTTGTATAAATGTGCCGGTCCGTCTGATTTTCTAAAACTCATTGCCAATGTTTTTAGATAAGGCATTTTTACTTTTAATAATTCGAAGGTTTTCTGAAAACGATCTTCATCTGAAGCTGCATTATCTGTTTTGATTCCGAAATAAATTTCAATTGCATCTAAATCAGCAACAGTAATTGTGCTGTATTGAAGTAAATCCGGCATAATCTCAGAAGGATGTTTTCCGTATTGCCATAATTTTGATCGAAAGTTAAAATCAGAAGAAATCGGAATTCCTTTTTTGTGTGCAGTCAGAATTGCTTCTTTGCAAGCTAAACCTGCTTCATTAGAAACTCCGGGACTAATTCCCGACCAATGAAAATGTGTTGCATCGGCCAAAGCCAAATCCCAATTAATCTGATCTTTTTGAATGGTTGCAAACGAAGAATTGCTTCGGTCATAAATAACCTGCGATTGCCTGATTTGATTTCCGGCTTCGACAAAATACAATCCTAAACGTTCTCCGCCATACACACATTTTGAAGTATGTACTTTGTATTTCTGAAGTTCGTTTAAAGCTAATTGTGCCAGATCATTTTGAGGTAATCGGGTAATATAATCGGTTTGGATGCCGAGTTGAGAAAGTAATACACAAACATTTGCTTCGGCACCGCCAACGTGTACTTTTATTTCATTGGCTTGTGTAAATCGGTTTCCATCAGCAACATTCATCCGGAGTAATAATTCTCCGAAAGTTGCAATTCTTGTTTGTGGTGATGTATTCATGGTTGTTGTTTTTTTTGCCAAAGATTTTAGATGATTTTTTTTTACCATTAAGATATTAAGAAAATTAAGCTTGACTTAACGAAACTTAAAAAGGTTAAGAAAAATTAAGCTTAACTTCTTAATGAAACTTAATATCTTAATGGTTCAACTGAATGATTAATATTTAAATATTCAATATTTTTTTTACCATTAAGATATTAAGAAAATTAAGCTTGACTTAATGAAACTTAAAAAGGTTAAGAAAAATTAAGCTTAGCTTCTTAATAAACTTAATATCTTAATGGTTCAATAAATAAGCTGTGTGAATCGGTTTAATCCGTAAAATCTGTGGACTAAAATTTTTAATATAATTCGAAAACAGCTTCTACTTCAACAGGAATATTATCTGGTAAAGATCCCATTCCTACGGCGCTTCTTACTCCAATTCCGTTTTCTTGTCCCCAAACTTCGGCAAACAATTCACTGCAGCCGTTTATTACATATGGATGTCTCAGGAAATCGCCATTACAATTCACCATTCCTAAAACTTTTATAACACGTTTTACTTTGTTCAGGCTTCCAAAATTGGTTACAATTGTAGAAAGCATTGTTAAGCCGACTTGTCTTGCTGCTAATTTTCCTTCTTCGATATCCATGTCATCACCAATTCGGCCAATGATTAAGGATTTGTCGTCATTAACAGGCCCGTGACCTGAAAGGTATAAATATTTACCATCAACTAAATAAGGTTTATAAATACCAAGTGGTTGGGGTGCCGGTGGTAAGGATAAGCCTAATGTTTCAAATTTTTCTTGTGGTAATAAATTCATGATATTAATGTATTATAGAGTTTAAAATAAAAACGAAAATGATTCCTAAAACAGATACTAGAGATTCCATGACGGTCCATGATTTGAAAGTATCTTTCAGGCTGATATTAAAATATTCTTTGAACATCCAGAAACTTGGATCGTTGACGTGCGAGCACATTAAACTTCCGGCTCCGACGGATAAAACCAGTAAGTTAGGATCTAGTCCGGTGGTTTGTAGTAAAGGTAATAAAACACTGGCAGTCATTAATCCTGCCGCAGTTGCAGACCCAACACAAACGCGTATGATTGCCGCCATTATCCATGCCAATAAATATGGATGAATGTTTGTTTGTGTTAGTGAGGCTACAATAGTTTCGTTTACACCGCTTACAATCATTACTTCTTTTAATCCTCCCGCGCCACCAACAATTAAAACTATTAAAGCGACATCTTTTATTGCAACGGCATAATCTTCCATTACTGATGTGATGCTTCTGTTCATTCTAATTCCTAAAGTATAAGTGCAAATCAATAGAGAAATCAGCATAATCATGCTTGGTTCTCCGACGGTTTTGCAAATGTTTACTAAAGTTTCATTTTTTGAAAGCATTGGCAATATTGAAGTCAGCGTTAATCCGAAAACAGGAAATAAGGCTGAGAATAAACTTAGTGCAAAACTGGGTTGTTTGCCTTCGTTTACGACTTCTTCGACATTTAGAATTTCATGATCGGATTCGGTTTTGATATTCTTCAATAAATTAGAAAATAACAAACCCGCAATAAAAATAGTCGGAATAGCGATTATAATTCCGTAGACTAAAACAAGTCCAATATCAGCATTCAAAATAGTGCTTAACGCCATTGGAGACGGGTGTGGAGGCAAAAAACCGTGTGCTACTGAAAGCGACGCCAGCATTGGAATACCGAGATATACTTTTGAAAGCTTAAATTGATGGGCTACTGAAAAGATTAATGGAACTAACAAAACAAATCCTACGCTATAAAATAGTGGTATCCCAACAATAAATCCGGTAATCATTAAGCCAAGGCGAACGTATTTTTTACCCGTCCATCCCATAACTGTTTTGGCAATGACATTGGCGGCGCCTGATGAAACGGTAAGTTTACCAATACAGGTTCCGAAAACAATAATCAAAGTGATTGATCCTAACATTTCGCCCAAACCTTTTTGAACGGTTTGTGACAAAGTGTTTATTGGCAGGCCTAAAAATAGACCTGCTAATAAAGCTGTTATGATAAATGCAATAAACGGATTGATTTTAAACCAAGCTATCTGAATGATTAAAAACGCAATGCATGCCGTAAGAATTAAAATGCTCATTTATTCTTTATAATTAAAAATTAAAAATCGAGAATTAAAAATTAATTAAACACATAGAAACATAGCTTTGCAGAACCTAAAAAGGCGTTTGACTTATAATAAATCTCATAGCACTATATGGAACGCGGTTTCGATTTTTTTTAATTTTTAATTTCTCAATTTTTAATTAAAAAAACTATGTTTCTATGTGTTTAAATTATTTATCCCACCACATTCTTGTTGTAAAACTATCTTCGCCCTGGCGTTTGATCGCTTCAGCTAAGTTAGTTGAATTCACTGAATATTCGCTGGTTGAGTATTTCAAACGTCTTGGAATTGTGCCGTTTGTAACGTTACCCGGAAAGTTTACAGGAACTAAAACAGGATATCCTGTTCTTCTCCAGTTGGCATAAATTTCTTGTTCGTCTACAAATAAGGCAACATAAACCTGCGTATGAATTTGATTCATTTTAGCTTCGGTTGATCCAGCAACATTGTATGGATTGACAGTTAAATATGGCGTTGCATCTGCAATTGTGTAGGCTGCACCATAAATTCCCATGTTTAAGAAAGATGCTTTAACCCCTTTTTCATATAAATCTTTATCAGTTTCACCTGTGTACCATCCTCTTACGGCAGCTTCGGCTAAATATAAATTAGTTTCGGCATTGCTTAAAAGTACAAGAGGCGCGTCGAATCTGAAAATCGTACTTTGGTTAGGTTCAGAATAAGTTGCTTGTTCAATTGGTGTTGGAGCAGTTTTAATTCCGTTAGGGAAACCTTTTTGAATAGAGGCATCCGTATTTTGCGTTGTTCCTTGCCAAACTCCTGCATAAACACTAATTCTTGGATCGGCAGTGTTTTTTAATAAATCAATGAATGTTTTGGCTAATTTTCCACCTTCAACATTTTTCTGACCATATGATGCGTTTGTAAAATCTTGTCTTCTGGCATCAAAACCAACCGGGTTTCTGTTGAAATCATTTGGACCGTCAGTATATTTCATGATTGCATTATCAATTCCGTTAAGAATAACGCCGCCCGCAATAGCTTTGGTTACCCATGTTTTTGATAAAGCAGGATCAACTTTACTTAATCTTAATCCCAAACGAAGCATTAGAGAATAAGAGAATTTTTTCCATTTTGTAACATCGCCATCATAGATAAAATCGGCTTTGCCAAAACTTGGTTTCGCAGCGTCTAATGCTGTTGCAGCTTCGTCCAATTCTTTCAATAAATCTTTGTATATGAATTCCTGAGTATCATATTTTGGAAGAAATATTTGTGAACTAGTTGCTTTTGCAGCTTCAGAATACGGAATGTCACCGTACAAATCTGTAATTCTATGATATAAATATGCTTTCCAGATTCTGGCAATATTCAGTTTATTACTGTCGTTTGCATTGTCTTTTACGGCATCAATTACGATTTGAGTTTCATTTAGCGCCGTTGGATATATCTGGTTGAAATAGGCCGAAAAATAAACTTCATTACTCAAATATTTATCTCCCACACCAGAAGCTTCTTTATACGTAGCATAATGTTGCAGCATTCCGCCGCATTCCAAAATATTGGTAAAAAAATAATTATTGTTTAAACCATCCAATTGCGCTCTGCTGAAAAGAAAATTCGGATTTGGTTTTTCAACAACATTTGGGTTAGTATTGATTTCTTCGAAATCTTTTGTACAGGCGGTCATACTTCCTAAAAGTATGCCTGTTATGTATAATATGGTTATCTTTTTCATGTCTTTTAATTTAAAAATTAATTAAGGGAGTTTAAAATTTGACATTTAAACTTAAACCGAAACTTCTGGTTTTTGGCACTCCAAATTGTTCTACACCTTGTGCATTTCCGGCACTAAATACAGATTCCGGATCTACGTTTGGCGTTTTCTTATAAAGAATGAATAAGTTTCTTGCCACAAACGAAATAGAAGCTCCCTGAAGTTTTGATAATCCTTTCAATTTTTCAAGCGGTAATTGATATCCAATAATTACTTGTCTTAGTTTTATAAAACTTGCATCGTAAACAAATGTTGATGAAATGTTTTTTAAACCGTCATAATAAGTTCTAAGGTTTTCTGGTGCAATAACCATATCAACCGGATTTCCGTTGGTGTCAACACCTTTAATTGGTAAACCATTTTCACGACCTTCAAGAGTTAATTTTGTCAAACCCATACGAGTTCCGTACAAATCAGTACCGGAATATAAGCTTCCGCCAAATTTACCATCAATCAAAAAGCTGAATGAGATGTTTCTGTATTTGAATTCATTACTAAGCCCCGCAGCCCAAGGATGAACTCCCTGACCTAACTCTTCAAGAGGACCTTGTGCAATTGTTGCAGAACCGCCACTTACATTATAAACCGTATTTCCTTTAGCATCAACACGAGGTCTGTATCCTTTTATGATACTGTATGGGCGACCAACATCACTTGTAATTGTAACATATCCGTTTACAGAAGTTGCCATCGTAATTGAGTTTAACTGATCTGTAAGTGCTTCAACTGTATTTTTGTTATAGGATCCGTTGAAACTTGCATCCCAGGAGAAATTTTCTGAATTAATGATTTTTCCGCTAAGTAAAACTTCAACTCCTTCGTTTCTCATTTTACCAAGATTCAATAAAGCTGTATTAGCTCCTGAAGCATTAGAAATTGTAGTTTCGACAATATCATTTGTAGTTGCACGGTTGTAATATGCAAAGTCAAGATTTAAACGGTTATTAAAAAAACCTAAATCAGTTCCAACTTCAAATGTTGTAGAAGTTAACGGGCTTAAAGTAGAATTTGGAACCCTTGTACCTGTTGGCGTTTGTAATTGTTGACCGTTATGTCCGCCCTGAACCATTGAATAAGATTGGTTTAATGCATATGGATCCGGTGTTGCACCACCAACTTGAGCCCAGGAAGTTCTAAGTTTTGCAAACGAAACAAATTCCGGCATTTTTAAGATATCTGAAACTATTATACTTGTTCCAACAGAGGGATAAAATACCGTATTGTTATCTTTTGAAAGCGTCGAAAACCAATCCTGACGTCCTGTAAAGTTCAAAAACACAACATTTTTATAGTCTAAATCTACAGCTCCATAAACAGAATTTGTTTTTGTTTTTCCGTAAGGATAACTATAAGTCAAGGTTGATAAATTGCTCAAAGCATAGAAATCATCCAGTACAAAACCAGAACCTTCTACTCTTGTTTCATCTCTTAAAGTCGTACGGGAGTTTACACCTAATAAAGCATTTAAAGAGAAATTTCCGTAGATATTTTTCTTGCCATAATTAAGAATTGCTTCTGAATTCAGGTTAGATAATTTAACTTTTGAACCTTGCGCATATCCAATAGGATTGTTTAAAGTTGTTTTTGGGATGTATCCAAAGAAGTCATAATCTGTAAAATCTTGTCCAATTCGCCCTTGAAGAAATAAATCAGGCGTAAAGTTCATTTTTACATTCAACATTCCGATAAAACGGTTTTTTGTATCGCTGTTTTTAATTTTATTTACTACAAAATAAGGGTTTGTAGCCACCGCAACCGGATTCCATGCTTCTTCAACGCCATTTGCATCATAACCTGGGGCAAGATTTCTAATATCAACTGTGTTGGCAATCATGTAAGTTCCCCAGTTTGGGTTTGCTTCAGCATCTGAAACCGTAACTCTATTATTTGATTTTTCTAAATTATATTGTGCAACAACATCAAATTTTAACCAATCAGTCAAGTTGACATTACTGGCGATATTGATGCTTTTGCGATTAAAATCATTATTGGGTACAACACCTTGATTGTCCGTGTTTGAAAACGAAAGACGTCCTGTAGCTTTTTCGGTTCCTCCGGATAAAGCGATAGAGTTTATAAAAGTCGTTCCTGTTTCGTAGAAATTCTTGATATTATCTTTTTGTGCAACATACGGTCTTGCAACACCGTCAAACTGGATCACATTTGTTCCGTCCATTTTAGCTCCCCAGGACCAGCGTCCGTCAGCAACTGCTTCAGCTTGTGTAGTTGGTTTTTTTCCGTTTGCTCCGGAACCATATTCATACTGCCAATCTGGTATGATCGATGGAGTTTCAAAAGTAAAAGAAGTATTGTATTCAACTCCAATTCCCTTTTGAGCCGTACCTCTTTTGGTTTGAATCAAGATAACACCGTTTGCTGCATTTGCACCATAAAGTGCAGCAGCAGTTCCGCCTTTTAAAACCGTAATCGTCTTAATGTCGTCAGGATTTATAACTGATGTTCCGTCACCACGGTCAACGTTGATTCTGGTAGATCCCGGACCGTTTCCAATACCCGGTAAGTTAAGCTGAGTATTATCAATAGGCAAATCATTTACAACATACATTGGTTGGTTATTTCCGTTTAAGGAACCATTACCACGAATTACAACTCTCGTAGAACCGTTTGGACCTGTTGCGGTGCTGCTCACGTTTACACCGGCAATTTTTCCAACTAATGCATTGGCGATATTGGTTTCTTTCGCCTTTGTAAATTCAGTTCCTTTAAGTTCCGTTACAGCATATGCAATAGATTTAGTGCTTTTTTTAACCCCAAGTGCCGTAACTACCACTTGTTCCAGAGCATTTTCTGCAGGTTTTAATCTAATGGTTAAATTTGAAGTATTAATTAAAGCAAACGATGAGGTTTCGTAACCCATGTAGGATACAATAACATGAGCTTCATTTTCCGGAACGTTTAATTTGAATTTTCCGTTTTCATCTGATATTGTTACTATTTTATTATTGCTTTCTGCATAAATAGTTGCTCCGGCAATTGGCATTCCGTCGTCCTGACCTATAATTTGGCCAGTAACTTCAATCTGACTGCTTTTTTGTTCAAAAAGATGCTTTTTAAAAGCAGCCTCTTTTGCGTTTGCTGAGAAAATTATTCCCCCAATGAACACTAATGAAATAAGCTTTGTTTTCATAATACTGTGGTTTTCATGTTTTTTTTGGTTTTTATTGGCGATCAAATATATATATTTATTTTAAACACCTGCATTTTTTTTGCATAAAATGCATATTTTTTGCAATATATTTTCCTGAAGTATTTTTGTTATCTAAAAAATTAGCGCTTTCTAGCCGTTTTTTGAGAAAATTTTGCAGAAATCCGTTTTTGCAGAAAAAACAATTTTAATCTTAAAATTCGTATTTTTGAAAGATGAAAATCGCACTTATTCAATCAGATCTTTATTGGGAAGACGCTTCTAAGAACAAAAAAAACTTCGAAACGATTATAAATCAAATCGATTCAGACATAAATTTGATTGTTCTTCCTGAAATGTTTTCGACAGGATTTACCATGAATGCTTCAGAAGTTGCAGAAACTATGCAAGGAGAAACGGTTCACTGGATGCAGTCTATGGCAAAACAGAAAAATTGTGCTTTGACAGGAAGTTTGATAATTACAGAAAATGGAAATTATTATAACCGAATGTTATTTATTTTTCCGTCAGGCGAAATGCAGCATTATGACAAGCGTCACTTGTTTTCGCTCGCAGGCGAAAATAAATTTTATACTGCAGGAACTCAAAAAGTAATTGTTGATTATCTGGGTTGGAAGATTTGTCTGCAGATTTGTTACGATTTAAGGTTTCCGGTTTTTGTCCGAAATGTCGAAAATTATGATCTGCTTTTATACGTTGCCAATTGGCCAAAAGTCCGAACAAATGCCTGGGATTCTTTGCTGAAAGCCCGTGCAATCGAAAATTTAAGTTATGTAGTTGGAGTGAATCGAATAGGTTTGGATGCCAACAATTATGAACATATTGGACATTCGCAAGTAGTTGATTTTTTAGGAAATTACATTCTTCAACCACAAGAAACAGAAAATGTTTTTGTGGTCGAATTAGATAAAAATGTAATGTTGGAAACTCGAAAAAAACTCGATTTCTTAAGTGATAAGGATGTTTTTAGTATTGACTTTTAATAGCAGTTTAGAAGATTGCTTTTAAAGTTTTTCTAATACTACAATTTCGTTATTAGGGTTTTTAATGCGAATGGAAATTTTCTGATATTCCCATTGAGATCCTTTTTTTATGGCGAAAATGTCTAGTTTGCCATTATTTTTTGTTCCGTTGATTCTTACTGATGCTTTGACAGTATTATGATTGTCTGAGTAAAAAATGCTTCCTTCTAAAATTGCTAATTTATCGATTGGCTCAATTTTTCCAATATTTCCAATAGTTTTTGAATCTTCATTAGCTTTTTTAATTGCTACTTCAAAAAGTAAATTATCTGCGTAAGCCTGAGTAATATCGATTATATTTTCTTGAGAAGTTGAGGTCAGTAAAAGTCCAATTAGAAGTATGGAAAATAGAGTAGAAGGTAAAAACCATTTCCAATTTCTTGTCAGCCAGTTTTCTTTTTCAATCAGACTATTTTCCATATTTCTTTGTTATGTAAGATTAAGATTTAGAAAGCTTTTCGCTTTTTCTCTTCCTCTTTTTTCTTCTTGGCGTCTTGTTTTTTCTCGACTTCAGGATTGTATTTAATACTCATGTCAACGGTTTCGTCCCGATCCCAATTAGAACGCACATCAAATTCCTGCTGGTAATAGAATACTTCCTCCGCATACTCTTTCTTTAAAAAGTTTCCGGCATCATATATTTTATTTTTATTGTCGTCGTAAACAACCCTAATCGTAAACGAGTTAGGTTCAACAAGATCGAATACAAGTCTGGTTTCGCCTTCAGAATATTGACTGGCAAGAACTACGTCACCTTTTTTGTTTGTCAATTCAACAATTATTGGAAATCGTTTTACGTTTTTCAAATTCAAAATGATATTTCCGTAATCTTCAAGTTCCTTTGTCGTTAATTTATATGATAAAGTATCATTTGTCTTGTCGTAGAAATCCGTTAAAGCACCTGGCAAAAATTGAAAATGATATTTCTCCAAAGGTTCTTTCTTGAAATCTACATATAGTTTTTGGTCAAATTCATCATATTCTGTAGTAAAATCTACAGCCACAGAATCTTTATTAATCAATTTGATTTTTGTCTTATCAAATTTCACTAATGGAGTAGCAGTTTCCAGCGTAAATCGATCTCTAAAATTTATGATCCCGTTTTGTACTGCTGTAATATTCAAAGTGTCTTTTTTCTGATCCTTAATTTTAAAAGAAAACTTTTTATCATAATTCGGCGCGGTAACTTGCAGATTTAGCGAATCAACTTTAATAGGTTTATACCAAACCTGCAAAGAATCTTTTTTAGGAAATTGTGTCACAATAGTTTCCAGAACTTCAGTATTGTTTTTTAATACAATTTTTGGTTTCGAAATCTTAAAGTTTTGTTTTCCGTCATAAGGAAGATAAAGTCTGTTGCCGGAAGCTTGTATCGGTTTAAAAGTCTTTAACGGAAGTGTTTCCTTAAATAATTCCAATTCAAAAATGGTGTCATTTGGCACCGTAATAAAATGTTTAATGAATCCTATTTTATCATCTTTAGGATTATATTTATTGTTACTGCCTTTGTCTTTCATGGCAACCAATAAATATTTTCCGGCCTTTAAATTTTCTAATTTAAAAAGGCGCGTACTATCCAAAGTGTTGGTAATATATCTTGGAAGTTCCTTATAAACTACTGAATCCTTGTATTTGTCATTTGCTTCATAAAGCATTACGGATACAAAATTGTCTACATCTTTATTATAAGCATCTTTAATTTTTCCGCTAAGCGAAAGAGAATCAATATAAGAACCCGTCGAGAAAACATACTTGAATTGATTCAATGCATTTCCTTCATTATTGTCTGCTATACTTTGACCAAAATTGAAACTATAAGTAGTATTTGGCTGCAAAGTATCTCTGATTTTGACCGTTATAACCTTGCTTACAGATGTTGGCGTAATCAGCGGTTCATTTTTCATTGGTGGCGAAATGATCAGCTGTTTGTTTACAGTTTTAAGTTTTACAAATTCATCAAATGTCAACACAAATTGGTCACCTTTAAAGTCTGTACTATAGTTTTTTGGAAAACTTTGTATCAAAACCGGAGGCAAAGTATCTTTTAATCCACCAGTGATGCTGCCTCTTTTGGCACAGCTCATCATTAATAATAACAGTAAAAAGGGGATATATTTTAAGTTGTTTTTCAACATAATTAATTTGAATTTGATTGCACAAAATAACGATTATATTTGCTTTAATTGAAACTTTTTATCCATTTATTAGGATATTTAGCAGTTCAGTTTAGCTGTTTTTTTGAATTTGAATCTGTCAAGATGATATAATTTCTTACTTTTGAGCTTAAATTTAATTTCTCTCAGTTTTGATAAAAAGATTTTTGTGGTCTTTATTCGTTTTTTTACTGATAAGTTGCGGTAAAAATGATAAACCAATAATTGCCTTTTATTATTGGAAAACCATCTTTAAATTATCTCAAAATGAAACAGAAGTTTTAAGGGATAATAATGTCACTAAGCTTTATGTTCGGTATTTTGACATTAGCTTACATCCCGAAAATCAACAGCCAATTCCAGTAAGTCCGATACGTTTTCAGCAAAACGCAAATAATTTCACTATTGTTCCGGTCGTTTTTATTCAAAACAAAGTCATGTTATTGCCAGATTTGGATATTGATGACCTGGCTCAGAAAACTTTTTCTTTTATTGAAGAAATCAATGCAAAGAATAAAATTCAGTGTAATGAAATTCAAATTGATTGTGACTGGACATTAAAAAGCAAAGACAATTACCTAAAATTTATTGAACGATTCAAGAAGCTTTCGCAAAAGAAGCTTTCGGCAACAATTCGATTGCATCAGGTAAAGTATTTCAGGAAAACAAAAATCCCAAATGTTGATTCAGGCGTTTTGATGTATTATAATATGGGAACAATCGCTCCGGATGCTGCGAATTCTATTTACGATAAAAAGATTGCTGAACGTTATCTGAAAAGTTTAAAAAAATATCCCTTGCATCTTGATTTGGCTTTGCCCATATATTCCTGGGGAGTTCATATCAGGAATCAAAAAGTAATTGGTTTGCGTTCTAAAATAAACGTAAACGAACTTAATAAAGATCAAAATTTTGAGCAGATAAATGCTGTTTTTTTTAAAGTGAAACAATCTAATTATAAAAATGGTGTTTTTTATGAAGAGAATGATTTACTGAAAACAGAAGCAATTTCTCCTGAAGATCTGCTGGAAATGGCAGATGATTTAGACGATAATTTAGCTCAAAAACCAAAAGAAATTATATTTTACGATTTAGACGAATTCAATTTAAAAAACTATGAAAAGAATATTTTTAAGCAAGTTATTTCTTGTTTCTAGCGTTGCCTTACTATCTGTTTGCGGAATAATTTATGCTTGCGCCGATGGTGACGATTGGGATTATTTTGGATATAATTCGAATTTTACTCCGGAAACATTTGCCGATAAATCATATTCGCCGCTTTTTTTATCAGGTGCTATTTTTTACGGAATTGGGTTTGACAGAGAACATAATTCCAGATTTAATGAAGATATAAAATCGGATTGGGAGAATTATCTGAAAGGTAAAGTCGATGCGGCAACGGTAAGTCATTTCATGATTGGAGACGAAACCGCAAATCCTTATGCTGAAAAAGACAAAGTTTCTGCAAACAAAACCGAAATCACGCAGCTTCATGTTTATTATAAAACCAAAAAAGAGAGCCAGACTTCTCTAAAATGGGGAAAGAAAATAAGCTTGAAAGATGCGAAAGTGAAAAGTTTTATAGAGTTTTTGTATTTGGCACAAAAGATAGAAACGGTTTCGATAGGCGATGAATATTGGAGTTATGATCCCGTTGTGGCAAAAACTTTCAAAGATTTAAAAATGATTCAGTCTATTGAGAATGTTTACAACACAACCTCAGATTCATTCTTGAAAAACAGATATTGGTTTCTGACTATGAAGGCTTATTTTTATAGCAATAACAAACCAAAAGCAATTTTGTTTTTTAATAAAACAGAGAATTCAGTTGCTAAAAACACTTTGTATTATCGTGCATTATCTTATGTAGCGGGAATTAATTATCAGCAGAAAAAGTATGCAACTTCAAATTATTTGTATGCTGTAGTTTTTGATAAATGTCCGGAAATGAGAATTGTTACCGCTTATAGTTTTCACCCAAAAAATGAAGCCGATTGGAATAAGTCTTTGGCAATGGCAAAAAATAATAAAGAAAAAGCCGCACTTTGGGCAGTTCACGGATATTATAAAGACGAAAGACAAGCAATTGAAAAAATCTACGAATTAGATCCTAAAAGCGAACATTTGAATTATTTGCTGACAAGGCTGATCAATAAACAAGAGCAGAATATAAATAATTCATTTGCGGTAAAAACAAATCCGGATGATTATAGCGCGCCTTCAGTAGCGCAGACGGTTGCCGAGAACAGAGCCGAAAACCAAACTAAATTTGATAAAAAAGGATTTGATTTAGTTTCGAAAATTGCTGCTGCTGGTAATACAGAGAAACCATATTTATGGGATATTTCGTTAGGGTATTTGCAAACTTTAAAAGGAGATTTTGCCAACGCAGATATTAATTTTAATAAAGCCGAAAAAACGCTGCCTAAAACAGAATTGGCAGGATATCAGTTAAGATTACTTCGTTTTGTAAATAATATGAGCAAAATTGATAAACTCACTGACAAAAACGAGAAAACAATTCTGGCAGATTTAAATTGGCTGTATTATGAACTTCCAAAAACGTATAAAGAACAAGAGTTTCGTTATCAAAATGCGGTTTCGTGGAGCAAGAATTATTTAGCGGCACTTTATAAAGCTAAAGGAAATCCGGTTATGGTGGAATTATTTGGTGGAGATTCGCATTCAAACCCTTATTATTGGAGTGGTGGAAATTCGTTTTATGACAATGAAAAAGATTTGCTGGATATGAAAACTTTTTTGGCTAAGCCAAATAAAACTGAAATCGAAAAAATCGCTTCCGGAATTTATAGTTTGAAACTAAAAGACATTAATAATTTTCAGGCAGTTCAGGCAACTTTCAAAAATAAAATTCCTGAGGCAATTGCTTTTATTCAGCAAACAGATTCTGTTCAGCATTATCAGTTTTTAGGAAATCCGTTTAACGGGAACATTAAAGATTGCCATGATTGCGAACATGCAGCTTATCAAAAGAAGAAATATTCTCAGCTTGAGTTTTTAAACACCATAAAAGCAATGCAGGATAAACTGGCTCAAAAAGAAGATGTTTTTACGAATAGTTTATTGTTAGGAAATGCGTTCTATAATATAAGTCATTTTGGTAACGGCAGAACTTTTTACGAAATAACTATTGTGGGTTACGGTTCTAGTCCGTATTCGTTTAGAGATTCGATGAAGAAAATGATTACCAATTGTGATCTTCCAAAAATGTATTATCAAAAAGCATTTGAAGCAGCAACAACAAAAGAACAAAAAGCAAAATGTATTTACTTATTGTCAAAATGTGAACGTAATGAGTTTTATAATAATAAATACAGCAATGTAACGAATTGGTGGAGTGTTGAAGATGATAAAGTTAATTTCACTGCGTGGAATGGTTTCAAAGCGTTGAAAAAGGATTATGCAGATACAAAGTATTATCAGGATGTAATTGCAGAATGTGGTTATTTTAATACTTATATCAATCAATAATTTGTAATTGTATCTTTGTCTTAATATAATTAATGAGATGGTAAATAAAATTGAACATATAGGAATTGCAGTAAAAAACATGGACGATGCAAATGTATTGTTCGAAAAACTGCTGGGAGTTCCGTCCTATAAACAAGAGGAAGTTGAAAGTGAAGGTGTTTTGACTTCTTTTTTTCAAACGGGTACAAATAAAATTGAACTTTTAATGGCGAAGAATCCGGAGAGTCCAATTGCAAAATTCTTAGAAAAAAAAGGAGAAGGAATTCATCACATCGCTTTTGATGTTGAAGATATATATTCCGAAATTGAAAGATTAAAGAACGAGGGTTTTGTATTGATTAACGAAAATCCTAAAAAAGGAGCAGATAATAAATTGGTCGTTTTTTTGCATCCAAAAAACACAAATGGCGTCTTAGTTGAGCTTTGTCAGGAAATTCAGTAAAGAAATATGCTTTTTTTTATTTTAAATAAGACGTTGAAAATCAATTAAGTTCTTAACAACACCCGTTATTATTTGAAATTAATTACAAATGATGTCCCAAAATATTTGGAGTGAATTAAAAATAGTAGTAATATTGCATCCTCAAACCGGTCCTATAGCTCAGCTGGTTAGAGCACCTGACTCATAATCAGGTGGTCCCTGGTTCGAGCCCAGGTGGGACCACCAAAAGCCTCATATTTTATGAGGCTTTTTTTTTGTTTAAAACATTGCATTTGTGCAAAAAACTTATACATTTGTCAAGGAATGTCGCTGTAAACCACGGTTTTGTGCGAAATTTCAACAAAGACCCCAAGTCTAACTTAATACATTGTGCTTGTTTTGGAGCATGTCAAAATTATGAGAATAATAAGAACTATTTATTTAGCTACTGTTTTACTATTGGTCAATTTTAGTTATGCTGGATCAAAAGATATGCCTGCACCACCAACAGCTAAAGGAGCAGCTGCCACAACTGCCGATGGTCTACCCGTTGAAGATGGCTCGCCAATTGATCAAAATCTTGTTTTTTTGATGATGGCAGGTTTAGTTTTAGGTTCGGTGTTTGTCTATAGAAATAAAATAAAAAAAGCTTCAATGTAAATTGAAGCTTTTTTTATGTCAAATGGCTTTGTGAAAAAATAAGGAAATATTCCTCGTGATCTTGTTTTATTCTATAGCGTTGTCAGGAAATTAAAAAACAACAGGAAATTTTTTTAATCCTCTTATTATGTTGCTGGCACGCCATTCGAGAGAATCGGCATCGGGATTGAATTTGATATTGGGTAAACGCTCTAAAATAGTTTTTATGGCAATTTCACATTCCAAACGAGCCAACGGTGCGCCAATGCAAAAATGTATTCCGTAACCAAAAGCAAGATGTTTGTTGTTTTGTCGGGTTATATCAAATCTTAAGGAGTCGTCAAATTTTGCTTCATCTTGATTTGCAGATAAAAAAATGACCAATACACCTTCACCTTTTTTAATTTTTATTCCGTTAATAAGGATGTCTTCTGCAGCAAGCCTCATTGTCGAATTTATTACAGGCCCGTTATATCTTAGCATTTCTTCGACAGCTGAATGAATTAAGTCAGGATTATTTTTTAAAAGATTTAATTGTTTAGGATGGGATAGTAGGGAATGCATTCCGTTACTGATTAAATTAACGGTAGTTTCATGTCCTGCAATAATAAGAAGGAAAATAGTAGCATAAAGCTCATTTTCTGTTAAATGATCTTCGGCTAATTCCAGACGTAAAAAAGCACTGATTAGGTCGTTGCCTGGGTTTTTTCTGCGTAAAGCAAAAACATTACTTAAATAATTGATAAAAGCATCTGCACTTTCTTCGATAGATTGTTTGTTTTTTTCGGTTACCTGAACTTCGATTAATACATCTGACCAGTTTCTAAGTTTTTCGCGATCTTCTACAGGCAAGCCAAGTAATTCAGCAATTACAATTATAGGCAACTGATACGCGAAGTCATCAATAAAATCACATTTTTTGTCGGTTTGAATTTTATCTATTAATTCGTTGGTGATTTGTTGAATTCGAGGGCGCATTGCTGTAATAAGCTTTGGAGTAAACGCTTTTTGAGCAAAAATTCGTAAACGAGTATGATTTGGCGGGTCATTGGCAAGCATATGAAACCTCCGAAGTATATAGGCGGGACTTGCCCGGTTTGTTTTTCCTTTTAAAGGATCAGTGTCAGATGTTCTTAAGCTGTTGGGAGATTTGATAAATCTGTGGTCGCGTAAGACTTCGATTGCATCGTTAAATTTAGAAATTAACCAAACAGGGAATCCATCGTCTAATATTATTTTCTGAATAGGAGCTGTGTTTCTTAATTTCTGAAATATCAGTTCGGGATTTTCATGAAATGCTGGATCATCAAAATTTATCAAAACATGTGATTTTGTAGAAAAAGGACAAGTTTTTTTACTTTCGACAGCAAACAATTCCCTGTCTGTAGTTGAGTTTTTCATACATTAGGATTTATGGAGTTAAATTTGTTGTAAGGCTGTTATAAAAGTAAGAAAATATGCAGTATTTGTATTTTAGTTGTCTGATTTTTAGTGAATTGTTATTATTTTAAGATAGAATGATTAAAACAGAAAATTCTGATAGATTTTTTTAAATGATATAGAAATAATTGTTTTATTTTGTGTTAAAATCCTTATAATGAAATTGTTGTGTTTTTTGTCGCAACGAATTAATTGAAGCTAATTTTGAAAAAAAAACGCATTAGGCAATACTGAGATCGTATTGTTTGGAAGAGGAAAGGATAAAAAAAGCCTCAATATAAATTGAAGCTTCTTTTTATGAGGGCTGATTTTTAATCTTATTGGTTTATAGAATAAAGTCGGGAGATATATTTTCCTACTACATCAAATTCTAAGTTTATCTTAGTTCCTATTTTAAAATCCTTAAAATTGGTATGTTCATAGGTATAAGGAATAATTGAAACGCTAAATTCTTTTGTTTTAGAATTTACAACCGTAAGACTTACTCCGTTAACAGTTATGGAGCCTTTTTCTATGGTGATATTACTTAGGTTTTTGTCATATTCAAAAGTGTAATTCCAGCTTCCGTTTGCTTCTTCGATTTTGATACAAGTTCCAATTTGGTCTACGTGACCCTGAACGATATGACCATCAAGACGATCTCCAAGCTTCATTCCTCTTTCGAGATTTACAACGTCACCGGTTTTCCAGTCTCCAATATTTGTTTTCAAAATAGTTTCGTCGATAGCAGTGACGGTATAGTATGAATCTTTTATCGCTACGACAGTTAGGCATATTCCGTTGTGTGAAACGCTTTGGTCAATTTTTAATTCATTTGTGATAGAAGAATCAACAGTTATGTGAAGATTGCTTTGATCTTTTTGTATTTCGTGAATCCTTCCGAGGGTTTCTATAATTCCTGTAAACATTGTTGTTTTATTTTACTAAATTTGCACATCAAAATTAGTAATAAATAAGCTGAGCTCATGAATAAAAAAGCAGAAAATATAATTGTTGGAATTTCAATTGGAGATTTAAACGGTATTGGAAGCGAAGTTATACTTAAAACATTCGAAGATTCGCGAATGTTAGAAATGTGTACGCCAGTTATTTTTGCAAACGCCAAAATACTTTCTTTCGTTAAAAAAAGTTTTACTTCGACGGTTCAATTTCATGGAGTTGATAAATTAGATCAGGTTTTACCGGGAAAATTAAATGTCTTCAATCTTTGGAAAGAAGGAGTTGATATTAATCTGGGTAAAAATGATGAAAAAATTGGCGAGTATGCTGTGAAGTCTTTTGTGGCTGCAACGAAAGCTTTAAAAGACGGAGAAATTGACGTTTTAGTTACGGCGCCAATAAATAAATACAATATTCAGTCAGAAGGATTTAAATTTCCGGGACATACAGATTATCTGGATCAGGAATTGGAAGGTAATGCCTTAATGATGATGGTTCAGGACAATCTAAGAGTTGGTTTATTAACAGATCATGTTCCTTTAAGTGAAGTTTCGTCGCATTTGACAGAAGAATTAATTACCAGAAAAATAGAAACAGTTAGAAAATCACTAATTCAGGATTTTAGTATTGTAAGACCAAAAATTGCTGTGTTAGGATTGAATCCACATGCTGGCGATGGTGGTGTAATAGGAAAAGAAGATGATTTGATCTTGAGGCCAACTTTAAAGAAAATATTTGATGCCGGAACGATGGTTTTTGGTCCTTTTCCTGCTGATGGTTTTTTTGGAAGCAGTCAATATGAAAAATATGATGCGATTGTAGCAACTTATCACGATCAGGGATTAATTCCTTTTAAGACCTTGTCTTTTGGAAAAGGAGTAAATTATACGGCAGGTTTAGATAAAATCAGAACTTCGCCGGATCATGGTACAGCATACGATATTGCTGGAAAAGACATGGCAGATTTCAATTCATTTAAAGAAGCGATTTATCTTGCAATAGATATTTTTAACTCGCGTAATCAGTATGAAGAGATTAGTCAAAAACCTCTTAAAATAAAAGAAAAACAGTTATAAACAAAAAAAGGTGAATAAGATTATTAGTTTTATAATAATTTTATATCTTTGCACCCCGATTCAGATATCTGAGTTTTAGATATGAATTGGTCAAATTGATGTTGAAATGAGCAAAATAAAAGAATTTTTAATTCCTTTCATAGGATTAAAACTAGGAAAACACCATTTTGAGTATCAAATAAGTAACACGTTCTTTGAGAACTTTGATTACGACGAATTTCAAAGTTCGGATATCAAAGTAGGTTTAGTTTTAGATAAGCAAAGCAACATGTTAGAGTTGGAATTCAAACATAAAGGGACTGTAAATGTACCTTGTGATCTAACTGGCGAAGAATTTGATCTTCCTATAAAAGGGAAAATGAAGTTAATTGTTCGTTTTGGAGATGAATTCAATAATGATAACGAAGAGTTGTTGATTTTGCCACACGGAGAGCATGAAATAGATGTAACACAATACATTTATGAAATGATTGCACTTTCAGTACCGCTAAAACGAGTTCATCCAGGAATAAAAGACGGCACCTTGAAAAGTGAGGCTTTAACAAAACTGAATGAATTAACAGTCAAAGAAGAAAAAGAAGAGAGTAAACAAGAAGAAGATATTGACCCGCGTTGGGACAAATTAAAGAAACTATTAACGGATAAATAATATAGTAAAATGGCACATCCTAAGAGAAAAATCTCGAAAACAAGAAGAGATAAGAGAAGAACACATTATAAAGCTACTGTAGCTCAAATCGCTACATGTCCTATTACTGGAGAAGCACATTTATACCACAGAGCTTACTGGCATGAAGGTAAAATGTATTACAGAGGGCAAGTTGTTATCGATAAATCTGTAGCGGTTGCTTAATACGTTTTCGTAATGATACTAGAACTCTCACATAGTGAGAGTTTTTTTTGTTGATTATTATTTTCTTTTTTTAAGAAAATGCATACAAATTCATTTCGTTTTTTTTTGTAATTTTCAAGTCTTTTAAAAATTTTTCAAATAGTGATATTTGAAACGAAATAATAGAATATAATGAATACAATCACAGCCGCAATTACCGCTGTTGGAGCTTACGTTCCTGACTTTGTACTTTCTAACAAAGTATTGGAAACAATGGTCGATACCAATGACGAATGGATTACTACTCGTACCGGAATTAAAGAAAGAAGAATTCTTAAAGATGCTGACAAAGGAACATCGTTTCTTGCTATAAAAGCAGCACAGGATTTAATTGCAAAAGCCAATATTGACCCTTTAGAGATTGATATGGTAATAATGGCAACAGCTACTGCAGATATGCCGGTAGCCTCTACAGGAGTTTATGTTGCAACAGAAATTGGAGCCACTAATGCATTTGCATATGATTTACAAGCGGCGTGCTCAAGTTTCTTATATGGTATGTCAACTGCTGCAGCTTATGTGCAGTCAGGAAGATACAAAAAAGTATTATTAATTGGTGCTGATAAAATGTCGTCAATTGTAGATTATACAGACAGAGCAACTTGTATTATTTTTGGTGATGGAGCAGGAGCTGTTTTATTTGAACCAAATTATGAAGGCTTAGGCTTACAAGACGAATACTTACGAAGCGATGGTGTAGGACGCGATTTTCTTAAAATTTCTGCCGGAGGTTCTCTAATACCAACTACTGAAGAGACCGTAAAAAACAAACAACATAATATCGTTCAGGACGGAAAAACCGTTTTTAAATATGCTGTAACTAATATGGCAGATGCAAGCGAATTGATTTTGAAAAGAAACAATTTGACTAAAGATGATGTTAACTGGTTAGTGCCACATCAGGCTAACAAACGTATTATAGATGCTACTGCAGGCAGAATGGAACTTGAAGAATCAAAAGTATTAATGAATATTGAAAGATATGGTAATACGACTTCAGCAACCTTGCCGTTAGTGTTAAATGACTTTGAACACTTATTAAAAAAGGGAGATAATATTATTTTTGCTGCTTTTGGTGGTGGATTCACTTGGGGATCTATTTACCTAAAATGGGCTTACGATAAGAAATAAATTAAAACTAAAAACAAATCATTATGGATTTAAAAGAAATTCAAAACCTAATCAAATTTGTAGCAAATTCGGGAGTTGCAGAAGTAAAGTTAGAAATGGATGATGTAAAAATCACTATCAGAACAACTTTAGAAGGAAATGTAACTGAAACTACTTATGTACAACAATTACCAGCTCAGGCTGCGTTGCCACAAGCGGTAGCTCCTCAAGTTGCTCCTGCTGTTGTAAGTGTAACTAGTGAGGCATCTGCACCAGCAGAAGATTCTAAATTCATTATTATAAAATCTCCAATTATTGGAACTTTTTATAGAAAACCATCTCCTGATAAACCAGTTTTTACTGAAGTAGGAAGTACTATTGCAAAAGGTGATGTTCTTTGTGTAATTGAAGCAATGAAATTATTCAACGAAATCGAATCAGAAGTTACAGGTAAAATTGTAAAAATTCTTGTAGACGATATGTCTCCTGTAGAATTTGACCAACCTTTATTCTTAGTTGATCCATCTTAATTTTAGATCGTTAGATCTTTAGATTTTAGACTTTTCGAAAGTACTTAAAATCTAATTATCCAATTATCTAATTATCTAATTATCTAATTTTAAAAAGATGTTTAAAAAAATATTAATTGCGAATAGAGGAGAAATTGCACTTCGTGTAATTCGTACATGTAAGGAAATGGGAATCAAAACTGTAGCAGTTTACTCTACAGCCGATGCAGAGAGTTTACATGTTAAGTTTGCTGATGAAGCGGTTTGTATTGGTCCTCCTCCAAGTAACTTATCGTATTTGAAAATGTCAAATATAATTGCTGCTGCCGAAATTACGAACGCAGACGCAATACACCCAGGATACGGATTTCTTTCTGAGAATGCTAAATTCTCAAAAATTTGTCAAGAGCACGGAATCAAATTTATTGGTGCCGCTCCTGAAATGATTGATAAAATGGGAGATAAAGCTTCTGCAAAAGCTACAATGAAAGCTGCAGGAGTTCCATGTGTACCAGGTTCTGAAGGATTATTAGAATCTTTCGAACAAACACAACAATTAGCAAAAGAATTTGGTTACCCGGTTATGCTTAAAGCTACCGCTGGTGGTGGTGGAAAAGGAATGCGTGCTGTATGGAAAGAAGATGAATTATTGAAAGCATGGGAAAGTGCACGTCAGGAAGCTGCCGCTGCATTTGGAAATGACGGAATGTACATGGAGAAACTTATCGAAGAGCCACGTCATATCGAAATTCAGGTTGTTGGAGATTCATACGGAAAAGCATGTCACCTTTCTGAAAGAGATTGCTCTGTACAACGTCGTCACCAAAAATTAACTGAAGAAACACCTTCACCATTCATGACAGACGAATTGCGTACTGCAATGGGAGAAGCTGCTGTAAAAGCTGCTGAATTCATTAAATACGAAGGAGCTGGAACGGTAGAATTTTTAGTGGATAAACACAGAAATTTCTACTTCATGGAAATGAATACACGTATTCAGGTAGAGCACCCAATTACAGAACAAGTTATAGATTATGACTTGATTCGTGAGCAAATTATGGTTGCAGCCGGAATTCCAATTTCAGGAAAAAACTATTTGCCACAATTACACGCAATCGAATGTCGTATTAATGCCGAAGATCCTTATAATGATTTTCGTCCTTCACCAGGAAAAATTACTACACTTCATATGCCGGGTGGACACGGAGTTCGTTTAGATACTCACGTATATTCAGGTTATAGTATTCCGCCAAATTACGATTCAATGATCGCTAAGTTAATTACTACAGCTCAATCTCGTGAAGAAGCTATTAGTAAAATGCGTAGAGCTTTGGATGAATTTGTTATCGAAGGTGTGAAAACTACAATACCTTTCCATAGACAATTAATGGATGATCCAAGATATATTGCAGGAGATTATACAACTGCATTTATGGATACTTTTAAAATGAATCCAATAGAATAATTATAAAAGGCTGTCAATTTTTTGACAGCCTTTTTTGTTTTACGTCATATTTTTAATTCCACAGGTTTACAATTTTCTTTCAGGTAAACACTTTTATTGTATATTTTTTACACACTTTTCTAAAGGATTATACACTTTTTTACAGTTTTAAATTTCAGTATTTTTAAGTAAATCCTTTGTTAATAAGGGTTTAATAGGTTTTGGACATCATATTTAAGTAATGGCATAATAATTTCATTACCTAAAGCGTAAACAAACTATTAAATAATTAAAATATACTATTATGAAAAATCTATTTTTATCAGCCGCAATTGTTTTAGGAGGTTTAACTTCATTTGCTTCAACAGCTCCAATAACAAACACTATTGTAAAAACTATTGTAGTATCAGATGAATACACAGAAATTAAATTGGAAGAATTACCAGCTCCAATTGCAGAAGCTTTGAAAAAAGCATATCCAACTGCAGTTATTACAAAAGCATATAAAAACGAAAAATCAGAATATAAATTAGACGTTACAGTTGGTGACAAAGTAGGAAATCTTTTTGCTAATGCAGACGGATCTTGGATCAAAAAATAATCTAAATAGGTTCTCGTGAAGATTCAAATTAGCAATATCAGACTCAAATTAACAATATTAAAATACAACTATCATGAAAAATTTATTTTTATCAGCCGCAATCGTTTTGGGAGGTTTAACATCATTTGCATCAACTTCTCCAATTTCAAATACAATCGTAAAAACAATTTCAGTACAAGAAGAGTACACTGAAATTAAATTAGAAGAAGTTCCAGCTGCAGTAACAGATGCGCTTAAAAAAGCATATCCGGATGCAGTTCTTAACAAAGCATACAAAAACGCAACTTCTCAATACAAACTAGAAGTTACAGTAGGAGACAAAGTAGGTTCTCTTTATGCTAACGCAGATGGATCTTGGATTAAAAAATAATCGGGACTAACCATTAAAAAATATCGCTATGAAAAAGTTAATCTTATCGGCAGCTATCGTTTTAGGTAGTTTGTCAATGCAGGCAGGAAATACTATTGTAATTAATTCAGTGCCGCAATCCGTAAATGTTCAGGACGAATATAAAGAAATAGATGCTGTTCCGGCAGCAATCAAAACAGCTCTTGACAATGCTTATCCAGGTGTAAAACTAGAAAAAGCATATGTAAATGAAAAGAAAGAGTATAAAATTGAAATCACTGTTAGAGGCGAAAAATCTACTGTTTATACAGACGCTTCAGGTAATATTCTTAAGAAATAATTTAAACTAACTATAAAAACTATTAATTATGAAAAAGCTAATCTTATCTGCTGCAATTATTCTTGGAGGATTATCAGTTCAGGCAGCCACGCCTGCGGTAAAAACTTCAATGGTACAATCTGTTAATATTCAGGATGAGTATAAGGAAATTGGTGCAGATGCTGTTCCTGCAGCCGTAAAATCGACGATCGATAAATCGTTTCCAAATACAAAGCTTGAAAAAGCGTATAAAAACGACAAAGATCAGTACAAACTTGAAATTTCAAGTGGAGACAAAAAGTACACTGTATTTACAGATGCTTCAGGAAACATTATTAAAAAATAATTAAAAAAAGAGCACGATGAAAAAGTTAATCTTATCAGCAGCAATCGTTCTGGGAAGTTTGTCAGGTTACGCAAGTACGCCGACAACTCCTGAGCAAGCAAAAATGACTATTTCTATTCAAGCCGAATATACGGAAGTTAGTGCAGATGCTGTACCTGCTGCTGTAAAAACCGCTTTGCAAACTGCTTATCCCGGTGCAAAACTGGACAAAGCATTTGTAAACGAAAAGAAAGAATACAAATTAGAAATATCGGTTGGTGACCAAAAGGCTACTGTGTATTCAGATGTCAATGGCAACTGGTTGAAAATATAATTAGGTGAAATTAGATTTATGTTTTTGGTGAAAAAGAGATTGCTTATAGCAATCTCTTTTTTTTTGCATAATTTTATGAAAAGACAATTTTATAAGTATTATTTTAGCAAAAAAGTCCCTAAAAACAAATGCCAAAGATATTACTGATAGAAGATGATATTTCGTTTTGTAAATTATTAGAAAAATTTCTAGTAAAAAAAGCATACGAAGTCACTATTGCTTTCTCAGCTGCAGAAGCTAAAATAGCAATCAAAAATGAATCCTTTGATTTGATTTTGACAGATCTTCGTTTGCCTGATTCTGATGGTATTGGACTTATGTCAGAATTTAAAATTTCTCATCCTCACATTCCTGTTGTTCTCATGACAGGTTATTCAGATGTAAATACAGCGGTGAAAGCAATCAAAAATGGAGCTGCTGATTATATATCGAAGCCTTTTAATCCTGATGAGGTTTTATTGGTTATCACCAATGCTTTGAAAAATGCTGAAATTGAGGAAATTCCGGTAAAAGAAAAAAAAGCGACTAAGAAAATTGCTGCAACTGAAAATGAATTTGTAAAGGGAATTTCTGTTGCTTCAAAAAAGTTATTAGATCATATTCACTTGGTAAGTCCAACGGATATGTCAGTTTTGATTATCGGCGAAAGCGGAACCGGAAAAGAAATCATTGCTAAAAGCATTCATCAGCAAAGTACCCGAAAAAACAATAATTTTATTGCAGTCGATTGTGGAGCAATTCCGAAGGAATTAGCAGCAAGTGAATTTTTCGGGCATTTAAAAGGGTCTTTTACAGGCGCGATAAGTGATAAAATGGGATATTTTGAAGCAGCAAATGGCGGAACTATTTTTTTAGATGAAATAGGAAACCTTTCCTATGAAAATCAAATTCAGTTATTGAGGGCGCTTCAGGAGAGAAAAATAAAACCTGTTGGAAGTAATAAAGAAATTAACGTCGATATAAGGATTATTACTGCTACAAACGAAGATTTGCGTGAAGCAGTAAAAAACGGCGATTTTAGAGAAGATTTATACCATAGAATCAACGAATTCTCTATTCTTTCACCTTCATTAAAAGATCGCGATGAAGATTTGATGGTTTTTGCCGATTATTTTCTGGAAAAAGCCAACCAGCAATTAAATAAAGACATTATAGGATTTTCGCCGGAAGTAGTTACGATTTTCCAAAATTACAATTGGCCCGGAAATCTGCGTGAGTTGCAAAACTGCGTTAAACGCTCTACACTTTTAACGCAAGGTGATTATATCGAAAGTGATGTATTGCCTGCCGAGTTTTTTCAGATTCAAAAGCAACAAAACAGCAACGGTAATTTCTCCTTATCAGAAAACGAAAAAGAAGCTATTATCCATGCTTTATCGAAAGCAAAAAACAATAAATCTGAAGCTGCAAAATTGCTGAAGATTACCAGAAAGACACTTTACAATAAATTAAAGCAATATAATATCGATTAAGCTATTTCTTGTTTTAAGGCTTCGAAAAGTAAATTAGTTTTTACTTTTAAATCATTAAAAATATTCTCCATTTCGGAAATCTCAAAATCGTTTTTCTCTAGTTTTTTCAAAGCATCCCCAATTTCTCTTGCCTCGATTTGTTTAAACATAGGAGCAATTCTGTGTGCAATTGATTTGATTTCGTCTTTATTTTGTTCTTTAATCGCACTTTCCAGAAATGTTAAATTCTCGGCACTGCTTTCTATAAACGATTTTATAACTTCTTTTAAAGCTACATTATCATTGCCTAAAAATTCATTCAGCGTTTTTAAGGAATACAATTGTGACGAAGTATTTTCCTCAGTTTCTATAATTTCATTATTTGGCAATTCGTCATTTTCAAGAATATGCCCAATAGTTTCAAGCAATACTTTCGGAGAATATGGTTTCTTAATTACGGTCGTAAAACCGGCCTTAGAATAAATAGAAAAATCCAAATCCGTTCTTCCGGTTAATGCAATTACAGGCTGATTTTTATAAGTTGTAATTCCGGAACTTTTCAATTTTTCAAGAAATGCAAACCCGTCCATTTCCGGCATCTGAATATCAGTAATCACAAAGTCAAAAGAAGTTGATTTAATAGCTTCCAGAGCTTTAATTGCGCTATTAAAAGAAAATACATTATGACCTTCCTGTTTCAAAACACCGCTCGTTAAATTCAAAAGATTGATATCATCATCAAGAACAATAAAGGTTTGTTTTTTAATCTCTCGCGTAATAATAGATTTTCTAACTTCAGGAATTGAATTCTGACTGGTATCAAATAATAAAGGAAGCTGAATTTCAAAAGTACTTCCTTTTCCAAAAGTACTTTCAAGTTGTAGATTCCCACCCAAAATAGATATTATTTTCTGGCAAATTGATAATCCTAAACCAGTTCCTCCGTATTTTTTTTCAATATTTTCGTTTGCCTGAGCAAATTCTTCAAAAACTAATTTCTGATTTGACTTTTCAATTCCTATTCCCGAGTCTTCAATTGTAATTGTAAAAAAGCGATTGTCATCAGCAATATAAGCGCTGATTTTTATAAAACCTTCCTCAGTAAATTTATATGCATTCCCAATAATATTGCTTAGAATTTGTTTCAATCGAAACGGGTCACCAACAATTCTCGAATTTAGTTTATCATTGACATTAATAATAAGGTCAATATTCTTTTGCTGGTAAACAGTTTGAATACTTTTAGCAACTTCGTCGATAATTTCAGGTAATAAAAAAGGAACTTTCTCGATCGAAATTTTCCCTGCTTCAATTTGAGAAAAGTCCAGTAAATCCTGAACCAACTGCGTAATATATTCCGAAGAATTTTTGATGTTTTTAATAAAATAAGATTGTTTAGTATTAACATCAGAATTGCCTAAAAGTTCTGAATAACCGACAATAGTACTCAACGGTGTTTTTAAATCATGACTAACAGTCGAAATCAATTGTTCGCGACTTTTAAGCAGATTTTTAGTTTTGAAATTGGCAATCTCAAGCTGTTTTTTATACAATTGCGATTTAGAATAATCGCTCACAATCAAAATAGAGAAAAACAAAGTCAATATTAAACCAATAATAGCCGAAGCTGTCACGATTTCATTAACTTTTTTAAGCGATTTTTCTTTTAGTGAATTGTTTTTAATGGAGTTAATGATGATTTCTCTTTCGATAATTCGAAGTACTTTTCGAAGTTGTTCAGAGATCGCAATTTCATTTTTTAGTAATTTATTTTCCTCGAAATTCAAAGATTCTTTTTTCTTTTCAGCGCGTATTTTCACAGAGCTCAAAAGCTTTTTAGAATTGGCCAAAATAGAATCAGAAGCTTGTTTGCTCAAAGTATTTGTGCTGTCATCCGGAATATTTTGATTGAGATAATCAACATATTTCTGAAGTACATTTTTTTGATAACTGCCTAATTGATTCGGGTTTTTAGTGAAATCCTGAAGTTCTAACTTTCGAAGTTTAAACTCCATTTTTGTAATTTCATCAATGGCAGAATTTACAGAAACTTCATCGTCGGCTTTATTTTTTATGGTTTTTAATTGCTGAATATTTTTGGTTTTTTCAGACAAATAAAAAGTAACACTATCCAATAATGTTTTTTGATATTGGGTTGTAACAATTTGTTTTAAAGTATCAATTCTGGATTTTAAGGAATCGGTTTCAGTGAGGTAACTTTTAAAGTCTTCTTCAGAATTGGTTTGAATTGTTTTTCGCGCTAAACTTTCTGTTTTATAAACATTCGAGAATAATTTGCTGACTCTTAAAATTTTGGTTTTTTCGAAAGCAATTTTATCTTCTAATTTATTGTAGACTACATTTTCAGAATATAAAAACCATCCCACAGTAATAACCAAAGCCAGTAATGCAACATAGCTGAAGAGGACTTTTAGCGCTGTGTAACTTTTTTTGCTCTCCATAGATTATGATAGTAGAATTTGGATGTTTTTATATTAGTAATTCAATGCAATTTATTCAAAAAAAACTGTTTTAAAAAGATAAATTAATGCCAATCTGTTACATAATTCAAAGGTCTAGAAAGTAAAATAGCCGCAGATTATATAAAATCTACGGCTATTATTATTTTAACTTATATGATTAAAGCGTTTCTTCTAACCATTTAAAAAATTCACCTTGCCAAACCTGAGCGTTTTGTGGTTTTAAAACCCAGTGATTTTCATCAGGGAAATAAACCAAACGGCTTTTAATTCCTCTTAATTGCGCAGCCTGAAAAGCTTCTTGTCCTTGTCCAATTGGAACACGGAAATCTTTCCCGCCCTGAACAATTAAAATAGGTCTGTTCCAGTTTTGAACCAAAGTTGCCGGATTAAAAGTTGTGTACGCTTTTTGAGCAACAGCATTGTCTTTTTCCCAGTAAGCACCACCAAAATCCCAGTTGTTAAAGAAAACTTCCTCAGTAGTTCCCAACATACTTACCGTGTTGAAAACCCCATCATGAGCGATAAAAGTTTTGAAACGGTTTTTGTGAATTCCAGCTAAATAAAATACTGAATATCCTCCGTAGCTCGCACCAACGCACCCTAAACGGCTTTTGTCAACATAACTTTCTTTAGACACATCGTCAATTGCAGAAAGGTAATCGTCCATAACCTGTCCACCCCAATCTTTACTAATTTGCTCGTTCCATTCAACACCATGTCCTGGCATTCCGCGACGGTTTGGCGCAACTACTACATAACCTTTTGCAGCCATTAATTGGAAATTCCAACGGAAAGAATACGATTGTGTCAACGCAGATTGTGGTCCGCCCTGACAGAATAATAAAGTTGGATATTTTTTTGAAGCATCAAAATTTGGAGGTAAAATTACCCAAACCAACATTTTTTTGCCGTCAGTAGTCGTAACATAACGTTTCTCAGTTTTGCTAACTGCGATAGTTTTGTAAGTTTCTGTATTTACATTTGAAAGTTGTTTCCAGGTGTTTTTCTTCAAATTAAAAGAAAAAATCTCCGGAGCGTGATTCATGTCATTTCTTGTAACAATAATATCGTCGCCGGCAAAACCAACTAGATCATTAACGTCAAAATCTCCATTTGTCAATTGACGAACCTGAATTGCGATTCTTGTTAATCCCGGAAAGTTTACCGTAAAAAGTTGTTTTGTACCATCAACCGGAGCTACAAAATAAATGTTTTTGCCATCTTTACTCCAGATAAAATTATCTACAGTTCCGTCCCAATTTGCCGTTAAGTTGGTTTTGATTCCTTTAAATTCAACAATAATGTCGTTTTTGTCAGCCTCATAACCATCACGTTTCATTTGTAACCAAGTCAGGTTTCCTGTTGGAGAAAATTGTGGAGCAGTATCGTAACCTAAATTACCTTCGGTTCTGTTGGTTGTTTTTTGAGTTTCTAAGTTGTACTCATAAATATCTGTGTTAGTAGAAATCGCATATTGTGTTCCTGCTTTTTTCTTGCAAACATACAAGATGCTTTTTCCGTCAGGCGACCAGATATAATCTTCGTCACCACCAAAAGGTTTTTGTGGAGAATCAAAATTTTCACCTTTTAAAACATCAATTCCTGTTGCACCTTCCTTGTTTTCTTTATAAAAAACGTGGTTGAATTTACCTTCGTTCCAAGTATCCCAATGACGATAATCTAAACCATCATAAATCTGAACTTCTGATTTGTCTAACTTCGGATAAAAATCTTTACCCAAAACTTTGTCAATTTTTACTTCTTCATTATACACTAAAAACTTTCCGTCAGGCGAAATGTTTTTGTCAGTCAAAATTTCTTTTGTGTCTTTAATTTCAGTTGCATTTCCGCCAGTTATAGGCACAATGTAAAACTTAGAATGCGATTTGTTTTCTTCTACAGAAGGAGTAGAAACTTTAAAAACAACATTTTTCGCATCTTTTGAAAGTCCAAGAGCACTCACTCGTCCTAATTTCCATAACAATTCTGGTGACATTACATTCTGTCCAATGGCGTTTAAACTCATCATTATTAAGGTTGTAAATAATACTTTTTTCATAATAAAATTCTAATATTCGTGGGGCTAAAAATACAACTTTTAAATTCCAATTTTTAAATTTCAAATCCCAATTATTGTTAAAAGTTATCCTCTTTTGTAATTATTTTGTCGCTGAGCATTTCGATGTTTGGAGTAATTGTCATTAAGTCAAGGAAAACCCAATGGAACTAGTTGAAAATAAATCAATTTCATTATTAAAACACACATTTAGATTTGTTTTTTGTTCCATCGGAACATTTCATTGGTAGCCAAATAAATAGGATGTTTTTTTACGTTCCGTAGGAACGTTTGATTTGATAATAATGGTAAAATATATACAGATTTACATACCGAATTTGTCAAACGTCCCTACGGGACGATATTGCTTACTACGCATTTTTTTTTCTACCGATGAGATGTTCCGATGGAACAAGTTGTTATTGACAATATCTCATCAAATTGTTTTTGGCTAGCTTTTTTTGATTTTAGAAGCCTGAAACCTATGAAAAACTGATAATCTTAATGATATTGAACCTTGATTCCAAAACTTTTCAGGGAAGATTCCGCCACGAATTCACGAATTTTAAAGTTAATACATGGCAAATAAAAATACGTTTAAAACAAAGTTTTGGAATTTGGAATTTTACAATTGAAATTTATTTTTTGGTACAAAAAATCTGTATTTTTATAAAAAATTTAACAAATGGAATTGAGTTACTGGGAACTTAAAAATTGGTTTACAAATGTTGACTATACTATTGTAGGAAGCGGCATTGTAGGTTTGCATGCAGCATTACGCTTGCGCGAAAGGTTTCCAGCTGCAAAAATTCTGGTGTTAGAAAAAGGAATGTTGCCGCAAGGCGCAAGCACCAAAAATGCAGGTTTTGCCTGTTTTGGAAGTCTTTCTGAAATTATGGACGATCTCAAAACACATTCAGAAGAAGAAGTTGTTAATCTAATTGAGAAACGTTGGAAAGGTTTACAATTACTTCGAAAAAGATTAGGAGATTCTGCAATAGATTTTAAACCTCACGGCGGATATGAATTGTTTTTGAAAGAAGATGAACTTGGTTTTGGAGAATGTATTTCGAAATTGCCTTTTATAAACGAAATTCTGAGATCACTTTTCAAAGCCGATGTTTTTACCAAAGAAACAGACCGATTCGGGTTTGGAAACATTCAGGATTATTTAATTTTTAATCCATTTGAAGCTCAAATTGATACCGGAAATATGATGCAGGAATTGTTGCGACAAGCAGTTTCGGATAATATTTTGATTCTAAATCAACAAACAGTTACGGCATATTCTGATTTAGGAAATCAGGTCGAAATCGTTTTGAAGGATTTTAGTTTTAAATCCAAAAAAATACTTTTTGCTACAAATGGTTTTGCAAATGCTTTAACAAAAGGTGCCGTTCAGCCAGCGAGAGCGCAAGTTTTAATAACAGAACCAATTCATAATTTAGATATAAAAGGTACATTTCATTTAGATCGGGGTTATTATTATTTCAGAAATATAAACGATAGAATCTTACTTGGAGGCGGAAGAAATCTGGATTTTGAAACTGAAAATACAACCGAATTTGGTCAGACAGAAATTATACAAAATAAACTGGAGGATTTACTTAAAAATATTATTTTACCCAATCATGATTTCAGGATTGCGCATCGCTGGAGCGGTATTATGGGAGTAGGAAACAGTAAAAATCCTGTTGTTACGCAATTGTCAGAAAATGTGTTTTGCGGAGTACGTTTAGGCGGAATGGGTGTAGCAATAGGCAGTTTAATAGGAACAGAATTAGCAGATTTAATATAAAATATAAATTACCAGAACCAAAATAATTAAACCAAAACCAACCGAAAACATGCAAAAAACTACATTTATTGTTCTTTTTTCTTTTTTTAACCTTCTTTTTTTACAAGCAAATAATAAACCGGAAACCAATTTTTTTGATCTGAATTTTGATGTTACCGTATCATTAATCGGTGAGGTTGAGGTTGATTATCATGATTATGATTTTACAGCAACCTACGAATGGCAGTTTGAATATGGTCCCATAGGATTTAAGACTGGAGAAGGTAAAACGATAACCGTTTCTGGCTGGCCATATTACAATTTTAAACTGGATCCTTTGAAAGGATATGATTTTAGAATTAGAGCAAACAACTTGGTAAATAATGCTCTTGTCTGGACAGATTGGTCGCAGACAAAAACAATATTCGCAACAAGTGATAAAGTTTTTTCTGTGGGGTACACGGCTAATTTCGATGATTCAAAAGCAACAAATCTGGAATGGCGAGGATTGCTTTATAATAATTCTACAAGTGACGCTGGTATAGGTTTTTCTACAGGAAACAATCATAGTGCCAATGGTGATAAGGGTTCATCAGTATATATGGCTAATTACAATTATGATTCAAATTCTTATATTGGTTTTGTGTCTCCCAGATTTAATGACCTGGCAACAGATCGAAAAATAAAATTCTGGACCTATGGATATTATCCGGAAACGGAGTTATTGGTTGGTACAATGACAGATCCTAATGATTTCAATACGTTTCATTTACTTGCTCCGGTTGAAGTAAAAACGGGTGGTGGCTGGCAGCCACAGACTATTTATCTGAACAATTATAAAGGTACTGATCAGTATATTGTGTTTTTCTTTAAAAGTAAATATTATGGAGCTGATAGTAATGAGGTTTATTTAGACGACTTTAGTTATGAAAAAGCTTCGGATTGTTTTGATCAAACCAATTTTGCCGTCACAAATATTGAGCAAAAGTCAGTTCAAATAAGCTTTGATGCTCCAAATGAAAATAATTTTCAGGTAAGTTTAACCAATGTTGCCAAACATACTACAGAAATTTTTAATATTCAAAGCAGCCCTTTTACCATAAATAATTTAGTGGGGAATACGGATTATCAAGTGAAAGTAAGAGCCAATTGTATTGATGATTTATTTTCTAATTGGACAAAAACAATTCCTTTTAAAACACCTTGTACCGTTATTTCAGATAGTTACAGTACCTCTTTTGAAGGAACCAATTATATTGATCCTTGCTGGAGTGTAATTGCCAATAATTGTCTAGTTCGTAGTAGTTTAGAAAATGTTGGGGGATCAACTAGGTTCACACCGAAAACGGGTGATGCAACAATTATAATTTCGAAATTCGTTTCAACTTTAAATGTTGATAAAGCCTATTTGATAACTCCATATATTGCTGATTTAGATGCTGATAAAAGAGTAAGATTTAGCCTTTTGACCTATAGCGGCAGTTATAAATACCACACTAGTTCGCTAACGATTGGTACGATGTCTGATCCTAAAGATGCGAGCACGTTCATTGCTCTAAAAACAATTTTACCATCAGAAATGAATGAAATTGAGAACTTAAATAAATCGTCACTTTGGAAAGAACATACGGTTTATTTAGACAATTATTTAAAAACTAATAATCATCATTATATAGCTTTGAGATATAATAATGAGAGTGAATCAGAATTTAGCATTGATGATTTTGTATATGAAAAAGCGTCGTTTTGCTTAGAGCCGCTTAATCCAAGAACGACTAGTTTTGGGTATGACTTCGCAACGGTGACCTGGGATAATTATAAGCCAGCAACGGAATGGCAGATTGAATACGGACCAAAAGGTTTTGAACACGGAACAGGAACTATTGTAACTGCAAACACATTTCCTTTTAAAATTACCGAATCTGTTTTAGATGATACTGAATATGATTTCTATGTGCGCAATAAATGCGGCAATGATTATAGCGGATGGTCTGATAAGGGATATTTCAAGACCAAATGCATAGGAGTAACTGCTGGTTACAAAGAGGATTTTGAAACTTTTGCTTTTGAAAAAAATGGCTGCTGGACCAGAATTGTGCCTAATTTTACTGTGGAAAGTTATTATACTAAAAATGATTTTATAGATTCTCCTAAACAATCTGCGCCAAATTATTTAGTGCATAGCGGTTTAAGATCTATTTGTTTGTTGAATAAACCTGACGTACTTTTTCCTGGGGAAACAAAAACAGAAGGTAATTCAGATAGAATCGTACTTATTTCTCCAAGATTAAAAGATTTTGACCATTATAAAAAAATCAGTTTTTGGTTGTCAACCAGACAACAGAGTTCACAGGCTCCGGCAGAATTGATCGTGGGTACAATGTCAGATCCTGATGACGCCACTACTTTTACACCTTATAGAGTAGTTGCTATTCCGGTAACGAGCCATGATAAAATGATAAAATATGAAATAGAATTTTCTGATTATTATGGAACAGATAAGTTTATTGCTTTCAAGCAGAGCAAAATAAATGTAAGACTGACTGATTTTTTCCTTGATGATTTCGAATACAATCAAAACGAATGTATAAAACCTGGATTATTAGGAGCAAGACAGTCGGGTAGTGATATTGCAACTTTAGATTGGCGAGATAATAACACGAAGAAACCATCAGAAAGTTGGGATATTGAATACGGACCAAAAGGATTTGCTGATGGATCAGGAACGATAATAAATGTAAAAACAAATCCGGCTAATTTAACAGGTTTAGCACAGGGAATTTATGATTGCAGAGTAAGAGCGTATTGCGAAGCCGGAATTGCAAGTGATTGGTCTGATCGTTATACTTTTAAAATTGGCTGTACCGAAAAAGCTCCTTTTGTAGAAAACTTTGATCAATATCAGGTTCTTAACGAAATTCCTGGTTTCTGCTGGACTAAAAACAGCTTTATGGATACGCAGCTTTTAGAATGTTATTTAACCAATATTAATAGCTCTCCAAATGTTTTTTACTTGCAAAATAATCGGGATACGCCACTTTTAGTGTCACCTTATTTGGAGGATTTTGACAAAGACAAGAAAATTAAATTTTGGCTTAATGGGCAGTTAACAAGCAGTAATATAAAATCGGGAGATTTGGTAATTGGAACTATCAAAAATCCGTTAGATATTTCGACATTTGAACCGTATCAAACTATTTCAGTTGAAGAACTAAAAAACTTACCGAAATACGGAAAAGAAGTCAATGTTGATTTTTCTAAATATAAAGGTTCAAATAAGCAGATCGCATTTATGTTTAAATTGAATGATGATATATGGAGTGGAACTAACAGAGTCTTGATCGATGATTTTAATTATGATCAAACCTTGTCTTGTTATGAGCCAATAGATGTTGTTTTTTCGAATATCAATAATAATTCGGTTCAAATAAACTGGACTTCAAAAAACGCATTACCAGAAAAAGTTGAGATAGAATATGGTGCAACCGGATTTACTCCGGGCATGGGAACTATTCTAAATACAACTGCAAACGAAATAAAAGTTTCGAACTTGCAATCTGGAATTTCCTATCAGTTTTATTTTAAAACAGTATGTGATGCCGGAAATTCGATCGTGGTTGGACCAAAGAAAATTGAAACAACATGCAGCGTTAAAACCTTACCATGGATTGAGAAATTTAGTAATTTACCTGCTTACGGAAAAGATGTATTGCCTGATTGTTTCAAATTGTTGCACGGGAGTTTAACTCTTGAAAACACTGCTGTAGAAGAAGTTTTCAGTAATTATAGTCCGGATTATTTGCGAGATGGTTTTGATGATCATAGTTATATCTACTTAAGAGGAGATTTTTGGACAGATTTTATGGCTCCTATGTTTCATCTGGAAGCAGGGACAACCTATAAATTTAGTGTACAAGGAAGAAATAGTTACGAATATAGAACGCAGGGAATTGGATTATCTGCAGGAAGAGGACAAAATGCATATAATATGGAAACCAGATTGGGAGGCACTGGCAGACTTACAGAATATAATTATAGTGAGGTAGTGTCTTATTTTACGCCAGTTGTTTCTGGAGATTATAGTTTTTTAATGGATTTTTCAAATTCTGGTGCACCAAATTTACTTGCGGATAATTTTGAATTAAAAGAAGGGTATAAAGTATCCGTTGATGGAAATAAAAATTCAACTGTCTATGATTTTCAAAAAGGAATAACAGATGATATTATTCTTGAAGATACATTTGATGCAAGTTGTGAAATAGGTTTTGATGATCAGTCGGCAGCAAATAAAGTAGTTGTAATGAGCAAGGGTTCATCAGGGAGCAATTGGGTAACGACTTCAACAAATTCAAATTCTGGAAAAACAAACGAAAATGCAGCTTCTATTTGGGAATTAAATCAAAGTAATATTTCTAAAGTAAACACTAAGATAGATGCTAAAAATGCAGCTTCTTTATTTATGAGTTTTGAACTGAAACAAAGATTTGTTGATCACAATACGGAGTCTATGTTTAGAGTTATTGTAAACGGAAATGTGTTGGGAGATGTAATCAAACCTGTAACAAACAAAGCAGATAGTTTTCAGAAATATATGTTTGATTTAACCCCTTATGTAGGTTCAGAAATCAGGATTTCGCTGCAGCATATTGGGAAAACGGATTTTGAAGATACCGCATTTTTAGATAATTTAACCTTTGCAAAAACAGTAGAGAACTTGTCAGTTGTGGAGAATAAGATTACAGATTTTAAATATTATCCAAATCCAATCGAAAATATTTTAAATATAGAAAGTAATTCGATAATTTCGAATTTGGAAGTTTATAATCTAAATGGACAATTGCTTTTTGAAAGTAAATATTCAGATGCAAAAATAGCTGTCGATTTTAAACGATATGCAACAGGTGTTTACTTGGTTGTTTTAAAACAGGATGACAAAAAGGAAACCTTTAAAGTGATAAAAAAATAATAGTATAACCGGATTGTTAAGACTACTTTTAGAAAAAAAGAATTAGCAGAAATAATATAATGGCAGCACCCAAAAAACCAACACCAAAGAAACCGACAACAGCAAGTAAACCAAAACCAGCTTCGAAGAAGACTACTCGTTCTTTTGGCGAAAAAGTGAAATGGTTTTTTATAAAAGCATGTTTGTGGTTTTTTGGAGTTTCGATCGCATCTGTTGTATTTTTTAAATATGTTCCGGTACCGTTTACGCCTTTAATGATTATTCGTGCAATCGAAAATAAAACCGGTGGAAAGGAAGTTTATTTTGATCACGATTGGGAACCAATCGATAAAATTTCGATGAATCTTCAAAAAGCCGTGATTGCAAGCGAAGACGGAACTTTTCTGATACACAATGGTTTCGATTTTAAAGCATTGCAAAAAGCCTATAAAAGCAACGAGCGCGGTCGCCGAATTCGTGGCGGAAGTACCATCTCGCAACAAACAGCCAAAAACGTTTTTTTATGGCAAGGAAAAAGTTATTTGCGAAAAGGACTGGAAGCTTATTTTACCGTTTTGATCGAAATTATCTGGGGCAAAGAACGTATCATGGAAGTTTATCTGAATAGTATCGAAATGGGCGATGGTGTTTACGGAGCATATGCCGCAACAGAACATTGGTATCGTCGTGATGCTTCGAGTTTGACGCCAATGCAAGCAGCGGGAATTGCTGCAATATTGCCAAACCCAAGAAAGTTTAAAGCAACAGGATCTTCAAGTTATATTAACAGACGTAAAGAAAGAATTGTTCGTGAAATGCGTGCTGTTGGAAAAATAAATTATAATGCGAAGTAAAAAAGCCTTTTTTGCATTCCTGATATTATCATCGACTTTGATTTTTGGACAAGCAAAAACTAAAGAAATTGGTCTTATTACAGATAATGACTTATACACTTCATCTAAAAATGATATGTACTATACGAATGGTTTAGAGTTTTTCTACCGTTTTCTCTCGAAGAACAACAACGAAAAAATCGCTAAAAAAATCACGGAATTTCGAATAGGACAATATATTTATAATCCAAGATTTATCAATGCAGAAGCTGTTGGCGAAAATGACCGTCCGTTTACGGCTTATCTTTTTGCCGAGGCGGGACGAAGTTTTTTTTACAAAAGTGAGTCGGTTTTAAAGACTGATTTTCAATTGGGTTTTATGGGACCAAATGCTTTTGGAAGAGAAACCCAAGAAAGTTTTCATCACTTAATTGGTTATAAAGAAGTTTTTGGCTGGGAAAATCAATTGCATAATGCTTTTGGCGTTCAGGCGCATGCTTTGTATTCAAAGAAATTATTCCCGAATAAACACAATGATTTTGTAGATCTTCATTTTCAGTCAGAAGCGAATCTGGGAACTATTTTCACAGGAGTTTCCACAGGACTTTTAGCACGAATAGGTTTCAAGAGATTATTACCAATTTACGATTCAAATTTGCACGATGCTTCGATAAGTGCAGAACCGCAATACAATATTAGAGAGTTTTATTTCTACGCAATCCCAAGTGTCAATTACCAGTTTTATGATGCTACAATCGAAGGAAGTATGTTCAATAACACAAGTCCGTTAACTTTTGACATAACGCATTGGCGCTTTAATGCCGAATTTGGTTTAAAATACCGCCATAACAATTGGAATTTATCCTATTCTTTTATTTACCGAGGCAGAGAAGTAGAACCTAATGAAATTACAAATACAAGCGCAGGATATTTTTTCGGATCAATAAGATTGGGGTATTTGTTGAAATAGGGTTTGCCACAAAGGCACAAAGGCACAAAGGCACAAAGTTTTTTTATAGTTTGTTTTCATTTTATTATCATTTCGACGGAAGAGAAATCCTCATAAGTAACTCGACAAGGTTTTTTAAATTTCAAAGAATAATTATGATATTAAGCAGTCTTCCTTTCGAGAACAATGAAATTACTATTGAAAAAGTAATGGCAGGAATAGTGCTGTTATTTGTTTATTTTATCCCAAGCATAATTTCATGGAATAAAAAAAACAGCAAATTTTTGTTGGTTTGTAATTTGTTTATGGGCTGGACTGGTATTGGCTGGTTTATCTCTTTATTATGGGCTTTAAATATAAACAGGCAGCATGCGTTAATTATAGCTCAGGAAAAAAAGAAAAAAAAGCAGGATAGAAAAGAAGCAAAACGCAAAATTTTGTTAGACACAGATAGTGCGGATTTATAATCCTGCTCTGGGAAGTCTTTTCGCCTGCGTGAGCGTCTCGCTCGTGACCGCAAAGATTATGACAAGATTGTGTAAAAACAAAAACGTCTCTTGATATTCTCCGCTAGGAGATAAATGTTGGTAGAAAAAAACAGCATAAAGTAAATATGTCCCTTAGGGCAATGTCATTAAGTTAAGAGAAAACCCAATGGAACAAGTTCTTAAGGACAATATCGCGTCTGGTTGCTTGTTTATTTTGATTATTAGAAAATAAATCCATTTCATTATTTAAGATACATATTTTTATGTTTTTTTGTTCCATCGGAACATCTCATCGGTAGTCAAATAAATACAGCATTTTTTACGTTCCGTAGGAACGTTTGGTTTTATAAATAATAACGGCAAAAATACATACAGAGTAGACACACAATTTGTCAAACGTCCTTACAGGACGATATTTCTCACGATCTATTTTTATTCTACCAATGAAATGTTCCGATGGAACAAATTGTGGATGGGCAATTCTTTCTTTCTACCAACCTGTAATCTCTCCGAGATATTTTTTATCCGGTCTGCGAAGAGTTATTAAATCAAAAAGCCACTCCGTTTTTTGGAATGGCTTTATATATTTTGACTAAAAATTCTATTATTTGTCCTTCAATAACTTCTCTAAATATTCGACTTTTTCTTTTTCAGCAAGAACTAGACGTTCGTAAAGTTCAACTACTTTATCTAAAGGATTAAAGTTGCAAACAGAGCCGCTTTCAAATTTTCCAAAATTTCCGGGGCTATCGTTGAAAGTATTAAAGTACGTAATCATATTTTCTTCTGAAAAACTTTTTATTGCTTCTGCGGTTACACCAAGTGCTTTTGCGATTTCGACAAGTTTATCTTCGTCTATAGTTTCACTGTTTTCTATCGCCGATATTGCTTGTTGGTTTGTTCCTAAAGCTTGTGCCAAAGCTTCTTGTTTCATATCTCGAAGTTCACGAATACGGCTAATTTTTCGCCCTATATGATTTGGTTTTGTTGCTGTGCTCATAATTCAAAGATATTTAAAATTCCTTTTGTAAAATAGTTTTTAGTAAAAAACAGATTGCCCTCGTAAGATACAATTCTTAAACGGTTTGCGTCTGATGATTTTACATTGAATGAAAAGCAAAAATACAATTTTTCAGACAAATATTTAGTAAAAGCAAAACTTCGAAGATTCTTAAAAAAATAAAAGTTCTAATCTAGCCCCGATGGAAATGATATCCTTTTTACTGCTCCTTTAGCAGGAAAAAGATATAATGTACAGCGGGACAAGAGGTCTTTTGAAAACGGGAATTTCTGCTTCTGAATAAAAATAAAACCCCTGAATTTCAATCAAAACAGATTTAAAATTCAATTTACGGGATGCCGTAAATAAAATATTTTTTTAAATACTACTTTTATCGCCTAATACTACTAAAAGAAAACTATTATGAAAAAAACAATCTTAGGGTTAGTCCTATTTTTAAGTCTTGTAAGTTGTTCAACGGGAGATTCAGATTCTATTGGAACTGGAGAACCTAAGGAAGCAAACATGAAAATTGGTTTTGTAAATTCCGGCACAAAGAAAACCGGAAAAGACGTATTAAGAAATACTTTGCCTGTTGAAATAAAAAGTGTTGTAGTGACGGCTGTTAATGGCGGCATTGCGCAAGAAAATATATTTAATCTGGTTGAAAATGGTACAATTGGTGCTGCAAGTGATTTTGTACTAAGAAATCTGAAAACCGGAACATCTGAGTTTTCAGTATTAACAACTTCAAACGTTGAGCCAGCAACTTGGGCTACGAATTCGCCGGTTGTAGAAAATGCAACTGAAACGCTAAATTCTGTATCGCAAAGACTTTTAAATAAAATCCCTTCTATTGTTTATAAATCTAAAGCTACAATTACCAGAAATGTTGTTGCAGGGGATAATGATGCAATTCAATTTGAATTAGAACCATTAAACGGAAGATTGATTTCGTTATTCGCTTTTGCAGAGGATTTAAAAGGACAAGGATATACTGCAAAATTGTTTTGTGGTCAGATTTCGTATGTTCTTGGTGCTGATCCAGCCTGGAACTATGAGTGGAATAAAACTCCAACTGCAATTGAATTTACCAGTGAGCAAATTGTAAGTGATTATTTGTGCTCTGGTGACAAAGTTAATGATGGTTATTTTTGGACTACTAATACCGGAAACGGAAGAACTTATAGAGTAGAAGTTTATGATGTTGATGGGGCGTTAGTAAAAATTACGGAGTTTCAAGTGCCGTATGTTAATGGAGTATCGCTTAATAATCTTTATACGATAACTTCTGATGGAATGTTGGACAAATCAAGTACACAATCGACTTTTGTGATTACTGAGCTTAATAATCTTCCTTTCGTTACAAATGATAAGTAATTTCTAAAGAAAAGTAAAAAATTAAATCCCAAATTCCAATCGAAAACAGATTTGGAATTTGGGATTTTAATCCCGATAGTTATCGGGATGGAATTTATTTTCCTTTTTAAGGTTTCAAGATCAAAACCGATGGCGTATTATTTAGCCACGTACTTTGAGATTCTATTAGTTTTTTCCAACTGTCAAGACTTATGATCATTAAGTTTTGGCTTTCTAGAAATTCTTTTTTAATAGTTCTGTCGTGCATAATCATGATGTGATTTGGTGCAATTTGTTCGATTGAACGAATTGTTTCCTGAATATCGCGAGTACTTTTTACTTCGCCGCTTGCGTCCAGAACCGTAATTTGTGAACCATTATTATTGATTAACTTTTTGGCATATTCTATTAAAAAGGCATCTTCTTTGCTGAAAATCGGCATAAAAATCTGATTGACCTCTTCTAAGTCTTTATCAATAAAAATTCCGACTGGCATTCTGCTTTTCGTAATAATGTGACGTGTTCTTTCATCAAAAGGAGAATTTTCGAACAAACCTTCTTTTCCTGTAAACTTATCAATCAAACGATCCGGATTTACGATTCGGGTTGTAAAGCCAAGGATTTTTCCCAGTAAAGTTCCGTCAAAAATAGATTGACCTAAACCAACTAATAATAAATCATATTCGCCTTGGTTTGCGGTTTCGATGATATCTGTGTCAATGTCATTTGTAACTTTAAAAATACTAACCATGTTCTGGTTGAGATTTTCTGCTTCCTGAATAACCGGAACAAGCATTTTGCGTTCATGGTCTTTGATATCAAAAGAGTGAATCTCGGTGCTTAATGATAAATGCATCGCTGTTACAATAGAGTTATCAGGCTGTTTTTTTACCAGACTATTTGCGATTTTCAATAATTTCTTTCCTCTTTCCGGAGTTGCGAAAGAAAGCAGAATCTTGTATTTGCTTTTATTGCCAATTTCCTGTGGGACTGCGGTCATTTTATCTTTAAAAATAAATCCGATAAAATCCAGCGCCGGACCTGTCATAAAAGTGGTTACCAAAGCCATAATTACCATCATGGTGAAAATTTCTGTTGATAAAACGCCTAAATCATAACCAATGTTTAGAACTACTAATTCCATTAAACCACGTGTATTCATTAAAGCTCCAATTGCCAAACTGTCTTTCCAGCTTTGCCCGACAAATTTTGCTGCTAATGCACTTCCCAAGAATTTTCCAACTACGGCAACGGCAATAATTACTGCGGTAACTTTCCATAAATAAGGATCATTCAATAAACCTATTTGTGTACGTAAACCAGTAAATACAAAGAATAAAGGTAATAAGACGATAATGGCAACGTCTTCGACTTTTTCGATAAAAATATTTCGGAACTTGTTGTTTTCCGGCATAATTGCTCCGGCTAAGAAAGCACCAAATAAAGCGTGGATTCCAATTAACTCAGAAGCATAAGCAGAAAATAAAAGTGTAATGAAGAAAATTGCAACAACTGGTTTATTCAAACTTTCGCGGGTTGAATTTAAATCTCCGACACGTTTCAGGAACGGACGAACTATTTTTAGCATTACAATTACATACAAAATAGCCAAACCTATTACATACAAAGCACTTGTAAAGGAACCTGCTTTTACGATCGCAATTACAACAGCAAGAATACACCAGGCTGTAATATCGTCTGCAGCAGCACAAGTTATGGCAATGGTTCCCAGTTTTGTTTTTTGCATGCCTCGTTCCTGTACAATTCTGGCTAGAACAGGAAATGCGGTTATACTCATGGCGATTCCCATAAATAATCCGAAAGAAGCAAATTCAACTCCAACAGGAGCAAAAGTGTGATAGATAAAATAAGCCAATGTTAATCCTAATGCAAAAGGAATTACAATACTTGCATGGCTAATTACAACAGCATCATGCGCTTTGTTTTTTAGTACTTTCAAATCCAGTTCCATTCCAATTACGAACATGAAAAGAATCAAACCAATCTGACTTAAAAATTGTAAATTTCCTAAAGATTCTTTTGGGAATAAAGCGGCTGAAAATTCAGGAAAATACATTCCGACTAATGATGGTCCTAAAACAATACCGGCAATCATTTCGCCAATTACAGAAGGCTGTCCGATTTTTCTAAAAAACCAGCCGAACAAACGTGCGACTAATATAATAGTAACGATCTGCGCCAATAAAATTGCTAAAGGATGTTGCAGGTTTTCAACCATAGAATGGAGAAAATCATTCCAATGATTACTTGCGATTTTTTTGTGAACGATTCCGCGTCCCACTTCAAGTACAGCACCTTTTGAGATTACCCAATATATTAAAGCGGTGAAACCGCCAATAACAGTAATGTAAAATAAGGAGTTTTTTATGTTATTCATAACTCGTTTTTTAGATTTTAATGCTGCAAATATCAGAACTGAGAATTAAGTGATAAAGGAAATTTAAAGCTAATTTTCAATGTATGTAACAAGGCCGAAAAACTTTGTAATAAGTTGTATAATTTGGCAATAAACGGCTGTCAGGCAGAACGAAGTCGGAGGTTTATATTGTAATAAAGGGTTGCGACTTCAACACATAGAAACATAGATATAACTTCTAAAAAAGAATGCAAAAAAGAAATACATTTCTTTCACATAGCATACTCTGTGTATTTAAATAAGTGAAACGCCTTTTTTCAGATTACAGAATCTATGTTTCTATGTGTTAAAATTAAGTACGCCGAATATCTTATATGTTTTAGATTTTTACCTTTTTCAAAAAGTCAGAACGGTAGGTTTCGCTTAAAATTAAAGTACTGTTTTTGTCATTTTTTTCTAAATGATGTAAGACAATTTCGTTATGATTGAAAAACTTAATCGCTTTTACGGCAACAATTTCTTTTTTGTTTACACGGCAGAAATCGGCATCAGGTAGTTCGCTTAGAAGTGTATCAAATTTTACATTTTTCAGGTTTAGAAAACTTCCGTCAACCAAAAGAACGGTTTTATCGCGACTGTCACTAATTGCAGTTTTGATGTATTGAATTTGATTAAAATATAACAATGTTTTTCCTTTATCGGTATTTAGCTGAATGAACTTTTTTGCAGCGTCAGGTTTATGAAAACGTTCAAAAGCTTTTGAGATTGCTTTTTGCAAACGTTCCAGTTTTACCGGTTTTGTTATGTAATCTACCGCATCGATATTAAAAGCGTCGGCGGCATATTCTTTATAAGCCGTGCAAAAAATAACCATTTTATTATCCAGCATTTCGGCCAGATGCAAACCGTCAATTCCCGGCATTTCGATGTCTGATATTAACAGATCAAAATCGAGATTCGGGATTTCGGCAAGAAGTTTTTCAGGATTGTTGAATGTCTTTACGATTTCGACTTCCGGAATTTGTTCGCAAAGCATTTTCAGATACATTAATCCCGGTAACTCATCGTCCAGAAGCAAGCATTTCAGTTTTGTATTCAAGTAAATCTATTTTAAGATGAGCTATATAAACGTCGTTTTCTACGAATTTATCGAGCTTGAAATTGTTCTTATAAATAATGCGTAATCTATGTTCTAAAGTGGCATGACCAAAACCGCTGCGTTCTTTTTTTAATACTTTTTTATCCGATATTTTATTCGAAACCGTCATAAAAAAGGAATTATCTCTAAACTCAAAAACGACCGAAATAAAAGCATCGGCACTTTGCAAATCAGCATGTTTAAAGGCGTTTTCGATTAAATCAATAGAAATTAAAGGCGCCAATAAAGGTTGTTCGTATAATTTATCTTCTTTGTTAATATTGGTTTTGATCTTCAGTTCAAAAAGCGGACTGATTTTGATTTTGTTGATTTCGATTAGATTCAATGCAAAATCAATCTCTTCTTTGGCTGTGACAAATTTCTTTTTGCTTTCGTATAAAATATAATCCAAAACATTCGCCAGTTTATCCAAAGCAAAATAAGTTTGATAAGCGTGCGACTGAATTGAATTCAATATATTCTTAAACAAATGCGGATTCAGTTTTGATTCTAATGTCTCTAATTGCAAATCATTGACTTTCATTTCGAGTGCATAAAAACTCTTTTCGGCATCATCTTTTGCTTTTTTGAATTGCAATAATTGATACATTAAAAAGCAGATAATGACGATTAGCAATAAAAGAATTGCCAAAAAAATAAAAGTTATGGTGTTGTTTTCCTGCATTGATTATAAAGTTTTTTTTGCCACGAATTTCACGAAAAAGCACGAATTAAAATTATTGTAAATCTGCTAAAATCTGTGTAAATCTGCGTGCTATTTTTTTGCCACAGATTAAAATGATTATTTATCCTTTGTATTTTTTTCTGAGAATTTCACGAATAAGCACGAATTATAATATCTGCTTAATCTGCAAAATCTGCGAGAACTTTTTTAGTATTAAATCAAAATAAATTAATCCGCGCATATCCGTTTAATCCGCAAAACCCGTGGGTAATATTTTTTAATGACTAGAAACAAACTTCAATCCAATGATCGAAGCAATTAAAGTTGAAAGAAAAAAGATTCTCCAGAAAGTTGCCGGTTCTTTAAAAATTAAAATTCCAACTAAAACAGTTCCAACGGCACCAATTCCTGTCCAAACAGCATAAGCGGTTCCAATTGGTAAAACCTGCGTGGCTTTATACAATAAAAACATGCTGATAGAAAGGCAAACGAAAAAACCAATCATCCAGTAAGTTGATAGAATTCCTGTTGTTTCTTTGGCTTTGCCTAAACAAGATGCAAACCCAACTTCAAAAAGTCCTGCAATTATTAATAAAATCCAGTTCATTTTGTTTCCTTTTTAAATTTAACTACAAATATGAGAAAAGCTAACGTAGGATCGCACAAAACATCTAATTTTTCCTAAAAATCAAAATATTAATTATGTTAACAAACAGTAAAAACGACCCGAATATTTATGATTTCGAGCACTTTTCACTACATTTGCATCCATTTTAAAGAATTTATGAAAAACGCTGTACAGGTTGGATTTTGGGAAAAATTAGCCAGAATCATACTTAAAAATAGAATTGCGATACTCGTTGGGGTTTCTCTCCTGACAATTTTCCTTGGTTATCAATGGAAGAATCTTGCTATGACGTATACTGAAGCGAATTTGCTTCCTAAAAATCATATTGCAAATAAAGACTATCAAAAATTCCTCTCTAAATTTGGTGAAGAAGGAAATCTTGTCGTAATTGGTTTTCAGGATCCTAAGTTTTTTACTCCAAAAAATTATGCGGCGTGGAATGAATTAATGACGGGTTTAAAAAATTCTAAAGAAGTTGATTTGGTTGTTTCTTTAAACGATTTAAAAAAACTGGAAAAAGATACCGTGAACCAAAAATTTGTTCTCGATCCGTTTATAGATCAAAGCAAAGCGACAGATCCTGAATATTTAAAAAAGATACAATACGATTTATTTCATAATTTACCTTTTTATGAAGGTTTGCTTTTCAATAAAGAAAGCGGAAGTATTCGTTCAGCTATTTATATCAATAAAGCACTTGTAAATACGGCGGAAAGAAAAACTTTTATCCTGGAAAATCTGGTTCCGAAGATTGATAAATTCGAAAAAACTACAGGAATCGATTTGAAAGTTTCTGGAATGCCATACATCAGAACAATCAATGCTGATAATATGAAAGGTGAAATCGGGCTCTTTATTGGCGCGGCTTTATTTACAGTTTCATTGATTTTCTTTTTCTTTTTCCGTTCTTTCAGAGCGACATTTATTTCGATTTGTATTTTAATCGTTGGTGTAATCTGGTCGTTTGGAACACTTGGATTATTTCATTATAAAATCACGATTTTAACAGCTATTATTCCGCCATTAATTATCGTAATTGGTATCACGAATTGTATTTTCCTGATCAATAAATACCAGCAGGAAATTAAACTGCACAACAATCAGGCAAAGGCTTTGCAGCGTATTATTTCTAAAATTGGAGTTTCGACTTTAATGACGAATTTAACGACTGCGATAGGTTTTGCTACTTTTATGATTACTGGAAACGACTTGCTTTTTGAATTTGGTTTAGTGACTTCGATCAATGTGATTTCGGTTTATTTATTGACGCTTTTGATTGTGCCTATTGTGTACAGTTTTATGGATGTTCCGGGAGAAAAACATTTGTACCATTTGACTAAAACTTATATTTCGACTTTATTGGATTTTGTTGAAAATGTGGTGAAAAACAAACGAAAAGTAATTTATACAATCTACGGATTACTACTAGTTTTTAGTGTAATTGGAGTTTCGCAAATGAAAGTTTCAGGAAGTTTAATTGGTGAAATGCCAAAAAGTGCTTCTTTCTTTAAAGATATTTTATTCTATGAAAAAGAGTTTAACGGTGTAATGCCGCTAGAAATCATGATTGACACCAAACATAAAAAAGGTGTTATGAAGTTGTCGACGATGCGTAAAATGGATGAGTTGCAAAATACAATTGCAAGCCTTCCGGAATTGTCAAAACCGGTTTCTATAGTAAATTTGGTTAAATATTCGAAACAGGCTTTTTATAACGGAAATCCTGAATATTACCAATTGCCAACATCACAGGAACAGACTTTTATTTTGTCGTATGCTAAGAATGCAACAAAAAATAGCAAAGACAATCTTATGAAAAGTTATGTTGATTCGACTGGACAATATGCTCGAATCACCACTTTTATGAGAGATATTGGTACGGATGAAATGGCGAAAGTCGAGAAAAAACTACACAAGAAAATTGATGAGGTTTTCCCAAAAGATCGTTACGAAGTTACCGTTACCGGAAAAGCATTGGTTTTCCAGAAAGGAACCTCTTATTTGGTTGATAATTTAATTGAATCATTGATTTTTGCGATTTTGGTAATTGCGATTTTGATGCTGTATTTATTCAGATCATTCAAAATGGTTTTTGCATCCGTGATTACGAATATTTTGCCGCTTTGTATTACGTCCGGATTGATGGGGTATTTTGGTATTCCGTTAAAACCTTCAACGATTTTAGTATTCAGTATCGCTTTTGGAATCTCGGTTGATAATGCGATTCAGTTTATGGCGAAGTATAAACATGATTTAATACAAAGTAACGGAAAGGTAAAAAAATCCGTTTTCAGTGCTTTAAGAGAAACGGGTATTAGTACTTTTTATACTTCGGTAGTTTTGATTTTAGGATTTGCTACTTTCACACTTTCGAGCTTTAGCGGAACAATTGCGCTGGGAGGATTAATTTCCTGCACATTGGCGTTTGCTATGTTTGCTAATTTATTGGTTTTACCAGCTTTGGTTTTGACTTTTGAAAAGAAGAAAGCTAAGAAAGAGGATTTGGAAGGATTGGAAGGGTGAAAAGTTTGCCACGAATTTCACGAATTAGCACGAATTAACTTTGTCAAAGTTTGCACGCGAACTTATCATTTCGACGGAGGAGAAATCTCCGCGAGAAGCTCGACAAAGATTGGCTTTTAGTTGCGGAGTCACTTGCGGAGATTCCTCGTTCCTCGGAATGACAAAAAATGAGAATAAATAAAAAAAACATCGGGCTCTTATGAAACTAAAAGCCCTAGTCCAGATAGAAGCGATATCCTTTTTCTTACTTCTTTAGTAAGAAAAAGATATAGCGGATTGCTTCGCCAATTCGCACTTTCAGGCTCGGGTGCAGGAAAATTAGCTTCAAAAATTAATTATTATCGTTTATATTTGCAACTCGATATAAAAACACTGATTTTTATTTTAATCTAAAATCAGAAATCTAAAATCTAAAATTAAAATGAAACACACAAAAGTTAAAGACTTATTAAACAGTACGACGACGCTACAGGAAGTGAATGCAAAAGGATGGGTGAGAACATTTAGAAATAATCAGTTCATCGCGCTTAATGACGGTTCTACCATTAATAATATACAATGTGTTGTTGATTTTGAAAATACACCGGATGAAACTTTAAAAAGAGTTACTACCGGGGCTGCAATTTCGGTAACGGGAACTTTGATCGAAAGTAAAGGTGCAGGTCAGAAATATGAAATTCAGGTGAACAAACTTGAAATCTTAGGAGATTCTGATGCGGAGAAATTCCCGATACAGCCAAAGAATAAGCCTAGTTTGGATTTCTTGCGTGAAAATGCGCATTTACGTGTTCGTACGAATATGTTTGGTGCTATTATGCGTGTGCGTTCGGTATTATCATTTGCAGTTCATAACTATTTTCAACAAAAAGGTTTTGTGTATGTAAATACGCCAATCATTACAGGTTCTGATGCTGAAGGTGCAGGAGAAATGTTTAAAGTTACAGCTTTGCCATTCGACAATACACCAAGAACTGAAGACGGAAAAGTAAATTATAAAGACGATTTCTTCGAAAAAGAAACAAACTTAACAGTTTCGGGACAATTAGAAGGAGAGACTTATGCAATGGCTTTGGGGCAGATTTATACTTTTGGACCAACTTTTAGAGCAGAGAATTCAAATACTTCTCGTCACCTGGCAGAGTTTTGGATGATCGAGCCTGAAGTTGCTTTCAACGATCTTGACGATAACATGGATTTAGCTGAAGATTTTATTCAGTATGTAATCAAATATGCTTTAGACAATTGTAAAGATGATTTGGCGTTCTTAGAAGGTAGACTTCTTGAAGAAGAAAAATCAAAACCACAAGCGGAAAGAAGCGAAATGGCATTGTTGGAGAAATTAAACTTCGTATTGGAGAACAACTTCAAACGTGTTTCGTATACGGAAGCTATTGATATCTTGAGAGATTCAACTCCAAATAAAAAGAAAAAATTCCAATATATTATCAACGAATGGGGAGCTGATTTACAGTCAGAACACGAGCGTTACTTGGTGGAAAAACACTTTAAATGTCCGGTAATTTTGTTTGATTACCCAGCTAATATTAAAGCGTTTTACATGCGTTTGAATGATAATACTGAACCAGGAAGAGAAACAGTTCGTGCAATGGATATCCTTTTCCCTGGAATTGGAGAAATTGTTGGTGGTTCTGAAAGAGAAGAGCGTTACGACGTTTTGATCGAAAAAATGAAAGCCTTAGAAATCGACGAAGAAGAATTGTCATGGTATTTAGATACAAGAAGATTCGGTTCAGCGACTCACGCAGGTTTCGGATTAGGATTTGAGCGTTTGGTATTGTTTGTAACCGGAATGACAAACATTAGAGACGTAATTCCTTTTCCAAGAACTCCTGGAAACGCAGAATTTTAAGAAAAAAAGATTTGCCACGAAGACGCGAAGACACAAAGATTTTTTCTTATTATCGTTGCGTCTAAGCAAGGTTTGCCGCGAAGGCCCAAAGACGCAAAGTTTTTTATAAAGTTTGCTAATCAAAGATTTAAAAAATAAAAATACCACGAAGACACAAAGCAAGTCGATCGCGTATTTTTATTTTTAAAGATTTAAGTCTTTAATTAAAAATTAACTTCGCGCCTTTGCGCCTTCGTGGCAAAACAAAAATATTATGCTCTCTGAAAAAACTGAAGAAATTGGAAGAATAATTGTAAACTCTGCTTTTAAAGTTCATAGACAACTTGGACCGGATTATTAGAAAGAGTTTATAAAGTTTGTTTGGCTCATGAAATTACAAAGGCCGGTCTTGATGTAAAGCGTCAAGTCGATATTCCAATTGTTTATGATGGAATTGAATTTAGCGAAGGATTACGATTAGATTTGTTGATTGAAGATTCTATAATTATAGAAATAAAAGCAGTTGAACAAATGAATCCAGTTTGGGAAGCACAAATTATAAGCCAATTAAAATTGCTAAATAAAGATTTAGGCTTTTTAATTAATTTCAATGTACCCTTAATAAAAAGTGGTATCAGAAGATTTATAAACACGAAAAGAGTATTTTAAAATATTTCAAATAAAAGCCTTAAAGGCAAATAAAAATAAAAACTTTGCGCCTTCGCGTCTTAGTGGCTAAAAAAATTAGTGCCTTATTATGCTAAAGCAATTTTTAAATTTAAAATTATCCCAGAAATTATCTCCACAGCAAATTCAGCTGATGAAGTTAATTCAATTGCCTACGCAAGCTTTTGAGCAACGTTTATTAGAAGAGATGAACGAAAATCCGGCTCTTGAGGCTGGAAAAGAAGAAGAATACGAAGCTGATGAATTCGCAAATGAAGACTATGACGATTATGATGATGCAGAATCAGACAGAATCGAAGCAGACGACATTAATATAGACGAATACTTAAGCGACGACGATACTCCGGATTATAAAACTCAGGTTAATAATTATAGTGAAGACGAAGAACGCGAAACACCTTTTGCTTCTCCGATAAGTTTTCATCAGGATTTAATCAATCAATTGAATACTTTTATTTTGAATGATGAAGAACGCGAAATCGCCGAATTCCTTGTTGGAAGTATTGATGATATGGGTTACATCCGTAGGAGCGTTCCGGATATTGTAGATGATATGGCGTTTACTCAGGGTATTTATACGGATGAGAAAATGGTCGAAAAAATGATGCAGGTTATTCATGAGCTTGAACCTTCGGGAGTTGGTGCGCGTGATTTACAGGAATGTTTATTGTTGCAATTGAAGCATAAAACGCCAACGGAATATGTTGATTTAGCAATTGATATTATCGAAAATCAGTTTGATGCTTTTACTAAAAAACATTACGATAAACTGCTTCAAAAATATAGTGTTTCAAACGAACAGCTTAAAAAAGCAATTCACGAGATAGAAAGATTAAACCCAAAACCGGGAGGATCTTATACCGGAAACAATAAAGTTACCGAAAATGTTGTTCCGGATTTCGCCATCAGAATTGTGGATGGTGAACTAGAATTGACTTTAAACGGAAGAAATGCTCCGTCTTTGCACGTTTCTAAAGATTATCAGGAAATGATGCAGACGTATAAAGATTCTCGTGATAAATCATCGGCTCAAAAAGATGCTGTTCAGTTTATCAAACAAAAACTAGATTCGGCTAAATGGTTTATCGATGCGATCAGACAACGTCAGGAAACACTTTTTGTAACCATGAATGCGATTATGCATTATCAGGAAGAATTCTTTTTAGATGGCGATGAAACCAAGTTAAAACCGATGATCTTAAAAGATATTGCAGATATGGTTGGTTTGGATATTTCGACGATTTCGCGTGTAGCCAACAGTAAATATGTTGAAACACCGTACGGAACCAAACTTATCAAAGAGTTTTTCTCTGAAGCAATGAAGAATGATCAGGGAGAAGATGTTTCGACTTTAGAAATCAAAAAAATTCTTAAAAATACAATTGAAGAAGAAGATAAAAAGAAACCTTTGCCAGACGATCAATTGGCAGATATCTTAAAAGAAAAAGGTTATCCGATTGCTCGTAGAACAATTGCAAAATACCGTGAACAACTTGATATTCCGGTAGCAAGAATGAGAAAGAAGATATAATATAAATCATATTCCACAATAAACCGGACTGAAGTCCGACCCTACAATATTGTTCGAGCCAAAGGCTCTTTTTAAAGTTCCGAAGGAACATATTATATTGTAGAGCTGGACTTCAGTCCAGTTTAAATAAAAGAATATTATTAAAAAAAAATAAAAAACCCGACAAATTCAAAATCTGTCGGGTTTTATTTTATAATAGAAATATCTAATTATTTATATTGTTCCGGTGTAATCGTAATCTCAAATAGATAGTTTTCTTTTTTGTCGTCGTAGTTATAAATCAAGGTAAAATCGTTGTCACGAAATGTTTGAAGTCCAGGATTTGCTTTAACGGTACTTAGTAAACTTTCTTCAATGTTTTTCTTTATGGTTTCAATTTCTGCCGTTTCTTTTTCGACATTTAATAAAGTCAAATTGTATTGAACAATTTTGTCTTTAGGCAAAGTTACGTTGTCAAGACGAATTCCTTCCTGAATGACTAAAGGGCAATTTTGATTGTATTTTGCAACCAATTCAACCATTTCCTTGTCGGTAACAGGTTCTTTAAAAGAGTAATATAAAATTAAAGTCAGTGATAATGCTACAATTGCACTTATTATTAAAATATTTAAATTCTTTTTCTTTTTAGTTTGCAGCATCTTTTACTTTATTTTTTTGTGAAGAAAATATCTATTTGTCCTGATTTTTTTTCATGGCATTATAATAAGCTGCACGACTCAGCGGCTCATATTCTTCGGTTTCACCAAGCATGACTAATTTATCATTATCGGTTTTACGAAAACTATAATTAGCGAGATTTCCTGTTCTGGTACAAACAGCGTGAACTTTAGTCACATATTCGGCAGTTGCCATAAGCGCTGGCATTGGTCCGAAAGGATTTCCTTTAAAATCCATATCAAGTCCTGCAACTATCACACGAATTCCCTGATTGGCAAGATCATTACAAACCGTAACAATTTCATCATCAAAAAATTGCGCTTCATCAATACCAATAACATCGCAGCCTTGTGCTAAAATAGCAATATTGGCGGCGGCAGGAACCGGTGTTGAACGAATTTCGTTGGCATCATGTGATACAACCATTTCGTCATGATAGCGAGTATCAATGGCAGGTTTAAAGATTTCGACTTTTTGTTTGGCAAATTGAGCGCGTTTTAATCTGCGGATTAACTCCTCGGTTTTACCCGAAAACATTGATCCACAAATAACTTCAATCCAACCAAATTGTTCTTTGTGATTTACTGTATTTTCGAGAAACATTTTGTATTTTTCTACCTTTAAAAATGAATAGTTTTTATTACTTTGTACTGGTAATAAATCGACGTGAAAAATTGCTGTTTTTACACTTTTTCAAAAGTAGAAAATTTTTATCAAATCGAAGATTCGCGAACGCTTATTAACAGAAATAAAAAAATATCTTTCAGATTATACCAGGAATAAAGATATTCAAATACAAAATATACTAAAAATACCCTATTCACTATAATTTCAACAGTTATGAAAAAAAAATTGGAAGCCGATTTAATCAGCATTGCACATCGAATTTTAAAGCTTAAAAATAAATCCGATATCAATCAATTGTATCTTGAAACACAGAAATTATATGAAAAACTAGCGGTATTGAAGTTTGTAGACGAAAACTTTGATACTGTAAAGCCAACAATCACTCACAGTGAAATCAGCGCGGAAGTTGAAGCTATCTTCGAAAAAGAAGCGGTAACTCCGGCAGAAACTGTAATTGAAACTCCAATTGTTGCTGAAAAAATTGCAGTAGAAGAAACTCGTGAACCTGTAATCGTTGAAGAAGTAGTTGCCGAAACTCCGGAAGAAATAACTCCTGAGCTGATTGAAGAAATTGTGGAGGAAGTTGTTGAAGAACCTGTTATTGAAAAAGTAGAGGAACAGGAAGCGATTAAAGAAACAGAACCTGAAAAAGAAGATAAAACTCCATTTGAAGAAATTTCTTTTACAACAATCAGCGATCTAAAACCAATTCCTAATTTTATTCCGGCTTTTGAATTAGACAGAGAAGAAGAAAATATAGAGAACAAAATAGAAGAAAAAGCAGAAGAGAAAATAGAAACTGTTACAAAACCAGAGCCTGTTTCTATCTTATTTGAAGATTTTGGAATTAATTATGCAGATGCCGAGTTTGTAAAAGTAGACAGTTTTGAATCTGTTTCACCAACTCCGTCAATCACCGAATTTAAAGAGAATAAAATTGTTGAAACAGCAATTTTAGAAACTCCGGCTGAACCAAGAATAGTAACCCTGAACGAAAAACTGGCAAAAGGTTTTCATGTTGATTTGAATGACAGAATTGCTTTTACCAAAAATCTTTTCGGAAACAGTTCGGAAGATTACAGCCGCGTTCTAAATCAATTATTAACGTTCGATACCTACAGCGAAGCTCAGGAATTTATCGAGAATATGGTAAAACCGGACTATAATAACTGGGAAGGAAAAGACGATTATGCAGAACGCTTTCTAGCAATTATAGAGAAGAAATTCGCGTAAACACGAATTTCACGAATTTACACGAATTAAAAATAATTTTATAATTATTAGTTTGTGCAATTTTTAAACAAACAGAATTCGTGCTAATTAGTGAAATCTGTGTTATCTTAATTTAAATTTAATTATGTCTAAATTATATATCGTTCCAACGCCAATTGGCAATCTTGAAGACATGACTTTTCGTGCCATTCGGATTTTGAAAGAAGTCGATTTGATCCTTGCCGAAGATACCAGAACGAGTGGGAAATTGTTGAAGCATTTTGAAATTGGCACGCACATGCACAGTCATCATATGCACAACGAACACAAAACTACCGAGAATTTAATTGCCCGTTTGAAAGCTGGTGAGAACATCGCTTTAATTTCGGATGCAGGAACTCCAGCAATCTCAGATCCCGGTTTTTTATTGACGCGCGCTTGTGTCGAAAACAAAATTGAAGTAGAATGTTTACCTGGAGCGACCGCTTTTGTACCTGCTTTAGTAAACAGCGGATTACCAAATGATAAATTTGTTTTTGAAGGATTTCTGCCTGATAAAAAAGGACGTCAGACTCGATTTTTGGCTTTAGCCGAAGAAACCAGAACGATGATATTATACGTTTCGCCACATAAACTCGTTAAGACTTTAGCAGAGTTTATTACTTTTTTTGGCGAAGACAGACAAGTTTGTGTTTCGAGAGAATTATCAAAATTGCACGAAGAAAATGTACGCGGAACCGCAAGAGAAGTCTTAACTCATTTTGAAAAGACAGCTCCGCGTGGCGAAATAGTCGTTGTCGTTGCCGGAAAAACAATAATAAAAGAGCCTAAGAAAAGTAAATTTTCAAAAGACGATGACGAAAAAGAAGAAGAATAATTTTTGCCACGAATTCCACTAATTTCCCGAATTAGAGATCGAACTTAAAGTAAAAATTCGTGTTCAATTAGTGGAATTGCTTCGCCAGTTCGCTGTCGCTCGGGTCGTGGCTAAAAAAAATAAATTATAATCATGAGCATTCAAGCCTTTTTAGAAAAACTAAAACAAACTCCAACCGAAATAACATTCCCGGAAACTATTGCAGTAATCGAAGAAAATTACAATTTTACTCCAACAGCTTTTCAAAACGGAACACAACACAATGCAGCCGGAGAAAACTCAGGTTCTTGTAAATTATTTGCTTTCGCCAAATTGCAAAACTTAAGTAAAGAAGAAACGTTGGCGTGTTTTGGTGCTTATTATTTTGAAGAAGTTCTGGGAGATCCAAACGGAACAAATCACCAAAATATTAGAAACTTCATCAACACAGGCTGGAGCGGAATTCAGTTTGATGGAAGTGCTTTGGAATTAAAGTAACAGTAAAAACCTTTGTCAAAGTTTAAAACTTTGACAAAGGTAAAACCCGAATGTCTTTGCCACAGATTTCACAGATTAACACAGATTAAAAAAATCCTTTTTAAATCCTTTAATCTGTGGCATTAGAAAAAAAAATCACCTTTCTGATTAAACGATTTTCGATTTTTACAATCTAAAATCAACACTCTAAAATCTAAAATCAACCATGCGTTGGACCTTAAAAACAAAACCTTCTGAAGATAAAATCAAACATTTGGCGCAAGCCCTAAATGTAGAAGATTTTGTAGCAACGCTTTTGATTCAGCGTGGTATCGAAACTTTTGAAGATGCCAAGAATTTCTTTCGTCCTTCGCTAGAACATCTTCATGATCCATTCTTGATGAAAGATATGGATAAAGCGGTTGCACGAATCGAGTTGGCAATTGAAAATCAGGAAAATATCCTTGTTTTTGGAGATTATGATGTCGACGGAACAACGGCAGTTTCATTGGTTTCTGCCTATTTAAAATCGCATTATCCTAATATTGCTACTTATATTCCGGATCGTTATGCCGAAGGTTACGGAATTTCTTTTAAAGGAATTGATTTTGCCGATGATAATGGATTTTCGTTAATCATTGCGCTCGATTGTGGTATTAAATCCATTGATCATATTGCCTACGCAAAAGAAAAAAACATCGACTTTATTATTTGTGATCACCACAGACCTGGAGAATTTCTTCCGGATGCGATTGCGATTTTAGACCCAAAAAGAGAAGATTGTTCGTATCCTTATGATGAATTGTGCGGTTGCGGTGTTGGTTTTAAATTGATTCAGGCATTAGGAACAAATAGAAACGAAACGATTGAAGATTTAATTCCGTATCTGGATTTAGTTGCTACAGCAATTGCGGCGGATATTGTACCAATAACAGGCGAAAACAGAGTTTTGGCTTATTATGGATTGCAGGTTATTAATTCTGATCCAAGACCGGGAATTAAAGCTTTGGTACATCAGGTAAAGAAGAAAACGTTGGATATTACCGATGTTGTTTTTATTATTTCACCCCGAATAAATGCTGCCGGAAGAATTAAACATGGTAATCATGCCGTTGAATTATTGACGGAATTTAATTTTGAGCAAGCACAACAATTTGCGTCTGAAATTGAACAATACAATTCGGATCGAAAAGATTTAGACAAGCAAATTACCAAAGAAGCCTTTCAGCAAATCCTGACAAACAACGAACAAGAAAGGTTTTCGACTGTTGTTTTTCAAGAAGACTGGCACAAAGGCGTTATCGGAATTGTGGCTTCAAGACTTATCGAAACCTATTACCGACCAACTTTAGTATTTACTAAAAGTGGTGATAAATATGCCGCTTCTGCAAGATCTGTAAAAGGATTTGATGTCTACAATGCTCTTGATGCTTGTTCGGAGCATTTGGAACAATTTGGAGGACATATGTATGCGGCAGGAATGACTTTGAAAGCCGAAAACTATAAAATCTTTAAAGCTGCTTTTGAAAGACAAGTACAGGAAACCATTTTGCCGGAAATGCGAACTCCGGAAATAGAAGTGGATGCCGAAATTGACTTTACGGATATTACACCAAAATTAGTTCGGATTCTAAAACAATTTGAGCCTTTTGGACCTCTTAATATGACGCCTGTTTTTATGACTAAAAATGTAAAAGATACAGGTTATGCCAAAACTTTGGGTAGTGAAGAGGAACATTTGAGACTTTTTGTAAAACAACATAACTCAGATGGAATTGCCGCTATTGGTTTTGGTCTGGGAAAAAAATTAGACATTGTAAAAAATCAAAAACCTTTTGAGTTAGCCTATTCATTGGCTGAAAACGAGTGGAACGGAACTGTTTCGACTCAACTTATGCTTAAAGATATTAGAACAGATGAAAAATAAAGAAAAGAAGCAAGATCCTTATCAGGCTTTGCGTTACAGAGAATTTAATGTTTTTTTATTATTGCGTTTTGCCATGGTTTTTGCCTGGGCTATGCAGTTTATCGTTATAGAATGGGAAGTTTACAGTTTAACTAAAAACCCGCTTTCATTAGGAATTATTGGTTTAATGGAAGTTATTCCCGCTGTAGGGATGGCATTATTTGCCGGACATATTGTGGATCAAAAGGAAAAGAAGGGATTACTGGTAAAATGTATTCTGGGATTTTCTGTAATTAGTTTTGGATTGTTTTTAGTGACCTGGCCAAAAGTTGTTGGCGATTTATCTCCAACTGTTATTTTGTATTCCATTTATACTTTAGTTTTTTGGGGAGGATTAGTCAGAGCTTTTCTTGGTCCAACAATTTTCTCTCTTCTATCGCTTATTATTCCTAAAAAAGCATATCCAAATGCTGCTACATGGAGCAGTTCGGTTTGGCAAATTGGAGCCGTTATGGGGCCAGCGTTGGCTGGATTCTCAATTAACTGGATTGGTGTTCACTGGTCAATGTGTCTGGTTTTTGGATTCTCAATTCTTTCTTTAATTGCCTTATCACAAATCAGTAAAAAACCAATCACAAATCCAAAGATTGGAGAATCGATAAAAGATAGTCTTACAGAAGGTTTAAATTTCGTATTTAAAAACCAAATTGTTTTAGGTGCCTTATCACTTGACATGATTGCAGTGCTTTTTGGAGGTGCTGTAGCGTTATTACCTGTTTTTGCCCAAGATATCTTAAAAGTCGGGGCTGAAGGTTTTGGTATTTTAAGGGCTGCTCCTGCAGTAGGAGCTTTTATTACGATGCTCGTTTCTGCTTATGTGCCTTTATATAAAAATGCAGGAAAGAAACTTCTAATAGCCATATTTGTTTTTGGATTATCGATCATCCTATTTGGTCTTTCTACGTCATTTTGGCTTTCTGTTTTCGCTTTATTTTTGAGTGGACTTGCTGACGGAATTTCTGTAGTAATCCGTCAGACGATTTTACAGCTTAAAACTCCCGATCATATGCGAGGACGCGTTGGTGCTGTAAATTCAATTTTTGTTGGATCTTCTAATGAATTAGGTGCTTTTGAAAGTGGCGCAACAGCTAAATTAATGGGCACCGTAACATCTGTTGTTTTTGGAGGAAGCATTACGCTTTTGACTGTTATTGTAACAGCATTAAAATCACCGACATTTAGAAAATTAGATCTTAATAAGGATATGGAAGATCACCAAAATATGGAATGAGAAAACTGAAAAAAGTATTTCTGAAAATACATTTAGCATCAATAATTCTTTTGCTGATTAATTTCTGTATTAAGATCATTTTTGGTCTAAGTTTAATTGGGAATTTAATTTTGTTATTTAAAATTTCACTTTATACCTCAGGTCTGCTATTATTTTTTTTATATCTAAAGCCTTTTAAAAAGTTGTCTTTTTACTTTTCGTTATATGTGTTTTCGCCCATTTTAATTGGCTTAAGCTGGTTAATAGACGGAATTTCTGGAGCAATATTAGGATCGTTGTTTCTTTTTTTCTTTGTGCCGAGTGATGTTCGATTTGAAAACAATGAAATTGTTATTAATAAAAAATTCGGAGGATTACTTGGTAGATGTTGTGACTATGAAGTGGTCAAAAAAAAGATGTTTTTATTTGAAGAAAAAGCAGCAGAATTTAATTTCGATAAAAACATTTATTTGAAGAAAAAGGATGTTCAACTTCGCGAAAACTATTTAGAAATACATCTCGTATTAAAAGATTATGATCTTAAAGAAGATCAATATATTGAAAAAGACACAACTATTTTTGTGCTTATGAAGTAAATTTTCTGTTTCTAAAAGTCAATATCAAAATACTGAATAATGAAAAAAATACTATTGCCTTTCTTTTTTATACTTTCCTTTTTTGCAAATGGACAAAATCTATACATTAAAACATACGGAAACGAAAAAGACAAAGCTGTCATTTTTATTCACGGCGGACCAAGTGGAAATTCGACTTTGTTTGAAAGTACAACGGCTCAAAAATTGGCTGATCTGGGATTTTATGTCTTTGTTTATGATAGAAGAGGCGAGGGAAGATCTGCTGATCCTGAGGCAAAATTTACTTATCAGGAAGCTTTTCAGGATTTAAATGCCATTTATAAAGAATATCATTTAAGTAAAGCGATACTTTTAAGTCATAGTTTTGGAGGTTTGGTTGCAACTCTTTATACCGAAAAGTATCCACAGAATGTAAGCGCACTTGTTTTGGCTGGCGCTTTATTTTCCCAACAGGAAACTTATGATCATATTTTAAATTCCCTGACTAAAAAATATACTAAGAATCTAAATTCTGAGGGACTTAAGAAAATAAGCTCTATTGAAAAATTGAATAAAAATTCAGCTGAATATAGAAAAGCCTGTTTTGATTTGGCTGGAGAAAATGGTTACTTTAAAATGCCAAATCCTACCGAAGCATCAAAAAAATTATATGCCGATTACGAAGCAGGCGAATTTTTCAAAAACAATATCCGAAATAAAAACGCCCCATTACTTTTCTATCAAAACGAAAAGAAAAACAATATTGACACAAGATCATCTTTGAAGAAAATAAAAGCCAAAGGAATTCCCGTTTTTGCTATTTATGGTAAAGAAGACGGAGTTTTTTCAACCGGACAAATCAATTCTATTAAAAGTTTAGTTGGCGATAACCATTTTGCTTTATTAAACAATTGCTCGCACTATTTATTTGTTGACCAGCAAAATGAATTTCTATCAGATATAAAAAAGTGGCTAAAGTAAGCGGATTCACCATATAAGTTATATAAGTTCATTTAAGCATGATTGAGAAAACTTAAATGAACTTATATAACTTATATGGTAGAATATTTTTTTTGCAATATTTTATGAATCTTTTATTTAGAATTAATATAAATAATATTTATATTTGTTGGAATAAAATGTTTTACGATGAGAGAAATAGAGCAAATATATCATAACAACTTCGGAATTTCCTTTTACTGGAAAAAGGAAAATACAACTATACTAGACAAAGTACAATTGGTATTTAAGGAAACCGGTTTCTATTTTACAGTTCAGGAATTAAATCATTTTTGCGATTTAATCGAAGATAGTATGATCGAAAATGCTTGTTGCGAAGCTTGCGAATTAAAATATTCGTGCCATAAATTTTTATTGAAAACGCCTTGTAATTCTATAGATCTGGCTGTTTCTATGACAGAACTTAAATCGATTAAAGATTTGGTTGAAGGTTCTTTATTCCGAATTGATCTGGATGAATATGTTTACGGAGTTGGGATGAATTAAGAAACATTCTAAATATTTTAACAACAATTTTTCATTATTGAAATGTATTTTGATTTTATACAAAAAAAAGTATATTTACAGCAATGAAAAAAACATGCATTTTCTTTGCTATACTTGTTTTGGCCGTTTTTTTATCAAACTGCACAAACAAATCTGATGAATATATTGATCCTCGCGGCACTGATTACGCAGGTTCAGAAAGTTGTATTGATTGTCATAAAACACAATATGACATGGCTTTGCAAAGTTCTCACTTTAAGGCAACTGCTCCTGCAATTTTAGGTAATGTTCTGGGTGATTTTGATAAAAAAGATCACGTTTTTATCTATGATAAAAACACCAAATTGGTTATGGAACAACGCAATGACAGTCTTTATCAGGTTTTGTATAAAAACGGAAAAGAAGTTGAAGCGCATCGTTTTGAAATCGTTTTTGGCACTAAACATGCTCAAACTTCCGTTTATTGGCGCGAAAATAATACTTATGAATTACCTGTTTCTTATTATAGTTCTATAAAAGGTTGGGCTACAAGTCCGGGATTTCCTGCTGATAAACCTTATTTTGACCGAATGGTGATGAAGGATTGCTATTCCTGCCATGCTTCAAATATTAGTAGTCGAAATGTAGGGCAGAAATCAACAGAAAAAACTTTTATGTCTATGGACGTTGAAGATATTATTGATCCTAAAACAATTGTTTATGGAATTGATTGTGAGCGTTGCCATGGACCAGCAAAGGCACATGTTGAATTTCATGTTAAAAATCCAGATGTAAAAGTTGCCAATAGTATTACAAGTTATAAATCATTAAATCGGGAACAAAAACTCGATGCTTGTGCACTTTGTCACGCAGGAAATGACGGAATGAAATTGAAATCCCGTTTTGATTTTAAACCCGGAAATAGTTTGTCTGACTTTTATAGAGAAACAAGAAGTATCACTGATACAGCAAAATTCGATGTACACGGAAATCAATTTCGTTTGATGTCGCAAAGCAAATGTTTCATTAATAGCGAAAAAATGGATTGTATCACCTGTCATAATCCTCACGAAAATGCTTCTAAAAACATAGCTTCGTATTCTAAAATTTGCATGAGTTGTCATCAGGGTTTAAAACATACTGAAACGACTCTAAAAACAATGTCAGGAAGCTTATTGGCTACTAATTGTGTAGAATGTCATATGCCGAAAAAATCATCGGGAGCCATTAAATTTCAACTTTCTAATAGTAAACAATTATCGAATTATATTTTGAGAACGCACAAAATTGGAATTTATCCAGCGAATCAGAAATAATTATTGTTCGAATTTTTGAAGTTCAAAAGTTTCACCATCAAAAACACCATAGGTAAAATACCCAATCCAGTCGCCCAGATTTATGTATTTTGATTCTTCTCCCACAGGAATAATCATAGGTAAGTGGCGATGTCCGAAAATGAAATAATTATAATGTTTAGTTTCAAGTTTGCGTTTTGCATACAAAACCAGCCATTCGTTTTCTTCACCCAGAAATTTTACATCTTCATCTCCTGAAATCAATTTGTTTTTTACGGATAAATATTGGGCTAAACTCACACCAACATCAGGATGTAACCAACGGAAAAGCCATTTTGAAAACGGATTTGTAAATACCTTTTTCATTCGTTTATAGCCTTTGTCTCCGGGACCTTTTCCGTCGCCATGACCAATTAAAAAAGTTTTTCCGTTGAAGGTAAATTCTTTGTTATCATGATAAACCGGAATGTTTAATTCAGTTTGAAAGTAATCATTCATCCATAAATCATGGTTTCCCACAAAAAAATAAATCGGAATTCCACTGTCACGAATTTCGGCCAGTTTGCCTAAAACGCGTACAAAACCCTTTGGAATAACGGTTTTGTATTCGAACCAAAAATCAAATAAATCACCTAATAAAAAAATAGCTTCTGCATCTTGTTTTACGACATCTAACCAAGCAACAAATTTTTGTTCACGAGGCAAACTCAATTCGGGAGTTGGAGCTCCAAAATGCTGATCAGAAGCGAAATATACTTTTTTCATTGAAGAAGTTATAAGTTATTGGTTATGAGTTAAGCGACTCAACGCTTGGAATTTGGAATTTATCCTAAAACTTCAGGATTGGAATTTAATTTTTAGATATTATCAGAAGCGTACCATTCGGCAAACGACGATTCAGTTTCTTGAAGTTTTAGTGAAAAAAGAGAAATTCCGGCAGGCAAACGTGCAATGATTCTATCGGCAAAATCTACAACCATATTTTCGCTGGTTGGCTGATAATCAACTAAAATAACGTGATGGCCACGATTTTTTAATTCATTTGCCAATTCGATATGCGGAGTTGTTTCGTTAAAAACCGTAGCGTGATCAAACTGATCGACAATCTCTTCTTTTACAATTTTCTTTAGATCCGAAAAATCAATTACCATTCCGAATTTTACATTTGATCGATCCATAATTGGCGAACCAATAACGGTTACCGACAATTTATAACTGTGACCGTGAACGTTTTTGCATTTTCCATCATAACCGTACAAAGCATGTCCGGTTTCGAAACTAAATTGTTTTGTAATTCTGATATTACTCATCGATTTGAATTTTAGGTTGCAAATTTACGAATTAATAACCGTTTAAATAATAAATTCCAAATAAAGAAAAATTCCAAATTCCAATAAGAATCGAATGCAATTGGAATTTGGAATTTAAAAATATTGGAATTTACCCTTTCTATTTTTTAAATTGCCTCAAGGCATTTCTGCTGAAATCGGATAAAACTAATTTTCCGGTAATTGCGGCACGTTCAACAAGTAGTGATTCCCAATGTTCTGTTCCTTCCCAGATAATTTTTTTCATTTCGAATAAAGCTTCAGGATTGTATGAACTTAGTTTTTCTGCGAAATTTTTGACGGCAATATCCAGTTCATTTGCATCGTGAAGCGATGCATAAAGTCCGTTTTGAAGCGCCCAGTTTGCCGATTTCCATTCGTGTGCGGCAAGTGTCATTTCGGACATTGCTGTTTTTCCAATTTTTCGGGTCACTGCGGGCTCAATCACAAACGGACCAATCCCAATGGCAAGTTCAGATAGTTTTATGGCACTTTCCGTTGTAGCTATAGCATAATCGCAAGCAGCAATAATACCAACGCCGCCACCAACAGCTTTGCCCTGAACGCGGCCAATAATTATTTTAGAACAAGTGCGCATTGCATTTAATAAATGAGCAAATCCGGAGAAAAACTCTTTTCCCTGTTCTTCATTTTCTACCGCCAGAAGCTCATCAAAAGAGGCGCCGGAACAAAACGCTTTTGCGCCTTCGCTTTGTAAAACAATAACTGAAACGGTTTCTTTTTGGCTTAATAAATTAATTTCGGCAGTTAAACGATTTAATAATTCACGAGGAAAAGAATTGCTTGCGGGATGACCAAATTGTACTGTTGCGACAGCATTATGAAAAGTAGTTTCTAAAGAACCATTTTGATTTTCTGAACTCATAAAAATAGATTTGATCGTAAAGTTACGGTTTTGCAAAATATTTTCGGGAGAAGCGATTTGAAATTTGTTTTTTGAAAATTAATTGACTTTATTTGCTAACGCTTTGGGGGATTAGCTCATTTGGCTAGAGTACTTGCCTGGCAGGCAAGGGGTGACCGGTTCGAATCCGGTATTCTCCACAAATATTTTTAAGTCTATAAATCTTGATTTATAGACTTTTTTTTGTGCCTTATAGTTTTTTTCTTAGATAATTATGGAATGTTTTTTATGTTTAATTTGCTGATTTTTAGATGTGTTTTTTAAATTGTCAGTGTGAGATTTATAATTTCTAAAACCAAAGAATATTTTACTATTTTTGAATAGATTAGCAAACCTTTGTTTTGCATTTATAAGCGTTGCAATAATTATAAACCCTAATAATACCAATAGAAGATAATGAATGTTAAGATTGATTTATTAATTATTGTAACGGTAGTTTCCTTATTTATTTCATTATTTCTTGCATTTTTTTTGTTTTCAGTTAAAACAAAGCATAAAACAAGTAATTATCTTTTTGCTGCTTTTTTAATATTATGCGCAATAGATACCAGCCAAACTTTATTTAACTTAATAATTGATAAACCTTCAAATTTTGGAATGTTAAGAGGCTTATTTGCTTTCTTGCAAATTCCTGTTTTTTACCTATATGTATTATCTGTTTGTTATTCTGATTTTAAGCTTAAACCTAAACACTTATTGCATTTGCTTCCATTTGTAATTGCAAATGCAATTTTGATACCTCGTTTTTATGCTGTAGATGATACTTCTAAAATTAATTTTATTAAAGGTTATCAAAAAATGATTGAGATACAGTTCAATCATATTCTTATACATGTTCAGTTAATTGTATATATTATTGCTGTTTTTATGGTTTTAAGAAAAGCAAAAAAACTATATCTGGAAAATTGTGCAGGTACAAGTATTAGTTCTTATAATTGGCTGTTTCAGTTTACAGTTGTACTAACTATTTTGTATTCAGGCGCTCTTTTAAAAAATATTTTCAAGTTCTCTGATTATCCCTACATTTCTGAATGGATAAAAATTGGACTTCTCGTATTTCAGTTGCTTATTGTTTGTTGGTATTTGTTTAAAGCATTAAATAATCCCGGTTTGTTTAGGAGTATTGATTCGAAATTAAAACTGGTTTCGGATATTGTTTTAGAAGAAAAAAATAAGGAGCAATTAGCTGTAAGTGAAAAAGAATACAACGAAGAATTATTGAAATTGCAGCACTATATGGTCGAAGAAAAACCGTTTCTAAATCCTTCTTTAACGATTCAGGATGTTTCTGCAACTATTGAAATTCCTGTTCGGGATTTATCTCTTTTAATTAATCATAAATTAGAACAGCATTTTTACGATTTCGTTAATACCTATCGTATTGAGGAAGCTATGGAAATTTTAAAAGATACTACAAAAAGTAAGATGACTGTTTTAGAAATTCTATATGAAGTAGGTTTTAATTCAAAATCTTCTTTTAATACTGCTTTTAAAAAACATACCGGTGATACGCCAACTGTTTATCGTAAAAGCGCTTAAAGTCAGTGTTTTGTAATTATTCGTACGCGTAGTTTTAATTATTCGTACTTATTTTTCGTGACAAATGCGTTCGAGTGTTTTTATTCGGTCGCACAGGTTTAATTTCTCCCACATCTTTGTATCGAAATAAATTTTTAACCTTAAAAATTACGATACGATGAAAAACATTATTTACCTATTACTTCTTGTAGTGACAATTGCAAGTGGTCAAACAAACCAAAAAGTATTATCAAAAGAAAGAGATTATAGCTTTCTTACGGACAGTTTAAATATTGATAAACAATTAGAAAAATATAAACTTGCCGGATTTAGTGTTGTTGTTTTTGAAAACTATGAGATTGTTTACTCAAAGCAATTTGGAGTGAAATCAATAAATTCTAAAGAGAAAATAGATAAAAAAACTACTTTTTCTACAGCTTCAATTTCAAAACCTGTTACTGCGCTTCTTTGCTTTATGCTTGAAGAGAAAGGATTGCTTAATTTAGACGCTCCAATAGATGGTTATCTAAAACGCTGGCATTTGCCAAAGAGTAAGTTTACCGAAAATAACAGCCCAACCTGGAGACAATTTCTTAATCATACGGCTGGGACAAGTCAAGGTGGATTCTCAGATTATTATGAAGGCGATACAATACCAACAATAAAGCAAAGTCTTTTAGGAAAGATTCCGCGTTATGATAAAGAAATTGAATTCTTGTTTACGCCCGGAACAAGTTGGGAATATAGCGGTGGCGGTTATGTAATTGTTCAAATGGCATTAGAAGACACTTTTAATATATCTATCGCAGAACTTGCTGCTGCATATATTTTTTCACCTCTTGGTTTGAAAAATACTACAATGATTCAGCCTGATGAAAAAGGATTTCCAACGAATGTAGCTTTCGTTCACGATGAAAATGAAAAGGTTATTAGAACAGGTTTGCCAATCACGCCGCAAGTTGCCGCATCAGGAATGTGGTCTACACCTACTGATTTGGCCAAATTTGCTATTGAGATGCAAAATGCTTTGCGCAATAAAAACAATAAAGTGATTTCTCATAATGTTGCAACAAAAGTTACAGAAGTAACCGCCTTAAAAGATGCTGTGGGCGGCTGGAGTTATGGATGGCAAAAGTCCTTTGGATATAATAACTATGATTGGTTTATATGTAATGGTTCAAATACAGGAGTTGGAGGCAGTGTTTTTGCTACTATGAAAGATGGAAACGGTTTTACATTTCTAACTAATGGCGAAAAACCAAATCGTTTTCCTGTGATGACTCAAACTCAAAGAAAGATTCTGAGTGTGATGGGTTGGGATAATAAAGTTTCTAATGAAGAAATTCAGGAAATGCCTTTAGATCTAAAAGAAAAACTAATTGGGACTTATGATGATTTTCTTTATGGACAGGGAGTGGAAACCAAAATTGTAGAAAAGAACAATCGACTTTATGTTGAATCTCTGTTAGTGGAACATTTTAAAGGGAAAAATGATGCTGAGTTAGTGTATCTTAAAAATGGATTATTTAAAATTATAGATTATCCAAACTTGTTGAAATTTGACTTTAAGGATGGGAAATTGAATTCAGTAATTTTAATAAGAGGCAATATGACTACAGAAGGTAAATTAAAGCCTAAAGAAAAACTTGCTAAACGTTAATGGTAATCTAAAAAAAAACTAGGWATTCTTATTAATGAGAAAAGTTTCTTTTGAAACCCAAAGCCCTAGCCCTGATGGGAACGGCATCCTTTTTATTCGCTTTTTAGCGGATAAAAAGATATAGTGGACAGCAGGAAATAGCTCCTGAAAATTAACAACTAAATTTAGAGAGTCTTTAGATATTCACCTTTGTCAAAGTTTTAAAACTTTGACAAAGGTTTACCCAATCTTGTCATCCCTCGTTCTTCGGAATGACAAGATTGTGGTTATGTTAGTTGTATGTAAAAGTCACATTACAACCCTAAATCAAGAACATAAGAGATCTTAACGGCGATATTGTCTTCAAATTTCAATAACTGATTTGGTCCATACCGATAAAATCCGCCCAGACCGAAACCTTTAAAAATCTTGTTTAATTCGATACCGGATTCAAAGAAACCTTTGTCCAGTGTTTTGTATGTTGGACCAACATGTTGTTCCGGATTTTTCATATTTCCCCAAGCCATTCGGGTTACAAGAACCAATGATGGACGAACTTTTTTGAAGATTGTAATTCGGTCAAAACCATGTTTGATTTGGAAAAATATATATTGACTGGAGAAAAACTCATTAAAATACATGGTTTCAAAACTGTTTCTACCCGCAAAAGTAATACGCTGAATAACGGTTTCTTTCGTTAAGTTATTAGGCATTGTGTTGTACAAATGCGTAATTGGAACATCGCCCATTGCGTAACCTCCCTGAAGGAGTAAACTGGTTTTTTGACCGTTTAAATATTTTTTTTCATACTCAGTCTTGAAATCGATCTTGCCAAAATTAAAGTCGTTTTCTAAAACATTTGGTAACGATTGTGTGTACTGAAAGGTAAATCGTGGGAATCTTTTTTCGGACTCATTTCTTCCGGTTGGTGTTTGCATGAAATCGCTAAAAGGTGCCCAAACAATCGAAACCATTGCCGTTGTCATGATATAGTTGGAGTACAATTTTCCGTTTAGATTAAAAAGATAATCAAATTCCGGCTCAACATATGTTCGGGCTAATTCTAAAACAGCTTCGGTTTTCGGAATAATTTTAGTCTGAACGTTGGCTTTCCAACTAATGTATTTGTAGAAAGTACTAATGTTAATTGGTCGTGGATCATAAATTTTAAAGACACGTTTGTCAACCGCAAAAACAGTACTTGCAATCTCACGAACATCATCTGTATAAGAACCGTTTATCCAAGTATTGGTACTTTTATCCAGCAAAACGCCCGAACCAATACTGTATTTAACTTCGCCATCTTTGGTTCCGTAAGCAGAATATCCTTCAATTCTAAAGCTTTTAGAAAAACGATCATTTGTGATTCCGCCCAAACCAAGACGAAAACCTTCATAATTATTGTAACTGATAATTTTTTTCAAGTCCAAATCAACAGGTCCAATTGGGAAATAACCATTAATAATTTTTCGTCCAAGACCTAAACGCTTTTCAATTCTTCGCTTAACAGAAAGACTGTCTAATAATTGATATGTTTTTTGGCTTTTCAGGTCCAAAATCTCTTTTCTGTAGGTATTCCAGAATTCTTCCGGTTTTTTGCTGGCATCGTCTTTAATTTCGATATAAAGAGATGGATTTTTTATTGGGCTGGTTGTGTTGTAATGGATATCAAAATTATTACTCTCTGAAAGTAAATAGGTAAAATCAGAAGCAGACTTTTTTCTCGGTTCAAAATTATCTTCAACATCTCCGTCAAACTGAATCGTTCCGCCTAAAATCTTGATATCATCATCATTCTTTCCTTTTACGATTTTGAATGTTGTGTTGCTTTGAAACCAGATTTTCTCACTCGGGACATATTCAAATTCATGGATTCCGCTAATGTCCAGAACGCCTTTTATTCGCATTACCGCTTTGGCTACAGCAAAATTTTCCTGATCAATATATAAAACACCTTCTAAACCTGATGATCTTCTTTTTTGTTTATTTTTAAAGTAAATCATATAAGTTTCGCGTCCTTTTATATTTACAGTATCCAATAATTTGTAGTTGTAATTTAAAGTAGCACTGTTAGAAATTGGGTTTTCATATTTGGTTTCGAACAATTCATATTTAGAATCGTAAATCGAAATAGATTGCAAGTTGAATGCAATAATCTCATAAATAGGCTGTTTGAACCCTGCAATTTTGGTTCCCATAACAGTTTCTTTGAGTTTGTGATCTCCAAATTGATACTGAGAAACTTTCTCTGTTTGAAACAAGTGCTGCTTGCTTATAATTTCCTTGAACTTATAATCTGAGGAATCGATGTTGATTTCTTTTTTATTGAAATCTTTATACGCTGCAGAAGAATCAATTCTGCCATCAATAGAGTCAGGATTTGCTGTTACAATCAGTTTATTGTATGTTTTGTATTCAAAACTGTTTAGCCTTTTTTGGGGATTGTTTTGGTTTTTATTGGCTATAACTTTCCTTATTATGGTCAAAGCCGGATTCTCGTTAGAAACAACGACTTCTTTTAAGTCATCTGTTTTTTGAGAAAGAGAAATAGAATAAAACTTTTTGTTTGCTGTTACCGCAATGATTTTAGTTTGAAAACCAATATAGGAAACGGCAAAAGTGGTTGTTTTCTCGGCTATTTTAAAATCAAACTTTCCGTCAACATCTGTAATAGTATTGTTGTTGTCCGGGGTTGTTATGGTAGCAAAAGGAAGAGGTTTGTTATTTGGATCCGTTACAATTCCGTTTATTTGAAATTGCGCCTGGATACTAAGCGTAAAGAACAAAGTCAAAAAACAAAATAGCTTCATAAGAGGATTATAGTTTCAAAAACGAAAACAATGTGTTTTTGGTATGCAAAAATAAGAATAAAAAAATCCGTCTGGTATAATTTTAACCAAACGGATTTTTAATTTGTTATTTCAAAAATTAAACTTTCATGATTTCAGCTTCTTTTGCTGCCAACAATTCGTCAATTTTTCTGATATAAGTATTGGTTAGATTTTGAACTTGTTCCTCAGCTGATTTACAAACATCTTCTGAAGTTCCTTCTTTTTCTAATTTTTTAATGTCAGTATTAGCATCTTTACGCACGTTACGAACACCAATTTTTGCATCTTCAGCCTCAGATTTTGCTTGTTTTGCTAAATCTTTACGACGCTCTTCTGTCAAAGGCGGAACGCTAATAATGATTACATCACCATTATTCATTGGATTAAAACCGATGTTTGCAATCATAATTGCTTTTTCGATTACGTGCAGCATGTTTTTTTCAAAAGGCTGCAATGTGATTGTTCTGGCATCAGGAACACTAATTTTTGACACTTGCGAAAGTGGTGTTGCTGAACCGTAATAATCTACAAAAACACTTCCAAGCATTGCCGGAGAAGCTTTTCCTGCACGAATATTAAGAAACTCTTTCTCTAAATGCGCAATCGAACCATTCATTGATTCTTCTGTACTATCTAATATAAATTCTATTTCTTCAGTCATTATTTTAAGTTTTCAGTTTTCATTCTCAGTTTTCAGTTCAGGTCGGCAATTGCGACTGTAAACTGTTGCTGATGACTATATATTTACTACCGTTCCTATGTTTTCGCCTTCACAGATTTTCAAAAGGTTACCAATTTTGTTCATATCAAAAACAACGATCGGTAATTTGTTTTCCTGACTAAGTGTAAAAGCGGTTGTGTCCATTACGTTAAGTCCTTTTTTAAGAACATCATCAAACGAAATGAAATCGAATTTTACTGCAGAAGCATTTTTTTCAGGATCACAATCATAAACACCATCAACACGTGTTCCTTTTAGGATAACATCAGCATTGATCTCAATTCCTCTTAAAACTGCTGCAGTATCAGTTGTGAAATATGGATTTCCGGTTCCGGCTCCAAAAATTACAATTCTTCCTTTCTCAAGGTGACGATCTGCTCTTCTTTTGATATATGGTTCTGCAATAGATTCCATTTTCAAAGCAGTTTGTAAACGCGTTTTCATTCCTTTGTCTTCAAGCGCGCCTTGTAACGCCATTCCGTTAATTACGGTTGCAAGCATTCCCATATAATCGCCTTGTACTCTATCCATACCCGCGCTTGCACCGGCAACGCCTCTAAAAATATTTCCTCCTCCAATAACAATAGCAATTTCTACTCCTTTACTGTGAATTTGCTTAATTTCTTCAGCATATTCGGCTAGTCTTTTAGGGTCAATTCCGTATTGTAAATCACCCATTAAGGCTTCGCCGCTAAGTTTTAGAAGAATTCTTTTATATTTCATGTTCGTGTTGCGTTAATTTGTGCAAATATAGACATATTCTGATTTTTAAAAATAATGTTTACAAAAAATTAATTGCTCTTTTCTTTTTATGGAAATAAAGCTTTTATAATTTATTTCTGTTGAATCTGATAAATGTCATTCTTGGGTCTGCTTTTAATTTGTAAATTTATCATAATCAAAACGAACCCTTATGAAAAGTATTGTAGCCAAAGCGTTATTCAACAGTTATTCTTATGCAGAATATCGAAAATTAGTTACCGATTTATTGTCAGAAGGGAAATCAACAGGAAATGAACAATCTGAGAGTTTAACCCATTATACAAGTCTGAATGAAGCCAGAATGAATCGATTGGAGAAAACAATCAAGATTTCTGAAGAGGTAATTTCGAAACTACAAAACTTAGACAATCATTATATTTGGCTGGTATTATCTGAAGGATGGTGTGGCGATGCCGCTCAAATACTTCCAATTATTGATAAAATGGCGCATGAATCGAATAAGAAAGTTGATCTTAGGATTGTATTGCGCGATCAAAATGACGATTTGATGAGTTATTATCTCACTAATGGCGGAAGAGCAATCCCAAAAGTTGTCGTAATTTGTAAAGAAGCTGGAATTGTTCGCGCCGATTGGGGACCAAGACCAAAAGGAGCTACGGAATTAATGGCGAACTACAAAAAAGAATTTGGTGTTATTGACGAAAAAATCAAAACCGATTTGCAATTATGGTATTTGGCAGATAAAGGAGTTTCTGTTCAGGAGGAATTAGTTGAAATTATGGAAAATATTAAATATAACCGATTGTAATTTTTGCATTAAAAAAATCGTTGAAACGCTATGTTTTTCGGGCAATCAACTGAAAATTAGAATTTTGACAGTAAAAAATGTATTAAAATATTTTTTAACTAACCTAAAATTTTGTAACTTGCTCATATAATCCCACTTCTACTATTTGCTTTCTGACTTACTCTTTTTATTGGTGTTTCTTTAATATTAAACAATTAAAAAATACACTATCATGAAAAAGTTATTCGACAAGTTTTACGATTTTATTTCAGGTTTATTGTTTGGCGGAAAAAATATACCTCACTATTAATTCCAAAAAGGGTCAAGTATGGAATAACTTTACTTTAGCTTAGAAGTGAGCACATTACTATTGCCTTATTTGTAGTGTGCTTTTTGTTTTATTCTAATTAAGGACGTATTAGATTAATTAATAATCAAAACTTAGAATTGATACACCTAAATTAATACTATTGATGCTTTCCTCATTGTGAAGTACAATGTCGTATTGGGCAGTTTCTATAAAGATAGTGAAATCATCAGTGCCTATTCCGATTCTTAGTTTTCGATATTCTCCGCTTAAGTTTCCGCGACCTAATGCAAATCCTTTTCCATAACCTGCTTGCGCTGTTAGTCTGGTGTTTTCGCCTACTTTAGGGTGAAATCCTAAATTTAGATAAATAGGAACGGCAACAAGTTTATCGTCCCATTTCCAATCTACTCCGCTATGAATTCCCAGAGTAATCCATTTTTTGTACTGAACACCGTATCCAATTTTTGAGCCTAAACCATCGGGAACAAACCAGTCTTGATTTTTTTGTCCGGGATAATCTTCTGATTCATATCTTTCAGTATTACCTGTTAAGGAAGCAGAAACGTCAAATTGAATGTAAGTGATTTTTTTATTTTGTGCCTGAACAAATGAATTTGCAAAAAAAACAAATACAAACGTAGACAAAAAATATTTCATATTTGGGATGTTTTTATTGAAGACTTTGTTCAAACAATGTAATGTCAATTGCATTTTTTACGTCATAATCTCCGATTTTAGTTCGGCGTAAAGCAGTTAGATGCGACCCTGAATTCATGGCCTTTCCAAAATCAAAAGCAAGAGAACGAATGTAAGTTCCTTTACTGCAAACAACTCTAAAATCAATTTCGGGTAATGCAATTCTCGTAATTTCGAATTCGTGAATAGTTGTTTTTCTGCTAGCAATTTCTACCGTTTCTCCGGCGCGTGCGTGTTCGTACAAACGAACTCCATCTTTTTTGATTGCAGAAAAAATTGGTGGTTTTTGATCGATTTCGCCAAGAAACTGTTTTACTGTTTCGTGAACCAAAACTTCATCAATATGAGAAATTGAAAAAGTTTCATCGATTTCGGTTTCTAAATCATACGATGGAGTAGTGGCTCCAATATAAAAAGTTCCCGTATATTCTTTGGCCTGACCTTGAAGTTCAGAAATTCGTTTGGTAAATTTTCCGGTACAAATCAATAACAAACCTGTTGCCAAAGGATCTAAAGTTCCGGCATGACCAATTTTGAACTTTTTTGGAAGTCCGACTTTATTGATCAAAAGGTATTTTAATTTATTGACAGCTTGAAACGAACTCCATTTTAAAGGTTTGTCTATCAGTAAAATTTGTCCGTCTAAATATTCTTCAGTTGTCATTAGCTTACTGTTAGAGGATGTATGAAAAAGTGAATTACCAATAAGGCAATTCCAAGAATTATTCGATAATATCCGAAAAATTTAAATCCATTTTTAGTTAGAAATCCAATGAAAAATTTTATTGACGCATAAGCTACTATAAAAGCAACAATGTTTCCAATTGCTAAAATTCCTAAATTATCTGTACTTAAAACTTCTGGAGAATTTTTATAAACATCATAAATGCTTTTTACTGTTGCAGCCATCATGGTTGGTACTGCAAGAAAAAATGAAAATTCGGCTGCTGTTTTTCGAGTTAATCCTTGTTGCATTCCACCAATTATTGTAGCTGCGCTTCGACTTAATCCTGGAAAAACAACTGCTAATGTTTGGTAGCAACCAATTAAAAAAGCTTTTTTATTGCTTATCTCTGCGTCGTCATTAATAATTGGATTGGTAAACCATTTGTCTACAAAAATCAGAATAATTCCACCAAGTAAAAGTATAATAGCAATAAAAATTGGTGTTTCCAGCATTGCCTCAATATGCTTTTTGAAAAGCCCACCGATAATTAAAGCTGGAATAACAGCAATGATTAATTTGATATAAAATTGAATTCTACTAAAGTCAAAGAATTTTTTCCAGTAGATAACTACAACTGATAAAATTGCAGCTAATTGAATAACTATTTCAAAAAGTTTTGTAAAATCATCTTTTGCAATTCCCATAAAAGATGAAGCAATAACCATGTGACCAGTTGAAGAAACAGGTAAAAATTCTGTGATTCCTTCAATTATGGCAAGAATGATAGCTTGTAATGTATTCATTTAATTTAGATTGTTAGATTATTAGACTTCTTAGAGGTCAGACTTTTTAAAGAGATTAATCTAAAGATCTAAGTTGTCTAAGCAGTCTAAAGAAAGTCTATTTAGATTTTTTGAAAATAGAATAAATAGTGATTCCAAAACCAATTAGAACCGTTGTTGGCGCTAAACGAATACGTCTAAAATTGAAAATTTCTTCATTAAAAACATTCGGATTATCACTTCCTCCACCAGACATTAAGATAAAACCTAAGGCGATAACACCAATTCCGATCAAAAGGATTTTGTAGTTAATACCATCAAAAAGGAATTCTTGTTTTTGTGGTTGTTCTGTATTGTTATTATTGTCTTTCATTTTGTCATTGCGAGGAACGAAACAATCTCAACCTCTTTATTTAAGTTTATTTTTAATCTAAAGTCTAAAATCTACAATCTGAAATTAATAAAGATCGTCAGTTCTTAAATTCAGGAAACGTTGTGTTGCAAAGTGTGTACTTACCCAAGTAATCAAAACTCCTAATCCAAAAACAGCTAATAAAACCAATCCTATTAACGCCTTGTCTTCTAAAATTCCTAATCCCGGGAAATTGGTTTCTACATATAGTAAAACTCCAATTAAGGCAATAATAGCCAATCCCGCACCTAACATTCCTAATTTTACACTACGCATTACAAATGGTTTACGGATAAACGATTTTGTAGCACCAACCATTTGCATGGTTTTGATAATAAAACGATTCGAATGAATAGATAAACGTAAGGAGCTATTGATTAATAAAACCGCAATTATCGCAAGGAAACCGCTGATAATCAAAATCCACATACTTACTTTTTTGATATTGTCATTTACCAGATTTACCAATTGTTTGTCATAAACAATATCTTCGATCATCGTGTTTTGACGTAAGTTGCTTTCGATTTTAGAAATACTGTCTCTCTCAACATAATCAGCTTTTAAGTGAATGTCATACGAATTCAATAATGGATTTTCTCCCAAAAAGGTTAGGAAATCTTCACCAATAATATCGGTATGTTCTTTTGCGGCTTTTTCTTTAGAAACATAAGCATAAGATCTTGCGAAAGGTGCTCTTTTCAATTCGGTGTTGAATGCTTTTATCACACTATCATTAGCCTCATTTTTAAAGAAAACCGTCATTGCGATTTTTTCTTTAAAATCATTGGCCAGTTTTCTAGAATTGATAATGAATAATCCCAATACTCCTAAAAGGAATAATACCAGAAATACACTTAACACAACCGAAAAATAAGAGGAAATTAACCTGCGCTTTTGAAATTTATCAAAGTTAGAACTCATAGTTTGCTTAAATTATGTGGTAAAAATAATAAAGTATTTCTTTATTTAAAGTTAATAACGATCAAACTTTTAACTTTCGTACAATAAATATACGATTAGATAATTTATAAAAAGTTTATTTAACCGCAAAATGAGTTTGAGTTTTACCGCAAACTGAATGTGGTTTAACCGCAAAGTTCACCAAGTTTTTTATATACGAGCTTTTCATAAAACACAAAGTTCACAAAGCTTTGTGCTGATGCAGCTTTGTGAACTCTGTGTTTTCTATGCAGAATACAATATTAAATCTTGGCGTTCTCGGTGTTTGATTTCTTATGCTAAAAGTTGAGTTTTTTAACCACAAAGAAGGCAAAGTTTATCAGCCACGAATTTGCTTCGCCATTTCGCTATCGCTCGGGCAATGTCATTAAGTTAAGGAAAATAGCTTTAAAATTGTAGTTAGTAAATCTCTCACAAAAGCATAAAATCGCAAAAATTTTGTCGTTTCGACGAAGGAGAAATCACATAACGTTGCTCGACAACAGTGCGTTCTCCCCGCGTGTGATTTCTCCTCCGTCGAAATGACAAAGCAGGTAGATAAGCATTCTAATAATTTGTGAAAATTTGTGAAATTTGTGGTTAAAAAAATCATTTTAATCTATATAATCTGTGGCAAAAAATTAACCGCAAAGAGCGCGCAAAGTTTTTATTAGCAAGACATTATAAAAACACAAAGTTCGCAAAGCTTTGTGTTGATCTAGCTTTGCGAACTTTTCGTTTATTATACGTAACGAGTGATAAAAAACTTGGCGCACTTTGCGGTAAATTCTCTATCCCAAAATCGTGGTTAAATTATTTCGTTTCCCAAACCAATGACAGATAATACAATCCGCCAATTGATGGTCCGCCAAGTATTGATGTATAAGGTTTGTTTAAGATATTAGTCCCTCCTAATTTAGTTGTTAAACCCGTTTTTTTGAAATAATAATTTACTTGTGCGTCCATCGACCAATATGCAGGAACGGTTCCGCTAACCAAAAATGAAACATAATCAAAATTCGTTTGATATCTTGCTGTTGCACTTGCGCCAAGATTTTTCCAGATATTTTGTGCCATTAAAGTTCCGTTTACATTAAATTCCGGAGTATTAAAACCATCTTCCAGACCATCTTTATCGTCAGTTCGATCGAGTTTGGTGTACGTAAGATTGGTCAGGGCTGTAAAGATTTCATCAATTCGATATTTTAAACCTAAACTTGCGCCGTAATTGTAAATTTTACTTTTAGAATTTGTCCAAAGACGATATCTGTTTTGAGTATTTTTTGAATACAAAGCCGTCGGAATCTTACCAAGATCTGTTGTGTTTGGAATGCTGGCTTCAACTTGTGCAATAAAGTTTTTGTATGAGTTGTAATAAAAATCGGCATCAATAAGAAGATTTTTATTTAATGTAATTGCTTTAAAACCAAATTCAAATGATTTTACAAATTCCGGTTCTAAATACGTGTAAGGATTTTTTTGAATCGTATTTTTATTCTTTTCGATAGCTTGTGCCTGTGTTAAACCAAGAGTGTTTACATCACTATTTACCTGTGATTGAAATTTGTCTATAGAAGCTTTGGTATAGGAGTTTTCAAAAATTCCGTCAGACATAATTCGCAATCCGCCAACACGTTTTACACCTCCGGAATTTACATTGGAAAAACCTTCAAAAATACTCGGAAAGCGATATCCGTTTTGGTAAGATGCCCTAAAACTCAACGTTTCTTTTGGAGAATAAACGGCCGTAAATTGAGGTGTAAATTTAGTATCAAAATAATCGGCTTTATCCATTCTTATTGTGGCGCCCAATCGCAATTTTTCTTTGAAGAAATCTTTAGTCAGTTGAGTAAAAGCGCCTGTTTTTTGATACGTTAAATTTTCAGAAGCATTTACGGGATTGATAAAATAGTTTCCGTCCGGAACAATGATATATTCTCTGTAATCAAAACCACTTAATAATTTAGCTTCGATTTTATTAAAGAAAGAAGAGAACGCTTTATCCCAATTAATCAATCCTTCGCCATGAACCAAAGTCGATTTTACACGTAAAGCAGCGCCAATATCCCAATTATTTATATTAACTAATTCATTTTTCTTTTCTTCATATGCCGCCGTTCCGGGTTCAAAACGACCTTGATCTGATGATGTTCTGGCAATTTTATGTGCATCTGCAACACTTGCTCCGTTTGTAACTGCATTTTTGTAAGCAGTTGAGTAATCCGCAAACCATTTGTCATCAGATTTATAAGCGCGATCCATGTTTTCGGCAAGCGAACGCATATTGTATGAATCGCCTGTATTTTCAGTTGTTGCATAAGCTTTTACTTGAAAAATAGGTGTGTGATAATCAACCGAAAATTGGTTTAAAGTATAATTGTCTAATCGAAATCGGTTCGAACGCTGATAAATTGTATTAATTAATGCTGTTTTATAAGTCACCGCTAATTCGTTTCCTTTTTTTGGACGAAAATAAAAACCAACGTCAGCTTTATAGTTTTTTATATCATAATCTGAAATATCAGTTTCGCGATACCCTGTTCTGGCAACGACATAATTTTTACCGTTAAGATTTAGTGTTTTTCGATTTGCCGATTCATTTCCGTAACCATTCACTTCGTCGTAAGCCGGATTATCGGCACCATATAAATTGGTTGAAGCATTTGCCTTTGGCGCGAGATCAGTTCGATCATCCGCAACCCAATCCGTTCCGCCTGTAGTTGAAGCATTTATTTTGAAAGCGAATTTTTCATTAAATGCTTTTGCAAAACGTAAATTAAACTGTGAATACAATTTAGGCGAAAATCGGTCAATATTACCAACATGATTTATTCCGGTCAATTGCTGAATACTTATACCTTGATATTCAAAAGGATTTTTAGTCTGAATATTTGCTAATCCATTAATAGCGTTCATTCCGTACAAAGCGGCGGCAGTTCCAGGAATAATTTCTATTTTATCGATGTCGAGATCATTCGCGCCAAGCGCATTTGCAATTGGCGCACCCAAATGTGGCGCCTGATTATCAATTCCGTCAACTAATTGTGCAAATCTAACATTGGTCGAATTGGCAAAACCTCTTGTGTTAATTACTTTAAAGCCTAAACTTGGCGTAATAATCTGAACGCCTTTTACATTTTCAAGCGCTTCATAAATACTTGGAGATCCCATATTTTTGGCTTCTGCCGATTTCAATTGTTCAATACTTATAGGAGAACGCATTATTTTTTCGGAACGGCGGGAAGCTGTAATTACAATTTCGTTCAGCTCTTCTTTTTTAATGCTGTCTTGTGTTTTTTGATGAATTTCTGTTTGAGAAAAGCTTTTTAGGCAGATAAAAAATAAGAACAGGTATAATTTTAAGTTCATAATCAGAGTGTAATTTTCAGTATGTTTTGAAATGAATACTGAAGGTTAAAAAAATTGGTTTTGGTTATTTGGTTTTTTAAAAGGAATAATAAAGGGTTTTAAAATTTTAGATTCTGAGTTTCTTTTAAAGCAAAATCTTTAATGCGTTTTTCGACTTCGTAAAAAATGGTAATGGCTTTTTCTCCGGCTTCGGTTAGTTTAGCACCGCCACCGCCTTTTCCGCCAAGGAGTTTTTCAACTAAAGGAATTTCGGCGCGCTGGTTCATTTCTTCGACTAATTGCCACGCCTGACGATAAGCCATTTTCATTTCTTTTGCGGCATTGGTTATCGATCCCGTTTTTCGAATATTTTCGAGCAGCCAGATTTTTCCAATTCCTAAAAATGGTCCTTCGGTTTCTTCAATCCAAAGACGAACTTCAATAGAATATTTTTTATTATTACCCATTTGATTCTTTATTTATGCTGGACTGAAGTCCAGCCCTACAATATAATTTGTTCCTTCGGAACTTTAAATAGATTATTTAATTAAAAAATATTACTAAGTATTAAAATGCAAACATACGTATTTTTACGTAATTAAAAATAAGTATTTTGTTATTTTATTTGTTTGTCAACGAAATAGCTTTGGTACAATCTACAATAAATGTAAATTTGCGCCTTAATTCATTAAAGTGATGAAACCTTAGAACCTTTGTCACTTTGCAACTTTGAACCTTAAAAATGAAATACAATCCGAACGAAATCGAAGCGAAATGGCAAAAATATTGGGCTGAAAACCAAACTTTTGCTGCAAGTAATAATTCTGAAAAACCTAAACATTATGTGTTAGATATGTTTCCTTATCCGTCCGGAGCGGGATTACACGTTGGGCACCCGCTGGGTTATATTGCTTCAGATGTATATTCTCGTTTCAAAAGACATCAGGGATTCAATGTTTTGCACCCAATGGGATATGACAGTTTTGGATTACCTGCTGAACAATATGCGATACAAACCGGACAACGTCCCGAGGATACAACGCGCGTAAATATTGACGGTGGAGTTGATAAAGAAGGAAAGCAAATTGCCGGATATAGAAAACAATTGGATAAAATTGGGTTTTCATTTGATTGGAGTCGTGAAGTACGAACTTCAAATCCTGATTATTATAAACATACACAATGGATTTTTATCCAATTATTCAATTCGTGGTATTGCAGAAAACAAGGAAAAGCATTTGAAATTTCGGAGCTTGTAAAAGTTTTTGAAGAAAGTGGAAATGCTTTAGTTGAAGCCGTATGCGATGATAATGTTGCGATTTTTACACCTGAAGAATGGAATTCTTATTCTGAAGATCAGAAAGAAAAAATACTTTTGCAATACAGAATGACTTATTTGGCTGAAACAGAAGTAAACTGGTGCCCCGGTTTAGGAACTGTTTTGGCAAATGACGAAATCGTAAACGGAGTTTCTGAGCGCGGTGGATATCCGGTTATTCGTAAAAAAATGACACAATGGAGCATGCGTATTTCTGCTTATGCAGAGCGTTTGTTGCAAGGATTAAATGATATTGACTGGAGCGAATCTATTAAAGAATCACAAAGAAACTGGATTGGAAAATCGGTTGGAGCTTTAGTAACTTTTAATGTGAAAGACCATAATGAAGTTATCGAAGTTTTTACTACCAGACCCGATACAATCTTTGGAGTAACGTTTATGACTTTGGCGCCAGAACATGATTTGGTTGCGAAAATTACAACTCCGGAACAAAAAGCGGCTGTTGAAGCTTATATTGAAAAAACAGCAAAACGTTCAGAGCGTGAGCGTATGGCAGATGTAAAAACGATTTCTGGTGTATTTACCGGAGCTTATGCAGAACATCCTTTTACAAAAGAAGCGATTCCGGTTTGGATTGGAGATTACGTTTTGGCAGGTTATGGAACTGGTGCTGTAATGGCGGTTCCTTGTGGAGACGAAAGAGATTATGCTTTTGCAAATTTCTTTAAGCACGAGAAAGGAATGCAAGAAATCAAAAATATTTTCGCTAACGTTGATATTTCTGAGGTGGCTTATGGCTCTAAAGACAATGTTGAAATTGCAAATTCTGATTTCTTAAACGGATTAAATTATAAAGAAGCTACTCAGGCTGCAATTACAGCTTTGGAAAAAATAGGACAAGGAAGCGGAAAAACAAATTACCGTTTGCGTGATGCTGTTTTCTCTCGTCAGCGTTATTGGGGAGAACCATTTCCGGTGTATTATGTAAATGGTTTGCCAAAGATGATCGATGCGCAACATTTGCCAATTGTTTTACCTGAAGTAGAAAAATATTTACCAACCGAAGATGGTTTGCCTCCGTTAGGAAATGCAACAGTTTGGGCTTGGGATACAAAAAACAATAAAGTTGTCAAGACAGATTTAGTAGATCATGTAACGATTTTTCCTTTAGAATTGAACACAATGCCAGGTTGGGCAGGAAGTTCTTGGTATTGGATGCGTTATATGGATGCACATAACGAAAACGAATTTGCAAGCAAAGAAGCTTTAGCCTATTGGGAAAGTGTTGATTTGTATATTGGAGGAAGCGAACACGCAACCGGACATTTACTATATTCTCGTTTCTGGAACAAATTCTTAAAAGACAAAGGTTTTGCTCCAACCGAAGAACCATTTAAAAAACTGATTAATCAGGGAATGATTTTGGGGACAACAGCTTATGTTTATAGGTTAGAAGGAACAAATACTTTCGTATCTAAAAATAAAATCGCAGATCAAAATGTTCAGCCAATACGTGTTGATGTTCATTTTGTGAATTCGTCTGATGAACTAAATATCGAAAAATTCAAAAACTGGAGAGAGGATTTTAACACTGCAGAATTTATTTTTGATGAAAACGGAAAATACATTGTGGGTCGTGAAGTCGAAAAAATGTCGAAATCATACTATAATGTAGTAACTCCTGATGATATCTGTAATGAATATGGTGCTGATACATTACGTTTGTACGAAATGTTCTTAGGGCCATTAGAGCAGGCAAAACCTTGGAATACCGCTGGAATCTCAGGTGTATTTGGTTTCTTGAAAAAATTATGGAGATTGTACTTTGATGAGAATAACGGTTTAATCGTAAACAACGATGCACCAACAAAAGACAACTTAAAATCATTACACAAAACCATTAAAAAAGTAGCAGAAGATATTGAGAGTTTCTCTTTTAATACCTCAGTTTCTCAGTTTATGATTTGTGTAAACGAATTGTCAACTCAAAACTGTCATTCGAGAGCAATCTTAGAACCTTTAGCAATTTTGGTTTCACCTTATGCACCACATATCGCTGAAGAACTATGGTCGCAATTAGGAAACACGGAATCAATTGCAACAGTTGCTTTCCCGGTTTTTGAAGCTAAATATTTAGTTGAAACCAATAAAGAATATCCAGTTTCTTTCAACGGAAAAATGCGTTTCACAATCGAATTGCCTTTGGATCTAACCGCAGCACAAATCGAAGAAATCATCATGAAAGACGAAAGAACACTACGTCAGTTAGATGGTAAAACACCAAATAAAGTGATTATTGTTCCTGGGAAAATTATTAACCTTGTAGGGTAAATAAAAATTCCAATATTATAAATTCCAAATTCCAATTCTCGTTGGGGTTTGGGATTTTTTTTTGGGCTAGTTTGTCATTTCGACCGAAGGGAGAAATCACACTTGAAACTCCGCACAGAATGTTGCTAATCTTTGTCGAGTCACAAGTGTGATTTCTCCCTTCGGTCGAAATGACAAGATTGTAGTCTTTCTTTGTTTTTTTTTTTTTTTTCGCCACGAATTTCACAAATTTTCACCAATTCAATTCGTGTTAATTCGTGGAATTCGTGGCAAAATTTTACCCTACTCAAATTGGAATTTGGAATTTCTATCATTGGAATTTCCCCGTAAATATTGGAATTTGGAATTTGAAATATTGGAATTTATTTTTTTTCAAAAAAATCTGTAACATTTTAAAACCTCTCGTATCCAAAAGGCGAATTAAATCATTTAACAACTTAAAACTATTAAAAATGAAAAAGTATATCATCTTGGTTATCGCCTTATTATTTTCAGCATTATGTTTAAATGTATTTGCACAAACAAAACAATATCCGTTTGAGGTTCTTAAAACCGGAAAAGGAAAACAAGCCATAATTTTTATTCCGGGATTCGCTTCTTCCGGAGAAGTATGGAAGGAGACCAAAGTCAATTTTGAAAAAGATTTTACCTGTTATACACTTACAATGGCAGGTTTTGCCGGAGTCAAACCACAAGAAAATGCAACATTTAAAAATTGGGAAAACGAAATTGCTAATTACATAAAAGACAATAAAATTGTGAAACCAATCGTAATTGGTCATAGTATGGGCGGCGGGTTAGCATTGGCAATTGCAGCTGATTATCCGGATTTGATTAGCAAAATTGTTGTAGTCGATGCATTGCCATGTTTAGCTGCATTGATGGATCCTTCTTTTAAATCAAAAGAAAATAATGATTGCGCTCCAATGGTCACTCAAATGACAACAATGACCGATACTCAATTTTTGGATATGCAGAAAAAGATGATTCCAAGACTTTTGCAGGATACTACAAAAACCGAAATGCTTTTGGATTGGAGTGTAAAATCAGATAGAAAAACTTTTGCCGAAATGTATTGTGATTTCTCAAATACAGATTTAAGAGATAAAATTGCAACTATAAAATGTCCGTCATTGATTTTGTTAGAATCTTATTTTATAAATTTAAAACCTGCAATCGATGAGCAGTATAAAAATCTGAAAACCGGAAAATTTCAATATGCAAATAAAGGATTACACTTTATTATGTATGATGACAAAGAATGGTATTTAGAACAGTTAAGCAATTTTATAAAATCTTAATAATGGTATTTGAAGAGATCTATAAAACGTATTGGGACAGAATATTCAGGCTCTGCATGGGTTTTGTGAACGATTATGATATCGCACAGGATCTGGCTCAGGAAACCTTTGTTATTGTTTGGCAAAAGCTGGACACTTTTAGAAATGAATCAAGTATAGGAACCTGGATTTTCAGAATTGCCTCTAATAACTGTTTGCGACAGATTGAAAAAGAAAAGCGTTTTCTTAAATCAGATTTACCCATTAATCTGACCGAAGAAAAACAACAATCGATTGAACCGCAAATTCAGTTTTTATATAAATGTATTGCCGAATTACCGGAAACCGAGCGTATTGTTATTTCACTGGAACTCGAAGATATTAAACAAGCAGAAATTGCTAAAATCGTCGGACTTTCGGAAGCGAATATACGGGTGAAAATTCACAGGATAAAAGAAAAATTGACTCAAAAATTTAAAGAAAATGGACCACAATAACAATATAGATTTTAAGGATTTATGGAAAAAACAAACCGTAAGTCAGCCCAATATCGAAGATTTATTGACAAGATTAAAACAATTTAAAAAAGCTGGTTTACGTAGTTTATGGATGACCAATATTTTGCTTTTTGCAACTTGCGCCTTTATCATTTTTATCTGGTATTCTTATCAGCCTGAATTTATTTCGACAAAAATCGGAATTGTTTTAACGATTCTGGCAATGGTTGTTTATTTGATCTTTTACAATAGATTGATTTCAATTTATAAAAATATTGTTACGGCTCAAACCAATCAGGAATATTTGCAGAAACTGATTTTAATTAAAAAGAAACAGCAATTTATGCAATCTACCATGTTGAGTTTGTACTTTGTATTGCTTGGAGTAGGTATTGGTTTATATATGTATGAGTACGCCGTTAGAATGACCGCTTTTTGGGCAAGCTTCACATATGGTATAACTTTGCTTTGGATGGGCTTTAATTGGTTTTATATTCGTCCAAAACAAATTAAAAAACAGCAATCCAAGTTGAATGATTTAATTGCCAAATTTGAAGAGGTAAATAATCAATTGCTGTAATCAATTCTAATTTTGAGTTTTAGATAAATTCAAATTCCAATGTTTGTTGGGTTTGGATTTTTAATTTAGAATTTTTGCCGAAGCTCTTAATTAATATCTAAAATTGGGTGTCATTTTGGCATTTTAGAAAAATGGTTCGTAAATTGCTGTTTTCTATAGGATATTAAAGATGTGTTGTAGGACATCTTGTGATTATTTAAGTAAATAACAATTAAAAAATATAAAGATATGGGAATGGGATATTTAATTATTGCCGGCGCTATAATGTTGTTTAGTTGGCTGGTCAGTTCAAAACTGAAAAGTAAATTTGAATTATATTCTAAACTGCAGTTAAGAAACGGAATGAGCGGTGCTGAAATTGCTGAGAAAATGTTGGCGGACAATGGTATTACTGATGTTCGTGTTATTTCGACTCCGGGTCAATTGACAGATCATTATAATCCAAGTGATAAAACAGTAAATTTAAGTGAAGCAGTTTATAATCATCGTAATGTGGCTGCGGCGGCTGTTGCGGCACATGAATGTGGTCACGCTGTACAGCATTCTGTAGGGTATCAATGGCTGACTATGCGTTCGACATTAGTGCCAATTGTAAATGTGGCATCAAATTATATGCAGTGGGTTCTTTTAGCCGGAATTCTAATGATTCAGGTTTTTCCTCAATTGTTGTTAATAGGAATTGTGCTTTTTGCAGTAACCACTTTATTTTCGATTGTAACTTTACCTGTGGAATATGACGCAAGTAATAGAGCTCTGGCTTGGTTGGAAAATAAACATATGCTCACACAAGAAGAACAAGCCGGAGCAAAAGATGCTCTTAAATGGGCAGCAAGAACTTATCTTGTAGCGGCTCTTGGGTCAATTGCAACGTTACTGTATTATATCTCAATTTATGCGGGAAGTAATAATAGAAGAGATTAATGTGCTAATTAGATAATGTGTCAATTAGATAATTAGTCAATTAGATAATTTATAGCAAACCCGATTGGTTTTTAAAACCTGTCGGGTTTTGTTGTATTTATAAATTTGAGACATTATCTAATTTTCTAATTGACACATTCTCTAATTACAATTGAATTTGTCTGTCAATTTGTTGATCCAGCGAAATAAAGGTTTCGGTTCTTGAAACCCCTTCTATGGCTTGAATTTTAGTGTTTAAAAGCTGCATTAGATGTTCGTTATCGCGACAGATGATTTTAATTAAAACGGACCAGTTTCCTGTGGTATAATGACATTCCAGAACTTCGGGTATTTTCTTTAGATCTTTTACGGCTTCAGAGTTTCGGGAAGCTTTATCAAGATAAACGCCAATAAAAGCCATTGTATTGTAGCCTAAGACTTTTGGGTTTACGGTAAATTTTGATCCGGAAATTACACCGGATTGTTCCAGTTTTTTTAAACGCTGATGAATTGCAGCTCCTGAAATCCCTATTTTGTTGGCAATTTGCAAAATTGGTTTTCGGGCATCATCCATTAAATAACGAAGAATTTCTTTGTCGATACCGTCGATTTCAATTATAAGGGAGTTAATTTTCATAAGAGTTGTGATTTGAAACTAATTTTAGTGATTTGGTTTTAGTTAGAAATCAAATTTAAGAATAAAACTTTTAAATGAATACAAATCTGTTGTTTTAAATCTTTGTCAAAGTTTTCAATAAGGAACTTAAGGAATTTTGACAAATGTTTACCCTCAAAGTTATTATACGCATTTTTGTCATCCCGAGGAACGAGGGATCTCCGCAAGTAGCTTGACAAAGATAGGCGACTTACTTTACGGAGTTTCTTGCGGAGATCCCTCGTTCCTCGGGATGACAATGATTGTGTTTAACGATGCTTAATCTCTTAATGGTAGAATCTCGTGTAGTAAAAAGAAAAATTCCAAATCCCAACAAAGAAAGTTGGAATTTGGAATTTTAATATTGTGATTTAAAGGATTATTTTCCTTTATTTGCTTCGCTAATGTATTTTTCTAAAGCCATTGTCATAGAAGGAGTTTCAGGAGTTGGAGCAAGAATATCAATTCTTAAACCATAATCAAGAGCTTCTTTTTGAGTTGTACTTCCAAAAACAGCAATTCTGGTTTCATTTTGTTTAAAATCAGGAAAGTTTTTAAACAATGATTTTATTCCGGTTGGACTAAAAAATGCTAAAACATCATAATAAACATCAGCAAGATCAGATAAGTCGCTCATTACAGTTTTGTAAAAAACAGCTTGCGTCCAATCTACTTTTAGATTGTTTAACGTTATCGGAGCATCAGCATTTAATTGATCAGATGCCGGAAGTAGGAATTTTTCGTCTTTATACTTTTTGATAAGAGGTGATAAGTCTGCAAAATCTTTTGCTCCAACGTAAATTTTACGCTTTCTGTACACTACATACTTTTGCAGGTAAAATGCAACTGCTTCAGATTGACAGAAATATTTCAATCCTTCAGGAACTTTATAACGCATTTCATCTGCTACTCTAAAAAAATGATCTACCGCATTACGGCTCGTCAAAATTATCGCAGTATAATGATTAAGATCGATTTTTTGCAATCTAATCTCTTTTGCATTAACCCCCTCCACATGAATAAATGGTCTGAAATCAATTTTTATTTTGTGTTTTTGTTGGAGCTCAAAGTAAGGAGAATTTTCCACTTTAGGTTCAGGCTGTGACACCAAAATTGTTTTCACTTTCATATTGTAAACTTTTTCTAAGCACTCCCTTTTGTAATCCAATAATAGAGAAAATAATAAGGGGCTATTTCAAGAGCGCAAAGATATAAAATAAAATAAAATAACTTACCGATTATTACGTTTTGATATGTTTTTATTGAAATAAAATATGAGTACAGGCTAATACACAGCGAAATACCTATAATAACAAGGGGTATAGTTTTTGAAATATCATCATAATAGAACAAAACAGCATTAATAGGAAGGATTAAAATGCCAATATAGGTGCGATATGTGACTTTTTGTAAGTTAAAAAGCTCCATGAATTCGTCGATATTGAATGAAGCCGCTACAATTTTTTCAATTAAATATTTTGCCAGAATAAAATAAAGTAAAAATGTCGCAATCTGAACAAATAAAATCCAATCTGTTTTTAATACATTATAAGTTCCCGTTTTGGGATTATGCGAAAATATGTGCATCGTAAGCTGAATAAAAAAAGCATAGGAAATAATTTGCACAAAAAACAAACCAACCGTAAAACTGCTTTTCAAATGATTATTGTCACGATAAATTTTTGCATATTTATCTGAAAAAATAAGCTTGCTAAATTCGCTAAATCTAGTTTCATAAGCTGATTTAGTCATGGCAACAATGGCAAAAGTCAACACAAATAAAAGTGTTGCCCAGTCCTTGTTCTCTAGTATTCGGGGGTGTAGGTGTTCAATCATAACGATCACAAAATTAGTAATTTTTTGTATCAATACTTTTATTATATATTTATTATGAATCAAATGCTATAAAAAGTTTACTTTTGCGGTGAAATTACCCAAGAAAAATGAATGATTGTATTGTCATAATTCCCACTTACAACGAAATTGAAAATATTGAAAGTATAGTTAGAGCTGTACTGTCACAACATAAGCCTTTTCATCTTTTGATAATTGATGATAATTCGCCTGATCATACTGCTAATAAGGTGATTGCGTTACAGGAAGAATTTCCTGAGAGGTTGTTTTTAGAACAAAGGGCTAAAAAATCCGGTTTAGGAACAGCTTATGTTCATGGTTTTAAATGGGCATTGGAACGTAAATATGATTTTATTTTCGAGATGGATGCTGATTTTTCGCACAATCCCAATGATCTTGAAAAATTGCTTGACGCCTGCCATTTTGGAGGTGCAGATTTAGCTATTGGCTCCCGTTATGTTACGGGTGTAAATGTTGTAAACTGGCCTTTAAGCCGAGTTTTAATGTCTTATTTTGCATCAGTTTATGTGAAATTTATAACCGGAATGAAAATTCATGATGCCACAGCCGGTTTTGTTTGTTATAAAAGAGAAGTATTAGAAAAAATTAATCTCAATAAAATAAAATTTGTTGGATACGCCTTCCAAATCGAAATGAAGTACAGGACTTATTGCGGAGGTTTTGAAATTAAAGAGGTTCCAATTATCTTTACAGATAGAACTAAAGGAGTTTCAAAAATGAGCAATGCCATTATTAAGGAAGCAATTCTCGGTGTGATTTCACTTAGATTAAAAAAATTAGTCAATACATTATAATACCACGGTAATGAACAGGATTTTAATAAAGAATGCCAAAATTGTAAACGAAGGATCTATTTTTGAAGGTGATGTTTTGATCGAAAACGACTTAATCGTTGAAATTTCAGATAGTATTAGCTTAAAAACATCCGATTGTATTGTTATTGATGCCGAAGGAAGTTATTTAATGCCGGGCGCTATTGATGATCAGGTACATTTTAGAGAGCCGGGATTGACTCATAAAGGCGATATCGAATCTGAATCCAAAGCTGCTGTTGCCGGAGGAATTACCTCTTTTATAGAGCAGCCAAATACGGTTCCAAATGCGGTTACTCAGGAAATACTTGAAGATAAATATCAAATTGCAGCAGTAAAATCATTTGCGAATTATTCGTTTATGATGGGTGCAACAAACGATAATCTTGAAGAAGTTCTAAAAACAAATCCTAAGAATGTTGCCGGTATAAAAATCTTTTTAGGTTCTTCTACAGGAAATATGCTTGTGGATAACGAAGCGACTTTAGAAAAAATATTCTCAAGTACACCAATGTTAATTGCAGTTCATTGTGAAGATGAAACTACAATTCAAAATAATCTTGCACTATATAAAGAGCAATATGGAGATGATGTTCCGGTAACGGCGCACCATTTAATTCGTAGCGCCGAAGCTTGTTATATTTCATCTTCTAAAGCGGTTGCTTTAGCGAAAAAAACTGGAGCTCGTTTGCATATCTTCCATCTTTCTACTGCGAAAGAAATGGAGTTGTTTACGAATAAAATTCCATTAGAAGATAAAAAAATTACTGCTGAGGTTTGTGTTCACCACCTTTGGTTTACAGATGAAGATTACAAAACAAAAGGGAATTTCATAAAATGGAATCCTGCTGTAAAAACCAAAGAAGATAGAGCTGAACTTTGGAAAGCGCTGAATGATGGTCGTATTGATGTAATTGCTACAGATCACGCTCCACATACAAAAGAGGAGAAAATGCAATCGTATTTGAATGCTCCTTCCGGAGGTCCGCTTGTACAACATGCTGTTATAGCAATGTTTGAAGCGCATCATCAAGGGAAAATTACAGTAGAGAAAATCGTGGAGAAAATGTGCCACAATCCTGCTAAAATCTTTAAAATCGAAAAAAGAGGTTTTATTAAAGAAGGTTATTTTGCAGATTTAGTGATCGTAAATCCAAGTTTACCGTGGAGTGTAAAACCAGAAAATATTCTGGCTAAATGTGGATGGTCTCCATTTGAGAATTATACTTTTAAATCCAGAATTACACATACTTTTGTAAACGGTGAATTGGTTTATAATAATTTTAAAGTAAAAGATATCCGTCCGGGTAAACGATTATTGTTTGATAGATAAAAAGCTGAAATGAAGAATTTTATAGTAATAATGTTGGTTTTGTTTCTTTCTGTAAGTTGTAAAAAAGAGTTGGTCAAACAACCTGCAAAACTTATTGAGAAAGGAAAGATGATTGATATTATGTATGATTTGTCTCTTTTGGAAGCTATTAAATATCAAAACCCGATGTCGGTAGATTCAAATGAAACAAGTCCGACTAAGTTTATTTTCAAAAAATATAAAGTCGATAGTTTGCAATTTGCACAAAACAATATGTATTATGCTGCCGATTATGACAGTTATAAAGATATGTTTGACGAAATTGGCAAACGATTGGCAAAGAATCAAAGAGCAACAGATTCTCTGGTTAAAATTGATGAAAAGAAAGAGGCTAAAACCAAGAAAAATGACTTGAAACAAGCTATTAAAGATCCTGCTGTTGAAAAGTCTTTGAATAAAGTAAATGTAGATTCTATTAGGAGAATGATTAATTTGAATAAAAAAAAGTAATTCTATAATTTCGAAACTTCTTTGATGTATTGATGTACATCTGAAAAAACCGTTCCCAGAGCGGTTTTTATTTTTTCATTAGAATACAGATTTTTAGAATAAGAAGCTTTTGCGGTTGCTTTTGTTAAACGTCTTTTCTGGAAAAATAAAGTCGAAAATATTCCGTCAGCAATCCACAGGAAATTCATGAAGATTGGTTTTGCATGAATAGTTGGTTTCTTTACTTTTAAAACTTCTGCAATTGTATTAAGAATATCTCTGAAAACAATATTATCAGAAATCAATGTAAAGCGTTCGTTTTTAATATCACTGTTCATTAATTCTCTTGCTATTTTGACAACGTCATTGACGGATATAAAACCGGTACTTCCTAAAGTGTAAAAAGAAAGTCCGTTGGCTACTTTTGAGTAAAGTTCAGAACTTCCTTGTTCCTGGCTTTTTGTTTTAGGAATTGGTCCTAAAATTACACCCGGATTTACAATTATAATATCTAAACCTTCCTGAACGGCACGCCAAACTTCCATTTCGGCACCATATTTAGAAATGGCATAATCACTGTGCGGTTTCTCCGGATTCCAATCTGTTTCTTCGGTAATGTATGTTTCATGCGGAGCCAAATCTCCCAAAGCGGCGATAGAACTTACAAAGCAAAATTTCTTTATTCCTTTCGCAAGGGAAAAATTGACCATATTGGCAGTTCCTTCGATATTGGTCTTTCGAAGTGCATCTTCATCTTTTGGATCAAATGAAATTAAAGCGGCGCAATGATAGACATATTCAATATCAATAAAAGCAAATTCTAAGGAAGGAACGTCTAGAATATCGGCTTCAAGCCAATTGATTTTTTCGAATAAATCAGCTTTTTTGTATAATTCAAAAACCGATTTTGTCTTTTGGATATTATTTGGATTTCGGTAAATAGCCCGAACGTTTTCTCCATTTTCAATTAAATGAAGTAATAAATGCGCGCCTACTAAACCTGTTCCTCCAGTTACTAATACCATTTTGTAAATATACCATTTTGGTGTAAAGGTGCAAAGTTGCAAAGGCACAAAGTTGCAAAGGTTTTGATAAAGGTTCAAAGTTACAGAGGTACAAAGTCACAAAGTTTTTCTGTTTACATTGTTATTGAAATTGTTTTTTAAAGCTAGTATTGTTATTTTCATTGAAATTGTTTTTTGTCATTGCCATTGCCATTGATTACATTTGCACAAATTATTTTAAAAATGAAGAATCTAGTTGAAGAATTAAAATGGCGTGGGTTATATCATGATAGCATGCCTGGAACGGAAGAACAATTGCTAAAAGAGGTAACGACGGCTTATATTGGTTTTGATCCAACGGCAGATTCACTTCATATTGGTAGTATGGTTCAGATTATTTTATTGGTTCACCTAAATAGAACCGGCCATAAAGCGATTGCTTTAGTTGGAGGTGCAACCGGAATGATTGGTGATCCATCCGGGAAATCTGATGAGAGAAATTTGTTGAACGAAGAAACTTTGGCTAAAAACGTTGCGGGAATCAAAAGTGTTTTGTCACGTTTCTTAGACTTTAATTCAACAGAAGCAAACGCTCCGGTTATGGTAAATAACTATGATTGGATGAAAGAGTTTTCGTTTATTGATTTTGCGCGTGAAGTTGGAAAACGTATCACGGTGAATTACATGATGGCGAAAGACTCTGTGAAAAAGAGATTAGGTGGAGAAGGTGAAGGAATGTCTTTTACTGAATTTACATACCAATTGATTCAGGGATACGATTTTTATCATTTATATAAAAACAATAACTGCCTTTTGCAAATGGGTGGTTCTGACCAATGGGGGAATATTACTACTGGTACAGAATTAGTTCGCAGAATGGGTGGAGAAAATGCTAAGGCTTTCGCATTAACGACACCTTTAATCACAAAAGCGGACGGATCTAAATTTGGAAAATCTGAAGGTGGAAATGTTTGGCTGGATGCTGATAAAACTTCAGTGTATAAATTTTACCAATTTTGGGTAAACGCAACAGATGTTGATGCTGAAAAATACATTAAAATCTTTACTTTCTTAGATAAGGAAACAATTGATGCTTTAATCGAAGAGCACAAAGCGGCACCACATGTAAGAGTTTTGCAAAAGAAACTGGCTGAGGAAATCACCATTTTTGTTCATAGTAAAGAAGAGTTAGAAAAAGCAATTCAGGCTTCTAATATTTTGTTCGGAAATTCTACTGCAGAAGATTTAAAGCAACTGGATGAAGCTACTTTTTTAGAAGTTTTTGACGGTGTTCCTCAAGCCGAAATCGCAAAAGCTGATTTAGAAAATGGATTGGATATCGTTACTGTTTTAAACGAAAAAACAGGTTTCTTTAAATCAAATGGAGAAGCAAGACGTGCATTGACAGCGAATTCAATTTCTGTAAACAGAGAGAAAGTAAAAGAAGATTTTGTATTGACTGCAAATGATTTAATCAACAATCAGTTTGTGTTGTTACAAAGCGGAAAGAAGAACTATTTTGTGATAAGAGTGGTTTAAAATTGTTTAAATTTACCTGAAATAACAATTATTAAGCTTATGAAGACGCAATTTTTAACAGACAAAAAAGGGAAAAAAACAGCTGTTTTGTTGCCTATAAAACAATACAAAAAGCTTTTAGAAAAATTGGAAGATTTAGAAGATTTGAAATTGTATGATGAAGCTAAAAGAAATGATGGTGGTTTTAAGATTTCTTTCGAAGATTATGTAAAAACAAGAGAGGTAAGGAAATTAAATGTATAATATTGATTCTTAAAAAAGCACAATAAGCTTTATAAATCAGAGTTAGTGATGAAATATTTTTGATAGATGTTATCGATTTAGGACATTGAAAAGATATTTATGAATAATTTCGGTTAACCGATTAAACGAAATAACGATTACTTTAAAATAAATACATCCCAATACCTCGAAAGAGTTGTTGGGATTTTTTTGTAGAGAAATTTTCTGTTGAAAATCAAATAATAGTTTATTTTAGTAAGTTTATTACCTAAAAACTAAAAAACTATGATTGGATTTTTATTTATTTACTGGATCTGGAAAGCATTCACAAATTTGGCTCTTGAATACGGTAAAAATAAGTGGGCTTATTTCTTTTTCGGAATAGCTTCTTATTATGGTGGTACTATTTTAGGAGGATTTCTTGTTGGAATTGTGCTGGGGCTTATTAAAGGTTTTGAGTATGTTGCAAATGAGAATTTTGACAATGCCGGATGGAGTATACTTTATGTTGTTTTGGGTGGTTTAGCCTGCTATGGCACGCATAAACTTCTCGAAAACAAACTAGAGAAAGAAAGAGAGTCAAATAATAAAGAAGGAATAGATAATATTGGTGTAACCGAAGAAAACTAGTGTTTTGTTCAACTGTTTAATCGGTTAATTATTTAATCGATTGCTGGAATCTTATGAAAAAAACTCGATTAAATAAGTTGGAAAAAACGGCATTAGTTGTATGCGGGATTTTTATAATGGGAATGATTTTCGGTTATCTGTCAGGAAGATATAGGTTTAATGACTTTGGGATTTTGTATCATTTTTTCTGGATATCTAATTACATTTTTGTTTTATCTTCTTTTGTTTATGGAATAGTAAATGCAATTTTGATTTTTAAAGAAAATTATAATTGGAAAAGAAAGCTGATTTGGAGTATAACAAGTTTGTTGCCTTTTTTGTATTTCGTAATTATGATGACAATTGGAATGCTCCTTTAACCAATTCAACAAATCAACGTTAAACTATAAAACCATTAGGTTACAACCACGAATATCAGAATTATCAAAACGTCCCAATACCTCAAAAGAGTTGTTGGGATTTTTTTTGCCTAAATCCTGTGTGGCGATAAAAGAGCATGAATTTATATTGGCTAAATCAATAACATTAATTCCGCCTGTTTTTCCATCTTTCACGTAAGTGAGAGCATCTTCAGGATCGCGAACTAAGATGTGCATCCAGGATGGACATTCGAATACGCCTTCGCCTAAAGAATAGGCTTGCGCCAAAAGTTCCGTCATTCCATATTCGGAGTGAATTGCGGTAACGCCGAAACCTTTGCAAAGCTGTTCGTGTAATTCTTCGCGAATCATTTCTTTGCGCTTTCCTTTCATTCCGCCAGTTTCCATAATAATGGTATTCTGCAGGTTGAATTGATGTTTTTCGATCAAGTCTAGTAAAGCATAAGTAACGCCAATTAAAATCACATTTTGTCCTGATTCGTCAAGAGCTGTCAGTTTTTTAATTAAGTCTTCATGATTGTGTAAATAGAATCCGCTTTCAGATTGATTGGATAGTTTTATTAAATCTTCAACCATATAAATAAGCGAAGATCCATCGCGTTCAAGATATGACGGCAAAAGGGCTAAAATTACGTAATCTTCGATGTTTCCATAGAATTGTGAAAAACCATTGCGATAACTTTCCTCATATAGGGAAACATCGGTCACTATATGTCGGCTTGTGATCATTCCTGTAGTTCCGCTGCTGGTAAAAGTAACCTGAGCAGAATCGTTATTGGAAACTACATTATGACTTTTAAAAAATTGAATAGGCAAAAAAGGAATTTGTTCCAATGATTTTACCTGTTGCGGATTGACTTTTAAGAAATCACAGAAATCGCGATATACCTGATTGTTCTCATGCTGAAAACGAAACACTTTTAATGCTATTTTTTCAAATTGTTTATGACTCGAAATGGTAAATATATCGTTGGCTGTGATCAAAACTTTTTTTGTGCAAAGATATTTATTTTTAGTCGCAGTTTTCAGTTTTCAGTGACAGTTTTAACTGCAATCTAAAACTGAAAAGTGCGACTGAATACTGTAAACTACAAAAAAAGCTCCGACAGGAGCTTTTTTTGTATGTTTTATCGAATGATTAGCTTTCGTGTTGCTGAAGCATTTTCTTCGCTTATTTTAATGATATAAACGCCGGGAACTAGATCTGCAACGTTTAATTCTTTTGAGCTTAAATGTAGTTGAAGGACTTTTTTGCCCAGAATATCAAAAATGATGATTTCTTTTTCTAAATCATTTTTAGACGAAATATAAACTTTTCCGTTTGTCACTGGGTTAGGGTACAAGCTTAGACCCTCAATGGTTGTAGACTCTTGAGGTTTTGGTAATTGTTTACTGTCTTGTGCCGAAACACTTAGAGTAAAGAAAAAAGCCAATAAGAATGTAATATAAAAGTAGTTTTTTGCCATCGCATTTTTTTGATTACTGTAAATATACAAAAAAAATTACAAAAACTACGCCAAAAAAAAACATCCTAAGAATTTAGGATGTTTTTAACAATTTAGGATATTTTATTATTTAGTCAAATCTACACCGTCAACTGTAGCCCATGCACCAGGAGTTAAAGAAGCTCCAGTAGCTGTAGCGCTTGTAACGAAATTTCCTGTTGGGAAAACAACAATGATAGCGTCAGTAGCTCCAATTGGGTTAATGTTTGTAGTGTTACTGATTTTAACATTTAAAAGTTTGATTTTTCCAGTTTTAACTTGGTGATCGTTTGTTACACCATCTAAGATGCTAACAGCACTACCTTTGTAAGTAACTCCACCTGGAGTTGTAAAATTACCGTAACCATCAATGATGATGTTACTGTATTCTCCGTTACCTTCTTTTTTGAATTGGAAAGCATCAACTTGGTTATCACTACTTTCAGGAGTGTTACCAGCAGCTCTTTTTAAAGTAATGTTAGAAACTTTTGGAAAAAAAGCATTGTCATTTGACGAAGCCTCGATTTCCATTCCGTAGTTACCTTTTCCAGTTTGGTAAGCATACCAGTTTGTATTTGCTTGACCTTGCCATCCATCTTGCCAGTCAAATGAGTCATCTGTATTTCCGTAAGAAATAGCATTTGTTAAACTTACAGTTCCACCAAAGAATTCGTATCCGTCATCAGCACCCTTGTAAGATACTAAGTGATCTAAAGTTGTTCCTGAACCTACTGAATAGAAAGTAAAACCGTTGTTTTCTTTATCTCCATCAGCTAATTTAGCTCCAGCATATTCTACTCTTGTATATACTAATGATCCACTATTATCAGTTGGATTAGTTCCTCCGTAAGAAATTTTGTTACCATCTTCAGATGTACCAGTAGTTCCACCACCAGCTACTTTTGCAGGAGCGTCACCGTAAACGATAATACCTCCCCAAGAACCTGGAAGTTTAGATTTTTCTGTAAATACAACTGGTTTGTCAGCAGTACCTTTAGTGATTAATTTTGCACCTTTTAAAACAACTAATGCGTTGTCTCCAGTTTTTTTATCGATTGTGATTGTTGATCCGGCTTCAAAAGTTACTGTTGCTCCGGCTTTGATTTTTACAACTCCATTTAAAGTGTAGTTACCATAAGGATAAGTTACATTAGTTGTAATATCACCTTTAATTTCGCCTGTTGCAGGTGGAGTAACAGGAGTAGTATCGTCACTACTTGAGCAAGAATTTAAAAATAAACCTGTAGCAAGTGCTAAAGCAAAAAATTTAGTTTTCATAGTTTTTGTGTTGTATTATTCGTTTTTATTTTTGTCAAAATTAGAGCGGAAATCTTTCTAAGGTGTTATCTAAATATTACATTACAGTTATCAAAAAACAATTAAAATGTGAAGAGAATGTTAAGAGATTTCTGAAAGTGTCCTTAAATAAAAAAGCTCCAGATTTCTGGAGCTTTTGTTTTGTATATGAGCGATTTAATTAAAAAGTATATCCTACTTTGAAAGAGAAACCAACTCCTTTTTTATAGCTTTGAGCTAATAAAGATTCCTCTGCAACTTTTATTGTTCCTTCGTTTCCAAATTCTAATTTTCTTGCTGGATTTAATAAGTTGTCTGCAGTAAATTTCACATCAAAATGTTCTGAAATTTTGCTTGACCAAACAAGGTCCAATTGTGATACCGGTAATTCATAAGTATTATCCTGACCGTTTGTTCCTACTGCATAAATTCTTTTTCCAAATACACCATAAACAAGAGACATGGTATTTGTCCAATCTTTTCCTAAATTGAATTCATATTTCAAATCTGAGTTTACCAACCAGTTTGATGCACCTTGTAAATCTCTTGAACCTTTATGTGTTTCGATTGATGGATTAATTGTAATAATTCCATCTTCATCTTCAGAGGCATATGTTTTACTTATGTTTACTTTAGTAGACATTATAGTTGTGTTTAATCCAAATGAGAATGCTGCAAGATCTTCGCTAATTCTGTTTAATCCAAAAAGGAACTCAGCTTCTACTCCAAATAAGGTTGCATTGTCAGAATTTAAAAAAGTTGTAACAGTTCCTGTCGTAGCGTTAGAAACAAAAGTTCTTTCTATTGGGTTATCAAGATATTTTGCAAATGCACCTACTGTGAACATTTCTTTTGCAGAAGGGAATAATTCGTATTTTAAATCGACATTATAGTTATCACTATTTTTTAATAATGTATTTCCTTGTACTGAAGTTCCATCAGCATTTTGGTAAGAGATTGGGAACGATTCCATGATAACCGGTTTTGTATAAGTTTTACTTGCAGCAAAACGCAGGTTTGATTTTTCGTTTATCAAATATTTTACGTTCAATGAAGGTAAAAAGTAGAAATTGTCATATGATCTTACATGAAATGGAGAGTCAAAACTTCCTAATCCTCGGTATTTAGTTTCTTTAGTTGTGCTTTCGGCTCTAACTCCTGCGTTAAGTTCATATTTTTCTCCAAATTTCAAAAGTAAATTAGTGTAACCTGCATTTGCAGTTTCAGTAAGTTTTACTTTCCAGGTTGAATTAGAATTTTCTTCAAAAGAAGTACCATTATTAGCTTGAAGATCGCTTATGATGTGATCATTAATATTGTTTATACTTGAAGAGAATGCATCACCTCGGCTTGAAACAAATCTATAAGAAGATTCCATTCCTGTAGTATTACCATTATAACCTACTGTTAATTTGTTTTGTTTTCCGTCTTTTCCAAACTTAAGGTTGTATTCTGCCATTGCAGACACAAATGAATTTCCGTCTACAGTTAAGTATTGGCGTAAGAAGTTATTTGCTCCGTATGAAGTGTTAATCTCGTCTTCGCCTGTTTTTTGTCCTATAAAGAACTTTCTGTCCGGTTGCTGGTATTTAGTGTCTGCATAAGAAACACCTGCTTTTATAGTTTGATTTTTATCTTCAGTCAAATTATATTCTCCTAACAATTGAAAGTTCAAATAATCACTTTGGTCTAATTGATTCGTGCGGATCAATGTGTTTTGAATAGCAGTACCGCCAGACTGACCAAATTGATCTTTTATAGAGTTCAAAGTAGTTTTAATATACAAAGTATTAAAAGCTAATTTAAATCTGTTTGTGTTGTAGTTTAATCCTAATAATGCTGATGTTGTAGTTTTGAAACGGTAATCAGTAGTAACAAAATTATTAACATATTTTGAACCAGTAGTCTGTATATCCAAAGTTCTGTCAACACCTTCTCTAATTGCATAACTATTGTCATAGTTAATAGATAATAAATAAGCGAAAGAACGTTCATTACTTAAATCAAATTTTTCTGAGTGTAATAAATTCAAGCTTGAGTTTAAAGGGCTTTTACCTTTGCTTGCGCTGAAACCTTTATCTCCGCTTACAGAGCTTAAAGCCTGATCATTTGTAAAAGCAGTTTTTGAAGCGTTTGGACCTAAGAAATCTGGTATCTGTCTGTCTTTTCCGTTAAATCCAAAAAATCCTGCAGCAGTATCTGCATCGCTTGAAAGTAAAAAATCTTTAAAGCTGTTTCCGGTTGTGTATCCAAAACCAAGGTTTATTTTAGTAACGCTTTTAGAAGCTTTTGAAGTTTGAATGTTAAAAGTTCCTCCGGCGAAATCTCCGTAGATATTTGGGTTGAAAGTTTTGTAAACATCAATAACACCTACAATATTTGTTGGGAATAAATCTAAAGGAACGATTTTAGAAAATGGATTGTTTGATGGAGCGGCAAGTTCATTAATCAATAAATTGTTGTAACGGTCTTCAAGACCACGAACAAATAAACCTCTTGAACCTACTTTAGAAATTCCGGTAATTTTAGTTAAACCTTCTTCAACGTCACTTACACCTTTTCTGGACATTTCCTGTGCACCAATACTTTGTTTGATAACAACAGCATTTTTTTGGTCTAGTAATAATGCAGTTTCTTTTTCTTTATTTGCTGTCGATTTTACAACAACATCTTTTAGAGTATAACCTCCCGACGAAAGTACCTGATTAATAGTAACAGTTTCGTTTGCTTTAATAGTAACAGGTTTTTCAGCAGATTCATATCCTACGAAACTAAAAATAATAGTATAATTTCCTGGATTTACATTCAACGAATATTTTCCGTCAATGTCAGTGTTAGCGCTAATGTTTGTACCTTTAATTAAAACATTTGCAAAAGGTAACGCTTGGTTGTTCATTTCCTTGTCGGTTAATACACCAGAAATCGTACCTTTGGTTTGTGCGATCGAAATCGTACAGATGAATAATGTAATAAATAGAAATTTTAAATTGAATTTCATTTCAGTGTTGTGTTTAATTTATTTTTGTGCAAAGAAAGAAACGCTGTGTAAAGTTCATGTTAGGTACTCGTTATGTTTTCGTGTCTTGTAGATTATCAAATTGTTACCAGATTAAATTACGGTTAACTGCAATTTTTGACCGTTGTTTTATTAGTATATTTACCATCTCAAATGAAAATCATCGAATGTATAATAAAGAAAATTTGATGTAAGAATCTCAATTTTTGCTATTTATGAAAAAAACACAAACCAAGATTTTATTAGTTGACGATGAACCAGATATCTTAGAAATCGTTGGCTATAACCTTGCTCAGGAAGGCTACCAGATTGTAACAGCTTCAAACGGAAAAGAAGCTATAGCAAAGGCTCAGAAAGAATTGCCGGACTTAATTATTATGGATGTAATGATGGCAGAAATGGACGGAATGGAAGCTTGCGAACACATTAGAAAAATTCCTGAATTAAATAATGTTATCATAACATTCCTGACAGCGAGAAGCGAAGATTACTCACAAGTTGCTGGTTTTGATGCAGGTGCAGATGACTACATTACCAAGCCAATAAAACCAAAATTATTGGTCAGCAAAGTAAAGGCTTTGTTAAGAAGGTTAAAAGAACAAGAAGTAGTCAGCGACACCTTAAACGTTGGCGGAATCGAGATTAATCGAGAAGAATATAAGATCATAAAAGGCAATGTAGAAATTGCTTTACCAAGAAAAGAATTCGAATTATTTTACTTATTAGCTTCTAAACCCGGAAAAGTTTTTAAAAGAGACGAAATCCTGGATAAAGTTTGGGGTAACGAAGTTGTGGTTGGCGGAAGAACAATAGATGTTCACATTAGAAAACTACGTGAAAAAATAGGAGAAGATCTTTTTAAAACAATAAAAGGAGTTGGTTATAAATTTGAAGTTTAATTTTTTGAAGATGCTAAGTTCTAAGGTACTAAGTTTCTAAGTGATTTTGCTGAGGATTTAAACAGATTCGAATTACATAAAAAATGAACCATATAAGTAATATAAGTTCATTTAATTTATAGTCCGTACTTTTATATCAAAGTCAATCTTTGTCAAAGTTTTGAACTTTGACAAAGATTTCTTTTTTAAGTTCATATGTAATCGAAAAAATTACGCTTACTTTTAAATGAACTATACTACTTATATGGTAAAAAAATAATCTCTTAATGGTTGATACTATCAATGAAAATTAATTTTAAAAAAACATACAAATTTGCTGTAAAATCGGCATTATATATAAGTCTCTTTGGGACAGGATTTGTATTGATATTGATGAATTTATTCTATAAAAACGAATTAAAACATCAGGTTGCATTCGGGATAATCTTTATTATTTCGATTTATATATTCTCTTTTCTGGTTTTGCAATATCGTGTAGAACGTTTCATTTACAGAAGAGTTAAGAAAATCTACGATGAGGTTTCATTGCTGGAATCAACAACACTTATTAATCAGCCCATAACTACAGATATGGAAACACTTTCACGCGAAGTGAAAAAGTTTGCCACTGATAAAAAGTTAGAAATCGAAATGCTCGAAATTCGTGAACAATATCGCAGGGAATTTTTAGGAAACGTTTCGCACGAACTAAAAACACCTTTGTTTACCGTTCAGGGATATGTTTCGACTTTGCTTGATGGAGCAATGGACGATAAGAATATTAGAAAGAAATATCTAAAACGTGCTGAAAAAGGCGTAGAACGTCTGATCTACATAGTAGAAGATTTGGATATGATTACCAAATTAGAATCGGGAGATTTAGATTTGAACATGACTGATTTTAATATCGTTGAGTTGATTCAGAATGTTTTTGATTTATTAGAAATGAAAGCTGATAAAAAGAAAATCAAATTGGCGTTTGAAAGTAAAAATGTGCAATCAGTTATAGTACGCGGAGATCAGGACAGGATTCAGCAAGTTTTGGAAAACCTGCTCGTAAATTCTATTAAGTACGGTAAAGATGGCGGTTTGACCGAAGTTGGTGTTGTCAATTTAACCAAGAAGAAAGTTTTGATTCGTATCAGTGATAATGGAGAAGGAGTTGAAAAACAAAATATTCCAAGACTTTTTGAGCGTTTTTACAGAGTTGATAAAAGCGGAACCCGTTCAGAAGGTGGTTCTGGTCTTGGATTGGCAATCGTAAAACATATTATTGAAGCTCATAAAGAGAAAGTATATGTAGAAAGTGAGTTCGGAATTGGGTCTGAATTCTCTTTTACGCTTGAAAAAGCAAATAAAATCATAAAAGCTGAAGTTAAATAATTGTAAGCTATTTTCCGTCGAAGTCCGTAAACACAGGTGTTTTAACTTTAATGTAATACTTGCTGCCGGTTCGTAACAATAAATTTTTATTATAGTAACATCTTGTTAATGATTTCTTAACATAGGTGACACATCTTTGCACCTTGAATCTAAGGGAATTACAAAGAAATGATAAAAAGAAAAATAATAGCCGTTTTATTGCTGATTACTTGTGCTGCAAATGCACAGGATATGAATAAACAAGAGGTAAAAAATGAAGTAATTCGTATTTTAGATTCTATTAATAAAGCAAAACTTCCAGATACCAAATCAGGAGTTAGTGGAGAAGAACATTGGTACGATAAAATCTCATTGAGAGGTTATGCGCAAATAAGATACAATGGTTTGTTTTCTACAAACGATAAAGTTTCCTGCGAGCAATGTGATAAATCCTGGGGAACAACTTCGACAGCTCCAGATGCGAAAGCAAACAACGGACTTTTTATCAGACGTGCACGTTTAGTGTTTTCAGGACAGGTTCATCCAAATGTGTTTTTCTATTTTCAGCCTGATTTTGCCAGTTCTCCAGTTACGGGAATTCAAAATTTCGTCCAAATTCGAGATTTGTATTTTGATCTTTCTTTCGATAAAAAAAGAGAATATCGTGTTCGTGTAGGACAAAGTAAAATTCCTTATGGATTTGAAAACATGCAATCGAGCTCTCAGCGATTAGCTTTAGACAGAAACGATGCAATGAATAGTGCCATATTAAATGAGCGTGATTTAGGAATATTCTTTTATTGGGCTCCGGCCGAAATTAGAGAGCGTTTTGCAATGCTGGTTAAAGACGGTTACAAAGGGTCAGGTGATTTTGGAGTTTTTGCTTTTGGAGTTTACAATGGACAACTTGCCAACAAACTTGACGGAAACAGAGATTTGAATGTAGTTGCCAGAGTATCTTATCCTTTTGTAATAGGAAGCCAGATTATTGAACCCGGAATTCAGGCTTATACTGGAAAATGGGCTTTTACCGGAGAAATTTCACCGGGAGTTATCGTAAATGATCCGCAATATGTAAAAGACCAAAGGGTAGGAGCAACATTTGTTTTGTATCCAAGACCATTTGGTATTCAAACAGAATATAATATAGGGAAAGGACCTCGATACAATACATTGACCAATACAGTTGATGATACTGATTTAGATGGAGGTTACGTTTTATTGAATTACAAATTAGATCTGAAAAAACAACATATCTATCCTTTTGCCAAATTTCAATATTATAACGGTGGAAAAAAATATGAAAAAGACGCCAGAAGTTATGTCGTAAGAGATTATGAAGTAGGTATAGAATGGCAGCCTTTTAAAGCATTTGAACTTACAGCAGAATACGTTATTGCAGACCGAACTTTTGAAGACAGTGCTTTGTTAATTAATAGACAACAAGGAAATTTATTGAGATTGCAAGCTCAGTTTAATTTTTAAAAATAGGACACGGATAAAACTGATTCGCTTTCGCGAAGACGCGGATAAAAACGGATTTTTTCAGATATAATTTATAGTTATACTTTAAAAAATCCGTTTTTATCCGCGTTTTGCTTTAGCAATCCGCGTGATCCGCGTTCAATTATCTTGTTGTATTATCTTCAAAAACGGTAAACAAAGAATCCCAGTCGATATCTTCATCAAATTGGGTTAAACCTTTAAACGACTTTACTTTTGAAAGATCTTCAATGGTAAAGTCGTCTTGCATTGCATACGGTACCAAGTTCTCTTCCTGAAGTTTTATCGCCAAATATTCTTGTTCATATTGCCCCGGAGTTGGAATAAAAAAGGCTTTCTTACCCAATTTTGCCAAATCCATCACCGTTGTATAACCGGAACGGCATAAAACAAATTCACTTTCGTTAAATGTTTGTTCCAATTGTTTTGAGTTCATGAAATTGTAATAAGTTACATTTCCGGCTTGCCATTTATTTTGCGTTTTTTCGACAATACCTTGTACAAAAACCACTTTACCATTATAATTCACAATCTCTTTTTGCAGTTTTTCGTCCAGAAAAGTGCGCTGAGGTTCCGGGCCAGATAAAATAACCATTAAATCGTAGGCTTTCGGAATATCCTTTTTGCGCATTCTGCTCAACGGACCAATATATCTTAAGTTAAGATCACTTGTTTTAAGGTGTCCTAATTCCCCAGTCAAATTGACCTTCTCATTAGTATCAGGAACCCAGCATTCAGCATATTTTTTTATAATATGTTGATGGCATTTACTGGTAAACCAAGTTGTATTTCCAGTCATCACATTCAATTGATGTGTCATAAATACAGAAGGCACTTTTTTACTAAAAACGCCTAATCGGTTATCTGAAATAATGCCGTCAATTCCGTGTTTTTTTATCCAGTTATTTACTATTTTTTTCTCATCAAGAATAGCGGCGATCATTTTAGGTAAATTCTTAATCAGTTTCCACTTAAAATTTTTACCGTTTTTTGCATACTCAATATGATAAGATGGTAATTCCAACGTTTGTACGTAAGGAAATTCTTTACGTAATAACGCCAATGCAACTCCATCAGAAGCTATTATTGGGATATAATTGTTTTCCTGAAGCGCTTTGATAATAGGAATGCATCTTGCGGCATGGCCTAATCCCCAGTTTAACGGAGCAACTAAAATTGTTTTGTTCGCAGAATAGTCAATGCTCATAGTTTAACGCTTTTTAGAAACGAAGATAAAGAAATATGCTCTCCATGTTATTTCAGATGTATTACTAAATTATTAACTCTATAATCAGGTTTAAAAGGCGTTTTCGGACAAAAAAGTTTAAAAACAGTACAATTTACTACACAAGGTTATTTGTATGTTAACGACAAGTTTGTTGTCAGGAAGATTTTTTGCATAAAAAAAAGGAACCACTTAATGTAGTTCCTTCTTTATATTGATGTGATGTTATTATTTATCCTGAATATAAGTTTTGTTTCCATTAGAGTTAATGTAGTATCTACCACCTTTTGGTCCCGTATAAACTTTTTTTCCATTGTATTCTCCAGTAACTTTATCAGCCACTTTTGGAGCTTTTTCAGTCGTTTCTTTTAATGTTTTAGACGCACTTGATTTAGTCGATGTTGCATCTTTTTTAGCAGTTTTGCTTGCTGCATCTGCTTTTGCTGCTGTTTTTGTTACATCAGATTTAGCGCTTTCAGATTTAGCAGTTGCTTTTTTTGCTTTCGCAGAAGCGTCAGTAGCATCGGCACTAGCTTTTTTTGCTTTGGCAGTTTCTTTTTTCGCTTTTGCAGAAGCGTCAGTAGCGGCATCGCTAGTTGCTTTTTTTGATTTAGCTGTTGCTTTCGTTGAGGCTGCTGTAGCGTCGTCTGCTGCTTTTTTAGATTTTGCAGCTTCTTTTTTTGCATCAGCTTTTGCTTTAGAAGCATCAGACTTTGCTTTTTTAGCAGAAGCTTCCGTTTTGCTCTTCGTAGTTTTTGCTGTTTCCTGAGCATAGAAATTAGAAGAGAAAACAACTAGAAAACAGAGTAATAATAACTTTTTCATATGGTTTATAATTTAAATTTCAATTAAAATTAATCAATTTATTGTAATGTTTTTCGTTAAGGATCAAAAATATGCACGAAGCTGAATGTTTCCTGTATGAACCGTTGAACCAGTTTCGCTTTTTCTACCCTGATAGTTTAAGTTAACATCTAAGAATTGCGTTATATTCTTCTGTAATAGAAGCTTCCATACTAAATTTTGCCCCGCCTGAAGGCCTTCCAGCATCTGAAAACCTACAGATGAAAATTCATTTCCGGTAAATTTATTTTGGTAAAAGGAAAACTCTCCATTTAATGTAACCTTTTTTTCGCCGGCAAAAGAGAAGGAAGTTCCGAGTCTGTTTTGAACAAGTGTTTCAAAATTCCCTATTTTGTTCTCCTTGTTCTGAAATTCATAGAAGAAATCTAAACTTGTATTTTTCGAAAACAAATAACTGATTTTGGGAGCCAATTGATAGCCCTTAATATCGTAGTTTTTTTCGACAAAATCTTCAGAAACTAAATTCGTATTAATGGTTTTGGTAAAGAAATTAAACAACCAGCTCTTTTGATACAAATGAGTATATTGTAATTGATGCGAACTGTTTTTGACATCTTGTGAACCAATCGAAAGTAGATTTTTTCCTTTACTAATAAGATAGGTATACGTTACCGAGTTCTTTTGTTTTCCCCGATTGTAATATAAGCTGTTTCTGAAACTTGAGTTTAAGCCTAAAATATTTTCCTCAGATGAATTAAACGGATTCAATTCTAAACGTTCGCCCTGACTTTTTACTTTTCGATCCATAATAAAAGAAGTCTGATTGTAAAAATAAGAAAGCAGTTTTTTGAAACCCTTTTCGTTCTGCCATTGCAACGGATTCAAAGCAACAGATTGCGAAAATTTATTTTGATTGGTTTTAATATAAATTTGATTCGGTAAAAAGATCCTTATAAATCTTGCCTGATCAGGGAAAGTTGCGATTTCAAATTCCTCCAATTGCTTAATTCCATCACCATTATAATCATTCCAGGTATAAACTCCCTGACCCGTTGGAACTTCGATATACGTAAATTCTTGTTGTGCAATCGTTCCAGAACTTGTTTCATATGCCGTACCAATTTGCATCAACTGATTAAAAAAGCGATCGTTGTAAAGTATTCTCGAGTTTAAAGAAGGCTCATTTTTTCGGGTGGAATCTGTAAAATCTAAATTTCGATAACTTGCATAAACTGCTAAATCTGTTTTTTTATTCTGAATCAATTTCGACTTTAAAAAATAGGTTTGCGAATTGTTCACGTGTTGCAACAAACCATTTTGCAAACTATCATTTCGGCGTTGCAAATACCCTATTTCTACAAAAACTTTAGTACTATCACCACGCCCAACAAAAGCGCCATATTCTGAAAATCTTTGGCTCAAGACCGAAAATTGATTCGTTACTTTATCCCGTTGTTGATTGTTTTCGATTTGCATGCTGGCACCAATCCAGTTTTTTCCAAAATGATATTTTGTTCTGGTTTGATTCCTAATGAATTTCGAAGTCGAAGTTGTAGCATCCGAATTTAAAAAACTTCCCTGGTTTTCAATAGTCCATTGTCTTAGTTTGAAAAGTGCAGTTGTAGTATGTCTCGCGCCCGAATAACTTTCGGAATAATCTAATTTCTCAAATTGATAGGTAAACAAACCAATATTGGATGTTTTTTCTTTAGCAAATAAATCAAAATTCAAACCTGTAACCAGCAGACTTTGATTGCCCAAAAGAGTAGCATTTAAATTCCAATCCCTGCTAAACTCAATATTGTATAAACGCTCGACAGATCTAAAGTCTTCCTGAACAAATTGATAATTTGCAAACGCGTCTAATGTCCAGTTTTTGGTAAACAGACGTTTTTTAATGTTGGTTTTTAACGCAATCCCGCTATTATCACTATCATCAATGTCAGAAAACAAGTTTTTATCATTGTTGCTTATGGCGACTTCAAAATCGACCAATGTTTTTTCGTCAGGATTATATTTTCCTAAAAAAGTAGCGACCTGCAATTTTATAGGCGCAACCAATTGTACAATAGGTTCGTAATTTCCCTGTAAAATTCCACTAACGGGAGCGACATATTCATAAATACGCTCAACCGAATTGTTATTCTGAATGATATAATTTCCGGCGTTATTGCCAACAAGACTAAATTTTACATTGTATAAAACAGCAGTAGCATCGGTAGAATATTCATAAGCCTCAGCAGTGTTTACAAGTATTTTTTTGTACAAGATTTTATTAGCAGCATAAGTATCTTCATATGCTGATGGCGCTTTCATTAAATTTGGATCATCGCCCGCCTGACTTAAAATCTGAACCTGTTCTGTAGAAAGATTTTGCTGCAAAGGCTGATTCTTCATATCATTTTCCGAATATAAATAACCGCCAAAACTCCAGTTTTTATTTTCATGTGTAGCACCGGCGTATGTCACGATGCGGTTATAATTTCGATCTGAATATTGATATTCGATATTGATACGCATTTCAGATGTAATCGTAAAAAGCGAGGTAAAAGTAATTTCGCCTGCATTATAGTCGATTACATAATCATTGTTTTCGCCACGTTTAAGTAAAACACCATTAACATAAACGCGTTCAGAACCTGAGATGACCAATACATACAATTCACCATTTTGACCTTTTAATTTATAAGGTCCCTGATTTCCTTCCTGACCAGTAAAAGTACTTTTGGCATATTGTCCTTTTGCAAATGCAACCGATGCAAAAATATTAGTTTTGCTTTTTCCGGTATCAAAATCAAAATTTCCCGAAATTCCCTGTACTTTTTTATTGAAACTTAAAAACTGAGTTTTCCGATTTTCTAAGAAAACATCACCGGCGCGAATGTTCCAGTCATCACTAAAAAGTTCCATGAAAATATTATCAAACTGATCCAGTTTTTGGGAGTAACCACCATCCTGCAACGGAATATTACTGTCCTGAAGGGAAGCTCTTAAGCTAACTTTGTCGGATATTTTTCCGGTAATTTGCAAATCCAAATTAGAGTTCAAAACAGTATTTTGATTGTTCCCAACCGTTACGCCACGGGTAATACTTCCGGAAGTATTTAAACCATCAAATGGAGTGGTTTTTTTAGTGTTATTATTTTCAATTTTGTATAATTTCTCAGAGCCAATATCATTGGTAACAATTTGATTTGATTTATAAAGACTGTATTCTTTGGTAATAAAATCAGGATATTTTAGGTAATTGACAATTAAAGTATCTGACGCAGAAGTCAGTTTTTCGTTGAAAAACAAGGTTCCTTTTTGGAAATTTATTTTATAAAAAGTAGAATCAAGTAATTCATTTTTAGTATTTAAAATCTGAAAATAACTGGAATTGATACTAAATTCTTCCAGATGAATAGTGTCACGAGTTGCAATTACTTTTTTGGTTTTGTACGATGATTCCGTTTCCTGAGCCTGCAGACCAGAAAACCAAATAAGCAACGTTAAAAACAGTAATTTTTTAAGCATAAACACTTTAACTCTAAAAAGCCAAAAGTAGTATTTATAATTGGTAAATAATGAAGCTTTTCTCGGTTGGCAGTATTGTAAATTAGATTACGATTCTCTTGTTTTGAAACAGATTCATAGTGAAGTTTTCTGTGTTTCTATCTATTGCTGAGGTCGCTTCGTCAAGAATTAAAAATTGAGGTTTTTTGTATAAAGCTCTTACCAAAGCAATAACTTGTTTTTGTCCGCCACTTAAATTAATTCCTTCTTCGCTCAGATTAGTTGTCAATCCATGTGGTAATTGTTTAAAATATATTTTAAACATAATCCGATTTAATATTTTATTGTTTATAAGTTAACAACATTGCAGATGATATCATTTTATATTTTTTCCATTGTGATTGCGCACTCTGTTTATAATAGTGAACAGAATTAAAAGATGGTATAAGAAGTGGTAAGCTTAATATATCTCCTGTTTTTGATGCTTCGATCCATTCGACAGTCACGATCACATCATCTTTTACTACTATATTGTAATCAGTCAAACTTACATTTACCCAACCTTTTATATTCTGTACTTCCGAATAAATATCAATTTTGTTAATTCTATTTGTGGGAATTTCGTTGTGTACACTGTAGATATTGATTCTAAACTTAATTTTCTCGTAGTTGTTTTCTTTAATGTAAAATTTTAACTCTTCCAATATACTTGGCTTTTTTGAACTAAGAATGAATTTTCTACCTATTTGAGAGCCTAAGTTTATATTTTTAATTTCTGGATTAGCAAAAAAAACTTGATTTTTACTTTTAGTTTTTTCTTTACCTTCTGTGTAACGTTTTAGATTGTCAGTAGATATTACGACTTCTTCCAGTTCTTCAATATGACTTTCTAAAGAAATATCGGTTATCTTATTATCCAGTAAATTTTTAATTATAAATTCAGTGCTTTTAAAACCTAATGATGAAATTTTTAATGTATCTAAAGCAAGCGAAGCATCTATCTTTAGTATAAATTCACCTTCATTATTAGTAACTGTTCCTATTGGTTTATTTAGAATCCCAACATTAGCATATCGAATGGGCTTTTTTAGATTATCTAAAACGAAGCCTTTAATTGTTGTCTCTTGCGAAAAAACAGTAGTCAAACTAAATAGTAATATAATGGTAATTGCTCTTATCATTGTTTTCATAAATCAAATAATTATATTTTTTTGTTGAAGTTCCAATTGTAAATCGTTATCTATTTTATTAAAATCATTTCTTTTCTTCCCAGTAATCACTATAAAAATTAGGAGAGGCAATTAATTCCTGATGATTTCCAGAATTAGAAATAGTTTTGTTTTCTAAAATATAGATACAATCGGCAGTATTTTTTAGAATATTTAAACGGTGTGAAATAAATAAAATAGCACAATTTGGTTTTATCTTTTGAAACAGATTCATAGTGAAGTTTTCTGTGTTTCTATCCATTGCTGAGGTCGCTTCGTCAAGAATCAAAAATTGAGGTTTTTTATATAAGGCCCTTGCCAAAGCGATAACTTGTTTTTGTCCTCCGCTTAAATTAATTCCTTGTTCGCCAATAATTGTGGCTAAACCTTGAGGTAATTGATTGAAAAAATGCTCAAATCCATATTCCTGAATAAAATTAAGTAGGTTTTCCGGAGAGTCACTTGTCCCTAAAAGGATATTATCAATCACGTTTCCGTTGAATATTGTAATTTCCTGTGGAATAACGCCTAATAAATCTCTATAATTTTTGAGTCCAATTTCTTGAAGTTGATATTTATCGTTGATAACAATATTTCCATTTTCGAAGGAATAAAAGCGTTGCAATATTTGTCCGATGGTACTTTTTCCACTTCCGCTTTCTCCAACTATAGCCGTAAATCTTCCTTTTTTGATTTCTATATTCAAATCATGAAAGAGCTCAGTTCTTCCGCCAAATCTAAAGGATAGGTTTTGAATCGAGATTTTGTTGATTTCACTAATTTCTGCACCTTCTTCATTTTCTTTTTTTATGGATGCAAATTCATACATTCTGTTAAAAGCTATTTTAGCTTCATTTATCGGAATCGAAATTAAAGCCAAATTTGCGATCGAAGGTAATAGCGAACCAACAATTCCTAAAATTGCCATTAATTCGCCCATCTTAATTTCTTTATTAAAAACTTGTATCGATGTATAAATTAAGATACTAATTGAAAAAATAAGACTTGCTAAACCGGATTGCCAGGAAAGAGTAATATTGATTTTTCCGAGATTGAATATTTTTTCTTGATAATTTGCAAATATATGTTCGTTTAATTGCTTGAAAACAGTTTGTTTATTATCGTTTTTTATGGTCGAAATTCCCTGAATAGTGTTGATATAATTACTTTCGTTAATAGCATAACTTTGCATGATTTCTGTTTGTGATTCGATTATTATTTTATTATTTCTATAAATTATAAAGAAATAAATAGGTAAACTAAGTAAAGAAATCAAACCAAGTTTCCAGGAATAGCCAAATAGAAACACTAATGAAATAATAGCGACCAAAACATCAATTATTAAAGTGCTTGATAGCATTCTAATAACGCTTTGTATGCGTTGTATATCATTTAATCTCGCCACAAGATCACCGGTTTTTCTGCTGTCAAAAAATGATTTTGGGAGATGCAAAAGCGAGGAAATAAAGGAGTTGTTTATTCGGTTATTAAAATCCTTTGATTGTCTTAATGAAAAATATTGCCTTAAAATAGCAATTGCAACTCTGGCTAAAAGTAAAATGGTTAATAATGAAATTCCGGATATTAACTTTTTGATATTACGTGAAGGGAGAATATCGTCGATTAATTTCTGAGAAAATAGCGCCATTGACATTCCTAAACCGGCAATAAAGACACCTAACAAAATGGAGATCCAAATAAGTTTATAATCTTCTTTTAATAAATCAAGAAACCATTTTATCTGAGCTTTTTTATCTGTTTTTTCTGTGATGAAATTTTCATTTGGTTCTAGTATTAAACAAGTTTTTGAAACCCAAATTTTTTCTAATTCATTTATCGTTAAAAAATATATTCCTTTTGAAGGATCTCCAATCAAAAAACCTTCCTTTTCAGTGTAACCATAACAAACAATATAATGCTGTAGTTTATCTTCTAATAATAGATGCAAAATTACAGGTTGCTTATGGTCGATTAGAGCTTTAATATCTGCTTCACAACCTTCAGCAGTAAATCCCAATTGAATCGCAACTTGGTACAAACCTAACATTGTAGTTCCTTGCTTAGTCGTACCGCTTAATTCTCTAAGTTTCTCAAGAGATTGATTTCCGTTATAGAATTTTATGATAGATAATAAACATGCTACACCGCAGTCTGATTGGTCTAATTGTTGGGTGTGCGTTTTTTTGAGATGCTTTAAGTTCATTTGGAGCTTATTCAATGTTTATTTTTTTAATCAAAATTTCGACTTTTGTCTGACCTTTAATTTTCTCGATGAGCGTATTGTTTTTGTCGTAAAGTACTAGACAAGGCAACGCATTAACATCAAAAGTAGTTGCGAAAGTATTTTTGTTATCATGTAAAAAATAAACAGTATCATAAGTTGTTAGTTGGTGTTTCTGAGCAAATTTTTTAATTTGTTCCGGTTTTTCAGCGGATACAAAAATGAATTGCACATTACTAAACCGGGTTATATTTTCTTTAATGATTTTAGCTTCTTCATGGCAAAAATCACATTCCGTATTAAAATAAATAAAAATAGTTGAGGTCTTTTCTCTTAGGTTTTTGTTAGTAAAAGCAATTCCGTCTATGTTTTGATATGAAAATTCCGGAATTCTTTTTATGTTTTGAGCAATTTCATTTTTATGATTTATTTTTGATACAATTTGGTAACCTAAAAAAAGTAGAACACCTATAAATGTTACTAGAGAAGTGGTTTTTATAATTTTTTTCATGTTTCTGATTCTTTGTTCATAATTATCGACATAATAATGAATATCATCGTAATAACTCCCATAGAAGCCTGAACGATGTCTCTATTGTAAAAGAAGTATGAAACTATATGTATAATGAGCATGATAATACATGCAGCGAGAAATACTTTTTTTGTTCTAGACATTTTAAGAATAATTAAGAGTGAAAAACATTACTGTCGCTACCCACAATACTAAGCTGGGTACATAACTTAAACCGACAATTTTTAATCCATAATCAGCATACGTATTGGTTAGTTTACCTATTTGAAATCCTAAATAAATAATATAGAAAAGTTCGAATAAGTTGAGTGCTTGAAAAGGGTAAACAAACCAAGTTTCTAAATTTTTATATCCAGTAATATTTAAGGCTGATAATGGATAGAAATACTGAATATCTTCTAATGTATAATTGGTTTGAAAAAAGTAAAACCAAATAGTTTTAAAAACTGGAACTAACAAAAAGATGAATTCTGCTTTAATAGCGATATTCCAAATTGACTTATATGTTATTTCTTTTTGACTGAAAAAAAATGTTCCTATGTATAATATAATAGCAATTATGCTTGTTTTAATTGCAATATATATTGGAACGAAAAAATAAGAAACCCATTTCCATTTATCCTGAAATTCAAAATATTGATTTAATTGCTGAGAGGTTAATTTTTCAGCCATTGTATTATAAAATAATTTGTCAATATCTAGAACGACTTTTGTTGTTTCGCCAAATAATATTAGAATAATTGAAAGGAGTAAAAATATTAAAAGAGAATTTTTAAGCATATTTTGAAGATTGTAAGTGGAGAAACGAAAGTTTTTACAAAAGGCCCTGCTGAATTTTTTACTTTTTCGTATCAATTACTTAAATTTGAATAATTGATAATAAATTATTTATGATTTTTTTTTTAAAAGAACCTCAAGTGTTTAAAATACTTGAGGTTGAGTCTTCTAAGCTTTTTGATGAAATTATTCTTTTACTATGTTGTTTTTTCTTAGGAATGATTTAGAATAATAAAACTAATTATAAGTTGCTATAAAAGGCACCCTTTAGAAAGATTAAAATTAAAACTTCCTCCTCCCTCTATTCGGTATTCTTTAGTTTTTCTTAGTTTTATTTGTAAATAAAAAAATAATTATAAAAATTAAAAAAAGTAAAGGTGATGTGATGCTATATAATGTTTTTGTAACACATATACCATAAATTAAGGAGATGATAGAAAATAGAGTGGTTACAAGTAAAATAAAAGACAGATATTTATTCATAATCTCATATTGTTATTTTATAATTGACCGTGACAAGCACTCATTCCAATAGCACCTGATAAACCAGATAAGGAAGCTACAGCTATAGCTCCAAAACCAGCTGTTCCAACACCCAAAAGACCAATACCTACTAGGCCTAATCCCATAAGTCCGATAGCCATCATACAATCTTTAGTTAATCCTCCACCGTCATCAACATTTTTTAATTTTTGCTGAGCACCACCATTTAAATTCTCCATTTGATTTAATTCTAATTTTTTCATAATGTTATATTTAGTGTTAATAATAAAACAAAGTTATGTGCTGTTTGAAGTTATCCTTATGCAGAAATCGGTTATTTTAAGTCTAAATTCGRGTAATTCAGTTTTTTATTCTTACAAAATCTAATATATATTATGATGTAGATAACCGAAACAAATTATTTTTTCTTTTTGAAAAACATATTGCTTTTGTATAAAGCAAGAAAGATGGATAAATACAACTTATTGTTATTAAAACTATTGTAGGTGTTGTCATGCTAAGCCAATTTCTGGCTATAAATAAATAATACAGCAAAAGGGCTATAACTATTTTGGCAAGAATTAGAAAAATGCGCTTAGTTCTCAAAGTATAATTCCTTAAAATATTTGATAGTCCATAAAGGAATTATAAAAAGCAGGAAATCATTTTTCTTGAGAACATTTTTGCTTTTTAATCTATAATAATCTGTGAATATTCTATAGATATAATAAAATATCAGTAATACAACAAACAGGATAGGATCTTGCTTTGCTGCGAAATATAATAAGGGAAGCGGTAGTAAAATTTGGAAATAGTAAATAATTAAATTTTTCATAATATTCTAATTTAGCTAGTTCAACAAAGTTATGTGCTGTTTGAAGTTATCCTTATGCAGAAATCGGTTATTTCAAGTCGGAAATCGCATAATTCAGTTTTTCTTTTTCTTGTAAAATCTATTATATATGATATAAGAAGTTACTGATCCCTGTATAATGCGAGTTATTCCGATAAGAAAATCTTTTCCAAATGAAAATCCAAAAATTAGAATTTGATAAAATCCAAAACCTATCCAAAGGATACAAACAATAAAAAATATTATTATCATTAATTTACTAAAAGGTGACATGATTTTTCTTTTATGAGTTGTTAGAAGAATAAAATTACAGTGTAATTGAACTATGTCTAAGTCGATTTTCGGTTATTTAATTCTTTTATTTACAAAATAGTAAAATATTTCTTATGTTTACAGCAGTTAAATGGTTAAATTATGAATATAACTGTAGGAAATAGACTAAAACAATGGCGTAAAGCAAAGAATATGTCTCAGGAAGAAGTTGCTGATTTTTTACATATATCACAATCTTCATATGCAAGAATGGAAAGAGGAAAGAGTGGTTCCTGGTCAAGCTATGTTAAAGAAATATGTGAGCTTTTTGAAATAAACTCAGAAGAATTGATTAAAATTGGTTTAAGATCTGATACAAATGAAAATGCTGATTCAAACAAAAATGTTGTTAATCAATTATCAGATAAAATAATTGCGCAATATGAAGCAAGAATAAAAGAATTGAAAAAAATAATAAAGAATTTAATAAAGAATCAAAAGCAGATAATTCAGGATAATAAAAAAGGCTCCACAAATATGTAGAGCCCTTTTAGGAATATATTGAATTAATATAATTAACTTCTATAGCAAGATTAATTGATTTCTTTAGTCACTATTTGCATTGTTTCTCTACTCACTTGTTTTAGTAAAACTTCTTTGTTTTCTTCGACCGTTTGTGCAGCTTGTTCTGTAAAGTGACGAATGGTATATAATGTCACATTTTCGCTATAATCTACTTTGAATTTTTTCGAAAGTATCGCATTCAAATCATTGAAATTCTCAAATTTATCTTCCACACAAACAGAAAAACTAATCGCAGAATTCTGAATCAGGTTTACTTTGATTTTGAATTCATGAAACAAAGCAAAGATCTCACTGATATTTTCTTCCATTATAAAAGAGAAATCAATTGATGAAAGTGAAATCAAAAGCTGATTTCTTTTTACAATAAAACAAGGATATTGCGGTTCTAAATCAACACCTTTAGAAACACAAGTTCCTTTTAATAATGGGTTGATAAAAGATTTTACATATAATGGAATTTCTTTTTTCTGTAGCGGCTGTAATGTTTTTGGGTGAATTACCGTCGCACCATAAAAAGCTAATTCGATAGCTTCACGATACGAAATTTGATTTAGCAAACTGGCATTTTCAAAATAACGTGGATCGGCGTTCATAACACCTGGAACATCTTTCCAGATTGTAACACTTTCGGCATTTAAACAATAAGCAAAAATTCCTGCTGTATAATCAGAACCTTCACGACCCAGAGTTGTTGTGAAATTGTTTTCATCAGCACCTAAGAATCCTTGCGTAATATTTAATATTTTACGTTTTACATTTTTACTGATCAATTGTTGAGTCGTTTCCCAATCTACTTCGGCATCTCTGTAATTTGCGTTTGTTTTAATGAAATTGCGAACATCCAGCCATTGCGTCTGGATTCCCATAAAGTTCATGAAATGACTTAGAATAGTAGTCGAAATTAATTCTCCAAAACTTACAATCTGATCGTAAACAAAATTGTAATTAGGAGATTTATTATGTGCCAAAAAGTATTCCAGTTCTGAAAATTGTGCTGTTACAGCTGCAAAAACGGCATGTTTTTCATCATCAAATAAATCTAATAAGATTTGATTGTGATATTTCTTTATTTCCTGTACAGATGAATTTAACTCTTCTGATTTATCAAAATAATTCTTGATAACAACCTCAAGAGCATTTGTCGTTTTTCCCATAGCCGAAACTACCAAAATCACATCTTCGTAACCTACTTTTTGTAAAACGTCATATACGTTTTTTATTCCTTCAGCATCTTTAACTGATGCTCCACCAAATTTAAATACTCTCATTATTAATTTTAGATTTAGATTTTCGACTTCAGATTTGGGCAATATGAAACCTAAGTATATTTTGTAATTTTTTTTGCCACAGATTAAAAGGGATTAAAAAAATTTTAAAATCTGTGTCCGTTCGCCACGAATTTCACGAATTAGCACAAATTAAATTAGTGTAAATTTGTGAAATTTGTGGCAAAAAAACTTATGTCTATTTTTTCTCTAAGAATGAATTAATTCCTGCTTCATCCATTTGAACAACTCTCCATTCTTCAAGGATTTTTGCACCGGAGTTTTCATAGAATTTAACTGCCGGAGTATTCCAGTCCAGAACATTCCAATCGATTCTTCGAACATTATCTCTTTTTCCTTGTTTCATTATTTCCGAATAAAGTGCAGATCCTAATCCGGTGCCGCGCATTTTTTCCTTAACAACTAAGTCTTCAAGGTGTATTGTTTTTCCTTTCCAGGTAGAATATCGGTAATAATATACTGCCATTCCAACAATTTCTTTTTGTTGTTCGTCATTTTCAATTTCTGCAACAAAAACGTGAAACAATGGTTTTTCGCCAAAACCGTCGCGAACTAAATCCTCTTCAGTGATCACAACTGCGTCAGGTTCTTTTTCGAATATTGCCAACTCCTGTATTAATCCTAAAACAGATTTCATGTCTTCGGGATTTCCTTTTCTAATATTCATATTATGTGCAATTTATTTTATTGGTCATATTATGGTATTGCTTTTTGTTTTTTCAGATGTTTTTTTACGCAAACGATCTTCTATAGCAATTTCATATATTCTTATTATTAATCAGTTATAAGCTAAAAAAGCGTGTTTTTCACCTGTACTTTTTGACTTTAATTAGCAAATATACAATAGTAGCAAACTAACAAAATAATTTTTAAATCATTCTCACAAAAAAAACGATATTTGTGACTTAAAAATAAATCTACAACGATATAGTAATGGAAGAACGCAATAAAACACTAGGAGAGTTTATTATTGAGAACCAAAAAGCATTTCAGTATTCGTCGGGGGAGCTTTCCCGAATTATCAACTCTATACGTTTGGCGGCAAAAGTCGTAAACTATAAAGTAAACAAGGCTGGTTTAGTCGACATTATTGGCGCTGCAGGCGAGCAAAATGTTCAGGGTGAGGACCAGCAAAAATTAGATGTGTATGCAAACGAAGTATTTATCCAGACGTTAATAAACCGTGAGATTGTCTGTGGAATTGCTTCTGAAGAAAACGACGATTTTATTACTGTTCAGGGGAGCGACAACAGTCATAATAATAAGTACGTGATCTTAATGGATCCGCTTGACGGATCTTCAAACATTGATGTAAATGTTTCTGTGGGAACAATTTTTTCTGTTTTTAGAAGAATTACTCCAATAGGAACTCCGGTAACAAGCGAGGATTTTTTACAACCGGGGATCAATCAAGTTGCAGCAGGTTATGTGATTTATGGTACTTCGACAATGTTGGTTTATACAACAGGTCATGGTGTAAATGGATTTACATTAAATCCTGCTATCGGAACATTTTATTTGTCACATCCAAACATGAAATTTCCGAAAGATGGAAATATTTATTCGGTAAACGAAGGAAATTATGTTCATTTTCCGCAAGGAGTAAAAAACTACATTAAATATTGTCAGCGTGAAGAAGAAGACAGACCTTATACTTCAAGATATATTGGAAGTTTGGTTTCTGATTTTCATCGAAATATGATCAAGGGCGGAATTTATTTATATCCAACAAGTTCGAAAGCACCAAAAGGGAAATTACGTTTGTTATACGAATGTAATCCAATGGCTTTTATCGCGGAGCAGGCAGGAGGAAAAGCGACAGACGGTTTTGGAAGAATTATGGAAATCCAACCAACAGAATTGCACGAAAGAGTTCCGTTTTTCTGCGGAAGTTATAATATGGTAGAAAAAGCTGAAGAGTTTATGGCGGAAGCGCTTTAGTTTCAGTCACAGTCTCAGTTTTCAGTCTCAGTTTACAGTCTGAACTAAAAAACAAACCCGACACATTTTAAAAATGTGTCGGGTTTATATTTTTATTTAGTTTTAACTGTCAGTTTGAAAACTGAAAACTGCGACTGTAAACTATTTTCAAATCTGAAAACTGAATACTATTTATGCATATGTTGCATTTCGTATACGAAAGTATCACCGTCTACTTTTTTGTCTACTAATGATAATGCTTTTGCAATTATATGGTTTACGTTGCTTGGAGTAAATCCTAAAGCAATTCCTAATTTTCTTAACATTACTTCTTGTTGGTCTTCAAGATGATGATCAACATGCACCATTCTGGTTAAATCGTATAAACGCTCTAAACGCTGAACATGCAAATAAGGTGGGTTGATAGGGTATTTTAATGGATCGTTAAGAATTTCTTCATACTCAGTTTCTGAAATTTCTAAACGTGAAGCTAATTTGTCCAAGAAATTCTTTTCCTCAGGATGTACAATTCCATCGGCTAATGCTACACGAACAATAGCTGAAAAGTGACCTTTATTTCTTTGTTTGAATTCGCTATCAAATAAATCTGAAAATGACATAATTATAGTTTTTTTAAGCTACAAAGATAAATCTTATTTTAATTTAACAATTTTAAATTTCTCATAAAATTTAACTTATTTTTATTCGTTGTTTAGATGGTGAACTTTGTTGGTTTTTCAAAATAAATCGTAAGTTTACAACCCCTAATCAATTAATATTATTGCCCCTATGTCAGATTTTTGGATTTATTTTCAAATAGGATTGAAGCACGTTCTGGATATTCATGCTTATGATCACGTTCTTTTTTTAATCGCATTAACAGTTCCTTATTTATTTAAAGACTGGAAACGCATTTTGCTTTTGGYTTCTGTTTTTACAATAGGTCATACCTTAGCATTATTACTTTCGGTTTACGGAATCATTGCTATAAAAGTAAATATTGTTGAATTTTTAATTCCGATTACAATTTTAATAACGGCTGTTTTTAATCTTTTGACAGCAGGGAAGGCATCTAAAAATGATGGTGTAAATTTATTATTTTTTGTGACCTTGTTTTTTGGGATTATACACGGACTTGGGTTCTCAAATTATTTTAAGACTATTTTAGGAGGTTCACCAAGCTCAAAATTACTACCTTTAGGAGAATTTGCGCTAGGAATCGAAGCGGCACAATTAGTAGTTGTGTTTGTAGTCTTGGTTATATCATATATAGTACAAACGGTATTTCGTTTTTCAAAACGCGATTGGGCGCTTGTAATGTCGGCTTTTATCATTGGAGTTGTGATTCCGATGATTATAGAAAGCCCAATTTGGAACAGATAAATTAAATGAAGCTAAAGAAATTAAATAAATACGATAAAGCTTATTTGCGCATCGCAAAAGAGTGGAGTTTACTCTCGTATTGCAAACGAAAACAAGTTGGGGCTATTATCGTAAAAGACCGGATGATTATTTCTGACGGATACAACGGCACACCATCCGGATTTGAAAATTGCTGTGAAGACGAAGACGGATTAACCCGTTGGGATGTTTTGCATGCCGAAGCAAATGCGATTTTGAAAGTTGCCCGATCAACTCAGTCTTGCGAAGGAGCAACGTTGTACATAACATTGTCGCCATGTAAAGAATGTAGTAAATTGATCCATCAGTCCGGAATAAAAAGAGTGGTGTATCAAAACGGATATCGCGATGATTCCGGTATTCAATTTTTATTAAAAGCTGGTATTGAAGTCGAACATATTCCTGTTTTAGAAGAGTAAATGAAATTTAATTCAAAATATTTGCCAATCGTTATCGGAGCAACCTTTGCTCTTGGAACCGTACTCGGAAGCAGAATGAATGCGCCCGTTGATGATCAGTTATTGGCTAAGAATTACTCTAAAACCAAGCTGAACAAATTGATTGATTTTATCAATAACGAATATGTTGATAGCATCAATACCGATTCTATTGTGAACTTAACAGTAGATAATATTCTATCAAAATTAGATCCGCATTCCGTTTATATTCCACCAACAGAACAAGCTGAAGTTGCCGAAAGTATGAAAGGGGATTTCGTAGGTATCGGAATTAATTTTTATATGTATAAAGATTCTGTTGCGATCATAAAACCTATCGAAAACGGACCTTCGGCGAAAGCGGGAATTAAATCAGGAGACCGAATTTTATTTGCCGGAAAAACAAAATTGTTCGGAAGAAGCTTGCCGTCAGATAGTTTGTTTTCTAAGTTGAAAGGAAAACAAGGAAGCGAAATAGAATTAACTGTTTTTAGAAAATCAGAACAAAAGAAGCTTAAGTTTAAAGTAAAAAGAGATATTATCCCGATAAAAAGTGTCGATGCTTCTATAATGATAGGAAGTAATACCGGTTATATCAAAATCAATCGTTTTGCTGAAACTACTTTTGACGAATTTAAAACAGGATTAGCCAGATTAAAACAAAACGGAATCGAATCTTTAGTAATTGACCTTCGAGATAATGGCGGTGGCTATATGGAAGAAGCTATTGCTGTTGCCGATGAGTTTTTGAAAGACAAACAACTAATTGTATTTACTAAAAATAAAAATGGTACTACCGAAAAAACTTATGCTACAAAAGCAGGAAGTTTTGAAACAGGTAAAGTATATATTTTAATTAATGAAAATAGCGCATCTGCCAGTGAAATCTTAGCTGGAGCACTTCAGGATAATGATCGCGGAATTATTGTGGGACGTCGTTCTTTTGGAAAAGGATTGGTGCAGCGTGAAATGGACTTTAATGATGGATCTGCCGTTAGACTGACAGTAGCGCGTTATTATACGCCAACCGGAAGATCGATTCAAAAACCATACAAAAAAGGAAACGAAGAATATTTTAAAGAATCTGAATCTCGTTTGAAATCGGGAGAGCTTTATGCAAAAGACAGTATTAAAGTGGCGGATTCTCTAAAATTTAAAACACCAAAAGGTAAAATTGTTTACGGTGGCGGCGGAATTGTTCCGGATATTTTTGTGCCAATTGAAGCTGAACACGGAAATGAGAATGTCGCTTATTTGCTTCAAACGGGGATCGTTGGTCATTTTGTTTTTGAAGAATTAGATAAAAACCGTAACGCATTTTCAGGTCTTCATTTTAATGAGTTTTTGGCCAAAATGAAAACTTCAGATACGTATTTCAAAAAGTTTAAAGCCTATATTTTAATGACAGGTTTAGACTTAAAATTAGATAAAACCAAAGCTTTAGTGAATCGCTATATTACTGCAGAATTTGCCAGACAATTGTATGGTGAGTTGTATTATTATGATGTGATTTTGAAAGAAGACGCGATGATTAAAGCAGTTTTGAATCCAAAAAAGTAACTTTAATTCATTTTTATATGAAAACAGGAGAGATCGTGAATGCTGAGATTGAACTTTTGACAGCAATTAAAAATGCTGATGTTTCTGCTTTAGAAAAAATGCTTCATGATGACTTACTTTTCAATTTGCCGGATGGTCAGACAATTACCAAAGAGTTTGATTTGACTGTATATCGTTCCGGAAAAATGAAAATTGACGCTTTGGAAGCTTCAGATCAGATAATTAATATAATTGACGATACGGCGGTTGTTGCAGTTACTGTTCTGTTAAAAGGGAATTATGATCAGAGCCCTTTAAACGGAATTTTTAGATATATCAGGGTGTGGAAACAATTTGATGAAAACTTAAAGGTCATTGCAGGAAGCTGTGTTGAATTGAAATAGAATTAATAATAACTTAAATAAAACTTAGCGAACATAGGGTATCGCGAGGTTTCGGGATTGCGAATTTTGCGGTTAATAAAATAAAATATGAAAAATTTAAAAAGAGTAGGTTTTTTAATAATGCTAATGACTTTTGTAATTTCTTGTGCGACTATGAAAAGTAATAATGCAGTTTCGGGAAAAGTAGATTCAATCGAGTCGGGGAAAGATGGTTACACAGCTAAAATTTCTACAGATGCGAAAGAAGTTTATTTTGCAACAATTAGTATTGTAAACCTTGGTGGACCTCAAAATTATAAACAATTAAAAATTGGAGATGTTGTCTCATTAAAAGGAGAAATCTGGAAAACCGATGATGAAAAACATATCAAAGTAACAGAAATTGTTTCGGTTAAATAAAAAATTAAACATAATTTTTTGAACCATTAAGAAGATATTTAGTTTATTAAGCTTTGCGGCTAAAATAGTTTTACCATTAAGAGATTAAGATTATTAAGTATCAAACCTTAATTTTTCTTAATCTCTTAATGGTTCAATATAAAAAAAAACTTATGTTTTAAATTTTTTATCGAATGCTGTCGTGTGCATGAGTTTGTACGCCATTATTCCATAAAGTTAGAATATCTGTGGCAACAGCAGCGCCACTTCCGGCAGCAATATCGAGTTGGCTTCTCCAACCTGCTAAAGTTCCAATAACATAAATACCGTCGGCTACTTTATGATCGTCGTTTTTAAGCTGAATACGTTGTTTTTCAGGTAACGCTTTTTTATGCGGTTCTATATATTGCATTAAACCTTCGATGTCAAAAGTATTGGCAGAACCAATCCCCACAACGATATTTTTGGTTTTATAAGAGTCTTTGTTAGTTGTTACAGTAAATTCGGGATAAGATCCTGCGACCTTAATTACTTTTTCGTTTGGGATTTGTGTAATGTGCGGGTAGCTTTCGGCTAAATGTTCTGTGCTTTCAGTCAGTAATTCTGAACCCAATTTGCCTGGTTTTATGCCGTAAGCATTGTAGAAAATTGCTTCTTGTAAAGAAGAACTTTTTTGATGTGTAAAAACACCGATTTTTTTATCGGTAGCAAAAGCTTTGTTTTTGGCAGATCCTAAAACCAGTGCACAAGACATACTCGAAACACCACCGCCAATAAGTAAAACGTCAAACATATTATCTGTTATCGTGCATTTTTTCTTCAATCCTTTTAGAAATTCTAAAAATCAAAAGAATCAATACGGCACAAAACGAAGCTGCGATTCCAATAAGCGCCACACCACTATCTCCTTGAAAAGGATTTTTGAAGTCTAATTGTGTAATATTAAAAACAATTAAAGCTAATGCTAAAAGCACTAAGATTGTAGTAAAAATTTTCATATGGTTGTTTTGTTTGTCTAAAATAATAAAGTAAAACCTTCAGATGTTAAAATAATGTCCTTAAGTTGTATTTTAGAAATTTTATGGGGTAAATTTATAAAAATAATTGTTAGACGAACAAACCTTTAACATTAGCAGCAAATAATTTAACAGCAATTGCTAAAAGTATGACTCCAAATGTCTTGCGGACCACGCCAAGTCCGTTTTCTCCTAATAAATTCTCGATTTTTTTGGAAGATTTTAAAACAATATAAACTAAAATTATATTCAATAAAATGGCAATAATGATATTAATGGTGTGAAATTGAGATCGAAGTGATAATAAAGTCGTCATAGTTCCTGCTCCGGCAATCAACGGAAACGCCAAAGGAACAATAGAGGCAGATCCAGGTTCTTCGTCACGATAGATTCTAATTCCTAAAATCATCTCTAAAGCAAGAAAGAATAATACAAACGAACCTGCAACGGCAAATGAATGCACATCTATACCGATAAGGCTTAAAAAACCTTCTCCAACAAAAAGAAATACAATCATAATAAGTCCGGCAACAATCGAAGCTTTTTCAGATTCAATATGTCCCACCTTTGATCTTAGATTTACAATAATAGGAATTGACCCTACGATATCAATTACGGCAAAAAGCACCATTCCAACAGTAACGATTTCTTTAAAGTCGATTTCTAACATAATTACTTTGATTTTAAGGGTTTAAAATTTTGTGCAAAGGTAGATAATAAAGGTAGGTGTTTTTTTGATACAATGTATTTTTGTTATAAAAACACGTTATAAGTATTGAAAAAGTGAGATATGTAACAATTGTTATTAGTTACACAGAGTTTCGCAAAGTATTCTCGCAAAGATTAACAAAGCTTGAATTGTAAAAAGATTAAAAACAGAATGATTCTTTGTGTCCCGAGGCTTCGGGATTGTGAAAAACTCTGTGAATCTTTATGGTAGATTTTTTATCCGTTTTCTTTGTCTATCTTTGCACTTTATAAATTTTAGTACTTTATTATCATGTTTCAATTAGGTAAAACCATTATTTCAGAGGATATTCTTGAAAAAGAATTTGTGTGCAACTTGTCAGCTTGTAAAGGAGCTTGCTGTGTTGACGGAGATGCGGGTGCACCATTAAGCGAAGCAGAAACTAAAATTCTGGAAGAAATTTATCCTAAAATAAAACCTTTTTTACGAAAAGAAGGAATTGCGGCTATCGAAGCGCAGGGAACCTGGGTAAAAGGAACTGATGGTGATCTTGAAACGCCTTTAATCGATGAGAAAGATTGTGCGTATGTTATTTTTGATGGTAAAACTGCACTTTGTGGAATCGAACAAGCGTATAATCAGGGAATCATAGATTGGAAAAAACCGGTTTCTTGTCATTTGTATCCAATTCGTGTAAAAGACTTCACAGAATTTGCTGCGGTGAATTATGATAAATGGGATATTTGTGATGATGCCTGTTCTTTAGGTAAAGAATTAGAAGTTCCGGTTTATAAATTTGTCAAAGAAGCGCTAATTCGCCGCTTTGGTCAGGATTGGTATTTGGAACTTGAAAAAGTGGCCGAAGAACTTAAAAAATCCTAGAAATTTACGCGCGTTAGTTATCACTTTTCAGAGATATATTTTAACTCAAAAAATAAAGTTTTAACTCAAAAAAAACTTTTAAAAACAATTAAAAATTTCTTGCTTTTTATTCCAAAAAGTCTATATTTTACGGGCTTCAAGGTTGTTTATTCGTTTTTAAACCATTCATTTACAATAAATTAATTATTGTCTGAAAAATATCTCATTTTTACCCAGTTGTTAAAAACTACGTCGAATTGTGAATAAGTTTGGCTTTCATTTTTAGCGATAAATGACAATCTTTGTAGTCTATTGAATTAGTAGAAATTCAATACAAAAATTAAATGAAAATTACCATGTCACAAGTCGAGCCAATATTACAAGAAAACAAAAATCGTTTCGTTATTTTTCCAATTAAACATCATGATATTTGGGAATGGTACAAAAAGATGGAAGCTAGTTTCTGGACTGCTGAAGAAATTGACTTGCACCAGGATTTGACTGACTGGAATAATAAATTAAGTGACGACGAAAGATATTTCATTAAACATATATTAGCATTCTTTGCAGCTTCTGACGGAATTGTAAATGAAAACCTTGCTGAAAACTTTGTAAACGAAGTTCAATATGCCGAAGCTAAGTTTTTCTATGGTTTCCAAATCATGATGGAAAACATTCATAGTGAAACGTATTCTCTATTAATTGACACTTACGTGAAAGATGAAGCCGAGAAAGCAGAATTGTTTAATGCTTTGGAAGTTTTTCCTGCAATTAAGAAAAAAGCAGACTGGGCTTTAAAGTGGATTGAATCTGATTCGTTTGCTGAAAGACTAATTGCTTTTGCAGCTGTTGAAGGAATTTTCTTTTCAGGAGCTTTTTGTTCTATTTATTGGTTGAAAAAACGTGGATTAATGCCAGGTTTAACTTTCTCTAATGAATTGATTTCTCGTGACGAAGGTGTACACTGTGACTTTGCAGTACACTTGCATAATCATCACTTGATTAACAAAGTGCCAAAAGAAAGAATTAAAGAAATCATTGTTGACGCTTTAGACATCGAAAGAGAATTTGTTACAGAATCACTTCCGGTAAGTTTAATAGGTATGAATGCGGTCTTAATGACACAATACCTGGAATTTGTTGCGGATAGATTATTAGTAGAATTAGGTTGCGAACGTGTATATGGATCAGCGAATCCGTTTGACTTCATGGACATGATCTCACTTCAGGGAAAAACCAATTTCTTTGAAAAACGTGTTGCGGAGTATCAAAAATCAGGTGTGATGAACACAGACAGTGATGCTCAGAAAATTTCATTCGATGCAGATTTTTAGACAACAAGAATAATTTTAGCGCGATCTAACAAACGCTAAAAAGAATAACAGTAGAATTTTTAAGATTGAATCCTCAACCCAAATCGTTGATTCAATAACAATTTTTAATGCCTTTTCGGTCTATTTTTTAGGCTGGAACAGATAACTATTGAGAATCCTACAATTCTCAACACATAATTTAAAAACACGCAATGTTTAAGTCCTGGAATTCGTTATTCCAGTGTCTTTCATTTTTTCAATAACTAAAATAGTAAGCTTATGTATGTAGTAAAAAGAGATGGCCACAGAGAGCCGGTAATGTTTGATAAGATTACAGAAAGAATCAAAAAATTGTGTTACGGCTTAAACGAGCTTGTAGATCCTGTTAAGGTAGCCATGCGTGTTATCGAAGGATTGTATGATGGGGTTTCAACTTCTGAACTGGATAATCTTGCGGCAGAAACGGCGGCTTCTATGACAATTGCGCATCCTGATTATGCACAATTAGCAGCGCGTGTGGCAATTTCAAACCTACATTCAAATACTAAGAAGTCGTTCTCAGAAACGATGAAAGATATGTACAATTACGTAAATCCAAGAAATGGGCAAGAAGCTCCATTACTTTCGGATGAAGTATTTAATGTAATTCAGGAAAACTCTGCTTTCCTTGATTCGCATATCATTTATACAAGAGATTTTAATTACGATTACTTTGGTTTTAAAACCTTAGAGCGTTCCTATTTGCTAAAAATAAACGGTAAAATTGTCGAAAGACCACAACATATGTTGATGCGTGTTTCGGTTGGTATTCACCTTGATGATTTAAAATCGGTAATTGAGACTTACGATTTAATGTCCAAAAAGTTCTTCACACATGCAACGCCAACATTGTTCAATGCGGGAACTCCAAAACCACAAATGTCTTCTTGCTTCCTTTTGGCAATGCAGGATGATAGTATTGATGGTATTTACGACACTTTAAAACAAACGGCTAAAATCTCGCAATCAGCGGGAGGAATTGGTCTTTCTATTCACAACGTTCGTGCAACAGGATCTTACATTCGTGGTACAAACGGAACATCAAACGGAATCGTTCCAATGTTGAGAGTATTCAACGATACGGCACGTTACGTAGATCAGGGTGGAGGAAAACGTAAAGGAAGTTTTGCGATTTATATCGAAACATGGCATGCTGATATCTTCGATTTTTTGGATTTAAAGAAAAATACAGGAAAAGAAGAAATGCGTGCAAGAGATTTATTCTTCGCCATGTGGACTTCAGATTTATTCATGAAACGTGTACAGGAAGATGCGTCATGGACTTTAATGTGTCCTAACGAATGTCCTGGATTATACGATGTTTACGGAGAAGAATTCGAAACCATGTATTTGGATTATGAATTTAGAGGAAAAGGTAGAAAAACCATTCGTGCACGTGAATTATGGGAGAAAATCCTTGAATCACAAATCGAAACAGGAACACCTTATATGTTATACAAAGATGCAGCAAACCGTAAATCAAACCACAAGAACTTAGGAACCATTCGTTCGTCAAACTTGTGTACGGAGATTATGGAGTTTACTTCTAAAGATGAAATCGCAGTTTGTAACCTTGCTTCAATTTCATTACCAATGTTCATTGATAACGGAAAATTCGATCACGAAGCACTTTACAATGTTACAAAACGTGTAACCCGTAACCTGAACAAAGTAATCGACAGAAACTACTATCCGGTAAAAGAAGCTGAAAACTCAAACATGCGTCACCGTCCGGTAGGATTAGGTGTTCAAGGTTTAGCGGATGCTTTCATCTTGTTGCGTATGCCGTTTACAAGTGATGAGGCGAAAGTATTAAACCAGGAAATTTTCGAAACATTATACTTCGCAGCCGTAACCGCTTCTATGGAAATGGCAAAAGAAGAAGGGCCATATTCTACATTTGCAGGTTCTCCAATGTCACAAGGAGAATTCCAATATAATATGTGGGGAATGAAAGATGAAGAATTATCAGGACGTTGGGACTGGGCTTCATTAAGAAAAGAAGTAATGGAGCATGGAGTTCGTAACTCATTATTGGTTGCGCCAATGCCAACAGCTTCTACTTCGCAAATTCTAGGAAACAACGAAGCTTTCGAACCCTATACATCAAACATTTACACGCGTCGTGTATTGTCTGGAGAATTCATCGTAGTAAACAAACATTTACTGGAAGACTTAGTAAAACTAGGTTTATGGAACGAAGATTTGAAACAAGAAATCATGCGTCATAACGGATCTGTTCAAAACATTGATATTATCCCGCAAGACCTGAAAGATTTGTATAAAACAGTTTGGGAAATGTCAATGAAAGACATTATCGATATGTCACGTCAGAGAGGTTATTTTATTGATCAATCACAATCGTTGAACTTGTTCATGCAAGATGCAAACTATTCTAAATTGACGTCAATGCACTTCTATGCTTGGCAATCAGGTTTAAAAACTGGAATGTATTACTTAAGAACAAAATCTGCGGTTGATGCGATTAAATTCACATTGAACAACGATAAAAAAGAAGAAACAGCACCAACTTTAGTTCCGGAAACGGAATCTATCAGTGTTGAGGATTACAAAGCAATGTTGCTAAAAGCACAAGCTGGAGATCCTGAAGATTGTGAAATGTGTGGGTCTTAAATTTTTTAGAAGAAAGAAGATAGAATAAAGAGGAAAGATTTTATTCTTAATGTATAGAAAGCAGTTATTGTAATGATAGCTGCTTTTGTTTTTTTAGAAGTTATTTACTTCGTCAGTTCACTTCGTTTGTGTCCCGCTTTTCGTTGCAAACGAAGTTCACTGAACTCCAATTAAAAATAATATAATGTGAAGTTGAAGTAATCTTTTTATTTTTAAAGAAAAAATAAAAAAGGATTTCAACTTCAATCGGGGCTATTTAATTACCGGAATTTTGTGAATTACGTTCCGAAGGAACAAATTATATTGTAGGGATGGATTTTAATCCATTCTACGCAATCAAAGTCGACAATCAAAGTCACATTACAATATCCCCCAAAATTCACCGTTTAATTTATTACCAAAGATTTTAAAAACTTAGCACCTTAGTACCTAAGAAACTTAGCGCCTTTTCTTTAAACCTTTAAGAGAAAGTTGAGTCTTAATTACTAAACAAATTCCTGTGTTATGAAAAAAAGCAATCTTTGGTCGTTACGATTGGGCTTCTCAGGAAAAGAAGCTGCAGAAATCGAAAAGTTAGGATTAGAAAAATTCCTAAAGAAATCGTATGATTCAAAGGTTGACAAACAACTTCCTGCTTTTTTGGAAGATGACCCCAAGACACTTGCCGAATTAAAGGAATTAAAGCAAACCATAAAGAATGCAGATTCTGAAGCCCAAAAGAAAATCCTAAAAAAAGCAATCTATTCAGGTGTTGAACTGCGACGGTGGTGGATTAATAAAATGCGAACTGACGAATTTCCTCTTCGGGAAAACATGGTTTGTTTCTGGCACAATCATTTTGTGTCAACCTCACAGAAAGTAAAAGTCAATTATTGGATTTACCAGCACAATATGATTTTGCGTGAAAATGCTTTTGGAAACTTCAAAGAACTCACAAAAAAAATCGTAAAGTCGAATGCAATGGTGAAATACCTTGATAATGTCGACAATAAAAAAGATAAAAACAACGAGAATTTAAGTCGGGAACTACTGGAATTGTTTACCATTGGAATTGGAAATTATACCGAAGGTGATATCAAAAACGGCGCACGTGCTTTAGCTGGATTAAATCTGGGAGAAGACAGTGCTGTTTACAGAAGGTTTATTGAAGATAATAGCGATAAAACCTATTTCGGTAAAACCGGAAATTGGAAAGCCGATGATTTGGTTGATATTATTTTCGAACAAAAAAACATTCCATATTTAATTACCCGAAAGATCCTGAAATGGTTTATTTATGATAATCCATCTGAAGAATTGGTGATTTATTATGGAGATTATTTTCGAAAGAAGAATTTTGAAATTGAACCTCTGTTAACTAAAATATTCACAGAAGAATATTCAAAAGAAAATTCGGGAACTAAAATCAAAGATCCTTTAGTATATATTATTCAGCTTATTGATGAATTAGAAGTAAAAGATTTTGATGATGCGATGATAGCACTTTTTTTAAGACAGCAAGGAATGGATTTATACAATCAGGTTAATGTGAAAGGTTGGGATGGTGGAAATTCCTGGCTGACTTCTCAAATATATTTACAGCGAAATAATACTTCTGATTTGCTTTGCAGCGGAAGAAGTATTTCGAGGAAAATATTAAATACAATGAGTGGAGAAGGAGAGCCGCCAAAATCGGAATTTGAGAAGATTGATGTGAAAATTGATTTTGACTCCAACGGAAATAATAAAACAATCATTACTGAATTATCCAACAGATTATTATTTAATGTAAATGAGTCAACGCAAAAAGACATGGAGAATTTACTTAAATATGATTTTGATCCAAAAGAAGAACATGCAAATTTTGCTGTAACTCGATTGTTTAATTACATTTCAAAATTACCGGAATATCAATTAATCTAGAAGTTTAAAGCTATGAACAGAAGAGATTTTATATCGATAACAGGAACATTTACAGGCGGATTATTTTTGCTTCCTGACTTTTTGCATGCATATGGCACACAGAATAATTTAGTTGTTGGAGAACAATGCGTTGTTTTTGTTCAGCTTAATGGAGGAAACGACGGACTGAATACTTTTATTCCATACGATAATCCGTTGTATTATGATTATAGAACGAAAATTGCTTTAGGTAAAGACGTAATTGTCAGTAAAAATAAAGGAATGGCATTTCATCCGGCATTAAAAGATTTTGCTCAAATGCAGCAAAACGGAGATTTAACGGTAATTCAGAATGTGGGTTATCCCGAACCGATTCGTTCTCATTTCCGCAGTCAGGAAATTTGGCAGACTGCAACTGATTCTAATAAATATATTAATGAAGGCTGGTTGGGGCGTTATCTGGATTTGCAATGTAATGGACATCAAGCTACAGCCGGGATAAATTTAGACTCAATTGACAACTTGGCTTTGAAAGGAATAGAACCTAATTCGATTACTGTAAAAGACCCAAATCGATTTAAAGTAAAATCGGATAAAGAAGAAAATGTAACGCTTTCGGAAAATCCGCAATTAGATTTTGTTCGAAAAATTGCCAACTCGGTTACAGAGGGTTCTGATGAAATTCAGAAAGCGTTAGCAAAATCGAAGGCTGAAATAAGTTATCCGAAAACAGGATTGTCTAAAAACTTAGAATGGATTGCGAGATTAATAAAAGGGAATTTGAATTCTAAAGTGTATTATACATCACTTGGCGGTTTTGATACACATGATAATCAGTTGATAATTCACGATAAAAGGTTAACAGAACTAAATGATGCACTTTTTAGTTTTTATCAGGATTTAAAACAATCAAAAATGCTTGAGAATGTTACTGTTGTTGTTTTCTCTGAATTTGGGCGACGAGTAAAAGACAACGGAAACGGAACGGATCACGGAACTGCTGCTCCAATGTTTATTATTGGTGGTAATAATAAAGGAACAATTTTAGGTCACAATCCGGATTTAGCGAATTTAGATAATGGCGATTTAAAATATGAAATTGATTTCAGAAGTGTTTATGCCTCTTTGTTGCAACAGAAATTGAATTTTGATTATGCTAAAATTGGGATTAGGAATAAACCTGTTTCGGGATTGTTTTAAAATTTTATAGCCACGAATTCACGAATTTGTGATCTGTAATGCGGGAAATTTAATTTTGCAAATGCAGTAATTTTGTGCTAATTCGTGAATTCGTGGCGAAAAAAAATGTGTGTTCTTATTAAACTCAATGCATTGTAATTTTGATTAAATTTGTAACATTGATAATATTAGTAATACTGAAAATATGGAAATTAAAAATTTATCTAAATATAGTAATGCTGAAAAAATTGTTTTGGCTGAGCAACTGTGGGATAGTGTTTCTAAAGAGAATTTAGAGGTTTCGGATGATGTTAAGAGAGAATTAGACATTCGGATTCAGAATTTGGAAGAAGGTAAAACTGAATTATATTCTTGGGATGAAGTTAAAGAATACTTGGAAAAGAAAAAAGATACTTTGAAGACATTAGATCAATTTATCGAGGAACATTATGGAAAAGGTGGAACGCCAAAACGTGATAAATTAGACAAGGGATTTGAAAAGTTTAAAAAACGGTATCTTAAAAAACAAAATTTATAATTGTTATCGAGTTACTTGCGGAGATTTCTCCTTCGTCGAAATGGACAAAATACGTATAAGAATGATTTTTGGGGTATGTTTTTTAAAGTAATCCGTATTCAGTTTGAAGCAGTCAATTTGTGCAAATTTGTGCAATTCGTGTTTCAATCACTTCGCATATCTCTTTGAGCTCTTTGTCAATCTTTGTGGAATCTTCCTCAAAACCAATTGCCTAAATCGCATTTTAAGGCTGATTAATTTAAATATCTTACAAAACTGAGGTAATTTGTTAAGAAATCCTTTTTTGTTTCATAAAATGCAATATTTTTTTTGGTGCAGTGAAAATAATTTATACATTCGCAGAGAATTTATTGAAAAACACAAACAAAATGTCTAATAACCGTTTTTATTTTAGCAACTCTTTTTATTTCTTCTTTAGTAGAAGTGAGGATTGTGCTATGGTTATTTGAGAAAATTAAAACGACAAATAAAACTAATATACAATCCTGATGCAAATCAGGATTTTTTTTTGAATATATGACAACTAAAATTGCAATACAAGGTATAAAAGGTTCTTTTCATCATCAGGTAGTGAAGGAGTATTTCTCTGAAAATGTGGAAATTGATGAATGCTTATCTTTTGAAGAATTGATTGACAGCTTGCTTTCCGGAAAATCTGATCAGGCAGTTATGGCAATTGAAAATTCGATTGCAGGACCAATTATTCCGAATTATGCATTGATTGACAAGAATAATTTGCACATTATTGGAGAGCATTATTTGAGCATTCACCAAAATTTAATGGCGCTGAAAGGTCAGAAAATTGAGGATATAAAAGAAGTTCATTCACACCCAATGGCAATTTTGCAATGCATGGATTTCTTAAAACAATATCCAAACATTAAATTGGTAGAAGACAAAGATACCGCCGAAACTGCCAGAAGAATTCAGGAAAAACAGTTAACCGGAATTGCGGCAATTGCAAGTAAAACAGCATCTGAAATGTATGATCTTGAAATTATTGCGCCGGAAATTCAAACGATCAAAAACAATATGACCCGTTTTGTGATTATTAAAAAGCAGAATTCATTTTTGCCAGAAAATGAAATCAACAGAGCTTCGATCAAATTTGAATTGGATCATAAAAGAGGAAGTTTAGCAGCAGTTTTGAACGTAATGAGCGATTGCAAATTGAATTTAACCAAAATTCAATCGCTTCCAAAAATTGAAACTCCCTGGAAATATTCGTTTTTCGTAGATGTGACATTCGAGAAATACGAAGATTTTGCAAAAGCCAAATCGCTACTAAATATAATGGCAGAATATTTAAAGGTTTTGGGAGAATATAAGAATACGAAACCATAAAAAAGGAAATTCCAATTTTTTGAAATTCCAAATTCCAAATCTGATCCTTCGACTTCGCTCAGGAGGACAAAAAAGAAAAAACTCTAAAAGAGAATACATAAATCATGATTACACCAGCAAAAAGATTAGATAAAGTTGAAGAATATTACTTCTCATCAAAATTGAGAGAAGTTCGTCAATTGCAATCTGAAGGAAAACCGATCATCAGTATGGCAATTGGAAGCCCTGATTTGAGTCCGTCTAAAGCAGTAATTGAGGCAGTCGCTGCAGCAATTCAAGATGAAAACGGGCATGGTTATCAAAACTATCAGGGATTACCGGAATTGAGAAAAGGTATGGCAGATTTTTATCAGGATCAGTTTGGTGTTGAGTTAAATCCAAATAATGAGATTTTGCCTTTGATGGGTTCGAAAGAAGGAATTATGCATATTTCGTTAGCATTTTTGAATGAAGGTGATCACGTTTTAATTCCGAATCCGGGTTATCCAACATACACTTCGGTAACTAATTTGGTTGGAGCTGTTCCGGTTTATTATGATTTGAAAGAGGAAAATGCCTGGGAACCGGATTTTGAAGCATTAGAAAAACTGGATCTTTTAAAAGTAAAAATCATGTGGCTGGGTTATCCGCACATGCCAACAGGAGCAAGAGGAAGTTTAGCGTTATTTGAAAAATTGGTTGCCTTTGCTAAAAAACATAATATATTATTGGTTAACGATAATCCGTATAGTTTTGTTTTGAATGATAACCCAATGAGTTTATTGCAGATTGAAGGCGCAAAAGAAGTGGCTTTAGAATTGAATTCACTTAGTAAAACGTTCAACATGGCGGGCTGGAGAGTTGGAATGGTTTTAGGAAAGCCTGAAATTATAGATGCAGTTCTGAAAGTAAAAAGCAATATGGACAGCGGAATGTTCTATGGAATTCAGAAAGGTGCGGTTGCAGCTTTGAATTGTGATAAATCATGGTTCGAAGACCAAAACAAAATTTACAGAGGTCGTAGAGAACTAACAGAAAAATTAGCAGAAAAATTAGGCTGCAAAGTTTATAAAGAAGGAGTTGGTCTTTTTGTCTGGGCAAAATTGCCGGAAGGAATCGAATCCTCAGAAAAGTTCATTGACGAAATATTATACGAGAAACATATTTTTATCACCCCGGGAACAATTTTCGGAAGCAATGGTGAAGGATATATAAGATTCTCGTTGTGTGCGAAAGAAGAAAAAATACAGGAAGCGATAGATAGGTTCTAAATTTTAGATTTCTGATTTTAGAGTTTAGATTTCCTGCAAGGTTTTTAAAACCTTGTAGGTACTAATCAAAAGTTCTTGAAAAAACGAGAAGCCCTAGCCCTGATAGTAGTGGAAATCCTTTTGTGCCGGGGTTCGGCATAAAAGATTGAAACGGATAGCAGGAATTAGCTTCTAATAAAAATAAATATGAAAGTATACGTAATAGGAATAGGGTTAATAGGAGGCTCGATGGTGTTAGATATAAAAACACAGCATCCGAACGCAACTATTTTTGGAATTGATAATAACGAAAAACACTTGCAGGAAGCAATTGATTTAGGTGTTATCGATCAGGCAGGAAGTTTTGAGGGATTGGCAGAAGCTGATTTTGTAATTGTTTCGGTTCCTGTGGATGTTGCACTGACGGTTTTGCCTAAAGTATTGGATTTGGTTGGTGATAAAACGATTGTTTTTGAAGTAGGTTCGACTAAAAAACCAATTTGTGATGCAGTAGCAAATCATCCGAAAAGAAGAAATTTTATTGCAACACATCCGATAGCGGGAACAGAGTTCTCAGGACCTTCGGCGGCAATAAAAGGATTGTTTCAAGGGAAAACAAACATAATTTGTGAGGTGGAAAAAACCACTTTTAAATTGCAGGAGAAGGCGTTACAGCTTTTTAGCAAAATAGGAATGAGGATTCGATATATGGATCCAACTTCGCACGACAAACACATTGCTTACGTTTCGCATTTGTCGCATATTAGTTCGTTTATGCTAGGAAAAACGGTAATGAACAAAGAAAAAGACGAACAGGATATTTTTGATATGGCGGGAAGTGGATTTGAAAGTACCGTTCGTCTGGCAAAAAGTTCGCCAGCAATGTGGACACCAATTTTTAAGCAAAACAAAGAACACGTTATTGAAACATTAGAAGAATATATTTCAAATCTGAGTCGGTTTAGGGATTTGTTGAAAGAAGATAATTATAATGCCATTTTTGAAGAAATGGAAAGTACCAATAAGATCAAGGAAATATTAAACGGATTAACAATTAAAAAATAAAAATAAACTAAAAATTAAGATGGAAAATAAGAAAGAAATGAGAAAGTGGTTAGATGATTTCAATTTAAATCACCCACTTGTGATAGCTGGACCTTGTAGTGCAGAAACGGAAGATCAAGTATTGAAAATTGCGCATGAATTGAAAGATTCAAAAGTTAGTGTATTCAGAGCTGGAATCTGGAAACCAAGAACGCGTCCGGGAGGATTTGAAGGTGTTGGAGAAATTGGTTTAAAATGGTTACAAAAAGCTAAAAAAGAAACTGGTTTATTGATGGGTACTGAAGTTGCAACTGCGGCTCACTGTAAACTGGCTTTAGAACATGATATCGACGTTTTATGGGTTGGTGCGCGTACAACTGCAAATCCATTCGCAGTTCAGGAAATTGCTGATACTTTGAAAGGAACGGATAAAATCGTTTTGGTTAAAAACCCAGTAAACCCGGATTTAGCTTTATGGTTAGGTGGTGTTGAGCGTTTACATATGGCAGGAATCGAGAAATTAGGTGTTATTCACAGAGGTTTCTCTACTTACGAAAAAACAAAATACAGAAATATTCCAGAATGGCAAATTGCTATTGAATTGCAAAATAAATTCCCTGATTTACCATTAATCATCGATCCATCTCACATTACAGGAGATCGTAAAATGATTTTTGAAGTAACGCAAGAAGCTTTAGATTTGAATTACGATGGTATGATTATCGAGACGCACTATGATCCGGACAATGCTTGGTCTGATGCTGCTCAACAAGTTACTCCAGACGCTTTGAAACAGATCATTAAAGATTTGACGATAAGAAAAACGGACGATACTACAGATCAGTACACTCAAAAAATGACTAAACTTAGAGCTAACATTGACGTTCTTGATGCTAACTTATTAGAGTTATTAGGAAAGCGTATGAAAGTAGCTGACGAAATTGGTCAGGTGAAAAAAGATGCAAACGTAGCGATTCTTCAAAACAATCGTTGGAATGAAATCTTAGGAAAAATGATTCTTGAAGGGGAGAAAAAAGGTCTTACTGAAGAATTTGTTTTGAGAATGTTCAAAGCAATTCACCAGGAAAGTATCGGTCACCAAGAGAAAATTTTCAATGCATAATTGAAAAAGGCCTAAAAAGAACAAAGACTATATTCGAGTTTAATCAAACAAGAATATAGTCTTTTTTTTATGAAAAATTCGAAATCTATTTAATAATTATTAAGGGTTTTGATTTTAGTTCTTCCCAAGTATTGTTCTTAAAAATCCACACTTTATCTAAAATCACTGAATTTTCAGATCTTCTGTATTGTGCTTTAATGGTGTCAATGTCAGTTTTATTCCAATGAATGTAGGTCAAAGGAAATTTTTCTGATGAGGAATGATTTAGGAAAATCTTAATAGATTTATTTTCGCTATTAAACGAAACATTATTTGGGTAATCTAATATTGGTGCATCATTGCTTTCTTTATGTTGTAAATTACTTAAACTATATTTAGCAACGATATTTGCAATAGGATATTGATTGCTTCCAAGAAGACTTACACCATTAGGACTTTTAAGCTCAATGTCTATTGTAGCTCCAAAAGAAGCAGATTGCTCAATTTGCCTATCGTCATTAGAAGTTATCATAATTGCTATTAATATTAGAGAAAGAATTTTCAAAATTATCTTATTTAATTATTTAGTGAATATTGTACACCATTTTGTTGCCGTTATTAAAACTGGATGTACCAGGGTTAAAACTTCCAGCAGTAAAATAACCATCGTAACTTCCGTCCCATCCCCAGTTCATGTGGAGCATTGGTACCAATGTTGCGCCGCTACAATTACCATTGTCATCTTTCCAGTAAATAGTATCGCTTCTGTAGCCATCGCAAACCCATAAATGAGCTGAAGTGTTAGAAGGATCTGCACCATATATAAGAACAGGTTGGTTTGTTGATAAATTTGAAATAACAGTATTCACGTTAAAATTTCCAAGATCTGCCGATGAGTAACCGAAAGTATTTTTTAGAGCAGGTGCAATATTTGCCGTCGGGGCTGAAGAAGCTGAACATCCATAAGTCATAGATACTGCTGCGCCAATGTTTTTCATTAAAAGTTGTGTGTCATAAGTCCCTGCACTATATTGTCCATTGTYCGGCATATTTGCCCAATTGTAAGAAGCGGGTATTTGACGATAGCGCATAACTTGTGCCATAGCAGTAGCAACACATCCGGTGGCTCCTTTATATCCCAAATAATAACTATATGAACAATTCAAGGCTAATAAATTGTTATAACCATCTCCCTGTCCCCAAGTAGATCTAATGAAAGGTCCTACTATTACAGTCGTTGACTCTGGACATGTTTTAGGGTCTGGTTCTATTGGTTTTGCAGTAGAGCTATTTTTCGATTGTACATATCCAAGTGATGATACTGTTCTCCATTCTTGTTTTATATCTTCGTTTTGAACTTTAACAGTGTTAATTGTCGCCTGAATTTGATTTTTTTGATTTTCCATCCAAGAAGCGACAGGAGGAATAACAGCGTTGTCATTAGTTTCGAAATTTCCAGTATCTGAATAAGCAAGAATTGGACTTATACGGTTGTCGGCTGCTACGATTAAGAAACCACCCTCATTATAGTTTACAACATAAAAAGTACTTGCTTTTTTTGATGTTTTGTATTCTTTGGTGTTTTTAACTGTTTTTGATTGCTTTAGTCCTTTACTTGTAGGGCTGCCAACTTTAAAGAAGTTTTGAGCAATTAAATTAATGGTTTCAGTTGGGACTTTGTTTTCTGCGTTATAAGAACTGTTTAGATCCTTTGAATCCTCTTTTTCATTGCTACATCCAATTAGGGAGAAGATACCAAGAATTAAAAATAAAACTTTTTTTAGATTCACAGAAAAAAAGCTGTCCTTTCTGCATTGTGGTTTAATTTTGTTTTTTTTCATTGTTTGTTTTTTGGGTTAATAAATAACTAAGTGAGAAATAAATCTGTTATTCGTTGTTAAAAATAGTATAATTTCTGTTAAAAAAGAAGTTGAGGTATGAAACATGATATTTTTTTTACAAAACCAATCGCGGTGTATGTTTTTTAGAGAAAGTTCAAATTTTTATATTATTTACTTAAAAAAAAGTTTGTGATCAGAACAATAGAAAAACAATCATTTATCTTTGCAAAGATTTAGTTTTCAAATCTGAAATCTAAAATCAACAATCTAAAATTAAAGAATGACAGGACTCGTATATAAATCTACAGGAAGTTGGTACACCGTAAAATCTGAAAAAGGTGATTTTATAGAATGCCGTATGAAAGGGAAGTTTAGGATGAAAGGTATCAAAAGTACTAATCCTATTGCTGTAGGTGATATTGTAGATTATGAATTAGAAGAAACTTCGGATGCTTTAACCGGGACGATTTTTAATATTCACGAAAGAAAGAATTACATCGTTCGTAAATCGGTTAATTTATCGCATCAAATGCATATTATTGCGTCGAATATTGATCGTGTTTTTTTATTGATAACGATTAATAATCCGCCAACAACATTCAATTTTATAGATCGTTTTTTGGTAACTGCCGAAGCTTATAATATTGAAACAATTTTGGTTTTTAATAAAATTGACACTTTTGATGAACCAACGCTCGAAGATCAATTGTATATGCAATATGTTTATCAGCAGATAGGCTATAAATGTCTTCGTGTTTCTTCGACTGAAATGAAAGGAATCGAAGAGTTGAAAGACATGATGATTGGCAAAGTAAGTATGTTTTCCGGGCATTCGGGTGTTGGAAAATCTACTTTGGTAAACGCTATGGAACCAACTTTGCATCTTAAAACCAAAACAATTTCTGAAGCAAGTAAACAAGGGCAGCACACGACAACTTTTGCCGAAATGTATGATTTGTCTTTTGATGCAAGAATTATCGATACTCCGGGAATTAAAGGTTTTGGAATTGTCGATATGGAAAAAGAGGAAATCAGCGGTTATTTTCCTGAATTTTTCAAATTAAAAGATCAATGTAAATTTAACAATTGTCTACATAAGGAAGAACCTCATTGTGCCATAAAAGCGGCTTTAGAAAAAGATGAAATTGCATGGTCACGTTATAACAGCTATTTGAAGATCTTAGAAGGTGATGATGAAAATTATCGTACAGATAATTATGATGAGGATCGAAAAGCCAGCGATGAACTAAGGAAGTAATTATTAATTGTTGATGGTTAATTATTGATATCAAACTTTACTTAATCAAAAAACTAATCATCAGAATAATTTCTCAAATAAATAAACGCCAAAATAAAGTAACAATTTACAATTCATAATTAACCATTAAGATGAGAATAGTTCTTCAAAGAGTTTCAGAAGCATCAGTAATAGTGGATGGAAAGAAAACAGCAGATATTCAAAAAGGATTATTAGTCTTAGTTGGAATTGAAGATGCGGATACTCAGGAAGATATTGACTGGCTTGTTGGGAAAATCATAAAAATGAGAATTTTTGGTGATGAAAATGATGTCATGAACTGCTCAGTTCAGGATATAGATGGTGATATCATAGTAGTAAGCCAATTTACACTTCATGCTTCTACAAAAAAAGGTAATCGTCCTTCTTACATTAGAGCTGCAAAACCTGAATTTGCAATTCCTATGTATGAGAATTTTGTAAAATCTTTAGAAAAAGACTTTAATAAAAAAGTACAGACCGGAATTTTCGGTGCCGACATGAAGGTTAATATATTGAATGACGGACCGGTAACGATTTTAATGGACAGTAAAAACAGGGATTAAAAAATAATTAAACAAAGATTAAAAAATAATTAGACGAGTGTTAAAGATTTCTAAAAATAATATATATTTGGCGAAATTACTTACTAATGAAAACCCTTTTTTTTGCGTTACTTTTTTTCTTTGTTACGCTTCTTTCTTCTGCCCAAAAAGGCGAATACCCAGTATCAAAAATTTCCGATAGTCTTAAAGAAAATGCCAATGCTATAGTTCGTTTGGATCAAATGGATATTATCATTGCATCACAGCGTAGTATGACTTTGAAAACGCAGAGAGTTGTAACGGTTTTAAATGAAAAAGGTCTTGGAGATATCAATGCTTATGAGCACTATGACAAAACCAGTGGGATAAAAAGTATTGAAGCAATTGTTTATGACGAGCTTGGTAATGAAATCAAAAAGATTAAAAGAAAAGATTTCAAAGATCAAAGTGCCGTAAGCGGTAGTACTCTTTTCTCAGATAGCCGTGTAGTTTATCTGGATTATACTCCAATTTCATATCCATTTACGATTGCTTATACCAGTGAGGTTGAAACTTCGAATACTGCCTTTATACCAAAATGGTATTTTTTAAGTGGTTATAATGTGAGTATAGAGAAATCCATACTAAATGTTTCTTATCCAAATAACCTTGGATTCAAAAAGAAAGAGTTCCAATTTTCCGATTTTAATATAAAAAAAACTATAGATAGCGATACAAAACTTAGTTATGTTTCCGTAAATCTTTTTGCTAGAAAAGCAGAAGATTATAGTCCTTCAGAAGAAGATCTTTTTCCTAAAGTTATGATGGGACTGGAACATTTTCATTTAGAAGGTGTTGACGGTACAGCTACTACATGGGAAGCATTTGGTAAATGGTATAGCGAAAAAATTCTTGCAGGAACGACAGTTTTGCCCGAAGAAACTGTAACTAAGATAAAAGCATTGGTGGGTGATGAAAAAGATCCAATAAAGAAAGCAAAAATTATTTATGATTATGTTCAGAAAAAATCAAGATATGTAAATATCGCAATTGGCATTGGAGGTTGGAAACCTATGCTCGCTTCTGATGTAGACAGGTTAGGATATGGAGATTGTAAAGCATTGTCAAATTATACAAAAGCACTTTTGCTGGCAGTAGATGTTCCATCATATAATACTATTTTATATGGAGATCGCTATAAGTCAAGTATTCAATCTGATTTTGTTTCAATGCAGGGAAATCACATGATACTGGCAATCCCGAATGGTAATAATTATACGTGGCTTGAATGTACAAGTCAGGATGATCCTTTTGGTTATCAAGGTACTTTTACGGACGACAGAGATGTTTTGGTTGTTAAACCAGAAGGAGGTGTAATTGTTAGAACTAAAGTTTATGAGGATCCGGGTAATACACAAAAAGACAAAGGGACTTATGCAATTGATGAAAATGGAAATTTCTCAGGGTCGATATCAGTTATTTCAGAAGGTTCACAATATAGTTCTAAATCACAAATAGAAACTTTACAACCTACAGAGAAAGAAGCACATTACAAGAAATATTGGGACAACATCAATAATTTGAAATTAGGTAAAATAACTTTTTCAAACGATAAAGAAAATATTCGTTTTACTGAAGATATTCAAGTTAGTGCAATAAGCTACGCGACGATTTCAGGTAACAAAATGATGTTTGCAATTGATGCTTTTAATCAAAGTTCAGGAAATGTCAAACGAATCCGTAATCGTAAAAATCCATTTCAAATTCAACGTGGTTATTTGGATACCGATGAAATCGAAATTAATCTTCCATTAGGTTTTACCATTGAATTTTTGCCTTCAAACTTTGAATTAAAAGGGAAATTCGGAGAATACAAAACCGAAATCATCAAAAAAGAAAACAATAAACTGACTTACAAACGCTCTATGTTTTTAAATAAGGGGAAATATTCAAATAAAGAATATGATGAATATCGCCTTTTTATGGAGCAAGTGTCAAGAAACGATAATGCCAAAATTATTTTAACCAAGAACTAATCAAATGAAATTTATTAAACTTTTTAGTCTTTCAATCCTTTTGTTGTTTATCTCAAAAGTAACGGCACAGGAATTTAAATTAGGAAAAGTGTCCATCGCAGAATTGGAGCAAAAAGTGCATCCTAAAGATTCTTCTGCGGTTGCTGCAGTATTATATAAAAAAGGTAAATCCAGAATTGAATACGATCAAAATGATGGTTTTATCAGTTTGACAGAAGTAGAAACCAGGATTAAAATTTATAAAAAAGAAGGTTATGATTGGGCCAATCAAAGCGTTTGGTATCAAAACTCTGACGGCACTAAGGAGAAAGTTGATTTCTCGGATGCGGTAACATATAATTTAGTAAATGGCAAAATTGAAAAAACTAAACTTGCCAGTAACGGAATTTTTAATGAAGTTATTAGTAAATACAGAGCAGTAAAAAAAATAACAATGCCTAATGTTAAAGAAGGTTCCGTTATAGAATTTAGCTACATTATTAGAAGTCCTCGTGACGGAGTGATTCGTGAATGGGATTTTCAGACTAGTATTCCTGTAAATTACTCGGAATTTAAAACTTATATTCCTGAATATTATGTTTTTAATCCCAGACAAAAAGGATATATTTTTCCTAAAGTAACTGCTGAAAGAAAGAACAGATCAATACTTTTCACGGTTAAAGAAAGATCTGGTGGTGGTGGATTTACGGCTGCCAGAACGGATATTTCTACTGAAAAATTTGATTATTTAGAAAATCAGACAACTTATACGGCAATTGATTTTCCGGCTATGAAGGATGAAGATTTTGTGAATAATATTGATAATTATACTTCAAGTGTTCAGCATGAATTAGCGATGATAAAGTGGCCTAATAGTCCAACAAAATCATTTTCGACAGATTGGAATTCAGTTGTGAAAACAATTTATGAATACGATGATTTTGGTCCTGAATTGAATAAGACGGGTTATTTTGAAGAGGATTTGAAAAAAATATTAGTAGATAAAAACACGAGTGATGAAAAAATACTCGCTATTTTAAATTACGTAAAAACTACTGTGAAGTGGAATGATTATTACGGGTATAGCTGTGATAATGGTGTTAAAAAAGCGTACAAGGAAAAAACAGGAAATATTGCGGATATCAATTTAATGCTAACGGCAATGTTGCGTTATGCAGGTTTGACGGCAAATCCGGTTTTGGTAAGTACTCGTTCTAACGGAATTGCAATTTCTCCAAATAGAACTGCTTTTAATTATGTAATTGCTGCAGTTGAAACTCCAAATGGGAATGTTTTATTAGATGCATCTGCCAAATTTTCAACACCAAATATTCTGCCTTTTAGAGTATTAAACTGGTATGGAAGATTAATTCGTAAAGACGGAACTTCTGAAGAGGTTGATTTGATGCCTAAAAAAGCTTCTGGTGACACTGTTTTCATGACTTATAATCTTGATAGCGAAGGAAAAGTTACCGGTAAGGTTAGAAGACAATGTACTGATTATAATGCGATGATAACCAGAGGTAATATTGATGCTGTAAAGGAAGAGGAGTATTTAGAAAAACTGGAGAATAAAAATGATAAAATAGAAATAAGTGATTATACGAGAACAAATGAAAAAGAGATTTTGTTGCCAACTATAGAGACATACTCTTTTACAGGAAATAATTTAACGGAAGTAATTGGAGGGAAAATATATGTTCGTCCAATGTTGTTTTTTGCAAATGAGAAAAATCCTTTCAAACAAGATATTAGAGAATATCCGGTAGATTTTGGATTCCCATTTGTTGATAAATACAATATTACATTACAAATTCCCGAAGGCTTTACAGCTGAAGTATTGCCACAACCTGTTGTTTATAATATGCAGGATAATTTAGGAAGTTTTAAATTTAATATTATGGCTAACGGAAACGTATTGCAAATAAGTATTCAACATCAAATTAATGAGGCGATCGTTTCTGTTGAACAGTATGAAATGCTAAAAGAATATTACAAAGGAATGATTGCAAAAGAAACGGATAAAATAGTTTTAAAGAGAATATAACATGAAAGTCCAAATTTTAGCAGCAATTTTTTTATTTTCAATTTTTGGTGTTTCAAAAAGCAATGCACAAACTTTTCAATTAGGAAAAGTGTCCGTTGCTGAACTGGAACAAAAAGTGCATCCAAAAGATTCGTCTGCGGTTGCTGCAATATTATATAAAAAAGGCAAAGTAAGAATTGAATATGATCCCAGTGAAGGATTTGTTGCCTTAACAGATGTTGAAACCAGAATTAAGATTTATAAAAAAGAGGGCTACGATTGGGCTACTCAAAAAGTTTGGTATTATAATTCATATGATTTAAAAGAGCGTGTATTCTTTACGGATGCTGTTACTTATAATTTAGTTGATGGTAAAATTGAAAAAACAAAAATTAAAAGTGATGGAACATTTGATGAAGTTATAAACAAATACAGAGGGCAAAAAAAGATTACAATGCCCAATGTTAAAGAAGGATCTGTAATAGAATTTAGATATACGATTAAATGTCCGCGACCTAGTATTATTAGAGCTTGGGATTTTCAGACTAATATTCCTGTAAATTATTCTGAATTTTCAACTTTTATACCTGATTATTATACTTTTAATTTAAGACAAAAAGGATATATTTTTCCTAAAAGTATTGCGCAAAAAAATCCTAAGTCAATACTTTTAACAAGTAAGGAAAGATCTGAAGGGCGCGTTTCAAGCACTACTTTTTCAACAGATAAAGTAGATTATGTAGAGAATCAAACAACTTACAAAGCGATAGATTTTCCGGCAATGAAAGAAGAAGCTTTTGTAAATAATATTGATAATTATATTTCAAGTATTGAATATGAATTGTCTTCGGTAAAATTTCCAAATTCGGCAATTGAAAACTTCTCAACTGATTGGAATTCGGTTACAAAAAGAATCTATGAATACGAGGATTTTGGACCTGAATTGAATAAAACAGGTTATTTTGAAGATGACTTAAAAATACTTCTGGCAGGAAAAAACACACCCGAAGAAAAAATAGCGGTAATTTTAAGTTTTGTAAAAGCCAATGTAAAATGGAATGGATATATGAGCTATGCCTGTGATAGCGGGGTAAAAAAAGCATACAAGGAAAAAACTGGAAATATAGCAGATATCAATTTAATGCTTACAGCCATGTTGCGTTATTCCGGTTTAACAGCAAATCCTGTTTTGGTAAGTACGCGTTCAAACGGAATTGCTTTATTTCCTAACAGAACAGCTTTTAATTATGTTATTGCAGCTGTTGAAACGCCAAATGGAAATATTTTGATTGATGCTACTGAGAAATTTTCTGCTCCAAATATTTTGCCTTTAAGAGTTTTAAACTGGTCAGGAAGGCTGATTAGAAAAGACGGAACATCTGAGGAAATTAATTTAATGCCAGGTAAAACATCAGAAGATACCGTTTTTATGAATTATAGTATTGATGCTGAAGGTAAAATTACAGGAAAAACCAGAAGACAAGGTACAGATTATAATGCTATGGTGACCAGAGATAATATTGATGGTGTAAAAGAAGAAGAATATCTGGAGAAGCTTGAAAATCTAAATAATAAAATTGAAATTAGTGAGTATACCAGAACAAATGAAAAAGACATTTTTTTGCCAACTATAGAAACATACTCTTTTACAGGAAATAATTTAACAGAAGTAATTGGGGGTAAAATATATGTAAATCCTATGTTGTTTTTTACCGATGAAGGAAATCCGTTTAAGCAGGAAGTTCGCGAGTATCCAGTTGATTTTAGCTATCCGTTTTTAGACAAATATAAAATTACAATTCAAATTCCTGAAGGTTTTGTTGTTGAAACTTTGCCCGCTTCAGCAGCCATTAATATGGAAGATAATTTGGGAAGCTTTAAGTTTAATATTGCTGCCAATGGTAATTTATTGCAATTAAGTATTGCACATCAAATAAATGAAGCCATCGTTTCTGCTGAAAAATATGAAATGCTAAAAGAATATTACAAAGGAATGATTGCCAAAGAAACAGAGAAAATAGTTTTAAAGAGAATCTAATATGAAGCTTAAAATTCTGGTAATACTTGTTTTTCTATTTTTTAACATTACAACGAAAGCTCAAAATTCTGAATTAGGAAAAGTTACCATTGCTGATCTTGAACAAAAGTTAAATCCAGCCGATTCTTCTGCAGTCGCTACTATTTTATTTAGTAAAGGAATAGTCAAAATAGGCAGTGATGGTTCTTCTGAAAGTATCTTCCAAAGACGCATAAAAATTTACAAAAAAGAAGGATATGAATGGTCTGATGTTCAGGTGACTTTTCCAGCCGGAAAATCAAGCAATTTAAGTATAACAGATGTTTATACTTATAATCTGATAAATGGTAAAATGGTAAAATCTAAACTAAAAGAAGAAGGAGCATTTATCGATAAAACCAATAAACGTTACTGGATAAAAAAGATAACGTTTCCTGATGTTAAGGAAGGATCTATATTAGAATATAAGGTAAGGAAGCAAGGAGGTTTATATATTGAGGATTGGAACTTTCAAGAAGATATTCCAGTTAATTATTCAGAGTTTAGAACGATAATTCCGGATGCTGTTTCATTTAAAAAAAATGTTAAGGGTTTTTATGCTCCAAAAGTAACCAACCAAATAGCTAATACTTATGGCTATATGGCAAGGGAAACGATTTATGTTGTTCAGAATCTGACGGCTATGAAAGACGAGGATTTTGTTAGTAATGTAGATAATTACCGATCCGGAATTTCTCATGAAATAGAATCTATTCAGGTTCCTGGTCAGTTTTCTCATTCCTTTTCTACAGATTGGCCAACTGTTGTAAAAACGATCTATCAATTTGAAGACTTCGGACCAGAATTAAATAAAACAGGTTACTTTGAAGATGATTTAAATTTACTTTTAAAAGCAAAGGTTAATCCTGATGAGAAAATTAAAGCAATTTTTGATTATGTAAAATCAACAGTAAAATGGAATAACTACGTAGGATATGAATGCGACAAGGGAGTTAGAAAGGCTTATAAAGAAAAAACAGGAAACTGTGCGGATATTAACTTAATGCTTACTGCTATGTTACGTTATGCTGACCTTAAAGCAAATCCCGTATTAATAAGTACACGTTCTAACGGAATTCCTTTTTTTCCAACTATAAATGCTTTCAATTATGTAATTACTTCTGTCGAAACCCCAACTGGAAATGTTCTATTAGATGCAACAGATAAATTCTCTACGATTGGTATTTTACCCTTAAGAGATTTAAACTGGACTGGAAGACTAATACGAAAAGATGGTACATCTGATGAAGTTGATCTAGTACCTAAAAAAATGTCAAGCGATTTGGTGACGATGTGCTATGATATCGATCAAAAAGGAGAAGTTCTGGGAAAAATAAGAAGACAATATTCAGAGTACACTGCATTAGAATTTAGGAATATTGTAGATGAAGAAAAAGAAGATGTTTATCTGGAAAAATTAGAAAATGAAAACAATAAAATCGAAATAAGTGATTATAAAAGAACTAGTGAAAAAGAACTTTTATTACCAATTCTTGAAACCTTTTCATTTGCCGGGACAAATTTATCAGAAGTAATAGGTGAGAAAATTTACATTACTCCAATGTTGTTTTTATTAGAAGATAAAAATCCCTTTAAGCAGGAAGTTCGTGAATATCCGGTAGATTTTGGTTATCCATTTTTGGATAAATACAATATAACAATTCAAATTCCTGAGGGTTTTGTTGTTGAGACTTTACCTGCACCGGCAATTCTTAATATGGAAGATAATCTGGGAAGTTTTAAGTTTAATATTGCTGCCAATGGTAATGCATTACAATTAAGTATTGCTCATCAAATTAATGAAGCGATTGTTTCTACTGAAAAGTATGAAATGCTAAAAGAATATTACAAAGGAATGATTGCGAAAGAAACAGAAAAGATAGTTTTAAAGAGAATATAATATGAAATTCCAAAGTATAGTATTAGTTTTTTTATTTTCAATTTTTAGTGTTTCTAAAAGCAATGCGCAAAATCATGAATTAGGAAAAGTAACTATTGCTGAATTACAGGAAAAATTAAATCCAAAAGACACCACTGCTCCCGCAACAATCTTGTTTAAGAAAGGAAAAACTTTTTTGACTTATAACAAAGACAATGGATTCTCTGCAAACAATGTTTATGAATTTAGAATCAAAATTTACAAAAAAGAAGGACTAAGCTGGGCCAATCAAAAAGTGCGGTTTTATATTGGGTATGAAAATCTAAACGAAGACAGACTAGATTTTTCAGATGCAGTAACTTATAATTTGGAAAATGGAAAAATCGTAAAAACAAAACTGGATAATCAAGGGATTTTTACAAAAAACATAAATAAATATTGGAGTGAAAAAATAATTACGCTGCCAAACGTAAAAGAAGGCTCAATAATAGAATACAAATATGTTCTTAGATCCGAGAATATTGTTAAGCTTCCGGATTTTCAAATTCAGTATGATATTCCCGTAAATTATTTCGAGTATAAAACGGAAATCCCGGAAATGTATATTTATAAACCAATTTTGATAGGACGACAAACAATCGATACCGATTCAAAATTGATTAATGCAGGTCAAAGTTTTGAAAACGAACACAATCAAACCAGCAGACTTTCGTACCGACAAATTAATGCAATTTTTTCCGGAAAAGATATTCCGGCGTTGACCGATGAGCCTTATGTTAATAATCCGGATAATTACAGAGGATCTATTCAGCATGAATTGGAAAGAATCAGATATGTCGATCAACCGGATAAAGATTATACAGTTACATGGGAAGGTGTCGCGACAACAATCTTTAAAGATGAAAGATTTGGAAAAGAACTTAATGAAAGGACTTTTTTACTGGAAGATGTAAAACGATTATTGGCTAATGTTGAAGCCCCGGCAGATAGATTAGATATCATTTTTAAGTTCGTTCAAAATAAAATGAATTGGGACGAAACCAGAGGATGTTATACTGATAAAGGAGTTATAAAAGCCTATAAAGATCAAACAGGAAATGTAGCCGAAATCAATTTTATCCTGATCAATATGCTTAAAATAGCCGGCATAGATGCAAATCCGGTTTTAGTAAGTACAATCGAAAATGGAGTTCCGGTTTATCCCACACGAGCTGGATTTAATTATGTGATTGCCGCTGCCGAAATCGACGGAAAACAAATACTTCTGGACGCAACTCATAAATTTACAGCGACTAATATTTTACCGTTAAATGTTTTAAACTGGAAAGGAAGATTAATTAAGAAAGACGGGGCTTCCCAAGAAATTAATTTAGAACCTGTCACAGCATCCCGGGAAATGTCTAATTTGATGGTTAAGATAGAGGCTAATGGAAAAATGGAAGGAAAAGGAAGGATTCAAAGGACAGATTATGAAGCCTATAATTTTAGAATTCATAATGCTGATAAAAACGAAGAAAACTATCTTGAAAAATTTGAAGAACAGTTAGGAGGTTCAAAAATTTCAAACTATACCATCGAAAATAAAAAGACCAATTTATCAGGTCCGGTTTTAGAAACTTTCACATTTGCATCAGATAATCAGTCTGAAATTATAGGAGGTAAAATATTTATCAATCCTTTATTGTTTTTCACCAGAACCAAAAATCCCTTCAATCAGGAAAATAGACAAATGGCAGTTTATTTTGGATATCCAACGGTGGAAAGATTTGGAATAAATCTGGAAATTCCTGAAGGATATATCATAGAATCTTTACCGGCTTCGATACGTATTTCTTCAGAAAGTAAAGAAATTGTATTCTCATTAAATATTTCAAGTGAGGGAAATAAAATTCAAATTTTGAGTACAAAAGAAATTAACAGTAGTATTTTTGCAGCTGACGCGTACAAAGGATTGAAAGAACTTTTTCAGAAAATGATTGCGAGTCAAAACGAAAAAATTATTCTTAAAAAAATATAATCATGGATTTGAAAAATGCACAGCTTGATGTAGATACCTGGATAAAAGAACACGGTGTTCGCTATTTTAACGAGTTAACCAATATGGCACAACTTACGGAAGAAGTTGGCGAAGTTGCCCGAATTATTGCCCGCAGGTATGGAGAACAATCTGAAAAAGAAAGTGATAAAAATAAAGATTTAGGCGAAGAATTAGCCGATGTTGTTTTTGTAGTTTTATGTCTTGCCAATCAAACCGGAATCGATTTACAAGCCGCTTTTGACAAAAAAATGAATTTAAAATCAATTAGAGATAAAGATCGCCATAAAAACAACGATAAATTAAAATAATTGTGAAATATCACTCATAAGTTTTGAATTATGAGTTTTGAATTTTGAATTATGAATGGGGAGTGGTAAATTGCGGGGCGAATTACGTTTCTAATCATTCATAATTCATAATCTACAATTTACAATAAAAAAAATGAATTTACTACTTCAAACAACTCAATATAACTTACAAGGACAAATTGCAGTAACAGGATCAAAAAGCGAGACAAATCGTTTATTATTGTTGAAAGCATTGTTTCCAAATATTACACTTGCAAATACTTCAAATTCTGATGATAGTGAAGTAATGCAAAAAGCCTTAATAGGAACTGATGAAATTGTAGACATTCATCATGCAGGAACAGCAATGCGTTTCTTAACCGCTTATTTTGCGGTAAATGATGGTCGCGAAGTCGTGATGACAGGTTCAAGCAGAATGCAGGAACGTCCGATAAAGATTTTAGTAGAAGCTTTGGGACAATTGGGAGTAGAGATCTCTTACGAAAAAGAAGAAGGTTATCCGCCAATTAGAATCAAAGGAAAAAAAGTTACAGCTTCAAAAGTAACTTTGGCAGCAAATGTAAGCAGCCAGTATATTTCGGCACTTTTATTAGTAGCTTCAAAATTAGAGAACGGTTTAGAATTGACATTAGAAGGAGAAATTACTTCGATTCCATATATCAAAATGACATTAGCTTTGCTGAAAGATTTAGACATTCAAACCAGTTTTGAAGGAAACGTAATCAAAGTATATCCAAAAAACGAAGTTGTATCCAAAGAAATGGTTGTAGAATCAGATTGGAGTTCGGCTTCTTATTTCTTTAGTTTAGTGGCTTTAGCAGATACAGCTTCAATAACTTTGAGCAGTTACAAAGAAAATAGTTTACAAGGTGACTCAGAATTGGTATCGCTTTATGAGAAATTAGGAGTTCAAACTACTTTTCAGGACAATAAAATGACCTTGGTGAAACAAGAGAATTTTAAATTTGAAACCGTAAATTTTGAACTAAATAATACACCGGATATTGCGCAGACTATTGTTGTAACCTGTTTAGGATTAGGAATTGGCTGTCATTTAACGGGTCTTCATACACTGAAAATTAAAGAAACAGACAGACTTGAAGCACTTAGAATTGAGTTAACAAAATTAGGAGCTAATATTTCAGTAACCAATGATAGTTTGACTTTAGTAGCTTCAGAAAATATCAATCATAATGTAAAAATTGCGACTTACAATGATCACCGTATGGCAATGGCATTTGCTCCTTTAGCGTTAAAAGTACCAATTATTATCGAAAATGCTGAAGTAGTTTCTAAATCATATCCTGATTTCTGGAATGATTTAAAAGCTTTAGATTTTCAAATTTCTGAGTTATAATAATAAACCATATAAGTAATATAAGTTCATTTAAAATAATTGAACATAATTTGAATAGCCTCCAGTTTTAACTGGAGGTTTTTTTATATTTTGTTTTCGGCTTTCGCCAAATTAAAGAATCCAATTAAATGAACTTATTATTACTTATATGGTAAAAAAACGTTTTTTTATGTTGTTAAAACTCCACTGAATCAACGACTTTTAAAAATAAACACCAAAACACTTGACAACGCCTATCTCACAGTCGTATATTTGCACACGATTAAAAATCAGGTCTTCAAATAATCCTGATTGAAAATCTATAACTCATAACTTTCTCAAATGAAATTATCACATTTTCAATTTAATTTACCGAAAGAACTTTTAGCGGAATTTCCAGCAGAAAACAGAGACGAATCTCGTTTAATGGTAATCGATCGTCAAAAACAAACTATAGAGCACAAAATGTTCAAAGATGTTATCAACTATTTTGATGACGGTGATGTTTTAATTCTAAATAATACTAAAGTTTTCCCTGCTCGTTTGTACGGAAACAAAGAAAAAACAGGAGCAAGAATTGAAGTTTTCTTATTAAGAGAATTAAATTCAGAGCAGCGTCTTTGGGACGTTTTAGTTGATCCGGCTCGTAAAATCAGAATTGGTAACAAACTTTATTTTGGTGACGACGATTCATTAGTTGCTGAGGTAATCGACAACACAACTTCTCGTGGTAGAACTTTACGTTTTTTATATGACGGTTCTTATGAAGAATTCAGAAATAAACTAACAGAACTTGGAGAAACTCCAATTCCTAAATACATCAATAGAGAAGTAACTGCAGAAGATGCTGAAAGATACCAAACTATTTATGCAAAAGAAGAAGGAGCGGTAGCTGCACCAACTGCAGGTTTACACTTCTCAAAACACCTTTTGAAAAAATTAGAAATCAAAGGAATTAATTTTGCTGAAGTAACATTACACGTTGGTTTAGGAACTTTTAATCCGGTTGAGGTTGAAGATTTATCTAAACACAAAATGGATTCAGAAGAATTGATTATCAAACAAGAAGCTTGCGATATCGTAAATGCAGCTAAAATTGCTAAAAAACGTATCTGTGCTGTTGGAACAACTTCTATGCGTGCCATTGAAAGTTCAGTTTCTTCTCAAAATACTTTAAACCCTTTTGAAGGATGGACAAATAAATTCATTTTCCCTCCTCACGATTTTAGTATTGCAAACTGTATGATTACAAATTTTCACACACCAAAATCAACATTATTAATGATGATTTCTGCTTTTTGTGGACATGATTTAATGAAAAGAGCATACGAAGAAGCAATCAAAGAAGGATACAAATTCTATTCTTACGGAGATGCAATGTTAATTATCTAATTAGATAGTTCAAATAAAATATAAAACCTGTCAGAAATGATGGGTTTTTTTATTTAAAATTGGTTTCATGTTTTTTTGTTTCAGGTTTCAGGTTTGCAGAACGTTAAACTTGAAACCTGAAACCTGAAACAAAAAAACTATTTCTTATTTTTACGGCTCAAAACAAAACAGATGACTTTTCAAAATACACGCGAATTCGCACGAGAACTTGATTCGCAAGACACATTAAATCACTATCAGGATCAATTTATTTTTCCGAAAGTAAATGACAAACGGGTTATTTATTTTACAGGAAACTCTTTAGGATTACAACCAAAACGTACCAAAGCGTATATTGATGAAGTAATGAACGATTGGGCAGATCTTGCTGTTGAAGGACATTTTTACGCCAACAAACCGTGGTGGGATTATCAGGAAAGATTTGCTGAGCCATTAAGCAAAGTAGTTGGTGCTTTGCCATCAGAAGTTACGGTAATGAATACTTTGACGGTGAATCTTCATTTGTTGATGGTTTCTTTTTATCAGCCAAAAGGGAAACGTTATAAAATTATCTGCGAAGAAAAAGCATTTCCATCAGATCAATATATGTTTCAGAGTCAGGTTCATTTTCACGGTTATAAAACAGAAGATGCGATTGTAGAAATCAAGCGCCGTGAGGGAGAACATAATATTCGTCTCGAAGATGTTTTGGCAAAAATTGAAGAAGTTGGCGATGAATTGGCTTTGGTTTTAATTGGAGGTGTAAACTATTATACCGGACAAGTTTTCGACATTAAAACAATTACTGAAGCAGGTCAAAAACAAGGTGCAAAAGTAGGTTGGGATTTAGCACACGCTGCCGGAAATATCAAACTGCAATTACATGATTGGAATGTAGATTTTGCTGCGTGGTGCAGTTATAAATACATGAATTCCGGGCCGGGAAATGCTTCCGGTTGTTTCGTTCATGAAAAACACCATAATAATCCTGATTTACCTCGATTTGCAGGTTGGTGGGGACATAATAAAGAACGCCGTTTTAAAATGGAACCAACTTTTGATCCGGTTCACGGAGCAGATGGTTGGCAAATTAGTAATTTACCAGTACTTTCTTTAGCGCCGTATTTGGCTTCAGTAGAAATGTTCGCAGAAGTTGGTATGGATGCTTTAATTGCTAAAAGAGATAAAATCACAGCTTATTTAGAATTCATCTTGCATGAAATCGATAAAGAAGTAAAAGGAAATTTCGAAATAATCACACCATCAAACCCTAGTGAAAGAGCGTCTCAATTATCTGTTTTTTTACATGGAGAAGGAAGAAGCTTATTTGATTATTTAATGAAAAACGGAGTAATTACAGATTGGAGAGAACCTAATGTTATTCGTCTGGCGCCAGTTCCTCTTTATTGTTCTTATGAAGATATGTATGATTTCGGTCAGATATTAAAATATGGAATTTTAGGAAAGTAAAAGCGAATTAATCTCGCAAAGTAGCAGAGTCGCAAGTTTTTTTATTTTAAAGCCACAGATTATCAGGATTAAAAAGATTAAAAAAAATCTGCTCGATCTGCTAAATCTGCGTGAAACAAAAAACTTTGCGACTTTGCGACTTTGCGAGATTTTTTTTAATATGTAAAAATCTGCGTGAAACAAAACAGCATTAAAAAAAATCCGTTTAAATCCGTGTTTTGCTTTAGCAATCCGTTTCATCCGCGTTCAAACTCATTACATATTCTAATTCTGTAACCTTTCTTCGAAATCATGTAACCACAACAAGATAAAGCGACCCTAACTTTGTAGTGTATAAATTTTTAAAACTACAATCATGAAAAGCTTATGTATTTTACTAGTTGCTTTATCTGTCATTTCTTGTCAAAATCAAGGGAAAGTAGATATTAATAAGGCAAAACAAGCTAGCATTGATTCGATGAAAGTTGAGATCAATAGACAAAAAGTCATTGATTCGATGAGAACGGAAATGGCAAATTTAAGAGAAGAAAAGAGAACGGAATCTCAAAAAGTTGTAGTAGTACATCAACAAGCTGATGGAACTGCAACAACAACTACAACCAAAAAGAAAGGTTGGAGTAATACCGCTAAGGGAGCCGTAATTGGCGCCGGAGTTGGAGCTGTTACCGGAGCTGTTATCAGTAAGAAAAAAGGTGAAGGAGCCATAATTGGTGGTTTAGCCGGAGCTGCTGTTGGTACTGGAACAGGTGCAATCATTGACGGAAGTAAAAAGAAAAAAGAATAGATAGTAAAGATCTGCCACAATAATAAAACCCCGATTCAGAATTGTGAATCGGGGTTTCTATTTTTATACTAGTGCCAAAGTCGGAATCTTAATTGCGGCTAATTCTAATTTATAAAAATCAAAGTCATTTTTAATCTTATATATATCTGCTGCAAAATAACTTGATGGAGAAAGTAAAGTTTGATAATATTCAATTCCTTCGAGAATATTGGCTTTAAAAGTATTCCATTTTTTGAGTTGAGAATTGGTGATATCTCCAGAAATAGTATCAATTTCATTTCTAAAATAATCAACGTACATTTTTAATTCTTTCACAAAAACATTTGGCCTGTTATCAGTTCTTATAATTGATTTATTTCCATAAATATGACCCAACATATCAGACAAGGAAACTTCTTGGTCAAAATACGCCATATTAGGCCCAGGACAAATAACAACGCCTTGAGCTTGTCCTTTTATTTGAATATCATTTTCTAAATATGCGGCATTAGCTAATCCAACACATAAACATGATTTTTCGGTAATAGCAAATTTTGTCTTTTCGAAAACCGGAGTAGACATTGTATCTTTTACAATTTCTAGTTCTTCGAGTTTTAAATCCTGGAATTTTTTCGAAGCTGTGCAAATTCCTTGTGGATCGTATTCTTTGCTTAAAGCAAGGAATTTTTTAGGACAAGAACTTCCGGCTTTATTTTGCTCAATTCTTTTTTGTTTTAAAATTTCATTTGTAGTTCCTCTCAAAGTATTAAACGGAACTCCCAAAGGTGAAATGTGACTTAAATATAAATCCTTTTCTGTAGCATTTATCAATAATTCGCGGGTTGCTTTATCAACAGAAGTTGCTTCGGGAACCAATAAAAATGGAGATCCCCAACCTACAGAATCTACTTTGTAATTTTCTAATAGAAATTCATGTTCTTCGGCAGTTCCTACGCCGCCCTGAACGGTAATTTTAAGCGGTAAAGGATTTTCAGGAGTGTGAAGTTGTTTTTGCTGTAATACTTTTATCATCAGCTCATGTGCCGATTGAATAAGCTGATCCCTTTTTTGTTTGAATTCTTCCAGAATTGGACCTAATAAAAGTCCGTCTGTAGCAAAAGCGTGTCCACCGCAATTGAGTCCGGATTCAATTCTGTATTCTGAAACCCAAAGACCTTTTTTTGCTAAAAAGTTTCCCTGAATCATTGCCGATCTAAAGTCGCTTACTTTTAAGATGATTTTCTTTTTGAGTTCATTATTTTGATTTGGAAAGAAATCAGGAAAATTCTCAAAATAACTAAACAATCTCGGATTCATTCCTGCAGAAAGTACAACCGAGGATTCCAGATTACTATTGGCAAAACCTCTTAAAGCCGCATGAGCATCATTAAACTCAATAGGAAGCTGTTCGTTTTTGTCGAAATTATCTTTATCAAGTTTGGTCATGATATTCACATCGATTAAACCGGCAGAAAGATGTGATTCGATATAACTCTGAATATTTTCTTTGAAAGAAATTCCATCTTCAAGCAAATTCTGAAAACCTTTTTTGATGTCTGACGAATTAGGTAACATCGCAATATAATTTTCAACAGCAGTTTTGCTTTCTGCTAATTCAGTTTTAAAATTGTCGAATTTTTGTTTTACAATCTTGTCAACTAAATTAAGATAAGATGTGATTCTTTCCGCTCTGTAATCCTGAAATTTCTGACTGATCTCTTCGTAAGGGAAATTGAATTTGGTGCTGTAAAAATTACGCATCTTTTCAATTAAATCATCATCGGCGATAGAAACCACAGATGAAATACCAAATTGTGCCACTCTTATTGGGCTGTCAATCGTATATGCAAGTCCCATAACGGGAATATGAAAAGTGTGTAAAGGTTTTTTTGACATTTGTTTTCTAATTAAAATAAAAGCAAATGTTGGAAAAAGAATTTACCTAAAACATGATAAGTGTCATGTTTTAAAATGATTGAAAAATGGTCGCCACGAATTTCACGAATTTACACTAATTTTTAGTTGTATTGGTTTAAAAAGAATTCGTGCTAATTCGTGAAATTGCTTCGTCTGTTCGCCATCGCTCGGGTCGTGGCGAAAAAAATAATCTAAATCAAAATCTTTTTTAAAGACTCTGCGATGCTTCTCCATAGAAAATTGTAGAATGACTTTTCGGGAATGCGATCCAATTCAACGTCAGCTTTTTTGCTTTTATCGCCAGAGTCATTTTTCAGCAATAAATTAGCAACGGCTGTTTTTAGTTTGGCCTCTTTTTCACGATCTTTCTTTTTAAATAATTTTACTTTTAGATCTTCATAATCAAGTATTGCATTTCCTTTGGCGCTATCGTCATTTCCGTAAAAATTAAAATGATATTTATTAAATTTCCCTGTGAAGGTTGTGTTTATATAAGGTTTTGTAAATCTTTCCATTGCCGCGACATTAAAATTCGAGATCGTTCCCTGAATATGAAAGCTGTCTTTTTGATCAAGAACATTAAAATTCCAATTGACGTTTAAAGGTGACGTTTTCATGAACAGACAATTGACTTTGATTTTTACATCGGCCATTTTTTTGAGACCGAAACCACTTTTGATGTTTGTTACCTGCATATTAAAACGGTCGAAATTTAAAATGCCGGGACCTTTCGAAAAATCAATTTCTTCTTCATAAACCAATTTCGATTTAAGAATTTGTATCGTATCGATTTGAAGCGGAAATTTAATTTTGCGAAGTAATGCATTGTAGAGATATTTTTTACTCAAATCATCTTTCGGCATTTTGTTGCGATAAATATTAGCGTCAACATGATGGGCAACAATTGAATTTGCTTTAAAAAAGAAACGTTCATTTTTAAAACCCCAATCCATTTTTTCAATATCTGCCGAATCAAGTTTTATCGTGTAAATGTCTTTTTCTTTCTCTAGTTTTGGAACAAATTCTTTGCGGGTAAATTCGGGTAAATAAGAGAAATTCGTAACTCGTAAAAAGCTGTTTTCTGTACTGATTTTACCAATATTCAGATGATAAAACACATTTGGCTTGTAATACAAACTATCACAGACCAAATAATATTTTTCGAAGTGCATCGGAATTTTTTCTTTCAATGTAGCATCAGTGATTAATATGCCTTCAAGTTTCAGGATAATGTTTTTGATGCTAAAAATGGGTTTACTGGTTTTCAGAGAAACCACGTCGACACTTCCTTCGTTGAGGTAAATGTTGGAGACGGCAATAATTTTCCGAAAAGGCTCAATGATTTCAGTTTGAATGCTTTTGCGATTGTTTATAAGCTTTTCGTCTTTTTTGTACAAAATCACTCTGGCTTTGTTGATTGTAATGCTTTCGGCCTGAATAATATCGTGAAAAGCCAGATCCCAAATATTAAAATGTTTAATAGTGATGGATTCTATTTTGGAGTAAATACCAGTTTTTGTTTTGGTGTTTTTTGGTTGGTTTTTGGGATGAACCAATAAAGTCTGCGCATTGATATCTCTGGACCAAAGCGAGACTTCAATTTTTTCGTAATTAATATTATAAGCCGTTTTGTTTTTCTCGTGTATAATGATTGGTAATTGTTTTTTTATCCAATAATTGAGACCAATATTGACTAAAATCACAAAAAGAAAGAGAGAAATTACAACTATTGCTATTTTTTTATAGACAGACATTTATAGTATTGATTTTAAATACATAAATTTAGACTTTTAAAAGCGGTGTTCCTTACAGGATTTAAACATTAAGTTACATCATTACAGAATCATTTATCATTATACGTTTTTATAAATATGAGAAAAATTAAAAAAATACTGCTGGTTCTATTGGTGTTGATTGTTGTTCTTGGAATAGGTTTATGTGCCTATATCTTTCATTTGAAACCCAAATATGAGGGAGAAGTTCAGTTGAAAAATCTCGAGAAAGAAACTACGGTATATTTTGATGATTTTGGTGTGCCCCATATTTATGCTGATTCTGAAAAAGATGCTATGACGGCTTTGGGTTATGTTCATGCGCAGGAAAGATTGTGGCAAATGGAATTGCTTCGCAGAATTGCACCCGGAAGATTGTCTGAAATTTTTGGATCTGTTGCGCTTAAAAATGATAAGTTTTTCTCCGGAATTGGTATCGAAGAAGCTTCGGCGAAAGCCATTGCCAAATTAGATAAAAACAGTCAGAGTTATAAAATGACAATAGCTTATCTGGATGGAATTAATCAATATTTAGAAGAAGGTCCAACGCCGGTCGAGTTTACTTTGGTTGGAGTAAAAAAGGAAAAATTTACTATAAAAGACGTTTATAATATTTTTGGATATATGTCATTTAGTTTTGCAATGGCACAAAAAACAGACCCTTTATTGACTTTTGTCCGTGATAAATATGGAGCCGAATATTTGAAAGATTTAGGAATTGAAGGTGAATTTAATACGACGAGAATTAAGATTTCTAAAGAGAATATGGAAGAATACACTACGATTTCAAAATCTGTAGCGGCATTGTTGGATAATTCGCCAATTCCTCCATTTGTTGGAAGTAATAGTTGGGTTGCGGAACCCAATAAAACTAAAAGCGGAAAGGTAATTTTTGCAAATGATCCGCATATTGGTTTTTCACAGCCGGCAACTTGGTACGAAGCACATTTAGTTACGCCAGATTTTGAATTATACGGCTGTTATTTAGCCGGAACTCCATATCCGTTACTAGCTCATAATCGTAATTATGCTTATGGATTGACCATGTTCGAAAACGATGATATTGATTTTTATCAGGAAAAAAATAAAGCAGGAGATCCAAACCAATATCAAACGCCAACAGGTTTTGCAACTTATGAAACCAGAAAAAAGACAATCAAAGTAAAAGATACTTTGGATGTGGTTTTGACGGTTAAATCAAGCCGACACGGACCAATTATGAATGATGTTTTAGATCGTTTGGACAAGAAAAATCCAATTGCAATGTCATGGATTTACACGCAACAACCTATCCAAATTTTAGATGCCGTCTATGGACTTTCGCATGCTAAAAGCAAAGACGATTTTAGAAAAGCAGTTCAATTGGTTGCTGCGCCGGGATTAAATGTAATGTATGGCGATGCTAAAGGAAATGTAGCTTGGTGGGCAACAGGAACACTTTATAAACATGATAAAGGAGTGAATTCATTTCTTATTTTGGATGGTGCAAGCGGTAAAGATGATATTAAGGAATATCTTGATTTCTCAAAGAATCCATCATCTGAAAATCCGAAGTGGGGTTATGTTTATTCGGCAAACAATCAGCCGGAAGCAATTGATGGTTATTTATATCCGGGATATTATTTGCCTGAAGATCGAGCCAAAAGAATTTCCGGTTTAATGGATGCAAAATCAGATTGGGATAAAGAAGCGATTAGTAAAATGATTTTTGATAATACTTCTCCAATTGCGCCAGGCGTGGTTAAGAGTTTAATTTCGAATGTAAATAGTAGTTCACTTTCGTCAAAAGAAAAAGAAGCTATCGAAGTTTTGAAATCATGGAAAGGAACCAATAATTTGGAAGATGTTGGTCCAACGATTTACAATAAATGGATTTATTTATATCTAAAAAATACTTTTGAAGATGAAATGGGTTCTGAAAATCTTGCTTTATTTCTGGATACCTCTTTAGGCAAACAAATTATTGCGAGACAAATTGAGAATGAAAACTCAGTTTGGTGGGATAATATTAAAACCAAAAACGTAAAAGAAACCAGAAGTGAAATTGTTTCAAAATCTTTCCATGAAGCTGTAGCGGCACTTCAGACACAATTAGGAACTCAGGTTGCTGATTGGAATTGGGGAAAAGTGCATACAGTTGAACACGAACATCCGTTAGGGAAAGTAGCAGCATTACGTAAATTATTCAACGTTGGTCCTTTTGCAGATCCGGGTTCAAATGAAGTTATAAACAATCAGTTTTTCGGATTTAATAAAGAAGGGAAATATTATGTAAAAGGTGGACCTTCAACAAGAAGAATCGTCGATTTCTCAGATATCGAAAACAGTTGGAGTATTCTGCCAACCGGACAATCCGGAAATCCGTTTAGTAAACATTATAGCGATCAGGCGGAAATGTACAATGCCGGAAAATTCAGAAAAATGAAATTGAATAAAGAAGAGATTATAAAAACATCAACTAAATTGGTTTTTAAGCCGAAAAGGGAGTAGGTTTTTTTGTTTCGGGATTTTGAAGTTTCAAGTTTCAGGTTTCAAGTTTTTGGCTTGTGTGGTTTTACCGCAAAGCACGCAAAGTTTTTTTGCAGAGTTTCGCAAAGGGTTTGCGTTTTACTGCAAAGAGCACAAAGGTTTCGGCTTACCTAATCTTTGTCAAAGTTTAAACTTTGACAAAGATTTGAAGACCTCAGAACCTCAGAACCTCAGAACCTCAGAACCTCAGAACCTCAGAACCTCAGAACCTCAGAACCTCAGAACCTCAGAACCTAAAAAAAACCTTTGTTCCTCTGAACCTCTGCAACTTTGAACCTTTACTTAGAAATATATCTCCCACGAACAACATCATTGGCAAATATCTCTAAATTATATGCAAGCGCATCGTTAGTTGTCATTGCATTTGCAGTTTGAAAGGCTGTGTCTTTTTGATATGTTTTTAATAAAGTTTCCAGGTCTATTTCGTTATAAAACGCAAACATATTATAAACCGCATCTTTGAAGTTTTTATAATTGATGCTTTCTGTTGTTTCAAGCGTTTTTTGATCGTTCCATTTTTCTGCTGTAGCGGCTTCGTTTATGGTTGTCAGGCAAAAATCTATGACATAATTTTTGTAATGTGCTGCATCAACAATTTTGTCAATGATGATTTTATTTTGTTGTGTTGGCATTGCTACTTTTGGTGCAGATGTTTGAGAAATAGCAACAAAAGGAATAAACATGCATACTAGTAACACTAAAAGAGTTTGCTTCTTTAATTTTTTCATAGGTTATAAATTGGTATAAATTACAGCTGCAACAGTTGTAATTTTAGATTTGTTTTGGCAGTGCTAAAATAGTTTTTTTATAATAAATATGGAATCAGAAAATGAGATTTCACATAAAAAAACTCCGATAATTTTGGTGATAAACCAGAACTATCGGAGTTAGTAAGATTAGGATTACCGTCCTTGAATACTTATCTTATAAAGATTATTTTTTAGTAAGTTCTTCAAGAACTTTTTTTCCGCTTTCGTTTTTTGGATTCAGTTCCAGTGATTTCTTGTAATTTGCAATAGCGAGCGTTTTATCTCCATCGGCTAAATAAGCTTCACCTAAACTATCATAAGTATTACCTGATTTAGGGAAAGTATCTACATTAATTTTAAAAATCTCGATAGCTTCTTTCTTTTTTCCGGATTGTAATAATTGATAGCCTACCTGATTCATATCTTCTTCTTTTATGCCATAAGTAGGATCAGTTTTTAATTTTTTATAAGTACTAGTTCCTGTAGCTAATCCTTGATTTGTATATACATCGAGCAATTCAAATGCCATTGATTTTTTGGGCTGATTAAAAGGCTGATTGTATAAAATTGCTCTAATTGCCTCATTCATTTCGCCTAAAACAGTTCCGCCTGTATTGTTTAACAGTACAACAAGATTTTTATTAGCAGGAATACGGGAGAGAACAGTATTAAACCCATTGATTCCTCCGCCATGTTCAATAATTCTCACCTTATCTTTGGCTCCGATTTTTACTTCACTCGTAAACCATCCATATCCATAACTTTCTTCTCCTCCGCCTATCGGAATATAAGCTTTGAACATAGAATCCATTGATTGCTGTGAAAGCAATTTAGTTGTATAAAGTGCTTGATCCCATAAGTACAAATCTTCTACAGTAGAATATAAAGATCCTGCGGCATACGGAATACTCATATCAATATAGGAAGCGTTGACGATAACTTTACCATGTTTTTCATAACCGGCAGCTCTGTTTTTCAATATAATATCGCTGTGATCGTAACCTGTATTGACCATTTTTAGAGGAGTAAAAATGATTTCCTGTAAATATTGTTCGTATGATTTTCCTGTGATTTTTTCGATAATATATCCCAATACAAAATAACCTGAATTACTGTAACTGAATTTTTCGCCTGGTGTAAATTCTAATGGCAGATTTGAGAACGTTTTTACAAATTCTTCCGGACTATAGGGGTTTCTACTTAGATCTTTATAGAAATTTGGGAAAGAAGTAAAATTTGGAATTCCTGAAGTATGCGTAAGTAAATTATGAATCGTTATTTTATCACCATTTGCTTTTGGATAATCCGGTAAATAAGTGGTGATAGGAACGTCAAGTTTTATTTTGCCTTCTTCGACCAGTTTAATAATTAGAAGCGAGGTAAATTGTTTACTTACAGATCCTAATCTGAATTTTGTGTCGGGTTGATTCGGAATATCCCATTCCATATTGGCTGAGCCATATCCTTTTTTGAAAATAATTTTTCCATTTTCGGAAACAAGTGCAGATCCGTTAAACTGTCCATACTCATTGTATTTGGTCAATAATTGGTCAATTTGTTTTGCCTTGTCCTGTGCTGATAAATTGATGGTAAACAGTTGCACAAAAAGACAAACTGCAATTAGTTTGATTGAATTTTTCATTTTGATTGATAATTAGTAATAAGGTTAATGAAACGTTTTTTGATTTGATGACTGAAACTTTTTTAAACGTTTGTAATCTAATTTATTAGACGAAATTACAAATTAAAGCGATACTTTTTGATGAGACTCTAATCTTAATAGACGACAAAAGTTTTATTTGGTTTCAGTTTTAATCACTTTTTTTTCAAATACCTTAATTACTATGGAATTATTTCACTTTTTAAATACTATTTTTTAATAGGTCTGTGTTCATAACTCACAATTCGTTTTAATTTCCAATCATTATCTTTTCGTTCCCAGATATGAATAAATTTCCCTGTTCCTTCCGGTTTTCCATCAATATAGAAGGTATGTTCACCTATTTGTACGGCGCCAAAATCTCCTAATTTGTCAATTGTACAGGAATTTAATTTTCTGGTCAATTTTTCAGTTCGTTCACATTTAGCCAATAACGATTTTATTTCATTAGGTTTAGACGTGCTCAATCCGGATCGATCATCATAGAATTCGACATCATCGGCTATTATTTTTTTGAAAAGTGCCGCATCACATTGATTAAATGCAACATCAAAAAGCAAACTATCCATTTTGATAATTTCAGTTTTTAGAAGATCCATTTTTAGAACATCACTATTTGTTTGTGCTGTTACTTGTCTGCTTAAGAACAACATAAAAAGGATTAGTATATTTATCATAGGTGCCATAGTTGTGATTTTGTTTGTGTTTCTCATTTTGTTTCGATATCAATTATTTTTTGACCATTTTCGCCCAAATAATGAGCAACTATTTTTTCGTAAACCTTATAACCATCGTCAACATTGGTAAAAATAACAATACCTTGTTTCGTCTTTGGAAGCAATAAAAAGATGGTTTGAACACCTTTATCCGCTCCGCCGTGTGATAATGCATAATCATTGTTTCCTAAATCATAGATTTCAAATCCAAGACCAAAGTATTTGTTTTTCTTAGTTTCAACCTGATGCGCTGTCATGTCGTCAAAAACTTTTTTGCTCAATCCGTCGCTATTCATTACACTGCATAAAAACGTTCCGTAGTCTTTAATTGTCGTTAATAAATCGTCGGCAGCGTTTGCGGTTTTGTTTTTTGTTGGCTCGTAGGCATTTCCTTTATTGTCGTAACCAATGGCGTATCTTGAAAGATCTACTTTATCATTCCAGATCATTTGCGTATCTGTCATTTTTAGAGGTTGAAAAATTAATTCATCTGCTAATTGATCTAATGTTTTATGGAATTTTTTTTCTAATGCTTTTCTCAAATATTCTAATCCTTCACCAGAATATTGATATTTTGTTCCGGGTTTAAATTTAAAATCAAGTTTACCGGATTCGTTCATATACCTCCAATTTGGGAAACCAGTTTGATGACTCAGAATAATTCTTGTTGTTAATAGTTTCGTATTTGGATCATTTGCAATATCCGGATCTGTCCAATATTTGTAAAGCGGTTCTTCAAGATCCCATTTTCCTGCACTTACTAGTTTTAAAATTACGATTGCTGTTACGGGTTTTGTCAGAGAAGCAACATTCCAAATGGTGTTGTATGGCGCTGCGACACCTTTTTTAAGTTCTCCGAAGACTTTTATTTCCTGTAGTTTTCCGTCATTGATAACGCCAATTCCTAAAGTTGGAATATTATTTTGTATCAGCCATTTTTTTATTTCCTGATCATTATCAAAAATGTCTGATTTTGTTCCTGCGGTATTAACAGTTTGATGATCATAGCTAAAAGATCTTCTTAGTTTCCAAATACCGTTTTCTAAAAGCCAAACATGTGTAAATCGTGCAGTGCTGCCAAACTTTTCTTTCGCATCTGCAAAAGATTCATTTTTCCCAATTGATTTTTCATAAAACTGATGGATTCCCATTTGCATTGCGCCATATAGAACACCTTTGTTGTATAATGGATAAATTTCGGTGCTGTTTGGTACTAAATATCTTCGGGCTTTATAGGTTTCTGTTGAACGGCACAATCCTTTTTTGAGATTGACTAAAAACATAGCTTTGTCAGAAGGACCATCTTTATCATGATAAAATTCAAAGTTGTCACTAAAAAGATTTTCAAACTGAGAAATGTCGCAAGTATTAAAGCCAATATTAAAAAGAAGACTATCTCTCGACATAATAGTTTTGTATAGTTCTGAGTTTTTTTCTTCCTGAGATAATCCAATTTGAAATTGGAAGAGTAGAATACCAATTAAAATTGTTTTTAATTGGAAAAATGATGTATTGATTTTCATTTTGTGATTGATTTGATTGATTGATGATTTTGCAATATTAGTTTAATCGTCACTCATAAAATTGTACAAATGCGAAATCTTATCTTTTTTTTGAAAGAAAATACAAACTTGAATTGAACGTTTTTGGAGTTGTTTTAGTCACATCTTTAAACTTTTTTATAAAATGCGACTGATCAAAATATTTATTATAAAGCGCAACATCGGTCAGACTGAGTTTATCCAAATTTGAATTCACCATTTGATCAACTGATTTTCTGAATTTCAGAATTTGAATGTAATTTTTAATCGTAAGTCCGGTTGCTGATTTAAATCTAATTTGTAACAATCTTTGCGAAACCTTTAGACTTTTCCCGATTTCCGAAACTGTAATTTCTTCGTTGTGAAGTTTTATAATCTCACAGATTTTTTCGATTGAATTTTTAATTGGATTTGAAAAGCTTAATTCCTCAAAATAATTATTTATGATATTTAGTAATTCTGAAATATCACTGTTTAATCCCGAATCAATTTTAGCTTTGAAAGGTAATTCGGTTGGATCGATTTTGAGAATAGCATCTGAAAAATTGCTCAAATCATATTTTGGAAACATCGAAAGTGTCCACGCATGCAGCTGAATTATTGTAACTTTAGTTTTAGGCTGAATATTAACCAAAACTTTATTGGTCATTTGCGAACAGAAGTAGAATCCTTCGCTCATCGTGTATTTGTTTTTGCTTGTATGAACCTCAATAGCATTTCCGCTAACGATTGCCAGATTAAAACAACCGTTAGGTAGAACGAGTTTGTTTTCGATCAGGCTTTCGCCGATACTGTTATCCAAACACCAAATTTTGTTGACAAACCGTTCACAATTTTCGCTTACATAATATTCTGAATATAGGTTCATTTTGAGATTATTATGTTTTTGAATAATTGTTTGACTCTTATTTTTTTCCTGTAAATAATTCTACACTGGATGTTTTCTTAAACGGATCTTTGAAGAAACTCATTAAAACTAAATTAAAAAGCTCTGGTTTTTCATAAGCACCAAAATGAGTGGCGCCCGGCATTACAAAAAAGTTAGAGTTTTCGATATTATTGAAGATTTTAATCGAATGTTCTAATCTTATAGCATCTCTGTCGCCCGACATAATTAAAACGGGACATTTTATCTTTTGCAAATCTTTCTCAGTAATGTTAGGCTGATAAGCTAATAAAGTATAGAGATTTTTGGTATGAGGGTCTTTTGTTGCTTTTAAGGTATCAAGTACCATTTGATCAATTTCGTTAAAGATTGCTTTTTTACCAGGAAATATATTAGCGCCAAAAGTAGCGACTTTGGCTGTTTTATCAGGATGGTTAATTGCTAGTAAAAGACCAAGAATTCCCCCATCGCTTTGTCCCCAAACATTAGCGTTTTTAATTTTTAGTGAATCTAATAAAACACTAACATCATTAGCCATTTGAACATAATTCAATTGCTTTTTTGAATCGTCAATAGATTTTCCATGACCTCTGCTATCAATAGCTATAACCTGAAAGGTTTGTTTGAAATATTCAATTCTACGTGCGTGACCTTTAATAGAACCTCCATTTCCGTGAAGTAAAACCAGAGGTTCACCAGTTCCGTAAATCTCATAATACATTTTAAAACCATTGATTTCCTTGTAGTGTCCGGCTTCCGGATTGTTTCCGTATGGAATTTTAATTTCTGTTTGCGCAGCAATTTCTCCAAAAGTCAATAAGAGGATGGCGAATAGAAGGATTAATTTTTTCATGTGATTGTGATTGATTGATGATTTCTGGAGTAATTAGCTATGATATTACTCAAGGCTAAAATACTATTTTTTTCTTAGTTATACTCTAGTCATTCGTTTTGCTAAATTCGTCAAAATAGTCTCGCTTAGTAGCTTCCCATTCTTCGAAAATCACACTATAATAAACGTCATCTTTACTTATTCCTTCAGAATCAACATAATTGTTTCTAAAAATTCCTTCTTTAATTGCGCCCAACTTTTCAATAGCTCTTTGCGATTTTTTATTTTCAAGATCAGCACTGAATTGTATTCTTTTGAATTGTATGTTTTCGAAACCAAAGTTTAGTAATTCATATTTGCAGGCTTTGTTTAAACCTGTTCCCTGAAATGTTGTTCCGTACCAAGTCCAGCCAATTTCGCATTTTTGGCTTGCATGATTTAGATATCCGTAACGGGTGCTTCCGGCAACTTTGTTACTGGCTTTGTCAATGATTAAAAACGGATAACAAATTCCGTCGGCTTTTTGTTTTAAGGTGCTTTGAATGTAGTTTTCGAAGTCATTATCGTTTCGAACGTACATTCCCATATATTTCCAGATCTCATCGTCAAAAATGATTTCTTTGAGTTCGATATTTCTTTCGTTTTCAATAGGAAGTAATAACACTTTTTCATTTTCTAAGATGATGTTTGATTGTAATAGTTCGCTTTTCATGGGATTTATTTGGTTATAGTTTTGCCGCAAAGTCACAAAGACACAAAGTTTTAGCACAATATTGTCATTTCGACGTAAGGAGAAATCACACACGTAATTCTACAAAGATTGGCGATTTTGTTTGCGGAGCTTCTAGTGTGATTTCTCCTTACGTCGAAATGACAAAAAATGCGACTCACGAGATTATATCTTCAACGAAAATACGCTTTTTCGGATTTCTAATAAATCATTAAAAACAGGATTTTGTTATGAAAACGAGTGTTGCATGAGGGATAGAAACGGCATCTCCCGATTTAGAAAAACAAGGCTTTTTAGCCGTAGTTTTTGTTAATCGGGAATACAGTGGATCCCGAAGTTTCGGGACGACCCGCTCCCGAGGCTTCGGGATGAACGGGTCATGCACATATAAATCATAAATATTTCCTTTATTTTTAAGCTCTTGTAGATTTATTACTTATTTTTACGATCTTATATTTAGATTTTTCTTGATGCAAACTTCACTAAAAATTGCTGTTGTTGGTTCTGGATTAGTAGGATCACTATTGGCAATTTATCTTAAAAAAGCAGGTCACACCGTTCATGTTTATGATCGTAGTCCTGATATTCGCAAAATTAATTTTTCGGGTCGTTCTATTAATCTGGCTATGTCTAATCGGGGTTGGAAAGCACTTGATGGCGTTGGTGTTGGTGATTCGGTTCGTGAAATCGCGATTCCGATGGGCAAACGTGCCATTCATTTGGTTGATAAGCTCAATTTTCAGAATTACGGGCAAGAAGGGGAGTCGATTTATTCGATTTCAAGAGGAACCCTGAATCGGAAAATGATTGATCTTGCTGAAGAAGCCGGAGCGGATTTTTTGTTTGACCAAAAAATCTGGGATGTGACGCTGAGTGATGCAACTTTGCATATAGGCGAAACCGAAAGAGGCGAGTGGGAGGAGAAAAAATACGATATGGTTTTTGGTGCCGATGGTGCTTTTTCGAGAATAAGACACAGAATGCAACGCCAAAGCATGTTTAATTATTCGCAGGAATTTTTGAATATGGGATATAAGGAGTTAAACATTCCTGCAAATGCTGACGCTACTCATAAATTAGATAAAAATTCATTTCATATCTGGCCACGTGGCGAATACATGTTGATTGCGCTTCCTAATTTAGACGGAAGTTTTACGTGTACTTTGTTTATGCCTTTTGAAGGGAAAAATTCTTTTGCTTCATTGACGGATCGTAAAATGGTAGAAGATTTCTTTACGAAAAACTTTCCGGATTCAATTGAGGTGATTCCAAAATTAGCAGAAGATTTCTTTAAGAATCCAACAAGTACTTTGGTAACAATGAAGTGTTTCCCGTGGACGTATGAGGATAAAATTGCTTTGATTGGAGATGCCTGTCATGCTATTGTTCCTTTTTACGGACAAGGAATGAATGCAGGTTTTGAAGATATTACGGTTTTGAACGAAATGATTGAAAAATATGGAGACGATTGGAAAAAGATTTTCTCTGAATACCAAATCTCACGTAAACCAAATGCCGATGCTATTGCAGAGCTTTCGTATCGCAATTTCATGGAAATGAGTACAAAAACTGCCGATGAAAAATTCTTACTCCAAAAGAAAATAGAAAAAGCATTCTCTGACAAACACCCTGATAAATGGATTCCGCTTTATAGTCGTGTGACCTTTAGCGATCGTCCTTATACAGAAGCTTTGGCAATTGGCGATTTCCAAAACGAAATTATGGAACAGGTTTTACGAACGGATAATATAGAAAACATCTGGAACACTCCTGAAATCGAAAATAAGATCCTGGAGTTGTTGCAAAAATAAAAATCAATGTCAATTACAATATCAAAAATCAATTTAAAATTTGACATTGATATTGTAATTGATTTTTGATATTGTTGTTTTTATTTCTTGAACATTTTTGATAATACTCCAAAAACTCCTCTGATAAAAGTAGCGCTAGTTACGACTTTCAATACTGATTTTCCAACAACACTTGCTGTGCTGGGTTCTGATTTTGAAGATCTCGTTGGTGCTTGTTCTTCCTGTTCTGCACTGGCTTGTATTGCATCAGCAATTTTTTTGTTTAGCATTTCATAGGCACTGTCACGATCAATTTCTTCAATATATTTTTTAACGAGCTTCGATTTGTTATTTATCTCTTCGATTTCGTCAGCAGTCAAGATATCCATTCGGCTCATTGGTGCGCGCATCATCGTTGCTACAAGAGGTGTTGGGATTCCTTTTTCGTTCAGAGCTGTAACCAAAGCTTCACCAATTCCTAAATTAGTCAGTAATTCGTCTGTTTTATAATAAGGAGAAGTAGGATAATTATCAGCAGTCTTTTTTATTGCCTGTCTGTCATTTGCAGTAAAAGCCCTAAGCGCGTGTTGAATTTTTAATCCTAGTTGAGCCAAAACACCACTTGGAACATCCATTGGATTTTGAGTTACAAAATAAATACCCACACCTTTAGAACGAATCAATTTTACAATAGTTTCAATTTGTTCTAACAATGCTTTGCTGGCTTCGTTAAAAATCAAATGCGCTTCGTCAATAAAAATGACCAATTCAGGTTGTTCAGCATCTCCTTTTTCGGGCATTTTCTGGTAAATTTCGGCTAGTAAACTCAACATAAAAGTCGAGAATAATTTGGGTTTATCCTGAATATCTGTCAAACGAATGATATTTACGTATCCTTTTCCGTTTTCATCAATACGCATCAAGTCATCGGTTTCAAAAGAGGTTTCTCCAAAAAACAGGTCACCGCCTTGTTGTTCCAGTTCAATTATTTTTCTTAGAATAGTTCCGGTTGTTGCAGTTGAAATCTTGCCATAACTCTCTGAAATTTCATCTTTGCCTTCTTCTGTAATATAATTAATGACTTTTTTAATGTCTTTTAAATCAAGTAAAGGCATTTGGTTATCATCACAATATTTGAAAATTACAGATACAACTCCTGCCTGAGTGTCATTTAAATCTAAAATTCGGGAGAATAATACTGGACCAAATTCCGAAACCGTTGCGCGCAAGCGTACTCCGTTTTGCTTAGATAAAGACATTAGTTCAACCGGAAATGAAGATACATTATAAGGTATATTTATTTTTGCATGTCGCTCAGTAATAAACGCTTCCTCTTTTCCTTCTTTGGCAATTCCGCTGAAGTCTCCTTTTATGTCCATCATTAAAACCGGGATCCCTGCATTTGAGAGCTGTTCAGAAAAAACTTGTATTGTCTTTGTTTTTCCGGTTCCCGTTGCGCCTGCGATTAAACCATGACGGTTTAATGTTTTTAGAGGAATTTTCACGTGTGCCTCAGCAACAGGTTCACCGTCTAAAATGGCGCCTCCTAAAATAATACTATCGCCTTTGGATAAATATCCATTGTTTATATCTTGAATGAAATTCTCTTTTTTATTCATGTTTTTATTTGTAATTTAGATGATTATAAGAGTATTGCTCTATATTTTAACATTTTTAGGTTGTTTTTTTTAGTAGGAAAAAGCTTTTTTCGATTTAAAATAAAACAAAAAATAATTTCGCAACTTTTTAAGAAGATATCAAAGGAATGTTTGAATATTTACTAAAACGTTGTAATTTTCCCATTAATCGTCCTGTTTTTTGTTTTATCTAAAAAAGGAAGTGGGCAATTTAATGAGATATTTTTTAAATTGACGTTAAATTTCCTTCAATAAAATTAAAAAAAGTTTTTTTATTTAAACTAAACGTATAAATTTGCTCCTCTACAAGTTAAATATAACTAAAAAATAAAATTATTTAAAACTATTAAAATTAAAAAAAATGGCAAACGTTAAAGTTAAAAAAGAAAGCACTTCAAATGGAGGAGGAATGATTACTGGAATCATTATTGTTGCGTGTATTTTAGTTGGGGTGTTTATTTGGAAAGTAATCATGGGAGATGCGTCTAACTTCGAGGGTGGTAACCCAGAAACAGGGCACCCGATCAATACATTAGGTCAAGTATATAAAGGAGGTTTCATCGTACCAGTATTATTAGGTATGTTTTTAATGGTTGTTGTTTTTTCTATTGAAAGATTTATCGTTATCGGTAAAGCTGCTGGTAAAGCTAACTTAGATGCATTTATGAAAAATGTACAAGCTAGTATTAAAGAAGGAAACATCGAGGCTGCTATCGCTTCATGTGACAAACAACAAGGTTCAGTTGCAAATGCAATTAAATCTGCTTTGATTAAATATCAAGATGTTAAAAAAGAAGGTTTCAACAGTGAAGAAGCTGCAGAAGTAATCCACAAAGAAATCGAAGAGGCAACTTCATTAGAAATGCCAATGTTAGAAAAAAACATGACTATTATCTCTACTTTAGTATCATTAGGAACTTTAGGTGGATTATTAGGAACTGTATCAGGTATGATTAAAGCGTTTGGTGCGTTAGCTTCTGCTGGAACTCCTGACCAAGCTGCTCTTGCAACAGGTATTTCTGAGGCACTTATCAACACTGCAACAGGTATCTCTACTTCTATTTTAGCTATTGTTTCTTATAACTTCTTTACTGCTAAAATTGATGATTTAACTTACTCTATCGATGAGGCTGGTACTACAATCGTGAATACTTACAGAAGATTCAGAGGAAGTTTGAAACAATAATTAATTTTTGATATTTAATAATTACAATTAATTATATCAAAATAAAAATAAAAGAGAATGGCTAAAATAAAAATGAAAAAAAAGTCAACATCGACAGATATGACTGCCATGTGTGATGTTGCGTTCCTTTTGCTTACGTTCTTTATTTTGACCGCTACTGCTAAGGTGCCTGAAGCACTTCCTGTAGATATGCCTTCTTCTACCGTACAAAGTAAATTACCAGATGCAGATTTGGCAATTATTACAATAGGTAAAGGTGATGACGGGAAAAGCAAAGTGTTTTTTGACATCAAAGGAAGAGAGATTCGTAAAAGAACTCTTGAAGGTATGGGTGCAAAATTCGGTGTGACTTTTTCAGAAGATGATAAAACTAAATTTGCATTAATGGATGACTTCGGTGTTCCAGTTGCAAATTTAAAGCAGATTATTGCTCTGAAAGCGTCTGATAGGGCTAAAGCAAATCAACCGGGAATTCCAATCGATTCTTTGGATAATCAATTAAAAGAATGGTTGTTGGTTTCACGAAGAGCTGCAATTGATCTTGATAACAAAGAATTGCAAATTGCAATAAAAGGTGATGCTAAAGAACAGTATCCACAAATCAAAAAGATTATGGATATTTTACAAGATCAGAAAATCAACTCCTTTAACTTAGTTACAGGTACGAGAGGAAAAGACTTTTAATTAAAAAAGATACACTAAAATGGCTGAATTAAATACCGGCGACGGTGGTGGCGGAAAAGGTGGTAAAGTAAGAAGTAAAAAGCAGAATTCTAAAGTCGATTTAACGGCAATGGTGGATTTAGCTTTCTTATTGATCACATTCTTTATGTTAACCACATCGTTGTCAAAACCTCAATCTATGGATTTGTCTCTACCGGATAAAGATCCAAAAATAGACGAAGTACCAGTTAAGGTAGATGAGAATCGTACAATGACGGTAATGTTAGGTGCAAACAATAAAATAATTTATTATATGGGGTTATTGGCGACTCCTATTGCTGGACCTAAAGATATTACATATGGTAAAGATGGAATTCGTAGAGAAGTTCTTAAAAGAAAGAAATCAGTTCTAGAATATTCTGCAGCTAAAGGGAAACCTAAACAAGGAATTATTGTCATTATTAAACCAACTAAAAAATCAACTTATCGTAATTTAGTTGATATTTTGGATGAGATGGCAATTTCTGGAGTTGAGACTTATGCTATTGTTCCTGAGTTTTCACCGGAAGAAACTAAATTGATAGATCCAAAATAAGAGATATCTTGTTTTTAACATCCTAATAATCAATAAAAATGAAATTAGATATTATAAAAAATCAGTGGCTTGATATCGTATTCGAAGGACGTAATAAGATATATGGTGCCTATGAGCTTAGAAAATCAAACAGTAAAACAACGATAAAAGCACTTATCATTGGTTCTGTTATTTTTGCCTTTGCTGTAGCTGCACCTCTTATTGCTAGCTTTTTACCAGATTCTAGTGAAGATGATGCGAATAAAGATATTAAGATAGCTACAGTAAAACTACCTCCTAAAAAAGAGGAAGTTAAGCCAAATGAACCACCACCACCACCACCGCCACCAAAAGTGGATCAGGTTAAGTTTGTGAAGCCGGTTGTTGCTAAGGCAAATGAAGTTACTGAAGATCCTCCTAAAATTGAGGAACTTAAAGACAAAAAGGTAGGTTCTGAAACTATTAAAGGAGATCCGGATGCAGTTTTAACTGTTGATGAGCCAGTAGGTACTGGAACTGCTGCAGTAGTAGAAGAAGATAACCAAGTATATAACACAGCTGGTATCGAAGTAAAACCAGACTTCCCTGGAGGAATTGAAAAATTCTACAAATTCGTAGGAAACAATTACAAGACTCCTGAAGAAGAAGGTTTGAAAGGTAAAGTTTACGTTACATTCGTAGTTGAAAAAGACGGTTCATTAACCGACATTAAAGTTTTAAGGGATATCGGTTACGGTACAGGAGCAGAAGCAATTCGTGTTCTTAAAAAATGTCCGAAATGGACTCCCGGAGAGCAAAATGGTAAAAAAGTTAGGGTTCTTTACTCTCTACCTATTACGATTCAATCTGCAGAGTAATGTTAAGAAATATGCTTAATAATATTCAGAAGAAATCGCTCAAAGAGCGATTTCTTCTTGTTTTAGGAATACTGTTTTTTTTAATATATCTTGTACTTGGTTTAATGATTATGTTTTGGGAAAAGCTTCCGCTAGATATGGAACCTAAATACAGATATGCTTTTGGTGGTTTGCTAATTGTTTATTCAGCAATCCGTTTTCTGAGATTAATTAATTCAAACGCAGAGTAAATATGTTAAAATATAGTAGAGTTTTCGGTTTGATAGTTTTTGTTTTTTTGTTTGTCACATGTAACCAAAAAAGCAAGAATGAATCAGAGAAAGAAACAATTCTAAAGGGATCTATTGCTATTACAGTTGATGAAACTGTAAAGCCAATTGTAGATGATCAGGTTGCTGTTTTTGAAGGAACTTATTATGATGCTAAAATTGCTGTAAAACCAAAATCTGAGGCTGAAGTAATAAATGATTTATTAAATCAGAAAGCTAAAGTAGTCGTTGTCACCAGAGATTTGACAACAGAAGAAAAAAACAGATTTGAAAAAAGTAAAATAAATCCGAGAGTTACTCCATTTGCTACCGATGCAATTGCTTTAATTTCAAATAAAAGCAATAATGATACATTAATTGCGTTGAAAACTGTAATTGATTTTATGCAAGGTAAAGCAGATCCTAAAATTAAAGGTCTTGTTTTTGATAATCCAAATTCAAGTACGGTTCGTTATATGAAGGAGTTGGCTAAAGTAAAAAATATTCCTGCGACAGGTGTTTTTTCTTTTAAAACGAATGACGAAGTTATTAAATTTGTTGCTGAGAATAACGGCATGATTGGAGTAGTGGGAGTAAATTGGCTTTCACAACCTTCTCCAAATATGGTTGACATAATTAAAAAAATTAATATTTTAAGCGTAAAAGGCTTAACTGACGATAAATATTATGATCCGAGTCAAACTGACCTTACATTAGGGAAATACCCTTTGGCACGTGATTTGTATATTATAAATTGTCAGGGATATTCAGGTTTAGGAATGGGCTTTGCTTCATTCATTGCCGGAGATATTGGTCAGCGTATTGTTTTAAAATCTGGATTAATGCCAATTAGAACACCAGGAAGAAAACTTAAAATTAGAAGTCAAATTATAAACGATAAAGAATAAATTAATTACAATAAAGATGAATAAATTTAAAATTTTTAGTCTTGCCTTAGTTGCTTCAGCTTCTGTAGCAAAAGCGCAAGATATCAATCAGGCTAAGAAAGCAATAGATGCTGAGCAATTTGATAAAGCGAAATCATTATTAAAATCAATCATCAAAGCTAAACCTTCTGATGGAGAAGCTAATTTTGTTTTAGGTAATATTTACTTAAATCAAGCTATTGTTGATTCAGCTAAAATTTATTACTTAAACGGATTAGAGGCAGCTGATAAGAAAAACTTAAATTATATTGGATTAGGACAATTAGATCTTGATGCTAAAAATGCTGCTTCTGCTAAAGCTAACTTTGATTTAGCGGCAAAAGATATGAAGCGTAAAGATGTAAATGAGTTTATTTACATTGGTAGAGCTTACATGAATTCTACAAACCCTGATTATACAAATGCTATTGCAATTTTGAAAAGAGCTTTATTAATTGAGCCTCAAAATGCTACAGCACTTTTGGCAATTGGTGATGCTTATCATGGAGCAAATAATCAAAATGATGCTTACAAATCATATCGTGATGCATTTACTGCAGATCCAACACTTTTAAGAGCTAAAATGCAATTAGGAGTTCTTTTAAAAGGAGCTAAATCTTACGAAGAAGCTATTAAAGCTTTTAATGAAGTAATTGCTTTAGATGCAAATTATGGTCCTGTTTACAGAGAATTAGCTGAAACATATTACAAATGGGCTAGAAACAAACCTTCTACTCAACAAGTAAATTACCAAAAAGCAATTTCCAGCTATGAGAAATACTTAAGTCTTACAGATTATTCTATGGATTCAAGAATGCGTCATGCTGATTTCTTGATCTTAGTAAAAGATTATAAAGCGCTTGAAACAGAAGCAAATAAAATGATTGAGTTAGATAAAGTTAACCCAAGAATTTACAGATACTTAGGGTATTCAGCTTATGAAAACGGAAACGTTGAAGTAGCAATTAAATCATTAGAGAATTACGTAAAAGTTCCAACGAATAAAGTAATTGCAAAAGATTACTTGTATTTAGGATTTGCTAAAATCAAAAAAGGAACAGCTGCTGATGGTGTTGTTGATGCTGCAGCTTTTGATGCTGGTTTGGCTGATATTAAAAAAGCAGTTGCTATGGAACCTTTAGCAGTTGAAGATCTTGGGGATTTTGGAAAAGAATTGTTTACTAAAAAACAGTACAATCAAGCTGCTGCTTTATATGAGTTAAGCGCAACTAATACAGAATCTAAAAATTATTTGAATGATAATGTGTATTATGGTATTTCACTTTATTATGCAAATGCAAATAAAGAGAAAACGGCTATTGATGCTGCTGGTTTAGCTAAAGCTGATGCTGCTTTCGACAGAGTGTTAGTTGCTTCTCCAACTTATGATGAGGCTTACTTGTACAAAGGTAGAATAAACAATTTATTGGAAAAAGATGATTTAATCATTAAAAACTACCAAGAATATATTAACAGAACATCTGCTAAAGGTGCTGAGGAATTAGCAAAACCTGCAACAGTTAAAAAAATTGTAGAATCTTATAATAGTATTGGAGCAAGTTATGCTAATACTGATAAAGCTAAGGCAATTGAATATTTCAATAAAACTTTAGTTTTAGACCCTACAAATGCTTATGCAGCACAATCTGTGAAAGCTTTAAAATAATTAAAGACTTTTAATTAAATATAAAAACCGATAGTTCAAAGAACTATCGGTTTTTTTTGTTCCGTATTTAATTGACTATCTTTGCACTTTAAAATAAAATAATGTTATCAAAAGAAATACAATTAGAAGTTAATAAAGGAGCAATGTTGCCTTTGATGGAAGAGTTTTATACGATTCAGGGAGAAGGTTTTCATACAGGAACAGCTGCATACTTTATACGAATTGGAGGCTGTGATGTTGGTTGTCACTGGTGTGATGTGAAAGAAAGTTGGAATGCAGAATTACATCCGCCAACAAGTGTCGATTTAATGGTGAAGAATGCTTCAACTTATGCAAATACTGTAGTAATTACAGGAGGAGAACCATTAACTTGGGATATGACATTTTTAACGCAGGAATTAAAGAATAAAGATTTAAAAGTTCACATAGAAACATCAGGAGCATATCCATTAACCGGAACCTGGGATTGGATTTGTCTTTCACCTAAAAAAAATAAATTACCAACTCAAACTGTTTATGACAATGCGCATGAATTGAAAGTGATTATTTATAATAAACACGATTTTATTTTTGCAGAAGAACAAGCAGAACTCGTAAATGATAATGCAATTTTGTTCCTTCAACCGGAATGGAGTAAAAAAGAAGAAATGACACCGCTGATTGTTGATTATGTAATGAATAATCCAAAGTGGCGAGTTTCACTTCAAACACATAAATATTTAAATATTCCTTAAAGACTATAAAGAAATCTCTTCAATTGAAGAGATTTTTTGTTTTTGGTAGAGAATGTATATTGTATAAAAGAAACAATTTTCGTCTATTTCCAGTTTTTATATTTTTTTAAAGCAGTAATATGTGCCAGATGGTGGTTTCCATGCCAGGCATAAGTTGCTATAATTTGTTTGATCCTGTATTCCGAATTGTTTTCAGGATGAATGAATGATTTTTCTAAATCAGCTTCTGACAAATTCTTCATTATATAGGCCAGTCTAAAATGTAAACCCTCTAATAAATTCAATGTCGGCTGAATAGGCATATTTAAATTATCATATAATTCAGACCATAATACTTCATCATAAGCTTTTATTACAGGATTATTTTCTGTCAAAGCCCATTTTATTCTAATAAAACAATTCATATGGCTTTCGGCACAATGATGAATTACTTGTCGAACAGTCCAGCCATCAGGACGATATGGCGTGTCTAATTGTTCATCAGACAAATGAATTGTTTCTTTTTTAAGTTTTTCAGGAAAAGATTCGATTTCTGCAATTTTCTCTGCTATATATTCAGAAGAATATTGCTGAGGAAATTCAAATTTCCCTATTGGATATTTTAGTTTTTCTAAATCTAACTCTTCCATGATACTGACATTTTAGTTTTAAATTGAAAGTTTGGCTAAGTAATCATAGTGTTCACCTTCCAGAATAAGCTCACATTTAAGTCCGTTTGCAATTGCTGCATTTTGCAGCGTATTATAATCTAAATACAACCAATCAAAAGGCTCTTCTTTTTCTCCTTTATAAGAGATATTAAAAACAAGTTCTCCATAATAATCATTAGATGGAATCCATTTTCCGCCATCCTCATCTTCATCAAACATATAAATAATATCAGAACTGTCAATTAAAATTTGACCTCCGGGATTTAAAAGTGATTTTAATTTAGATAAATAGATATTACAGTTTTTTAGTTTTCCAAAAATACCGGTTCCATTCATCAATAAAATAACAGTGTCGAATTTTTCTCCTTCAAAGTCAAGTATATTTTGAACTTTCGTATTTTTTACACCACGAAGTTTGCAGGTTTCGATTGCTTTTTCTGAAATATCGATAGAAGTTACCTCTAAATTACGATCACTTTGTAGAGATAAGCTGTGGCTTCCAGCTCCGCAACCAACATCTAGTGTTTTTCCGATGGCTAATTGCAAGGCCTTTTGCTCCAGTTTTGGCATTTCGTTATAAGAACGGAACAAATAATCAACGCTCATTTCATCTTCTTCAGAAATTGAGGTTTCTGTAATTAGATTTTCTGGTGAATTATTGGTTTGAAAGTCGAACATCGCCTTCCCAAATAGATCTTTCATCGTATTTTAGTTCAAAGTTTAAGGTTTCAAGTTTAAAGTTGTTTAATTTTGCAGATCAACTTTAAATTTTAAACTTGAAACAGATTTTAAATAACTTAAATAAGTTAGCCAAAGATAAGCATATCGAAAACAAAAAGTATTTTGATAAGCTGAAAAAGAAACAGCCTAAGAATTTAGATTATGTTATGCAGGATTTGCATGATGCCGAATTTAAAAAAACAGATTGTTTGCAGTGTGCCAATTGTTGTAAAACAACTGGGCCGTTGTTTACTTTGGCAGATATCGAAAGAATTTCAAAATCTTTCAGACAAAAGCCACAGCAATTCATAGAGCAATATCTTCAAATTGACGAAGACAAAGATTATGTTTTAAAAAGTGTTCCTTGTACTTTTTTGGATAATGAAAATTATTGCATGATTTATGATGTTCGTCCAAAAGCATGCAGAGAATTTCCACATACAGATCGAAAAAAGTTTAATCAAATTACTGATCTTACTTTAAAAAACGTTGCTATTTGCCCGGCCGCATACAATATAGTAGAAGAAATGAAAAAAAGACTTCCATTATAAGGTTTAAAGTTTTTGTAATTGTTTTTAGAAGCAAATCATTTTTACTTTTTTAAATGTATTTTTGATTTGGAGAAATGAATACCGTTATTGTAATTAACAAAAGATAACCAACAATTTGAATTTAGAATATTTTATAGCCAAAAGACTTATTACTGCAAAAGATCATAAAAGCAGTATTTCATCGCCTATAATAAAAATTGCTATTTCAGCAATTGCTATTGGTATTATTATGATGCTGGTTTCTGTTGCTACCGGAATTGGTTTGCAGCAAAAAATACGTGATAAAGTTTCAGCTTTCAATGGTCAGGTGATTATTTCAAATTATGATAATAATAATTCAGAAGTAACGCTGGTTCCAATTTCCAAAAAACAAGATTTCTATCCCAATTTCAAATCAGTTCCTGAAGTAAAGCATATTCAGGCGATCGCGAGTAAGGCTGGTATCATCAGAACCGAAAATGCATTTGAAGGAATTATTTTCAAAGGAGTCGGAGCAGATTACGATTGGAGTAATATCAAAGAATATCTTGTTGAAGGTAAATTGCCTAATTTCTCGCAGACATTAAATGAAGAAGTAATAATCTCCCGATTTCTTGCAGATAGGCTTAATCTAAAATTAGGAGATAGTTTTAATACCTTTTTTGTAAAAGAAGAACAGGGGAAATTGCCCAATATTCGCCGATTCAAAATCTCTGGTGTTTTTAGTTCAGGATTTCAGGATTTTGATGCTACCTATATAATAGGAGATATTCGTCATATTCAAAAAATTAATAAATGGAGTCCAGACCAAATTGGCGCATTTGAAGTGTTTGTAAATGACTTTCGTGATATTAAAAAAGTTGGGAATCAAATTTATGAACAAACGCCATCGGGATTAGATACAAAGACTATAATTGAGAAGTACAGTTATATTTTTGATTGGTTACAGCTCTTTGATTTTAATATAATAGTTATTCTGGCTGTAATGATTCTGGTTGCAACCATAAATATGGTAGTGGCATTGTTAGTTCTAATTTTAGAACGCACCCAAATGATCGGAATTTTAAAAGCAATGGGAGCAAACAACTGGACAGTTCGAAAAATATTCCTTTATAACGCCTTTTATCTAATCATGCGCGGATTGTTTTGGGGTAACCTAATTGGTATTTCGCTATTATTAATCCAGCAGCAGTTCGGCGTAGTTGCTCTTAATCCTGAAAACTACTATGTCAACCAGGCGCCAGTCTATTTAAATTGGGGTTACGTTCTATTGTTGAATTTGCTGACGATTACTGTTTGTTTTCTAGTCTTGCTAATTCCGTCCTATATAATAACCAGAATTTCTCCAGTGAAAGCAATTCGTTTCGATTAATTATAATATAAGGATAATCATCCCATTCCCAACCCGACAGTTTTCTAAAATCTGTCGGGTTTATTTTTTTTGGATCTATTTATAAGTAAAAGTTTCTATTATAATAGATAAGAGTAATTTTCTGCGCCAACGACACCCGACAGGTTTTTAAAACCTTGTGGATATAATTTTTTCACTTCTATCAGGGCTAGGGCAGCAGTTTTCAAAAGAAGATCTGGCTTAAGGAGAAAAAAACAGTCCAAAAGTAAAAACTTGGCGCCTTTGCGACTTTGCGCGATTAAAAAACATCAAAATCAAGAAAAGAAGAAGCCTTCACGCTTTAATGTCTTAGTGGCAATCGTATTTCATAGTTAATATAAAGTAATCAGTAAAGCGGTAATAAAGATGAAAAGTCCCTAAAACATGGAGGTTTTAAAATAGACAAATTACGATAAAGACAATCAGCATAAGAAAAGTCTTAAAATTGATAAAAAAGCAAAACTTCTAAGTTTGCTGTTATCAGAATGTTAAGGAAAAGTTTTGAAAAAGATTAAAAAAACTCGGTTAAAAGGTATTGTTTAACGAAACAAACTCGCTACTTTTGCACCCGCAAGAGCGACAGACGTTCCCTGAAATACTGACAAGCAAAGAAATCCAAACGAAAATTTATTTTCAAAAAAAGATTGCAAAAAGCTTGTGAGATTTGAAATTGGATGTTACATTTGCACCCCGCAAAACAACGGAAGTTCATTGATAGATTGGTTGGTAAAGAGAGGAAAAGAGGAAATTAAATTTTCTTAAAAAAACTTCAAAATTTACTTGCCAGTTGAAAATAAATTTTCTACTTTTGCACCCGCTTTGAGATCTTGATTTATTAAGATCRACAATATACGATGAAGAGTTTGATCCTGGCTCAGGATGAACGCTAGCGGCAGGCTTAACACATGCAAGTCGAGGGGTATAGTTCTTCGGAACTAGAGACCGGCGCACGGGTGCGTAACGCGTATGCAATCTACCTTTTACAGAGGGATAGCCCAGAGAAATTTGGATTAATACCTCATAGCATAGCAGCTTCGCATGAAGCCACTATTAAAGTCACAACGGTAAAAGATGAGCATGCGTCCCATTAGCTAGTTGGTAAGGTAACGGCTTACCAAGGCTACGATGGGTAGGGGTCCTGAGAGGGAGATCCCCCACACTGGTACTGAGACACGGACCAGACTCCTACGGGAGGCAGCAGTGAGGAATATTGGACAATGGGCGCAAGCCTGATCCAGCCATGCCGCGTGCAGGATGACGGTCCTATGGATTGTAAACTGCTTTTATACGAGAAGAAACACTCCTTCGTGAAGGAGCTTGACGGTATCGTAAGAATAAGGATCGGCTAACTCCGTGCCAGCAGCCGCGGTAATACGGAGGATCCAAGCGTTATCCGGAATCATTGGGTTTAAAGGGTCCGTAGGCGGTTTAATAAGTCAGTGGTGAAAGCCCATCGCTCAACGGTGGAACGGCCATTGATACTGTTAAACTTGAATTATTAGGAAGTAACTAGAATATGTAGTGTAGCGGTGAAATGCTTAGAGATTACATGGAATACCAATTGCGAAGGCAGGTTACTACTAATGGATTGACGCTGATGGACGAAAGCGTGGGTAGCGAACAGGATTAGATACCCTGGTAGTCCACGCCGTAAACGATGGATACTAGCTGTTGGGTGCAAACTCAGTGGCTAAGCGAAAGTGATAAGTATCCCACCTGGGGAGTACGTTCGCAAGAATGAAACTCAAAGGAATTGACGGGGGCCCGCACAAGCGGTGGAGCATGTGGTTTAATTCGATGATACGCGAGGAACCTTACCAAGGCTTAAATGTAGATTGACCGTTTTGGAAACAGAACTTTCGCAAGACAATTTACAAGGTGCTGCATGGTTGTCGTCAGCTCGTGCCGTGAGGTGTCAGGTTAAGTCCTATAACGAGCGCAACCCCTGTTGTTAGTTGCCAGCGAGTCATGTCGGGAACTCTAACAAGACTGCCAGTGCAAACTGTGAGGAAGGTGGGGATGACGTCAAATCATCACGGCCCTTACGCCTTGGGCTACACACGTGCTACAATGGCCGGTACAGAGAGCAGCCACTGGGCGACCAGGAGCGAATCTATAAAACCGGTCACAGTTCGGATCGGAGTCTGCAACTCGACTCCGTGAAGCTGGAATCGCTAGTAATCGGATATCAGCCATGATCCGGTGAATACGTTCCCGGGCCTTGTACACACCGCCCGTCAAGCCATGGAAGCTGGGGGTGCCTGAAGTCGGTGACCGCAAGGAGCTGCCTAGGGTAAAACTGGTAACTAGGGCTAAGTCGTAACAAGGTAGCCGTACCGGAAGGTGCGGCTGGAACACCTCCTTTCTAGAGCCTCAAGTGTTAGCACAGAAGGTTATGAGTTAGAAGTTATGAGTTATGCGTCTTGACGCTTAACCCTTAACGTATAACATTTAACACAAAAGCACGCTGAGGAAAAAAGAAGAA